>JARLGY010000018.1 GCA_031292525.1 Flavipsychrobacter sp. | reverse complement strand
AGCATAGCATGAGTATTTTGAATGCAATTAGAAACAAGATCGTACTAAGAGCCGTTGCAGTCATAAAAAAACAACGACCCTATGTGGATAGCTTTCAAAAAGCCACCTGAAAATGTTTGGAAAGGTCATAACAATCCACGGAACTTGTGATGGAAGTCAAAAAGACTTCCTGCTTACATAGCACAAGTGGAAAACACTTGCGCTAGATGCACCAGTGCATACTTGTTATAAAGGAGTAATCATTTTTTTTTAAAATATCGGGGTTTTAGATTCATCTTTACGTCTATAGGTCGAGGAAGTAACTTCACTGCATGTAAACAGATAAAATGAAAAAATTAATCCCTATCGCTGTTGTATTAGTCATAGCCTCATACAACGGACTTGCGCAATATGCGCTGCATGATGGTAGTATAGATACTACATATGGTGTGAATGGCTCTGTTATTTTTTCGGACTACAGTGCGGCAACGGGGATCACTATTCTATCGAATGACGAATCGGTACTTCTTGTACCACGTATGGATACATTATTAACAGGAAAGACAGGGTTATTAAAGCTAAAGAAGAGTGGTGAAGTAGATTCTTCATTTGGTGTGAATGGAGTTGCAATACTAAACAAACAATATTTGAACCCTTTTTCTATTGGCAGTGGAATTATACATGACGGCAGCGACAGAATAATATCGATAGGCACAGGCTATGAAAGCAGCGGTGCGAAAATAGATACCGGCTTTATCATCAGCCGTAACTTGCCCGACGGAACACCAGACTCTTCGTTTAATAAAACAGGTTACACAATAATAGGTTTTGGGGATACGGGTACTATGGCATTTTACATATCTATGCAGGCAGATGGGAAATATATTATTGCTGGTGAAAACCTGACTATTAGCGATGGAAACAAAGTGAAATTAGTTCGCATTAACATTGATGGCTCTGTAGATTCAAGTTTCGGTACCTCGGGAACCGGCAGATTAATTTTGTCAGTCGACGCTTCATATTTTGAGGCGTTTTCTATACAGCAAGATGGAAAATTTTTGATAGCATCCGAAAATGGTTCTAGTAAAGCATCCCTAAAACGGTTTAAAACAAACGGGTATATTGATTTTTCGTTTGGTTATTTTGGGGATGCTGTGGCGGGCCAGGAACTAGACCTGGCGGCTATAAAAATACTTCCAGATGGCAGCATCCTGGCGGCTGGAATAGGCGGCGATGCAAATGGCACATTTGATTTTATATTAGAGAAATACACCTCAAACGGCCTGTTAGACAAATCATTTGGCACAAATGGAATAACATACACGGATATAGACAGTAATGAGGATTTTGCAGAATTTTTATCTGTACAGGCAGACAATAAAATTGTGCTTGCAGGACAATCAGGAACCTGGGGTAGCTTCGGGCAAGCCATAGTTCGTTACAATGAAAATGGAATGCCAGATTCGACCTTTGGTATCAATGGCGCAACGACCCAAAACCTTTTATGTTCCGTGTGCTCAAATAATATGTATGGTATGGGACTACAATCGAATGGTGATCTCGTTACCGCAGGTTATATAGATGATGGAGTATATAATCTATTTGCCAGCCGATATGTAGCGCATCCCTACAAACTAGCTATTCCGGCCATTAATAATGCTGGTTCAAGTATATCTGTTTATCCGAACCCTGCTACCGGAATAATTAGCGTTTCTATCCCCAACCTGAATAGCTGTGCAATAATAACTATCTACAATATTATGGGTAAAGCATTGTTTACTGCCCATCATAATTTTAATGCATCTTCTACAACTCCTATTGATATGAGCACCATGGCTGCGGGAGTATATTTTGTGAAAGTGGTGAGTGAAACGGGCTGTGCGCAGGTGGTAAAACTTGTGAAAGAATAGCGCACATTTAATAAATAAATACTATAATGTCTCCAATATGCCAGGATGACAATGTGTAAATCCCTTAGCCGCAATCTATTGTAATTTTTTACAATAAATTACCCAAATAACTCTTTTTTTGATCTCAGTGCTGTAATTTCACCTGTATTAACTAATCAATAACAAAAAAATATAAAGAAAACCTACAGAAACTAAGAAGTGATGACGATGCAAAAAATTTCTATCGATAACGCTATCGTTGACCTCTCACAACCACAGCTTTTAGATTACTGGACAAACTATTTTGGTGTTACTGAAGAGTTGCTGAAAGAAGTTATTGCCATTGTAGGCAATTCTACTAAAGAAGTAGAAGAATACATTAATAAACTCATTAACTACTACATGCATACCTATAATATTTAAAATATATGGCCTTTACGTTTATTTTTTGCCGCTAATAGCTTTGGCGACATACTTTCTTTGTCCCAAAATGTGTTATTAGTACTAAGTTTGCCCTTGTTTCAGCAAACCAGACCCAATGAGGACAAGAAAAAAAAATTTAAGGCTTTGGCTGCTCGCTTTAATAATGATGATAACAGCATTGCCTGTATGTAATGCACAGGTTGAGGTATCTTCTGGTATAGATATGAGCTACCCGCTGATGTTTAACAAGTATAACCAGCGCCTTAACTATGGGCAGATCAGTTTTGGTGTAAGGCTGGGCGTAAGCTACAAGCCACAAGGCACACAGTTCTTCCCCACCCTTAACTATACTTTTGGCCGTACCCGGCTACCCCTGCAACAGATAGGCACCAATGTAGCGTGCGAAAATTTCAACTATCAAAATGTGATGCTGAATGGTAATTATGTGATCACCTTCAATAATCAAAACTCTTTGTACATTATTGGTGGTATTGGCTTTATGGATTACGCCAGAGCGGGTGCTGCACTAGCGGGTAAAGGAGGTGAGGCGAGCAATATAAATATAGATTCTGTATCTAACATTACTAAAATATTCCCATCTATAGGATTGGGTATGGAGTATGTGTACGGAGATGCGGTGAACCAAAAGCTGTATATGAGCCTGGGGCTAAACTTTCAGTACATCATTTTCCTGCAAAACGATAACTACTACCACCTAACGGTTGAAGACTATAACCTACAGAAAACGGTAGCATATAGCACCTACCTGAGTGGACATGCCATTATACCTACCTTCTACATTACGCTGCACTACCTGCTGGGTAAAGAAATAATATTCTGGAAGAAAAAGGATAGCCGCTACGAATAGCTTTAAAAACTGCACTTATGTACAATGAAGCACTTGCAGCCCGGGTAAGGGAACTGATAGCAGCAACAAACCATGATGTGGAAGAAAAGGTAATGTTTAGCGGTGTAACCTTTATGGTGAACGGGAAAATGTGCGTGAGTGTAGGCAAGGACAGGATAATGGTACGCATATCGCCCACCAATTTTGAAGAAGTAATAGAACAACCCGGCTGCGAACCGATGGTGCATGGGGGTAAGGTGATGAGAGGCTTTATGTATGTGAGCGAAGATGTACTGAACACTACGACTAAACTGCAACACTGGGTGGGGCTGGCGCTGGAGTTTAATAAAGAAGCCAAAGCTGCCCCCAAGAAGAAAAAATAAAGGCTGCGATTTATCGCAGCCTGTCTAAAGATTTTACTAATTTCTGGTCTTTCTTTATTCCGTTGTTGGCCATGATAAGAAACACCATGGATATAACGGGAAGTACAGCGCCTATCCAATAGGAGCCCTTAGTGGGCTGAGGTACCTGGTTATTGAGGTTTGTGACTTTTATAACCATGTAGGCCAGGAAACCCAAGGTGAGCACAAGAGTAAGCATAATAAGATTTTGCTGGCGCTTGCGGTTCTTGAACATAAAAATTGCTGCGAAGGGCAATAAAGTAATGATCAAAGCAAGCAGTAATTGTAAATAATCATTGTTCACTTTTATCTCTACTAATGTGTCCACGCCATTTACAAGAATATGTGCATGGTACATATCGAAAGCAAAGAGACCGACAGTAAGTAATGCGGCTATTAGCAGCCAAACCGATTGTATACGTTGTATCATAAAATGTCTTTTAGGTTTTTACAATTGTTAGTTGATCAATTCTTTTCCGAAAAATTGTTGCAGGGCTGCAGGTATCTTAATACCATCGGGTGTCTGGTGGTTTTCGAGCAGGCAGGCTACTATGCGTGGTAATGCAAGTGAGCTACCATTTAATGAGTGCACCAACTGTGGTTTCCCACCGGCATCCTTGTATCGTATCTTCATACGGTTGGCCTGGAAATTCTCGAAGTTGGATACAGAACTCACCTCGAGCCAACGTTCCTGTGCTGCACTATATACTTCAAAGTCGTAAGTAAGCGCACTAGTGAAACTCATATCGCCGCCGCAAAGCCTCAGGATGCGATATTCCAATCCTAACTCCACCAAGAGCTGCTCTACATGCTTTACCATTCCTTCCAGAGCATCGTAACTATTATCGGGTTGTGTTATTTGTACTATCTCTACCTTATCGAACTGGTGCAAGCGGTTAAGACCACGTACATCTTTACCATAACTACCAGCTTCCCTGCGGAAGCACGGTGTGTAGGCAGTCATCTTTACCGGCAGTTCGTGCTCGGCAATGATGGTATCGCGGTATATATTGGTTACCGGAACTTCGGCAGTGGGTATGAGGTAAAAATTATCGGCAGTAGCATGGTACATCTGCCCTTCTTTGTCGGGTAACTGGCCTGTGCCATAAGCACTGGCCTCATTTACCATGTAAGGAGGATAATATTCTTTATACCCAGCATCTATATTGTAACTTAAAAAATAGCTGATGAGTGCGCGCTGCAGTTTTGCACCCTGCCCCATATAAACAGGAAAGCCACTGCCGGTAAGTTTGTTACCCAGTTCAAAGTCTATAAGACCATACTTAGCAGCCAGCTCCCAATGGGGTAGTTTTTGTGCACTGAGATCGGGGGTGGAACCACCTGTGCGAACTACTTCATTTTCTTCAGGCGTTTTGCCAAATGGCACACTGCTATGCGGCAGGTTTGGCAGTTTTATCAGGGCATCGTGTTGCTCTGTTTCCAGCTCGGCCAGGCGTTGCGCAATATCCTTTGCAGCATCTTTTTTTGCTGCTACTTCTGCTTTCAGCCCTTCAGCTTCTTCTTTATTGCCTTTCGCCATTAACTGGCCTATGTTTTTTGATGCACTATTGATAAAGCCAGCAATGTTATCGTTCTCAACCTGTAGTTGACGACGGCGCTCGTCTATAGCAATAATCTGGTCAACCAGTTCCGGCTCTTTAAAATTCTTCTTCTTAAGTCCTTCCAGTATCAGTTCCTTGTTCTGCCGGAATAAATGTATTGGCAACATATATATAAATTGACGTAGCAAATATAGATAAAAAAAGCCCGGACAGGCAGTCCGGGCTGTGATATTTCAAATGATACAGATCAAGGTACTTCTACCACGTTCAGTATTTCGTTCAGTATGGTTTCGCTGGTTACATTTTCAGCTTCAGCTTCGTAGGTAAGGCCGATACGGTGGCGCATTACATCGTGACAAATAGCACGCACGTCTTCTGGTATTACATATCCGCGACGTTTGATGAATGCATAAGCTTTAGCAGCCAGCGCCAAGCTAATGCTGGCACGTGGTGATGCTCCGTAGCTGATGAGTGGTTTCAGCTTCTGGAGTTTGTAATCGGCAGGGAAGCGGGTGGCGAAAACAATATCCAGTATGTACTGTTCTATTTTTTCATCCATGTACACTTCGCGCACCAGTTCGCGGGCTTTCAGTATATCCTGGGGTGTAACAACAGCATTTATTTTGCTCATACCCTGTGGATTGAGGTTGAAGCGGATGATATTGCGCTCTTCTTCTTTCTTCGGATACGTAATGATAATCTTGAGCATGAACCTATCTACCTGCGCCTCTGGCAGCTCATAAGTACCCTCTTGTTCTATAGGGTTTTGAGTAGCCAACACGAGGAATGGTTCTTCGAGCTTGTAAGTGGTATCGCCAATGGTTACCTGGCGCTCCTGCATGGCTTCGAGCAATGCACTCTGTACCTTGGCGGGGGCGCGGTTTATTTCATCGGCAAGGATGAAGTTGGCAAATATGGGGCCCTTACGCACGTTGAACTCGTGCGCCTGGGGGTTGTAGACCATAGTACCCAGCACGTCGGCAGGCAAAAGGTCGGGGGTAAACTGTATGCGGGCAAACTTGCCGTGTATAGCATTTGCCAACGATTTTATGGCCAATGTTTTTGCCAGGCCGGGTACGCCCTCGAGCAGTACATGACCATTAGCCAGCAAGCCTATAAGCAGGCGCTCTACCATGTGTTGCTGACCAACAACCGCTTTGTTTAGCTCCATCTTTAGCAGATCTATAAAAGCGCTCTGCTGGTGAATACGTTCGTTTAATTCGCGGATCTCAGCCGATGATGACATTTCCATAGGTACAAAACAATATGGATCAAAAATAGAAATTCGATACTAAAAAGAAGAAACTATATTGATAGTTTAACTTTTTTTAAAAACTTCATTACTTCATTACCCAAGCTTTAGCTATAAAAGCATTCTGAATGAGTAACTTTACACCTGAAAAAATTTAAAACTACAGGATATATAATGGATAATTTTGAGGAGCGGTGGATGAATGTGACAAACCTGCTTACCGAACGGTTTGGTAAGAAACCCGATATGGAGGGCATGTTCTTTTTAATAGGTATAAATGAACTGGGGGCAATACCTGAAACGAGAAAGTTTACCAAAGAACAAAAGCAAGACCTGATGCATATAGCCGTATGTAAGCTGCTGAGCCAACTGGGATACTATGAATTTGTGCTGCGCGATGAGGAAGGCTGGCCCCACTACCAGGAACTGAAACCTGTAACTGAAACCGGACTGAAAGGCCAGGAGCAAATACTAAAAGAGTGTATGGTACGATATTTTGAAGAACTATAGCCTACCCCATGGACATCAGTACACTCCTGCAACAGATAGTAGATAAGCCGCTTAACTCGCTGGCCATTATTTGCAACCTTATACTTATAGAAAGCCTACTGAGCGTGGATAACGCGGCTGTAGTTGCAACTATGGTGCTAGACCTTGACCGCAAGGATCGTAAAAGGGCTCTAAGCTATGGGATAATTGGAGCCTACATCTTTAGGGGTATATGCCTGTTTTTTGCAGCATATATGATACAAATATGGTGGCTGAAGCCGTTGGGAGGCTTTTACCTGCTATACCTGTTCATCAATTATTTTGTAAAGCACAAGAAACGCACCAATACTGCTGAGGCAGCCGACAAGCAAAAAAGCGCCCTATACCGTAAGATAATAGGTATGCTAGGACCGTTCTGGGCCACTGTATTGCTGGTAGAAGTAATGGACCTGGCATTTTCTATAGATAATGTGTTTGCTGCGGTTGCCTTTACCGATAACATAATATTGGTATGGGTGGGGGTATTTATAGGCATACTGGCTATGCGGCTGGTGGCCAGCGCTTTTGTGGTGCTAATGGAAAAGTACCCGTTTCTTGAAAAAGCAGCTTTTGTGGTATTGGGGATACTGGGCTTTAAACTATCTATGAGCCTGTATGAGCATTTTTATCCTGAAACCTTTGTAAGTAAAATACTTACAGATGAAAAGGCCGACTGGATGACCAGCATACTGACCATACTTGTGTTTGCCGTGCCACTGGCCACTTCGGTATTGTTTAATGTACCTTCCAAACATGCCGTGGACAACAAAAAATAAAGACCAAATGCCCTGTGGAAACCAATGGTTAATTTCTTTGCTTTGTTTTTCTTAACCATTAAATAAGAAAAAAATGTCAAACAAATTACAATACAGTCTTTGAGTATCAAGTAAAAAGTAAGACCTTTGCGGCACGTTCAGCACAATTATGCTTATATTGTGCTATACCAAAGCAGTATATTCTGTTTTTAAAATTTTTGAATAATTATGGCTACTCCAAAGTTTGGAACTTCAACATTATCAGTACATAATGAATTGAGAAAACAGGTAAACGAATACTTTCAGTCGGCAAATATTGAAGCAACCGGTAATGGTAAACTGTATTGGAAAGCCGCAATCCTTTTATCATCTTATATATTTGTTTACGTTCACCTTATATTTTTTACACCCATAGTATGGATTGCTATACCTGAATGTGCGTTGCTTGGATTGCTGACCGCGGGTATAGGGTTCAATATTATGCACGATGGTGCGCATGGTAGCTTTAGCAAAAACCAGACAATTAATAACATGGCTGCTTTTAGCCTGGATTGCCTGGGTGCAAGCAGCTTTATGTGGAATGTGAAACACAACATGGTACACCACTCTTTTACCAACATTGATGGTGTAGATGATGATATAGACGCTAAGCCATTCCTGCGTATGTGTGATACCCAAAAGCACTACAAGGCACACAAATACCAACATCTATACTTCTGGTTCCTGTATTCTTTGCTGTATATATTCTGGGTATTCTATACCGACTATAAAAAATACTTCAGCAAACATGTAGGCAGCGTGCCATTGAAAAAATTGAAGTTGAAAGACCACTTTACATTCTGGGGTTTTAAAGTATTGTATGTGGTGCTGTACATGGCTTTACCTATATATTTCTGCGGTTTTGGCCCATGGCTTGTAGGCTACCTGGTATATGGCAGCGTTGGTGGTTTTGTTTTAAGTATCGTTTTCCAACTGGCACATACGGTTGAAGAAACCAGCTTCCCGCAGGTTGTGGCTGCTACAAATAAAATAGAAGACGAGTGGGCAGTACACCAATTGAAGACCACGGCAAACTTTGCTACCAAGAATAAATTTATTACATGGTGCGTAGGCGGCCTTAACTTCCAGATAGAGCACCACTTGTTCCCTAAAGTATCGCACATCCACTACCCTGTAATCAGCCAGATCATTAAGAAGGCTTGTGCTGAACTGGGTGTTCCTTACATAGAGCATGCGAAAATGTATGCAGCTATAGGATCGCATGTATCGCACCTGAAGAAAATGGGACAACGTAATTATTAGAGTACTCAACTCATACTATTGAAGAGGCCGGATGTAATATTCCGGCCTTTTCTTTTGGGTTATACCTGCGGTGGCGTGGGTTTTATATGAATAGCTTTACAACATTTTAAACAATCATTTTATGGAAAACCAAGGTTCATTGACCGATAAGATAAGGGCTATTGTGATCACCAAGCAAACAGTGGTGGAAACTCCTGCCGCACCGGTTACAGCCACAAAAGAAGAAATGGTACGGGAACTACAGGAAAAATATCCGTCATTCTCTAAGTTTGAAATAGAAAACGCTTTTGAACAACTGAAGATAGATGCACACCTGCAGGAAGAAGAGCAGGAAGGCAAGGAGGTATATGTATTTACAGAAGGATTTATTTTGGGTGAGTAAGTAGGAAGCCTCGAAAGGCATTTTATAGCATGGTATAAACCATTATACCATGCTATATTTGTGCTAATAATGAAGGTTATGGTAAAAATAGAAAAAGAAAACCAGGTGAACAGGCTGAAGCCCGGCGACCTGATATACAGATACCCCACCCTGGGCGAACCTGAAGATGAACTGGTACTGGACAAAGGCAACCTGGATAAATTTAAAGTAGGCAAGTATGACCCTGCAAATGGCATTTACGAACTTATTATTATAGACGAAGAAGCAGAAGCCACACCAATGCACCCAGGCAGACAAGCCCAACTAACGCACAACGTACCTACTATAGAAAAGAAATGGCGCAGCCTGATAAAGGAAAGCAGGTGGTGGATAGAGGGGCTGTAGACTAATTTATTTAATTGAATGTTACTTTGCTAAGAGGGCATGTATGTTATGATAAACATACGTGCCCTCTTATATTTGTTGGTGGCAAGATTTTGGTGCAATTTGAGGAGAACATGTTTGTTTTATGAAACAATCGACAAACATCTTTTTGCAACTGGGAGTTTTGTTACTCTTTCTTTCCCTCGGAAGTGTTGGGACGGATGCTAAAGTTCTTTATGCCACCTATAAGGCAGGTGTACAACATGATTATAATAGCCATGTTTTAAACCAGTTGAATGAAAACTATGTACATGCGGGCCAACGCATAAAAACCAAACCGATTGCAAGAAGGATAAAAGCTTCGAGGGAAAGATCCCTATTTGTAATTACCCAATATATCTTTACCCAAGATCACATATTCCCGGCAGATAATTACCAATGCTCTTTTTACCTCTTTATTACGCCTGAAACTTCTGTAATACAGATCTCAGAACGCGCCCCACCTTTCTATATGATTTAGCATAACTGGTTACTGTAAAATTGTTATCACTTTATTTGTAAACGAAGTGCCCGTGCCTGTGGGCCCGGAGTAGTAACACATTCAATAATATTTAACCAAAAACTTAATGTAATGAAAAAGATAGTTTTGCTATTAATGCTTGTGCCTATGGCTTACTGCACAATGGCTCAGGGAAATTTCCCTTTTGTAGCAAAGAATATAGATGAATTCAAAGATCCCCAAATGGACCCAACACTTAAGAATGTACGTGTAGATAATGCGGACATGGTGTTGGTTAAAACAACAAGCGGATCTTCAGAATATACAGAAAATGACGTCTGGGGATTTAGGGATAAGCACGGTAATGAATACCGCATTTATGATGGAGATAAATATCGTGTACTGGAGTTAGGAAACCTGTGCATTTATTCTCGCCTTGTTGACGAAACTAACATGGACGAAGGACGAACCCCATCTACAGAGTTGAATCCTACTACTGAAATAAAATACTATTTCAGCAGGCGATTGGGTGGTGATATTTATGAACTTAACGATGCAAACCTTGACAGAGTATTTTCTCCTACCAACGAAAAGTTTATAACGCTTTTGAAGAGTTGTAAACGTGAAGATAACCTGATCAAGTACGATAAGAAAAGGCACGATTATAAAGTAGAAGAACTATATAAAGAATCAAAAATAGGTTCTAATTCTTAATGGATTACACTAATATTTTCATACAGAGATGTCTTGCAAAGATATCTCTGTATATTTTTTTAGTTAGTGTTAACGAATTGTTGAAGATAAATACTAATACACTTAATAAATAATTATTGCATAATTTCGTATACTCTTATTAAAAACATGGGCAGGCCGTTTTGGTTCATATTGCAGTGTATGGTTATCTTGCTTTTTTCGCAAGGAGCACATGCATGCAATAGTGTTATGCAGCAGCCAGCACCGCACGTCCAATATCTTGTCCATAATAACCTTCATGTACCCGCGTCTTTCGGATTAATGTATGAGGCGGGTAAGTATCCAGGTCGGCACAGACAATTTATTCATAAAAAACTGGTAAACCCATCGTCATCTGCTGTACAATCTGAGATGTGGGTGATGAGTACACGCGTACCTGATTTTACAATTTATTATTTCTCTTCTTTATACAGGTCGCATATAAGTGCTATACTTAATAGCAATGACCTGCTGCGGGGACCACCTGCTTGCCTGGCTTGATTTATTAAGTTATCTCTATTATATTTCTTAAGATTTTTTAATGGGCTTGCGCCCCAACCATATAATTTTATGCATTCATACCTAAGTATGCACCTAAAAAAGTGCATCCTAGCAGGGTTGGTGCTATTTGCTACTATACCCAATGCAAATAGCCAACCTCTGAACCTGTACGATGCCGTTAATAAAACTTTGGCCAATTATCCGCTAATACTACAGCGTGAATCTGAAGTGGCATCATCTAGGGCACACATTACCACAATAAACGGAAACCGACTACCAGCATTACGACTGATAGGAGAAGCTACTGCCGGTACATCTAACAGTCTTCCAGGGTCTTACTTCCCACTGGGTGTAATACCCTCTACATCCGGATCTATACGTGCAAGCAATAATGGATCTTTATCGTCGGGCACTATTGCCATATCGTACCTGGATTGGCAGTTCTACACATTTGGGTATTACAACGCACAACAAAAAGAAGCAAAGGCGCAATTGGCAGCTTCTAAAGCAGGATTGGAAAGTGACAAGTACCTACTTTCCCAAAGCGTGATCACCCTATACCTGGATTGGTTGAAAAAGTACCAGTTGATGAAGGTAGAAATGCAGAACGTGGAACGTACCCGAACTATACTGAACGCTATAAAAGCTACGGTAAACAGCGGATTGAAACCGGGTGTTGACAGTGCTACCGCCAGTGCTGAATATGCCAGAGCACGCATAGCCTACCTGCAAGCACTGGGCGATTATAAATATGACCAGGCATACCTACACAGTTATACCGGCACAGATACTACAGGAATAGCGCCAGACACCAGCATTTTTACCGGAGCATTCCTGGATAAAATAAAACTGTTTGAGCCAGCAGACAGCGTGGCAGGTACCCACCCGCTGCTGGACCTGTATGAAAAACAATACGAACAACAGGCAGCTACAGGCAATGCAATAGCACACAGATACCTGCCTCGCGTTGCTTTTGAAGGTGCCGGATGGCAACGTGGTTCCAGCATATCGAGCACAGACATGTACGCACCTGATGCCCTTAACGCTACTGCCAACACCAGGTATAATTATCTGCTTGGGCTTTCACTTTCTTACAACTTGTTTGATATAAAACACCGGCATGATGAGCTGAAAGAGAACAGTTACAGAACAGATGCTGCGGCACATGCTTTACAAAATCAACAATTAGAGCTGAACAGATTACTACAGCAGGCTGGTATAGGCTATAACACTACAATGCTGAAGCTGCAAGAACTGCCAGTGAGACTGCGCTCTGCTACACAGGCGTATGGGCAACAGGTTGCATTATACCGTGCAGGACTAAACACGCTTACCGATGTGACCACTGCGCTGTATGTGCTGAACCAATCTGAAACAGACCTCGTGCTTGCGCAAGACGATATGCTACAACTACTTTACCTACGGGCAGGCCTGAGCGGCCAATTAGACACTTTCTTACAAAATTTTAAATAATCTTCATGAAGAGCTTAATACAAGCAGCCCTAAGAAGACCGATAACTATACTGGTAATTATATCAGCTGTGTTCTTCGGCTCATTCCTGGCTGTGAATACGATACCGATAGATATTTTCCCGAAACTTAACCTGCCAGTGATCTATGTAATAGAACCTTATGCAGGTATGACCCCTCAGCAGATGGAAGGTTTTTTCTCTACCCGACTGCAAGATCAATTTCTGTATGTAAGCGGTATAAAAAGCATCAGCAGCAAGAACATACAAGGTATAAGCATTTTAAAACTGCAATTCTTTGAGAGTACCGATATGGCAGAAGCATCTGCCGAGGTAGCTGTGCAGCTGAACAGAGCCATGCAATTTTTCCCGCCCGGAGCATTGCCGCCGCAGGTGATACGTTTTGATGCATCTTCTTTACCTGTAGGCACATTAGTATTCAGCAGCCCAGACAGGAACCTGGAAGAGATACATGATATGGCAGCCACACGCATCAGGCCGTTATTTTCTACAGTGCCCGGCCTTTCGGCACCACCACCTATAGGCAGCAACCAGCGTACTATAGTTATAAACATAGATCCGAATAAACTAAGAAGCTATAACCTGACTCCAGATGAGGTAGTATCTGTGATGACACACAATAACATAACTGCACCATCGGGCAATATAAGTGCAGGGAACACTACTTACATGGCCACCACAAATGCACTTGAAAGCACTGTAGAGGCCTTTGGAGATATACCCGTAAGATCGGACAACACCAATACAATATTCCTCCACGACCTGGCAACAATAGAAGATGCATCGGACGTAACAACTGGATATGCATTGGTAAACGGGAAGCGATCTATTTACATGCCTATAGTGAAGACGCCAGATGCATCGACGTGGGAAGTGGTAAAGAGCCTGAAGGCAAAAATGCCAGAAATGCAAAGCCTGCTGCCAGAGGATGTACACATCAGTTACGAATTTGACCAGTCCATATTTGTTATCAATTCCGTAAAAAGTATTATTTCGGAAGGTGTTATAGGCGCTGTGCTTACGGCTTTGATGATACTGCTTTTCTTGCGCGACTGGCGCAGTTGCATTATAGTAGTGATCACTATACCGCTTGCTATTTTCAGCGCGGTTTTTCTGCTCAAGATATTTGGACAGACCATAAACATTATGACCCTGGGGGGCCTTGCACTTGCCATAGGAATATTGGTAGATGAAAGTACTGTAACCATAGAAAACATACACCAACACCTGGAAATGGGTAAGCCCAAACGAAAGGCTATACTGGAAGCATGTGAGGAAATAGCATTACCCAAACTACTTATACTGTTGAGTATACTGGCTGTGTTTGTGCCTGCTGGATTGATGACGGGAGTACCAAGGGCTATGTTTTTACCTTTATCATTATCCGTAGGATTTGCTATGATAGCATCCTTTCTTTTATCGCAAACCCTTGTACCTATCATATCTAACTGGTTGCTGAAAGAAGGTATGTACCAGCACCACGTGACTACAGGTGAACATGCTGTAAGCACAACCAATGGTACGCATGCAAAAGAACCCGCGAAAGCCAATTTTTTTGAACACCTAAAAACCCGTTTTGAATGGATACTTAGAAAAAGTATCAGGAATAAAAAGCGGAATGTAAGCATCTATCTTATTATTGTTCTAGGACTCGCCGGATGTTTTTTTGTGTGGATAGGAAAAGACCTTTTGCCTAAAACCAATAATGGACAATACCAGATAAAACTGCGTATGCCTGATGGAACCAGACTGGAACGAACTGAGACAATGATGCACGATGTACTGCATTTGCTGGACAGCATAACAGACAATCATGTGGAGATCAGCTCTGCATATGTAGGTATGATGCCGCCCAACTATGCCACAGCTAACTTGTATGTATTTAACAGCGGCATGCATGAAGCCTCGGTACAAATACAACTGGATGAGCATTTTAAAATGGGTAAGGATAAGTTCCAGGATCTGTTTCGCAACACCATGCATGATAAACTCCCAGACGTAAAGATCTCTTTTGAGCCCATAGAGCTTACAGAAAAGATAATGAGCCAGGGTGCCTCCACACCCATAGAGGTAGAGGTTGGCGGAAAGGATATGCAGGACATAGAAAACTGTGCAAACAAGCTGGTTAGTGAACTGAAGAAAGTACCCTTTATGCGGGATGTACAGATAGAACAACCTTTAAAATACCCGACTGTAAAAATTGTACTGGACAGATACAAAATAGCCCAGATGGGATTGAAGCTGCAGGATGTATCAAGGTCGGTAGCTGATTTCACATCGTCGAGCAGGTACACTGAAAAAAATCTGTGGCTGGATACAAAAAATGCATACACCTACCAGGTGCAGGCACAGGTAGCGCCATACATAATGAACAATATAAATGACCTTAAAGAAATACCCCTACAGGTGGGGCAAACGGGGCTTGTATTGCAAGATGTAGCAACCTTTGAGATGGATACTGTGCCCGGAGAATATGACCGCAGTGGCCCAAGAAGATTTATAACAGTAAGCGCCAACCTATACAAGAAAGACCTAGGCAGCGGTACTCATGAAGTACTTAAAGCCATCAAGTCTCTTGGTGCTTTACCAAGGGGAGTGAGAGTAGATGTAAAAGGCATGTCGAACTTGCTTACGGAAACACTTGACAGCCTGCAAAGTGGTTTGCTAATGGCCATTATTGTTATCTTCTTACTACTATCGGCCAACTATCAATCGTTCAGGGCATCGCTTGCTGTACTGTCTTCTATACCAGCTGTGATACTTGGCGCGCTGGCTCTATTGTTACTCACAGGCTCTACGTTGAACCTGCAATCGTACATGGGTATTATCATGTCGGTAGGTGTATCTGTGGCTAATGCGATACTGATAGTGACCAATGCAGAAAAGCTGCGGTTTGAATTTAACAACGATGTAGCAAGGGCAGCGATATCGAGCGCTGCAATAAGACTACGCCCCATATTAATGACCAGCCTTGCAATGATAGTGGGTATGATACCCATGGCCAGCGGACTGGGAGAATCGGGCGACCAGACAGCGCCTTTGGGCAGGGCAATCATTGGGGGGCTTATTGCCTCTACTTTTGCAGCACTATTCATTGTGCCACAATGCTACACATGGCTGCAACAAAAGGCAACTTTAAAATCGGTGTCTTTATTGCCGGAAAAGCATTTATCCAAACAAGTAAACAAGACAGACATTCACCCCAAACAGTTATAAACTATATAATGAGCATTGGTATCAATGGCTTATTGTCTTGATACAACTCAATAATCAGAAAAACTATGACAAAGAGATCTCAAATAATAATAGCACTGGCCATTACCTTTTCTTTCGCTGCATGCGGGGATAAGGAAGAGCATAAAAAAACAGAAGCTCCGCCAGCTGCAAAAGTTTATAAAACCATGCAGCTACAGATGCGGCAGATAAGCAGCAATGTGCAATTGCCGGGCGTGATGCAGCCATTTGAATTTGTACAGATATTCCCCAAAGTAAATGGCTTCGTAAAAACGGTTACTGTCGACCGCGGCTCTGTAGTGAAGAAGGGACAGGTATTGCTAACACTTGAAGCCCCGGAAATAGAGCAACAAGTAGCAGCCGCAAAGCTGAAATATACACAGGCTGAAGCTGTGTATATAACCAGTAAGGACCGCTACCACCGCCTGCTGGAAACCAGTAAGACTCCCGGAACCATTGCAGCTTACGACCTGGATGCTGCAGCATCTAAAATGCATGGTGACAGCGCTACAGCACAAGGTGAATATTCGAACTACAAAGCACAGGAAACCATAAAAAGCTACCTCACGGTAACGGCACCTTTTGATGGTGTAATAACAGAACGCAATGTACACCCAGGTGCACTGGCCGGGCCTGGTGCGCAAGAGGCAAAACCTATGCTTGTACTACAACAACAATCTAAGCTGCGCCTTGCAGTAAATATACCTGAACAGTATAGTGCGCAGGTGAACGATGGTGATGAAGTACATTTTAAAGTGAATGCACTGCCCGGACAGGATTTTCACGGAAAGGTATCCCGCTCATCAGAAAGCCTAAGCAATAGCTACCGCGCTGAAGCAATAGAAATTGATGTGCTGAACCCTAATAACATTTTTAAGGCGGGGATGTATGCCGAGGTAACCCTACCTACAAGCGGTAATGCAAATGCCTATGTAGTACCTAAGAGTGCTATTGTAACTACTACGGAACGTAAGTATATAATTGTAAACCAGGAAGGCGCTGCCCATTTAGTGAATGTTGCGCAAGGCAATGAACATGCTGACAGCACAGAAGTATTTGGCAGCCTGCATGCAGGTGAAGCAATAGTAACTAATGGTAGTTACCAGGTGAAGGAAGGGGATAAATTATAAACATTGAACAATATAACTTTGTGAAAATATCCGCCAGGTGCGGATATTTTCATTTATAGTTGATACTGTAAAATTGATTAATTTTCGTAGGATGTTAAATCAAAACTTATGAAACCTGTAATCCTGCTATTGTTTATTTTCCTGTTCAGCAATTCCCTGGCCTTGGCACAAAGCTATGAGGACAAGTACGATAGTGATAATGGGTTTATTTCTCCTCGTAATAACAAGCCTAAAAAATGGTGTGGCGCACATACGACCGGTATAGTTCTTTCTGGGGTGGGAGCAGGTATGATAGTTGTTGGGCTTGTTGAAGCTGCCCATGAACAAGCTACCTTAAATAATTTATTTACTAATGGGGACGTTGTGGCAGGCATTGGTATATTAGTTTTTGCAGTGGGCGGAAGCTTGGCAATAGGCGGAATAATACATGACCATAACCACCATCATAAGATCAGTTTTATAGCGCGGAAAAGTAATGAGGTGGGTTTAGCATTTAATTTGGGTAGATAATACAAGTTGAAATGAATAGTTACAACGCCAAAAACGGCATAAGATTTACGATCAAACAACCGATAGAAAGTGATGCGGAAGGCATTATCCGTTTTGCCAAAATACTGTTTGCATCAACCGACCAGGTACTGACTACACCGGAAGAATTTACGATGACTGTTGAGCAAGAGCAAGCATGGATCAGAAGTTCTGCTCAGAATCCGGACTCTATTATATTGATAGCTGAAGCAGATAATATGGTTGTGGGGTTGCTTTCACTAACTGCGCATGCTAAGAAAAAATTTGCGCATACGGGTGAGTTTGGTGTGAGTGTGCACCCAAACTACCAAGGCATGGGAATAGGCAGGAAGCTCGTTGAAACACTATTGAAATGGGCAAAAGGAAATGCACATTTAGAGAAAATATTTCTCAATGTTTTTCATACCAACCAGAAGGCCATTGATCTGTACCGGTCGTTAGGATTTATAGAAGAGGGGCGACACATCAAAGCGGCCAAACAGCCATCAGGGGAGTACGTGGATGTAATACAGATGTACGTAGAGACAAAGTAATGCAGCGTTTAAACTAAGCCAGCAATATTATGTTTCAAAAAAGCAAGTAAATATCTTGATTATATAATGACGCATCAATTACTCCATCATAAATATGTGCTTAAAATAATAGCCCGAACCATAGTCCGGGCTATTTCAATATAATTACAAGAGGGTGCTATTCTTCTGTGCCGCCTTCGACGGAAGTATTGGTACTTTCTGTTCCGGTTTCAACGTCTGTATTGTTTGCAGGAGTTTCCACTTCTGTTTCAGTAGTAACTTGAGGTGCTGTGTTTTCTTCTGCCGCAGGTGTTGCAGTATTAGTATTTTCTGCTACAGGTTGTGGTGCCGCAGGTGTTGCGGTTTCCTTCTTAGGTTTTTCTTTTGCGTCGAGCTGCGCGGCGTCGCGCTTAGCTTCCTCCAGTTTCTTAACCTTACGGGCTATTGTTTCTTCGCCCTGGGCTATGAGGTTGCCGAGGTGCTTGCGCAATTCTTCAGCCTTGCGGCCCGGAGTTACGTTTTGAAGATCGTTCCTGAAATCGGCAATGCGCTCTTCTTCTTCCCGAATCTCTTCCTGTAGTTTGGTTACAAAGCCACGTACCTGCTCGTTACGAATGTGTACCGTCTTTTCAGCCTGTACTTTTCGCTCGTCGCGGTTAGCATCTTTGCGGTTGAAGAAGTGTTTGCGTGCCTGTATAAATTCTTCCCATATAGCATTGCTGTGCTCGCGGGCTACGGGGCCTATCTTCTTCCATTCGTCCATCAGCTCGTTCAGTTCCTCGGTAGCTTCACGCCAGCGGGTACTGTTCTTTAATGCTTCTGCACGTTTTAATATAGAACGTTTCTGCGCCAGGTTATCGTCTTGTGTAACCTTAACTGTACCAAAGTGGCTTTTCTTAGCCTGGAAAAACTGGTCTTTTGCAGCGGTAAGTCTATTCCACAATTCATCTGCTTTTTCGAGGGGTACCTTACCTATGGCTTTCCATTCTTCCATAAGTGTAGCATATGCCTGCGATGTGGCCCCCCATTCGGTACTATCCTTTAGCTGTTCTGCTCTTTCCAGCAGTGCCAGCTTTTGTGCATAATTCTGTTCCTGCTCGCCCTGTATCTGGTCAAAATGTACCTTTTTGCGATCGTAAAATGTATTCTTGGCAGTTATGAAACGTTGCCACAATTCTTCATTTTTATCTGCAACAGTACGGCCTGTAGCTTTCCATCGCTCCATCCACTGACGGAAATCTTCGGTAGTTGCTTTCCATTTCTCTGATAGAGCACTGCCTTCTGCAAGCTCTACCAGTTCCATTTTCAAGTCCAGGTTGCGCAGCATTTCCTGCTCGTGCTGCTCGTGGTTGATACGCTTACGATCGTAAAATTTAGTACGGGCAGCTTCCATCCTGTTCCATAGTACATCGCTCTTTGCTTTAGAGATGTTGCCCATGGTTTTCCACTTTTCGGCCAGGTCTTTAAAGGCCTGTGTGGTTTCTTTCCAGCTATCACTATCAGCAAGCGTTTCGGCCTGCTCTATTACCCGAAGGCGTTCTTTATAAATTTCTTCGCTGAGCTCATGCAAGGTCTTCTCCCAATCGGCTACCAGCGCGAAAATAGGGCCATAGTTACCCACTGCTACTGCATGCTGTAGATAGTCTTTAAGACGTTCTACTTTACCTTGCAGCTTTAGCTTATCATCGGCCTGTACCCACTCTGTTTCCAGTTCCTTCGCACGGGCTTCAGCCTCGGCAAATTTCTCAGTAAGGGTTTTTAAAATAGCAGCGGCGGTCTCTGCGTTTACGGTTGCTACTACCCGCTCTTTACCACCGGGCAATGCCTTCAGTATTATTTCTCCGTTGTCTCCTATGGTAAAATTGTCTTTACCTTCAAAAGAAACTTCACTCCACCATGACTCTAAGCTCAAAAGGACTGATTGATCCATAACCTCAAAATTTTTTATTAGGAACAGCAGCATTTTTATATGCTGTGCAAATGCAAAATAATACTATTTTTTATTAATATTAAGAACTACGATATTAAATGTTAGTCATTATTCTTTTACAAACTTATATAAGCCCTGGCCATGTGCTCCCACGGCCTTAATGATATACATTCCCGGCGCCAGCATACTGATGTCGATAGTGTTTTTACCGTTTGCCAAAGTAATATTGCTGGTTACAACCGCACCGGTTATAGATAGTAAATCGTAGCTTATATTGCTGCCTGCAGTGTTTACTATATAAAGTGTATTGGCAGCCAGTGTAGGATAAACATCTATACCTTTTAAAGCAATGCCTACGTTGTTTAAACCTGTAGTTTTAGGCGTAAACTTATATACTGTACCATTAGCAGGGTATGTAGTCAATCCATTAGCAGGCTCTGAGCTATTACTGGCGGCACTATCTATAGTAGGAGATGAGGGATTACCAGTGAGGTAATAAAAGTTGTCGAGCGTGTCTGTGTTAAGATTTACATTTTTATAAAACCCGATAATATCATAACCATTTGCGCTAAAATAGTCGACCGGGTATGTGATGCGGGAAGGGCCGAAATGATACTCTACTGCATTGCTGGTTTCGTACAACCATATTTGTATATCGACAGAGTCATTTAACGTTTGGTAGTCGAAATATTCATTAATTAAACCAGCATTAAAGACCTCGGCTTTAAAAATACGGTTTGGAGCTGTACCACTAGTAGTATATCTAATTGGAGAGAGCGACTGGGACCCCAGTGCACCACGATCAATAAGCCCTGAGTAAATAAGACTGAACCCTGATATGATATTTTGAGTATCAGACGCGGCAATTGTCTCAAACATGAAACCAAAATTATTGGAGGTAGTAGATCCGTAATTAAAACTGAATGGCATGGTAACCATGTAATTTTCAAAACCTTCCCACAAATTACCGCCGTTAAAGCTTACACCTGCTGATAGGGGCGTATATGTTTGCCCGGTTTGTGTAGTTAAAGAATAGGGAAATTGCGCGCGTGAGAGTGTTGAAAAAAACAAAAACGACACCAATAGTAATAAGCTGGTTTTCATAGGTTTTGATTTATAGTGATGACTCTAATATCAGAAAGCAGTCAATAAACTTTTAATGACCTCCGAATACTTTTTGGAGCAGATTGGTTACTTGTGCAGCTGGATTAAGCCTGATCTTTGCCTCTTCTTCTGATATGGCTACAAATAAACCATTAAGTGCCCTCTCTGTAACATATGCAGGCAGGTCGGAATTCACTTTGGTAGTCATTGGTAATTTGTTGTAGGTAGTAAACACCTGGGTCCAGTACCGGGTAGCATTTACTTTGGCCAATGATTTTTGTATTACCGGCCTGAATGCTGATGTTAATGCTACAGTAGTTTTTACCTTTAAATATTCTGTGGCAGCTGTATTGCCACCTTGTAATATACCCAAAGCATCCTGTATGGTCATATGCGTAATAGCGTCTATAAAAATAGGCGCTGCTTTAGCTGATGCATCTTCTGCTGCACGGTTCATGGCAAGAACAGCCTGGTCAACCTGGCTCCCCAGACCAACTTCCCTTAATGTACTTTCCACCTGCTTTGCTTCGGGAGGCATGAGTATTTTTATGAGTGCATTGCCAAAGAAGCCATTTGGTGCAGACAAACGATTGGATGCATTTTGCGCTCCTATTGTTAATGCCTGGCGCAGGGCTCCACTCATATCGCCAGTGCTGAGACCGCTAAAATTGGTTTTAGCACCTCCTGATTGAGTAGTGTTGTTCTGCTGGCCATTATTTCTTGTGTTTGTGCTTCCAGTGGTTGAGTTATTGCCCTCTGCTTTTTTTATATAGTCTTCTGCCTGGTTTATATAACCACCCAATCCCTGGGCCTGAACGCTTTGTGCTGCCAACAAGCATGTGAAAATGGCGATACCTGATATTGTCTTGCGCATAGAAAAAATACTTACATCAAAAATACTGTCAATTACTGATATGTTGTACAATAATTACCGGATGCTCTTTGGACCGCCACCACCACCTTGGCCGCCACCCTGGCCACCATTATCATCATCACCGCCTTTCAGGTTGTTCTCACGTTCATTGTCTGGTATAGTTGGCTTGTTGGCATCGGCACCCTTCTTGCCACGTTTTCCGCCGGGCGCTGCTGCGGCTTGCGGATTCTTAGAACCAAAACGATATGTGAATGTGAGATTACCTACACGGGTTTCGCGATCGCGATAGTAAGTCTCGTTATAAAGACCTGCAATGTTAGTAGTGGTAGTGTACTTACGGGTATTGAATATATCTGAACAGTTAGCCACAATAGTTACTTTATTCTTCCACAAGTTTTTGCGCAAAGCCACATCTATCCAATACACTTCTTTAAGTGTGCCCTGTGCCTGTACCTTGGGGCTCTCATAATTGCCATTTAGCTGTAGTGAAAAACCCCCAGGCAACTTGAAATTGGTGTTTATTTTACCAAACCAGCTAAACGCTGACTGGTTTTTTACATACCTGCTAAATGCAGTATCTATATTGCCTACGTTAATTTGGTTCTGGAAGAAATTGAAATCCAGTGTTGCATCCCAGAACGGCAATATGGAAACATGGCCTGTAGCTTCGGCACCATATGTGGTACCAGAGGCGACATTTAATGTTGTAGAATATTGTTTGTTGGTAAACTGCTGCAGGCCCAGCGAATCGTCTTCAGGAGAACCTGTAATAATCCTTGATATTCTCTGGGATAGGTTTTGGGTGTATGTGTAGTAAGCACTGATGATGAAATTATCGCCACGTTTAGTTGCTTTAGAATAGCTGAATTCTACGTTGTGGATGAATTCCGGTTTAAGATCGGGATTGCCCTGCGACACTACAGAAGGGTTTGAAACATCCTTGTAAGGCAATAACTGGAAGAAGTTTGGCCTATTTGTGCGGCGACTATAATTGAGGTATATACTCTGCTGATCTGGTAATTGATAAGAAACAAATGCAGAAGGGAAAAGGCTTAATGGATAGTTCTGGCTATAATGTATAGGACTTGTTATGACATCGGTACCATCATACTGACTATACTCGCCACGCAGACCTACCTGGTAGCTGAATTTGCCAAGCTGATCGTTCCAATTGACATAGCCGGCGTGTATCTGCTGGTTGTAATTAAAGTGGGCAGCAAGTGTGTAATCTACGAGCTGAGGACCACCGTTGGTATCTATAAGCGGTGAGTTATTGCTTTGAAATTTATAGAGCTGTGTTTTTGCACCAAAGCCCAGCTTACCATTTTTTGTAAACAAAGGGTCAGCGTAATCTACATAGGCTGTAAAAGTTTTGTTGTTACCTTGCCCGGGCGCAGTTTCGTAAGTATTGAAATTCGGAATTTGATTGTTCGTGTAAAAAGAAGAATAAGTTTGAGTGCGGAAGATATTAGTATTTGCAAACGTTGCATCAATGTCTAATTCCTCGCCTTTCTTTTTAAATTTCCGTTTGTAATCAGCTGATGTAGAAAGTGAGAGCGGCCCACCTTTTCCGTTTGAATAACGTTCTTGTGAGGAATCTAAAGACAAGCCAGCTGCAGTAGTTTGTGCGTTAGAGTTGCTATTATTCCCGAAACCCATAATATTTACACTCTGAGTAAGGGTGATAGTATTGTTCTTGTCAAAGTCGTATGATGCACCAATTGTATTAAAAGAACCATCAAACTGCCTCTGCCCATGTTCGTAACTGTAGGTATGGTAGCCATTATCATAACGTGTATCGGTATTGGTGTTATTGTAATTGCTGTTTAAGCGGAAATTGCTGTTGAGAAATACATTCCATTTGCCTTTACGTACATTAATGCTAAAAGCGCCATTGTATTTATCGCCGGTGCCGATACCCAATGTGGCACTACCGTTCACACCCAGCCTGCCATCTTTCTTGGTTACTATGTTGATGATACCTGTAGGGCCTTGCGCATCGTACTTAGCTGATGGGTTTGTAATGACTTCCACGCTTTCGATACTTGATGCAGGCAAACTCTGTAATGCAGATGCCTGATCGCTACCCAAGAGCGTTGCAGGCTTACCATCTATAAGTATGGTTACATTACTGTTGTTGCGCAAGCTTACGTTACCATCCACATCTACAGAAACCGCGGGTACATTGCTCAATACATCTGATGCGCTACCGCCTGCTGTTGTAGTATTCTTTTCTACATTAAATACTTTTTTGTCTACGTCCATCTGCATGATGGGCTTTTCAGCTACAATGTCCACTTCTTTCAACCTGTTGGTAGATGAGGTAGCTTTTACATTACCTAAGTCTTTCTTCATAGCACCGGGCCCTATTGTGATACCGGGGATGAAACGCGATTTAAGCCCTATAGCGCTGATACTGAGTATGAAGGTACCTGTGCCTGTGGGGGATATGCTAAAGCTTCCATCGTCTTTAGTGAGATCTCCGTTCACTACAGTACTATCTGCACGCAGCAGGGTTACAGTAGCGTAAGCTAAAGGCTTGTTCTGGTTATCTACTAATATACCCGACACTGTGCCCCCTTTGGCCGGGGCAACTTGTGCAGATACGGAGCTACCAGCAGGTGTGGCGCCACTCCCTGTTACTTTGCCAGTACTATCGGTAACCGGGTTTACTGGTGCGGTGGTGTCTGTGCGTTTTTGAGTACTATCTGAAACAGGAGCCTGGGCAAACGCGCCTGTACATAAAAAACAGAATAAAAAAGAAAGTATCGTACGGTTTAATCTCATATTGTCAAGCCTTGCTAAATCAGCAGCAAAGTTGCCTGAATATGTTAAAACATATTGAAAGGATATAATAAAGTATTGTTAAATGCGATACTATAAAATCATCAATAACAAGGCACTACTATATCACCACCACTTCGTAGTAATCTTCTTTTCTCAGGTATTTTTGCGCCAGCGCTTTCAGTTCAGCCGGAGTTACCGTTTTGTAGATACGGATATTGTTATTAAAATGCTCTTCAGTAAAGCCATTAAGGATAAGCGTACGCCAGCGCTGCAATATGCTAAAAGGACCATCCAGATCGCCTAAAAGCCCACCCAGTAAGTAGTTTTTTACCAAAAGCAACTCTTCTTCGTCTGCTTCTTCATTACACAGCAGTTCCATTTCACGGTATATCTCCGTTGTCGCAGGTTCTACCACATCGCGACCTACTTCAGTATGTATGGTTATCGAACCACCATTTACTAATGGGCTTAGTGAGCTATAGATACCATAAGTATATCCTTTATCTTCCCGGATATTGCTCATGAGGCGCGACCCGAAGTAACCGCCAAACAAGGTATTGAGCACCACCATTGGCGCGTAATCAGGGTGGTGACGGTTGGGGAATAAACGTGCCACACGTATAGCGCCCTGCACTCCGTTCTCATCATTTGATGTATGTTCCTGAACGGGATGCGCAGTTGGTACGGTATATTCAGGAGTTATAATAACTTTTGGCTGTACGGGGATGCTGCCAAAAATAGCATCTACGTGTTGCACATGCTCTTCTGTTATCCGGCCAGCCATAAAAATCTTTACCCCTTCAAGGCTGTAGGCTGTGCGATAAAAATCGAGCACATCCTGGCGTGTTACAGCTTCTATTTTATCCTGTTTTGTAAAGCGGCCATAAGGATGGTCTTCACCGAACAATAGTGCATCGATACGCTGGTTGGCAACAAATTCGCACTCGCGCAGGTTAACCAGTAAACGCTGAATAGCGTTGCGTTTATGTATTTCCAGCTCAGCTTCAGGAAAGATGGCTTCTGTAAGTATTTCGTACACCACCGGCAATAATGCAGGTAAATGTTTGGTAAGCGTGTGCAATGTAACTGTAGCAAAATCGTTGCCTGTATTTGCACTAAGACTGGCACCATAAAACTCAAGCGCCTCGTTTATCTGGGCGGCAGTGCGTTTTGTCGTACCATTCTTTAGCATGCCTGCGGTTGCATTGGCTACGGCTGCTTTAGGCTCATACCACATACCCGCCGGGAACACCCAGTTTATCTCTGCAACATCCTGCACGCCGGCATTGAGCCAGTAGATAGGCAAACCATTTTTCAATTGCTGCTGCTGAATAGGCGGCAGGTTGTAATCAAAATCTATCGCGTCGTGTATGTTGGGTTGTGTTCTTACTAAAGTCATGGCTTAAATTTCTTCCGTGAGTCAAAGATATTGTTTATAAACGTGGCACTGCGCTGAGCTATTCTTTTATAAATAATGAACGCAACTCACCAGCATCTTCCGGTTTCATTTTCCCGCCCAGTATGAGACGTACCTGCCTGCGGCGCAATGCATCCTCATACATCCCTTTTTCACGGTCGGTTTCAGGTATCAGCTCGGGTACCTTACGTGCACGGCTGTTGTGATCAAGGGCTACAAACGTAAGATAGGCTTCATTACTCAGGTACTTGTACTGGGTATGCATGTCTTCGCCATACACACGGAGGTAAACCTCCATAGAGGTAGTAAATGCACGGGTAAGCTTAGCTTCTATTGTAAGCAGGTAGCCCAGCTTGATAGGGGTATTAAAAGATATATTATCTACCGATGCTGTTACCACGGGGCAATTGCAATGTTTTTGTGCGGCAATGGCCGCAGCAATATCCATCCAGTGCATGAGGCGGCCCCCCATCAGGTTGCCAAGCGTATTGGTATCATTGGGCAATACCAGTTCGGACATGACCACGAACGAGTCTTGCGGTTTTTTAGATTGCATGTTCTCCATTGTTATTTCTAAGCGGTATTAGTACCTGCTATGCGTGTCAAAGATATTCTATACGGCGCAAAGGTAAATGCATTAGCACTGCACAAAAGAAAATGAGTTTTTAGAATGTTTGGGTGTATGCCAGGAAAGACCTTTTTTTAAAGATGAGCTTTATAACTTTTGCCTAACAGATTTCTCTGAAGCATAAGGGCTACTGCGAAATGGCGGAGGGGGTAACAGCAAAGGGCACCTGTTGGCGCCCTTTGCTGTTATATTTAGTTTCCTTCTTATTTTATTGTGAGTGTGCGTACAGTTTCCTGTGCAGCACCACCGTTGTACATGTGCAGGAAGTAAGTACCCGGTGCTATTGTACCAGACAAATTAACCTGAGTTTTTTCCTGATTATTGTTGAGCTCTAGAGCACCCTTTGTAACTACCTGACCAGTTACATTTTCCAGCTCGTAGCTCCAGCTACCATAGTTAGCAGGTGCACCACTTACTATTATTGTGTGGTTAGTTACGGGGTTAGGATATACATTTAAAGTGTGAGTATATTGAGTTTCAGGGATGTAAGAAGATGGCAGACGTGCAGCCTGTGTTTGTGCAGCAGCAGGTGAGGTGTTAGTAGGATCGTAAGAAATATGAACCAGCGGGGTCAGTTCACCAGCTCTATAATAGAACTGTTCCTTTGCTACTGTGATCTGTCCCTGAGTTGCAGTATTGTTGGTAAGACCTGCAACAATATTTGCAGGTGCAACACTACCATTTAAAAAGAAACTATCTGTTGTAGTGGTAACAGTTTCTATCTGCAACACATCAACATAAGCCGACCCGTTTCCGTTAATATCTTTAACTCTTGCTTTTCCGTAGCCGATAACTGTATCTTTTTCAGCAACATAAGCGCGTACAACACCGGCTGCATGATTTAGACTAAATGGTGTTGCAGTTACAACGAAGCTAAAGTCATAATGATAGGTTGAAGACCATGTAGATTGATTTGTTGCAGGAAAGGCAATTTTAGTTTTATTGGCAGAAAAAACAATATCTTGATTATTAATAACCAGGCTATCAGTTGGTATGAATGTTACCGCAGCCAAAGAATAACCAACCTTATCAATATGCTCACCAGATTGTACATAACCTGATGCGGAAAGAGAGGATTCTAATTTGGCAGTATAGGGAAACACAGAGAAGGTTAAGTGCATGCTATCGGCCCATTGGCTGCCGGCGGTTGCTGCCACACGATATACAACTGATGGGCTGGTATTAGATGTAGCGCCTGTAAAATCCAAATTAGCACCTGCATCTGCGGTAAGAGCAGGGTAGGTGGGGATACTTGCTGTGTTCAGAATTGTATCTGCACCGCTAGTACTTGCAGTTGCAAAGCTGGTCTGACTGAGCGTGATGGCCTGTGCAAACGCGCCTGTTGTGACTAACACACAAAAAGAAAGTGGAAGTAATACTTTTTTCATATTGGTTTGTTTTAGGTTAATACTATAGTTTAAAAATATAATTGACACAAATTTCAAGCCAAAGAATGGGCTAAAATTAAACGCTATATCCGTATTAAAGATATAGCGTTTAATTAAAAAATCGTGCCTATTTGGTGTATTACCTGATTTAATAAATAATAACACATTATTTGTACTGAAGGATGCAGCAGCGCATGCCAAAAGAATAATAGATAGGATGTTATCTATATTTAATAAAAGGTGGAATGGAATTACTAGAATTACAACGCAAATATTATAAATTATTTTAAACAAAAAACGGCTTCGTATCTCTACGAAGCCGTTTAATTATTAGATCGTATTACTTGCTGAGGTGCATGCTGCGCTCTTTGTACAATTGGCGGAACCAAGGGTCGCGGAGGTTTTTGATGAAGCGGATGGCTTCACCTGTGCTCTTCATTTCGGGACCCAGCTCTTTGTTAACATTCGGGAATTTATTGAAGCTGAATATGGGCTCTTTTACCGCATACCCTTCCAGTTTCTTTTCTATTTTCAGGTCTTTCAGCTTTAGCTCTCCTAACATTACTTTGGTGGCAATGTTGAGGTAAGGCACACCGTAGGCCTTGGCTATGAATGGTGTGGTACGGCTTGCGCGCGGGTTAGCTTCTATGACAAACACCTTACCGTCTTTTATGGCAAACTGTATGTTGATGAGGCCACGGATGTTGAGGTTCAAAGCTATTTTTTTAGCGATGTCTTTCATCTCGGTCACTTCAAGCTCGCCCAGGTTGAATGCCGGTAGTACTGCGTGGCTATCGCCGCTGTGTATGCCTGCAGGCTCTATGTGCTCCATAATGCCCATGATGTGCACATCTTCACCGTCGCATATGGCATCTACTTCTGCTTCCTGGCAACGATCGAGGAAGTGATCAATCAGTATTTTGTTGCCTGGCAGGTGCTTCAACAAGCTGAGTACGCTGCTTTCCAGTTCTTCATCGTTGATGACGATACGCATGCGCTGGCCACCGAGTACATATGACGGGCGAACCAGTACGGGGTAGCCCACCTGGGCCGCCACTTCTATAGCATCGTCTGTATTGTAAGCGGTACCATAGTTAGGATAGAGAATACCCAGGTCTTTCAGCATATCGCTGAAGCGGCCGCGGTCTTCGGCAATATCCATGTTGTCGAAAGAAGTACCTATTATTTTTATTCCTTTTTCGTGCAGGCGGCGGGCCAGCTTCAGGGCTGTTTGGCCACCGAGCTGTACAATCACCCCTTCGGGCTGTTCGTGCTCGATGATCTCCCACAGGTGTTCCCAATATACGGGTTCGAAGTAGAGTTTATCGGCTATATCGAAATCGGTAGATACTGTTTCGGGGTTGCAATTGACCATGATGGCTTCGTAACCAGCTTCTTTAATAGCCAGCAGGCCATGGGTGCAGCAGTAGTCGAACTCGATACCCTGACCGATGCGGTTAGGACCAGAGCCCAGTACTATTATTTTTTTCTTTTTAGACAGGTTGCTTTCGTTAAAGACCAGGTTACCCTTGGTTTGCTTGTCGTAAGAACCCTGTTCGAAAGTGCTATAGAAGTATGGCGTTTTTGCCTCGAACTCGGCGCTACAGGTATCCACCATTTTGAATACGCGGGTGATGCCCAGTTTTTTGCGGTGTTCATACACCTCATCGGCAGTACAATCCTTTATCAATTCAGCCAACTGATCATCGCTGAAGCCCATTTGCTTGGCCTGAGCTAGTAAGTCGTCTGGTAATTTTTCCAGATGTTTGTATTTCTTGATCTCGTTTTCCAGATTGATGATGTCTTGTATCTGGTAGAGGAACCAACGGTCAATCTGTGTGATCTCACGAATAGTCTTTATAGAAACCCCCGCAGCCATAGCTTCCTTTATGCGGAAGATACGATCCCAGGTTGGGCGGCGTAAAGCATCCACCATTTCTTCGGGTTTCAACTTACCACGGCTGATGTCGCTAAGACCTGTAGCATTGTTCTCCAGGCTCTGGCAGGCTTTCTGCAAAGCCTCGGGGAATGTGCGGCCAATAGCCATTACTTCACCTACAGATTTCATCTGCAGGCCCAGTGTATCGTCGGCACCCTTGAATTTGTCAAAGTTCCAGCGTGGCATTTTTACTATTACATAGTCGAGCGCAGGCTCAAAGTAAGCACTGGTAGTCTGTGTGATCTGATTCTTCAGTTCATCGAGCGCATAACCTACCGCCAGCTTTGCAGCTATTTTGGCTATAGGATACCCTGTAGCCTTAGATGCAAGGGCCGATGAGCGGCTTACACGCGGGTTTATTTCAATTGCTATTATTTCTTCGGTTTCGGGGTTGAGGGCAAACTGCACGTTGCAACCACCTGCAAAGTTGCCCAGGTCGCGCATCATCATCAGTGCCGTATTACGCATGAGCTGGAAGCCAGTATCGCTCAGCGTCATTGCCGGAGCTACGGTGATACTATCGCCGGTATGAATACCCATAGGGTCAAGATTCTCCACCGTACATATAATAACTACGTTGTCATTTATGTCGCGCAGCAGTTCCAATTCGAACTCCTTCCAGCCGAGCATGGCTTTTTCAACCAGTACCTCATGCATAGGTGAGGCAGTAAGTCCGCGTTCAAGCGCACCTTCCAGCTCTTCCTGCTTCATTACTATACCGCCGCCGGAGCCGCCGAGTGTGAATGACGGGCGGATAACGATGGGTAAGCCTATCTTTTGTGCGAACTCTTTACCTTCCAGTTGGCTGTTTGCCGTCATGGCCTGTGCAACGGGTACGCCCAGTTGTATCATCCATTTGCGGAACAGTTCGCGGTCTTCGGCCTTGTCTATGGCCTTTATATCTACACCTATGAGGCGCACCTTATATTTCTCCCAGATACCCAGTTCGTCTGCTTCTTTAGCCAGGTTGAGGGCTGTTTGGCCGCCCATGGTAGGCAGTACGGCATCAATATCATTCTCTTCAAGTATCTGCTCAATGCTTTCCACATTCAGCGGCCACAAATACACCTTATCGGCCACTATGGGGTCGGTCATGATGGTTGCAGGGTTGCTATTTATGAGTATCACCTTGATACCTTCTTCGCGCAAGCTGCGTGCAGCCTGGGATCCTGAGTAATCAAATTCGCAGGCTTGACCAATGATAATGGGGCCTGAGCCGATGATGAGCACACTTTTAATGGAATGATCTAATGGCATTTTCTATAAATTCAAAAGAGGTTTTAAATACAAAAAATTTGTAGCAGGCGGGATGAGCACACAAAAAACGGGCTCAACGCCCGAGGCGCAAAATTAATGGAAAATATGGAAGAAATGAGGCAAACCGGAAATATTAGATAGAGGTAACAAAAAAATGTGACGGAATGGGATGAAATGTACTGAAATGTCTGTTGACAGACATTTTGGATTTTGGTGGAATTGCTTTGCTGGTAATAGTTTGAGGAGAAATGTCTGTTGGAGGTGACGAAATTATTGTGAGGTGGTTTGGCTGAAATATGATTTTTTTAATTAAGGTGATTTTTGAGACTGTGGAGTGTGAATGGCCAGGAACGAGAAACCGGAGCGATGTGCGGGGGGGATATTAAAATGTCCTTTTCCCTTCCAGAATGTCTTAAAATGTCCGTTGAAGGACACTTTTAATTTTTGGTGGAAACCTTTGCTAGTTAGGGTTGCAGTACATCCACCTTTTAAAATGTCTGTTGGAATATTTAAATGCAACGGACATTTGGTGTATGTTGAACCAAGCTGCCAGGAAACATAACCACGGTGCAAGATACTATTGGCTGAAGTGGTTTTCCAAAAGAAGATGTGCACAGTTCCACGGATCGTAGTGTTTCACAAGATTGTTGTGCACGGTTACAAACGAGGACAAGAGGGGGTGCATATGGATGTGAAATAACCATTGGATGCCAGGCAGCTAAGGACAAACTTTAAGCTTCAGCTTTTCAAATTCCGGTCGGGAGACAGGCTGCTTTGGGTAGACACGAGTCATCCTGTCGGAAGACTGCGAGCCCGTGAGCCCGTGAATTTATAGAATGTCGAGCTATTGTTTGTACTCTAGATTTTTCATTTATTGCATTGCTAAACCTGCGTTATCTATGAGAAAAGCTACATTGCTGACTATATTAATTGTATGTTTTTATGTAACAGCGCATAGCCAGGAAAATGCATTGTTACAGTACCTGTCCACCCACCAGTCTGTTATAGAGCGTAATCCAGACAGTACTTTAGTTATCAGTACTGAAACCGAGAAAATACTGCAGCAGGCAATAAAGGGTAAAAAGCTGTTTGTATTTGGTGAAGGCTGCAGCCATTTTCTATATCTCAATGGTGATCTATTGGTGTTATCTGCAAAATTCTTGTCGCGACGAGGCTTGAAATATTATTTTGTAGAAGGTGCAAGGGGATGGGCAATAGAAGATAACTACTTTATGCAGCATCCTGAAATAGATGCAGATACTTATTATCATCCTGCGAATGGGCATTATCGTGAGTTATACGAGACAAAGAGAAAGATCTATCAAGGCTCGAAATATAAGATAGTTGGGATAGATTTTGAACGGCCGTCAGGTCTGCGTAAAGCTTTGGTATTGCTTACACAAAATATAGACCAAACAAAATTGGCGGCGCTGTACAAAATTGCCCCGTATGTAAGCGATACCAGTTATGTGCACGATGATCCAAAATCATTCACGCGTCATTATAGACAACTGCAGGATGATTTTTACAGAGACAGTACAGTCCTAAAACCTTTGTTGGGCAGTAACTATGAAGATTTTAAGTATCTGCTAACAAATCCAAATATAAATACACCATCAGGTGCGCGAAACAAGCCCATGGCAGAGAACCTGCTGAATGAGCTATCACCTATTGACAAGGATGCACTCTACTTGCTTGATTGCGGTATGGACCATTCGCGCCCAAATATTAAAGGGAGCCTGGTAAACATACTTTCTAACAATGAAGAGTTGCGTGGAAAGATAAGTGTAATGAATGTGGTTTGCGATAGCTGCACCACCCAGGTAGAAGAAACAAGCAACTGGGCATTCCCTGTTATAAAAGGTGAAGTAATGCAAACTTTTAAGAAAGCCGCCAGGGGGAACATTACTTTGTTTGACTTATCTGCTTTATCGGAAGAGTATGATTATATAAAGGCTTACGGCAATTTATTAGTGTTGGCACAACACCAGCATTAAACTGGATGCCTAGTTGAAAGACTGTTAGGGCAAGTAAAAAGTATCTTTCTGGTGGTCTGAAATAGAATTGAGTTCAAGGCATGTACAGTCAGTTTGCATAATGAGCTCGTGCCAGGTAAAAGGTAATATCTCTAGCCTTACAGGGCCTATTAGCTCGGCGGTCTGTATTTCTGTGTCGTTTACACTGCGCCAGTTGAGGGTGCAGGTGCCATGCAGGAGATAAAATATCTCAGGGTTTTTGGTGAGCGATAAGCCCTTGTGGTAGTGCCTGCCACTTACTGTGCCCGCCTTACGGAAAATGATGAGGCTTTGCCCTATACGTTCATGGTAATACTCGGCTGTATAACCCCTGTCGTCACTTCCTGATATATCGAGCCTGGTAATTTTCATGTTCTGTTTTTTTATGCTTGTGCAGGTTCAGCTTCGCCACCGGGCATCTTCACGTCAAAGTCTTTTATAGACTTTGTTTCATCGCCTTTTATTTGCACTAGTCCCGCTGCTGCCATTTGTCGCAAGCGCCAGCCCAAGTAAAGATCACCGGTAGGAATACTGAACTTTGTGAGCGCCTGGGTAACTATACGTGCGGCCTTCTGGTATTGTTGCGAACAAAAACTGATGAGTTGACTGTCGTAATAGTTCTCGTCTTTAGACGATAGTTTTTTACCACCCTCGTGTGTGCGTATGCCTTTATTTTCTTTTACCAGCTTCTGCCATTCATCGCCATCTATTTCAACTTCGGATGGGGTTACGAGGCGTGCCAGTTTGCGTGCTTTTATTATTTCCTTGGGTATTACCTCGCTGAGGCTTTTGGGGTAGAATACTTTGCCCTGCACATCTAAAAAAGGAAGATTGGCAATATTGACAATGTAGAAATGCTCTTTATGCTTAGACAGGTAGGGCAGTACCCAATGGTACGCACAAACATCGGCAGGGATAGGCGCCATCCAGAACCAGGCAACCAGTTTATCGTTCTTGTACATGGCATGAGACAGATCGAGGATACGTTCCATGTCATCTACCTGTATCTTATCTTTTTCGGCTGGTATCACCTGCTGCCAAAAGGCAGTGCGGGTATTGCTGAAGGGCACGCCATCTTCTTTTAAGATGGGGCCAACGTTCAGTATGTCTTTCAATACCACAACTTCCCCTGCCATAGAGGGATCCTGGGCAATTGCTTCTTTAAGAGGTACAGCGGCGAGATCGCCAACTACTATATGATAGATCATTATTACTTTTTCCGAACGGCAAAAATAGGTGGATATTGACAACTTTTCATGTAATTGCCTGTTGCGGACCTACCGGCCTATAATATTGTACAAGAAATCGGCAGTGAACTGCCCGGCATCGCGCCATCGTTTGTGGGTGCTCGGGTCTGCGAATAGAGGATTAAAGTGCCTTTGTAGCTCGTGCCCGTAGCCTTCGTATAACTTCAGCGTATTAGGTATATGTCTTTTATCGGCTTCGGCGTGGATGGGTATACTGCCGTAGAAAGAGGATTTGCCTATGACTTTAACAATACGATCTCTTGTGCCATGCACGCAAACAATGGGTACATTGTTGTTGCCCAGCCATTCTAAATTAAAAATAGCCCCCCAGTAACTGATGACTGCTGATACAGGTTGGTAGGGCAAGGCTTTCTTTATTTCAACTTCGGGTATATGCGCTATCTCCCCCAATTGCTCATTGGTGCTGTACACAGCTTGCAAGGCAGTTATAGCCCCAGCCGATATGCCGCCAATAATGATCTTGTCCGGATCGATATTGTAATGCGCAGCATTTTGGCGAAAGTAGGCTATTGCAGTGCGGGCGTCCTGCACGGCATAAAAACAACTGGTCAGTAATTCATCGAAATGAGAAACGGGATTGTACTTGCTGAGCCTGTAATTGATGGATACGCATACATATCCCTTTTGTGTGTAAAGCTTATTCCAGAACCGCATACTATGATCGGTTTTGGAACCGTATTTGAAACCACCACCGTGCAGCCATATTATTAGTGGTCTTTTGGTTGCGGTATCGCCCTTTGGTTGGTAAAGATCAAACTGGTAAGCTTTCTCATACTCCACCAGGCCCGGGTGGTAAGACAAATTCCTTTCAACAGTAACGTCAGTAAATACACTGGACCTGTAACGCTGCATGGTTTGGGAATGAACGGTAGTTGTAAAACATAAAAGTACGCAGCAAAGGGCGCTTTTGAGCATGAGGGAACTTTTGTTGTATATACGAAGGAAAGTAGGCGAGAGATGCTGTCATGCTTTTCATCGAATCCATGCTTTATAAATTTCCCTTCATTTCAGCCAATGAATCTTCAAGCCTACGTTGATTTGCAAAAGTACTGGTTAGATACAGCGTTTCCTGGAGCGCGTTATATTCGTCAAAATCCAGGAGAACAACCTTGCCTTCCGGTCGAGAAAGTATAAAAGAATTTTTTTGTTTATTTATCGCATTAAGGAACTTGTCTGGGTTCTTGTTAAATTCACTAAATGCTATCGTTTTCATATATAAAGGTTCATAACAAATATAAGGATTCCCTGTATATTGTGTTCATTGAGTCTTCATTTGCTAATTTTGATTGCAGCTTTGAATATTTGCAAAGGACATGACAGGAAAAAGAATAACGGAATATAAAGCCCAATCGCTACAATCGCTGCTGCAATATGTATCGGTGCATTCGCTCTATTACAAAGCGCTGTTTGAAACGCATCATATTGACGTATCGACCATCCATACTGTGGCTGACCTAGTGGCTATTCCGCCCACGAGCAAGGAAGATGTGCAGCGATATAATAGTGCCTTTTTGTGTGTGCCCCAGCGCGATGTAGTAGAGTATGCAGCCACATCGGGCACACTGGGTGCACCTGTAACTATTGCACTTACAGAGCGCGACCTGCAACGGCTGGCTTATAATGAATATAATTCGTTTGTAACGGCTGATGGGTCGGCTGACGATATTTACCAGTTGATGCTGACGCTGGACCGGCAGTTTATGGCAGGTATTGCCTACTATTCAGGGCTGAGGATGCTTGGGGCCGGGGTTATAAGGCTGGGGCCGGGTGTGCCATCGCTGCAATGGGAAACTATAGAACGGCTGAAACCCACCACTATTATAGTGGTGCCCTCCTTTATTCTTAAACTAATAAAGTATGCCGGTGAAAATGGTATTGACATCAATGCATCATCTGTAAAAAAAGCAATTTGTATTGGTGAAAATATCAGGAACGCTGATTTGTCGCTGAATATACTGGGTAAGAAAATTATGGATGCATGGGCTATTCAATTGTATTCTACCTATGCCTCAACCGAAATGCAAACAGCTTTTACAGAATGTAATGCAGGCATGGGTGGGCATCATTTTGATGAACTGCTGGTAATAGAACTGCTGGACGAAAATGATAAGCAGGTGCCGTCGCATACCCCTGGCGAGCTCACCATTACAACCCTTGGAGTAGAAGGTATGCCCCTGCTGCGCTATAAGACGGGTGATATCTGTATGTATTTTGATGAGCCCTGTACTTGTGGAAGAAAAACCTGGAGGTTGTCGCCTATACTTGGGCGCAAGCAGCAGATGATAAAATTTAAAGGAACAACGCTGTACCCCCCTGCATTGTTTGACATACTGAATGAACGGGATGAAATAAAAGAGTATGTGGTAGAAGTGTATGCGAATGAGGTTGGGCTGGATGAAGTGCTGATATATATAGTACCTGCCGATGAAAGCGAGGATTGCGACCGCAGTATAAGAGCCTACCTGCAAGCCAGGTTGCGGGTGAGTCCGTATATAAAATACATAGCTGCTGCAGACATGCAAAAAATGCAGTTTCCTGAAAACGCACGCAAAGCCGTTAAATTTTTGGATAAACGGGCTAAAAATTAATAGCGGCAATAAGTTGGCGTAATTTTAGTGATGTTACGGGTTAAGCACTTTAATTAATACATTTACCCCTCGTTAATACTTGCAATAAAAATATTTATTTGCCCATGATCGTAATTGGACAAAGCACACTGTCGGTTGAAGATTTTGCTGAACTGGTTTTTAAACAACAAAAGATCGCATTGCATGGCGCTGCCGTTGAAAAGGTAGATGCCAGCCATAATTTCTTAAAAGAGTTTTCTTCCAACAAACTTATATACGGCATCAATACGGGTTTTGGGCCTATGGCGCAATACAAGGTTGAAGATGCAAATTTGCTGCAGTTGCAGTATAACCTGATACGCAGTCATGCATCGGGCAGTGGTAACCTGATGCAACCCCAGATGGTAAAAGCGCTGATGATAGCCCGGCTGAATAGTTTTATGCAGGCGCGCAGTGGCGTACACACTGATGTGCTTGAACTGCTGAAAGAACTCATCAACAATGATATAACTCCGTGTATTTATGAGCATGGTGGAGTTGGGGCCAGCGGAGACCTGGTGCAATTGGCCCACTTGGCGTTGGTATTGATAGGTGAGGGCGAAGTGATGTATAAAGGCGCTGTTTACCCCACGGCTGAAATATTGAGCAGGTATCAACTCAAGCCTTTGAGCATATATATAAGGGAAGGGCTGGCACTCATCAATGGTACATCGGCTATGACGGGTATAGGGATGATGAATATTGTGCGTGCCCGCAAATTGCTGCACTGGTCGGTAGTGCTATCTGCAATGATAAATGAGGTGGTATCTGCTTACAGCGATCATTTTTCTTACGAGCTGAATGCAGTGAAACACCATAAAGGCCAAAACAAAGTTGCAGCTATGATGCGCCGCATTTTGAAAGGCAGTGGAATGATACGGCAGCGTGCCGACCATCTCTACAATCCTGACAATTTGGACAGAGAAGTATTTGAGGACAAAGTGCAGGAGTATTACTCACTACGTTGCGTGACCCAGGTGCTGGGGCCGATCTACGATACTATAGAATATGCAGCAGGTGTAGTAGTAGATGAACTGAACTCAGTGAATGATAACCCGGTAGTGGATCATGAAAATAAAAACATTTACCATGGTGGCAATTTTCATGGCGACTATGTATCCCTTGAGATGGATAAGTTGAAGATAGCTATTACCAAGTTATCTATGCTGTCTGAAAGACAACTGAACTACCTGCTTAATAATAAACTAAACGAGAAATTTCCGCCATTCCTGAACCTGGGTGTGCTGGGATTGAATTTTGGTATGCAGGGTGTGCAGTTTACTGCTACATCCACCGTAGCTGAAAATCAAACTTTGTCATTCCCTATGTATGTGCATAGTATACCTAATAATAACGATAACCAGGACATAGTAAGCATGGGCTGCAATGCTGCGCTCATGACCAAGAAAGTAATTGACAATTCTTTTGAGGTGCTGGCGATACAGATGATGGCAACCATGCAGGCCATAGATTACTTGCAGTGCACAGAATACTTAGCTCCAATATCTGTAGACGTATACAATGAAGTACGCAAGATATTTCCAAAATTTGTGGAAGACATGCCTAAGTACAAGGACATAACCAACGTGAAAAAATATTTGGAAACAGCTGAAAATATTATTCCGCAAGATCTATGAAGTGCGCATTGGTAACCGGTGGATCGAGGGGGATAGGCAAGGCCATATGCATGAAAATGATGGCCATGGGATATCATGTGCTTATCAATTACCGTAAAAATGATGTTGAAGCAAATAATGTACTGCAAGAAATAACAAGCAATGGCGGCAGTGCTGAATTGCTGAAATTTGACGTTGCGGACAAGGAAGCCGTACAGCAAATTTTGGGTGGCTGGTTAGAAACGAATACCGACCGGCAGATAGAAGTGCTGGTAAACAACGCAGGAATACGTGACGATAGTTTGCTGGCCTGGATGACGGACGAGCAATGGAATGGTGTGATGAATACCAATCTGAATAGTTTTTTCTATACTACCCGATTGGTGCTGAACAGCATGATGCTGAACAGATACGGGAGGATAATAAATGTTGTCTCTCTTTCTGGCATTAAGGGTATGGCTGGACAGACTAATTACTCTGCGGCTAAGGCAGGTGTTATAGGCGCTACCAAAGCGCTTGCGCAAGAAGTTGGCAGGCAGGGTATTACTGTAAATGCTGTAGCGCCCGGTTTTATAAAAACAGACATGACCGCTGGCTTGGATGAAAAAGAATTAAAAACACTGATACCGCTTAAGCGTTTCGGATTGCCTGCTGAGGTAGCATATGCTGTAGGTTGCCTGGCTGCACCTGAGGCAGCTTATATAACCGGGCAGGTATTGTCTGTAAACGGAGGGTTATACACATAATGGATCTTACATTGCCTATATCAGATGTTGTAGCACTTTTGCCGCAAAGACCACCATTCGTTATGGTGGATACTCTGTTGTATGCAGACGCAGAAAGTTCGAAATGCACGTTAACGATAACGGCTGATAATATTTTTGTTGAGGACGGAAAGTTTAATGAGGCGGGGTTGCTGGAACACATAGCGCAAACGGCTGCTGCCGGAGCAGGTTATAATGCAGCAGTAAATAACAGACCTGTAACTGTGGGCTATATTGGTGCTGTAAAGAATTTTGAGATAATCAGTTTTCCTAAAGTTGGTGACAGGTTGGTAACAGAGGTAAGGGTTGCCAGCAGGGTATTTGATGTGTTGGTAATAACCGGGAGTATAAAGTGTAACGAGGTGCAAATAGCTTCGTGCGAAATGAGGGTGTTTACTCAAAACAGTGCAGTGTAATGGATGGGCAGCAACTACATAAGGGTGTATTTGTGATAGCTGATAATATACTATCGCCTATCGGCAGTACGACTGCAGAAAACATGCGGCATCTAAAAAGTGGTGAGAGTGGTGTGCAGCAGTATATAGACACCAATATATTACCAGATACATTTTCGGCTTCACTCTTTTCACAATCACATACTTTTTTGGAACAGGAGGGTGACTATACAAAGTTTGAACAATTGCTTATTGCATCTATAACAGATTCTGTAAAGGAATTGCCAGAAATTGTAAGCAGTGAGCGTACTATCCTTATTATATCATCTACTAAAGGCAATATAAGTTTACTGGAAACAGAAACACATAACACTGGGTTATATCAACGCATAGCGTTGCATACATCGGCCGGGTTAGTGGCTCAGCATTTTGGATTTGTGCATACACCAATAATTGTCTCCAATGCATGTATATCTGGTGTTGTGGCCATTATTACGGGCATGCGTTTATTGCAGTCGCGCGATTATGATCATGCAATTGTAGTCGGTGCAGATGTTATTTCGAAATTTGTATTGTCAGGATTCGGATCCTTTCAGGCGCTCAGTGATGAACTGTGTAAACCTTTTGATAAAGACAGGAAAGGCATTAACCTGGGTGAAGGTGCTGCAACGGTGGTGTTATCAACCGTAGCTAATAACAGGGACAATCTAAAAATATTGGGCGGAGCCATTAGTAATGATGCCAACCATATATCGGGGCCATCGCGCACAGGTGAAGAACTTGCATGGGCCATTAATGAAGCATTGGCAGAGGCTGATCTTACATATTCTGACATCAGTTTTATTTCGGCACATGGTACTGCTACTATGTATAACGATGAGATGGAAGCAAACGCAATTAATATTGCGGGTATGCAAACAATACCGGTAAACAGCCTGAAGGGATATTATGGGCATACCCTGGGTGCCGCTGGGCTTATTGAAACTGTTGTTTCGCTGCATAGTCTTAAAGAAGGTATAATACTTCCTACTCCCGGGTTTCAAAATTCAGGAGTGTCAAAACCATTGAATGTAAGTGCTGAAATGTTTAAGGGGCCATTGGAAAATGGTTTAAAAACTGCATCAGGTTTTGGAGGGTGCAATGCGGCATTAGTATTTGGTAAATAATAGAAACTGATTTGACTGAGCAAAAATATATCACGGCATGGTGTTCCGTCTTCAATAACAAGGTGGCCAAAAATGGCATGCAACTTTTTGATGGCAAAACTGTTAGTATAGATGAATTTGTTGTGGGGGTGTATAAATACTTACAGGTACAGTACCCTAAGTTTTATAAAATGGATAACCTGAGCAAACTGGGTTGGCTGGCTACAGAAGTATTGCTCAAGGATAACATTGAGAAGGGTAGCTACGCGCCGGAACAGATTGCTGTGGTGTTGGCCAATGCGAATGCAAGCCTGGATAGCGATTTGAGATACCTGGCATCTGTGAAAGATGGAGCGAGCCCTGCGTTGTTTGTATATACCTTGCCCAATATTGTTATTGGAGAGATATGCATACGAAATGGCTTTAAAGGCGAGAACACCTTTTATATTGCAGCGCATTTTGATGCAGCTATGATGTACAGGCAAGTAAGTGAAACGATGGGCCACAAAGCTGAAGTTTGTGTTTGTGGTTGGGTAGATGTATTTGGCGAGGATTACAAGGCTGTTTTGTTCCTGGTAGAAACGCATAAAGAGGGCATACCTTTTTCTGAAACCAATTTGAAAAAACTGTTTGAAAGTAATTAAATGATTAACGGTCAATATACAGATTCGCCTATTTATGTTGCCGGTGCAGGTATTATTTGTGCCATAGGTAATAATGTGGGTGAATGCATTACATCATTTGAGCATGGCGCTGCAGGCATGGGGGCGATGACCTACCTAAACAGTGTGCATAAAGAGTTGCCAGTTGCTGAGGTGAAATATAATAATGAAGAACTGGCGGCAATGGCAAACATGCCTGTAAATGCCAGCCGCACGGCGCTGCTGAGCTGCATTGCAGCCCGTGAAGCACTTGCTGATGCCGGTATTGAAAACATACGCGGTTTACGCTCGGGTTTTATCTCTGCTAATACAGTTGGTGGCATGGATAAAAGCGAACAGTTCTTTGAAACGTTTACTGCAAATAGGGATGCCGGCAGGCTAAGAAATGTAAATAACCATGAGTGCGGAAGTATTACAGAAATGGTAGCCGAACAACTAAACCTGCGTGACCAGGTTACTACTATTAGTACTGCATGTTCCTCATCTGCCAATGCCATATTTTATGCTGCGCGGCTCATTCGCCACGGCCTGCTTGATGTGGCGGTGGCAGGTGGTACAGATGCACTTACCAAATTTACACTTAATGGGTTCAATACCCTGATGATACTGGACAAGGAATATTGCCGTCCTTTTGATGATACCCGTGCTGGCCTTAACCTGGGCGAAGGTGCAGGATATGTGGTACTGGTTTCAGAAAAGGTAGCTGCATCATTGCAGCATATATATTGCAGGTTTAGTGGCTATAATAACAGTAATGATGCTTACCACCAGACCGCCTCATCTCCCGATGGTACAGGATCGTACCTGGCTATGCAGGGCGCGCTTAAAAAAGCAAAATTACAACCGGCAGATATCGATTATATCAACCTGCATGGCACCGGGACACAGAACAATGATAACGCAGAAGGTACTGCTATAACCCGTTTATTTGCCCCGCACGTGCCGCGCGTAAGTTCTACCAAGTCTTTTACCGGGCATACCCTTGGCGCCAGTGGTGGTATAGAGGCTGTGTTCTCTGCACTATCTGTAAAACATGGCTATGTATATCCCAATCTGCGTTTTGAGACGCCTATGAAAGAACTGCAGCTTATGCCTGAAACTAGCTTCGTGAAAAATGTACCACTGCAGCATGTGCTGTCCAATTCTTTTGGCTTTGGGGGCAATTGTACATCACTCATTTTTTCAAAGGCTTAAGATGAAGATATACATACATTCGGCCACTGCAATTTCTCCACAACATAGCTTTGACAATGTGTTGGAAGATTTGGTAACGTATAACACCAATCGTTTACAAGTTATAGAGCCACCCTATAAAGACCTGCTGGATGCCAAGCTGATACGACGTATGAGCCGCATCATACGTATGGGCACAGCAGCGGCTATAAAATGCCTGAGGGATGCGCAAGTAGAAGAGCCTGGCGCCATAATAACCGGTACAGCATATGGTTGTCTTGAAGACACAGGCACTTTTTTAACTAAGATGGTAGAGCAACATGAAGATCTGTTGCCACCTACACCATTCATACAATCTACCCACAATACTGTGAGTGCACAAATAGCCCTCACTTTGCACTGCCATGCGTACAATAATACGTTTGTGCACAATGGTTTCTCTTTTGAAAGCGCCCTGCAGGATGCTGTTTTGTTGATCAAGGAACAGGAAGCTGATAATATATTGGTAGGTAGCGCTGATGAACTTACAGATATCAGCTATCACATTTTAACGCGCCTTGATTTATATAAAAAGCAGGAAAGCAGCAATATTGAATTATTCGGTACCAATACCAAGGGCACTATTGGTGGAGAGGGAACTGCCTTTTTTCTGCTTTCTTCAACCCCATGTGAAGACAAGATTGTGCTGGAAGGAATGGAGACCTTCTATGTGTCAGAAAAAGGAGCGCTCACGCCAGAGCGTATATCTGATTTTTTGTCAGCTCATAAACTATCTGTGCAAGATGTAGATTTAGTTATTGATGGCAGGAATGGTGATGTTATACATGACAGCCTCTACAGATCGTTACAAGAGACTATTTTTAGTTCTGTACCTATTGCAAGCTATAAACATTTATGTGGCGACTATCCTACCGCATCTTCATTTGCTTTATGGTTGGCATATAGCATCATAAAAGCAGGCAAAGTGCCATCCTCACTTCTTGTTAAACAACCTTTGGTAAAACGAATACTCGTTTGTAATACCTATCTTAACAAGTATTGTTCATTAATGCTGGTTGCAAAAGAGTAGAACTATTCATGCTGAAGGATGATCTTTACACCATACAGGAGCTCATTATAAGTGGTAACAGTATCAATACAACTATAGTATTGAACGCTGACCATAAAATATTCGATGGCCATTTTCCCGGTCATCCTGTACTGCCGGGGGTATGTACGATGCAAATGGTGAGGGAAATTTTGGAGACAGTATTACTTAAGCCATTAAAGCTCTCCCGTGGCGGCAACATCAAATTCATTTCTCTCATAGTTCCTGCAATTACTCCATTGGTGCATATCAGCTTATCTTATAAAATTGTGGAAGATAAAATATCCACTACTGCCAGTGCTACAGTAAATAACCTGGTATGCTTCAAATTTCAGGGAGTGTACGCTGCTGATGAATTAGCTTATTAGTTGCTATATTTTATTAGATGGTCATGTATAAATAAGGGTCTCAGGTTGTTTTATCACTAAAATGTAAATATCCTTTGCGTAAAAAGGTATATTCCCATCTTACTTTTAATATATTCGTAAATTAGCTGGAAATAAGCAATAACGTGAACGAATTGCCAAAACCAAAGGATGAGAAAGAGAGACTTAAGGCCCTTCAAAATTATGCAATACTTGATTCATTAAGCGAGGAAGAATTTGACAGGATAACTGAATTAGCATCGCTTATCTGTGATGTTCCTATTTCATTAATATCACTGGTTGATGATGACAGGCAGTGGTTTAAATCAAAACTAGGTCTGGATGTTTCAGAAACGCCACGTGGCCTTGCTTTTTGCCAATATGCAATATTAAATACCGATACGCTTGAGGTAGAAGATGCTACCCTGGATGAAAGATTTAAAGCAAATCCTTTAGTTACAGGTAATCCCAATATTCGTTTTTATGCCGGCCATCCGTTAATTGATCCACAGGGCTATGCCTTGGGTACGCTTTGTGTAATTGATCGTGAACCCAAAGTGTTGACTGAGCAGCAAAAAAGAGCATTGCAGTTGCTGGCCAAAGATGCTATGAATCTTATTGTTGAGCGGCGTCAAAAAGCGGAACTCAAAAATTTCGAAAGCTTATTCCAGCTATCTAACGATATGATCTGCGTGGCGGGCACTGACGGTTTTTTCAGGAAAGTAAATCCTGCATTTAAAAAAGTGCTGGGCTGGGATGCAGAGTTGCTGCTCAGTATTTCTTTTTTAGACCTGGTGCATCCAGATGACTTGGAACGGACCAAGCACGAACTACAACTATTAACAGAAGGGCATAATACCATCAATTTTACACATCGTTTTAAAACAGAAAGCGGTAACTATAAAGTACTACAATGGGTAGCAACACCTGAGCCCTTAACCGGAAGTTTGTTTGCTATAGCCAGGGATATAACTGAAGAGAAAGAAAAGGAATTACAGCTTGTACTAAGCGAGGAAAGAGCAAGAGCTTTTTTTGAGAACTCGCAGGGTTTTATGTGTACGCATGATCTGCGTGGCAAATTCCTGTCTGTGAATGGTGCTGGTGCTACCATACTTGGATATACAAAGGAAGAGATACTGCAACGTACCTTATTTGATATTATTCCTGCATCCCGGCATCCATTTGTTGAAGCCTACCTGACCGAAATAGCACAGAGTGGAAGGTTTAAAGGACAAATGGTTACCCAACATAAAGATGGAACTTACCGTATCTGGATGTATAACAACATCCTGGAAACAACGGCTGAAGGGGATAAGTATGTAATTGGCAATGGCATTGACATTACAGAAAGGCACAAACTGGAAGAGGACCTGAAGAAAACCAAAGAGACACTTGAACAAACCAACAAAGTTGCTCGTGTAGGTGGTTGGGAAATGGACCTGAAAAAGCAAAAAGTTACCTGGACATCGGTAACCAGAGAAATTCACGGTGTAGATGCGGACTATGAGCCGAAATTGGAAAGTGCTCTCCTCTTTTATAAAGAAGGCGAAAGCCGGGATAAGATCACCGAGGCTGTTAACCAGGCTATTGAACATGGACGTCCATGGGATATAGAACTACAGATCGTTAACCAATTGGGCAAAGAATTGTGGGTACGGGCCCTGGGCAACCCAGAGTTTATAGATGGCGTGTGTACCAGACTTTTTGGTGCATTCCAGGATATTGACAAGTCTAAAAAAGCGGAGCTTGACGTTATCCGTTCCCGTAAACTATTGAATGATGTATTGCAGGCAGCTTCAGAGGTTAGCATCATTGCTACTGATACTAATGGTACAATAAATGTCTTCAATGCCGGTGCTGAAAGAATGCTTGGTTACACAGCAGAAGAAATGGTTGGTAAGCAATCGCCAGCTATTATTCATTCGTCTGATGAAATGGTTGCCAGGGGTAAAGAATTGACAACAGAACTTGGCCACACGGTAGAAGGATTTAATGTATTTACTGCTAAGGTTGATATTATAGGCTCAGAGCAACGAGAATGGACCTACGTGAAAAAAGATGGAACTAAGAGAATAGTATCGCTTGTTTGTACTGCAATCCAGGATGTTAATGAACAAATAATAGGTTACCTGGGTATAGCAAGAGACATCACAGAAAGGAAAGTTGTTGAGCGCGCGTTAGTTACGGAAAAAGCAAGATTATCAGCATTTGTAGAACATGCACCTGCTGCCGTAGCTATGTTTGACAATGACATGAAGTACGTGGCCGTAAGTAAACGCTGGATGGAAGATTACCATCTTACCGGGCAAAATGTGATTGGAATTTCTCACTATGATATTTTCCCCGGTATACCGGATGAGAGACGTGCATTGCATACAAGAATTTTGCACGGGTTAGTAGAGCGAAGGGAAGAGGAACCTATTGTGTCGTTAAATGGCGATAATGAGAACCAATACATTGCATGGGAAATGCGACCATGGTACCAATATGATGGCAGTATTGGCGGTATGATGATGTTTACCCAAAACATAAGTTCGATAATCAGTCAGAGAGAGGAATTAAAGATTGCCAAAATACATGCTGAACAAGCAAGTGTTGCAAAATCTGAGTTCCTGGCCAATATGAGTCATGAGATACGGACGCCTCTTAATGGAGTTATTGGGTTTACAGATCTTGTTTTAAAAACTAACCTCAACGAAACCCAGCAGCAATATTTAACTATCGTCAATCAATCTGCCAATGCCCTGCTTAGCATTATAAATGATATCCTGGACTTCTCTAAAATAGAAGCAGGCAAACTAGAGCTGGATGCAGAGAAGTGCGACTTATACGAAATGAGTTGCCAGGCTACCGATATCATTACTTACCAGGTACAGAACAAGGGGCTGGAGATGTTACTGAATGTTTCACCAGATCTGCCCCGGTTCATTTATGCAGACTCTGTAAGGCTAAAACAGATATTGATCAACCTTTTAGGTAATGCCTCGAAGTTTACCCAGAAGGGAGAGATCGAGCTTAAGATAGAAACGCTAGCCACCCAAGGCGACCAAACTGAGATACGGTTTAGTGTAAGAGATACGGGTATTGGCATCAAACCAGAGAAGCAGGAAAAAATATTTGAAGCCTTCTCGCAGGAGGATAGTTCGACCACCAAGAAGTATGGGGGTACTGGGTTAGGGTTAACTATTTCAAATAAACTATTGGGGTTGATGGACAGCCGCTTGCAGCTGTATAGTAAACAAGGCGTAGGCAGTACTTTTTACTTCGATGTTATGTTTAAGTCAGAGGCAGGGGAGGCGATCAACTGGGAAAATATCGACCAGGTTAAAAATGTTCTTGTAGTAGATGATAATGATAACAACCGGATGATCATTGCCCAAATGCTGCTGCTCAAAAACATCCAGACCACTGAGGCCCGGAATGGATATGAGGCGTTGCAACTATTGGCAAGCGGTGCACGGTATGATGTTATTCTCATGGACTACCATATGCCATTTATGGACGGCCTGGAGACGATACGAAAGATCAGGGAAAGTTTTTATGCAACCCCTGAAGAGCAGCCTATTATAATGTTGCATAGCTCGTCTGACGATGGTATGATCATTAAAGCTTGCGATGAACTGCAGGTGAGCCAGCGGTTGGTGAAGCCTATAAAAATGCAGGACATATACAATGGGCTGGCACGGCTGCACAAGAAGGATAAAAAGGTAGTGGAAGATAACGCTCATCAGTCTGAGATCACCGCTGGCCAGTTTACTATATTGATTGCAGAAGATAACATGGTTAACATGTTGCTTGCCCATACCATTATTCAAAAAATAGCACCTAATGCTATTGTGCTGGAGGCTAAGAACGGTGTTGAGGCTATAGCTTACTATAAGAAGCAAATACCTGATCTGATATTAATGGATGTACAAATGCCAGAAATGAATGGGTATGAAGCTACTCAAACGATAAGGCAACTGGAGGGAAGTAAGCATATACCTATTATAGCGCTTACCGCGGGTAATGTAAAAGGTGAAAAAGAAAAATGCCTTGCCGCAGGTATGGATGATTTTGTAGTAAAACCTATTGTGGAAGAAACATTGGCAGTTACTTTAAATAAATGGCTGGATATAGATGCTCAAAACCAGGAAGCGGAAGACCCACTAGCTGCTACAGGCGAAAATGCACATTTTAATATAAATACCCTTAAGGCTTACATTGGCGATGATAAAGAAATGCTGAATAAAGTGCTGGACCTTGTAAAGATAGAAATGCAGACATCTTTAGCTGCATTTACCAAGGGTTGGGAAGATAAAAACCTGGCTGCATTAAACAGTGCTGGTCATAGGTTATATGGCACTGCAGCATCCTCGGGTATGATACCGCTATCAAAAATGGCTAAGGAATTCGAACACCTTACAGCCTTAGATGCAGAAAAGATAGAGTTGTTACTAAAGAATGTACATGCAGAAGTGAACCAGGTATTTAATATTATTAAGATGCTCTGATTAGTATAAAGCTTCTTAATGAAATAGACCATCTCAAATTTTGAGATGGTCTATTTTTGTGGAATTCCCGCACGGAATGACAGAACAATAATAGAATTTCTTCGCACAGATTTTCAAGAACATGAAGCTATTTCCCCATGACTTTCTTTCTATGCGTAGTACCCCAATTTCTTAAAGCCAGCATTACTTCTTGTAATGTTTCAGTGTACTCCATTACCTCATATTCGACTGTTGGAGGAAATGTATCGTAAACAGTACGTTTTATCAAATAGTTTGATTCCAGACTTTTTAATTCTTTAGATAACATTTTATCACTAATGCCCTCCACCTCTTTTGCAATCTGCTTAAAGTGCTTTGGCCCTGCTTTTAACGAAAGTAAAATAGGCAATTTCCAACTTCCGTTTAAAACTTCCATCGCATCACGAATAGCTCTAAAAGTAGCAGCGTCGCAAGGGACATCATCGATTTTTATCTTTTTCATGCTATAGGATTTGTATTACTAACCCAAGAGTTAGCGCTAACCAATTGGTTATTACTAACCATCGGTTAGCGAATATACCTAAGTTTGCAAGGTAAACACAATACTTGCAAAATGAATGATAGAAAAATAGTTTTAATAACCGGCGCAACCAGCGGCATTGGAAAAGCTGCGGCTATTGCAATGGCAAAATCGAATTACATTGTAGTAATTCACGGAAGGAATCAAGAAAAAACCATACAAGTATGTGAAGAAATACGGTCTATCTCAGCTAATAAAGATGTGAATTTTGTTATAGGGGATTTGCTTTTAATGAATGATGTGAAAAAAGTTGCTGAGACTTTTATTAGTAGGTATGGCAAGCTGGATGTATTGATTAATAATGCTGGCGGAATTATGAATAAGGAAAGAGAAATAACAATAGAAGGTTTTGAAAAAACACTTGCCATAAATCTTTTAGCCCCCTTCCTGTTAACCAAATTATTATTGGACCCCTTAAAGCAAAGTGAGGACGGACGCATAATTAACGTGTCTTCGGATGCTCATAAACTTGCTGCAAAACCGGACTTCGACGATTTGGGAATGACGAAAAATTACACACCGCTTACGGCTTATGGTAATGCCAAATTATTTTTGATTTGGATAACCCAACATCTATCCAATGAATTAAAACAATTGGATGCTCATAACCTTACTGTAAATACACTACATCCTGGAGCTGTCGCGACAAGTTTTGGAGTGAAGAGTAACTTGGGAGTATTCTTCAATATAATTGCAAAATTGGCAAGACCATTTCTAAAAACAGCAGAGCAAGGGGCAGAAACTATGTTGTATCTGGCTACATCAAATGAAATGAAGAATATAAGTGGAAAGTACTTTGTCAATAAAAAACAAGCGATAGTTTCAAACAAATACTATAGTCAAAAGCATGAAGAATTAATTTGGAATTATTGCGTAGAAAAAACAAAAAATTGGCTCTGAAAAAATAAAAAGATAAAACCCTTGCTAGGCAAGGGTTTTATCTTTTGTGGAGCCGCCGGGATTCGAACCCGGGTCCAAACACATGCCCAATAAGCTTTCTACATGTTTATTCCTTTATTTGATCTTGGAAGCCTGCCGGAAAAGGACAAACCTACCTGCTTCCCAGCCACTTTGATTTTAATGCTTGCAGCGTAGCAATACAAGCCTTATCCCATTATTTGTTTGATTGGGCGGCGGGGACTGCAATGGGCAGCATTCCCGGCGGCCATAATGGTTGCGTTAATCTCTGATTAAGCAGCCATGGCGTAGTTAGATTCGCCAGTTGAAGTTTGAGCATTCAGATTTACGTGCTAATTACACAACGCACGACATGCTTACACCTACCCTGCCTTATGCTGTCAAAACCAGTCGGCCCCGTTACATAAAATGTAGCGGTAAGTAGTCTTCACATTTACTTAAAGAGCTACTGCAAATTTACAAAATAAAAACCGTTATACATCAGCGTTGCGATGTTATAACGGTTTATTATGAATGAGATCGGATGAATACTATCCTTCTTCTGTAAGCGCCTTCCAAAGCATATCTTTCAACTTGTCTATACCCTGGTTAGATAAAGAAGAGATGAAAACATGCGGAATATGTTTAGGTAAGGTCTTGGCTATTTCTGTTTTTAGTTCATCGTCCAGCATTTCGCTTTTGCTTATAGCCAGGATGATCTTTTTATCAAGCAACTCAGGGTTAAACTGTTCCAGCTCATTTATGAGTATATCAAACTCTTTCGCATGGTCGTTGCTATCTGCCGGTATCAGGAACAAAAGGGCCGCATTGCGCTCTATATGGCGCAGAAAACGATGTCCTAACCCTTTACCTTCCGCTGCACCTTCTATGATGCCCGGCAAATCTGCCATGCAGAAAGACTTATTATCGCGGTAGGCTACTATACCGAGTTGGGGTACTACAGTTGTAAATGCGTAATTGGCTATTTTAGGTTTAGCAGCACTTACTACAGATAGTAGAGTTGATTTGCCCGCATTAGGGAAGCCCACAAGGCCCACATCGGCAAGTACTTTCAGTTCCAGGTTCTTATACCCTTCAATACCCATTTCGCCTGGTTGTGAGTATTCCGGTACCTGGTTGGTAGCTGTGGCAAAGTTTGAGTTACCCAAGCCGCCACGACCACCATGCAACCATATTACTTCCTGGCCGTCTTCAAGTATTTCAGCTTCTATCTCGTCTGTTTCCTGGTCTTTGGCTATGGTGCCCAGCGGCACCTCTATGATCACGTCTTTACCAAAGCGCCCGGTGCATTTATTCTTGCTGCCGTTCTGGCCATCTTCGGCATGCACGTTCTTATAATAGCGCAGGTGCAGCAAAGTCCATAACTGGCTGTTACCTTTAAGTATTATGTGGCCACCACGTCCGCCGTCTCCGCCGTCTGGTCCTGCCTGTGCATCAAACTTAGTACGGGCAAAGTGTGTGCTTCCTGCACCACCTTTGCCTGAGCGACAGAATATCCTTATATAATCAACAAAATTTCCTTTCTCCACAATACTTACGCTGGTAACAGGTATTTATCTATTTGTTTGGCTAAAAGCCTGAATGTATCTTCTATTGTATTATCACCTTTCACGCGTTCCAGCTTTCCTTGTTCAGCATAATGGCTGGCAACTGTTGCGGTTTTTGCGTGGTATTCCTTTATACGTTTGGTAATCACTTCTGCATTGTCATCAGAACGGCCTGATGTAGCCCCGCGGCCTACCAGACGATCTATAAGTTGCTGTTCCGGTACTTCAAGAGACAATACCAGGTTTATAGCTGTATTTTTAAACTCCAGCAGTTTATCCAGGGCTTCTGCTTGTGCCTTGGTACGCGGGAAGCCATCAAATATAAAACCACGTGCATCTGGCAGTTCGTCTATCTTGCTGCTTATCATTCCTATCACCACTTCGTCTGGTACCAATAAACCCTGATCCATGTATTTTTTGGCTTCTACACCTAGTGGCGTATGCCGTGTTACTTCATCACGTAAAAGGTCGCCGGTAGATATGTGCTGCAATCGGTATGTCTTCACAACATTTTCCGATTGGGTGCCCTTGCCACTACCGGGAGGGCCGAACAAAATTAAATTGAACATAATTGCAAAAATATTTTAAACAGCACAAAAATAACCATACCTGCGAATAAGCAATGAAAAATATGATAATAATAACATGCCGGGAAGGATAGCGGTCAAATATATGCCATTCAGCGGCTAAATAGCAATTGTTTGTCTGTGCTAGCCAGCTTAATGCTTTCCCCGGGCTGCATGTTGCCAATAGTTACGTTGCCTATACTATATCGCACTAATCGCAGTGTTGGGAAACCTACTGCTGCTGTCATTCTGCGCACTTGTCTGTTCTTGCCTTCTGTAAGCGTGAGAGACAACCACGAGTCTGGTACGTTTTTCCTGTAGCGTATAGGTGGGTTGCGGTCGGGTAGCAAAGGTGGTTCAGATAATAACTCTGCCTCTGCCGGTAGAGTAGTGTATTTTTTGCCGTCGATAGTTATGGTAACTCCTTGTTGTAAACTTTTTATTGCTGCTGTATTTATCAATCCTTCTACTTGTACCAGGTAGGTGCGTTTGTGTTTGAAAGAAGGATCGAGCAATTGATGTGTGAGTGCTTTATCGTTAGTAAGTAACAACAGTCCTTCACTGTCGTAATCGAGCCGGCCTACCGGGTAAACATTTTTTGCAACATGGGGTAAGTAGTGTGCCAGCGTTTTTTTATCACCTTCTTCAGAAAACTGCGAGAGCACATTAAAAGGTTTGTAAAAGATAAAATAGTCGAACATACAAAACGGTGATCGTTGAAATAGGCTGCAGGAAAGGCTTTGCGGCTGTACAAAAAAAACCCGGCAAGTGTTGTGAACTGCCGGGTTTCTATAAAGGATGGGTTAGTAAGTACAATCCTTACCACAATATTAAAAATAATTTTGCGACTAAAAAAAAATCTTCAAATTTTTTTATAATGATGTTGAAAACATGTGTACAACCTACATGGTCGTCATGCTATAAAAAAGGAAAGAAAAGGAATTAGGATTGTCATGTACGCCACATAAATGGACTTCTTTTTCCAGCATATAGTGCAATGCAATTGCGTGAAAAAAGCGTAGCTGATGAATGCAATACAATATGCAAAAAATAACCCCGGCCATAAAGCCGGGGCATAATAAGTATAATGAGCGTTGCAGTTTTTTATTAAAAACATATCCTGTTTCACATGGTCTGCTACCAGTCTTTATCCATTCTTGCAGGTATGCCCTTTTCCTTGTTCAGTTTGTCCTGTAGTTTCTTTTCCTCGTTCTGCAAAGCGTTCAGTACCTGGTCGGCTTGCTGTTGTGTAAGCTTGCTGGGCTGGCTTTGTGGCTGTTGGTCTTGCTTGTCTTTATCGTCCTTATTATCCTTATTCTGCTGGTCCTGGTTTTGTTTGTCTTTATCCTTGTCTTTACCCTTATCGTCCTTGTTTTGCTTCTGGTTTTGTTTGTCCTTATTTTTATCTTTCTTGTCGTCTTTTTTCTGGTCTTTACTACCTCCGCCACCTTGCTGTTGCTGTTTCTTCAGCATTTGCTCTGCGTACGATAAGTTGTATTTGGCATCGAGATCCTGGGGGTTGTTGCGCAATGTTTGCTTGTAACTGTTTACTGCATCTTCCCACTTTTTTTCGGCCATGTAGGTATTGCCTATGTTGTAGTTTACCCCCGCCTTGGCAGTTTTGTCTTTAGTAGCGTTGGCTGTGGCTGTCATCACTTGTCGCGATGCATCAAACTTCTGTTGCTGGTAAAGCGAGTTGCCCAGGTTAAAAAGCCCTGGTGTATAGTTTGGATTTTTAGTTAACGCTTTCTGGTAGTCTGCTGCTGCATCATTGTATTTTTGTTGTTCATACAATTTGTTACCCTGCCGTATCAATGCATCGGCCTGGTTTTGCGCGTGTGCTGTATTGCCGCAAACGCCAACTAAAACTATAAATAAGCTGATGTATTTTTTCATGCTGTCTTTGCTTTCAATTTTGTTTTCGCGCCTGGCAATAACCACTCAATAAGTAAAGCAAGCAAACCAACTGCCAGGAAGTACTGGAAATAGCTGGTGTAGTCTGTAAATACAACTGCACCCAGGCTTTTCTGCTCCATGCCATCCATCTCCTTCACCAATTTGTTGGCTACCTCGTCAGTGTTTTGCAGTAAGCTATATGTGCCATGCCCTGCAGCAGCTATTTGTTTCATTTCGTCCTCGTTCAGTTTGCTGATGACGGGTTGGCCATTATCATCCAGCTTTACAGATTTTGTTGCAGGGTCAAATATAGTAGCGCCCTGTGGCGATCCTATACCTACAGTATGTACTATCACCCCCGCATCGGCTGCTTCCCTGGTTTTGGTTATTGCTTTTTCATCGTGGTCTTCCCCGTCCGATATAATAATGAGGGTCTTATACTTCCTTTCCTGTTTAGAAAAAGATTGCATGGCCATATCTACAGCATCGCCTATCACGGTCCCCTGTGTAGGTACCGACTCGGGCCCTGCATTTTGCAGCATCATTTTTACTGCACTATAGTCAACAGTCATAGGTACTTGCAGGTAAGATCTCCCTGCAAATAGTACCAGGGCTACCCTGTCATTCTGCATCTTGTCTATAATGCGCGATATAAGTTGCTTGGCCCGTGTAAGCCTGTCAGGCTGCAGGTCTTTTGCCAGCATGCTTTTACTTACATCAAGTGCAATAACTACATCTACGCCCTTGCGTTGTATCTTTTCTACATGGTCTGCGCTTTGCAGGTTGGCCCAGCCAATAATGATGGCACCCAGCCCTACCGCCAGCAAAATGAATTTGAACGTATGGCGGCCCGGTATAAATCCACGTATTTGTGAGGCAACCAGTTCTTCATCGCCTATTTTTTCCAATTTGCTTTTACGCCAGTAGAGCATCCATAAAAACAACGCTATAAACACCGGCAATATGCCGAGTGCAAACAGGTAAGACATGTGCTGAAATCGAAGCATAATATATAATAGTGCGGTTGCAAATTTAATTAAAACTACCAATTGCCCTCGCCGATTGCAAACGCAATGAAATGTTTTTGGGAATAGGTTAACAAAAAAAGTATACTTGGCTGCAATGTAGCATGTTTTAAGACGTACAGTGGTAAAATGAATTGATTTGCACTAATTGAATCCTAGTGTCCAGTTGGCTTTTCCAGATGTAAAATAGGTTGGTAATTGATCTGTTTGCTATGCGCGGCACCGGCTAATTGGATAGCTGATTGCTATTACAGCCTTATCCGTTAATTTCGCAGTCTTAAAAAGACAACAGTATATGAAACTAGTAACCTATGTAAGCAATGGCGCGCAGCAACTTGCTTTTTACATCAACAATATGCTATACGCCACTAATACTGCCAACCCGGAGCTGCCAGGCAATATGAAAGCATTGCTGGACAACTGGGAGCTGAACATAGGCCTGATGCGTACTACTGAGGCAGACATAAAGAATGGTAAGAATACTACGGCACAGGGTATACCCTACAATGCTGCTCACATTTTGGCACCCGTACCACACCCAACGTCATGTCGCGACGGTTACGCGTTTAGGCAGCATGTGGCTGCCGCACGCCGCAACCGTAAGGTAGATATGATAGCTGAGTTTGACCAGTATCCAATATTTTACTTTACAAATCATAATGCCATACAAGGCCCTGGCGAAATACCGGTGATGCCGGATCACCTGCAAAAGCTGGATTTTGAACTGGAAGCTGCGGTGGTATTGTGTAAGAAGGGACGGAATATAAAAGCCGAAGAAGCAGACCAATACATTGGTGGTTACATGATCATGAACGACATGAGCGCCCGCACACTGCAAATGGAAGAGATGCTGTTGAACCTGGGCCCGGCTAAGGGTAAAGACTTTAGTACGGTAATAGGCCCCATGCTGGTTACACCCGATGAACTGGAACAATATCGTGTACCTGCCAAGCCAAACCATACAGGCGCTGCATACAACCTTAAAATGACTTGTAAGGTAAATGGTATAGAAGTGAGCGCAGGAAACATGGCCGATATGGACTGGACATTTGCTGAAATAATAGAACGCTGCGCATATGGGGTAGATGTGCTGCCTGGCGATGTGATAGGTAGCGGTACGGTGGGCACAGGCTGCTTCCTGGAGCTTAACGGCACAGGCAGGCTCAACGATCCCGCTTTTAAGGATCAGTGGCTGCAAGACGGCGATGTGGTAGAGATGGAAATAGATGGCCTTGGTTTACTCTCCAATACTATTGCAGCAGAGGAAACAGATTGGAGCATACTAAAGCTAAAAAAGCATGCTTAATTGATACTGAAAGGAATAGTGAATAATAAGGCTGCCTGATATGGCAGCCTTACTTATAATTGCTTACCTAAGTTGAGCCGGATAATTTAGGGAGACCTAATGTAAACGATACTTTAATTGTACCTGCATGTAATTACGGTCTATATAGTTATTACCTGCGGAAAGTAAATTATTAGCGCCTATACGGTAGCTTACACCACCCTTAAGGCGTGTGGTTACTGCATAGTCTGTTTTCAGTAAAAGCCCTATATCTGTCATCGGCGCTACCTTTTCTTTGTCGTTATAGATCACGGTTGTTTCGTGGTCCTCCAGCAAACGTTGCAGATCAGCACCAGCCCCTACAATTATTTTTTTAGAAACATTGTAACCTGCTACCGGCGAAAATTGTAAGTAATTAAGTGGCGTGGTATTAGTTGTGGTGTTAGTTATACTGTGTGCCGTGTTTACTGGGTTGTAGTTTGACCCACCATAACTGGTTGCTGTGGTGCTGCTATTGTTTATATAGCCCATTGTAACCTCAATACTCATTTTATTACTTATCCTTTTATCGGCAACGGCATTCAAGGCATAGCCTGCATTTAATGTACCATAGTTAACACCCCCACCTACACTAATATTTATATTTTTCTTTACAACCGCAACTTCTTCCTGTATTGACGGCGCGGGCAGCGGCAATGCGACAGATTTTTGTTGAGGAATAGATTTTTTATCAACCTGTGCAAATTTTTCAACCAAGGTTGTTTGTGCTACAGCGCTGTTCCCACTATCGTGCATTGCTGCTGGTGCAGCAGTTAGGGAACTTGTGGTGTTTGTTATGGTGCCAACATTAACCAGTAATTGGGTTTTGTTTGTTTTTTTAGTCGCTACAATAAAGGTTTTACTTCTGTTTGCCGATATAACGGGGTTTTGTGTTTGTGTTTTAATGGTTGTTGATGGGGTAGCAGGGGCTGACATTGCTATTTTGCTGGTAGTGTGATAGGGGATGTTTACTGTAGTTGCGATCTCTTTTTTAGACAACAGGAGGCTGATGCCTATGGCGCATACAAGCAACGATGCCGCTATGCCAGATGCTTTATAGACAAATAGTATGGTGCGTTTCTTGCGTCTTGCGTCAGCAAGCTGCACGGTTAGTTTATCCCAGTCACCGGGATCGTATGTAAAAGTGGTCTGTTTCAATTTTTCAGCCACAAGCCTGTCAAACTCATTGTTGCTCATAAAGCTTGTTTTTTGTCACTATCAATTGTTGCAAAATCTTCCGGGCATGATGTACATGCCAGTGCGATGTGCCTGTACTCATGTGCAGCAATGCTGCTATTTCATTGTGGGTATAGTCTTCAAATACAAACAGATTAAAGACTGTTCGTGTCACAGAGGGTAATGATTGCAGCAGTGCTATCAGGTCATTTGTATTTATGTTGCTTATAGCCTCGTTATAAACAGCGTGCTTGGTATTATCTTCTATTACCTCCTTATGAATTGTATGATTGCCCTTTTTAAATTCACTACTTTTCAGATATTCAAGACACGTGTTCACCATTATTTTTCGCATCCAGCCCTCAAAAGATCCCTCGTTTCTAAATGTGCCAATCGACATGAATATTCTTACAAACCCGTCGTTCAGCAATTGCTTCGCATCCTGCATATTCCTTCCGTAACGGGCACACACAGCCAGGAATAGGCTGTAGTATTTTTTGTACAGATACTCCTCATAAACCCTGTCCTTTTTAAGACAGCCTTGTATTACTTCATGTTCGGCATATTCAGCCATTCTACTGCATTATTCCTACTGGTACTTTAGTTGCTGTGCATGTTTACATGCTCTTTTCTCAATTTACTGTTTTCTATTTTAATTGGTATCTGATCAACCTGCGCTCCCGGTAATTAGGGTCCGAAAGATAGTATGGCAATATTTCAGACACCTTGCCTATACCTGCACTGTAACGTATGTTGGTTTTCCGTATTACTGGTCCATATTGTGCAAAATATGCATTCTCGAAATAAGTGGTTTGCCAGCTATTGGTAACGTAGGTTCCGGCCGGTACAATTATCTGCAGGTTTCTGTCACCCATTTGTTCTTTTAAGTAAAAGGGGGTGTCCATCGGGCTTATGTTGTGCTGGAGGTCTATTCTGTAATGGGTATAGAATATGCTTACGAAGTCTGCCGATGAAAATTGAATAGCGCCCGAGCTGGTCACTATATAGTCCAGGGAGTCCCGAAGGAATTTTACAGTATATACCGCACTGCCTGCTGCCTCTGGCTGGCAGTATTTATAGTACGTTTGGCCGGCTATTACGGTATCCTTTTCTACGTAAATGCTATCAGTCGTGTTTAGAGAATCGAATGTGGCATAGTTGCTGTCCAATTCATAGATACGGTATATCCAATAATTGCCGGTTTTCATCATACTGTACGATGGATAGATCACTTCGTCTATTGGCTGCTGCGGAGTTGTTTTGTTTTTCTTACATGCAGTAAATGCCAGCATGGTACATATGGTAATAAATATTATTTTGCGTTTCATTCTATGTTTTTTTGAAGGGTATCAAATTTCTTTTTATAACTGATCTAACACATTGTTAACCTGCCAAATGTATAACCTTAGTCCAACCGGTATCTGTGATGTATCTGCATTAACATCCCATTTCGTTCTTACATCGTTAGTTGTAGCCCAGAGCCTTATTACAGCCCCATCTGCACAACCAGGGCACCCTATCAAGCTGTCATTAGGGTGGTTGAGCAGGTATGTCGGAAAGTTGTCAATGAGTTGCTTTGCAATAGCATAGAGACTATCCGGTTCTTTAGCCAGTGCAAAGGGGTTAGGGGTCATATAATAAGATTGATCTGCGAACAGCATGTTGTTTTGTAATAAATAGAATTGTCCGCATGTATTTGGTGTCATGCACATAGGATTATATCTGCCAAATATCAGGCTGTCCGGTTTGGGTACAGGGGCTGTTGTTGACTTCTTACACGAGGTGATCAGAAGCAATAAAATACAGGTCGCTATAATGTTCTTCATGGTCTGTTTTTTTAGACGGATTGCTATAATTTCTTCAGCTGGTTCAATGCTTGCAGCATTTTTGCAGCATAGGGCTTTACATCGGTAGGCATAGTAGTGGTGTCTGTATTTATACTCCACCTGGTAGTGTCTGTTCCAGTTATAGAAACAATTTCAAGTACTCGCTCATTCACACAGTTAGGGCAACCAAAAGAAGTGTCGGGATGCAGTGCCAGGTAAGCAGGGAAACCGTCGATGAGTGGTTTAATGATGGTGTAAGCGCTATCTGCAATAGGTTGCGGCGTTGTATACACCATAGATGATTCTGCCCTGTATTGCTTAGTTACCTTATTGCTGTCTGTATAGTAAAACGGCCAGGTGACAAAATTATTAGATAAGTGGCTGTACTCATACTCCCCAAAGAAGAAGCCGGTGGGTTTAAAAGGTGTTACAAGCCCTCCTTGATCTATAGGCGTTAAAGATGCTGTGTTTTTTGTACAGGAGGCAGCGAGAAAGGCTAAGAGATAGATAATAGGGCGCTTTTTCATGGAGATGTTTGTTGCTTTCTTAATAAGAAGGATAATGGAGAACTAATCTTGGGTAAGCTGGAAAAAATAACTTTTCTATAGGTCGGTTTATTGTTTTTCGGTGTCTTCTTCAGCGCCACTATTATCTACATGTCTGTATTCAGATCCCGGAACTGTCTCTTCCTTTGCATGTTTTCGCCTGTGCTTAGCATGAAATGAAAAATTGTCGGAAATGCCAATGTTCACCTGCTTGCCAAAAGTGATCTGTACGCTTTTGGGGTTTTTAGATTCTGCATAGTCGCTTTTTATGTGTGTGTTCATGTAGTCAATGCCCCCGAAACTAAAGTTTAGTGCAAGGCCTTTATATATTTTAGCTCCTACTGCAGGGAAAATTTGTAGTTGGATACCGCTGGTGGATGTAGGGTCAGCGCCGTAGTAATAACTATTAACCGGCATGTAGTTACTTAAGAGTGGGTAAAAGTAGTCGGGTTGATTGTGCAACTCGCTGGACAGGTAGGACATATTTGCTTGCCCATACAAGAAAAATATTTGCCCCAGATCCTGAGTGTAGCGGAAGAATCCTCCTGCAGACCAATTGATCGTTATGCTATTGCCTGAAGCATATTCATACCCGGAAATGGGGCCTGCGTTAAGCAGTACATAACCGCCAGTTGCGTCCTCAATATGGCTATAACTAACCTGCACGCCTGCAATAATGTGTTTATTGAATTGGTAGCCTATGCCAGGGGCCACGCTCCAGCTGGTATTTGTGCCTTGTGGGTATTGATATGGGTCGGTATTAGAATTTTGTGACAGGCCGGCGGTGCCATATACCAACCAGGTATGGGGCTGTGCAGATATTGCAGTATAATAAAACAGACTTGCAGCTAGCAGAATTATTTTTTTCATAGAACGTGTTTTTATTGTTTAATGATCTTTTGGCTCTGTAGTATTTTGCCGCTGTCGTCTGTAATAATAAGTAGGTATGCGCCTGGGCTGAACCTGTTTATATCAATTGTCTGTACGGTTTTGCTGTCCGCTGTTTGGGTTACCAGCAATTGTCCCATTGTGTTTACAATATGAATGGTTGTGTTACCAGCAGTTGCATTTATGCCTGATATACAGACAATATTGTTAGCAGGGTTAGGATATACAGTGATGGCGCTTGCCGCAGTAGTATTGGGCACGGCAGTGCCATTATATGTTTCGTAAGTATAACTGGCAACATAATAAGGGAAGGTGGAAAAGGTAGTGCCAGTGCCGTAGTATCCCTTTGTGATAACTGGATTATTATAGCTGTCGTATTGCACTATATACTTTAGCGGGGTTTGGTTAACAGTATTTCCGGTATCAACAGAACCAATAGCAGAATCTACAAGTCCAGTTGCTGAAAGATGAAATTGCAAAGTATTTACCTGGCTAACACCATTTTCAAAGACGGTATATTTTTCGAAAGTGTAAAAATCTATTCCACTGGTGTATCCAAAAGAGTCTATAGAAGCGGTGTACCATTGGTTATTACTAAAATCCATATCGTCCTCTTTAGATGTTTTTAATTGATTTGATGTGGTATAGGTATTGGTATACTTTCTGGAGGCAATGGTAGTTGAGTTACTGTATTCATATGCGTTTATCTGCGTAAGGTTACCGGAACCGTCGTAAGTGTAGGTGTTTACAAATTGTACTGTAAGCGGAGAGTTTATATATGTTGAATCTGCAACCAGTTTATTTTGGGCATACACAAAAATGCGTTTGGTAGATGTATCCGAAACACCATTCAATATAGAATATACTACCAGACTAACGATTTTATTTTGACCATTGTAGCTGGCGGCAGTAATAGTGGTATTACTCCCCGAAATACTTGTAATGTTAGTAATGTTGTTGCCATTATAGGTTACATATTGCTCCCCTAGCAGGAAAATGCCGCTCCCGTCGTTATTGAAATTTTTCACGGTGTCTGCAAATACATTGCATGGTTGGGGTGCATATGCGCCATTTACATTGCCATAGGTGTCGTATCCATACGGATCGTAGGAAATACCACTAAAATAACCAGTGGCATTATTAAATGATGAGCCTTTAGTATTGGTGCTGTTATAGGAATAGGTGGTAATGGGATTAGAGGCGAACGTATTCGTGGTTACATAAGTGTCTTCCTCGCCGGTTAGCCGCTCCATTGTGCCGGTAGTTTTTTGTGCGGGGGCACTTTGGGGGTTACGTGCCAGCATTGCCTGCACAAAGTGTGTATGTGCTGTATTTTTTTTATTATGCGCGGCTAAAAAAAGAGGTTGTGCATTCAGCGCATAAGCGCCTGAAATAAGCAGGGATAGGATGAGTGTTTTTTTCATGTTGGTCGATTTAAGTTTTATTTTTTGTGAGTACCTGAATATAGAAGGAGTGTATTGCTATAATCTTGGGTAGATCCTTAAAATATTTTTCAAATCAATTATAAAACCAAAAAGCCTTTCAGTTTATGGCTGAAAGGCTTTTGTGATTATGGGTATGAGATAAACTCTTATTTCTTGTTCGGATTCTTTATAATAGGGGTTTGTTTGCCGCGGTCTGCTTGCGATTTCTGCAACTGTTCCATACGTGCAGCCCACTTGCTTGGTGTGGCAGGCTTGCTCTTGTTTGCCTGTAGTTCGGCATGTATAGCCTTCTCGTTAATGAAGTATTTCTGAATGATGAACTGCTGGCTGATGCTGAGTATGTTAGAGAATGTATAGTAGAATGTAAGGGCCGCCGCCATTTTATTAAATATACCCATCAGGAATATCGGGAAGATAAACGGCAGGTACTTCATCATAGGGTTGTTAGGATCCTGCGTGGTCATGTTACGGTTATACAGCGCCAGGAAGAGGCTTGATGCGGTCATCAATAACGTGAACAAACTCACATGGTCACCATACGATGGTATGCTGAATGGCAAGTGGAATATACTGTCATAAGTAGAAAGATCAGGCGCCCAAAGGAAAGACTTCTGCCTGAACTCTATAAGTGACGGGAAGAGGTAGTACAGCGAAACGATGATAGGTATCTGTATTAGCGATGGCAAGCAACCTCCAAGCGGGTTTACCCCTGCTGACTTAAACAATTTCATTTGTTCTACACTAAATTTCTGCGTGTCATCACCGCATTGTGCGCGTATCACATCAAGCTCTGGTTTCAGTACGCGCATCTTCGCGGCCGACAGGTAGCTCTTATAAGTGAAGAAAGATAGAACCAGGCGTATCATCAGCGTCATCAATACAATGATGAGTGCATAGTTGCTGATAAAGCTAGCCAGGAAATAAAATATAGGTACCAGCGCCCATTTGTTGATGTACTTCACAAATGCCATAGGGCCATATCCCAATGGTATCATTTGATCCAGATCGAGGTGGTAAGTGCGTAATGTATTATAATCATTTGGACCTATGTACCACTGCAGGTTTATGTTCTGTATGTTGCCCGGTTTCATAGGTACATCCAATACTTCGCGGTTCTCTGCAACTACGTTAGTATCTGTAGCAGGGGCATTGGCGTGTATGGTTGCCTTTGTAAAGCCTTCTTTTGAAATAAGTACAGAACTAAAATATTGCTTACGGAAACCAGTCCATTGTATGGCGCCTTCATCAAGGTCTTTGCGGGAGTCGCTTTTTATGGTAAAGTAGTCGTTATTACCATTCTTATATTTATAGTATAGCTGTGTGGCCATACGTTCGTTCATAATATCTTTTTCACTGTGCAGTCCTTCTGTGTTCCAGTTCATTACCAGGCTGCTTGCAGGCATGCCGGTAAGGGTTAGGTTGCAGGTCATCATGTAGTCATCAGCAGGCAGTGTATATATAATATCTACTTTTTTACCATTCCCCATATCGGCAGAGAAGTCAATGGTCTTATCGCCATTGGGTTCATTGCGGATAGTGGGGGTAAAGTACAGGTCAGATGTTGCTACGGCGTTGTTGTTTACCGGCAGTATGGCATTCAGCATATTACCCTTCCCGTTAAACAGGTATTGAGGTTTCTGCCAGTATGTTTTGTAGCCTTTTAGCTCTGCACTTACAGGGTAAGCGCCCTTGCTGGTGAATGTAAGCGCCAACTTTTTATTTTCCAGGGTTACAGACTGCTCCTTACCTGAGTACGCAGCCGGCAGAGTTTTGCGCAGGCTATCGTTCATATTGTCTATTGGCGCAGCAGCTGCCACCAGATTTGCAGCCTTGCTGCTATCAGCTACCCGAGGATGAGATTTTGCAGATGTTATAGAGTCTGCCCTGCGCAGCTCGTAGTATTTATCCTGCTCGTGCTTATTATATAAGAAATAAGTAACCACCAGCGCAACCAACAATGTAAATCCAATGACTGAATTACGATCCATGAAATTTTAAAATGAGTGTGCAAAGGTAGCTTATTTATTATATACGCTTAGGGGCTTACTTTTTCATAACATTTATTTTGCATTAAACTGTTTACCTTCGCAATCCCTGTATCATTTCCTGGTACCTTGAAACAATGCATAATTATTTTTTTAAATAAACGCGGTGGTTTGTATTGCCGGGTTTTCAATGCAGCATATGTTAAGGAAAAAAATAAAAAATAGTCTTAAATCTTCTTTCTTCCCGGCAGAATCGTTGAGTATGATAGCCGTGAATATGCAGATAACGGGCAACGTAGATGCCGACCATGATATGCGTATAGACGGCCGTATAAACGGTTATGTACGCTGCAAAGCCAAGGTTGTAATAGGCCCTGAAGCATTAGTTAACGGCGACCTGCATGCTGCTAATGCTGATATATTCGGTACCGTTACCGGAAATATATATGTAGAGGGGTTGCTGTCTTTACGCTCAAAATGCGTCATCAACGGTAATCTTACGGTTGGTAGCCTGGATATACAGCCTGATGCCGATTTTAGTGGTAAATGTACCATGACCCAGCAGGGTTCGTCAGAATTATCGGTTTCCCTAGCCGGCCTTAAGCTATAGTAACGGTATTAAGTTCACTGTCCATATTATTGCTAATAAATAATAGCGTTTGTATTTAATGACAATAGCTATTTTTACCACGGGTAAGAAACCAAAACCAACACTATGTCCGATTGCAACTTCGATCTTAATATAAAAGACACTGCCGCTGCCTTCCTGGCCAAGGCACAGGGATTATCAAAAAAAATGAACGGCAGCTTTGACGGCGATACCGCAAGCGGCACATTTAATATACCCACACCTTTTGGTAAGCTGATAGGCACCTATGTTACCGAAGGTTTGGTGGTGCACATCACCGTAACAGACAAACCCATGCTTATGGCATGCGGGGTTATTGAGAGCCTGCTTAAAGGTTATTTGGAGTAGTGCGCTAAAACCCGGCTGTTTGCAGTAATTGCTGTACAAAAACATCCCAGCTATACTTTGCTTTTTCGCGTTTCAGATTGGCATCCAGGTTGGGTATGCTGCCTGGAGTAAAGAATTGAAGTAGTGCGTCTGCAATCGCAGCTGGCTCTGGTGTGGTCACGTACCCGGTCTCCCCATTAGGTACCACCTCTGCTAAGCCGCCCACGTTAGTTACTATCATTGGTTTTTCAAAGTGGTATGCCACTTGGGTTATACCACTCTGCGTGGCGCTGCGGTAAGGCTGTACTATCACATCGGCAGCGCTAAAGTAAAGGGTTACTTCTTCGTTGGGTATAAAGCTGGTGTACATGTGCACCTTTTGCTCCAGGCCGTGCTGCTTTATTATATTGGTATAAAAATCCTCGTCTCCGTAAAACTCGCCGGCTACTATCAGCTCTACACCACTTGCTTTCAGGCGTTCATCACTCATAGCTTCCAGCAGTATGTCCAGTCCCTTATATTTTCTTATAAATCCGAAGAACAGCATATACTTTTTATCGGTTGGCAGCTTCAATTGGGCTAATGCTTGTGCGCGTGGTACGGCTGCACCGTAGTTATCATATAAAGGGTGGGGTACAAAAGTGGCTGGCTTATCAGTAAGTGTCTTCAGATCTTTAAGTACATCCCTGCTCATGGCTATGAAGGTATGTACGGGTTTTATAAAATACTTGGTGAACGGCAGATCGCCCGGACGCTTTTCGTGTGGTATTATATTATCAGCAATGCAAAGTATGCGGGTGTGCTTGTTTTGGTTTACAATACGCAGTATGGTGCCGAGGCAAGGTCCCATAAAGGGCATCCAGTAGCGTACTATAACCAGGTCGGGCCGATCTTTTTTTATCAGGTTGCCTACATTTATCCAGCTCAGCGGGTTTATAGAATTGATGATGCTCTTTATGTTCAACCCGGCAGGTGCCGGTTCGTATGTAAACTGCGATTTACCCGGGAACAGGAAAGAGGGGTATTGCAAGGAAAACGAGTATATAGTTACATCGTGCCCTTCAGTTTGCAGTTCTGTAGCCAGCCGTTCGTTGAAGGTAGATATACCTCCGCCGCGCAGGGGGTGTGCCGGGCCTATCAGCGCTATCTTCATGCAAACATGGTTTTAAAATCTTCCTGTGCCTGGTTGTAATCATCTGGAATACCAATGTCTATAAAGTAGGCACCGGCAGCCTGTCCGTAAAACTTGTGTTCCTGCAAATAAGCTTCCAGGTAATCCTTTTCAAATGAAAATTTTTCAGGGAGATGTCTTTCAACAAAGGCTGCTTTGTCTATAATATAAACTCCGCCATTTATCAGCCCATGTTCACGTGCTCGCTTTTCTTCAAATGCAGTAATAATGCCCTTGCTATCTGTCTGTACTATGCCATAGCGGTCAAAGTTGTGCATCTGTTTTAGTGCAAGCGTAGTGGCTGCACCATTATTTGTATGGAAATGAAGCAGTTCTTTTATTGGTACTTGAAACATAGTATCCCCATTGAGTACCACAACATTTTTATCTGTTGCCGTTGCCAATGCAAGTTGTATGCCGCCCCCTGTGCCCAGTGGTTCCTGTTCAGTTACATAACTTACCGCAAATGGCAGTTGCTGGTTTCCCAGCCATTCTGTCACCACTTCAGCTTTGTACCCCAAGGATAAGATGGCTTTTGTGCAGCCCTGTTCCGCCAGGTACCTGAATATATAGTGCAGAAAGGGTTGGCCGTTTACGGATGCCATACACTTGGGGTAATCGCCTATAGCGCCTCTAAGCCTTGTGCCCAAACCGCCTGCCAGTACTATGCATTCCATGTGTGCCTATAATTATATACTCCAGGTAAACAATCCGTGTTCAGTAAACTGGTAGGGGGTAAAGGTGCCCTCGTACTTGCTTAGCGCATCTTTTACTGCATAGCTCTTGTTGGCCGGGCAGTAAAACATCATAAAGCCGCCACCACCTGCGCCACTTATCTTTCCTCCGGTTGCCCCGGCGCGCAGTGCAGTTTCGTACAGTTCATCCATTTTAGAGTTAGATATACCTGTGGCCATCTGCTTCTTATACCTGAACCCGTAATCCAGTATGTAGCCTATATCATCTATTTTTCCTTTCAACAAAGCCTCCTTCATCATCCTGGCCTGCTCCTTCAGTTGGTGCATGGCATCTATCGATCCCTGGTTCTTGTCCACTACGTTCTGGCTTTGTGCCTCTATTATAGTGCTGCTGAGCCTGCTGGTAGCTGTAAAATATAGCAACAGGTTATTGCCCAGTTCAAACAGGTACTTAGGTTTCACACGTAGGGGGTTCACTATCACACGGTCGCCCTCGTAAAACTCCATAAAGTTTACGCCACCAAAGGTTGCCGCGTATTGGTCTTGCTTGCCGCCGGCCATTGCCAGCTCCACACGCTCTACCTGGTAGGCAAGGTGGGCTATGTCATACTCGCCAAGTGGTAGTTGCAGCCACTCGGTAAAGGCACCGAGTATGGCTACCATCAGTGTGCTCGATGTGCCGAGGCCAGAGCCTGCAGGCGCATCTACAAACGTAGTAAGCCTGAAGCCCGATGGCACCCCGCCATAATCCTTCACTATCCGGTTATACACACCCTTGGCCAGGTCCAGCTTACCATCTATGGGTAGCGAGTCTGTTTTCTCATATTCTGCTTTTTCGTTCCGGTCTTTTGCCTCTATAATAATAGTATGTTCATTCAGCGGTTCTATTGACGCATATGCATACAGCGATATAGTGGCGTTGAGTATAGCGCCGCCATATATGTCGCAATATGGGTTCACATCGGTGCCACCACCTGCCAGGCCTATGCGCAGGGGCGCCTTGCTACGGTATATCATTTTATAAAAAGCTTTTCGGGGCTAAAATAATGAATATGCACAAGGTGCAGTAAAAAAGAATTTTGCAGACTGCCTTATAGCTCTTGCAGCATCAAACTTTATTGGCTCCAGATAAATACCTGGCAGCTATAAATACCAATACCCCTAGCAATCCGCCAACGCTATCTGCCAGCGCGTCCATCATGTCCTTTGTGCGGCCCAGGGCTGGTAATGCGCCTTGCAACTCCTCTACCAGCCACCCGGTAAATACAGCCACTAAGAAAATAACAATCGGCGTTTGCCATCCCTTGCGCGGGTAGCCGCATAGCCACAAAAAGGAAAATACTCCAAATAATACAAAGTGCACCCACTTATCTATAAATGGTACCTGTATGTCTGGTATATCCTTACCGGGCCAGAGGCATGCAATAAAAATGAGCAAGGTCCACAGCACAGCTGCCAACCTTGCCCGTCTTGTATAAGGAGATGATTGTAAAAAAAACTTTGTAAGCATTAACCTACCAGTTTCCCGTAAGCGGCAGCATCCATCAGGTGCTCCTCATTTACAGGCTGGTCCACTTCCATCTTCACCATCCAACCCTTACCATAAGGATCGTTGTTCACATATTCAGGATTAGCTTCCAGGCTATCGTTTATTTCGGTAATGGTACCTGCTACCGGCAAAAATAGGTCAGAAACTGTTTTTACAGCCTCTACCGTTCCAAACACTTCGTTTGCTTCCAGTTTCTTGCCTTTAGCGTCTATATCAACAAATACAATATCTCCCAGTTCGTGCTGTGCAAATTCAGTAATGCCTATGGTGGCAATGTTACCTTCTATTTTTATCCATTCGTGATCCTTTGTGTACTTGACTGATTCTGGGAAATTCATATACTGGTTTTTGGGCGTAAAAATAATAGAATTTTATCGGAATTGGTAGTTCATCTTGCGTCATTCCAAACTATACCCTTTTGATCTGCTCATAAATAGTGCGATTAAATTTAACTGGGCTATTGTGGTTCAAGCTATTATTGCCCAGTATGTTAAAGCTAATATGTCATTCATTGGTAAGAGGTTTTAAACCCATCAAACCTTTTTCTAAAAACGCCTGTCTATAAACAACACCGCCGTTATTCAGCATGTTGTATGTAAATGCAGCCCGCAGACCAGCCATACAGAAAATAATTACGGGTTGTTAAAAAATTTTCTTAAAAAAGTTTATCTTACGCACAGTATTATAAAATAATTAAAATACGAGTTATGAGAATAAAGAGTTTTACCCTTTCCCAGGCACAAACAAGGTGTAAATTTTTATTGCTTGCAGCAATGGCATTTATGCTTTATGTACCCCAGGTTCATGCCCAAACTGTTAATATTCTGCAGCAGGGTTTTGAGCAGCCGTTGTTTCCTCCCCCTCCCGGCTGGTCCGATTCAACCTATACCCCCGCTACCAACCCTACCGGCTACCCTTCGTGGACCAGATATACTGGTATTGGTAATGTTGGTTTTCTGCCTTGGCCTGGTCCTTATCAGACAAGTGGGTTCCTGCCACATGCAGGTACTCATGGTACTACAGCCTATGCCTTGTTCAACTCACATTTAGTAGATAGCGGTACAATTGCAGAGCTGGCAACGCCGCCTATCAATTTTTCAACTCTTGCTACAATAGGAGGGCAATACACATTGTCTTTCTGGGTATATAATAAATATGTCGGCAGTCATGATAGCAATGTGATATATGTTTACATAAATCAGAATGTGCCCTTTAGTAATTTTGGTGGCGTGAAGATCGATAGTATTTATCCCCAATCAAATGCCAGCTTAAACGGCTGGGTGCAGTACACGCTTCCACTCTCACAAACTTATAATACTTACACAGGCGCATACATTATTTTCAAAGCGATAGACAGCGTGGCTAACGTAACAGCTCCGCCTGCAACTGTAGCCGGTCAGTTTGACATGGGGCTTGACGATATCAGCATAGATTTCACACCGCCATGTACCGGTGTTCCGGGGGGTACCGTAAACCACCCTTCCCCATGTAAAAATGTACCTTTTAAGCTATCTTATAGCGATACAGTATTTACGAATCTTACTTACCAGTGGTATTCTTCTACCGATAGTTTGCCGGGCTCATGGAATCCGTTGGCAGGCCAAACCAGGCCAACACTTACCACAAGCCAGGCCGCCGATACTATGTATTACCGCCTTGTAGTGCATTGCGGTATATCTAATACATACGATACTATAAATATGAATTCCATCCTGTTGCCATTCTACAAATGCTATTGCAGTGATACACTGGGCAACAACCACAATATAAATATCGGGAATGTTACTATGGCTACTTACCCCAGCAATGGCGTAGTGCTTAATAATGGTAACCCTTATCCTATAACTAACAATGGTTCGGCAGTACACAATTATACCAGCTACACCTATCTTACTCCTGCCAATATGTATATTGACAGTGTGTTTAGCCTCTTTGTTACGGGCATTAGCAGTGGAAGCTATACCAATAATACTTATAGGGTAAGCGCTTATATAGATTATAACCAGGATGGTGTTTTTGACCCTGCAACGGAACGTGTAATGAATTACTTACCATCTGGCGGCCTTACCCAGTCTAACCCCACAGCTGCAGATACGTTTAGTATCAATAAAGCGATTGCAAAGTTTGGTCTTACCGGTATGCGTGTAATTATTGACAACAGTTCATTAAACACCAATACCGATGGCCCGTGCGGCAGCCCTACTGCTTATTCAAATGGTGAAACTGAGGACTACGTTGTAAACATCATTCACGACCAGTGTAATGGTAACGCCAACCCGGGCACTGCCTACATAACCAGCACTACTATGTGTCCTGGTTACACTTTTACTATAGGAGATAGCACGCACGACAAAAATATATTCGGCATACAATACAACTGGCAGTCATCGCCCGATAACGGTGTTACTTGGGGGAATATGCCTTTTGTTCTCAACCAGGATAAACTCACTATTGCTTATGTAAATCCTGAATCGTACAGGTTGCAAATGGTATGTACAAACGCACACGATACTACTTACAGTAATGTGGTAAGTGTAGGTGGCGAACCTAGCTATGCTTGCTATTGCGTGAGCCAGGCTATTGGCGGTAATGCTAATGATAGCACAGATATTGGCGCGTTCATACTGGGTAAGTACTACTACACCAAGAATAACCTTACTAATAATGGCCACGTTAATAACCCTGATGCTACGCATGGCCGCAGCGATTATACTACACATATCATGGATCTGGGTATAGACAGTACTTACGACTTCCTCATCTACCAGATCATGCACCGCGCTTTCCACAGCGATGCTAAGATCACCATATTCATCGACTTCAATAATAACCTGAAGTATGATTATCCTGATGATGCAGTGTTGACTTTATATACTACACCAGATAGTTTCTTTGTATCATCAACACTTACTATACAGCCGCACTACTATACTGTACCAAACGTGCTCACAGGTATGCGCCTCATCATTAACAGCGATACACTTGCCAATACAGCATCTGATCAGGGTTGCGGTTCTTATGTATCGGGCGAGACAGTTGACTTCGTAGTAAGGTTGCACGACTCAACAACAGCTGGTATCAACAGGATAAAGAACCTCAGCGATGTTGCTATTTTCCCTAACCCTACCAGCGGTAAGTTTAAAGTGATGTTCAACGCAGCAAGCAACGTTACGCACCTTGATCTGAATGTAACTAACGTTACAGGCCAGCGTGTAATGATAAAGAGCTACGATAACGTAGGTACCCAATTCGCTACCAACCTTGATCTGTCTGGTCAGCCGCGCGGCATCTACTTCATCGAGTTTATGGTTGATGGAGAGCGTATGATCAAGAAGTTAAGTATAGAATAAACAAAAATTATCTACTGATATTTGAAGAGCCGGCATATTGCCGGCTCTTTTTTTGTTGTGCAGTTCTGGGATTAGCGTACGAAAAATCATTTTCACTATTTTCATTCGTCCTCATTAGGTATGACTATACAGCGGGTATCTTCCATTTGCAACTTGGTCAAGTGTATTGCTCAAACCCTCTTCTTGGTTTTCAATGTCTTTACACTTGATCGCACTGGCATCCAGTCTCCACTGCTGTTTTCCAGACATCTATTCAATTATTCATAACCAATAGAATCGATATGCTGTGTGGCAAGAAGATTTCTTGTCACGCAGTGCTAATGGCAACAAAATAGTTATAACAAATTGGATTTAAATTAAGAATGCCAGCCTCTAATGCTGCGTTGAGTCGGAGACTTGACTTATAGTGCTATTCCATCGTCCTGTTAAGAATACTATCGTATATATTCGATGAAGTTAAGTGGCAATTATTTAGTGCAATAATGCGAGTTTTATTTTGATTGGAATTAACTATAAAATTATTAGCTTCTTTTTTATCAATTGAACTGCCAGCACTATTAAAATCAATAGTAAGTTGAACATCGCCGTCAAGCTTTTTATTCCTGTTGTTCATTGTCAGAAGTTTTTATTAGGTTTTTAATTTTCAAATCTTCGACCACATACTTCTCTAATATTGGAATCGCCTGCAAAGATACTCTGCTTTTTGGATATACTTCTTTCTTGTTTATTTTCTTTTTTTTGCCTTCTGCTTTTCTGGAATTTGGTAGCATTTTGAAAAACTCCAAATATCTTCTTGGTGCAACACCATCAAACATCAAAACACGCATTTTTTTACCATCATCGTTTTCATTTTCTGAAATAGAATCATCGTGTAATTTTAAAGCTAAACTTTTCCTATAGGGTTCTATATAATAGACATCTTTAATGCCAGCCGCAACGATATGTCTTGCACAATTATGACAAGGATAAGTCGTACAATATAATTTGCCACCTACCATGTCATTACCGTTGCTCTGACCGCCAATAATAATAGCATGCATTTCAGCATGGACAGCCCTTGAAAATTCAATTAGCTCTTTTATTCGTGACTTTTTAATTACGCTTGTCGCCAGCAATTTATGTGCAGGGTCTATTATCTTTTCCCTGATTAAATCTTCAAGCAAAAGATTACTAATTATATTTTTTTCTTGATCATTGAAACAAATTCCTCCATCTATGTTTAAACACCTTTTATCGTTTTCGCCTAGTGGATCAATATCAGAGGATTTATATACTCCGCCTAGAAATTTGGGAACATCATTCCATCCTATAGAAATTATTTCACCGTTTTTATTGGTTATAGATGCACCAACTTGCCTGCTTAAACATGCTGAATTTCCTGCTGCCGCAAAAGCTTGGTACATAGAGGTCTCATCGCTTGTTGGAGTAATTATTTCTGAGTTAAAAATTAGATTTAAATATCTTTCTATTTTATTGCGAATAGCAGCCGACGTTAACTCGTCGTTTCGTAAGAAGAAATCAGCTTGGATAAAAGTATCATTAACTTTTTGACCATTATTAATTTCTTCTCCTGAATCGCGATCGATTAATTTCAAAATATCATATTTGGAAACCCCGCTCTTTTCTAGATATTTTTCACGGATATTGATATTAGAGAAAACACCAATAAAATAGAATAAATCAGAATATATCAAACGGAATGTATCTAGTTCATCAGGATTTTTAATTGAATCAATAATGAAACAAGTTCTATGTGACTTATATTCTCCAGAAGCTAACGCCCTTTGTTTTTCTCTTTGTACAGCAATTTTCCCTATAGCTAATTCGGCCAATATTGCAGAACCTTTTTCTTTTCTTAATTCATTCCCCTTGTCAATTAAAGAATTGATATATAGATATTTGGTCTCAAAATCTTCTTCCTTAATTTTTTTATGATCTTTTATAAATTCACTTAGCCTAATTATTATAATTTCATAATCAAATTTTTCTTCAATTACGTTTCCAATTTCTGTAACTATTGAATGTATATCAGTACCAATTGGACCACATACGCCTATAATAATTTCCTCGCTATGAGATTGGAATATTTTATCTTTTAATTCTCTAGCAAATAATTCTTTTGTTGAAGATTGTGACTGGTCTAATGGAATTGCTCTTTCAGGCATGTATTTGTTTTAGAGTGTATAAATATATTTTCTAAAGTTATTAATATCTAATCTATTTTTCCAATAAAAATCCATCTATTTATTAATTTGATTTAATGTGTAAATGCTTGGATGTCATTGTTTCCAAATTCATTCATGTTATCAACAATTTCTCATTCTATCTAACTCGTGAAACACTCCCAACCGTGGAACTGTGTATATCATCTTTTGGAAAACCGCAATCACCAATAGTATCTTGCGCTGTGGCGGCGCTTCCTGGTGCTTCAGCAAACAAGCATAAAATGTCCGTCGCTCATTAAAAATGTCCGGAAGGACATTTTAGGTGAAAAAACGCTGAAACACAATCTGGTGAAGCATTTCTAGAAAATTTAAAATGTCTGTCAACAGACATTTACAGACATTTTGAGGGGGAAACGGACATTTTTAATACCCTCATTTTAGCCTGTTGGTTCAGGTTTTTTTGAATAAGCTGCTATTGTTTATAGATACAATAGCGGCAAATCTGTCACTCTTAAAGTTAATTTTTCTACTTTTACGCCTCGTAAACAAGAGCACTATGGCTAACCAATTGCTGAAAGGAAAGAAAGGTATCATATTTGGCGCACTAGATGAGCGCTCCATTGCATGGAAGGCTGCAGAGATCGCCGTAGCCGAAGGTGCTGAAATAGTATTGACAAATGCACCTATAGCCCTGCGCATGGGCAAGATAGCTGAACTGGCCAAACAGTGTAATGCTATTGTTATACCTGCCGATGCTACATCTATGACTGACCTGGAAAACCTGATGGAGAAAAGCATGGAAGCGCTGGGTGGCAAAATGGACTTTATATTGCATAGCATAGGCATGTCGCCAAACGTGCGCAAAAACATACCATACACAGATACCAACTACGAAAATTTTCATAAAACACTCGATATATCAGCGCTATCGCTGCACCGTGTGCTGCAAACAGCCATGAAGACAGATGCACTGAACGAGTGGGCGTCGGTAGTGGCGCTCAGCTACATAGCCGCACAGCGTACCTTCCCAGGCTATAACGATATGGCAGATGCCAAGGCCCTGATGGAAAGCATAGCCCGCAGCTTTGGCTACCAGTATGGGTTTGCTAAAAAGGTAAGGGTCAACACTGTATCGCAATCACCTACGGTTACCACCGCGGGCTCAGGTGTAGCCGGTTTTGATGTGTTCTTGCATTATGCCGAAAAAATGTCGCCCTTGGGTAATGCCAGCGCCGAAGATTGTGCTAAGTTCTGCGCCATGTTGTTCAGCGATTATACACGTATGGTCACCATGCAAAACCTGTTTCACGATGGTGGTTTCAGCAATACAGGGGTAAGCCACCTTATTGTTGAAGATATACAGAAGCAGGTAACAGAAGCGGCACAACAATAAGTAAACTCAATACTAAAGCAATAATACGCACAGTGTCCCGTTTAAGAACCATGCAGATGACCAGGTGGGCCGGCATATTGCTGCTCTCATTATGTTTTACTAAAAGTAACGCCCAGGTAACGGGCGGGCAGTATGCTTTTGCATTTCTGCGGCTCAGCAATGCGCCACATATATCAGCGCTGGGCGGTATCAACGTTGCCAGTACCGATGATGATATTGCCTTTGCGTTGCAAAATCCATCGCTCATGCGGCCATCGCTGCACAACGAGCTGGAGCTTACCTACAACAATTATTATGCAGGTATCAGCGTAGCTAACCTGCAATATGGGTATCATTCTAAAGAGCTCAATACTTCTTTTGCATTTGGTGTGCAGTACCTCAACTACGGCAATTTCACCCAAACTGACGATCTGGGTAATAACCTGGGTACCTTTACCGCTAACGACTATGCGCTTACCGTAGCCGCGTCGCATAACTATGGCGATCACTGGCGCGCGGGGGTAGATCTTAAATATGCACATTCACAGTTATTTGCAGGTTCTGCAGCTGCTGTACTTACAGATGTGGGTATCAGCTACTACGACACAGCATCGCAAGTGTGCTTTGGCGCAGTAGCTAAGAACATGGGGCTTGAGGTAAAGAAGTATGTACCCGGTTTGTCGCAAGAGCCCCTGCCGTTCGATCTGCAGATGGGTATTACAAAGCAGTTCAAGCACATTCCTTTAAAGCTGTTTACTACCATCCATCACTTCTACGAGTGGGATATCCGCTACTCTAATCCGGCCGATGTAACTACCAGCACTATACTGGGTACCGATTCTGTTTCCAGCAGTTCCAGCAGCCACTTTGCAGATATTCTGTTCAGGCACTTCATATTTGGTGGCGAGCTTACCCTTGCCAAGCGCCTTACGCTCACAGTGTCTTACAACGATCTTATGCGTAGCGAGCTGGCCCTGGCAAGCCGCACAGGTGTTACCGGCTTCTCTTTCGGTGCAGCGCTGCATCTGGATAAGTTCCAGATACACTATGCCCGCTCTTACTACCACCTGGCAGGCGCCTACAATGAAATAGGTATAACTATGGCCCTCAACAAGCTATTCGGCATAGGCACCACCGGAGAAAAGATACACTGGAACGAGACCTATAAAGACGAGTGGAGCCAGGACTAAAACTTTGCCCTGGATTATAGCTGCTCTGTAGTGCCGTCGGCAAATATATGGTAGTGGTGAATGTGCAGTTCCCTATCTAGTATGGAAGGCATTTCAAACGTAAGTATCACATCTGTTACGCCTACGCTGTTCTTGTCCAGTGTTGTATTTAAAGGGTCATTGGGCAGTAGGGTATGTACCACGCAGTTTTTAGTGTTGTCCATTAAAACAACATCTGCGCTCAGGTTAACGCAGCCGTTAGTGTCGCACCTGGTTTTCCAGCCTATCTCCACAATAGTGCCAGTGGTATCGTCCTTAAAAAGCTTTGTGTATTCATGTACCGTCGTTTGCAGGGTGTCTTTGGGACTAGTATACTTTATGCTGCCCAAAGTGCCGGCATGTGTGCCGTCCTTCCCACAACCCAGGAAAAAAGTAAGTATGAATAGTACCACAGTTGCAATCAGTAGCGATGCTACCACAAGTATCCTTTCATCGTACCGGTCATAATATTTGAATCCCTCCATCTCACAATAATTTTTATTGGTGTAAAATTCCGGTATCGGCACTACCTTAAAAAGTGGATTACCCCGCTTTTGCCACGGGAAAAATACCCCCTTGCATGCTGGCTATCCAGCACTGCATTATTTACAAAAACAGGCCTGTGTTTGGGCTTATCTTGCTAACCTTGCTTATCTTTAGACCGCTATGACTGATAATCTGTCCATATTTCTTGCTAAAAGCGATGTAAAGGCTCACGACCTGGAACACAAGCGTAAGATCAGTTTTAACATACAGAAGTACAACGACAGTGTGGTAAAAGGCAAGCGCCAGTTTGCAGACCTTGATACTGCCCGCAAAAAAGCCAAAAATGTAAAATGGAAGGCCATAGAACACCTGGATAAATACCTGGAGCTTTTTGAACAGCACTTTACCGCCAGCGGTGGCAAAGTGATATGGGCCGAAACTGCTGCAGATGCGCAGCAGGCGGTATTGCAGATATGCAATGAAAAGAATGCCCGCCAGGTGGTGAAGTCGAAGAGTATGGTGACAGAAGAGATACACCTGAATAACTTTTTGCAGCAACACAATATAGAATCGGTAGAGACCGACCTGGGCGAATATATACAGCAACTGGATGGGGAAGCGCCCTACCATATAGTTACACCTGCCATGCACAAAAGCAAGGAAGATGTAGCCCGGGTATTTCATGAGAAGCTAGGCACCCTGCCCAACCTTACACCACCCGAACTAACGCAGATAGCCCGAACCAACCTGCGCGAAAAATACCAGACGGCAGAAGTGGGTATAACCGGTGGCAATTTCCTTTTGGCTGATATTGGTGCGGTATGTGTAAGCGAGAATGAAGGCAATGCACGGCTTTCAACAGCTTTCCCTAAAACGCATATTGCCATAGTGGGTATAGAAAAAATAATACCTTCTGTGTACGACTTGCAACTGATGTGGCCTTTGCTGGCAACATACGGCACCGGGCAAAACCTTACGGTATACAATACCATATTTACTGGCCCCAGGCAGCCTGGCGAAAATGATGGACCTGAAGAAATGTACGTGATATTGCTGGATAATGGCCGTACCAACCTGCTGCGCAAAGAAGTGCGCGAAAGTATGTACTGTATACGCTGCGGCAGCTGCCTCAATGCTTGCCCTGTGTATAAGAACATTGGTGGCCATACCTATGGGGCTACGTATAGCGGCCCCATAGGCGCCGTTATAACACCAAATATGCAGGGTATGGAAGAGTACAAGCACCTCAGCTATGCCAGCAGCCTTTGTGGTAATTGTACAGAGGTATGCCCTGTAAAAATAAACATACATGGCATGCTGCTTGAAAACCGGAATATTGCTGTAGCAGAAGGCCTGAATACCCAAAAAGAGAACTTGGCCTGGAAATTATGGAAGATGGGTATGATGAACAGAAGCATAATAGAGTTGGCCCCGGCAAAGCTTAAAGACAAGCTTACCAATAGGGTGTTTAAAGATACTTGGGTAAAAGACAGGGCTCCATTACACTTCGCCCCAAAATCGTTCAGCAGGTTGTGGAAGGAGCGCAATAAATAATACGCGGCCACATGGAACCAATAATCATATACAGTCCTACGGCATCGGCCCGCCTCACTTATGTGTTGGACTGGCTGTTTGCAATACGCCTGCAAGTTCCCTACGTGCTTACCCACAATGCCGATGATCTGCCTGCCAATACTTTTTTCATAGCTTACGGTGCACACTTTATCCATGCGCTTTCGGTACCGGCGGCAGGCCTGCTGGGTGAAATAGGGGTAAGGCAGCATGATATAACAATAGGTAACTGGTATGGCATACCTACTTTGTATGCCGCCAAAGATGGAACAACAGGATATACGCTGCCGTTCGATATGTTTTCGGCTATGTTTTTTCTGCTATCGCGCTACGAGGAATATTATGCATACACTCCAGATAAGCATGGTCGCTATCCCGCAACCCAGAGTGAACTATATAAACATGGCTGGCTCCGCCGACCCCTGGTAGATGAATGGGTACATTTGTTTGGCGAAATGCTCCAAAGCTATGCCGGTATCACACTCCCGGTTACACCATTTAGCTTTACCCCTACTTACGATATAGATATTGCATACTCTTACCTGGGCAAGGGAGCACAGCGAAACATTGGTGGCCTGGCCAAGGATATGCTTAACGGGCGCATGAATATTGCCCGACAACGGGCATCGGTACTGTTGGGTAACGCCAAAGATCCTTACGATAGTTTTGGCAAGCTTGCGGAATTACATAAAACTACAAAAGTCAGTCCCCTTTATTTTGTACTGTGTGCCCTGAACAATTCAGCGTATGATAAAAATATACTGCCTACGCATCCATTAATGGTAAAACTGGTAAAGCAGTTACAAGCGGATGGGTCGGTGTTCATCCATCCATCTTACAATGCCCAGACCGGCAGTGTGCTGGTAAAAGAAAAAGAGGTACTTGAAAAGATTACAAGCACAACCATAACCTCATCACGACAACATTATATACGGAACTTGCTGCCCAATACTTACCGGGTGCTTTTGCAACATGGTGCTACCGATGACTATAGTATGGGCTATGCTACCCATATCGGGTTCAGGGCCGGTACAAGCCATATGTTCCAATGGTATGATGTATTGACGGAAAATGCTACTCCACTTATTATACATCCATTCTGCTTTATGGATACTGCTGCCAAATACGAGGAGAAACTTGATGTGAATACTGCATTCACTGCACTGCATCTTATGGCAATGATATTAAGACAAAATGGAGGCAGGCTCATCACTGTTTTCCATAATTTTTCTTTAGGTACTTCGTCCCTATGGGCTGGGTGGGCAAATGCTTATCAAGATTTTGTTGTAGAGTTTGCTAGGTCACGCCTTTAAGTACCTGTTCAATATTCCTTTTTGGTGGCGTAAAAAATGCATTCAATTTTAGCATTTTGTGCAAGTTTTAGTTACTAACTTTATGCAAATTTTATAGGATAGTATATGAATAATTTCAATCAGGATCAGCAGTATGCTGATTACCAGGTAGTAGGTTCAACAGTACGGCCAGTAGCTAAAACCTTCATGGCCAGTGTATTTTTATGGATGTTTGCGGCTTTAGGTCTTTCAGCTTTTTTCTCGCTTTGGTTTGCAAATAGCCCAGAGCTTATGGGTTCTGTATTCGATGGTCGCAATTTTACAGGCCTGGGTACTTTGGCAAGGTTTGCACCATTGGGTTTTGTATTGCTTATGTCTTTTGGCTACAACAAATTATCGGCCCCGGTAATGACCTTTCTCTTTTTAACGTTTGCGGCTATCATGGGCATTAGCCTCAGTGTATGGCTGGTTATTTATACCACCAGTTCTGTGTTTGGTTGCTTCTTATCGGCCTCTGTTATGTTTGGGGTTATGGCTGTTTTGGGCTACACCACAAAGCAAGATCTTACTTCTTTTGGCCGCATATTGATGATGGGGCTTATAGGTATCATCATTGCCTCTATAGTAAACATGTTCCTGGGCAGCGCATTTATGGACTACATCATTAGCTTCATAGGTGTGGCTGTATTTACCGGTCTTACTGCATACGATGTGCAAAAACTAAAACAAATAGGTGCAGGTGCTTATGGTATAGGCGAGAATGAAACAAGGAAGCTTGCCATCTTTGGCGCTCTTAGCCTGTATCTCGATTTCATCAACCTGTTCCTGATGCTATTGCGTTTGTTTGGCAAAAGGAGGAATTAACATTAAATATCTTTAAGTATAAAAAGGTTGCCGATCGGCAACCTTTTTTGTTGTATGGCAACAGAATGCTAGATGTGAAGCTATGGAAGTGCTATTTCCTTATCTTTAATTAGCGGTTAAGTGCATGAAGGTTATTTACAAATATATAATTGCGGTTTTCGCCTGTGCCATATTATATGCGCAGGATTGCAGTGCAGGAGCGGTTTCTACCAAGGAAAGCGAACTTATAGGCAATCTTTTAGGTTGTATGCAATACAAGGATACTATATCCTACGCGGCACTATTCCCGTCCTTTGATACGCTTTGGATGCAGATAATGACCTATAGCGGCAGTATAGATGATATGGAGCAGATAAGCCATATCCGCCAGCATCCTGAAAAAGTGCAGCAGTACGATCCTGCATTTAACCCCGCTATTGTCTATAATTATTATAATGTAATTAAGAAAGGCGAGGATAGCGGCCTGCACTGGGACAGGATAGTCCTTGAAAGGTTTGAGCTGCAGCGAATGACGTTAACCCGAGATATTGTTGGCTATAATAAGATAGCTACCGATCGTTTCCAGGGGTACGTATTTATTAAGGATATGCTTACCAAGCGCATCTTTGCATTTACCATAAGGGAGATGCAAAATATAAATGGCTTGTGGTACGGGGGCCAGGTAATGAATATATTTGAAGCATCGAATGTAGAAGAATACCAGGAAAAACTGGCCATAGAAGTAAGGCGGCAGAAGATGCTGGCTGCCCTGGGCCTCACAGAGCAGGATCTTGCCCTTATAGATAGTGCACACCACCGTGCTCCTATTAAAGTTGAGGAAGAAGAGGATGCACCACAGCACCAGGCGGGTGGCATGGAAACAATGGAAGTTGTGGACCGCAAGCTGTTTGGCGGCACATTTGATAATGAGATACCCGTAAAGCTATACATCCGCTACCTGAAAGGTAACTGCCCTGAGGGAATTTGCGCATGGGAGGCCATTTACAAGTTTGGAGACCAGGATGAGTACATAAAACTAGATGTATCAAAAACTCCTGAAGGGAGGTGGCAGTTTACTGAAGACCCACCCATAGGCAGTATGGACCTGGCTTTTAAGAATGGAGCATTCACCGGTAACTGGGGCTCATCTGAAGATAAGACGGGCTATGATGTGCGAATGACCCAATTAGAATTGTCGCCGGAAAGAGCAAAAGAGCTGGACAAGATCATAGAAAAAGGCTCATTTGCAAAAGGAGTTCCCCACAAAGACGACGAAAAAAAGAAAGAGAGTTCAGGCATGGATGAAGATAGCCCGAATGGAATTTATTGAAATAGTGCAGGTTAAATCATTCTACAAAAAATATATTGCCGGAAATGTTACACTGCTCTGAACAATTACCGTTCAGGATTGTCATTTTCTATACAGCTATACAAAGTGCGTGCTCGTTGCATTGCCGCATAGCTTAATTTTAGACCTCGGAATGAACGCAAAATTATGATGACACAACCGGAGATACAGACTTTAGGCGCATTAAAAAAACATGGTTACACCCCTAAAACAGTAAAAGACGAAATAAGGGATAACCTCATAAAGATCATAAAAGAAAAGAAAAATCCCTTTCAGAGTGTATTAGGTTACGAAGACACTGTAATACCTGATGTGGAACGCGCTATATTGTCGCGGCATAATATACTGTTCCTGGGGTTGCGCGGACAGGCAAAGACCCGTATGGCCCGTGAGATGACACACCTGCTTGACGAATGGATACCAGTGGTAGGAGGCAGCGAGATAAACGATGACCCAATGCTGCCTATATCGCTATACGCACGGGAACTGATAGAAGAGAAAGGCGATGAGACCCCAATTACCTGGCTGCATCGCAGCAACCGGTATGGCGAAAAGCTGGCAACGCCCGATGTGTCTGTAGCTGACCTTATAGGTGATGTGGACCCAATAAAGGCTGCAAACATGCGGCTGAGCTTTGCTGATGAACGTGTGATACATTATGGTATCATACCACGCTCGCACAGGGGGATATTTGTGATCAATGAGCTGCCCGACCTGCAGGCAAGAATACAAGTATCACTATTCAATATTTTGCAGGAAGGAGATATACAGATAAGGGGTTTCAAACTGAGGATGCCTCTTGACATCCTGTTTATATTTACAGCAAACCCTGAAGATTATACCAACCGTGGCAGCATAGTAACGCCATTGAAAGACCGCATTGAAAGCCAGATAGTGACTCACTATCCTAAAACTGTGGAACTAAGCAAAGCAATAACCAGCCAGGAAGCTGAAGTACTTCCTGCACAGTTAAAACGAGTGGAAATACCTGATCTGTGTCGCACATTGGTAGAGCAGGTGGCTATGGAAGCCCGCAAAAGTGAATATGTGGATCAGAAAAGTGGTGTATCGGCACGTCTCACTATATCGGCTTACGAAAACCTGGTAAGTACAGCAGAGCGTCGTGCCCTGCGCGAGCAGCAAGAGCATACTATTAGCCGCATATCAGATTTTATAGGTATCATACCCTCTATAACCGGTAAGATAGAACTGGTATATGAGGGAGAACAGGAAGGGCCTCAGAATGTTGCCTACCGCCTGATAGGGCAAGCCATACGCACAGTATTTACCCAATACTTCCCCGACCCACAGACATTTAAGAAAAGTGCGAAGGAAGCACAGCGGAATAAACCCAACCCCAATCCTTATCAACCCGTTATTGATTGGTTTGGCAAAGGGAATGACCTGATGCTGTTGCAAGATGAGCCCGATGCTGACTATGTGCAGCACCTATATAATGTTAGCGGCCTGCATGCAGCGGTGAAACAATACTACCCCAATGAAAATGAAGCACATACAGCTTTGCTGATGGAGTTTCTTTTACATGGATTGTCAGAGTTTTCACTTATCAGCAAGAAAGGTGTGGAAGCCGGTGGTTACGCGTTTGCCGATATATTGGGGAGTATGCTGAACATGAGCCTTGGAGCAGATGAGGATGACCAGGAAGATGGTTTTTAAAAAATAATTTTATATGGAAAGTCGTTAACATGGCCATTGTTAACGACTTTCCCATTTCTTCAAAAAACGAAGTCTGAATTTTATTTCAGTTTGTCTTAACATTAAGGTAATCATCTGGTAATGTAACCGTTAAGTTAAAGGTCTTGTTTTGCATTCTAAACAAGACGAAAAATGAAAAAAATATTACTCCCCCTTTTTATTGGCCTGTTTGCTGTTGTAGCGCAAACAAATGCCCAAACACTTATCCATTATTGGAACTTCAACAATCCAGCTTACACTACTGCCGTTTACAAAAATCCAGGTATCCCGGCATTTAAGGCTGACTATTCTGCTATTGACACAAACAAAGCGTTATTTGTTTATCATCTTGTAACTGGAGCATCTAGCACGTATGCAGGTTACATTGATTTTGTAGCGGTTTCTGCTGGCACCCCTGATTTTGACAGTCTGAATTTAAGACCTATAAACAGTGTAGCTACGCCATCAGGTAATGCTATCAGGTTCCGTAGCCCTTCAGATAGCGCTTATTTGACTTTCAACATACCAACAACCGGTTACAAAAACATAACCTTGAAATTTGCAATTGAAACTTCAAATACAACAACATCTGCAACTAACCAGGCATTTGCTTACAGCACAGACAGTGGCGCTACCTGGAAAACAGCATCGTTATCTACTGCAAAAGATACAGTAACTCCGGTATTTAGCCTGATAACAGTAACTTTTGGTGCAGATAGCGCAGTAAATAACAACCCTAAATTGATATTTAAAGTAACAAACACAGTTCGTTTGCTTGCCGGTAACGTAAGGTTTGATAACATCTCAGTTGATGGCACTGCAATCACTACAGGTGGTGGTGGCACGGGTGGCAGCACATTGGCGTTAGTACACTACTGGAATTTCAATAACTTCAGCACTGCTTATCACAACCCGGGTATACCAGCAATAAAAGCTGATTATTCAGTACTTGATACTAATATCACTGCTCTGAAATATACTTTGTTATCAGGAACATCGAGCGCTTATGCCGGTTATGTTGATGACTATCCTGTTACTACTGCAGATTCAGATAGAAACGACAGGACTGTAAATGGCGTTGCAACACCAGATGGTAATTCTTTTAGGTTCCGTAACCCTTCAGATAGCGCTTACCTGTTGTTTTATATACCATCGCTTAACTACAAGAACCTTGTATTCTCTTATGCTGTAGAAGCATCAAGCTTTACTAGCGGTATGCTTAAGAACTATTACTACTACAGCGTTGATAGCGGGACTACATGGCTTACAAGCGGCCTGAGCGAAGCCTTTGATACAACTACTCTTGCGTTCTCTTTAAAAACTATCCAAATAACTGACCCGGCAGCTTACAATAATGCTAAATTGGTGTTCAAAATAGTTCCACAGGGTAATACTGCAGGTACAAGTGGTAATAACAGGTTTGACAACGTAACACTTGATGGTGTTGCAATAGATACAGCTTATCATTATCATCATGTTGCAGTACCAAATGTGATCGCTAACACAGCAACTCCTGTATTGTATCCTAACCCTGCAGGTAACAATGTTTTCATTAATACTTTTGCTGAAGGCGATAAGGCAGTTGCTATATACAATATGGCCGGACAGCGCGTGTTTACTACTGTATCTTCTGATAAAGTATTGAATATTAATATGGCACAGCTTGCAACAGGCATTTACTACGCAAACGTTCGCCTGTTAAACGGTGCGGTTTTCACAATGAAGTTTGTTAAGCAATAGATTTATTGGTTGTTAAAATTATAAAAGTGCCGGCAGCAATTGCCGGCACTTTTATATTATTTAGTAGCCTTGGCACGATAATAATAAGCATATAGGTAGAATACCCTTTGATTTTCCCACCTTGAAAACGCTCCGAATATTTTCCCTCCTCAGGGCCTGATGCAAAGCACCAGGCCCTGAATTTTTATAGCCTGTACAAGGTGATGTGTATGCAGGTAAAGAAGATTGTAACAAAATGACAAACGAATGAAAAGTTGGTATGGTCTTTTAGCATAGGTAGTGACCGTGATGAACAACCTGCTGTTAGACCGCCCCATCTGAGCAGTAAAGAAATTGAAACAACTGGCTATAAATAGGTAAAGATGTGTGTATTGTGTGTGTAGAGCCGGATCTTCTGATCCGGCTTTTTTGTATTTGCGACTATGCGGATTAGCAATTAACTTATGGTATTTAACAGTGTACCTTTGCAACCCACACAAAACAAATTATTACTGCAAAATGAACTGGCAGACCTTATATAGTCCGCGGCGTACGGGCGATCCAATACGTAAGGATTCCAATCCGGAACCAGCCCGCAACTCTTTTTTGCGCGATTATGACCGCATTATATTCTCCTCGGCATTTCGCAGGTTGCAAAACAAGACGCAGGTTTTCCCCCTGCCAGGTTCTGTATTTGTACATAACAGGCTTACACATAGTCTTGAAGTGGCATCAGTGGGGCGCTCTATAGGTAAAAATGTGGGAGATGCACTGGCAAAAAAATACCCAAATGAAGGCCCCGATTTTGCTGAATTTTATAAATATGAGCTACCATCAGTTATAGCTGCTGCCTGCCTGGCGCATGATATTGGCAATCCGCCATTTGGACATTCGGGTGAGGATGCTATACGCACCTATTTCACAGAAATGGATAGTGAGACGCAGAAAATAATTTGCGAGCATCTATCGCCAGCACAACTTAAAGATTTTGAATACTTTGAAGGTAACTCAAATGCTTTACGCATATTGACCAATAGCTTTAATGAAAAAGAACCCGGGGGATACAAGCTTACATATACTACCCTGGCATCTATTGTAAAGTATCCTTGCAGCTCTTTGGCTGGCTTTAAGAAGACTGGACTCATTGCTACTAAAAAGTCTGGCTTCTTTGATAGTGAAGCTGCTACGTATAAAGACATAGCTTTAACATTTGGCATACCACAAATGCCCGGTTTTGAGGATGTTTATGCTCGGCACCCATTTGTGTTTCTTACAGAAGCGGCTGACGATATCTGTTACCGGGTTATAGACCTGGAAGATGCTCACCGGCTGCAAATTATTTCGTTAGATAAATTTAAAGAGTTGTTTCTGCCATTTTTTGAAGGCGGTACCGGATACAATTCTGTAGAGTATATAGAGGAGAAACTATCCAATATTAATGACAATAACCAAAAAGTACAATACATCAGGGCGCGTTGGATAGGGTTGATGATACAGACATTGTCACAAATATTTATGGATAATGAAGAAGCTTTACTTAACGGTACGCTACAAAAGGACCTAATGAAATGCCTACCAGAGGAAGACCATAAACTGATTGAAGAGATCAACAACTTTTCGGTGAAAAATATCTACAATTACCGGTCGGTTGTAGAAATAGAGCTGGCAGGGTATAATGTGATTGGTGGATTATTGAAAGAATTACTACAAGCGGTGCTGCATAAGGGGCATACCAAATCGGGAAAGATCGTGAAGATCATTCCCGATCAGTTTCCAATTACCCAAAAAAGAGAACATTTATACGCTGATGTACAATCGGTTGTAGATTTTATATCCGGGATGACAGATCTGTATGCGATAGATCTGTACAGGAAAATAACAGGTATTACTATACCTGAATTGCGCTAACATAAAATTGAAGTAACGGAGATGCACCCCCGCGATCTTAAAATTGAAGATTTTACTTACCAGCTACCAGATGACCGCATAGCTAAGTATCCGTTGGAAGAGCGCGATGCTGCTCGCCTGCTGATATACAAGGCTGGAGACATAACTGAAGATAGTTACCTGAATATAGCTGAGTATATACCTGCAGGGGCACTTATGGTGTTTAACCAAACACGTGTAGTACATGCAAGGCTGGTATTTACAAAAGAGACCGGTGGAAAGATAGAGGTGTTCTGCCTGGAACCGGGAAATAAGTATGCTGATATACAAACTGCAATGCTGCAAAAAGGATGCGTGGAGTGGCATTGCCTTGTTGGTGGGGCAGGCAAGTGGAAAGATGGCCAGGTATTGCAAATGACGTGTATTAAGCCTGAGTTTAAACTTACAGCAAGTATACTGGAACGTAAGAATGGAACATATATATTGAAATTGCAATGGGATGATACCACAATCTCTTTTGCGGAAGTATTGCATTACTGTGGTAGGGTGCCATTACCGCCCTACCTGCACCGGGAAGCAGAAACGGGTGATAACAGCAGGTACCAGACCGTATATGCAAAGGATGATGGCAGTGTAGCTGCGCCAACAGCTGGCCTACACTTTACCGAACGTGTACTGCAAAATATTGAACAGAAAGGTATTGACAAGGCGCTTGTGACACTGCATGTGGGGGCAGGTACATTTAAGCCGGTGAAGAGCGAAACCATGGCTGCCCATGACATGCATGCAGAGTGGATAGAAGTGAGCAAACAGGCTTTAGAGCAATTAATGGCACATGCTGATGGCTATATTGTTCCGGTAGGTACTACATCATTGCGCACTATAGAAAGCTTGTACTGGATAGGTTGTAAACTATTGCAAGGTATGCCCATAGATTTTGAGGGCGTGGCACTGACACAATGGGAGCCTTATGAACTGGATGCAAGCCCAACAATACAGACTGCGCTTAACAGCATATTGCATTGGTTGCAAAAAGAAGGGAAAGAAAAGATAGTGACACGCACACAGATATTAATAGCGCCAGGATATAGATTTAAGGTAGCTACCGGCCTTGTTACAAATTTTCACCAACCACATTCTACGTTATTGTTGCTGATAGCAGCACTGGTTGGGGATGAGTGGAGACGGATTTATGAATATGCAATGGGAGCTGGGTTCCGTTTTCTGAGTTACGGAGATGGTTGCCTGCTGTGGCGTGTTAACAAATAATGATTGAACATACAGGGGCTGCTATTTTAATTACTTTTGTACATTGAAAATATAATATATTGAACACTCAAGAATTTATTGCTGCGGCACTGGCTGAAGATGTGGGAAGTGGGGACTATTCTACGCTGGCATCGATACCTGCAGAAACTGAAGGTAAAGCAGTTTTGAAGATAAAGGAAAATGGGATACTTGCCGGGATGCAGCTGGCACAGGATATTTTTTATCACTTGCAGCCAGATGCAAAGTTTGTTTTATACAAAAAGGACGGCGATAGAGTGACCAATGGTGAGATAGCCTTTGAAGTGGCGGCCAAAGTACATACTATACTTATGGCTGAGCGCCTGGTGCTGAACTGCATGCAACGGATGAGTGGTATTGCTACACTCACCAATAAGTACACCGATAAGATAAAAGGGTACAGTACTAAAATACTGGATACCCGCAAGACAACTCCGCTGTTTCGTGAGTTTGAAAAACAGGCTGTGCGTATTGGTGGAGGTTACAACCATCGTATGGGTTTGTATGATATGATAATGCTGAAGGACAACCACATAGACTTTTGCGGAGGCATTGAGAAGGCTATTGAGAAAACTAATGAATACCTGGCGGCGAATAACCGCAACCTGAAAATAGAAGTAGAAACCAGGAACCTGGAGGATGTGAGACGTGTGCTGGCTACCGGTAATGTACACCGCATTATGCTGGATAACTACACCCCTGAGCTGTTGGAACAAGCGGTAGAAATGATAGGGGGTAAGTATGAAACTGAAGCATCTGGCGGTATTAATTTGGACAACGTAGTAGCATATGCCCGCACAGGTGTAGATTATGTATCGTGCGGAGCCATTATACACCATGCTGTGAGTATGGATCTAAGCCTAAAAGCGCAAATAGCCTAATGAAAAAGCACCTGGTATTCATCATCAACCCAAAGTCGGGCGTAGACAGGCAAAAAGAAATAAAGGATGCTGTTGACGCGGGGCTGGACCAAAACACCTATAGCTACGAGATCATCTTTACCGAGTACGCAAAGCACGGTATAGTGCTTGCCGAAAAAGCAGCAAAAGATGGCGCTTATGCCGTTGTAGCTGTGGGAGGGGATGGCAGCGTTAATGATATTGTTACCGGTCTGCAAGGTACTGATACAGCATTGGCTATTATACCTAAAGGATCTGGTAACGGTATGGCCCGGACCATGAAAATACCGCTTACCGTACCGGAAGCAATAGCAGTGATCAATAAGGGTAAAGAAGAGAGAATAGACATTGCGTATGCCAATTCGCAAGTCTTTATCAGCAATGCAGGTGTGGCTTTTGATGCACTCATCTCCAAGAAATTTGCGAAAAGCGTAAGGCGCGGCCTGGCTATATACAGCTGGCTGGTTACCCGGCACATGTGGACATATAAAGAATGGGACTGGGACATTACTATAGACGGTAAACAAATAACAGAGAAAGCCTTTATGGTAAACGTAGCAAACGGTAAACAGTTTGGTTACAATTTTAAAATAGCGCCTATGGCCAGCTATACAGACGGCTGGCTGGATGTGATCATCATACGTAAATTCCCTAAAATACTGGGAGGTATGCTGGTGGTACGCGCTATGGCAGGTACTATAGCCGGCAGCCCTTTTGTAAAACACTATAAGGCAAAAGAAGTGATAGTGACCCACCCAGGCCTGCGCCTGATGCAAACTGATGGTGACGCACATGTGTGCAGCAATAAAATACATTTTAGAATACAGCAGGGTGCACAAAAAGTATTAGTACCTTAAAGCCTGTATGAACGGGACAAAAAAACACGGTTGCAGCTTACTTCTGTTACTGTGTTTTTTTATGTGGTCTTGTAAGCATGCGCACCACCAAGTAAAACGCGGATTTTACTATTGGAAAACTACGTATAATCTCACGGGATCTGAAATCTATACACTGCACCAATTGCAATGCAAGCATATGTACGTGCGCCTGTTTGATGTTGATTGGAGTGCAGCAAATAACGCGGCAGTACCCCTGGCGCCTATTCACTTGCCCCAACAGTTGGATACTATGTTCACGTATGTTCCGGTTGTTTTTATTACACAAAATGCACTGGTAAGGATGAGCGATACCAGTATTGCAGAACTCGCAGGCAACATCGCATCGCTTACAGAACAAATGTGCGATGCGGCAAACATCCATCCGCAAGAAGTACAAATAGACTGTGACTGGACAAGCACCCTGAGGGATAAATATTTCAGCATCCTGAAGTACGTTAAACAACAACCTTATCTGGCTGGCAAAATCCTTTCATGTACTATACGCATGCACCAGGCAAAATACACCAGGCAAAGCGGGATACCACCCGTGGACAAAGGCCTGCTGATGTGCTACAATATGGGCGACTTGAAAAAATACAACACGCAGAACTCTATAATAGATATGGACGAAGCAAAGCTATATTTGAAACACCTGGATACTTACCCATTGCAGCTTGATGTTGCACTACCTTTGTTCCGCTGGTGCCTGTTATTTCGAGACGGACGTTTTAAAGGTATACTGCGCGATGTGCGGCCGGATGATGTTATAAGCAACAATATGTTCACACAGCAACAAGACAACATCTACCGCAGCAATACAGACACATCATGGAAGGGTTACTATTTCAGAACGGGAGATGTTGTCCGTACCGAAGCCGCTTCGCCTACTGTGTTGGAAGCCATGGCAAATTATACAGCTGCACACATCAAGAATAATGCACTTAACGTTGTATTCTTTGATTGTGATAGCCTAATTTTAAGTAAATACAAGGTTGATGAATTGGAAAAAGTTTATACTGCTTATAAGTAGTTGTACCGCGTTGGCTGCCAGTATAGTTATAGCCTGTGCCGACTATACAGACCCTTATGATGACTACCCGTCTTTCTTTTTTAGTACTATCAATAGTGATCCCGCATACAAGCCTTTTCACTTTACAACCATGTACCCATACTTTGCCGACTATTGGACAGAGGAGGACACAACAGGAGGAATATTGCCAGATCAGAACCTGGCCGCGTGGTATGCTTTTACCGACCATAAGGCATCATTACAGGACATTGACAGCTTTGTTTATAAATACAGCGTGGCTGACCTGGAAAAATTAATGGGCGGTGAAACATCATCTTTACCTGCCGTTATAAAAAACAATAGCTTCGCTAAATGGCTAATGCAGCAGAATGATAAAGAAGCTATAACCTACCTGATATTTGCAAAGAAATGCGAAACGCAAACACAGCCACTTGATGAATACTATGATGGTAAAACACGCAAGTTTATAAAGCCAGTGCGCAATGCAACCCTGGTACAGGAATTGGAAAAACAAGGTATGGACCTGCTTAAAACTGCCCGTGCTTCCTTTATACATACACGCTACCAATACCAGATGTTGCGACTTGCCTTTTATAACAACGACAATACCACAACGCTAAAATTATATACTGACTTTTTCAACAACAGTACAGATACTTCTGTCATTGCGTTTAGGTGTAAAGGGTTGTACGCCGGCGCTTTGTTTAAAACCGGTGAAAGGCAGCAGGCAGCATACATTTACAGCCGGCTGTTTGACGGCAGCGATGAACTGAAGCTTAATGCGCACATCAGTTTCAATTGGGCTACCGAAGGCGATATTGACTCTGTTTTGCTATTCTGCAAGAATAGCCATGAGCGCAGCGTGGTGTATGTAATGAATGGATTGTACGAACACAATGGACAGGAAAGAGCAGGCTTATCTATTTTGGAACATGCCTACAAGGAAGATCCTGCTGTGAGAGGCCTGGATATAGTGATGACGCGTGAGTTGAATAAGGCAGAACAACGATATTTTGCAAACAGCTTTCAAAACAATTTATCAGACAGCAAAAGTGTTTATGATGACAGTATACTTCTACGTCGCAAAGGACTCCCAAACGAATATACCAGCTACTTGAAGGAACTGAATGTATTCGCACAAAAGGTAAGCATTGAAAATAAGACCGGCCACACAGCCTACTGGCAACTAGCGAGCGCTTATATATACCTGATGCTGGGGGACAAAGACAACTGTAATAAATACCTTGGTTTAGCGCAGCAGCAGAATATGACCGATATGGAGCATGATGAGCACGAGGTGATCAATGCACTTTGCATATTGCGTTCTGATAATAAAGTTACTGCTGATGTGGAAGCCCGATTACTTCCATCATTAAAATGGATAGAACAGCGTACCACAAAAAAGCAACGGTTCAACCAGGTGTATAATGATATTATGACCAAGGCCCTTACCGCAGCCTATTTGAGGCAGGGCGATACAATAAAGGCTATATATTGTCTTTCTCGCAGCCTGGCTATGCCTAATAACAATATAGACGGCTATTATTATGATGGTTTTGGTACCGCGGCGGGTTCTCTTTTAGAAAAAATGGATCCGATGCAGCTTAATTCAGTAGAAGCTTTTGTACAGGGTAACAAGACACCTTATGAAAACTGGTTAACAAGTAATAGCCGCTATACAATGGGGGTATTGCAAGAACTGGAGGGTACAAAATATATTAGACTACACCAGTTTGGAAGAGCTGCCGAGATATTAGCAAAGGTACCAGCAGCTATATTGAACAAAACAGTACTGCCTGACATACTTGTTAGTCATCTATTTGACTCCCAGGATTGGAATAAATCTGATTCTACAACTACTTATACCAAGTTAACCTTTGCCCGGAAAATGAACGAACTGGAACAGGGCATGGCTAAGAACCCTAAGGACAGTCGTACACCATATCAGTATGCCAACGCACTTTACAATATTACTTATTATGGTAAAGCCTGGCAAGCATTGAAATACTACAGGGGAGGAACTGAAAATGAAGCATACAGAATATCGAAGGAACGGATAGCACTAAAATTTACAGAGCAGGAATATTACAACGCTCATTTGCCGGAGCAATACTATATACAGGCTTTTAAAAATTCTACAGATCCTGAATTCAAAGCCCGTTGCCTATTTCTGGCGGCAAAATGCCGACAAAAGAATTGCCCTGAGCCCGAACATACCGATCAATATTATTATTGGAATCACGAAAACTACTATGATAACTCATTGGCCAGCCCTTACTTCAAACAACTAAAAGAAGGCTATAGCAAAACCAAGTTTTTCAACGCTGCAAAGAACACCTGCTCTTACCTTGGGGATTACGTAAAGAAGCATTAAGATTGTTGGTGCTTCCAGCGCTTGTGGCTCCATAGCCAGTTCTCTGGTTGCTCGCGGAGTTGTTGTTCCATAAAGGCTACATAGGCTTTTGTTACTACGCCACTTTCCAGCTGCGATGCATCTTTTGTGAATAGTGAGATAGTTAGGTTATAGTAGCCGCGTTTTATTTTTTTTATTCCCACAAAGGTTACTGCTGCCTTTGCCCTGGTGGCCAACTGCTCGGGGCCTTTAAAGAAAGGTGCGGGCCTGTGCATGAAGGGCAGCCATATGGACCCTTTGATGTTGGATGGGTTTTGATCGGCTATGAGACCTACCAGGTACCGTACCCCATCAAGCCGCTGAAATCCTTTTTTAGCTTTCATGCTGATCATCCAGCCTCCACCGCGGCTACGCAGACGAAGCATGAGCTTATCGAAACCTTTGTTGGCAACGGGCTGATACACTCCGGCAAATTGCTGTGGATTGTTGTATTGTAATGCTACATTTCCCCATTCCCAATTGAATGTGTGGCCGAGCAAAATATAGGTGTTCTTGTCTTCCCTGTTCAGCTCATGAAATACCTCCCAGTTGCCTGTGATTCGTTTGTTCAATTCTTTTGGAGAGATGGTAAGAAGTTTAAGTGTTTCCATCCACTGATCGCAAAAGCTGTGATAGAACAACCGCATGATGCGCCTTATCTCCTTATCGTCTTTTTCCGGAAAGGCGTTGCGCAGATTGCTGAGCACTACCTGCTTGCGATACCCTGCTATATGGTAGAGCAAGACATAAATAACATCTGACAAAACATACAACACACGTAATGGCAGAAGTGCAAGCGGGTACAAAAAAATAAGCAGCAGGTAGTACATACCCTAATTAATTATCAAAGATTATTCCCGTCTGAAGAACTCTCTCCAAACTCTGAGTGCGTGCTGGTAAGGTCGTAAATCTGTTGTATGTCCTTAAGTATTTTTACAAAATTTATTTCAAGGTCTTTAAGGATACCAGTGTGCAGATCGAACACCCAACCGTGGACTATGGGGAAACCTGTAGCCACGTAACATTTCTGCACAGCAGCTGTTTTGATAACATTGGTAGCCTGTTCCAGTACATTCAATTCGACCAGGCGATCGTAACGGGCTTTCTGGTTGGTTATTGCGTTCAGCTCAGCACTATGCAGACGGTACACATCACGTATGTTGCGCAACCATGGGTTCAGCAGACCCATATCTTTGGGCTCCATAGCCGCCTTTACACCACCACAGTTGTAGTGCCCGCATACTATTATATGCTTCACCTTCAGGTGTACTACAGCGTAGAGTATCACGCTCATGACATTGAGATCGCTATTGTTGACCAGGTTGGCAATATTGCGATGCACAAAAAGTTCGCCAGGTTCTAAGCCCATGATCTCATTTGCCGGTACGCGACTGTCTGAGCAACCTATATACAAGTAATCGGGTTGCTGGTCGGCGGCCAGCTTTTCAAAAAAATCGGGGTCGGTGCCCTTCATCTTTTCGACCCATGCCCTGTTTTTATCGAAGATCTGTTCGTAAGTAGCCATAGTTTGGGATTAAATGCCCGTGCAATATTAAAACAAAATGCTGTTAGCTGGCAATGTGATTTCGTTGTGAAATCTATCTGCTGATTTGGATATTTGGAAAAATGTCCGTTGCATAAAAAAACTCTGAAAAGGACATTTTGATGATCATGCTTTTTGAAATAGGCCACAGATAAGGATATGCATTTATTTTTTCAGATAAAAAATGTCATAAAATGTCTTGAAATGTCCGTTGGGAGTATGTTGGGGTTTTTTAGAATTAGGTGGAAGACAATATGTTTTTCTTGTAATAGTAGTCATCTATCTTTTGTTTAGATAGGGAATAGTAACGGGTGCAATTTACTGCTGCAGGATATAGCTGCCAAAAGAACATATCCACCGTTCCACAGAGGGCGTGGAACATTTGATGAGCACATCTTCTATCACTGGAAGCGGACCTTTGACCAGAGTGAAAACTTATACACATGGAGAGCGTAATAATACCAAATGGGCAATCAATAATGAGTGTTCCTTATGGGGTATTTCTTCATTTTTTTTAAGTTACATCCCAATTGAACATGAAAGCTATCAAATAAAAAAAACCGACCGTTGATACAGCCGGCTTTGAATATGTAATTGGGTAAATTATTGTGCCTGGGGCAGATCGCCCTGGAAATGAATGTTTGTGATGTAGAATTTGGTTTTATGTTCTACTGCAAGGCTGCCGTTAATTTTTACGTTGAGGTTGGGGTCTGAAAGACGTTTTTCAGGATTGGCAAACATATTGCGATAATCAGGGTTGTATGCTAAAGGAAGGTTAAGTGTTTCTTTGCCCCCAACTTTTATAACGGTATCGTACTTTAATTCTCCAAGCGGCTGATCTTCGAGAAAGGTTTCAATATTACCATACTTGATCTCGAGTGGGAATTTGTTGGGATTGTACAATTGCAGATAAACAATAAAAGGATGATTCCTGTCTTTAAGGATGGTAAGATCCTGCACCTTCTGGAATTTTAATCCTTTTGGAGCAGAGCACGAAGCCCAAGTAAAGGAAAAGGCAATAACAGTTGAAATAAGCAGCAAATTTTTCATAAGCATAATTGTGAGTGCAAATGTATATAAAGCAATTGCAAATGAGCCCCCAAGGCTTGTTAAGCTGATGTAAAGCCCCTTTAAATGAATTGTTATTGGGTATGATGCCCCAAAAATGAATTACTGTTTGGCGCGTTTTATTTTGATTGTTGCTTCGTTGCCGGTGTTGTTGTAGGCTATGATGCTATAGGTTTGGACGCCATCTGTAAGCAAGAGGTTTGCAGTATTGGGGGGCTCGCTGCCTTCGTTATTGGCAGCGATGGTGAGCACAGCAACACCTGTTGCAGATACAGGCAGTCGCAGTTGCCGTTTAGTAGCAGTGAGGAGGTAATTGGTGAGTATCTTTTTGTCGTTGTATAGAACTGTAACTCTATCGCCATCTATAGTGCCACCATCCCATATATCTATAACGACAGTGTCTGTTTGCCATGCGTAGATCTTTTCTATCCCAGTGGTTATCTCTTCTGTGGTTTTAGCTGCAGGAGTAGGTATGGGGTGTGGATTGATAGGATAGGATACTTCTGTGACCCGGATGCCAGCGGGCTTGCGGGACATAGGTACCGCTGTTTTTTTGACTGTGGCTATGGTATCTTTTGCGGGAGCTGTATCAAAAAGTGTTTTCAATATATCATCGTTCATGAAGGTAACGGTACCCATGCCACAATAGGTGGCACTTGCATCGGCACTTTTATAGGTGCCCTTCATTATATGGCCGGTTTGCGTATTGTCTGGTACATACTTGAGGGTAGCATCGATAAGGCACATTGTATTGTTGCTATGAAAACCATGGTTGTACAGGATATTGAGTTCTTTGAAGGTAATAGTATGGTTGACTCTATCGAGGTAGCCGCTGATAGCTGAACGGGTTTCTTTTGCTTCCTGTACGTAAGTGAGAGAATAGCCACGGATAAACCCTACAGAATCTGTGAATACTATTTTGTAGGAGAACGACTCGCCACCCTCTATACCGATATAGCCCTTTAGTGTAACCTCGTTTGCCGCGAAAGCAGATGGGGTGCAGAGCAAATAAAAAAGTGCACTAAAAATATAATACTTCATTTATAAATACTCTTAATAGTATGTAAGATGCAAAAGACCGCAATTATTGTTAGAGCAGCAAAAGTATTGTTCACCCCTACAAATGGAGGTATTGCCAACTAATTAGACAGGTAATTGGATAAAATATGTTAAATTTACTTACGAAGGAAAACGAAATTGATCGCAAGTATATGTGGTGTTTCTATGCGACTTCGCGAAGCAAAACTTACAATTTTAACTACTGATGAGATTACGGCTACTCTATTATATCCTACTTCTTTTGCCTATGCAACTCTATGCCCAAAACAATATAGAGTTTATAGAAAACCAAGGGCAATGGGACGGACCATTTAAATATAAAGCGACATCTGGTAAGGGCGAGATATACCTGGAGAGCAATTGCTTTACTTATGTGCTGAATGCTGCCGATAATGCTGAGAAAATGGATGCTTACCACCATGGGCAGACTGCTACTAAGCCTGTGCTGAATTTTCACGCTTATAAAGTGGTTTTTGAAGGCAGTAATATGCCATTGATAGTAGGGAGCAAACCACAAACCACTTATTATAATTACTATTTAGGCAAGGATGCAACACGCTGGAAATCGAATATACACCCATACTATGATATTGACTATAAAAACGTGTATAAGGGGATCGATATGCATGTATCATCGGACAAGGGGAACATGGAGTACGAATTTGATGTGCAGCCGGATGCAGACCCAAAGCAAATAATACTGAGTTATAAAGGTGTAAACGGGTTGCGCACAAATAAGGCGGGCAATCTGATCATATCAACATCTGTAGGGGAAATGCAGGAAATGAAGCCCTACGCCTATCAATACATAAATGATGCAAAAGTAGAAATAGCCTGCAACTACACTGTGAATGGGGACCAGGTAACATTTACTATGCCAGACGGGTATGACCAGACGCAGACACTGGTGATAGACCCAACTATTGTTTTTTGTACGTTTACCGGCTCTACTGCTGATAACTGGGGCTTTACTGCGACCTACGATGATCAAGGTGATTTTTATGCTGGTGGTATAGCGCACAGTACGGGCTACCCAGTTAGCACCGGAGCATATCAAATAACATTCAATGGCGGTTCCCCTAGCACTGGTAGCCAATATGCCGATGATATTGCTATTATGAAGTTTAATGCTACAGGTACCAACAGGATATATGCCACCTACCTAGGAGGCAGTGACAATGAACAACCACATAGTTTGATAGTTGATGCTAACTATAATCTTATCGTTGCCGGAAGAAGTTACTCAAGCGATTTCCCTGTAACAGCGGGCGCTTATGATGTTACAGCAAATGGTGATGCAGACATAATTATTTCAAAGTTCAATTCAACAGGAACTAGTTTGTTAGCATCTACGTATGTTGGCGGGTCAGGACCAGATGTGGTGAGCTATAACCCCAGTGAATATATTTTTGGCAACCTGAAACATAATTACGGGGACGATGCGCGTAGCGAAGTGCAACTAGACAGGCAGGGTAATGTTTATGTAGCGGCCTCTACGCAATCTACCAATTTCCCAACAGTACATCCTATACAAACAGCGCTCAGTGGTAACCAGGATGCAGTGATCATAAAACTTAATAGTACCCTTACTACTCTGCTTTGGAGTACTTACCTGGGCGGCAGCAGTGATGATGCAGCATATGTGATTGCTTTTGATACCAGCCAGGCATCGATATACGTAGCCGGTGGTACGCAAAGTAGCAATTTCCCCACTACAGCAGGTAGTTTCCATGCTACTTATCAGGGGGCACCTGCGGATGGGTGGATCACCAAATTCCAGAATGGAGGAACATATCCTATACAAAAATCGACCTATATAGGCACTGCGGCTTATGACCAGGTATATGGCATACAGGTAGATGTAAATAATAATGTGTATACCATGGGGCAGACATTGGGAGGGTTCCCGGTATCGACTGGAGTATATTCCAACCCAGGTTCCAGCCAATTTATTATGAGGTTGGATAGTAATTTGAGCACAAACCAATTATCTACAGTGTATGGATCAGGTACTACAACTGCAACCAATATATCTCCCGTTGCGTTTCTGGTGGATACCTGTGGCAATATTTACATTTCAGGTTGGGGTGGAAACCTGGGACTAAACTTGTTTGGCGGAAACCCACCAGCAAGCGCTGGTACCACCAATATGCCTGTAACTTCGAATGCGGTGCAAGCGACTACAGATGGTAACGATTTTTATTTTATTTGCCTGAGCAAGAATATGCAAAACCTACTTTACGCAACATACTTCGGTAGAAACGAAATTGATCCAGCAAAAGGTGAGCACGTAGATGGTGGCACAAGTCGATTTGACAAATATGGCATTATATACCAGGGTATATGCGGTGGATGTGCCGGAGACAGTCGTATCCCAGCTCAAACAGCCTTTCCAACACAACCATCAAATGTATGGAGTCTTACAGACCAATCCGGTAATTGTAATGAGGCAGCCCTAAAAATAGCTTTCCAGTTTGGCCCGGTTAATGCTGTAGCATCTCCAAATCCTACCAGTGGCCAGGGTTGTGCGCCGCTGTTTGTACAGTTCTCTAATTTGAGTAGCAATGGTGCGACGTATACCTGGGATTTTGGTGATGGGTCCCCAACGGTTAGTACATTTAGTGCGTCGCATACTTACACTGTAGCGGGGCATTATGTGGTCAAGCTTATTGTGCAGAACAGCAATGCCTGCTCAAAACTTGTGGACACCGGATATATAAATATCACAGTTGATTCGGGTGGTGTGGTGCCGCTGTTTACTATAGTGAAACTGGATAGTTGCGGGCCATATGTGGCACACTTCATCAATACGTCGCAACAAGGCACAGCGTCTACCGTATATACATGGAATTTTGGCGACGGAACCAGCTATACGGGTACAACACCACCTAACCATACGTACTCCACTACCGGCAGTTATACTGTTGTGCTTACTATGACCGACCCAACGCTGTGCGTTACTACCGACAGTGTATCGCACATACTCACCTTTTACCCGCTGGTGAGCGCCGGGGCCACTGCATTGCCCAGCGCAAAAGGCTGTGCACCATATACAGTACAGTTCCAGAACCAGAGTGTAAACGGAGCCACTTACCAATGGACCTTTGGAGATGGCGGTACCAGTGCGACATATTCGCCGTCGCATACATTTAACAACGCGGGCAATTATACTGTGCGGCTGATTACTACTAACCTAAATTCGTGCAACAAAGCAGATACAGCCTACCTTACTATAAAGGTGGCTAGCAATAAAATAACACCTGCATTTAGTTATGTATTGCCAGATAGCTGCGCACCCTACATTGCCATATTCACAGACTCGTCAAAGGGCACCGCAGCTACTGTGTACACCTGGAATTTTGGCGATGGCACCACCTATACGGGCAATAATCCTCCACCACATACCTATGCTACGGCAGGTACCTATACTGTTACGCTCAGCACCAACGACACAACTGCATGTAACGCACTGGACACCGTGGCAAAGACACTCAAATTTAATGGGATAAAGGTAGCTGCAGGGTTTACCTCGAATGATACAGCTTGTGTAAAAACAGACGTGAACTTTGGTACAACAGCTGAAAATGCCACCATTATTAACTACTATTTTGGTAATGGCCAATCTACAACAGGCAACGCTACCAATACGCTTTACCAGTTCCAGGACACAGGTTTATATACCATAATTCAAGTCGTGATCAACAGCGCATCGTGCAACGGTACTGATACTTTCAGGAAGAATATTTATATCATCAATGGGCCGGTAGCCGATTTCTCAGTATCGCCAACAATACCTGTTACCAATTTACCTGTTACATTTTCCAACTTATCCATAGGGGCTGTGCGCTACGCATGGGACTTTGGAGATAATACCGGGAGCACGGAAGTGAGCCCCACCCACCTATATAAACGTACCGGGCAATATAACGCCTGCCTTACTGCATATAACAGGCTGAGTTGTCCATCTAAACTATGCAAAGCTACCAGCGCCGATATACGACCTCTTGCGGATCTGCCTACTGCCTTTTCGCCCAATGGAGACGGCGCCAACGATATACTATATGTAAGAGGCGCAGCCATACAAACAATGGACCTAATGATATTTAACCGTTGGGGACAGCTTGTGTTTGAAACTACCAGCCAGGATAAGGGATGGGATGGCACCTATAACGGCAAGCCACAGGAAATGGATGCATATGCGTATGTGCTGCGGGTAACATTTATAGACGGTACTACATTGCAGAAGAAAGGAAATGTAACATTATTGCGCTAACAACATGAAATACGAACCACTATATAAAAAGGTATTGGCCTGTATGTGTATGGCATTGTGTGGTATAACTGCCAAGGCGCAAAGCATACATTTCTCGCAGTACTACAATGCACCGCTGCTGGTGAACCCTGCCAATACGGCTATGATGCCTGACTATGACTATAGGATAGGAGCCAACTTCCGTAACCAATGGTCGTCGGTGCCGGTGCCATACAATACGTTCTCAGCGTTTGCGGATTTTAAAGTACCGAACAACAGGCAGAACGATGGTGATGTACATAGCTGGCTGGGACTAGGCGGCGCCCTGTTTAGCGATAAAGCAGGGGATGGCAACCTGGCGTTGACCCATATGGAGGTGACTGCGGCCTACCACCTGGCTATAACCCGAACCAGCCTGCTGAGCCTGGGACTGGAAGGGGGGTATGCCCAACGCAGTGTGAACTATGATGCACTTACCTTTGACAGCCAATGGGATGGCTTTGCATTTAACGGCAGCCTGCCTAACGCAGAGAAGAATGGAATTATTAAAACTAACTATGCTGATGTGGGCGCGGGTATTAACTATGCATACTTTCCTAATGATGATGTTTATATAAAAGTAGGTGCGGGCGTAGCTAACATTAACCAGCCGGTTGAGAGCTTTTACGGATCGCAAAATCAACTGGGAATAAGGCCCACTGCAGATATTGATGGAGTATTTAAGCCTACTACTGGGTATATTATCAACCCGTCTATCTACTTTGCTACCCAAAAGGGAGCATATGAGCTGACTTATGGCTCGTTGTTTCGTGTTTACCTGTCGGGGCATGATGTTTTGAGTACCCAATTGATACTGGGCGCATTCAACAGGTTGAATGATGCCGTGATAGGGGTTGTGGGCTTCCAGTGGGGAGGGGTACAAGTAACAGCATCTTATGACGCAACCATATCGAGATTAGCACCTTATAATGCCGGAAATGGGGCCATGGAATTCTCTCTTATTTACCAAGGTATTTATGGTGGTTTCTCACGGGCTAAGAAATCTTATAACTGTCCTACCTTCTTTTAACAAAATATTTGTGACAAAAGCCGATAAGCCAATTTATATTTGATAATAATATAAGCGTAAATATGGAAAAAAACAAGGTTTTACTGGTAGAAGACGACAGCAATTTTGGACAGGTACTTAAAAACTACCTGGAACTGAATGATTTTATAGTAGAACTGGCGCGTGATGGTATTCTTGGACTTGCAGCCTTTCGCCGTGAGAAATTTGACATTTGCCTGCTGGATGTGATGATGCCTAATATGGATGGTTTTACGCTGGCAGAAGAAATACGCAATGTGGACCCTGATGTGCCTTTATTCTTCCTCTCGGCGAAAAGCATGAAGGATGATATACTAAACGGCTACAAGCTGGGCGCTGATGACTATATAACAAAACCGTTTGATAGCGAAGTATTGCTGCATAAAATAAAAGCAGTGCTGAAACGCAACCAGGAGCTGCAGGAGAAAAACCATGGGCAGGTTGAGTTTAATATAGGCAGCTACAGCTATAACAGCAAACTACGTACGCTGCAACATGGTAGTAATGCGCAAACGCTTTCTCCTAAAGAAAATGAACTGCTGCTGATGCTATGCGAATATAAGAATGACTTGCTGCCACGCGAATCGGCCCTGAAACGCATATGGGGTAGTGATACTTACTTTAACGGGCGTAGTATGGATGTTTATATAGCCAAACTGCGCAAATACCTGAAGGAAGATAGCAGTGTTGAAATAGTGAACATACATGGTAATGGATTCAGGCTGGTAGTGCCTGATTAATTTGGCCGTAAGTATATATTATTTATTTGCTCTAAAAAATTGTTCTTCATTCCTTACTTTTTTTGATGCCAAAAAAAGTAAGGAAAAAAGGCAGTTGGCAGCGATTACCGCTGCTGCCAACGCAGCTTTGTGCAGGCAGCATTGCTACTGTTCTGCCCAACTGAGGAAATCTACAGCATAGTAATGTGACCGACAATTTAGACCTTTGCTTTTGGCGGTAATTTTATAAAAATATTATCACGGGACGTTCCAAAAGAACGTCCCATATTTTTTCACCTACATTTGCTTATGCAACTGACACTGCAACTGGATATAAGGCCACTGGCTGATCCTATTACATACACCGATTCTATATTACTTACCGGATCGTGCTTTACAGAGCATATGGCTGACAGGCTGAGTGGCTATAAGTTCCGTACACTGAGTAACCCTAATGGCATTTTGTTTAACCCGCTGAGTGTAGCTGACAGCCTGGACAGTTATATAGAGCGACGTACATATGCGCCGGAAGATCTTTTTTACCTGAACGAGGTATGGAATAGTTGGCACCACCACAGTCGCTATTCCAATATAGATCCTAATGTAGCCCTGGATGCTATTAATCAATCGCAGGAGGAAGCGGCTGATTTTATACTTGAAGCAGACTGGGTCATAATAACATTAGGAACAGCTTTCCAGTATTACCTGAAAGAGACGGGACTACCAGTATCCAATAATCACAGAGCCCCGGCACAATGGTTTAATAAAAGGCTGCTGGAAATAAATGAAATAGAAGCTGCACTGGCCAACACGATACAGCGTATATATGACGTGAACCCGGGAGCGCGCATTATTTTTACTATAAGCCCTGTGCGCCACGTGCGTGAAGGGGTAATGGAAAATAACAGAAGCAAAGCAAGACTGATAGAAGCTGTACATACCCTGTGCAGCAATTTTGCCCATGTCGCTTATTTCCCTGCGTATGAACTATTGATAGACATACTGCGCGATTATCGTTATTACGATATAGATTTTGTACACCCTAACTACCTGGCTACTACCTATATATGGGAGCAGTTTGTAGCGGCTTGTGTTAACCCAGGGATACAGGATGTGATGCAGGAAGTGCTGGATATTATTACGGCGCGTATGCACAGGCCCCGGTTCCCCCAAACTGAAGCGCACAAAAAGTTTAAGGCTGATTATACAGCGCGTATTACCAACCTGCTGGGCAGGCACCCGTTCCTGGACCTAAGAGAAGAGTTGAAGTATTTTTCGGAGTGATCAATTTTATAATTAAGGATGAACAGATGTTTTGTTCCATCGGCGGAAGAAAACAAATGCATAGTTGAGCTGGATAGCTATGATAATGAAGATGCTGAGGTAATTACTAACAAAGCATAATAGCGCCGCCGCTGCATACATGCATTGGGCTGTAATGATACGCATGCGTACCGCTTTATTTATGGCGCTACGCTCGGCTTCGGGTACTGTTACATAGCCATTTTTGTAGGCATAGTTCCAATGAATGTACAGCATAAGACCCAATAGGAAGATATTTAACCAATATAAGCCCACCGAGAAGTGGAAATTGAAATGCTCGCCAAGAAAGGCGGTAGTGAAGGGTAGCAATGAAACCACCAATAGAAAGAAAAGCGCTATCCAATTGAGGTCTCGGTCGCTTTTTTCTATGAAGTTGTATTGTGCTGTCTGGCCGGTCCAGAAAATCCCCAGGGTCATGAAACTAAGGAAGTAGGTAAGCAACTTGGGCGTGAGCGCACAGAATGCCGCAACGAGTTCGGCTTCGGTTTTGATACCTGCTGTGGGTGGGACTTTAATATCGAGCACCAGCAAGGTAAGTGCCACAGCAAAAACACCATCGCTAATGGCTTCTATACGCTGTACCTTTTTGCCGGCAAAACGGTTATATGTATCGTTGAAAAAGCTCATGCGCCGAAATTGTACCTGTAAATTTAAACTTTGATAAGGAATATTACAGTTCAATATCCTAAGGCTATCGTATCGATATAACAAGACTAAAAATTTTGCTAATATTGTCTCATTGAAAGAACAATCTATACATACAGGGACAACTTCCCAAACCCTGATGCAGACCATAGCTGTTTTTATGAAGCAACGCTGGGAGTTGTTTGTGCTGCTCATCATTTTTATTATTTGCAAAACCCCACATCTGCACTATCCTTTTTACTGGGATGAGAGCTGGCCCTATGCACCTGCTGTGAAGCAGATGTACATGCATGGACCAAGCCTTATGCCAGATGCTGTGGACAGTTTATTATCGCGAGGACACCCGTTGTTTTTTCATGCTGCTGCTGCTGCATGGATGGATATATTTGGTACTACGCAGGTGGTGATACATTCGTTTGCGCTTTTTGTGTCTATTGCTTTTCTTATAGCTATACATGAGGCTTGTTTTAGCCTGTATAACAGGCGTGTGGCCGTGTTGAGTACAGTGCTGGTGGCTATACAGGTGATGTATTTTGTACAGTCTTCGTTGCTGCTGTTTGAGATCATGGTGGCCTTCCTGGCGTTCCTCAGTATTTATTTTTATACCACACGCAGGTATCTATTGACTGCCTTATTCCTGAGTCTGCTGTTTTATACTAAGGAAAGCGGCATTATTGCCGGTATAGCGATTGGGATGGATGTAGCCGTGCGACTATTCAGTAAGGAAAGGGTGCAGGAGAAGGTAATGAGAATGGTGGCTGTTGCTGTACCGTTTGCAGCCATTGCTATTTTCTTTTTGATACAAAAACATTTACGAGGTTGGTATGTGTTCCCTTTGTACTCTGATAACCTGGAGCATACGTGGGGGGCGTTCTATATTAAATTCAGGAGTACGCTGTTTAATGTATTCACGCTCGATCACAGGTATTATTATTTCAACCTGCTGTTGGCATTGTCCGTACTTATTGCTGTAGTTAAAAGGAATATCTGTTACGCGGTTTTGTTGCTGCCTGCAGTGTGTATTTACATTATGAGCAATGATAACCTAGCACAGCACACCTACAGTCGTTTAATGTTTGGCCTGTTGGTTCTTAGTTCTTTGTATGCTAATTATACTTTAGCCCGATTGAAGTATGGCACACGAACACAGCAGACCCAGTTCATATTGTTGGGTACTGTTTTTTCTATCTGCTTCCTTGCATTTTCAAGCGTTAACCTGTTCCTTATATATCGTTACCTATTCCCGGTTATAATACTTATGCTGGTATTCAGCGGTATTTACCTGGATGAGCTGATAAGAGCGTTGAACAAGGCATTATTTTATCCTGTACTTGTGGTACTATTGCTCATTGGTTTTTTTACATTTAAGCTGGATGCAGGACATGGAGATACCAACCTGGGCGCCTTCCATGCCATGCATGTGCAACAGAGCGCAGTAAGCTACATGGAAAAAACCGGCGACTACAATGCTCCGATAGGAGTGGGTGGCTTTTTGGTACAACAACACCTGCTGGACAGTAATACCGGATTTTTGCGATTGGGTAGAAACTTTACAGATGTGGACTGGAGGATAACAGATAATACAAAGTATATTATTACTGACAATATAGAACCCAGCAACCTATATGAAAGGCTGAATGCAGATACATCGTTCCACCGAGTGTATAGGTATGAGGAGGGAGATACATGGACAGAAATATATAAAAGAAGTGGGAGACCTAAGCCGTAACATAGTATAATAGCAAAGGCTTACCGTTATTTGAAAAAATATATGCTGCACTCTGTTACCTTTGCTGCTTAAAATTCAAGTATTCATGTTTACCAGCTATTGGCGTAATTACCCATGGGCATTGCAGGTAGCGCTGTTTATGCTAATGGTTTTTATCATGACCTCTCTTTCTACTGTTATTATTCTTTGGCTGGTGCCGACTATTACCGGTGTGCCATTTGATCAAATGGCAGGGTTGCACGAAGGAAGCGCACGTAAGATAATTGATGCTGCCCTGCTTGGCCAGTTCCTGTCGTCTATAGTTATGTTTTTAGTGCCTTCAGGCCTGTTTGCTTACCTTGCCCACCCACGACCTATTGAATATTTAGGACTGCGGGCACCTGGTAAAAAAATACAATTACTGATCATCGTTATTATTATGGCAGGCTTTACCCCGTTGATACTGGGTTTTGAAGGGCTAATGCGAATGATAGATCTTGGAGCCAATATAAGGGCATCGCAGAAGGCGCATGATGAGATTTTTAACGCATACCTAAGCATGCCCAGCATAAAGTACCTGCTTATAGGCGTTATAGTTATGGGGATTACGCCCGCCGTAGCTGAAGAACTGGTGTTCAGGGGAGTGGTAATGCGGTTTGCGCACAGACGGTCTAAAAATATTAAAACATCCATATTTGCATCTGCGTTGCTGTTTGCTGTTATTCATTTCGATGCCTATGGGTTCTTTCCCATCTTTGTGTCAGGAGTGTTCTTAGGTACGGTTTATTACCTTACCGGATCTTTATGGTGCTCTATGCTTGCCCATGCGCTGCACAATAGCATGCAAGTATGCTTGTTGTATGCAGCAAACAATAACGCTGCACTTAAAACAATAGTTGGCGGCAATTCGGTACCCATGTATATACTTGCGCCTGCCGTTGTGCTTTTTGCAGGTGGTCTTTACCTGCTCTGGAAAAACAAGACACCCTTGCCCGGCAATTGGTCGAGCGACTTTAACGACCCCAAGCCTATACAACTCAACACCTTTTCAGAAAATTAAACAGTTATGGCACTTAACCTACCTACCTTTTACAAGCGTACCGGCAGCGCCATCGTATTCAGCATTGTGATGCTGGGAGGGATGCTGTGGAATGTATATGCATTCTTTGTGCTGGCAATAGCTATACAGGTACTTTGCCTGCGCGATTACTTCAGGCTTATAAAGAAGATAGACAAGGAAACATACCGCCATAAATGGCTGCCGGTGATGACACAGGCTGCAGGACTTTTATTACTGCTGCTGGTATTTATGTCTTACAATTTTGGCGGGGCAACCGTTGCGTACTGGCCTGCACTGCTTTGTGTGCCTATGCTCATTATACTAGCTACCGCACTTTCTAAAAAGAATAGCTTTATGGAGGGGTTGCAGGCGCTTGGGGGTATGCTGTATATTTTACTCCCAGTAAGCTTACTGCTATTTATGCGCATGACATCGCTAGCTATACCGCTTGCATTGGTGCTGATGATATGGGTGAATGATACTATGGCCTACCTGGTAGGTTCATTTATAGGTAAAAGACCATTCTCTCCTATATCGCCCAACAAAACATGGGAGGGTACCGCTGGGGGAGCTTTACTGACCATTGGCGCAGCAGCCCTGTGGGGGCATTATGCACCATGGTACCATATGACCGACTGGATGGCCCTTGCGTTTTGCGCGGCTGTAGCCGGTACAGCGGGCGACTTGCTGGAGTCGAAACTGAAGCGTATAGCTAAAGTAAAAGACAGCGGTACCCTAATGCCTGGCCATGGCGGCGCTTTAGATCGCTTTGATTCACTACTGGTAGCGGCGCCCTTTGCCTTTGTGTACGTCTATTTCTTTATGGTACCTGTGGAGGTTGTGGTGTGGTAGCGCTACAATAATGGTTCCTACAGTTCCTTCCTTAACCTCGCAACAGGTATATTCAATTGCTCGCGATACTTTGCTACAGTGCGGCGGGCTATATTGTAGCCTTTTTCCTGCAACATTTCGGTAAGTCGTTCGTCGCTATGGGGTTTGCGTTTGTTTTCGGCACTAATAATACCATTAAGTATGGTCTTTACTTCGCGTGTAGATACTTCTTCGCCGCTTTCGGTTTGCAGTGCTTCTGAGAAGAAGTACTTGAGTTTGTAGGTGCCAAATTCGGTCTGTACAAACTTACTATTAGCTACACGTGATACCGTAGATACATCCAGGTTGGTCATTTTGGCTATATCCTTAAGGATCATGGGCTTCAGGGTAGTCTCATCGCCTGTAAGAAAGAACTCGCGCTGGAAATCGAGTATGGCCTGCATAGAGTGCAGCAAAGTATGCTGCCGCTGCTTTATGGCATCTATGAACCACTTGGCAGAATCAAGTTTCTGCTTTATAAAAAGTAATGCTTCTTTTTGTCTTTTATCTTTTTTCTCGCTGCGGTCGTAGGCGCGCATCATCTCTTTATACCCTTCGGATACACGTAGTTCAGGTGCATTCTTGGAATTCAATGACAACTCCAATACGCCCATATTATTGAACACAAAAAAATCGGGGATAATATAACTTTCTGCTTTATTGAGCACGGCAAATGCGGAACCAGGCTTGGGGTTTAATTTTATGATAATGCCTATCACATCCTTAAAGTCCTTATCGTTCAGGTTCAGTTGCTTCTGTATCTTATCGTAATGCTTCTTGATGAATTCATTGAAGAAAGAATCGATGATCTGTATGGCATTATGTACAGATTTTGATTCCGGCATTCTTTTTAGCTGTAGCAGCAGGCATTCCTGCAACGTGACTGCACATACGCCCGGAGGATCGAACTGGCGAATGTTTTCTATCAGTGCATTTACTTCCTCTACGGTAGTTTCAATATTCATTCCGAAAGCCAGATCATCTACTATCGCTGTCACCTCGCGGCGCAGGTAACCGTCATCATCTATACTTCCTATTATCTGCTCGGCTATTTTCTGTGTGCGATCATCAAGCTCCAGCATACCGAGCTGATCTAAAAGATGATCGTGAAAGTTTGTTTCAACCCTTACAGGTACAGATTGTTTTTCGGTATCACCACCACCATAGTAGTCGTCGCCATAATCATAATTGCCTTCATCCTCGTTGCGCAAAAAGTCTTCCATGTCCACCTTTTCGGCGGTATCATCACTTAGTTCTACATCATCTGCTTCTTCCTCAAATTTATCATCACCATCCTGTATATCACCATCGGATTCGCCCTCGCCATCCTGACCATATTCCAAAGCGGGGTTTTCCTCTAATTCTTCCTTTATTCGTTCTTCAAGGTTAACGGTTGCCACCTGCAGCAGCTTCATTAACTGTATTTGCTGAGGGGATAATTTTTGTAATAATTTTTGCTGCTGCGATTGTCTTAGCATAATATTCCGGGTCGGGACGTAAAATTAAAATATAACTGCATAATAATGGCATGAGAGTTGCTAAAAGAATTGGAATTAAAAACATAATGCCAATACCGCCTGGAAAGCCATAGAGATGTTAATGTGTTTCCATAATATAAAGCAGTGTTGTATATTTCTGAAAATTGGGCAAAAAGTGGGTCGGCATGAGTAAAAAACCTTTTATATCACCTTCATTTTCATACGTTCCTCTGGAAGAGACGTTGCAAATTCCACAAAGGAAGAAACAACTGTTCATAGGTATTCCGAAGGAGACATCTTTTCAGGAGAATAGAGTAGCACTTACACCAGAAGCGGTATCTGTATTGGTAAATAATGGTCACCAGGTAGCAGTTGAGCACAATGCTGGAGAAGGATCTTTTTACTTTGACCCTGACTACAGTGAGGCAGGTGCACGCATAGTATATGATAAAGCAGAGTTATATAAAGCTACTACTATCATAAAATCGGCACCCATATCGGAAGAGGAAGCCACTTTGCTGCAACCCAATCAGGTAGTCATTTCACCCATACACCTCCCCTTTTTAAAGGCGGAGATATTGGAACAGCTGATCAAGAAAAAAATAATTGCAATAGCCTTTGAATCTATAAAAGATGATTCGGGTACCTACCCCATAGTGCGCTCTATGAGCGAAATAGCCGGTAGCTCTGCCATACTTACAGCAGCCAAGTACCTGAGCAACGTGCATAACGGAAAAGGAATATTACTTGGCGGTATAAGTGGTGTGCCACCTGTAAGAGTGCTGATAATAGGTGCCGGTGTGGTAGGTGAGTTTGCTGCACGTACTGCATTTGGACTTGGCGCTTCAGTTAAGATATTCGATAATTCGATATACCGGTTGATGCGCCTGCAGAATAACATAGGGCGCAGATGTTTTACATCGGTACTGGAACCTGTAACGCTTGCTGAAGAAATTGCTAATGCAGATGTAGCAGTGGGGGCGTTGAAGCCCATAAACGGTATAACACCTGTGGTAGTGACAGATGCGATGGTAAGCCATATGAAGGCAGGATCTGTAATAGTAGATGTGAGTATAGACAGGGGCGGGGTGTTTGAAACATCGCGACTGACCAGCCACGAGAACCCTACATTTAAAAAATATGAGGTAATACACTATTGTGTGCCCAATATAGCATCAGCGGTATCGCGCACAGCATCGCGAGCGATCAGTAATGTGTTGATGCCAATATTACAGCAATGTGCCGATACCGGCGGTATGGAAGGCATCATACAGGCAAAAAGCGGCATACGGAATGGTGTTTATATGTATAAAGGATGTGTGACAAATGCTACCATTGCTAAAAGATTCAATTTTAAATATACGGACCTTGACCTGTTGCTTTCGTCGCAAGTCTGATCTTATTGTTTTTTCGTAAATAGAATTATGCCCAACAAAAGATTAAACAAAGCCATTGCCGGATATCATTTGCTCATGATTCTCTCAGCGGTAGATTTTACCCTGAACGGCGGCAAGGAAATGGTGATACGGGATTACATGGCGCAGGAATTTCCATTTCATATTAATTTGGATGCGCAGATGGACATCATTAGTAATTTGAAACCTGAAGAATGGGAACGACACTTCCTGAAGGTGGCGGATGATTTTTATGATGACGCTACAGAAGAAGAACGCATTAACCTAATGAACTTTGCTGTGCAGCTTACCAAGGCTGATAATGTGATCACCAAGGAAGAGAACCATTATTTGAACCTGTTGTTTGAAAACTGGGAACCCGCCTAACCTTATTGTATTGATTGTGTCATTTCTGATCTAAACTGCTTTTTTACAGAGTCTGTATTTTTTAGTGCGCTATATAATTGTTAAATTTACTAGTGATCTACCCATCATAGATACAGAAATATGAAGCGCATTGCCTGGATAATACTATTGTTGGCTGGGGTGACCGGTTTGCAAACAGCAGCATATGCTTGTACTAATCCTGTCCTTTCGGCTACGCATACCAATGTGTATTGTTACGGCGGTAACAATGGTACAATTACGCTGAGTGTAAGCGGAGGTAACCCACCTTATACGTATGCGTGGGCAGGGCCTAATGGTTTTACATCAAATTCGCAAAACCTGACCGGCCTGGTTGCGGGTACCTATACTGTTACAGTTCGTGGCAGTACATGTTATTCAACACTTGCAGTAGTAGTTACGCAACCTACGCAGCTGACACTTACAGCATCTGGGGTAGCATGCATAGGCAGCACAATGAACCTATATGCAAATCCTTCAGGAGGAACGGCGCCTTACACATATAGCTGGGCAGGGCCTAATACCTTTAATTCTTACAACCAAAATCCCGTAGTTGGTACTGTAACTGCATCATTGGCGGGTAACTATACGGTTACTGTTACAGATGCAGATCTGTGCACGGCATCATATACAGCAGCAGTAGGTGCATACCTTATCCCTAACCTTTCTACACATGCCACATACGTAACCTGTTATGGTGGCAATAATGGATCGGTGAGCCTGAGTGTGAGTGGCGGGACTGGCTTTTCTTATTTGTGGACAGGGCCTTATAATTATACATCTACCGGACAAAATATTTCAAACCTGGTTGCCGGTGTTTATACAGTTAATGTTACATCTAATACCGGATGCACAGCATCTAATGTAGATACTGTACTTCAATATCCCGCAGTAGTTGCATCGGCATCATCTAACAGTCCTGTTTGCGCCGGTAGCGCGCTAAATCTGAATGGTACGGGTAGTGGTGGTACCGGTGTTTATACTTATAGGTGGTCGGGACCTAGTGGGTTCTCGTCTGTAAGTGCATCGCCAGTATTCAATCCATCAACAGTAAGCGAAGCAGGAACTTATTATCTTACAGTAACTGACCAACTGCAATGTACAAGTACTACATCTACTACGGTTTCTGTTACCAATGGTGGCCTATTGACCGATGCTGTTACTAATGTATTGTGTAATGGTGACTCTACGGGGGCAATAAACCTGACCGTTACAGGCATAACAGGTAGCTACAATGTACTGTGGACAGGCCCTAACGGCTACTATTCAACGACCCAAAATATTACCGGACTGAAAGCTGGTGGGTACGCTGTAGATGTATCTATACCCCAGGGGTGTATAGCACATACAACAGCAACAGTGTTTCAGGCAAATGCTATGCAACTGACAGCGACTGCCAGCCGGCCGTTGTGCAATGGCGCAACCTTATTACTTACAGGAAATGCCAGCGGCGGGGTGGGCAATGCATCTTACTCGTGGGCGGGCCCTAATGGCTTTACATCCTCAAACCAAAATACTTCTATCCCTGCTATCACTTTTAATGGCTCGGGTCTTTATGTATTAACTGTGAAAGACGCCAATAGCTGTATTAAAACAGATACATTGAAATTGATAGTAGATAGTGTACCAACGCTTAGTATAATTAGCAAAGATGTGCTGTGCAAAGGTGGCAGCAGCGGCGCCATATTATTAGTGCCAGTGGGGAGTGCTCCTTTTACCTATGCATGGACAGGGCCAGGCGGGTATGCTACAAATACACAGAATGCTACTAACCTTCTAGCTGGCATTTATAATGTAGTTGCCACTAATGGCGGTGGTTGCAGTGCAACTGCCACAATACCTATAAACGAGCCTGCAGTTATTACAGATACAGCAACGAATAACGGCCCACTTTGCGCAGGTGGCAACCTAAACCTAATGGGTACCGCAGCCGGTGGGGTAGGTAATTTTAACTATACCTGGAGTGGCCCTAATGGGTTTAATACAGTAGGGCAAAACCCATCATTAATTACAACTGCTGCATCTGGTGGTGTATATACACTTACTGTAAAAGATGGGAATAGTTGCATAAAAACGGCTACTACAACCGTGAGCGTTGTGCCCGCACCTGTAGTTGTGCCTATAGAGAGGGAACCTCTTTGTAATGGCAATGCAAATGGTAGTATTGCACTTGCTGTAACCGGCGGTATTGCACCTATAAATTACCAATGGGGAGGACCGGGAACATTTAATGCAAACACACAAAATATAAATAACCTGGTAGCGGGTATATACTATGTAACACTTACGGGGGGCTGCAAGGCGACATATATTGATACTTTTATACTGGAAGAGCCGGCAGTACTGAACAGTACGGCTCAGACACTTGTGGTATGTGCGGATGACACATTACACCTTTCGTCTCAAATTTCAGGCGGAACGACACCTTACAGCTATAACTGGACGGGACCTGGAGGCTTTGTATCAAGCGCGGCAAACCCTGATAAGGGGCGTGCTACCGAGGCAGACGCAGGAGTTTATATGCTTATTGTACATGATGCTAATAACTGCCAGTTTACCCATGCCGATACAGTGCAGGTAAAGGCATTGCCTATGGCTGTTGTAAGCAACGATACAGCTATATGCGCCGGCAATAGTGCAATGCTTTATACGATTACTGCCTATCCGAATATTTGGAGTACCGGTGACACAGCGCACGCCATAATTGTTACCCAGCCGGGGGCATATATAGTTGCGATAGCAGGGCAAAATGGTTGTACACTTATTGATACTATATCTGTAAGAGTTGATTCTACTCCGCATGTAGGAACGATAGTTGTTACCCAGCCTACACTCAATGGAAGTGTGGTTGACTTTACCGTGCTTAATGCACAGTTTATAGCCAATTATACCTGGTACTTTGGTGATGGTACTGCTGCAGATTCTGCAACTGTAGAATATAGCTATAATGCAAAGGGCACCTATTCGGTTATGCTTATTGGCAGCAATGCCTGTGGCAGCGATACCGTAACTACAGTAGTGGTAGTAGATACACTGACGGGAGTGCCTGTATTAACAGCCGGTATCGATGATATAAGCATATACCCTAACCCAGCTCAATGCAAGCTGACCATAGATGCAAAGCATGTAAAAGCGAGCCATATACGCCTGGCAACGGTAAGTGGCAGTGTGGTGTATGATGAGGCTATAGTTGGCACGGGACCTTACACTGTAGATGTATCTCAGCTTGCAGGAGGGCTTTATATTTTGTACATGGATACTGATGCAGGTATGGCAGTACGTAAGGTAGAGGTAATGCGTAATAACTAATCACGCACTGCATTTTTCATTTCTACCTCGAGGGCATTAAGGCTTTGCACGATCTCTGTAAGCGATACCAGTAATGAGATGATGAAGGTGAATATGCTGAGCACAAAAATCACTGTTGCTGCCGCCATCCATGTCATGAAGATGCAGCACATGCATATTGCACACAATAAAAAGCTAAGTACACCAAACACTTGCATGGTACGAATAAGATGCAAGCGGCTGCGCAGATGTTGAATTTGTAATTTTATATGTGCCTTATCTTCAGTATTCTTATATTTTTCGAGCAATGAACGGATGAGGTTTGCCAGTGCCAGAAAACGATTGGTATGAGATAACATAAGCAATGATATGGCCGGGAATAACAGGCCGGGAGTGGTAATGGAGATATCCATGCTTATTTTAATTTAGGACTTTGTATTTGCAATAAAGAAAATGCCACTATCTTTGCAATCTTATTTGCCGTAAAGGCAAAAAAAAGGAGTCTTAGAAAAGACCCCACTGCAGTATATATAGTAATCTTTAGGTTCAATTTTGCATACTTTATAATAATACTAGATATAGTAATTATAAAGTGAACTTCTTCAAATCTTAGACGGGCTGACGTTAATGCCCGTTTTTTTTATTTCTGCTTCAAAAATAACACATGATTTTTATAATTCACGAAATATAGAATAAAAAACTACGCAATCGTTGTCAATTGATATTATAGTACCAATTTCAGTAAATATGGCTCTATTTTATAGGCTGTTAAGGACGGATTTTAGTTGAGAAAGATCGTTTATGCTCTTGCCATTATACCCGGAGAATAACACTTTGTTGTCTGGTGTGTTGCGTAAGATGAAAGAAACACTGTTATCGTCGGCAGCTTTTTTGTCTGCAAGGGCATCACCAATGAAAACTGTATGTGCTGGATCGAGTTTTTGATTATCCAAGATATACCTGACCCAATGGCCTTTTTTTTCTGGTGAACCAAATACGCCTGCAAAGTAAGTATCCCATCCTTTTTCTTGAAGTATAGCTTTTATCTCATTTGTGGGAGTGGCCGTTATAACCCAATAAGTATATTGATGCTCATGCTCTTCAAGAAAAGAGGTAGTGCCCGGCACTTCTGGTGCGGCTATAACACCTGCCATCACCAATTCTGAAAAGCGATGGGACCATTTTTGAAGATCAGCATCTGTAATTTTTGTATGTAACAGTGTTTTATGGTAGTAGCGTATTTTATCGTATCGCGATACACCGCCATGTGCCTGGTGATAGGCTACAACTGCGTCTGAGATCTCTTTTCCGTATGGTAAGTAGAGTTGCCTGAATGCCTCTGTCTTTACCTGGACAGATTCGCACAGTACACCATCGAAATCAAAAAAAATATTGGTGATCATAATGAATTAAGGTACTCAAATTTTGCGCCAGTATTATGCACCACCAGCAATGGATGATTTTGCTGTGAATTGCAATTTGCATATTGTAAAATAGTTATCCCAACCTTCTGTTTTACTTTTTGCATGTATTCCCGTACTTTAACGCCACTTATGAAGTGGTCAACAATCCGTAACTTTTTGCTGCAACCGCGCGTAGTACTGGCGCTGTATATTATTATGGCTGTGGTGGCCAGTGTGCAGCTTATAGCGCTGGGTACACATATGATGGCCGCCCCTACTACAGATATACATTCTACCGATATTGTAAATAACCCAGAGACCGCGAAGCTGTTTGTAGGTAATTATTTTACCGAGTATAACAACTATGTCATCTTCAGGCAATCGTTTTTCCATTTAATACATGGGCAAAACCTGTACACAATTTATCCTAAGGAACAGTGGGACCTGTACAAGTATAGCCCCACGTTTGCTCTGTGTATGGGTGCGCTTGCCTATCTGCCTGATCTGTTGGGGCTTACCATATGGAACCTGTTGAACGCACTAACGCTACTGGCAGCTATACGGATGCTACCTTTTACTGTAAAGGTGCGTAGCATGTTGTGCTGGTTTGTGGCTATAGAAATGCTTACATCGCTACAGAACGCGCAGAGCAATGCACTTATGGCAGGGCTGATGATAGGCGCTTTTTGTTGCATGCAAAATGGCAAAGTGCAATGGGCTACACTGTGGCTGGTACTAGCTACCTTTATAAAGCTATATGGGGCTATAGGTTTTTGCCTGTTTTTGTTTTACCCCGATAAGGTGCGTTTTATATTGTTTGCAGCATTGTGGACTGTACTGCTGTTTGTATTGCCGCTTGTAGCTGTGCCTATGCAAGCATTGCTGTGGCAGTACCATAACTGGGCTACTATGCTGGCAGCAGATCAGGCAGGGTCTTACGGGTTATCGGTAATGGGGTGGCTACATGCATGGTTTGGCGTGGAGCAGGGCAAAACCGTAGTGAGCGTTGTTGGAATCGTGTTGTTCCTGCTGCCGTTTGTGCGATATAAAATATATGACAACTTGGTTTTCAGGCTGCTTACGCTTGCTTCCATGTTATTATGGGTGATCATTTTTAATCATAAAGCAGAATCGCCCACATTTGTAATAGCAGTTGCGGGTGCGGGAATCTGGTATTTTAGCCGCCCATATGCTTTGTGGCGCACTGTACTGTTATGGTTAGTGTTTGCATTTACCACACTTTCTGTGACGGATATTTTTCCACATATAGTAAAGCAACAGTTTTTTACACCGTATGTAATAAAGGTGGTGCCGTGTATATTGGTTTGGGCAGTAGTATTTATACAACTGCTGGTCCTGAAGAAAAATGCAATCGTTCCCAAAAATGGTACAGATGTTGTGGGTCAATAAACACCGAAACTATCATTTGCTATACAGCACAGATTTAGTTATACACAAATCGGTGTATAAGAAAAAAGTGCATGTAAAAAATAATGATTGGTAAAAAGGTTTTATGTGCTATTTTTGTCCATACTTTTTTTAATAAAAAAAGAATATTTATGCAGGTATATGGTAGTAAAAATTCGTCAGTAGCCCTTACTGACTTGGGAATCAATGCGGGTACATCTCATTGGAACCTTGCGCCCGAAGAATTGGTAAAGCAGACTTTACAGCTTGAGCAAGGAGTGTTGAATGACACCGGAGCATTGTGTGTGAATACCGGTAAGTTTACCGGCCGCTCGCCTAAAGACAAGTTTACAGTAAAGGACGCGATAACAGAAAAGAGTGTTGACTGGGGTGATGTTAACATCCCTATGGCACCGGAAACATTTGACAAGCTGTATGATAAGGTATGTAACTACCTGACAGGCAAGGAATTGTGGGTGCGCGATGCTTATGCATGTGCATCAGAAGAATACAGGCTAAATGTATTGGTGGTGAATGAAACACCATGGGCTAACCTGTTTTGCAATAACCTGTTCCTGCGTCCTACTGCAGAAGAGATCAAAACTCAAACACACGACTGGCTGATACTGCAGGCACCCGGCTTTGAAGCAGATCCTGCTGTGGATGGTACACGCCAGGGTAACTTCACTATTGTGAACTTTACCCGCAAGATCATATTGATAGGTGGTAGCGCCTACACCGGCGAAATGAAGAAAGGCATATTTGGTGTGCTGAACTTTGTATTGCCACACGACCACAAGGTGCTGAGTATGCACTGCTCTGCCAACGAAGGCAAGGACGGCGATGTAGCACTGTTCTTTGGCCTGAGCGGTACAGGTAAAACCACCCTTAGTGCAGATCCACAACGCGCTCTGATAGGTGATGACGAACATGGATGGTCTGAACACAATGTATTTAACTTTGAAGGTGGCTGCTATGCAAAATGTATAGACCTAAGCGCTGAAAAAGAACCAGAAATATTTGCAGCTATAAAACCAGGTACGTTGCTTGAAAATATAACCTTCAAGCCCGGAACTAATGAGGTGGACTATGCTGACAAGAGCATTACTGAAAATACCCGTGCTGCTTATCCAATAAATTTTATAAGTAATTCAAAAGAGCCTTCGTACGCTGGTACTCCCAAGAATATATTCTTCCTTACATGTGATGCGTTCGGCATATTGCCACCAATATCTAAACTGACCAAGAACCAGGCTATGTATCACTACGTAAGCGGCTATACAGCTAAGGTTGCGGGTACAGAAATGGGGGTTACAGAACCACAGACTACTTTCTCTGCTTGTTTTGGTCGTGTGTTCCTGCCATTGCACCCGGTAGCCTATGCAGAATTGCTGGGTAAGAAACTGGAAGCAGATCCAAGCATTAATGTATGGTTGATCAACACAGGTTGGAGCGGCGGTGCTTATGGTACCGGTAGCCGTATGAAGCTGGGCTATACCCGCAGCATGATAACTGCAGCTATGACCGGCCAACTGAACGATGTAGCTTACGAGCCACACCCCGTATTTGGTATACTGATACCAGAAAGCTGCCCTAATGTGCCTACGGAAATACTTTCTCCGCGCAATACATGGGCCGATAAAGAAGCATATGATAAAAAGGCTAATGAACTGGCACAGCTGTTCGTAAAAAACTTTGATAAATATGCATCGGAAGCGAACGAAGAGACATTGGCAGCAGCGCCTAAGATGCTGGTAAATGCTGAGTAATAAAACCTTTGTTTTATAAAAGAGAAAGGCAGCCCCAAGGCTGCCTTTCTCTTTTATGTTATGTACCCAGAGTTAATTAAAATTGTCTGATGGTAGTTAATAGAGTTGTGATAACTGATGCTAATATTTGCGAGGCAGCCTGCATGTATGCATGTATTAAATACATCTATGAAATATTGGGTGAAAGATAGCGCTTATTGCTGTGTCTTATAGTTTATGAAGATGTGCTTATTGTAACAATTGTATAGCCTTTAACGCAATACGGGCGCTATTTTCAGTATCTTTGCATGATGTGACAGATAGGAAAAAACAGGTGCGCCGGGAGGCGATTTCCCACCCTAATTTTTAATATATACCGTTTTTTTTTGAAAAAACAAACAGGGTTATGGCTGTTTTTACGGAAATGCCCGTAGAATAGGTGTTTAAAATTTATCCCCACCCACTGTATTTCTTATTCTTTTACAGGCAACCAAATTTGATATTTTCGTTATCCAAATTCTACTTAAAAACATCCTTTATATTAAAAAACTAATACGCATGAGCAATCCAAGGAAAGAGGGCAAAGGTCTGTCGTTCAAAAGGCACTACACTCGCGATGGCGTAAAGGCCTTTGATATGTTTGAATACGATTACCGTACCTCGGTAATACGTAACCCAAACGGAGAAAAGGTATTTGAAATGACGAACGTAGAAGTGCCCAGCCATTGGTCGCAGATCGCAACCGATATACTGGCGCAAAAATATTTTCGTAAGGCAGGCGTTCCGCAGGCCGATGGCACCCTGGGCCGTGAAACTTCTATAAAAGAAGTGGCTAACCGTATGGCAGGCTGCTGGCGTATGTGGGGTGAAAAGTATGGCTACTTTGCATCTACCGAGGACGCACAGATATTTTATGATGAGCTGGTATATAGCATACTGCAACAGAGCTGTGCACCCAACTCGCCGCAATGGTTCAATACCGGGCTGCACAGCGCCTATGGTATAGATGGTAAAGCGCAGGGCCACTACTATGTAGACCCAACTACTGGCGAACTGGAACGCTCTAAAAATGCTTACGAGCGTCCCCAGCCGCACGCATGTTTTATATTGAGTGTGGATGATGACCTGGTGAACGAAGGCGGTATCATGGACTTGTGGGTACGCGAAGCACGTATCTTCAAATATGGCTCAGGTGTGGGTACCAATTATAGTAATATACGTGCCGAAGGTGAAAAGCTGAGTGGTGGTGGTACATCAAGTGGTTTGATGAGCTTCCTGAAAATAGGTGACCGTGCTGCCGGCGCTATAAAAAGCGGTGGTACTACACGTAGAGCTGCTAAAATGGTGTGCCTTGACCTGGATCATCCTGAAGTAGTAAACTTTATAGACTGGAAAGTAGAAGAAGAAAAGAAGGTGGCCGCCCTAATAGCCGCAGGATATGCATCGGACTATGAAGGCGAAGCTTATAAAACAGTTTCGGGCCAGAACTCTAATAACTCCGTACGCATACCTAATGAATTCTTCCGTCGGCTTACCAATAACGAAGATTGGGAAATGACAGCCCGCTCGACAGGTAAGGTGATGCAAAAAATACCTGCAAAGGAACTATTTGAAAAAATATCTTACGCTGCATGGCGCTGTGCTGACCCTGGTACGCAATATAATGATACAATAAACGAATGGCATACATGCCCTGAAGGTGGCGCTATACGTGCATCCAACCCATGTTCTGAATACATGTTTTTGGACAACACCGCTTGCAACCTGGCATCATTGAACTTGCGCCGCTTCTTTAATGAATCGGATAATTCTTTTGATGTAGCGGGTTTTGAATACATGGTGCGTTTGTGGACCATGGTACTTGAAATAAGCGTATTAATGGCTCAATTCCCTTCTCCTGAAGTGGCACAATTGAGCTATGACTATCGCACACTGGGTCTTGGCTATGCTAACCTGGGCAGCATGCTTATGGTGAGCGGTATCCCTTACGATAGTGATGAAGGTCGTGCTATAGCAGGTGCCATCACAGCTATTATGAATGGTGTTGCATACAAAACATCGGCTGAAATGGCTGCAGCACTGGGTACCTTCCCACGTTTTAAAGAGAACAGGGAACACATGCTGCGTGTAATGCGCAACCACCGCGCAGCAGCTTATGATGCTGCTGAAGCATATGAAGGCATAGAAATAAAACCATTGGGCATCAACGCCAAATATTGCCCCGACTACCTGCTTACCGCTGCTACTAAAGCATGGGATGATGCAGTGCAACTGGGTGAACTGCATGGCTATCGCAATGCACAGGCTACTGTACTGGCGCCTACAGGCACTATTGGCCTGGTGATGGATTGCGACACTACCGGCGTAGAGCCAGATTTTGCACTGGTGAAATTCAAAAAACTTTCAGGTGGCGGATATTTTAAGATCATCAACCAAAGCATACCTGCTGCGCTGAAGAACCTGAAATACAACGAAGAAGAAATTGATGCTATAGTAAAGTATGCAAAAGGCCACGGCACATTTGCAGGCGCACCGTTCATCAATCACCAAACGCTGAGCGAAAAAGGCTTTATAGCTGAAGAGCTGAAAAAGCTGGATACGGCAGTGGAAAGTGCATTTGAGGCCGGTTTTGTATTTAATGTATATACACTTGGAGAAGAGTGCCTGCAACGCCTGGGCTTTAAAGCAGAGCAATACTTTGCACCAGACTTTAGCCTGCTGAACGAACTAGGCTTTACCGATGACGAAATAGACGCAGCGAACGACTATGCATGTGGTACAATGACAGTAGAGGGTGCTCCTTACCTTAAAAACCAACACCTGCCAGTATTTGATTGTGCTAACAAATGTGGTAAGAAAGGTGAACGCTTTATACATGCACATGGGCACATAAGGATGATGGGGGCAGTGCAGCCATTCCTTAGTGGTGCTATATCCAAGACCATTAACCTGCCTAACGAAGCAACTGTAGAAGAAATAAAAGACTGCTACTACCTGAGCTGGCAGCTTGGCCTGAAGGCTTGCGCGCTGTACCGCGACGGAAGTAAACTGAGCCAGCCACTGAGCAACAAGAGCGATAAGAAAAAGAAAGCTGAAACTACAGAAGAAGAAAAGCCAGTTGCAGAAACTGCAAGCCAGATAGTGGACCTGAGCAAGCTGACCGCAATGGAGCTACTGGAAGAAGTGAACAAACGTGTGCAGGATAGCCCGGATACACAGCTGAAACGTGAGCTAAGCCGTATAGTAGAACGGAAGCAATTGCCAGCAAAACGCCGTGGTTATACCTTTAAAGGTAAAGTAGGCGGCCAGGCACTCTTCCTGCGTACGGGTGAGTATGGAGATGGTACGCTTGGTGAAATATTCATAGACATGAGTAAGGAGGGCGCCACCATGCGCAGCTTGCTGAATAGCTTTGCCATAGCAATATCTGTAGGGTTGCAATATGGTGTACCACTGGAAGAGTATGTGGACAAGTTCATCTTTACACGTTTTGAACCGGCAGGGATTGTAGAACATCCGAATATTAAAACAGCTACTTCGGTACTTGATTATATATTCAGGTTGTTGGGGTATGAATACCTGGACCGCTCTGACCTGGTGCATGTGCAAGACCCTAGCAGGATACAGCCGACAGAGGAAACAGAGACTCAGCAGGAGTTATCGCAAGTGCGTGTTATAGCCCCTGCGCAGGCAGCACCTAAAGCGGTGAAGTCTATAGCGCCACAAAAACAAACAGTAGCATCGCCTGCTGCAGGACAAAATACAGCCGAAATTAAAAAACTGATGGGTACAAGCGCTGACGCCCCAGTGTGCAGAAGCTGTGGTAACATAACCCTGAGAAACGGAACTTGCTACATGTGCCCGAACTGTGGTACAACTACAGGTTGCAGCTAATATTATAAGTGTTAGGTAAAAAGAAAATAGGCTGTCTCAGATGAGGCAGCCTATTTCTTTGTTATATGCTTGTAGCTTAGTTTGCCCGGTTCTCAGCCAGTCAAACAACAGGAAATTAATGTTTAAAATGCCTGGCTTGTGTCATTACCATAGCCATGCCATGGTCTTTGCAGTATTGTATGCTGTCTGCATCGCGAACCGAGCCGCCGGGTTGTATAACAGCTGTGATACCGGCTTCATGCGCCATTTGTACACAGTCGTTAAATGGGAAGAACGCATCGGACGCCATTACTGCGCCTTGCAATGAGAAGCCAAAATGCTTGCCTTTATCAATAGCCTGGCGCAGGGCATCTACACGGCTCGTTTGCCCGCAACCTTTGCCTACCAGTTGTTTGTCTTTTATGAGTGCAATGGCATTTGATTTGAGGTGTTTGCACACAATGTTTGCAAACAGGAGATCTTCTTTTTGTGCTTCAGTAGTGCTTTGTGCACCAGCCTCTATCCACTCTGTAAAGTTGATATGATCGGCATCTTGCACGAGTATGCCGTTAAGTATGCGTTTGTATTCTTTTACGGTATGTAAAGGTTGCTTTTGCAAAAGTAATATCCTGTTCTTTTTACCTTTTAATATGGCCAATGCATTCTCATCGAACGCAGGAGCTATAAGGATCTCGAAGAACAGTTCATTTATTTTGGCAGCTACTTCTGCATTAATAGTTTGGTTGGTAATGAGCACACCACCAAATGCGCTTTCAGGATCGCAAAGTAAAGCGGCATCCCATGCCGCAGTTACGTTTTCACGTTCGGCAATGCCACATACGTTGGTGTGCTTGATGATCGCAAAAACAGGCTTGGTAAACTCTGTGATGATCTGGCAGGCCGCATCAACATCTACCAGGTTGTTGTAAGAAAGTTCTTTACCATTCAGCTTTTCGAAGAGGCTATCCAGATCGCCATAAAATGCAGCTTGCTGGTGTGGATTCTCTCCGTAGCGTAAAGACTGCTTGTTGCTAAATGATAATTGGAAATTATCAGTATCGGCCGAACGGTTGAAGTAAGACGCAATGGCAACATCGTAATGCGCGCACTCTGTAAATGCAGCAGCAGCAAAATCGAGACGCTGTTGTAAAGTTGTGGCGCCGTTACTTTCTTCCAAAACCTGTAGCAAGTGACTGTATTGGTTGCGCGATGCAACAATGCAAACATCTTTATAGTTTTTGCCGGCAGCACGTATGAGGGATACGCCGCCTATATCTATCTTCTCAATGATCGTTTTTTCATCGGTAGTGCTCTTCACAGTTTCCTCGAAAGGATAGAGATCAACAATTACAAGGTCGAGCAGGGGGATCTCGTACTCAGCAGTGTGCTGCTCGTCTTCGGCATGGCCACGACGGGCAAGAATACCACCAAATACCTTGGGGTGTAATGTTTTAACACGGCCACCCAAAATGGATGGATACCCGGTAACTTCTTCAACAGGTGTGCAGGGTATGCCCAATTGCTGAATGAATGTCTGTGTGCCGCCGGTTGAGTACAGTGCCACACCCAGATGGTGCAACTTGCGTACTATGGGCTCTAGCCCGTCTTTATAGAAAACAGAGATGAGTGCAGACTTGATGGTACTATCCATGAGAAGTTTTTTGAAGGTGCAAAGGTACGGAAGGATGACAAATAAACTGGCCGCATGCTGTATTGAGTTATGATCCACACATAAATGCACCCTGTGTGCCTGTATGCCAAGCTGGGATATGCAGGGCTTGGCACTCCAGGAGCCATTTTGCAGCTTGCTTTGTGCTGTAGTTGCTGCCAAATATCAATACACGGGGATGAAATACCTGCATGAGAGTGGCGGGGTGCACTTTGCCGGGTGGAAGGTTTACTACTAAGTAATCTACAGGGAAATTGCCAGTAGAAATAGGTTTATCCAATACGAGAACCGATTTGCCATTGACAGCAAAAATATTCCTGGAGGACTGCGTTGGCTGCATCTGCCATGCATGCCACGTAGCGTGTGCCGGTTTAAGTGTACGGTCTTTTTCTACAGACAGGGTATGAATATCGGTGTTGAGGACCTGTACAAACTTGCCGTTTGTGAGCTCCATTTGGTTAACATCGCCCATATTGTATGCAACAAAGCGCTGCTGTTGCAGTGCCGTGTATTCATCTGCACACAAAAGGATGAGCAATGCACAACTGCCAGCCAAGGCGAGGAACAGTCCTGGCTTTTGCTGCCGTAGTATGAACAGTGCAAGACCTGCTATGATAATATATACACCAACTAACTCCCAACCAGAAAGATATAAGTAGTTGAAGGAAGGAGGGTTGAAATTTTGTATGCTATAAATGATATTGTTGAACCCGGTTGTGAGCCAAACTACAAGCCAACCTGCGGCAGTGGCCCATATTGGTAAAAAGGCAAACGCAAGAATAGTCATACCTAAAATCAGCACTATATTCATGAATAGAAAAGCAAGCAAGTTGCTGATAAGGAAAGGGAGTGGAAATAAATAGAAGTACCGGATGATGAGCGGTGCAACCAGAATTTCGACCGCGAGGCTGCCGGTAATAGTTTGCCATAGCTTTCTTAACAGCCACGATTGAGGGGTATATACTGAATATAGCTGTCCGTAAAATAAGATGAGTGAAAGTATGGCTACGAACGATAACTGAAAGCCTGCGGAATAGAGCCACATGGGCTGTGCTACCAACAGCAATACTGCTGTGGCAAAAAGAGTGTTGAGATTATTATTATTTTTCTGCAAGACCAGGGACATGGCTACAAGGCTGAACATGATAGCTGCCCTTACTGCAGATGGCGGCGCACCTGCAATAGCTACATATAGCCAAACAAGTGGCAATGCGGCTACGTATTTTATCCACAAATGTTTTCGGTGGCGCAGCCAGGAAAGCAAAGTTGCTATAATGAAGAAGAATATGGTGATATTGCCGCCGGAAATGGCAATAAAATGCATGATGCCTGTTTGTGCCCATGCCTGCCGTAGGTTATCGTCCAGGTTTGTTTCGTCACCAAGGAGCATGGCTTGCATAAGCCCGCATATCTCAGCATCTGGTATGTACGTGGCCAGTTGTTGCATGCACCAGTTATGACATTGGGCTATAATACCCGGATTGGTCGAAGAGTGACCATATACCTGCACGTCGTCGGCGTCCAGGAATTGGCGGTAGTAAAGGTTGTTGCGGGCGCAGTATGTAGCATAATCATACTCGAAAGGATTGCCACGGTTTGTGATGGGTTGCCAGTGATTTGGAATCAAGAGGGTATCGCTCTGGTTGAGTCCCAATGCATCACTGTTGTAGGTGTAAATGTATGCGTTGCCTGTAGCTGTGCTTATCTGCCCGTCAGTGATTGACGCAATTGCCTGTACTGTGAGCCTGGTTGTTTTATCTTTTACAACTATGGGTGATGCAACACGAACCAACGTGTACCCCGTAGTATCTGTACCAATTGGGTTTGTATTGTTTCGTGCATCGCCGAACCAGCAAATAGAGTAAATGCCGGCTATAATGGCTATGTTGAAACTGACAAAAGATACGGTATGAATAACTGATGCCTTGCTGAATAAAGTATATACAAGCACTGCAAACGAGATAAGTGCTACTGCCAATATATACTGGACCGGGATATGCTGCTGCAAACCTGTATAGCAAACAATACCTGCAACTACCGGCAGCAGCACCCGAAAAAAAGGGGCAGACTCCCAGAACCATGTATTATTTAAGGGCCATTTTTTCATTGCAACGGCCTAATATAGAGAAATATTCTTGCGTTTATTAAGGTAGGGAAGGATTATTTAGGTCGGACAGGCGCTTGCGTGCAGCCTGAACGAATGTACTGCCGGGATAATCGATGATCAATTTCTCATAGAAACTTTTTGCCAGTTCTGGTTTGTTCAGGTTCTTATCATAGATAAGTGCCGTTTTGTAAACTGCATCATCGCCCAGCACATCTTTCCCGTATTTTTCATAGATGATCTTCAGGTAGTCTAGCTCATGGGCGTATTCGCGATGTTTGTCGGCTATTTTTGCGCGCAACATCAGGATATCATCATTGAGCGGATGCTTGGGGTATGCGGTAGTTATGCTATCCAGCAGCGTTTCAGCTTCCTTATCTTTGTTCTGGAACAATAGGAGATCAGCATAGGCAAAGCGTTCGAAAGGTATGTTGATACTGTCTTTAGCTGTGTTCTCGGTAATAAGCACGGAAAGATAAAGGGCGTCGTTGGCAATAAGTTCTGACGTGCTGGCCTTAAGTACAGACAATTGTTCCTGAGCATACGGGAAATCTCCGCGGTAGTAGCTCAATTTGGCATTGCGGAACCTTGCATCTTCGCCCAGGGCATCGTTCTTAAAGTCTTTATCTACCTGGCTATAGAGCAGGGATGCTTCCCATATACGCCCGGTAAGTACGTAATAATCGCCCATTTGCAATTTGCAACTGCCTGCAAAATCTCGGGGCGTATTGGGCTCGTCTATTATGCGTTGTAAAATATTTATGCCTGTTTGCGGATCATTGCCATATTGCCCGGCAAGGGTGGCATATTCGCGTGCAGTTGCTGTATTGTAATAGGCAGGATAGTGGTTGAGGAATGTATCGTATTCCACCTCAAGCGTCGTTACGTTTTGGGATGTGTAGCTTGGATTGTTTTGCAGTTGTACAAATTCAGCACTGAGCTTATCGCTGGCTGCTATGGTATATATAGGCTGGTCGTGGCCTTTATCCATCACTTCCTGGTAAGTCTTTATGGCAATGTCATATTGTTTCTCGTGCATAGCCATGCGTGCAAAATCTATGAGGCGCTGGCCGCTTTCTTTATTGCGCAGATCTAAGGCTTCTATTTGCAGCAGGGCACCATCCCAATCGTTTTTCTGGGTATAAAGCCATGTGAGTAAGTCTATGTAGTAGTTATTTTCCGGTTGTGCATTTATACGCTTTAAAAGCGCTTTTATAACCAGTTGCATTTTTTCCTGGTCGGCGCCAAGTACTTCAAGCAAGGTGGTTTTGGTAGCATCGGGGTTGGTATAAACACCTGCACCGCCATCCAGCAATACGGTCACCACCTTATCCATGTCACCTGTTTTGGCATATAGTTTTGCCAGTTGGGCGTTGTAGAGGTAGCCACTACCCAATATCTGCCTGGCTCTTTCCAGCACCTGTATGGCATACATATCCCGGCCAATGGCACTGAATTTGTTTGCCATCTGCTGGGTAAGCATGTCATCGCCATTTACAAACTGGATGGCTTTCTGGTATTGCTCAGCAGCTTTTTTTTCTTTGCCGGCAACATCATAGACATGGCCAAGATCTATAAAAGTGAGCGGTGATACCTGCCTGCTATCTGCCTGGCGATTTACCGTGCGTTCAGCGGTTTTAAAATCCTTTTTGCCTAACAGGGCATCCAGGTATTCACTATAAACAAGGTTGGGAGCGGTATCGTAGATAGGTTTGTACAAACGAGCTGCCTGCTCGTAATCGTGTGCATCCAGCGCCATATGGGCTGCATTCCGTAAACTATCCTGGGCATGCAGATCAATCCCCAATAGAATTGAGAACACGATTAATGTAAATGCAACGGAGAGGGTTCTAATCATTTAATTTAAAATGGCTACTCGTTTCAAATTTAACCATTATAAATTAAAGGGAATGTGAAAAGGTATTGTGCAATACTGCAAACGCAAATAAACACTTCGTGTCTTAGCAAGTTCATTATTCTGTTCAGCTTTTCACTAACATTGCTAAAACAACCAATTTTAGTTAATGGCTTACAAAAATGGCGACTGGTACCAGCATTTGGTCGATCAAAGTCGTACCGATCATATTTACGATCTAGTACGTGAATATCTGCAGGAGGATTGGACACCTGGTCACCTGCATGAATTTGTGGTTGTACGCAGCAGTATGCTGCCTGAGAATTTGGGCAAAACTGTACCTGAACAACACCTTGGCCGAGGCATAAGGCAGGAAGATTACAGCTTCCCAGCGCATGATTATGTGTTGCTGAACAATAATTACCTTACAGAATATCTGGAGGCTGCTATGGAGATGGTCATAATTGAAGATTTTGATAACCGCAGTTTTATAGAACTTTTGTTTACAAACACGGTGGGCAGTGACAAGCAGACGGGTGATGAGGAAGAAGAACCTGATGTTTTGGCAAAAGCCTATGACCTGCTGAGGAAAGGTGAAAGCCGCAAACTGGCTTTGCAATATGCCATGGAAGCGGAAGGTGTGCTGGACGGCAAATTGCTGGGGTTGGATAAAGAAGTGGATGCAGCTGAAATACTAAGAGTAAAGACAGGGTATAACATTATAGCTACGGTGTTTGCTTGGAACGATAAGATAGATGAGGCTGCAGTGATGGACAATAAATATCTTTATGATCCTGCTTTATGGGCACTGATGAAGCGGCACATCAGCTCTTATCTTGAATTGCTGATTGCGAAAAAAGAAGAAGAGTATCTTCAGTTTATTTTTGAAGATGCTACATTTAAAATGCAATTCTTGCCGCACTACGAAGTATTTACATCGTTGTTTATAGACGACACTCATGTACTTACCCGCAGGCAGGAAGCGCTAAGTATTATCAATATTGTAAATAACTACCCACAGCAGTTTTTATAGTTACTTGACGTAAATATACTCCTGCTCTGGCTTTAAGCCCTTTGCTTTGTTTTGGGCTTCCTGTGCACGTAGCTCCACCCTTCTTATTTTGCCACTTATAGTTTTGGGTAGCTCTGTTACAAACTCAATAATTCGGGGCATTTTGTAAGGTGCCAGATTTTTGCGGGCAAAGCCAAATAGCTCGTTAGCCAGGTCAGCGGTAGCAGTGTAGTCTTTGTTGAGTACTACAAAGGCTTTTACTTCAAAACCCTTCATAGCATGCGGGCTGCCCACCACTGCTGATTCTTGTACCGTTTCATGTTCCAGTAGCACACTTTCTACCTCAAACGGACCTACACGATAGTCTGAAGATTTGATCACATCATCGTCACGGCCTACGAACCAGATGTAACCATCCTCATCTCGGTAGGCTTTGTCGCCAGTATAGTAAAGGCTGTGTTTAAAAACGCTGCTCTTTTTGTCAGGGTCGCCAAAATAATCGTGAAAAACACCATTGGGCTTTCCGGTATCCATTTTGATGCAGATGTTTCCTTCTTCACTATCTTCCTTTATGTTGCCATCTTCGTCAGCTATCACTACTTCATATTCAAAGAGGGCTTTGCCCATCGATCCGAATTTAACTTTGTTGCCCGGCAGGTTGCCTACCACACAGGTGGTTTCGGTTTGGCCAAAACCATCGCGTATCAGTATACCTGTGCCATTCCGCCACTGTTCTATTATTTCCGGGTTCAAAGGTTCGCCGGCAGCAACACACTCTCTGAAGCTAAACTTATAAGCTCCCAAGTCTTCAAGTATCAACATGCGCAATACAGTAGGTGGTGCACAGAACGTAGTTATTTTGTGTTTTTCTATCTGTGCCAGGGTGTCTTTAGCGTTGAAACGGCCAGGCTGATGGTAAGCGAATATAGTAGCGCCAATACTCCATGGAGCGAAGAAACTACTCCATGCAAATTTGGCCCAACCAGGCTGCGATATATTGTAGTGCACATCGCCTTGTTGTAAGCCTATCCAGGATGCCGTGGTGAGATGTCCGTAAGGATAACTGAGGTGCGTATGTATCACCACTTTGGGCATGCCAGTTGTGCCCGATGTAAAGAATAAAAACAAAGGATCATCTGCACGGGTATGAGCACAAAATGCTTCATCACTTTCTTGTTGCAGGTCGGCCAGTGAATACCATCCGGTTCGGGTACCTTCGGCAATGATCTTAATAGCTACCGTATTGCCGGATAGTTCTTCAGCCTCTTCTATTTTGGCAGCATTGTCATTATCGGCAATAACTACTTTAGGCATTAGTTTGCCAAAACGATATACAATATCCTGCACGCCAAGTATAGTGGCTGCGGGTATCATTCGGTAACCTCCCTTTATAGTGGCCAGTATAGCCAGCCAGTTGATGGGCTGCAATGCCATTTGGGTAAGTACAACATCGTTATTGGCTACACCTTTGTTGCGCAGAAAATTAAGTAGGCGATTGCATAATTGTATAGTTTCCTGGAAGGAGTATTTGCGAACTTCGGTACCATCCGTCCAAAGCAATGCGGTGGCTGATGGAGTGTCTTTTACGTGTATGCCTTCGAAAACCTCCTTTACCCAATTAAATTTTTCAGGCTTCTGAACGTTGAGCTTTCCTAAGGAGTCAAAGCCTTTATTCGCTATGAGCTGGCGTATGTTCCTATATATACTTTCCATAGCCTAAGTTATGATTTGTTAGTGGGATTTAGTTGGTGATAGAGATCATTGCATTTTTATGATAAATAATGTCAATAGAGGTATGTATGTCTTTGTTTGCTAGATAAATTTGCGAACTTTATTTTAACCTTGTTAAAAAGCAAAAATGAAATATCTTTTTATAACTATATTCTCCTTGATAAGTGTGAATTTGTATGCTCAGGATGATGCGTCCACTTCCAAAATAAGGTGGAGTTTTGCACCACCTATGGACGAGCGCACACAACGGGTGGATTCATTAAATAAAGCAGATGAAATAAAAAAGTCAAAAGAAATGGCGGAAGGCCAGGCTCAAAATGACAGTTTGTACAAGGCCTTTTTGCTGGCAAAGAAGCAAAAAATCATTAAGCAGCATGGCCTTGCTACTTGGAAAAGGATAGAAAAACATCAAGTTTGGGTAGGAATGACAGAAGATATGTGCCTGTTCAGCATTGGACGGCCCGACGATGACGATAGTTATCCTCAGGGAAAAGCTATAATTGATACATGGCTTTATTATAGTTGCAAGACTTCGTTGATATTTAAAAATAAGGTTTGCATATATTTAAACGAAGGATAGGTAGCCGAATTTGTTATTATAGTTTAAAAAAACTGTATCAAAGCTAAATAGGGAACTAAATACTTTTGCGGGTTTTAGGAATTTGGGCATCTTTCCTTAAATTCACCACCCAGTGGTATCTATACTTGTAGGCGACAATGTACTCCTGCGTTCTTATAGCGCAGAAGACGCCCCGCTACTATTCAGTGCGGTGGACCAGAACCGTGCCCACCTGAGAGCATGGCTCAACTGGGTGGATAAGACTACGAAGCCAGAGCACAGCCTGCTTTTTATACAACAAAGCATACAGGAACAAAATAACCAGGAGGGCATGGCGCTAGGCATATTTCATGAACAGCAGGTGATAGGATCGATAGGCATGCACAAGTGGGACCACCAGACAAAAAAGGCTAATATTGGTTATTGGATTGCAAAAGACTATGAAGGAAAGGGACTTCTTTTGCAGTGCCTTATTCGCTTTGTTGATTTCTTATTTAAACAGGTGCAATTGAACAAGATAGAAATACACTTTATACCCACCAACAAACGAAGTGCCCGTGTGGCAGAACGGCTGCATTGCAAAACTGAAGGTGTGCTGCGCCAAAGCACGCTCTACAATGGCCGGCTGGAGGATATTGTTATTACAGGATTATTGCGGGAAGAATGGTTGGCAAACCAGGCTGTTTAGAGGTTTGGTGGATTGCTTTATGTTACCCATAAGCAAACCTATCAAATCTATATGTGCCGGTAAACATTCATTACCCAATCAACAACAATTAACAGAAAGAGAATACCTTTAGCAGGACTATTGGCATCCTTTTTTATAAATGAGAAAAACCTTTTTTTCTGTTGTACAAGGTCAGTACAGAGCCAGAGTAAAGAAAAGACTATTGCAAGGGTAAAGGGGATGCACAAAATATTGTAAGAAAATGAACCTGCAATATTGCCTTTCAACAATTCAAGTGTAGCTCTCCCCATTCCACATCCAGGACATGGAATGCCGGTTACTAACTTGAAAATACAAAAAGGCAGGTAGTGATGACCGTTTAACGTATCAAAAATAGTTAGCGCTAAATACCCGCCAATAATAAAAAATATTGTGAATAGGTATTTAGCGCTATCTTTTGGTGTCAATTAATTTGCGATCTGGGTAAAGGTTAGAAAATTCTTTTCTTTTGTTGCATTCATTATCAAAAACCAATCTATTATTGTCCAAACACCCAGTCCACCACACGTCAGCAATTTGCCGACTCCCATACCTGTTTGGCCAAGCATAAAACGATCTACACCAAAGCTGCCGAAAAATAATGATATGATTAATATAACCGTAGGATTCTTATACTCAGCTGATTGAATACTTAGGAATTTACTGTCATTTATTTTTTCAAGCTGGGAATTAATGATTCCCATTTTTTCAGCTGGGAATTTGCTACCGGTAGTAGCAATGAACATGTCGATTTTGCTTTGTTCCATTTGTTGGTTTTTAATAGGAGGATAACCTATGTTGTCTATCCTCTTATAGGTGAGCTATAAATGTATAAATAGAATTACGAATTGTCAAGGTTGTAATTGAAAACCTCCGAATATTTTTGTGATAAATAAAATGTTCACTTGAAGGTCTTCTAACCATTGATTTTTTATTCTAATTATAGCACTCATTAACATCTGTCATCGCCAACTCACGACTGATTTAATTTTAGGCAGCGGGCTGCATGACATATATACTACAACTCTATGCATACATTTTTAGGCTCGGTAAAGAAACGCATAGCGTCCCATCCACCTTCGCGACCTACGCCACTGTTCTTAAAGCCACCAAAAGGAGTACGCAGATCGCGTAACAACCAGCAGTTTACCCATATAATTCCACTGTGTACATTCATGGCCACACGGTTAGCACGGCTCACATCTTGCGTCCATATGGTTGCAGACAAACCATAGTCGCTGGTGTTGGCCAGCTGCATAGCCTCATCTTCTGTTTTAAAAGATTGCAGAGTAACAACCGGGCCAAATATTTCCTCCATATTGGTACGGCACTCAGCGCCAAGGCCTTCAAAAATAGTTGGTTCAATAAACAATCCATTTTCGCAGCGGCCGGGTACGTTTACCGCCTTACCACCCAACAGCAATGTGCCGCCTTCCTGCTTTGCCAGGTCTATGCAGCTTAACACTTTTTCATAGTGCATTTTGCTCACAATGGCACCCTGTCGGCTATCATCCAGCAATGGATCGCCAACAGTAAGTTTTTTGGCACGTGCTATAAATTCATGTTTAAATTTCTCATAAATACTTTCTTCCACCAATATGCGGCTACCACACAAGCATATCTGTCCCTGGTTGGTAAAACTGCTCTGCAGTGTGGTACGCATCATCTTGTCCCAGTCGCAATCGGCGAAGATGATGTTTGGATTTTTACCTCCCAGCTCCAGCGATATTTTTTTAAACATGGGCGCGGCTACAGCGGCTATATCGCGTCCGGCACGGGTGCTGCCTGTAAAAGATATGGCCTTTATGTCCGGGTGCTGTACAATGGCGCTGCCACAGCCGGGGCCTGTACCATGCACTATGTTTAGTACGCCTGCAGGCAGTCCTGCTTCCTGACATATAATGCTCAACAGGTAGCCAGTCATGGGCGTCACTTCGCTTGGCTTGGCTATTACGCAGTTACCTGCAGCAAGTGCGGGTGCTATCTTCCAGGTAAACAGGTATAGCGGCAAATTCCATGGACTGATGCAGCCCACTACACCTATGGGCTGGCGTAGCGTATAGTTAATGGCCTTATCCTCCATATGATGGCTCTCTGTACTAAAGTGCAAGAGGCCAGTTGCAAAAAACCTGAAATTGCTGGAAGCCCGCGGAATATCTACTCTTTTGCTGAGCGACAAAGGCTTGCCATTATCGTTGGTTTCGGCAAGGGCAAGTGCATCGAGGTTCTCGTCTATAAGTTCTGCAATGCGGTTCAGTATTTTGAAACGCTCTTCGGCAGGAGTGGTGCTCCACAATGGGAAAGCTGCCCTTGCTGCACCCACGGCTTCTTCTACGTCTTCATAGTCACTATCGGGGGTTTGGCTGTATATCCATCCGGTGGCGGGGTTTATGTTATCCATAAACTTGCCATTTATGGGCGATTGTAAATCGCCGCCTATATAATTTAATATCTTATCGGGTGCCTGCAGATTCATTTTGTAAAAATAATGATTTGGTGAATAGCAGCTGTTTTTATGATGGAAGCACCTTGGTGGCACAATTTTTTGTAGTGATAATTAAAGTTGTATAAAAATTTATTTTATGAAAAAGATCATCCCGATAGTTTTAGCTGCCGCACTTTTTGCATCGTGCAGTAATAATTCAGAAAAAGAAGCCGCAGCACGCCAGCAGGCTACGCTCGACTCTATGCAGGCTGTAGTTGCCAAACAACAGACAGTAGACTCTATGAATGCTGTAATAGCAGCCCAGCAAAATGCACAGGCTGCAACGAACAATGAAGTAAACATGAACCGTGCCCCAGCTGGCGGAGGGGGTGTTGTACATCACCATACCGCAGGTCACTCAAGCACAACTACATCGTATACAACAAACAATTATAGCACAAGCAACGCTGCCCCTGCACCACAACAAAAGAAAAAGGGTTGGACTGGCGCTGAAAAGGGTGCCCTGATAGGAGCCGGAGCCGGAGCCTTAAGCGGCGCTCTTATAGATGGGAAAAAAGGTGAAGGTGCAATAGTAGGTGGCCTTTTAGGTGCAGGCGCAGGCGCAGGTACCGGCGCACTTATAGACAAGCATAAAAAGAACAAAGAAGCACAGCAACAACAACAGTAAATTCTATAACGTTTCAGTTTTAAATCAGGCCATTCCATGCTCACTGGAATGGCCTTAGTTTTTTGTTGATGACATTAGAGGTATGAGATATAAAATGAGTAATGAATTAAACCAGTCGTAATTATTAATATCCAACATAGTACTATTCATCAAAAAAAATAGAACACTATGAAAAAAAACAGTTTAATATTTATCATCGCCTTTGGAGCAGTTGCATTTATAAGCTCGTGCAGTAAAGATGGTTCTACAGGCCCTGCGGGACCAGCCGGACCTTCATATACGGGCGCCATTAGTGGTCACGTTGATATGTACGACCAATATGGGAGTAAAGTGCTTACCAGTCTTGCTACAGCACAATTGCAACTTAATGGCGGGACCGCCATAAGCCCTGATGCTACAGGGTATTATTATTTTGGGAGTATCAAGACGGGCGATTATAATATATCTGCTTCTGCGCCCGGCTATGCAAGTACCAAGACTAATAATTTCCAATTTCTGAGTGATACGCTGAACAGGGATGTAAAACTATCTGCGATACCTAATTTCTCGCCCACTGCTGTTGCCTCGTATGCGGCCATAGGAGCTCCCGGCGATTCGGTAATTATTAATTTTACTGCGGATACAAGGGTAAGAGAAATGATCCTTTTTGTAAACAATAATTCTGCAGTGGGCGGGCAACCAGCCAATTATCTTGTAGCTTATGTAAGGGCTATACCTGCAAATGCTACTAAAGTAGGTATTGTTATATCGGCATCGGACCTTTATGATGCGGGTATAACCAGTGGATCTGCAATTTACCTTGCTGCTTATGGCTATGTGGTTACAGATGGGTCGGCATATGAAGACATTGCTACCGGAAAGACGGTTTACAATGCTATAAGCGCAAGCCCTATAACCGTTACTGCTACGGCACCGTAAAATGCCTTTTTAGATTTTAGTGAAGAGTTGTCTGGTGTATATCGGGCAACTCTTTAAATTTGCTGGGATGCTCCTTCTATTTTGCAGATATTGTTTTTATCGCATAGTTTAGTGCATATCTATACCCGATGAAAAAGATAATATTGCTGCTTGGGATGACAATAATAATACCATCGCATTTATATGCATGGGGCAAAACAGGGCACGACATAGCAGGTGAACTTGCCTATCATTTTCTGGATAATGTTACAAAAGAAAAATTAAACGCTTACCTGGGGGCTACACCAATAGAAGGCGCAAGTACCTGGATGGATGAAGTGCGCCGTGATCATAGTTACGACTATATGAAGCCCTGGCATTATGTGGACTATGAGGCCAGCACTGAATACATGGCCAATCACAACGAAAACCTTGTGAATGAGTTGAATAAGACAATTACAGAACTGGAACATAAAGACAACCTGAATGCAGACAAGATTAAAACTGACCTGGAAATAGTAATACACCTTGTAGAAGATATGCATCAGCCTTTGCACGTAGGGTACCCTGAAGACAAAGGGGGCAACACTATAAAGGTAAACTACATGGGCAAGACCCAAAATCTGCACCATGTATGGGACGATGGGATAATTAAAACACAAGATATAGGCTACGAAAAGTGCATAGCAGTTTATAAAACTATGCGTCCTGCCGAAGTAGTACAATTAAAAACAGGCTCTGTTGAGCAATGGCTTAAGGAGTCGCGTAGCTTGCTACCCGATGTTTATGACTTTAAAGACAGCATCATTGATGAGGCATATATTGACAAGAACACACCCATAATAGAAAAACAATTAGTGGTAGCTGGCATAAGACTGGCTGCCGTGCTTGAAAAGGTATTGAAGTAGCGCCTATGTTCTTTAACTGTATTTTATATTGCGGTACTCAACATTCACTTATATTTGTTAGGTGAGTTTCCTATATCCTTTATTCCTGCTATCCGGTCTGGCATTGGCAATACCAGTGCTGATACACTTGTTTAACCTGCGCAGGTACAAGACTGTGTTTTTTCCGCATACCCGTTTTTTAAAAAATATTACGCTAAATAGTCGCAGGCAGTCGCAGGTGCGGTACAAATGGCTGCTGGCAACAAGGTTACTTTTTCTTACTGCGCTTATCCTGGCCTTTGCACAACCTTTATATACAGCTAATCGCCAAAAGAATACTGGTAGTCACCTACAGGTGATCTATGTGGACAACAGCAATAGTATGGAGCTTAAAAAAGGCTCACGTACGTTGCTTGACATTGCTAAAGATGCTGCGCAGCGCCAGGTGCAGGATGCACGGGCTGGCAGCAAATTCATTTTACTTACCAATGATAAGCCCGGCAGTTATAATCCGTTGCCTGCTGACAAAGTGCTGGCGGGCATTAACAGCATTGAAGTGTCGCCTGTGGGCAAGACCGGTACACAGGTACTTGCTGCAACACAAAGCCTCATGCAAAGTGAAGGATCACCTGCAGCAGATATCTATTATTATTCCGATTTCCAGCAAGGTGCATTTGCACAACAGCCGGAAGCTCCTTTATTGAAAAACATTACTTTCAGTGGTATTCCCGTACAAGACGCCGAGCCACATAATATTTACATAGATACAGCTTACCTGGCTACACCCGTATTGCAGACCGGGCAAACCAACCAGTTGGTGGTGACTACTAAAGCAACCGGAGCATTACCTAAAGATCAGCCCGTGTTGCAACTGAGCATAAACGGGCAGGTGAAAAGCGCCGCTACTTTGAATTTTAATGATAAACAGGAAAGTGTAGATACACTTAGCTTCCAGGTAGGCGATGCAGGTTGGCAGCGCATAGCGCTTACTGTTAATGATGCTTCTATACGGTTTGATGATACCTTTCGCATTACCGCTCGCAGCGCCCCCAACCTAAGCGTGCTGGCATTGAACGATGGACAAAGCAACCCATATATACAGGCGGCATTCAGGGCATACAATGGTTTCAGGTTGAACCAGGCCGACATACAAACTCCACCTACAAGCTGGAAAGAATATAACCTGGTGATATTGAATGGCGTGACCACGATAAGCAGCACAATGGGTAAAAGCCTTGCCGGTGCTCTTTTACAAGGCCAGAGCATCTGCATATTCCCAGGGCGTACCACAAATATAGGCGCACTGAACGAGGGTTTAAAAGAGCTGGGGGATATACGCATTACTGGAATCGACACCGCACAGCAAACTGTCAGTACACTACAACAAGGCAGCAACCTTGTAAAAGACCTTTTTGTGAAGATACCAGCCAATGTGCAGTTGCCCGTAGCCAACTGGCATTATATAATTAGTGCAGGCTTATCTGCCAACCAACAGTCGGTACTTAGTTTCAGGAATGGTGATCCTTTCCTGGCCACGTACACGCCCACCCGCGGGCAACTTTATATATGCGCTACCTCTGCCGACTTGCAAAGCGGTAATTTCCCGGGCAGTTATTTCTTTGTACCTTTTTTGTACCAGATGGCTATGCAAAGCCGCAGTGGAGATGTGTATGCAGTAACCGCAGGACACCAGCAGCCCATATATATATCGCTGAACAATGCGGATGAACGCAACATGGTGCATGTGTATGGCAAAGGGATTGATATGATACCTCCGCAACGCCCAAATGGTGCGGGCCTTGATGTTTACATAGACCAGGCTGTACAGCAACCCGGTTTTTATAAGTTGGCGGCCAGCAGTGGCGATACTGCGGCAGTGGCGCTTAATGGTGACCGTACAGAATCGCAACCCGGAGTATGGAGCCCCGCAGAGCTGCAAAACCAGTGGAAAGGGGCTAATATAAAATGGTTGAAACTGGCTGATACTGGCAAGGCAACGGAGGTGAGTATGTGGAGTAACTTTCCGCTTTGGAAACTTTGTGCTATTTTAGCCGTGTTAATGCTGGCTGCTGAAACATATTTACTGGCAGGCAGTTCTCGAAAACAAACCATAGCCGCCTAAGTGCATATGCAACTGCTCATCCAACAGGCAAAGATCGTGGATCCGCGATCAGAACATCATAATAAGACAGCCGACCTGTTGATAGAAGATGGTATTATTACTACCATTGGTACAAACATTGAAGCAAATAATGCCCAAATAATTACAGGCCATAACCTGCACGTAAGTACAGGGTGGACAGATATTTTTGCCGACTACCGGGAGCCAGGTTATGAACATAAAGAAACCATAGCTACCGGCCTTGCTGCTGCCGCTGCCGGGGGGTACACAGATGTGCTAACAGTGCCCAATACTTACCCGGTAGTAAGTACAAAATCTATAGTACAATACTTGCTGCAAACTGCTGCAGGGAATGCAGTGAACCTGCACCCTTGTGGCAGCGCCACCCAAAATGCCGAAGGCAAAACCCTTGCCGAAATGATGGATATGCGCGCTAACGGCGCCATAGCATTTACCGACGGCTGGAAACCCATACAGAACGCAGGGCTAATGCAAAAGGCCCTTGAATATATAAAAGCATTCAACGGGATACTGTTGCAAATGCCTGTGGATGATGCGCTGGCCGAAGGCGGCCTGATGCATGAAGGCCCGGTTAGTACCCGGTTGGGTATGGCCGGCATACCCGCGCTTGCAGAAACATTGATGGTGCACCGCGATATAGAATTATTGCGATATACGGGTTCCAGGTTGCATATTACAGGCATATCGGTAGCCGAAAGTGTTGAGAAAATAAGAGCAGCAAAAAAAGAGGGCTTGCAGGTAACCTGTTCAATAACTCCATACCACCTGGCTCTTACAGACGATGCCCTCATCACCTACAAAAGTGTTTACAAAGTAAGTCCACCGCTACGTAGCGAAGCTGACAGGCAAGCACTGATAGAAGGTCTAAAGGATGGTACCATTGATTGTATAACCAGTCATCACCGCCCACAGGAATGGGATGCAAAAACCAAGGAGTTTGAATATGCCGCCGACGGCATGAATGTGCAGGAAATGGCTTTTAGTATAGTGTATGACGCTATAGGTGCGCAAGTGCCGTTGCATACTATTATACAGGCACTAAGCACTACTCCACGCGCTATATTTGGGTTGCCTGCATCAGGTATAGCAAAGGGTGAGAAGGCTTGCCTGACCTTGTTTTCGCCGAATGATACTGTCACTTATACAGATGATACTGTCAAATCGCTATCGCGCAACAACCCTTTTATAGGCAAAAAAATGAAAGGTAGAGTATTGGGTATTATAAATAATGATAATTTTGTTTCAAATATATAGACTATGGAAGGCAAAAAAATACATCTTACCTATGGTTTAGTAACAGCTTTAATAATGGCTGTCCTTTCAACTATTTTGTATGTCTCTGGTCTGTCCTTTAAACCAGGTATGCAATATATTACTTACATACCCTTCCTTATAGGTATATTGCTGAATGCCATAGCTTACTCCAAAGTAAATGATGGCATGGTGACATTTGGGCAGGTATTCAGCAGTTGCTTTAAAGCATGCGCTATAGTTACGCTTGTTACGCTTGTATGGTCCTTTATATCGCTGGCGGTATTCCCGGATATGGTAAACAAGGCTATGGAAGTAGCCAGGCAAAACATGGTTGAAAAGAATTTGAGTGATGAACAGATAGATAAAGCAATAGAAATTACACGCAAATTCTTCACTCCATTCATGATCGCCGGAGTTATTTTCGGTACAATGTTCGTTGGCGCTCTTTTTTCAGTGATCGGCGCAGCTGTTGCTAAAAAAAGCAGAGTACCGGTGGCGCAATAATATCTGTTTAGCAAATCTTTGCTGGTGGCGAGATTTTTGTAATGATATATTATCCAAAACCATACAAATGAAATATTTATTACTACTCGCCGTATTTGTATGCTGTTTGCAAAGCGTAACAGCACAATCTAAAACACCTGTACACCACAGGCACTACAAAAAGCATAGTACGGTGCATAAAGGCAATGCACATATGCGCAGCAAGCACAACATAAAAGTAGGTGACGCTAATGATAATGATTACCACAGAGCTTACGAAGGGAAATCAAGCAGAAGTAATGACGGGGTGAAAAAAAATGAACAACGCAATCTGAATTATCAAAACCAGAATGCCAATCTTGCCCCAAGCAACGGGAACAATTCGAAATAGCATTTACATTAAATATTAAGGGCTGAACGTAATGTTCAGCCCTTAATATTTATGAGAAAATCTATATTAGACTTATACAGCAAAACTTTCCCCGCAACCACAGCTACGGCTGGCGTTAGGATTGCTAAAATGAAATCCTTTGCCATTCAACCCATCAGAAAATTCAAGGGTTGTGTCGCAGAGGTAAAGAAAACTTTTCAGATCTGTAACCAGCTTAACCCCCTGGTCTTCAAAAACCTGATCGCGCGGCTGCGCTTCATTATCAAAGTCCAGCTTGTAAGACAAGCCCGAGCATCCGCCACCTACTACACTTACCCTAAGAAAGTATTCATCACCCAAGTCGGCATCCCGTCTTAGTTGATCTACTTTTTCCTTGGCTTTATCACTTACGTAAATCATAACAAAAAATTTTGAGGCCCGAGTTATCAGCGCACATCTTTTTCACATTATCACCTTCACTATACACTAACAGCCCAGGCTGCAAGTCACCTATATCTGTGATTTGATTTAGTGTGATTTTTCTTCAGTTACCAGTTCCGCTAAGCCATTCTTTACACGGTAGTCATTGATAGCTGCCTTAATAGCATCTTCAGCCAATACCGAGCAATGTATTTTTACAGGAGGTAGGTTCAGCTCTTCCACTATATCCATATTGTCTATAGCCAGGGCTTCTTCTACACTCTTACCTTTCAGCCATTCTGTAGCTAGTGATGATGATGCTATTGCAGAGCCACAACCAAAGGTCTTGAACTTTGCATCGCTGATAAGGCCACTCACCTCGTCTACTTCAATCTGCAGGCGCATAACATCGCCGCACTCAGGGGCACCTACAAGACCGGTACCTACGTTGTTCTTAGATTTATCCAGCGTACCTACATTTTTAGGATTGCTGTAATGGTCAATTACTTTATCTGAATATGCCATGATTAAATTTTTTGTTCTTTTTTAGAAATTCAATAACTGTTCAATAATTACGCAATACTGTTTTTAGTGATGTGCCCACTCAATAGCGTTGATATCAACACCTTCTTTAAACATTTCCCACAGTGGGCTCATTTCCCTAAGTTTCAAAACAGTATCTGTTACAGCTTTGATCGTAAAATCGATCTGCTCATCGGTAGTAAACCTGCCGAGACCAAAACGAAGTGAGCTATGTGCCAGGTCATCACCCAGGCCCAATGCCTTCAATACATATGATGGTTCAAGTGATGCAGATGTACATGCTGACCCACTACTTAATGCGATATTTTTGTTGAAACCCATCATCAAACCTTCACCTTCTACGTACTTAAAAGATATGTTGGTAGTGTGTGGTAAACGATGATCGGTATTGCCATTCACATAAGCTTCTTCCAGCTTCATCAGTTCGGTTTCCAGCCTGTCGCGCATAGTGCTCAGGCGTTTAGCTTCACTTTCCATTTCTTGCATGCAAAGTTCAGCAGCTTTACCAAAGCCTACAATACCCGGTACATTTAGTGTACCACTACGCATACCACGCTCGTGGCCACCGCCATCCATTTGGGATGTAACTTTTACCCTTGGATTTTTGCGGCGTACATACAATGCACCAACACCTTTAGGGCCGTACATTTTGTGTCCGCTGAAAGCCATCAGGTCTATACCATCTGCCATTACATCAACAGGTACCTTACCCACGGCCTGTGTAGCATCGGTAAAGAATAATACACCATGCTTACGGGCTATCTGGCTAATTTCTTTTATTGGTTGTATTACACCTATCTCATTATTGCCATACATAATGGAAATAAGGATGGTTTTATCAGTGATAGCAGCTTCCAGTTCTTTCAGGTCTATAAGACCATCGGGTTGCACTTGCAGGTAGGTTACCTGTCCACCTATTTTTTCTATATGCTTGCAAGAATCTAAAACAGCTTTGTGCTCAGTAGTGCAAGTAATAATATGATTGCCTTTTGAAGCGTACATTTCATACACACCTTTCAACGCAAGGTTGTCGCTTTCTGTAGCGCCCGAGGTGAAAATGATCTCCTTAGGATCGGCATTGATCAGTTTAGCAACCTGCTCACGTGCATAATCTACGGCTTCTTCAGCTACCCAGCCAAATGAGTGGTTACGACTTGCAGCATTTCCAAACTTTTCTACAAAATAAGGTAACATTGCTTCCAGCACACGCGGATCCATTGGTGTGGTGGCATTGTTATCAAGATATATTGGCAATTGTAATTCCATGATATAAGTAATCGAATATGAACTTTAGGCAAAGTTACACCAAAACAGCTACTTTAGCATCTATTCCAAATTATACATTTATATATTACCATCTATAAAAGTTATGCTGAAAATAGAACACCTGGGTATAGCGGTCAAGAGCCTTGCGGACGCGATACCATTATATGAACAATTGCTTAATACACCTTGCTATAAAACAGAAGAAGTGGTTACAGAAGGGGTAAATACAGCTTTTTTTGCCACTGGTGATGCTAAGATAGAACTGCTGGAAGCCACAAAGAATGACAGCCCCATTGCAAAATTTATAGATAAGAAAGGCCCCGGCATACATCATGTAGCATTTGAAGTGGAAAACATTGAAGCCGAAATGAAACGCTTACAGGCACTTGGTTTTGAGTTGCTGAACGAGATACCCAAGAATGGCGCCGATAATAAGCTGGTGTGCTTCCTGCACCCAAAAACCACGGGTGGCGTATTGGTAGAGCTTTGCCAGGAGAAAAAATAATCCAGTTATGAAGCACTGTACAACACAATTCTTTGCCACCCAAACCGACCTTGGAAAATGTTTCATGAAAAATCATGCAAAGGAGCAAAAGCTAGCTGTAGGTTTTTATAAAACCGGCAGTAAGAAACCATCCATTACGTGGTCGCAGAGAAAACGAAATGTTAATAAAGACACTGGGGTACGGAAGGTGATCTGCTATACGTCTACAATATCCACCACTCCTTCCTAGGATATTCTTTGTTCAATATCACGGGTTGCCCTATCATTGGTGTGGTTACTTCTACATTACGTTCTTTAGCACTTTTTGTAAGTCGTTTTATCGGTTCATCCCATGGATGTAGTGACAGGTCAAATTTACCCCAGTGTACGGGCATAAGCACTTTTGTATTCAGGTCTATAGCTGCCTGCACAGTTTCCTCGGGCATCATGTGTATGTAGGGCCAGGCAGGGTTGTACTGCCCATTTTCTAATATAGCGATGTCAAAAGGGCCATATTTGCTGCCTATTTCCTTAAAGTGTGTGTCATAGCCAGAATCAGCACCTATGTAAATGGTATAACCAAACAGCTTTAAAACAAATGAAGACCATAGCGATCCTGCACGCTTAAGCCCCCTGCCTGAAAAATGCCTGGCTGGAGTAGCTGTAAGTGCTATGCCCGACATCAATGTTTGGGTTTCCCACCAGTCCATTTCTGTAATAGGCGTCTCATCGGTGCTGCTTTCTGCAATGTCTTTGCCCACCCCTAGCGATGTATAATAGCTTTTAGTATGTGGTGCTAGTTTTTTCAACGCTTTTTTATCCAGGTGATCATAATGATTATGGGTAATGATCATAAAGTCAATGGTTGGCATATCCTCGGGTTTATAAACATCAGCACCGGGGAAAGCTTTTACCATCCATGGTAATGGTGATGCATGACCGCTTAATACAGGGTCTATCAATATATTGATGCCTTTACAGTTGATGAGGTATGACGAATGACCAAACCACACGATAGTTGGTACATCGCCATGCAGGGCACGCAAGTTGGTTTTTACTGAAGGGAGTGGCTGGGGGGGCGTTACGTACTTAGGTTTGCTAAAAAAGGAAAGCATTACCTTTGGCATGTTCACACCCGGCGCTAATTGAGGAGTGGGCGATAGGTTTTGAAATATACCATCTTTGAAATTCTTTGATGCTGTAAGCGCTCTCCATTGCCTATTCATAAATCCTTAGTTATCCGTATGAAAAATACGATGTGCAAAAGTACGCCCCCCAGCCGGTTAGTAATGTAAACCATACTCTTAATCTGACTATAGGTCTTTTTATTTTGTTTATAATACATTTGCTGTATGCCTGATCCGCTTATTACTTTCCTCAAAAAGTTTCGTGATGTATCGCCCGATGAAGGGTTGATAATGGCTGCTGCAGAGCAACGCAGCTACAAGGAGGGTGAAGTCTTGCTGAAAGAAAATACAATACCGCGAGAGATCTTCTTTATTTGCAATGGGGTACTAAAAATCACATCGGTGAACGACAAAGGCGCCGATGTTACCTACTTTTTTCTGAAAGAGAATCAGTTTTGCACCATACTGCAGAGTTTTCAGAACCAGCAGCCAGCCCATGAGCGCATTGTGGCGGCCTGCGATGTGGAGGTGATGGCTATAAGCAGGGTAAAGCTATATGAACTTTATGCACAGCGGCCGTATATAGAGGAACTCATCAATAGTATAGTGCAGAGGCGGCTACTGGAAAAAATACAAATACGCAATAGCTACATGGGGCAGGATGCAGCTACCCGCTACCGGATATTCATGGAGCAGGAGCCCGAATTGGCGCTGCGCGTGCCCCTTGCCGATATTGCTTCGTATCTCTGCATCACCCCGCAATCGCTGAGTCGCATTCGTAAAAATATACGCTGATATTACTTTTTACCATTTGGTAACTACTTCTTTTTCTTGTCGGCAGACTTTTGTGTCATCAAAAAAAACGATGATCATGAAAGAACAAAATGGAAGCGCAGACAGTTTGAAGAATAAAAAAGTAGTAGTACTCGGTGGCAGTTCGGGTATAGGTTTGGCGGTGGCCCAAGCCGCCGCCGGGGCAGGTGCGCATACCATTATCGTATCCAGCAACCAGCAGCGTATTGATAATGCCCTGAAAGAAATAGGAATGAACAGTGAAGGCCATGTTGCTGACCTGACCAATGAACAACATATAAAACAATTGTTCGGCACCTTGGGCAATTTTGACCACCTTGTATTCACCGCAGGTGAGCACCTGGTGATAGGCAGTATTGGTGACGCAGTTATGGAAGATGCCCGGGCATTTTTCAACGTGCGCTACTGGGGGGCGGTCATGGCAGTAAAGTATGCATCGCCACATATTAATGCAGGCGGTTCTATAGTGCTTACCAGTGGTATAGCCAGTAGACGGCCAGGCAAAGGCTGGTTCCTGGGCACAAGTATATGCGCAGCTATGGAAGGTTTTACCCGTGCAATGGCTGTAGAGCTGGCACCACTACGGGTAAATTTAGTTGCACCTGGTATTGTGAGAACCAACCTTTGGAACAACATACCACAGACAGACCGGGAAAATCTATACAAGAGCTTTGCAGATTCTTTATTGGTAAAGCGTGTTGGTGAGGCCGAAGACATAGCCAAAACCTATCTTTACCTCATGACCCAGCAATTTAGCACAGGGCAGGTATTGATAGTTGATGGTGGCGGAGTTTTGGTTTGATATTGAATGTTCGCAATATGAAAAGTCCGGCTCGTAACCGGACTTTTTTTAGTGAATGTAGTCCGGGATAGTATTTATGAATACAGGATATATCAATATGCTAGCATGTTTTATTGTAAAATATGGTCATTGAAAATATTTTAATATATGTGCAAAACAGAAAGTTATGGACTGAAGACAAACCAAATATGCTTTTTACCATTGTATTTTGAGCAATTAAACTTAATTTTGCACTGCTTTTTATATTATACTAATCTTTCCTTACAATGGCATTTGATCTTGATCTCATTCAAAAAGTATACGCGGCATTACCTGAAAAAGTAGGCAACGCACGTAAATTGCTGGGGCGCCCCCTTACACTGGCTGAAAAAATATTGTATTCGCACTCTTACGAAACGCCTAACCATATATATCAGAGAGGTAAGGACTATGTGAACTTTGCACCAGACCGTGTTGCTATGCAGGATGCTACTGCCCAGATGGCGTTGCTCCAGTTTATGACTTGCGGTAGGGAAAAAGTTGCAGTGCCAAGTACTGTGCATTGCGATCACCTGATACAGGCCAAAACAGGCGCCAAGGAAGACCTCGCAACTGCTATTGATGTAAATAAAGAAGTGTACGATTTCCTGGCGTCTATATCTAATAAATATGGTATTGGCTTCTGGAGACCAGGTGCAGGTATCATTCACCAGGTGGTGCTTGAGAACTATGCATTTCCAGGTGGTATCATGATAGGTACCGACAGCCACACGCCAAACGCTGGTGGCTTGGGTATGATTGCTATTGGTGTTGGTGGCGCTGATGCTGTTGACGTAATGGCCGGCCTGGCATGGGAGTTGAAAATGCCTAAGCTGATCGGTATCAAACTGATCGGTAAAATGAATGGCTGGACATCTGCAAAAGACATTATACTTAAGGTAGCTGGTATACTTACCGTAAAAGGTGGTACCGGCGCTATAGTTGAATATTTTGGCGAAGGCGCTGATGGCCTGAGCTGCACTGGTAAGGCTACAATATGCAACATGGGTGCTGAAATAGGCGCTACATGTTCATTGTTTGCTTACGATGAAAAGATGGCTGGTTACCTGAATGCTACCAACAGGGCTGAAATAGCTACCCTGGCTGACGGCGTAAGGGAGCACCTGCGTCCTGATGCTGAAGTGTATGCTAACCCTGAAATGTACTACGACCAGCTGATAGAAATAAACCTGGATGACCTGGAACCACACGTAAACGGTCCATTCACTCCCGATTTAGCTACTCCTATCAGCCAGATGGCTGCAGCACTTAAAGAACATGGCTGGCCAGAAGATGTGGAAGTTGCCCTGATCGGCTCTTGCACTAACTCTTCTTATGAAGATATCAGTCGCTCTGCTTTCATAGCTAAAGATGCTATGGCAAAAGGACTTACTGCGAAAAGCGAATTCACCATCACCCCGGGTTCTGAAATGGTGCGTTACACCATAGACAGGGACGGTATGTTGGATACTTTCGACCAGATGGGCGGTATAGTACTGGCAAACGCTTGCGGACCTTGCATAGGCCAGTGGGCACGTCATATGGACGATCCTACCCGTAAGAACACAATCGTTACTTCTTTCAACAGGAACTTTGCAAAACGTAATGACGGTTTTTCTTCTACCCATGCATTCGTTGCCTCTCCTGAAATAGTTACTGCATTTGCAATATCCGGTAAGCTTTCTTTCAACCCGTTGAAAGACAAGTTGATCAATAATAAGGGTGAAGAAGTGATGCTGGATGAACCGGTAGGTTTTGAACTGCCTCCGAAAGGCTTCTCTGTAAAGGATGCCGGTTACACTGCCCCTGCTATTGATTCTAGCAAAGTACAGGTAATAGTACACCCGCACAGCGACCGCTTGCTATTATTACAGCCATTCGCAGCGTGGGAAGGTACAGACCTTACCGGCATGAAGCTGTTGATAAAAGCATTTGGCAAGTGTACTACTGACCATATATCTATGGCCGGCCCATGGTTGAAGTATCGTGGTCATCTCGATAACATCAGCAACAATATGCTGATAGGTGCTATCAACGCCTTTAACATGGATACCAACAAGGTGAAGAACCAACTTACAGGCGAATACGGCGAAGTACCAGCCGTACAGCGTGTTTACAAGGCTGCACACATTGGCAGCGTGGTAGTTGGCGATGAGAACTATGGCGAAGGCAGCAGCCGCGAACACGCAGCTATGGAGCCACGCCACCTGGGTGTACGTGCTATAATAGTGAAGAGCTTTGCACGCATACACGAAACCAACCTGAAGAAACAAGGTATGCTTGCGCTTACCTTCAACGACAAGGCCGACTACGAAAAAGTACAGGAAGATGATGTAATTGATATTACAGGTATTACCACCTTTGCAGAAGGCATTCCGTTGACCATGGTATTGCACCATAAAGATGGTACTACCGACAACGTAGTTGTAAACCATACCTACAACGAACAGCAGATAGAATGGTTTAAAGCCGGTGGCGCCCTGAACGTAATACGCCAGGAGTTTGCCGATGCTGCTGCTAAGAAAGCAACTGCTTAAACTTTACGAAATCTAGATAAAAGAAATGGCTCGGTAGTTCCGGGCCATTTCTTTTATATTTTTGTTAAACAGGCACGGAAATTGTTTAAAATATACTTAAGTGCTTATTATTAATTAATTTCGTGCATTATATAGTTATGCCAAGCAACAGTATATCAGCAGTAAAGGATTTTATAGAGTGGAAAGCTTTTGGCGTATGCTCTGCAATAGGCGATAGGCTGGGTGTGGCTACGTCACGCATTAGGTTGTGGTTCATTTACATCTCTTTTCTTACCATGGGGTCACCCATAATTATCTATATGATACTGGCCTTTTGGATGAATCTTAAGCGCTACATACTCATGAGCCGTCGCAACCCACTGAAGTGGCTGTAAACGCTACTTTACACCAACTTCTTCTACTAGTCTTTTGCCTTCGTAAAACTTCACTTTAGTAACCTCTTTGAATTTAGGTATAATAGCTAGCGACATAGGCTGCGTTGTGTAGGGTAGAGGAAACCTGTCCTTGCTTGTTTTGAAAAACACCTCTATATAGTTGCCTGCTTTCAGCGCCGATAGTATAGTTATCCTGGTGTCTTTATTGGTGGGCTGCATAGCTATCATTACTACCTGCTGTGTTGCAAAATCCGGGCGTTCTATTTTATTGGTCATGGTTTTGGCCACACCAAATGTCTTATCAAACTCTTTTTCTTTGGTGATTACCTTACATGTAATGTCACCCGACAGGCCCGCCCTATCGCCCAGGAAATAATTGTCCAGCTTTTTGAATACAATATTCCTGGGTTGTGCTGTTGCAGCAGTTATCTGCAATAGCATGCAAAACAGTATTACGATTCTACCGTATGTAGTCATCAAGTAAAGATAATATGCTTCGGCTACCGGGCAATTAATTTAATACTTCAAAATAAAATGTTGCTGCTCTTTAAACTCTTTGTTGAAGAAGAGCAACCCTATGCCGTACAGGTCAATACTTAATCTTACACGAGGATCATTAATTAGCCGTGCCCAAGCCGCGGAACCCTCCACTGTACTGTGTATGGATGGTGCAAGTATTACCTCATCGGAGCCAATAAGAGGCAGTTTTTCTGCAATAAAGCTATCTATCCTGTCAATGGGAATAATTTGTATGGCCCTTGGTTTGCAGTATTCATTTATACGCCCCAGCAAGCATTGGTAACGCGTAGGTATTGACATTGTATCGCCTTCTATAATAGGGCTTTGGGGTACTGCAACCGATGTACTTAATAATACCTGTTCTATAAAACCATATACAAAGGGTGAGTGCACCCCATGGCGGGTTTTTGCCATTACGCGATAACGCATATATTGAATGGCTGAGTAGATGCTCAAAGGTTTACCTGCTCAAACTTTTGAAAAGTGAATGCATGGTTATGCTGTTCATCGGCAGGATGGTATTCTTCCCAAACCAGCTTCCAGTGTGTGTGATCTATAGGCGGGAAAAACGCATTGGCTTTCTCTACAATGGTGTGTACACGTGTCATGTAAATACGGTCAACAATAGTTATAGCAGCAGCAAATATTTGCCCACCTCCTATAATGAAACCTTCATCACCAGGTTGGTTTTTAAGTGTTTCTATGCCATCTTGTAAAGTGAGGCAATGGAGTACACCTTCCGGTAGTACAAGGTCTTCTTGGGAAGACACTACTATATTGGTGCGCCCCGGCAACGGCTTGCCTAAAGATTCGTATGTTTTACGCCCCATAAGTATAGGCTTACCCAGGGTTGTTTTCTTGAAGTACTTAAAATCTTTTGGCAGGTGCCAAGGCAACTCGTTATTGTTGCCAATAGCATTGTTTTCTGATGCGGCTACTATGTATGATACTGTCAAGGTGTTTAATATTCAAGAATGATAAACAATAGATCTACACTGCTACAGGCGCCTTTATGGCCGGATGAAACTGGTAGTTTTCAAGCGTAAAATCTTCGTACCTGAAATCAAACAGATCTTTTACCTCAGGGTTGATCTTCATGATAGGTAATGGATAAGGTGTACGGGACAACTGTAGTTTTGCCTGTTCTATATGGTTGTTGTACAAATGCACATCTCCAAAGGTATGAATGAAATCGCCGGGCTGCAGACCACATACTTGTGCCATCATCATAGTAAGTAATGCGTATGACGCGATATTGAAAGGTACACCCAAAAATACATCGGCGCTGCGCTGGTAGAGCTGGCAACTCAGTTTGCCATCGGCTACATAAAACTGGAACAATGCGTGGCACGGGCTCAGCGCCATAGCAGGAAGGTCAGCCACATTCCATGCGTTCACTATCATGCGCCGGCTATCAGGGTTGGTTTTTATCTGGTTCAATACATCTTTAATCTGGTCGTATGTCTTACCATCAGCTCCTGTCCAGCTGCGCCATTGGTGGCCATATACTGGTCCAAGTTCACCCTGCTCATTAGCCCATTCGTCCCAGATGCTAACGCCATGTTCGTTTAACCACTTCACATTCGTATCACCTTTCAGAAACCAAAGCAACTCGTATATAATGGACTTCAGATGCAGTTTTTTGGTGGTGACCATAGGGAAACCTTTTTGCAGGTCGAAACGCATCTGGTAACCAAAGCAACTAATTGTGCCTGTGCCGGTACGGTCGGCTTTTTGGGTGCCATTATCTAATATATGGTGCAGTAGCTGGTGGTAAACTTCCATAGGATGGCAAGTTACGAAATAAAAATACCGCTGGAAAATAGGTTCTGATTAGTCTTATATATAAAGTCATTTTTTATTTGCTGCCTTTAATGACATTTCGCGTAATAAATTTTCAGGTTGTTTATATTTACGTCCTGATAAGGATCACAGCGCTTACCCTGTCATAATCAACAACTAAAATCATCAATGACCACACTATCCATAGTCATACCGGCATATAACGAAGGGCGCACTATACACCATATACTGGACAGGGTAAAAGCGGTGCAGTTGATAGATGATATACAGAAAGAAGTTATCATAGTTAACGATTGTTCTAAGGACGATACAGAAGCCTCAATATTAAGTTACCAGGCTGCCAACCCCGGTTTGCCCATCACTTATTATAAACATGAAGTGAACCAGGGCAAGGGCGCAGCTTTGCACACCGGCATAAAGCATGCTACCGGCACATACGTAATAATACAGGATGCAGACCTGGAGTACGATCCTGAGGAATATAACCTGATACTAAAGCCCATGCAGGCAGGCTTTGCAGATGTGGTATATGGATCGCGCTTTATGGGTGGTAATCCACACCGCATATTGTTTTTCTGGCACTCTATAGGTAATGCATGGCTTACGTTGGCATCCAATGTGTTTACAAACCTGAACCTGACCGATATGGAAACCTGCTATAAGGCTTTTAAACGCGAAATAATACAGGGAATAAAGCTGGAAGAAAAGCGTTTTGGGTTTGAGCCTGAGGTGACTGCAAAAATAGCCAAGATAAAGGGTATAAGGATTTATGAGGTGGGTATATCTTACTACGGAAGAACGTACGAAGAAGGTAAGAAAATAGGTATGAAAGATGCTTTTCGCGCACTTTATTGCATACTGAAGTACAATATTTTTAAATAGTCAATTGAGCCAATTATGCCAGTAATATTACCTGTAAAAGGTATTTCCCCTACTATACCAGAAGATTGTTTTATAGCGCCTAATGCCACCATAGTGGGCGATGTGGTAATGGGCAACGAATGCAGCGTTTGGTTTAATGCTGTAGTGCGTGGCGACGTAAACAGCATACGCATAGGCAATAAAGTAAACATACAGGATGGTGCTTGCATACACTGCACTTACCAGCGCACCAAAACAGTTATTGGCAACAACGTATCCATAGGGCATAATGCTCTTGTGCATGGTTGCACAGTGGAGGACAATGTGCTGATAGGCATGGGTGCAATAGTGATGGATAATGTACACGTGGGTGCCAACAGTATAATAGCCGCAGGAGCTGTGGTGCTTGAAGGTACTCAGGTGCAGCCGGGTAGTATATATGCCGGGGTACCTGCAAAAAAAGTAAAGGATATCAGCCCCGAATTGCTGAGTGGCGAAGTGCAGCGCATCGCCGATAACTACCTGATGTACAGTAGCTGGTTTAAGTAATATGTAATGTGTGTTAACTTAATATTAAATAATCTTTAATTTAGCACATAATTTTTTTTACTATAAGGCTATGGATTATTGGATATTGCGTATATATTTGTCTCCAAATTACAAACACAACATGAAAAAAATCGTCTTCGCATTATTAGCTTTAGCTAGTGTTACAGCGGCTAACGCACAGGAAAACAGCATACTACTTTACGGGAATGCAGGTTTTAACACAACAAACAGCACTGTTAATGCAGTTAAAACAAATGATATCACATGGCATGTAACCCCTGGAGTAGGTTACCAGTTCACCAAACATTTGACTGCTGGTGTGGAACTGTCATGGGCACAAACTTCAAATAAGCCAGATGGCGCTGACCGTATATCTACAAATACTTATAGTGCAGGCTTGTTTGCACGTTGCAGTCACAATATCGGTGGCCACTTCTTCTTCTATAGCCAGCTTGGTCTAGGCTATCAGGGTTCTTACACAACAGTGGGCAGCCACCCTGCTACTGATAAAGCAAACGGGTTTTATGCATACCTGACACCAAACCTAGGTTATGCTTTTGGTAAAGGTTTCGCAGCCTATGCTTCTATAGGTGGTCTTAACTTTACTACTTCTACACCTTCTGATGCAACTACAGCTAACCCAGCTAAGAACACTACCAGCAGTTTTGATTTTACTTTTGGCAACAACTTCCAGTTCGGTGTATCTAAAAACTTCGCTTGCCACAAAGGACATCATCATCATGACGCTAACGCTGAAATGCGTAAAGTGGATAACGATGCTGATGAAGATGGTGATAAGCCAATGAAGAAAGAAAAACACCACCATCACAAAGACAATGATAAAGATGACGAATAGTCCTTTATACTATACAATAACAGAGCCGCACTTTTTAAGTGCGGCTTTTTACTGGCTATATTTATCCAATTATATACTATAGCATTCACAGTTTTTTGATTATATATTTGTCATTAGTCCCCAAACTTCCGTTATGAAGAAAATAATTTTACTGCTTACTATTGCTGTTATCCCCGCGGCTATCATAAACGCGCAGCCTCATACATGGTTGGTGTATGGTTCAGCCGGTTTCTCACAAAATACTGCCAACGGCAATTATGTATATCCGCAGGGTACAAATACCAATTGGAACGTTGCACCAGGAATAGGCTACCAGTTTAACAAACATCTTACTGTGGGTGTGCAGGGTAGCTACAGTCATACTGAAAATGGAGGTGGACAGCAAATACCACTGAGCAATTTTAATAATTACAATTATTATGGCGGTACTACAATTGACTGGACTGCAGGTGCGTTCTTCCGTTATAGCCAAAAACTAGGTAAAATATTTTTCTTGTATGGCCAGGTGAACATGGCATATATGTCCAGCCAGGCGCATGATGTGCCTGGTGTTTATTACGTGAATGGTTCTGCCCTTGTAGCCTACGAGGCAAACCCACCAGCTGCAAATGGTTTCCAGGCACAAATATTCCCGGCAGTAGGCGCTAATATTTATAAAGGGCTGGCGCTGAACTTTGGTTTGGGTGGAATTAACTACAATACAATAAGCCAGAATATAGAAGGGGCAGGGAATAGTAATTCCAGCAATATCCAGTTAACCTTTGGGCAGCAAGTAAACATTGGCATATCAGACAATTTTAACTGCCACATGATGCATAAGCACAAACATCATCATAGCGATGCAGTTTCTGGTTCTGAATACAGGCATGTAGATAATGGTGGTAAAGAAGAAGACGATGCCCCCGCACCGGTAGAATCTAAAAAACACCGCAAGCACAAAACAGAAAAGACAGAAGATAATAATTAATCGGGTTTTATATTGAAGATCCTCTGCCGTCATTCCCATTGATAGCAGAGGATTTTTATTGGCTTAAAGCCGCCTTATATACCTTTAAACACCTTTCCCTGGCGGCTTTATGATCTACAATAGGTTTGTAGGTCAGTGTATCGTATTCTGGTACCCAATGTTTTACGTATTCCAGCTTCGGATCAAATTTTTCAGTTTGCAACGTTGGGTTAAAGACACGAAAATATGGCGCCGCATCGCACCCGCTACCCGCTGCCCACTGCCAGCCACCGTTGTTTGCGGCAAGATCATAATCCAATAGCTTTTCGGCAAAGTAAGCTTCTCCCCAGCGCCAGTCTATCAACAGGTCTTTAGTAAGAAAGCTGGCTGTTATCATACGTACCCGGTTGTGCATGTACCCGGTAGCATTCAATTCCCGCATACCTGCATCTACAATTGGGAAACCGGTTTCGCCGCTACACCAGGCTGCAAATTCTTTTTCGTTATTGCGCCACTGTATGTTGTCATAGTCTTTTTTAAAGCTCTGTCCCACTACGTGTGGGAAATGCCACAATATTGCCTGGTAAAACTCCCGCCATATCAGCTCGTTCAGTAAGGTAGCGTTTAGTGCTTTTGCCTGGGTAACCAATGCACGTATGCTAATGGTACCAAAGCGCAGGTGTATGCCCAGCCGGGTGGTGCCGTGTGTGGCTGGGTAGTCGCGGGTTTTGTCATAAGTGGCTGCAATATGCTCATCCAGCCGGGGCGGCGTCAGGCGCAAATCTGTTTTCTGAAAACCCATTGCTGTAAGCTCTGGAATAGGCACAGGCTTATACTGCAAAAAATTTTTGAAATATTTTTGAGTCGGATAAGGCTTCAGGTAAAAATCAGTTAATCTTTCTTTCCACCGCCTGCTGTAGGGCGTATAAACAGTATAGGGTTCTTTATTGTCTTTTACCACTTCGTCTTTTTCAAATATCACCTGGTCTTTAAACGTGTGGAACGGTATATTATGCGTACTTAAAAGCGCAGCAATCTGTTCATCGCGCTTTTGGGCATAGGGTTCATAATCGTGATTGGTGTAAACAGATGATATAGTATAGGTTTGCAATAGCTGTTTGTAACAATCGGTGACGGTGCCGTAATGTACATGTAGACCACTCCCCATTTCTTTTAAACGGCTATGCATAGCATCGAGTGTGCGGTATATAAAATCCACCCGTTTGTCTTTCTTGTCTTTCAGGTCATCAAGTATCGCAGTATCGAATATAAAAACAGGTAATACAGGACTACCTGAGCGCAGGGCATGATACAGACCGGCATTGTCGGCCAGGCGAAGATCTCTTCGGAACCAGAATATGGAGATTGTTTGCGACATAAACTATATAACAAGAACTATTTAATAAGGTTTAGGGTAGTTTTGCTACATTGTCTAAGCAGGGTAATAATATATACTGGCATAAATACGAACCAAAATTATTAAACCAATATTTTTACTCTTCGGGAAATATAAGCAGCAATTATGAAATTAAAGTTTTCTCATGGCCTGTTCATTATGTTGCTGCTGGTAGCAGTGCCTATATTTGGCCACCTGGATGAGTTGCCTATACAGTTGTGGGACGAGAGCCGCCTGATAGAGAATGCGCTGGAAATGAACCACAATGGCAACTATATAGTTACCAAATTTGCCGGCCAGCCAGACATGTGGAATACCAAGCCGCCCTTCCTGATATGGCTGCAGGTGATATGCATAAAATTGCTGGGTATGAATGGGCTTGCAGTGCGGTTACCCTCTGCACTGGCGGCATTGGCTACCTGCCTGATTATATACTGGTTACTGGCTAAGAAATTTAAGGCACCGTGGTTGGGAGTGATCAGCTGTGTTATTTTGGTCTCTAGCGCCGGATATGTAAGAATGCATGGCACCCGCACTGCCGATTATGACTCTACGCTTACCCTGTTTATAACTGCATGCAGCATCTACTACTATTTATATCTTGAAGAGGCCAAAGGGAAATATCTCACCTATACAATTGTGTGCCTCATACTTGCCTGTCTTACTAAAGGGATTGCAGGTCTTATGGTATTGCCTGCATTGTTGCTATATACGCTGTACAAAAAGAAGCTGTTTGTACTACTGAAGGATAAACGGTTTTATGCTGGCCTTGCAGGTTTTGGTGTGTTTGTGCTGGGGTACTACCTGCTGCGCGAACACTACAACCCAGGCTATATACAGGCTGTACAGGATAATGAACTGGGAGGCAGATACCTGAAGGTAAATGAAAGCCATACCGGCAGCGACTATTTTTACCTAAACCAGTTGGCAGATACACAATTTAAAGACTGGTGCCTGCTTTTAATACCCGGTATTTTGCTGGGGATAGCGTCTAAACTGAAAGGTTTGCAAAATTTGTCTGTTTTTCTACTGGTGCTGGTTATTAGCTACCTGTACATATTAAGTTCGGCTAGTACAAAATTGCCGTGGTACGACATGCCAATTTACCCATTCCTGTCTATAATAGCTGCCACCTTCATTTACTGTATATGCCAGTTGCTACTGAAGATAAAATTGCAGGATAGCTTTAATTTTAACCCTTTGCCTTATGCGCTTATTATTTTCTTTTGCCTTTTGCCCTACTGTGCCATCACATCGTTTGTATTAACTCCGCCTAATCCCCAATATTGGGATACCAACAATGAAGATATGGCCAAGTACCTGAAAGATGTGCTTGACGGAAAACGGAATATTGACGGTTTCACAGTAACGGAAACCCACCCCCAAAATATTTTTTGCTACCGTACCATATTTGCATACACCAACAGACCCGTAACATTTATACACAGCAGCGATATTAAGGATGCAAAAAAAGTGATAGCCTACAGGGACGACACAAAAAAGTATATAGACTCAAACTACTACTATCACATACTGCACACATATAATGCCGTTATTGCTTACCATATAGATAGTCCAAAGCATAAGGTGGCTCTTAAATAAAAAACATAACCAAATAGCTTTGACTTTTTAATAAGGCTATAATTATAATAGTGAGCATATTTTTTGGAGTTGAGTGATCTATAATAAAACCAGACTTTCTATTGCGCCGTGCCCCATACATAAAGCTTTATCCTGCCGTATTACTATTGGCCGTGCTGGCAGCAGCAATTCCGCCATTGTTCCTGCACCTTGGCTCACTGCCACTTCAATTATTCGATGAAGCCCGTATAGCTGTAAGCGCACAGGAAATGATGCGTAACCATAATTTGCTGGTAGTGCATTACGGCGGTGCACCAGATATGTGGAGTGTGAAGCCGCCGCTAATGGTATGGCTGCAAGCGCTAAGTATGCACCTGTGGGGCATGCATGAGTGGGCTACACGTTTGCCGGGCGCTATAGCCAGCACTTGTACCTGTATCATTGTGTATTTGTTCTTGGTATGGAAGAAGGCGCCATTGGCAGGGTTTATAGCTGTTTTAGTGCTCATCACTTCGCAAGGTTTTGTAACACTGCATTGTAGCCGCACAGGCGATTATGATGCGTTGCTTACTTTCTTTACTACTGCATATTGCTTTAGCTACTTTGCATACCTGCAAGAAGGCAAACCCAAGTTTCTGTATTTAACTTTTATATTCCTTACACTTGCGGTGCTCACAAAGGGGGTAGCAGCGTTACTCTTCCTTCCAGCTCTCTTGTTGTTTACGTTATATAAAAAAAGTCTTTTACGATTGCTAAAAGAGAAGCATTTGTATCTAAGTCTCGTAACTTTTTTATTGTTCGTTTTAGGCTACTATTTGTTGCGCAAGCATTACAATCCTGGGTATATACAAGCTGTACAGCAAAATGAACTCGGCGGACGTTACTCACAGGCACTGGAAGGCAATAAAGGAACATTTCTTTATTACTTCCATAACATGGCGCTTTACCAGTTTAAGCCATGGTACTGGTTGATTGTACCCGGTGTGCTGGCCGGACTGTTCATGGATAATAAAAAGTATCGCGATTTGACTGTGTACCTCATCCTGCTAAATGCATTGTTCTTCCTGGTCATATCATCTGCACAAACAAAGCTGTATTGGTATGCTATGCCTATGTACCCGTTTTTAAGTGCTATTGTGGGTTTGTTTATTTATTGCGTGTTCTCTATGTTACAAAAAAGGGGAAGGTGGACAGCAGTCCTGTCTTACCTGTTATTGCCTGTTGTTTTTTTGCTGCCGTATAAGGAAGCCATTGCGCTTAATACGGCTTTGCCCAATATAGGCAGCCAGCGGATGGGTAACGAACACATGGCCGAATACCTGCACAATGCCTTAGAGGGTAAGCAAAGCATAACCGGCCGAGTGGTAATATATACGGGGTACCAGGCAAATATTAACTGGTACCTGGAAGCGCTAGGACATAGAAATGACATACAAAACAACCTGGAAAAGGCAGATAGCGTGGAAAATATCATTGTTTTCCAGGACAGCGTAAAAAAGTATATGGAAACGCATTACCAAACTACTATCTTGCAAGCTTATTATAACGTAACTGTTTATAGGTTAAATGGCAAACGGCAGTAGTAATATAGCGCTATCAATTGTAGTACCTGTTTTTAATGAGGAGCTCATTATAGAAGAGCTTGTGCGCCGCCTGGTTGCGGTTGCAGCCAGCATTACCGAAGCCTACGAAATCATTTTTGTGAACGATGGCAGCCGGGATGGCACCCTGCTGAAGCTGAAATCGCTTTGCGAAGACGACGCTCGGCTGCACTTTATCAGCTTCAGTCGCAATTTTGGGCACCAGATAGCCATTACGGCTGGTATGGACTATTCAAGCGGGGATGCCATAGTAACTATAGATGGCGACCTCCAGGACCCCCCCGAACTGATAAGCCAGATGTATGCCGAGTATCAGAACGGCTATAAGGTGATATACGCCAAACGCACCAAGCGAAAGGGAGAAACATTTTTCAAACGGGTAACCGCCCGTATGTTTTACAGGCTGATGGCGTGGCTGGTAGCTTTTGATATACCACTTGATGTAGGCGACTACCGCATGATAAGCCGCGACGTACTGGAGTACCTGCAGCGAATGAAGGAGTATGACAAATACCTGCGTGGACAAATAGCATGGCTGGGTTTTAGAAACACCTATGTAATGTTTGAGCGCGATGAGCGCAAGTTTGGTAAAACAAACTACCCCTTTAAGAAAATGTTGCGGCTGGCGTTTAATGGTATTACCGCATTTTCTGATGCTCCCTTAAAGCTGGCAACGAGCCTTGGATTCATAGTTTGTATCATGTCGTTTCTTATAGGCGTGTTTGCGGTTTATTCTTATTTCTTCAACCATGCTACAGTGCCGGGTTGGGCATCTACCATTATAAGCATCACATTCCTTGGTGGTGTACAACTGCTATCGCTGGGCATATTGGGCGAATATATAAGTCGCATCATCAACAACGTACGCAACAGGCCACTTTATGTAGTGGACCAGACTGACATTAAAGACAGTGACGTAAAGTAAAGAAGCTATTGGCAGCGTACTACTACCCAGGGAAAGGGATGGTTGCGTTTTAGCAGTTTATTGATAAAAGAATTGGGATCATACAAAAAAGTATGGTCCATTTTTTTTAGTTCATCAACCGAATGATGGTAGTAACGATCTGCCATTTCAGGTACATGCAATGCAGTGTAATAAGCCCGTGTACGTTCTCTAGCAGCTGCAACCAATCCCGGTTTATAAAAAGGGGTATCTATAATGTGTATCGCTCCTTGTGGACATAGAATAGGAAATATGGAATTGAATATTGTTAATGATGGGAAGTATTGCAACGATGCGGCAAATACCACCACGTCAAACTTCTGGGCCGGAAAAATATTGTCCGCAATGTTGCCATAAATAAACTGCAAGTTGCTTTTTTTAAATACAGTACTTGCCTGTGTAAGCTCTGCCTGGTTTATATCCAATCCGGTAACTGTGGCATTTTCTATTTCAGATAGTCTTGCAGATAGCCAGCCATTACCACAGCCGATTTCAAGAATGCTTAATGGTCTTCGTTTGCTTTTTAGGTATTTTATAAGTCGTACGCTGGAATGTTTTCTTACCAGCCATTCTTTATAATGCGGGTGAGATGGAGCTATATCTGGCAACAAGAGGAGCTGCGCATCCGTATATATCCGTTGCTCTTTTTCGCGTGCGTTAATATATAATTCTTCGAAAGAATTCAGGGCTCTGGCGTTGCGCTTACTATCCATAAAATTTTACTTTCTCTAAAAAAATAGGGTCGGCAATATTAGTGCCGACCCTATGGTTAAAATTGACTTTTATGATTTTATTTTCTCGATGCCTCATATAGTTCTTTAACGCTGGCATGGCCTTCAAATTTCTTTACAAATTTCTTGTGTTTGTCGTACACTGCAAGATAAGGTACAAAGCGTGCGCCGAAGAAAGATGTGAAGAAGTAATCAACGTCTTTACCGACAACTTTTACGTTAGGATAGTTTTCAAGATGAAACTTTTCATAAAACCCTTTTATAGCAGTAGGGTTGCCAAACGTACATAAGTAAAATTGAAGATCTTTAAGTGAGTCCATACCTTTTACCATCTCTTCCATCTGGTGTTTGCAATGGTCGCAGTCAGGACCAAAGAACATAATAAGGCTGGGCTTGCCCATAGGTATCTTGTTAGTTACAAATATGGTAGAGCTATCCATTTCCAATATGTTGAAAGTGGGCAGTGAATGGTTTTTCTGGTAGGGTAATAAGGAGTCTATGTTTTTATTTTCGTTCTTTTTCTCTTGTGCGCTAACGGTTGCAGTCTGCAGCATGCCGAAAATGAGGGCAGTAAGGAGTAATAATTTTTTCATTTTTTAATATTTGATTGAGATGAGTAGCTACAAATGTAAGATAATGGTTTCTTTTTCTAATTATACTACCTTTCCTATCTTCATAAATATCCCTTAAAATTCAGGCATGATCATCAACGAAGATCTTTTTCTACAGCGTTATAACGATCTGAATACTCAGCAGAAAGAAGCAGTAGATACCATCTATGGCCCTGTGATGGTAATAGCAGGACCAGGTACCGGCAAGACTGAAGTACTTGCCTTGCGCATAGCTAATCTGCTGCGCAGTGAAGCACAGGTACAACCGTCGGAAATATTGTGCCTCACCTATACAGAAGAGGCTACCAATGCCATGCGCCGCAGACTGGTGCAGGTAATAGGCCCTGCTGCTCACAAGGTTAATATTGCTACATTCCATGCTTTTTGCAATAACGTAATACAGAGTAATAGTGAAGTCTTTAGCCAACGTGCTTTACAGCCTATAAGCGACCTGGAGCGTACCGACCTGTTGTATGATATTTTGGAGAAACTACCCTCTGGACATATACTGCGCAAGCTGAGTGGGAACATATATTACGATGCTGGTAAGCTGAATCGCCTGTTCGAATTTATGAAGCGGGAGAACATGCGCTATCCCGAAATTATTGCTGCTATAACTGAATATATAAACGACCTCCCCAACCGCGAAGCCTACGTATATAAAAGGAAAGGAAACGGGTACGTAAAGGGCGACCTGAAGCAAAATGAAATAGACGAAGAGGCAAGACGGATGGCAAGTACCGCGGCTGCGGCAGAGCTATTTGATACCTATGTAGCAAGAATGAAGGAAGCCGGCCGCTATGACTTTAATGACATGATCATATGGGTACTTGATGCGTTTGAAGAAAGCCCTACCTTGCTGCAAAGCTACCAGGAGCGCCACCAGTTTATATTGGTAGATGAGTTCCAGGATACCAACGGATCGCAGAATCAACTACTGAACTTACTCACCCGTTTTTGGGACGATCCCAATATTTTTGTGGTGGGCGATGACGACCAGTCCATCTACGAATTCCAGGGTGCCCGCATCCGCAACATTATAGATTTTTACGAGCGGTACAAGGATGCAATAAAGATCATCATCCTGTCGCAAAACTACCGCTCGTCACAACACATACTGGACAAAGCAACGACAACTATTGTAAACAACAAACAACGGCTCATATACCAGCTCGAACACCTGAAGCTGGACAAGAATATTAAAGCAGCTGCTAAACGTTTCCAGGAAGGTGCAGAGGTAGTAACGCCCATAATAAAGGTGTACAGCAACGTGCTGCAGGAAGAGACCGATATCATGCTGCAGGTGGAGCGCCTGCAGCAAGCCGGAGTGCCATTGAACCATGTAGCTATATTGTACGCACAACACAAGCAAGCAGACAATATAATAGCGCTCATGGAGCGCAAGGGCATTCCATATAATGTAAAGAAACCGGTAAACATACTGGACCTCCCATTGATACAGCAAGTGCTGAATGTATTGCGCTACCTAGAGATGGAACGTAAGGAACCATTTAGTGGCGAAGCACTACTCTTTGAAATATTGCATGCGCCCTACTACGAAATTGCCCCTACCGATATAGCCTTGCTGAGCCTGTATATACAAGGCAATCGTGCTAAGGATAAAAGCCTCGGCTACTGGCGTTTCCTGCTCACTAAGAGTTTGTTGCTGGAATCATTGGAGTTGCCCTCTGCAAAGGCGCTGATAAGAATGGGGCGGAATATGGAAGAGTGGGCACGCACACAAACAAGCATGCCTCTGCCTTTACTGGTAGAAAAAATTGTGTATGAAAGTGGTATAGTGGCTTACCTGCTGCAACAGCCGGATCATATTTGGAATGTACAGGTACTGCATACCTTCTTCGACTACGTGCGCGAGCTACATGGTCGTAACCCGCGTATAAGACTTGCTGAGTTCCTGGGACAGGTAGAACGTATGAATGATGAGGGAATTACCATCCCTGTACAGCGTGTAGTGCAAAACGATAATGGTGTACATTTCTTTACTGCGCATGGCGCTAAAGGCAATGAGTTTGAACATGTGTTTTTGATAGGCACTACCAAGAACTATTGGGAAGCCCGCCGTGGCAATAGCTTTGAATACAAGCTACCAGATACCATTACCAAAACAGATGACGACCACGAGAAAACATATAAAGTAGAGGTAGCACGAAGGCTATTTTATGTAGCATTAACGCGTGCTAAAAAGCACCTGCATATATCGTATGCACTAAATGATAACAATGGTAAAAGTATTGAAGCCTCTGTGTTTATTGAAGAGATAAGTACCCCGGCGGAGCGTACTCTGCATAGTGTAGAAACGAGCGATGTGCTGAACCACCTGCAACTGGCTATGCAGCCCGTTCCTGAAGTGCGCATAAGGCTGGCCAACGGCCAATGGATAGAGCGGCAATTACAACAACTCACCATGAGTTATACCACACTATCCAAGTACCTCTACTGTCCGTTGGGTTTTTATTATGAGAACCTGCTGCGTGTGCCTTTCCAGAAAAATGACGCGCTGGCATTTGGTACAGCAGTACATAATGCATTGGAAAGATTCTTTAAAGAGATGAAAGCAACAAATGTATTCCCGGATAAAGAACGATTACTTGCTGTTTTCGACTCCAGCATGTTTGCAGAATCTGCATCGTTTACAACTGTTATGTATGATAGACGGATGGAGCAGGGCCATACTATTTTAAGTGAGTACTACGATAGGTATATCAATGAGTTCCCTACCAATGTGGAGATAGAATGGAAGGTGAACAGATACCTGCTTGATGGTGTGCCGGTAACCGGGAAAATAGATAAAATAGAGATCAACGGAGATAGCTGCACCATAGTGGACTATAAGACAGGCGACCCTGACCGCTGGGGTAATGCGCTAACCGCAGCGCCAAATGAAAAAGAACCTTTGGGTGGCGATTATTGGCGGCAAATGGTGTTTTATAAACTGCTGATAGAAAACTATGAAGACAAACACCTGAAGGTGAATATGGGTATGTTTGACTACATACAGAAAAATAGTAAAACCGGCGAATTTAAGCGTTACTACGTGCCCATTTTTGCGCAGGATGAAGAAACTGTACGCCAACAGTTAAAGGATAGCTATGCGCGCATCATGAACCATGAGTTTGATACAGGTTGTGGCCGAAAAGATTGCTACTGGTGTAACTTCGCCCGTAAGTACCAACTTGTACGAACAGACCATGATGAGGCTGTAGAAATAGATGACTGGGAAGAATAGTATTATTTATTAATTCCTTTCAAACGTGCAAACTCAGTAAGTTTTTCTATCCAGAAACCTATAGACTTATTCTGTTCTTTGGTAACGACCAGCGGAGCACCTACGCTTTCTTTTTTGGCATACTGTTTCTTCAGTAGCGCTACCGCAGCAGGTAGCGTTACTCGCATCTCTTTACGGTTGGTCAACCTGGAGTGAAGCACTGTGGCATAGCGTTTAAATAGGTCGGTATCCACGTCGTTCCTGAATTCAATAGCTTTTATAAACTGTTGCAGAGCGGTGTGCATATCTTTTGCTTTTGCAGCTTCTCTTGCTTTCTTATAGTAGTGGTCTGCCTTGCCTGCATTCAGCTCCTGTACTATTAGCGTATCAGGTGTTTCATTTTGTGCAAACCTGATCACTCGTGTGTCTGTTTTTATAGCGCCCCGGTCTATCTGCGTTTTAAGCACCAGTCCATCGAACGAAGTACAACGGCTCAGCGCTACATATACCTGTCCAGATGAAAAGGCCGCACCCAGGTCTGCAATTACATTATCAAAAGTAAGTCCCTGGCTTTTGTGTACGGATATTGCCCATGCCAGCCGTATAGGGTATTGTGTAAAACTCCCTACTACCTCATCTTCTATTTTACGGTCCGTGTCGTTCCAACTGTAGCGTATATTTTCCCAAGTTTCTTTTTCAACTGTAATCTCGTTGCCTTCAGAGATCTCCACAATTATCTTGTCGTCTTTGAGTGATTTTATTTTGGCAATCTTTCCATTATGGACCTTTTTTGCCCTGTTGTTACGGATGAACATGATCTGTGCACCCTCTTTCAATTGCAACACTTTATCCGCAGGCATCATGTTATCCGGGAAGTCTTTATCTACTGATGCCTTGAATGTCTTTATTTCCGTACTTAACTCTGCCAATCGCGTAGCATTGGTACTGTCAACTATTTTGTTGTGGGTAGCCAGTGTGATGTAATTAGAATGTTCAGGGGGTACGAATGTAGGATTGTACTTGCTATTTAGTAACGTTAGCTCATTCTGTGTTACCTGGTTGGTCCTTACCCTGTTCAGCAGATCTATAAACCCTTGTTCCTTTTGACGATAGATTTTCTTCAGTTCTATGTACACCGGGCGGTGCCGTTTAATAACGTTAGAGCTAAAAAAGAAAGGACTCTCATAAAACTTACTCAGTATATCCCATTGCTCGCCATCGGCAATTGGGGGCAGCTGAAACGTATCTCCAATTAGTATCACTTGTACCCCGCCAAAAGGTTCAAACTCCCAGTTGCGGTACACACGCATCAGCCGATCTATCACGTCCAGCAGGTCGCACCTCACCATCGATATTTCGTCTATGATCAGCAGGTCCAGTTCGCGTATCACTTTTCGCTGCTCTTCCGAATATTTAAAGTAGTTGAAGACCGTGCTCTTATCTGTATCAAACGGACTGGCATGGCTTCTCAATCGTTTGTCATTCGGTACATACACCCCAGGCTTTATCTGGAAAAATGAATGGATCGTTTGTCCACCCGCATTAATAGCAGCAACACCCGTAGGCGCAACAATGGCAACGCTTTTCTTGGTGGTTTGTTTCAGGTATTTTAAAAACGTGGTCTTACCAGTGCCTGCCTTCCCTGTAAGGTATATAAGCCGGTTGGTATGCTGCACAAACTGCATAGCGTAGTTAAACTCCGCATTGTTTTCATCCAGTTCTATATGGTCTATGGTTGGGGGCATTGGGTAAGTTAAAGGCACTGTTATTGAAAAGAGGTTGTCACCATTCAGTGACAACCTCCTTATCTTAATTTATAAATAGACTACTAATCCAGGTGGTCTTCTTCAGCCGCTGCTGTTCCTAAGAAGTTATCAACCATACCGCTAAACATAGGCGGCAGTTTAGACGTTATATAATCCTTAATGGTCTGTATCGTTTTTATAGCCTGCTCTTCAGTAAGGCCAGCTTTATCTTTCAGTTGTTCTACCAGGTCTTCCATGTGTTACTTATGTATGGCTTTAAGATCAGTTTTTTATGCGGCCTTCAGTACGCTTAGTTTACTATGGTCCAGCATCTGGTGTGCATACTCGGCAGTCAGGTGAAACACGCCGTTATGTTCTTCAGACGGCAGGTCGAACATGGCGTCCGTAAGTATCATCTCGCAGATGGCACGCAGGCCACGGCCACCCAGTTTAAACTGTATCGCCTTCTCTACCATGTAGTCCAGTGCTGCATCATCCACTTTCAGTTTTATACCTTCGTACTCAAATAAGCGGGTATATTGCTTGATCAGTGCATTCTTAGGCTCTGTAAGTATACGTTTCAGTGCAGGTGGGTCCAGCGGGTTCAGGTAGGTAACAATAGGTAAACGGCCCAGCAGCTCAGGTATCAAACCGAATGCACGCAGGTCTTGTGCGTTTACGTATTGCAGCAAATTGCCACGATCCAGGTCCTTTGCACTTTTAATAGCGTTATAGCCAATAGCAGATGTTTGTACCCTGCGGGCAATCATCTTATCAATGCCTTCAAAAGCGCCACCGCATATAAACAGGATGTTCTGGGTATTTACCTTCACCATCTTCTGCTCAGGATGCTTGCGACCACCTTGCGGAGGTACCATTACTTCGCTGCCTTCCAGCAGTTTTAGCAATGCCTGCTGCACACCTTCGCCACTTACATCACGGGTTATAGATGGGTTGTCGCTCTTGCGGCCTATCTTATCCATTTCATCTATATACACAATGCCCCTTTCTGCCAGGCTTACATCAAAGTTGCAGTTCTGTAACAGGCGAGATAATATGCTTTCCACATCTTCACCCACATAGCCTGCTTCAGTAAACACGGTAGCATCTACAATTGCAAATGGAACCTGCAGCAGCTTGGCAATGCTTTTAGCCAATAAGGTTTTACCCGTACCGGTTTCGCCTACCATTATAATGTTTGATTTTTCGATCTCAACCTCATCCACAATTGGCATCATCAGCCTTTTGTAGTGGTTGTATATGGCTACAGACATTATTTTCTTAGCGTCATCCTGTCCAATTACGTATTGATCCAGGAATTCTTTTACCTCACGGGGTTTGTGCATTTTGTGCTGCTCAAGTCCGTGTTTAGGTTCTTTCTTTATTTTAGTATCGCCGTTTGCTTCCTGTAGTAGTACGTGGGCGTTTTCTATACATTGGTCGCAGATATTGCCCTTTATGCCCGTAAAAAGGATGTTCACATCACTCTCAGCACGGTCACAAAAAGAACATTTCCTTCCTGTTTGTTTTGCCATTCTTGTATTTGATATATTAATTTCACTGCAAAGGTAAGGATACCTGCGCTATTTAAATGGTTTACAGCCTGTTGCTGCTTATAGCCTTATACCATTTATGTATTGCGCCATCAAATTCAAATGTTTTCACATATTGCAGCCCGGCTTTTTGTAATACGTTTTGCGAAGCAATATTACCAATGTCAGCCATGCCGTATATTTCAGTAAGCCCCATGTGGTTGAAGCCATAGTCTACAGATGCCACGGCAGTCTCTGTAGCATACCCCTTACCCCAATGTTTTTTTATGAATCTGTATCCAAGGTCATAATAGTTAATATGCCCATTGGTTAGCGAAGTAGTCAGTTTTAAGCCGCTCCAGCCAATAAACAGCCCGGTTTCTTTCTCTATTACCGCCCACCTACCTATACCGTTAGTTATGTATTGTTCCCTTATTATATCTATTACCTCCCTGCTTCGCTCTATATTTTTCACTGGGTTTTTGCCTATGTAACGGTGTACTTCAGCGTCACTGTCCAGTTCAAACATGCCTCCCGCGTCTTCAGGAACCAGCTCTCGTAGTAGCAACCGTTCTGTTTCCATAAATATTTTCGCATCGGCCATAATATCAGTTATTTGGAAACAGGTAAGGTCCTAATGTATCTTGCATTGTCTTACCCATAAAAATAAGTATAAAGATATAAATGCGTTTTGCCGATGTGATAATCCCCCTTAACCTGCCACAGGTACTTACCTATGGCATACCCGAACAATTGCAGGGTACCCTGCAGCCAGGTATGCGGGTTGAAGTATCGCTGGGCCGGAACAAGCAATATGCGGGCATTATAGACAAACTGCACGATCGCGCACCTGAATTGTATTCGGTAAAGCCTATAAAGAACGTACTGGACGAGCACCCGGTAGTCAACGAGATCCAGCTCACCTTCTGGCGCTGGATAGGTCAGTACTACATAGCTGCACCCGGTGAGGTGATGCAAGCCGCATTACCCGCTCACCTGAAGTTAATGGCTGAAACCAGCCTTGTGTGGTGTGGCGAGCTTGATGTGCTTTATGAATGGAGCGAAGCCGCTAGCGAAGCCGTTTTTGCACTGGAACAACGCAAAGAAATTACCCTCAGCGATCTCAGGGGTATTGTAGGTTTGCGCTTTTTTGCGCAGGTCCTCAACGAGCTTATAGAAAAACAGGCGGTGCTCATCAACGACAGCCTGGAATCTACCTATTCCATCAAGAAGGAAAAGATAGTAACGCTTACACCTGCCTACCAGGAAGAAGCAGCAATAATAAAGCTATTCAACGAACTGGAACGAGCACCCAAGCAGTTGCAATTATTAATGGCTTATACAGAGTTGTCTATAAAGAACGGCTTCGTGCGTCGGCAAGACCTTATGGAGCGTACTGGCAGTACAGCAGCACAGGTAAAAGCGTTGGCCGAGAAAGGAATTTTTGTATTGGAAGACAGGCAGGCCGACCGCCTCCTTTATACCGGCAAACAACAAAATATAGATATACTATTCACTCCCGCACAAGCAGAAGCCTACACCAAGCTGCAGCAGGGGCTAGAGGAAAAGAATGTAGCTCTACTGCATGGTGTAACCGGCAGCGGTAAAACCTTGCTATACATACAGAAGATAAAAGAATGCCTGGCCACTGGTAAGCAGGCAGTATTCCTGTTGCCCGAGATCGCGCTCACCACTCAATTGGTAAGCAGGCTGATGGCGCATTTTGGGGAAGAGATGGGTGTCTACCACTCTCACTTCAGCAATAACGAACGGGTAGAGATATGGGAAAAGGTACGCAAGGGCGATTACAAGTTAGTCCTCGGTCCCCGCTCTGCACTATGGCTTCCCTACAGTGATATAGGGCTCATCATTGCCGATGAAGAACACGATGGCTCGTACAAACAGAAAGACCCGGCCCCACGTTTCCATGCGCGCGATGCCGCTATATATCTTGCAGGCTTGCATGGTGCTAAAGTGATACTAGGTTCGGCTACACCATCTGTAGAAAGCCTGTACAATGTGCAACACAATAAGTATGCGTATGTGCCGCTTAAAGAACGCTACCTGGGTGTAAAAATGCCGGTTATAGAACTGGTGAACGCACAGCCTGCAGCCGGTGTCCCCTATGGCGGACAAATGATAACCCCACCCTTGCAGCAGGCTATAATAGAGGCGCTGCAAAATCGCAGGCAGGTCATTTTGTTTCAGAACCGCAGGGGCTATGCTCCTTTCCAGATATGCACCGTATGTGGTTGGGTACCGCAATGCAAAAACTGTGCAGTATCGCTCACCTACCACAAGAGTACCGATAAAATGCATTGCCACTATTGCGGCATGAAGGCATCGGTAATCCATACCTGCCCGTCGTGTGGCAGCAACCGCCTCACCAGCAAAAGTTTCGGTACCGAAAAAATTGAAGAAGAAGTAAAACAGATCTTCCCCGAGGCCCGTGTTGCCCGTATGGATGTAGACAGTATGCGCGGTAAAAAAAGCATGACCGACCTGCTTACAAAACTCGATGCCCGCAAAATAGATATCCTAGTAGGTACACAAATGGTAGTAAAGGGGCTCGACTTTGCAGGTGTATCATTGGTAGGTATTCTAAATGCAGACAACCTCTTATCCTTCCCCGATTTCAGGGTAAACGAACGCGCCTTCCAGTTGATGGAACAGGTAAGCGGTCGTGCGGGCCGCACCGATGGCGCGGGCCGCGTACTCATACAGGCTTACAACTTAAAACACCCCGTACTCGAATGGGTACAAGCACACGACGTACACACCTTCTACAGCAATGAGATACAGTACCGGCAATACTTTGGTTACCCTCCTTTCAGCAGGCTTATAAAAATAACGTTTAAACACGCCGATGAACAGAAGGCTACTATCGGTGCTGAGCTCATGGCTAAAGCATTAACCACTCTCGATGGTTTAACAGTGCAAGGTCCTGGTCCGGCTATAGTACCCCGTGTACGCAACATGTATATCATGGAAATTTGGATAAAATGCCCGCGCGATGGCAAACTTCTAGATAACGTAAAGGCATTTCTTAAAGAACAAAAACAGATCATTACCGGCACCCGGGGATTGAATAGTCTGCAGGTTCTGTTTGATGTAGATCCGGTTTAACATTTTCATTTGTTTTTATTTTTTAAACTTGCAATTCAAGCAACAGTCAAAGAAGCTGGAAACGCTGGATATCATATATTTGCATGTGCGGTAAGCACAATATTCATTATTAATTAGCAAATTTTAAAAGTGAGGTCATGACATTATTGATGATAAAGCCAGAACTCTTGTTGCACATGCCGGGTGGCGATCAATGGGTGTGGATACTGCTTGCAGTAGTTGTGTTGTTTGGCGGTAAAAAAATACCCGAATTGGCAAAAGGGATTGGCAAAGGGATGCGTGAATTCAATGACGCAAAAAACGGAATAAAATCAGAAATTGAAGCTGGGGCAAAAGATAAAGAAGAAGCATCAAAAGTATAGAACGATTTTAAGATTGAATGGTTAAAAAATTGCCGGCCGGGAGTCCGGCAATTTTTTTTGCCTGCGGTGTTGCGTGTCCGGCGGTGTTGCCCACTTATGAAAACGGCTTGCGCATATTTGCGCAAGCCGTTTTCATAAAACGTTCTATATTATCAGTTTCTGCAAACCACGAATACAAACGGTATATTAGCCCGTTCTTTTATGGCTGCCCGTACTTTATGTTTTTGCTTTATCACTTTATATTTTTGCAGGTCTATAACCTCCAGAAAAGAAACATGCGACTTGTTAAGCCCCATATATCGCAGGTAAGATGCCAGGAATACTGCTGAATATACATCTGCAGCAATAATATCCTTTACATAATGTAACCAAACCTTATCTTGCCCGCTCCACATAATATATATGTTTTAATAGCTTCTTCTGGTTCTTGGGTTGTACATTCTGTTTATATCAGCGCCACAACCACACTTCTTACTCGATGGAACTACCTTACAACTTTGTGCCATCAACACACCTACCGACATTATTAACGTACAAAGTATAATTTTGTTTTTCTTCGACAACTGCATTTTTTTACTTGTATTGTAAAAATAAGAGATTTTAATGGTAAAAAAAGCAAAGAAATTGTTATTTGCCCCGCTCGATTGGGGTATGGGGCATACTACACGCTCTATTCCATTAATCAGGTATTTACAATCTATAGGTCATCATATTACGTTTGCAGGCAATGATAGCCAATGTGCGCTCATTAAGGAAAATCTGCAGGTAGAAACTATTTATCTTGAAGGTTATAATATTACATACAGTAAAAGAGGCAGCACTTTCTCTGCACATCTGCTGCTACAGGTTCCTAAAATATTGCTGGCAATAAAAAAGGAAAAGCAATGGCTGGATAGTTTACTAAGTATAAGACAATTTGATGGAATCGTGTCAGATAATCGTTATGGCATGTATTACGCAGGCATACCGTCGGTAATAATGACCCACCAACTCCGCATACAAACAGGATGGGGTAATCTCGCAGATAGTTTACTACAATACCTGCACTATAGGTTTCTAAATCGCTTTAGTGAACGGTGGATTGTTGATGTGCCAGGCAATGGACTTGCGGGACAATTAAGCCATCCTGCTCACATCCCTTCCTATTCTTATTATATAGGGCTTTTATCGCAACTGAGAAAGCCGGAAAATGCAGCAGAAGGCAGTGCACTCCTTATACTACTCTCTGGCCCTGAACCACAAAGAACAATACTTGCAGATTTACTATGGAAGCAAACACATAAACACACGGGTAAAGTTATTTTTATAGAGGGAAATGCAGGTAAAACTCGCAAAGAGATTCCTGCACATATTACTTGGTATGCCCAGGTGAATAATGCTATGTTGCAACAGCTGGCTGAGCAGGCTGCTATGGTTATTTGCCGTTCCGGTTATTCAACAATTATGGATATTATAAGGCTAAATAAAAAAGCAATCTTAATACCTACCCCCGGCCAGACTGAACAGGAATATTTGGGTAATTACTTGTACAGTAAAAACCTTTTTTTTACCACGCCACAAAAAGGCTTCAATATTGATGATGCTTTGGGCGCTGTAACAGAGTTTCCGTTTAATCGTATAATAAACGATACGGAGTTCAGCCAATTTGTACCTGTTATTGATAGGTGGTTATCAGGGTTTTAATTGCATATAACTTAGTGTGCATATAATTGCTGTAAAAAATTATGAGCTGGAATAAATCGAGCTTAAAAAATTAGCATAAATTAGAGAAATTATTATAGTTTGGCAAATTCCTGGTTTAGGAATGTATATATAGAATATCAATATTAAATAAACAAAAATGGAGCATTTTTTAGTTATACCAAGTAGTACGGAACAATGTGACCGTGCTGCCGAGATCCTAAAAAATAGTTATCCGTCGTGTATGGTCCATACCATCGAAGGAGGGCTTTTTACAAATCATATTGATACTCCGAAGCTTTCATTAATTATTGTTTTTGCAGATAGCTTGCAAGAACATATTTCTTTGTCCACAGCAAGTGGTTATCCACTCTTGTCTGCAGTGCACACTGATGAACAGGGTATGCAGGCCATACAAACAGGTGCAGACGATTATATTCTTCTGTCGCAATCCAATAAAGACTTCACCATTGCCATTAAAAAGATATTGACTCGTAAGAACGTTGCAGGTAAACGACTATTGACTAATTATAGTAAGGGAGAGGCTTATGAACTGATGCTTACCGCGCTCAACGAAGTGATTTGGTGTAAGAATACAGAAGATTTTACGCTGGAATATATTAATGACGCCTGCGAAATCGTTTTTGGTTACAATCGTGAAGAGCTTGTTCGAGACCATTCTCTTTTTATAGACAACATACATCCAGATGATCGTGGGGGGTATTTGCATGCCTTTCAACAAATGAAAGATACAAACAACCTGCAGGAATACGCGTTTCGTTTCCAGCACGGATCTGGCAGTTGGAGACATTTAAAAGGAAGAGGTATAAGGGTGAAAGGTAATGAAGGTAAAGACCTCATTACAGGTATAACTGTAGATATCACAACCCTGGTAACATCTGAAGCTGATGTTAGGGAAAGAGCCAGGGAGATTGAAGATATACTTGAATCTACCAGTTATTGCCTATACAGTGTTGATAAAGATTGGAATTTCACCTATCTAAATCCGGCTACGGAACGCACTTTTAATGTAGATCGTTCTCAATTGTTAGGCAAAAATATTTGGGATCTGTTTCCGCGCGGAAAGGATACGGAGATGTACACTAATTATCACCTGGCAATGCAGGAAAAGAGGGTAATAGCGTCAGAGTACTTTTCACCCAACATAAACAAATGGGTATATACTACGGCTTATCCTAATAGTAATGGGCTTACTGTATTTCTCAAAGACATTAGTAAGCGGAAGGAGTTGGAGGACAAAGTATTTACTGACCGACAAAACTTATTATCTATTATAAATGCCACGTCCGATGTCATTTGGTCTGTGGACAGAGACATGAACATACTGTTGGGAAATGAGGCATTCTGGGAGACTGTTACAAAATCACAAAGAAAATCAAGGGAGGATCTAGGCACAAAAATAACGGCAGATATTTTTGGTACACAAACCGTAGGCTATTGGGAAACAATTTATGCGCGTGCGTTTGCCGGTTCCTCTTTTAAATTAGTAGAAGCATATAGTGGGCTTCTTGGGGTGAGCTTTTCAGAGATCAGTATGAATCCCATCCGCGATGCAGACAATAATGTAGTTGGCGTATCGTGCTTTTCAAGAGATATTACGAGTACAAGGGAACATCTGACCAAAATCGAACAGCAAAACCAAAAGATGCGAGAAATAGCATGGATACAATCGCATAAAGTTAGAGGTCCGGTCTCAACAATATTAGGATTAGCGCAACTCTTCAACATACAGCAGCCTCACGACGAAACCAATCAGACCGTGTTGGAAGGAATAAAGGAAACTGCTCAATACCTGGATGAAGTAATTAAGGAAATTGTAAATAAAGCAAAAGAAATAGAATAATATAGTTATTACCACTTTAAAATAAAGCAGGCACGAAATTTACTGTATTTAAGGAAACAGATGGCCATAATAGGAATCTGTAACTAAATATTGGGTTTATCCTTTTACAATAATATTGAAAATTCGTGGCCAAAATAACATCAATTGCTACTGTGGTACCGCCGTATAAGCACAATCAGGACGGGATATGCCGTTTTATGAACCTGGCTTATAGTGACATTGGTGATAATGAAAGACGGGTGTTAAAATTTCTTTATAATAAAAGTGGGATAGAGAATCGTTACTCGGTAATAAAGGATTATTCACTGGAGATGGACGAATGGGAATTCTATCCTAGAACTATTGGCATGGAACCTTTTCCCAGTGTCGAGCAGCGGATGGCATGGTTTGAACGTCATGCCTGCGGGCTGGCGCTCGAAGCCTCACTTAAATGTCTTGAGGGTATAGCAGCGGTGGGCGATATTGCACATCTTATCACTGTAAGTTGCACAGGCATTAGTGCACCAGGGCTTGAACTGGCATTGATGCATGCCCTGCAATTACCAGCCTCTGTAAACCGCAGCACAGTCAATTTTATGGGTTGCTATGCGGCAGTACATGGACTTAAACAAGCAAACGATATAGTGCTGGCGCACCCTGAAGCAAAAGTATTAATGGTATGCGTTGAATTATGTACCCTGCATTTTCAGAAAACCTACACTCCAGAGGCTATACTCTCACCTATACTTTTTGCCGATGGTTGTGCAGCGGTTTTAGTATCTGCAGATAGCGATCCCAATCCAGGCATACAACTCAATAGCTTTTATGCAGAGGTGGTAAAGGATTCAAAAAATGATATGACCTGGAATATATCTTCAACCGGATTTGTAATGACACTTTCGGGCGAAGTTCCTGATATTTTCAAAGCCGATATTGTGCCGCTTAAAAAACGGGCGCTGCAAAAAGCAGGGTTGAAAGAAGATGATATAAAGTACTGGAGTATCCACCCTGGTGGTAAACGTATTTTAGAGTGTCTGGCAGCAGGGCTTGAGCTTACCGAAGAAGATGTAAAATATTCCTATCAGATATTGCGCAACTATGGCAATATGTCGTCGCCAACCATCCTCTTTGTACTCAACGAAATATGGAAGGAGCATAATGCCGAAAAAGGTGCACATATATTTGGAGCCGCATTTGGTCCCGGACTAACTATGGAGAGTATGATTTTGACAATAGTATAAACATGAGCTTTAAATACCGCGATAATACTCCTGAGCTACTTGATGCTGATAATATACCATACAGCGACATGCATCTTAACCTGGCAGAGCTGGATATAATAAATACTTTACTTGGTGGCCATAGCATTACTAAAAAAGGTTTACAGCATTTTCTGGATAAATACAAAGATTGGGATAGGCCTGTAGTGATAGCAGAAATAGGATGTGGAGGTGGTGATAACCTCTCAGCCATACGTAAAGTACTACAGGAGAGGGGCATAAAATACAGGCTTATAGGTGTAGATATAAAACCTGAATGCACCATGTATGCAGCAAGAAAAGTGCGCGACCTGGATACTGTATGGATATGTTGCGACTACAGGCAAACAAAGTGGCCTAATGATATAAAGCCCGATGTTATATTTTCATCACTCTTCTGCCATCATTTTACAAATGCACAATTGAATGAGCAATTAATATGGTTAGGGGACAACAGCAAGCTTGGTTTTTTTATTAATGACTTGCAACGTCATCCTGTTGCATACTATTCTATAAAAGTATTGACATCAATTTTCTCTTCATCAAAATATGTGAAGAATGATGGTCCTCTTTCTGTAAAGCGCGCTTTCACAAAGCCGGAGTGGAAAATTCTTTTACAAAAAGCTGGCATTCCGGCATACTTACTGTCTCACGAGTGGGCTTTTCGCTACCTAGTTTGTGTCAATCATGATAAATAGTACAGGATCAGATGTTATTATTATTGGTGGTGGCCTGGCAGGCCTGGCATTGTCTATTTTGCTGGCTCAGCAACACCGTATGGTCACTGTATTTGAAAAAGATGATTATCCCCGACACAAAGTTTGTGGTGAATATATAAGTATGGAAAGTTTCCCTTTCCTGGAGCAGCTGGGCATTCCCCTTTCTGATATGCAATTGCCCGTCATTAGCAAGCTGTTGCTTACCGACGTACATGGCAATGAGATGTTTACTGATTTACCTCAGGGTGGCTTTGGTATCAGCCGTTATATGCTAGACGATCTGTTGGCAAAAAGAGCAGTAGCATGTGGTGTTGTGCTTAATGTAAAAACCCGTGTTGATGATGTGTTGTTTGATGGTGATACCTTCACTGTACTTGCTGATGGGAAGAAATATTCTGCAAAAATAGTGTGCGGGGCCTGGGGCAAGCGTGCTAACATGGATGTGAAATGGCACCGCCCATTTATTATAGAAAAGCAAAAGGGACTGGATAATTATATAGGTGTAAAGTATCACGTACGACTGCCATGGGCCGATAATCTGATAGCCATGCATAATTTTAATGGTGGCTACTGCGGTATATCGCGTATTGAAGACGAGAAATGTTGTCTCTGTTATCTTACTACGGCTGCAACTCTTAAGCAGAACGGTAACGATATTGCTGAAATGGAACGGAATGTATTAATGAAAAATCCCGCACTAGGAAAGATATTTTCAGAAGCCGAATTCCTTTATGATGCCCCGGTTACCATATCGCAAATCAGCTTTAGGAAGAAGGGGACTGTGCTGAACCATGTATTGCTGCTTGGAGATGCTGCAGGTATGATCACTCCTTTGTGTGGAAATGGGATGAGCATTGCCTTGCATACCGCTAAAATAGCTTTTAGAGCAGTAGATAATTTCTTTGTATCGGGCAACCGTAAGCAGATGGAATACGTATATAACAAAGAATGGTGTAAGAATTTCTATTTTCGTATTTTTGCAGGAAGGGTATTACAACGTATTTTTGAAAAACAGCTTGCAGGTAACATGTTCTTAAGTATATTTAAAAAACTGGGTTTCTTGCACCAACCTGTTATTAACCTTACGTCTGGAAGGCCATTTTAATAATTTTTATATTTTATTTAAACATTTACAGAACTTATTTTGTTTACTTTGCGTTGTTTGTTAGTATTTTATGTATTATTGTATTTCTATAAATGTGACAACAATATTTTTACATTAACAATTCGTAAACAAATTAGTACCTCTATAAGAAATAAATTTACTTACTTATCTTTTTAATTATGATCGGTTATCCTATACATGTTGCTCTTGCAGATACAAACACTTTAGTGCGTAATGGTATCGGCATGTTGTTACAAAAAGCGGAAGACATTGTGATCGATTTCGACTTCGATAACACAAAACAATACTTCTACAATCTTGAAGCTGCGGACAAGCTGCCGGATATTTGCATTATTGACATTAATATGCAAAAGCTTACCAGCTATGAGTTGTGCAGGAAAATAAAGAAAGAGTTTCCTAAAATGAAGATCCTCATATTATCGCCACTAAATACCAGGCATAGCGTGCTGCGTATGATGGCTAATGGGGTAAGTGGATATGTACTTTATAATAGCGAACCAGACGAACTGATTCGTGCTATTAGGGAAATCGCCACCAAAGGCTATTACTTTTCTGATATCTTCCCTGAAGATGTGCTTAATCAAGTAAAGAAGAGAGAAGTGACCTTGCTGGGTATAACTGCTCGCCAGGTAGAATTTTTAGGCTATTGCTGTACAGATCTTAACTATCACCAGATAGCTGAGAAAATGAACGTTAACGTTCGTACTGTTGATGGCTATCGCGATATTTTATTCCAGAAATTCAAAGTTTACAACAGGGCATCTATTGTAGTGTATGCTATAAAAGCGGGTTACATAGCGCTCAATAACATACCTGTAGGAAACTTACCTGTAGGCACAGCTGAATAATTTATTTACACCGCAAAATGATGTAATTTGGGTTAGTATTATCCCGAGTTATGAAGTACATTTTATCCCTCTCAATTATAGCAGCGGCCTTTTGCCTGTTTATATCCTGTAAGAAATCTTCATCTGGCGGCGTAAAAGGCATGCTGGAAGCAAGATGGAAATCTGAAGAGACTGGCATTGACAAAAATGGCAATGGTATTCTCGACAGTAATGAGGTTACCCATACCGATTCCCTAAACAACTATAGAGTTTTTAACTCAGATGGCAGCGGTTCTGATATCGGTGCTGATTTGGGCAATTATCCTATACCCTTTCAATGGGCGGTGAGTACAGACAATACTTATTTGAGAATAATAGACACAACAAACAGTGCCATTATTTTCCATATTGATTTGATCTCCAATTCGCAGCTTATTCTAAAAGATACCGCCGGTGGTATTTATACATGGAACGTGTATAAGAAAAGCTAGCCTCAATTCTGCATCAAATAACTTTAAAGCGTCACTCCATTGGCCTTGTATTATATTCCTGTTTTGCATACGGGCTTATGATGAACTGGAAAATTCACTGAGTTGGCAATAAAACAACAATCGTGTGCTTTATTGTGCAATTCGTTTGCTTTGTCTATCATATGGTCGTCTGTTACTGTTACTGTGGGGTGTAGCGTCACTTCTGTAAAATGTCCCGGTCCATTATCGGGCTGTACCATTATACCAGTTGCATTATCTTCATACCCGGTTACAATAATGCCTGCATCGGCACATAAATGCAGGTACCATAGCATATGGCATGTGCTCAGCGATGCCACCAGCATATCTTCCGGGTTGTACCTAGTCTTATCCCCACGAAAAGGAGTATCCGCAGAACCTGGGAGGTCTGGTTTGTTTGCAATGCTTATCGTATGGCTCCTTTCATAAGCATCGTAAGCCGATGTGCCAGTGCCATTGTTGCCGGTCCATTTTACAGTAACTGGGTAGTTGTGTTGTTTGGGCATTGTATATGTGTTAAATGCTAATTAGATCCTTTTTCGGCTTTCGTAATCCCATTATAATAACCCCTTACAAAGTCAATTTAGCTATGTTCCTTACGCAAATATCTTCCCGGGGTTCAATATCCCATTCGGGTCAAATACCTCCTTTATCTGCTTCATCAATGTTAGCTGTGCCTTGTTAAAGGCTATGTCCATATAGTCTTTCTGCACCAGGCCTATGCCGTGCTCGCCGCTTATGGTGCCGCCTATGCGTACCACTTCTGTAAACAGTTTGCGTATACCCAGCGGTAGTTTGTTGTTCCAGTCATCGTCGCTCATGTCAGCCTTTACAATGTTCACATGCAGGTTGCCATCACCCGCATGTCCATAGCACACCGATTTAAAACCATATTCAGCGCCAATACTTTTTATTATGGCAAGCAATTCCGGTAGTTCAGCACGCGGTACTACCGTGTCTTCTTCCTTGTATATACTATTGCTCTTCACGGCTTCACCTACCTTGCGGCGCAGTGTCCACAGCATTTCTTTTTGTTCGTGGGTATCGGCAAATAGTATCTCGTCTATATCATAGGCTTGCACTATCTCTGCAATAGCTTCAGCATCTTTATATAGTTGTTCCTTATTATTACCATCTACCTCTATCAATAGATGGGCCGCTATATCATCGGGCAGGGAAATGCCTGTAGATGCCACGTAGCGCATGCTCCATTCCAACGCATCCCGTTCCATAAACTCCAGTGCCGATGGCGTATAACCTTTAAGGAATATGTCGTTTACCGCAGCACAAGCTTCCACCGCTCTGCGAAAGGGTACCAGCAGCAGCATGTTCTCCGTTACAGCAGGTATAAGCCGTAATACTATTTTGGTGATCACGCACAGCGTACCCTCACTGCCCACTACTAGTTGTGTTAAGTTATAGCCTGTAGCATTCTTCAGCACATTGGCGCCTGTCCACATCACATCTCCGTTAGGCATTACCACTTCAAGGTTTAGCACGTAATCTTTTACAACCCCATATTTTACCGCCCGTGGCCCACCTGAGTTTTCAGATACATTACCACCTATAAAGCATGATCCCTTACTGGCCGGGTCAGGTGGATAAAACAATCCATACCCCCTTACATGTTCCTGCAGTACCTGTGTTATCACCCCGGGTTGCGTTGTCACCTGAAAATTGCGTGTGTCCACATTCAGTATCTTATCAAACCGGCGCATATCCAGCACCACACCACCTCTTACAGGCAGTGCACCCCCGCTAAGGCCTGTGCCTGCACCACGTGGTGTTACAGGTATTTGCTGTTCGTTGCAGTATTTCAATATGGCGCTTACTCCTTCTGTATCGGTAGGTTGCATCACTACTTCGGGCATATAGTGCAAATCTTCTGTTTGGTCTGAGGCACAACGTTGCAGTTGCTCCTCATCAGTATAAGTACTGCAACCAGCTATACTTTTAAAGTAAGCCACATCTATAGGTTGCACGATCTTGTAATTCATTTTTACAGGCTATTATGGTGTAACAAAACTATAATAATGTTATTGTTTATGCAGGATAATTATAACAACATTCAGCCTAGATAATTATACTGTATTTTTCAAATATTTTTAATTTAAAATTAAAAATATTTGAAAAATACAGTACTATGTATTGCATAATACTGTGCAATACGTATCTTTGATTTGAAAATACAGTGAACATGACCATAGATAATACAGAATCGCAGATGCGCAAAGGGTTGCTGGAACTCTGCATACTGGGTATTATATTCAGCCAGAAGGAAGTTTATCCCAGTGACATACTCACACAGCTTAAAGAAGCAAAACTGGTAGTACTGGAGGGCACATTGTATCCATTACTTACCCGGTTAAAAAATGCAGGCTTACTTAACTACCGGTGGGAGGAGTCACCGTCGGGCCCACCAAGAAAATACTACAGCCTCACTCGCGACGGTATAAAGTTTTACGCACACCTGCGTGCCACCTGGGATGAGTTGAGCAATGCAGTAAATTATTTAACCACTTCACTTTTATAAACAACAAAACCACTTTTTTATGCAACGCATTATTCAGATAAACATTGCCGGTCGTCTCATACCCATTGAAGAAGACGCTTACCTGATGCTTAAGGATTACCTGACTGCTCTTGAGCGCCAGTTTGCAGGTGAAGAAGGCAACGACGAAATTATCAGCGATATAGAAAGCAGGATAGCCGAGTTGTTTTATATAAGGCTTGAAGCTGGTGCACACAGCATACTGCGCAGTGATGTAACCAAGGTTATAGATACTCTGGGCCCTGCAAGCGAGCTAAATGATGGTAACGGTATGTATCAGGATAAAAGCATGATCCCGTATGTGCCGGCAGCTAAACAAAAAACCAGCAATCAAAGCTATAGTAAGGCAGATTATACCCGCGACCGCCTGTACCGTAATCCTAATGACAAAGTATTGGGTGGTGTATGCAGTGGCCTGGCCGTTTATTTTGATATAGATCCTGTTATCATTCGCCTCATTTTTGTAGTACTTTTCTTAACCTTTGGTATGGGGCTGTTTGCATACATAATAGCGTGGGCGGTAATACCGCTTGCGCGCACCCCCGAAGAGTTGAGCTATATGACGGGTGGTAACCCAATGACATTTCATGACATTACCCGTAATGTACACACCGAACTGAACGACCTTAAAAAACGAGGTGAGGCAATGAGCCGTGAGCTGAAAGATTTTTTTGGTAAGAAAAAGTAGATAGAGATTACATAAAATAAAAAAAGCCACCCGTACAGGTGGCTCTTACACATAAATCAACGTAAATATTACTTAATAACGGTAAGCTGGCTGGCTATTGCAGCCCCTGTACTCGTGCGTGCTATATATACATAGTTACCTGCAGGCCAGCTTTCTGTTGATATATTTACCACATGTGTTCCGGTAGCTAACCCAGGTTGTTGAACGGTGGTCATTACGCGGCCGGTTGCATCTAGTACCTGTATAGTCACATCCGCATTTTGCTGCAGGCTAAAATTGATATTGGTGCTGTTCACAGATGGGTTTGGTGCACAACCAAATACAGTTAGGTTACTGCGGGTCACACCTTTTACGCTGGTTGTGGGGTCTATCAAATAAATGGGCAATAAAGACAGGTTTACATCTTTGTACAGGTATTCATAGCTGTCATACCATTGGCCGCTATTCAATATCGCATTTTGCGAAAAGATGATAGTATCGCCTTGGTTATCTATCGAATAAGCGCCTGGACCATAACCGGTACCATCTGGTGTTGAGCGGAGGCCAATCAGGTCACCATTTAGTGCTATTGGCGAATAGGTGATCGTGTATCCCAGGAAGAAATCACGCTGAAGGTTAGGTATTGGGTTAGTAAAAAAGGTGAGGGTACCTGCAGCAGGGTTATTTAAATTAAGCGCTGTAAGAGGTACCGACTGACTCGATGCAAATATGCTGCCTGGCAGGCCTGTCAAATAACTATTTTGTGAAAGTTGATTAAGACTAGTATCAATAGTCCATAAGTTGAATGTGATACTGTTAGTACTGTTAGGGTTTACGGTTCCTCCCCAGTCACTATATACCCCAATAATATCAATGCTGGTATCCGCTCCGTATCCTCCATAAAAATATTCTGCAAAACCGTTATCGCCATATGCGTTGGTCCCAAATACATACCCGCTGTCGGCTGGGCTGTTCACTCCATAAGCATATAAAGCTGAGGAATCAAAAAGAAGGCTGTCATAATTATTGTACAGGTAAAAGGTGTCAGCCGTATTTACATAGGTTGTTTTGGCCGCAGTCAAATTGTTATTCCTGCTCATCAAAGATGTTGCATGTGCACGGGTTAAAGATGATGTGGGCTTTGTGGTGCCTGGCTCAACGCGCTGCGCGAAAACTGCAAAACCGGCACACAATGCCAGTAGTGATAATAATGTTTTTTTCATGATGGTAGATTTGTTTAGCTGGCACTAAAAACATACCAGCTGGTTTGTGGAAATACTCCTTATACTTGACTAGGCGGGCCTTTTAAAGTTTATCACTCAGGGGAATAATTATTTATGCCATACACAAACCATTGTTTTTAAGCGGCAGAAGTATAGTTGTTTAATAGGTGTGGAATCTGTTTTGTGCACTATGCTGGCATGGTTTTTTAAATAATATTATCGCTGCCAGTGTTAACAGAAAAACGTGACTTATGAAAAAGCTATTCTCAATATACCTACTCTCAGCATTCCTTTTAATAGGTTTAGCTTCCTGCACTTATCAGAATTATACTCCACTTGAGGCACAATTGGCCCCACTAACTAACGATAGCTATACTGCTAATACCGGTTGGAATGCGGATCATTACAATACTGTAAGTGCTACACGCGTACCATGGCAACATGTACCCGCACAGCAGCCTACATACCAGATCATTGTAACAGCCAAATAGAAAAGGATAAGCAAGAATATGCAAGCTGCCACAGGCAGCTTTTGCTGTTTGTATTGAAATACGCAGAGATTTTATATTTTTATAGCACAACATGCTAATTCTTTTGAATTAAATTATTAGTTTTAACAATTGCATGTAAAATTTGAGCTTTCATGAAAAAAATGCTTTTGACCTTAGTAATGTTAACCCTCATCCTGATAGAATTTAGCAGCTGCAGGTTATCACCATATCCTCGCAGGGGGTATTACTATCCGCGTCAAAGAATGTACGATGATGTAGATCATGGTCGGTACCACCCGCGCAAATACTTGCATTATCACTATCCTAACTATTAGTAGCGCTGATCTTTAATGAGTCTGCGCCAGGAGCTGCACCGGTTGTGCTACAACCATATTGCAGCCCGAATAAATGATGTACACGCCGCCATGGCACAGGTGCACGATGCCATGGCCAACGAAACCAAGAGCAGCGCGGGAGATAAATATGAAACTGGGCGCGAAATGCTGCAGCAAGAGCTTAATTTGCACCAGGCCAACCTCAACGAACTCAATAAAATAAAAGCAGTACTAGATCATACTTCCACGGCTGCTGTTACAAATACTATAGGGCAGGGTAGCGTAGTGCATACCAATCGTGGCAATTACTATGTGGCTGCCAGTGCAGGAGCTTTTCCGTACAATGGTAAAAAATACTACACCATATCATCGGCTTCACCTATTGGCAAAGCAATGGCCGGCCTTAGTGCAAATGATGCATTCAGCTTTAATAATCTGCAATACAATATTATAGAGGTGCTATAAGGTGCATCGTGTATTGTTAACTCTGCATTTCTTTCTTCCTAAACGCTTGTTAACCTGCTTTGAAGGGGTTGTTAACTTGTTTTAAAGCCAGTGTTAAGCAGGCTTCATTAGTATGAAAATGTGCTGTAGTACTTCATCTTTGTATGGTAATTAAAAAATACGATACAAATGGAAGCATTAATGATACAGTACGCTACAGCAATAAAGAGCTCAGTTTTTGCAGCTATCATAGTTTGTGTAGTCCTTGCTGTGAGTTAACTAGTTTTATTCGATCTTTTCACAAAAACATCCTCTTGTAGAGAAAGAGGAAAATTTGCCCTTATATATTAAAGGATACATAACCATGCTGCCGTCGTGTCAGCATGGTTTTTTATTTGGTGCCTGTCCCTTCGCTCTATAACCAGTATGCTAAATAGGGGGTATAATACTGAAATTTTGATAATGGTGTATTTAACTTGAATGGTAAATTTCATTAATTATATTTACTGCTATAATAATGTAGCATGATCAGAAATATTTTTTCGTTTAATGGCAGAATAAGGAGACGAGACTACGGGATAACGGTGGTTCTATACTATGTGGCGTATTTTATAATGTTCTCCTTATCAGATGGTCAGCCTGGTGTATTGTACCTGCTGCTTATACCTATGATATGGATAATGCTTGCACAGGGTACCAAAAGATGCCACGATATTGACAGGCATGGAGCTTACCAACTCATACCGTTTTATATCTTTTGGATGTTGTTCAAGGAGGGCGATAAATATGAGAATGCTTATGGACTCAATCCTAAAGATCCCGTACAAATGAGTTGGGATTTTGAAGCGCAGAATTTTGACAATTCACAACCGGGTACTTTTCCTCCACCCATACCAGGCGTGGTTCCTGTTACTGATGATGATAAAGCATAGATACGATGCAGTGTGACTGTAAATAAAAAAACCGCCCTTTCAAGGCGGTTTTTTTATTGCAAAAAATTAAGACTTATTCAACAGCGGTTTTAACCTTCCCGCCTATTTTCTTCACCCACCTTTTAAAGCGGAAACTCATCAGGCAAAGCACAGGTACCAGTATCAAAGTAAGGAATGTTGCAAAGCTCAAACCATAGATCATGGTCCAGGCCAGTGGTGCCCAGAAGGCGGCGCTGTCGCCACCAAAGAAGATGTTTGGTTTCAGGTGCTGGAACAATCCGGCAAAGTCAATGTTCATACCAACTGCCAGCGGTATCAAACCGAGTATAGCTGCTGTTGCGGTAAGCAACACGGGTGTCATACGGGTGCGGCCTGCTTCTATAATGGCATCTATTTCGCTCATGCCTTCTGCCAGCATCATGTCCATAAATTCTACTAGCAATATACCGTTACGTACCACCACACCTGCCAGGGCCACTATACCTATTCCACTCAACGCTATAGAGAATCCTGTTTTAAATATACCCAACCCAAGCAATACCCCCACCACACTAAATACTACTTCACTGAGTATAATGACGGTTTTACTGATAGAGTTGAACAACAGCATCAATATCAGGAATATCATAGCTATAGCTATACCAAATGCCTTGCCCAGGAAGTTCATCATTTCAATCTGGTCTTCCTGCTGGCCGCCCATGCGTACAGTAATGCCCACAGGTGGTTTAAATTCCTTCAACTGTTGGTTAACGGCTGCTACAACTTCGTTTGCATTAAACCCATTGATAACGTTTGACGACAGGGTGATGATACGCTTTTGGTTTTTGCGCTTGATGCCCCCATAGGTAGTAGCATACTTTACATCTGCAAAAGCACTGATAGGCACGGTGCGCACTATACCGCCCATCCCCATGTCGCGGAATACAATAGGCATATTGCGTACTGCGCCTATATCGCCACGTTGTGCCTCGTTCAACCGAAGTGTTATTTTGTAATCGTCGTTTTGGTCGCGGAACCTGGAAATTTCTTTGCCAAAAACCGCGGTACGCAGGCTGTTTACTACTGTGCCGGTTGTTATACCCTCGCTGTTCATATGCTCCCTGTCCAGGTCGAATACGATTTCGGGGTTGCGTGCCTGGAAGTCGCTGCGCAACTGTTCTAAGCCCGCTATCTGCTGGTTAGCTAAAAAGCGTTGTAACCTTTCAGAAGAGCTTACCAGTGTATCCAGGTTATCGCCGGTCATTTCTATTACTACCGGTTTGGCCAGTGGTGGTCCCGAGCTTTCTTTATCTACTGTTACTTCCGCGCCGGGTACTCCCTGTACCGCGTTACGCACCTTTTCCATCATATCAGTGCTGGATATGCCTTTACGTTGTGCAAACTCTACATAGGCTACAGTTATACGGCCTTTGTTTGGGAAATCGCCTATCTCACCACTGTTAGGGTCCACAGCGCCTACGGTTACGTTAGCAATTACAGACTTTACTATGGGGTTGCCCAGCCCGGTTTTAGGATCTATACCCAGGGCTTTATCTACGTCCAGTTCCAGTTTTTTCAATATTTCATTAGTATAAGCCTGATCTGTACCCACCGGTAAGTTTAGATATACGTAGGTAAAGTTTGGATCGGACTCTGGGAAGAAGACCACCTTAGGGCCACGTACTGCTACGAGCACTACTGAAAATATAACGATCAAAAATGTAAGAAGTATTATAGTGCCGGTATGTGCCAGCGATTTCTTTAACCATTTAGTGTACCAGTCCTGGAAGGCCGGCCATGTTCTGTTCTGGAAGATGTGTATCCACCTTGCAAACACAAACTTCTCCAGAAGCACGAACCCGTAAATAAACAAGATGAAGTTGCCTGCACCAAATGAGCCGAAGACATAAAACAGAAGAATGATACCAATGAATATGAACATCATTACCCTGTCTTTTTTAGTAAACTTAGGTTTGTCCATATCATGGTCGTGGTCTTCCACTTTCATAAAGTCGACCGCAAACACAGGATTAATAATGTACGCTACTATCAGTGAGGCAACCAGGGTAATGATAAGGGTGATAGGCAGATACTTAAGAAAACTACCCACAATGCCCGGCATAAATACCAGCGGTATAAATGGCATCAATGTGGTAGCTGTACCTGATAGTACAGGCATGAATACCTCGCCCGTGGCTATCTTGGCTGCTTGCTTTATCGGCATCTTCCCGTTATCAAAAATACGGTGAGTGTTTTCTATTACCACAATGGCATCATCCACTACTATACCCAGCGCCAGCAGGAAGGAGAAGAGCACGATCATATTGAGTGTGAACCCAACTACGGGTAGTACCAGAAATGCTATGGCGCAAGATAATGGTACTGACATGGCCACAAACAATGCGTTGGTAACACCCATGAAGAACATGAGGATGACTGTAACCAGTATGAAACCAATTATGATAGTATTGATCAGGTCTGTAAGGGTAGAGCGGGTTTTGTCGCTCTGGTCGCCGGTTATTACTATGCTCAGGTCTTTAGGCAGTTCATCTTTCTGCATCTGTACTATAAGCTCATTTATTTTGTCCGACGCTGCTATCAGATTCTCACCTTTTGCTTTTATCACGTTCAGGGTGATCACATTCTTTCCGTTCAGGCGGGCATAACTTGCTTGTTCTTCAAACGCATCTTTTACATCGGCAATATCGCGCAGGTATATGGCCCTCCCTTGCGGGTTCTTTACTATCACATTGCCTATCTCGTCTGCATTTTTGAATTCGTTTTTTACACTCAGCAACCTTTTCTGGTTGTTCATAGCTACTTGTCCTGCAGTAGCCGATACGTTTTCAGCAGCAACCGTATTTTCAATGTCGGTGAACGTAAGACCGGCAGCTTGCATTTTAAAGAGATCTACGTTTATCTGTATTTCCCTGTCCAACGCACCTACTATATCCACACGCTTTATCTCCTTCATCGCCTCTATGTTGTCCTTTATACGGTCAGCATATTTCTTCAGCTTGTTCAGGTCGAAGTTGCCAGATATATTAAGGTAAAGTATAGGTACTTCCGATAAGTCAATATCCTTTATTTCTGGCTGGTTAGGCAGGTTCTTAGGCAGGTCGGTCTTGGCCTTGTCCACCGCATCTTTTACATCCTGTTTAGCCTTATCTATCTGCACATTGGTATTGAACTCGGCTATCACTACAGAATAATCCTGGAATGAATTGCTGGTTACTTTTTTTATACCTGTCAGGTTCTTTAATTGTTTCTCAATGTGCTTGGTCACCAGGTTCTCCATGTTTTCTGGAGATGTGCCTGGGTATGCCGTCTGCACAATGATCTGTGGTATCTTAATATCTGGGAACTGCTCTTTAGGCAGGCTGTTGTATGCAGAGTAACCCGCAATACTGAGCAGCAGCGTAATGATATATATAGCCGTCCGGTTGTCTATAGACCAGCTAGACGGTTTAAACTCTTTGAATGCGTCTTTCATGTGTTTTCTTTTTCAGAATTACCTGGTGATGAAATACTATTGTCCTACGCTGATGGGGTCGCCATTATCCAGGTTGTCATACCCGGTCACTATAACCTGGTCGCCTGCTTTCAACCCATTTTTTATTTCAACCTGGCCATCATTGCTCTCACCCGTAGTTACATATACAGCCTTGGCTTTATTACCTTCGTTTATGTATAGCAGGTCGCCTTTGCTGGTCTTTTGTATTACAGATACCGGTACTGTAAGTGCATTGCTATTCTCATAGTTGGCTATTTTCATAATGCAGCTCATATTGGGGTGCAATCTTGTACCACTTATTTTCACCTGTACTAAAAATGTGCGCGATGATGGATCAATAGCTTCTGATACATAAGTAAGCTTGGTCTTTATGGAATCACCCTGGTCAGGGAATATAAGTTTCACCATATTGCCTTCATGTATTTTGCCCAGGTAGTTCTCGCCAAGGTTGGCTTCTGCTTTAAGTTGGGTAGTATTTACAACACGTATGCTCTGGCTGCCTGGCTGCGTAGCATCCCCTGCCTTCAGCGTCACCATATCCACTACACCATCTATAGGTGATGTTATGTTGTACATATTGCGCTGAGCAACCAAAGCTGCCTTTTGCTTTTGTGCATATTCATAATTTGCTTTTGCTTGCAGTAGCTGTACTTGCGTACCTATATTCTGTGCCCATAACTGCTGTTGTTTTTCATACAGTGTTTTAGTAAGGCCTAGTTGGGCATCTTGTCCCAAAATTTGCTGTTCGGCTGCAGCAGCATCAAGCTTAGCAAGTACTTGTCCTTTACTTACGTGCTGGCCTACGCGTACCAAAACCTGGCTTACTATGCCACCAGCTTGTGGACTGGCATAAACGTTCTGGTCGCCGGTAATGACGCTTTGTACTTGTACGTAACTGATGAAGTCGGTTTTTTGCACCTGCATCACTACAACCGGAGTAGCTTTTTTAGACGAGTCTCCACCTGCAGCTTCTAGTGCATGTATCTTTACATCTATGTCAGACTTTTGTTTCTTAAGGTCATTGAGTTCTTTTGTTTTGTCGGTATGTTTACCACCGCACGCAGCAAGTAAAAGTGTGGGTATGATCAGATAGAAAAGACGTTTCATGCTTTATATGTTTGTGTTTATTATTGTTTGTGTTTATTTTAAAAGTCCTAATGCTTTTTTAAGGTCTGCTTCTGCATTTATAAGATCAAGCAGGGCGTTGAAGTAGTTATTCTGGGCGGTCAATTGGTCAGTCTGCGCTTGTGTTACTTCAAGGTTGCTACCCACGCCTGCTTTGTATTTTCTCTGGGCAAGGTCCAGTACATCATTGGCTAGTTCCAGGTTACGATGTTGATTACGGGTTTCCAATACAGTATTTTTTAATGTCGTCCGCGACTGTGCTACCTGGAAATCAATAGTCAGTTTTATATTGCTGATATTGTTTTTCGATTTCTCAACATTTAGCCGAGCTTCTCTAACCTGGTTGTGGCGCATAAAACCATTGAAGATTGGAACGTTTAGTTGCAAGCCTACAACCGAGTTGAACAGGTAGCTGTTTGGGGTGAACATATCCGTAAGGCGATAAGCAGCGTAGTTCATACCCGCAGCTGCAAAAAGGTTTAAGGTTGGTAAAGCAGCATACTGATATCTTTTTACATTGTAGTTATTCAGCTTTAATTGAGTATTGAAGAAGTTATATTCCGGCACACGACTATAATCTTCATCCTCATCTAGTAATCCGGCTACTTCATTCTTGTTTGCTTCTACGTTGGTATCTATAAGTACTATCGGCGTATTTATGTCCATACCCATTTGGTACTTCAGCACTTTTTCAGACACATTCAGCATGTTGCTCACTTTTATACTGTCTGTGCTCAGGTTGTTCACCTGCACACTTGTGCGTTCCACATCTATGCGTTCTGCAAATCCACTTTGTTGGGTCACTGTTATATCATGCTCCACCTGCCGTGCATATTGTAGGGAGCTTTTAATGATGTCATATTGCCTGTATGCTATCACCAGTGAGTTGTATGCTTTATAAACATTATAGCGTATTGTCTCATTGCTCACTTCTCCATTCAGCCTGGCATATTCCAATATTGTTTTTTGCGCCTGCAGTGCTACCAGTACACTGCCGTCAAATAATATTTGAGATCCATTTACAGATCCTGTACCGCCATAAGGCAATGTAAATGAGATCTTTTCTATCAAAGGTGGTGTTTTCCCTAAGAAGCTATTTACATCCACAAGCGATTGCTGGGGATTCAAATAGTCATCCAGCTCTGCCTTAGCGCTAATATGTGGGTAGGCTGCAGATATGGTTTGTTTATTTTGTGCATCCTGTATCAGTACATCCAGCCGAGAGTTTTTAACTGTGTAGTTATGTTTCATAGCATAGGCCATACAGTCATCTAGGCTTAGTGGTACCGGGGCGTCTTGTGCTTTGCTGGGCACGTTTGTAGCCAGCAAGGCTAGAAGTATAAGTGCAAGTGTATATCTCATCTGTTTACTATTTGCTTAAGTATTGTTGTTTGTATTGGCAGTATAATTCTATTCCTTTGGCATTCATTATGCCATATAGGAAATGTTCGGTTATTTCCAGGCTTACAGATAGCAGGTCATTACGCTCATTTACAAGTAAGTTGGGTTGTAATACCATCATGGCTGTTTCCAGTCTTAGTCTCGCCATCAGGTCTGGGTTTATTTCCTTGCGAAACAGTCCTTCGCTTATCCCTCTGTTTATCATTTCCCGCATCATGCCTACGTCGTCCTTTTCCAGGCGGTCTTTAAATAATGTGTACGTATCAGGATAAAAACGGCGTAGCTCAAACATCGCCATCGGGTTTATCTCTTTAAACATGCTATCCATCATTACCATCATTTTCACCATAGCCTCCACAGCATCTACTGCACCCTCTACTACCTGGTAGCATTTGTTCTTCTTGTCATCATCATAAGACACCATTGTTTCATGCACCACCTCATCCTTATTGGCAAAATGCTGATAAAGTGTTTTTTTAGAGATGCCGGCCCTGCGCGCTATATCATCCATCGTAATTGTTTTAAACCCATACTGTTTAAACAATTCACTGGAGGCACTCAATATTTTAGTTAATGGTTCCATATTGTCATGCAAAACTATGGAAACATTTTGTATAATAATCGTTTCCATGGTATTTTATTTTTATCAATTGTGGAATTAGCTATTTATTAGCAGCAGAATAGGGCGATTTTTATTATGTTTACTCCCAAATTATAATCATGAGTTTCTGGAGCGATTTTAAAGCTTTTGCAGTAAAAGGTAATGTTATGGACCTCGCAGTGGGTGTTATCATTGGCGGAGCCTTTGGTAAAATAGTTACAGCGCTGGTTGAAGATATGATTATGCCTTTAGTGGGCATGGTTGGGAAAGGAGAAAGCTTTACAGACAAGTTTTTTGTCCTAAAACCCGGCAAAGCTGGCGAAACCGAGTTCAAATCATTGGCTCAGGCAAAAACTGCTGGTGCAAATGTGCTTGCTTATGGCGATTTTATACAGACCATCGTTAATTTTCTAATCATAGCCTTTAGTATATTTATTTTCATTCAGCTTATTGCTAATATGAGGAAGAGGTTAGACAGGGAAGCAGCAGCTGGTGCTCCACCTCCTGCTATATCATCTACCGACAAATTACTGATGGAAATACGCGACGAGTTAAAAAATAATAAACCCTCGTAAAAAGAGTGCAATTTTGCACCGGAGTAAATACGCGATATGGCTACGGGAAAAATACATCAGGATCTATGCAACCTTAAAAAAAAGGGCGACAGTGCGTTTGCCGTACTGGCTGATCCTGACAAGATATCTACCAGCGATATGCGGTACCTGGCAGAATTGTGTAATGATGCAGGCGTCAATTTTCTCTTTATTGGTGGTAGCTTATTAATGGCCCATCAATTGGATGCGTCCATACAAAGCTTCAAGGCAGAGAGCGATATTCCCGTAATACTTTTTCCAGGCAGTCCCGCACAGGTTACACCCTATGCTGATGCATTACTTTACCTTTCGGTAGTATCTGGGCGCAATGCAGAGTTGCTCATAGGTCAGCATGTAGTATCGGCCCCGGTAGTGAAGGCTAGTGGCCTTGAGGTGATCTCAACTGGTTACATGATAATTGATGGGGGGGTACAAACCACCGTTTCTTACATGAGCAATGCTATGCCTATACCTGCCAACAAACCAGAAATTGCCTTGTGCACAGCCTGGGCTGCCGAAATGCAGGGCAAACATGTTTTGTATATGGATGCTGGTAGTGGTGCGCTCAATCCGGTGTCTGCTGAAATGATTAAAAAGGTGAGCATGCATACCGATATCCCCTTGATAGTGGGCGGCGGCATACATACGCCCGAGAAGGTATATGCTAATTGCCAGGCTGGGGCAAACATAATTGTAGTGGGTAATGCAATAGAGCGAGATCCACTGCTGATACGCGATCTTTGCCAGGCTACCAGGCAGGGCGGACAGAAACAGACGGCATAGATGGCAAAAGACTTTTATTTTTCTGTTTTTAAAGTTGGCTAATTAAATTATTTACTTACCTTTGCACTCCTTTAATTATTATCCCCTTGCAAAAGGGCAAACTGTATAAATATGAAACGTACATACCAACCGCATCGCAAAAGCCGTAAAACAGTTCATGGTTTCCGTAAGCGTATGGAATCAGCGAATGGCCGCAAAGTATTAGCATCACGCCGTGCAAAAGGCCGTCATAAGCTAACTGTATCAGACGAAAGCCGCCTGAAATAATTTTTAATTAAATAGATCGATCATCACCATTCGTTATACTTTCACAGCAGACGAGCGGCTGAAGCGCGAGCAACATATTAATACGCTTTTCCTGACCGGGAAAGCGTTTTCTTTTTTTCCGGTCAGGTTCATGTATAAGTGGCTGCCGCGCGAAGCTGGAACCGCGCCGGCGCGGGTGGGCTTCTCCATTCCTAAAAAGAAATTCCGCAGCAGTGTGCACCGGCACCGCGTTCGCCGCCTTATTTTCGAGAGCTGGCGCTTGCACAAACACCTCTTATATGCACATGTGCCCCCGCACTTGCAACTGCATCTGTTCATTATGTTTACAGATAATAAAATGCCCAACTATGCTCTGGTTGAACCTTTAGTGGTGAAAGGCATTACAAAGCTTACTGGTACACTGCCCGAGGTGCAGCCCAATGCGTAAGTTATTATCATTTCTTTTTATTGGTTTCATACGCCTCTACCAGGCGTTTATATCTCCGCTACTGGGGGCTAAATGCCGTTATACCCCCACCTGTAGCCAATATGGTGTAGAAGCCATAAAGAAATATGGCCCATTAAAAGGTGGCTGGCTTACTTTTAAGCGTTTCCTCTCCTGCAATCCCTGGGGGGGGCATGGCTACGACCCGGTACCGTAAGGAGTGTAATTATTATATTGTTACTCCAAAGCTATTTACATTTGCTGCTCAATTCTTGAGCTATGTTCTACTCATTCAAAGGTTTCATCCCAGTTGTCCATCCGTCAGCTTTTGTTCATCCGCAGGCTGTGGTTACGGGCAATGTAATTATAGGTAAAGATGTATATATAGGTCCTGGTGCAGCCCTACGTGGCGACTGGGGTGGTATAGTTATAGAAGATGGCTGCAATGTGCAGGAAAATTGTACTATACACATGTTCCCGGGTGTTACTGTGTTGCTGAAAGAAGGTGCCCATATAGGCCATGGCGCTATAGTGCATGGTGGTACCATTGGCCGCAATGTAATGGTAGGTATGAACAGCGTGATAATGGACGAGGTAGAAATAGGGGATGAATGTATTATAGGGGCATTATCGTTTATAAACGCAAATGCCAAAATACCACGCCGCTCATTAGTTGTAGGCAATCCATATAAGATAATAAAAGAAGTAAGCGATGAAATGATAGCCTGGAAAACAAAAGGCACCCAGCTATACCAGTCCCTGCCTGCAGATTGTTATGATAGCCTGATAGCATGTCAGCCTTTATTTGAAATGCCCGAAAACAGACCAGCGCAGGAATCATTATATACAACCTGGAATAGTATAAAAGCTAAATAAACTCAGCCTAAAGTCCTTAATGCAAAATTGGCCTGCACTTATCATGCAGGCCAATTTCTTGTTTGAGATGGAAGATTAAAGGAATATTATGAATTATCCTTCATCAGAATTTACCAGTTCCATTACGAACTTAGCAACAGATGCTATGCGCGCATGGTTCAATGCGTAGTGAATGAATTTACCATCACGTTCAGTGATCACGATGTTCGCACGACGCAGGATAGCCAGGTGCTGTGACGCTACTGACTGCTCCAAACGCAGTTTCACATAAATGTCGGTAACATTCATGCGCTTGTTCTCTTCCAGCAACTTTACGATCTGCTGGCGGAGTTTGTGGTTAATTGCCCTCAACGTCATAGCCGCATTCTTCACCGCTACGTAGTCTAACTTGATCTGATCGCTGGCGCCTTCGTTTTTGCGAATAACCAGTGTGTTTGCTGACACAGTTGTTTCCATTAATTTAATTTTACGTTGTTAAATTGATATTGTTTGCTTGCTTTTTGTGTTTGGTGTAGTGGAAACTACTCATACACTATGCAAACATACCTAATATGGAGATATGAATCAACTACATATTCAACAAAACTGTTAATTTGGAGTTAAAAAGTAATATTTTTATCCACATAACTATGTTAATACGTTGATTGGCAGTTACTTATGGGTATAAACTTCTTTTAGATAAAAAGGCTCGGCTGTAGCGATGTTTGTAAATTTTTTGAGAAAAAATGACTCTTTTGCGGCTTTTGCCCAGTAATTAGCATCAATTGATACGCCATTATCAATAATGGTATTTTCATTAAATACGTTTGGAGTGTCCGCTGCTGTATCAGTTACAAAGTAACCTTGTTCAAATTGCTGCAATTGCAGGTCAGCTTCCATTATATGCTGCGGTTCCAAGATGACTGCCCCCACAGCATCAATCACAGTAATAAAGTATTCCTGGGTTCTTGCCGTGAGTAAAGTAATGTAAAATGGATATGCAGACTTATGCAGATCTTGTTTATTGCTAGCTAACAAGCTAAGCTTATTAGCCATAAGCAATGGTATGCTTAGTGCGTAGCAAAGCCCCTTTGCCGTAGCTAGCCCTATGCGTAGCCCTGTGTACGACCCCGGCCCTCCGCATACTGCTATAGCTTCCAGCTGCCCGGTTTTAATACCCCCCTGCTGAAGCACGTGGTCTATCATCAGGTTAATGGTTGAAGCCTGATTACGGGCCTCATCTGTACTCACACTGCTAATTATTGCACCTTCTTTGGCTAGGGCTATTGTACCTGTACTGCCCGATGTGTCTATATGTAAAATGTAAGCCATAATAATTGTATGCAAATGTAAGCAGCATATTAAGAACCATAGCAACGTTCCTTACTTTTGTGGTATGAAGAAGATAATCCGCACCAACAACGCCCCTGCGCCAATAGGGCCATATAACCAGGCCGTAATGGCAGGCAACTTTTTGTTCGTATCCGGCCAGATAGCCATCGATCCTGCAACTGGTAATCTCATCACAGGTGATATACAAGTAGAAACCCGCCTTGTTATGGAGAATATTAGCGCCATACTATCTGAAGCTGGTTTAGGATTCAGCAATATTGTAAAGACCACTATATTCCTCATGGATATGGGGCAGTTTGCACAGGTAAATGAAATATATGGTACCTACTTCGCTACCGATGCCCCTGCCCGCGAAACTGTGCAGGTCTCAGGTTTGCCCAAAGGTGTAAATGTTGAAATATCTGTTATCGCTGTTGTTTAGCCACAGAATAATGTTCAAGAGCAGGAGACAAACTAAAAATAGATTTCTTTGTCTCCTGCTTCTGAAAAACTCCCGCATATAACTCCTACTAATGCTTCCGACCATAACATGTTCCTTCTGGTGGACGCGCTCATTCTATCGTATGAAGTTCCATTTGCTATTTCTGTAGAGGCATACTCCACGCCTATTTTTCAACTTAAGCACCTCATACACAATCCTGCAGGGTTAGAGTTAATGCTAACCTTCCTGAATCTGCAAAAATATGGCAACACCCTGATTAAAAATTAGCAGGCATTTTTTCTCTAAAGGCTGTCGCACAAGGCATCATCCGCGGCGACCCTGATACCTCTGTACCACTCGATGGCGGTCTTAGCATAGCTATTGTAGCTGGTGTTAGCTACGGTGAAAACGTTTAATGAAGAAAAAGAAAGACACTCTCGGTTAAATAGAAATTACATGATAGAAAAGCCAGCATTTTTAAAAATGCTGGCTTTTTTTTAAATATTATTAAATACTTGGTTTTTAAACGCTATTTATTTAGCCGATGGTAGGGGAAACCCTTATTTTTCGGCTGATTCTTTTTTATACCATTTTTTAAAGCAAATATTTATTCCAGAAATCCAGAAATATTAAGTGATTAAAAATATAATAACACCCCCATGTTTATGAACAGTAGTCAATAAGTAACAGTAGTCAATAAGTATTGGTATATGCATCTTAGATGTTTACGCTTGTCAGTTGCCAAGTCATATGAACAATTTGCTACAATGCTGCCCCCGGTATTGCTAGATATTGACATAAATAATATTTCAATCTAAGAAAGTCTATTGACTCTCTATTTTTTTATTTTAATTTTGCTTCTTTTTAATAAAAATCAGTTACCATAATTATATATTTCATTACAGATTATTATAAAGAGCAATACAAATATTAAGAAATTGCTAATGATTAAAATCATTGCTATTTTTGTTAATGTTTAGTTAACTTGCTTTTGGCCTCAACTATATAAGATTACTTAATTATTTAATGCATTATACTATGCAGTTACAGACATCAAAGAGAATGGGAACAAACCGTTTAAGCATATGCTTCATATGCATCCTGTTAGGACTAGGTAATACCGCTTCTGCGCAAACTTATTACTGGAATGGTGGCAACCCATCAGCCTCTCCTGCCGCCGGTGGCAGCGGCACATTTTTGACCGCAGGTAACTGGAGGAGCCCTACGGCTACCAGTTCAGCGCCAACCAATCCTCCCCAAAGCTCAATTGATACTTGCGTGTATCAGGGCACAGCAGGCACTGTTACCGTGAGCGGCAGTGCTTTTGCCCAAAACTTTTTTAATGTATCGGGCTATACTTTAGCTACCACTTCTACCAACCTGGTGAGTCTCTATGGTATTACCATAGCCAGTAATGATACAATTAATATCTCCACCAACCCGAGTGCGGCGACAGGAGGTGGCATTAAGTTGTCTAGCGTAGGTGGGTTACAGCATTATCCTAACGGAATTAATGGTTCAACTGGTTCAGTTGTTATGTTTAACGGAGTGCAGGGAGCCAATACTCCCGGTAAAGCATATGTTATTCAGTTTACCGCCAGCGCCTTAAACATATCTGCCCCCATCTACATATCTTCCACTACAGTTTCGGGCAATACCAATGTTGCGGGGCTGGTGGTAGCCCCATCAAGCGGCACAGTGAATGACACGATAACAGGGAACATTATCAATAACACTACCATGCCTACAGCATTGGGTACTACTACCACAACCTCAAATTTATATTATGCAGGTGTTATCTCAGGCACAGCCGATCTGCACATCTGCGATGGCCCGGGCACAGGCGCAGGGGCGGTAGTGCTCAACAACAATAATACCTATACCGGCAATACCTATATAGACGGGAGCAGCACTGGGACCCAAAAACTAAAATTGGGCACAAATAATGCCTTGCCTACTACCACAAATGTAGTACTGGGCAGCTCTTCATCTTCTACCTCAGGAGGTGTATTCGCGCTTAACGGGTACAACCAGGAGATCGCATCACTGGCATCCTCAGGCTCTCATGTTGGCTCTGTTACCAACGGCGCCACCTCCACACTCACCAACAACAGCCAGGCTGCAGCATCTGTGCTCACTATCAGCGGGGCATCTTCCACTAATTTCACATTGCCTATTACAGATGGCGCAACGTTCTCTCTTGGCCTGGTGCGTTCCGGTACAGGTACGCTCACACTGAGTGTCGCTAACACATTTACCGGCGGCATCAAGATCAATAGCGGTGGCATATCAGTAAACACAGACAGCAGACTGGGCGGTGTGCCCGGATCGGCCACTACCAACATCACTATCAATGGCGGCACACTGTACACAACAGCAAGCTTCACCATGAACAGCAACCGCACCATAGCATTGGGCCCAACATCGGGCACAAGTAATAATGATACCATCAACACCGCATCGGGCACTACGCTCACTTATGGGGGTAAATTCATCAATAATGGTGGCACCGGGGGCCTGGTAAAAACAGGTGCAGGTACGTTGCTGCTCAATGGATCGGCAGCAAGCTCATTTACCGGAGTACTGAATATAGCAGCGGGTACGTTGACACTTAACCCTGGCACCAGCAATGTGTTCGGTCCTTCCACTTCAAGCGCACCGACATTGACGATGAACGGCGGTAACCTGAGCACCACATCCATAGCCGCAAGCACAGCTATCCTGTTCAATACCCTTACGGTTACTGATCATAGTGTTATCATACTGGATGGTACCAATGCACATTCCATATCTTTTGCTGCCAGCAGCGGGGTAACATGGACAAGCGGTAAAAAACTGGTGATAACCGGCTGGACAGGTGGCTACAACGGTACCGCAGGCACTACCGGCCGCATCTACGTAGGGTCTTCTGCAGGCGATCTTTCCGCATCACAATTAGCACAAATATTGTTCTACAATGGTACCAACTACTATACGGCCACGCAGATTACAGGTGGCGAAATAGTTGCATCCACATTATATCCTTATACTGATTATTATTCAGGCGCAAGCGGCAACCTCGATGTTACCGGCACATGGTACACAAAACTATATCCTAATGCAGGTAGTACTGCGTCTTCGTTCACCGCAAACAACCAGGTCTTTCACATAGACAGTAGTAGCGCAGGTACCATCAGCGGCAGCAGCTGGACGGTTTCAGGTACAGGTTCTTCAATATCTGTAGACCAGTCAACCGACCTGACCATTAATTCGACACAGCCTATTAATGCTACCATCAATGTTGGCCCTGGCCGTACACTTACCATCAATAACAGCACTTACCCTATTTTGGGAGTGCTCGATCCTACTGCCACTATCAAGTATGGCGGTACGTCCAATAATATACCTTCCAGTCAAACTACTTTCCCCAATCTACAGGTCTCATCGCCTACTACTATCTCTGCAAACACTACCGTAAATGGTACACTAATGATGAGTAGCGGTAACCTTAACCTGAATGGTCATACAATTACTGTAAACAGCATTTCTGGTTCCAGCCCGTCCAGCGCCATTACAGGTTCTGCAACATCAGGTCTTATCATCAATGGCAATACAACTGGGTCACTCTATTTCGATCAAACTTCTACCGCTACATCCAGCCTGGACACACTCACTGTAAACGGCAATGCTACCCTGGGCAATACTTTAAATATCCCAGGTGGCACTACTCCCGGTATAGTAACAGTTGCATCAGGCGATACACTGAATGCTAATGGCAATCTCACACTTATCAGCGATGCCAATGGTACAGGGCATATAGGTACAGTGTCGGGCAAAATAATCGGGAATGTGAACATACAGCGTTTTATACCTGGTCAGCGCGGCTACCGCCTTTTAGGCCATCCATATACCACTAACTTAGACCTGACTTCACTCGAAGCTTCTTTCGATGTTACTGGCATTTCAGGTGCAGGTTCTGGTTGCGTTAATACTAACCCATCTGTATTCAGGTACACTGCTGGTACTGGTGGTTATACTGGTATCACCAATGGCACAGCAGCCTTTCCCGCAGCACAGTCCGGCAGCAGCGTATCCAACGGTATCCTTGCTTTCATCAGGGGGGCCAAAGGGCAGGATTGCACTACCAGCGGTACCACTCCTCCGTCCAATATTACCTTTACAACCGCGTCATCCGTCAATACTGGCGACATTGTAGAAACAGTTCCTGCCAATGGCTGGAACCTCATATCCAATCCGTATCCATCCCAGGTATTGCTCAGTTCCGTTACCAATATAAGTAGCCTTAATGCCATACTTGTAGTGCAACCGGGCCAGCAAAACGGCGGTAATACTTATACCAATGGATCCTCTTACTATGCAGCATCCAGTAGCTATATACTACCCATCAATGGCGCCTTCCTGGCCAACAATACTTCCGGGTCAGATATTGCGCTTACCTTCCATGAGAGCAGCAAAAACAATGGCACACCCACCACTGGCATTCTGAAGACAACCAGCGTATATCCGTCACTAGAGCTTTCTGTATATAAAGGCAGCAGCTTCTGGGATAGTTGGGAGATGTCGTTAAGACCGGGTGCAAGTGGCAATGCGGGCGAAGATGGCGATCTGAATAAAATGGCAAATGCGCAGTTCAATATCAGCTCAACAAGTACAGACAATAAAACACTGGCTTGGGATGCGCGCGATGAAAGCGATATAACCGATGGCTATGTGATGGGCCTGGGCATTAGTTCCGTGCCTAACACATATACACTTACAGTAAGCAAATACAGCCTACCCGCCAACAAAACAGTTTACCTGCACGATAAGTACATCAATACTTACACGCTTATAACCAATGGGGTCAGCTATCCGTTTACAGTAAATGCAGATGCTACCTCTCAAGGCCAGAGACTGGAGCTTTTATTTAATGATATCAGCAGCAATACGGGCATAAGTAATGTGGCCAATCATGCATCTGGAATAGTTGTAGTACCCAACCCTGCTACATCAAACATCAATGTTAACTACAGCAGTATTTACAGTGGTGCTAAAGACATCAGCATCATCAATATAGTGGGGCAGGTGGTAAGGCAGATAACTACAGCCGATCAGGCTATTACTATACCCATAAGCGATATGGCGAACGGAGTGTATATGATCAAGACCGTTGTTAATAGCAAAACTGTTACGGAGCGTTTCATTAAAAATTAGTCGCACTATCAAAATCATAAAATGAAAGCAGGTAAGAAATTATTTTTATTCATTGCCATAGCAGGCATTTTTTCTCTAAAGGCAGTCGCACAAGGCACTATCCCCGGCGATCCGGATACCTCTGTACCACTCGATGGCGGCCTCAGCATAGCTATTGTAGCTGGCGTTAGCTACGGTGCAAAACGTTTGATGAAGAAAAAGAAAACAGGATCAACTACAGATGAGGTCATAATAAAATAAGTTGCAAACAAACCATAAAATGCCTCGCACTTCCTACCGGGTGCGGGGCATTTACATTTCTAAAATAAAAGTGTATAAATAGCGTTAATTTTTATGTGTATCCTGTGGAATAATTTTTTCACTTAGGTAGCCATTGCAATGGGGATATAGCCCACATATGGTTTTCTGTTATTCTTTAAAGTTAAAAAATAGCTTAACTTTCTGATAACGAACATCAGTACACTTAAATAATGCTTATGAAACAGCAGACTCGCGAGCTATTGATCATCACAAAAATTGCCGGCACATGGCATGACGACTTCGACCAGAAAGTAGATGAGCTCATGGCTATAGTAACGAGGGTAGATACCGAAAAGCGTGTGCACAACGCAATTGAAGTGCTTGACGTGTATCGGAAAAAGAAAATGAAGTCAAAAGCAAAAAGAAAAAAACCAGGAGAGATATCATCAGACCGGCCTTTTGAATTTGCTGTATTTCGTAACTAGATCAATCGAGAGACTTATTAAGAAAATCTACTAGCGGTTTCATAGTGTTGAAGACTTCAGTGCATTTGGACACAATATTTTTGCCTGTCCAGTCCTTGTCTGCTATGTTGTGGTGTACAACAAAACTTTTCATTCTCAAATAGTCAATGGCCGGGTTGTCTGTGTCATAGCCTTGTGGTGCACTCTTTAGCTGTTCACCCCTCAGTTCACCAAACGCTTTTTTAAAGTCTTTTTGGTCTATTATCTTTTTAAAGCCATCAAAGTCATAATCTATTTCTTGCCTTACAGCTTTTAATAAAGGCGCTTCGGGGTTCCATAATCCTCCCCCAATCATACTTTTTCCATTAGGCTGCAAGTGCAGGTAAAAACCTGCCCCGGCAAACTTCTTACCACCCTTACTAAAGTAAGCGGAAAAGTTCTCTTTATAAGGGGTCTTGTCCTTTGCAAATCGCACATCCCGGTATATCCTAAAGATGCAATCCTTTGCTTTTTGTCCTGCAAGTGCAGGTTCCATGGGCGTCAATGCTTGTAGCATACTCCCAACAAACACTTCCCAATCCTGCTTGGCTGCCTCATAACTTTCCTTATGGGCATCAAACCATGGTTTGTTATTATTTATAGCTATTTCTTTAAGAAAATCAATGGTTGCAGCCTGTAGCATGGCTTGTTAATATTTTATGAAAAGACCTTTTTATAATTCGAATATAGTGATATAACAGTTAGTTTTGAAAAGATTTGAATGATTAGTATAGCAGTATATATTTTACTCGTTGTGCTATAGGCAATTACAATACATAGTAGCCCTTTCAACTGCGCGACCATGTATTTTCGGTACCTTTGCCCCCGGATCAGAGAAATTGACAATGAATAACAACAAAAAGCGTTTAGCCATACTTGGCGCTACAGGTTCTATAGGCACGCAGGCCCTTGAAGTTGTAGCTGCACATCCTCATTTGTTTGAGGTGGAGGTTCTGAGTGCTCATGGCAATGCCAACCTGCTCATAGAGCAGGCTATAGCCTATAAACCCAATGCAGTAGTTATAACAGACGAGACCAAATATGCCCAGGTTAAGGAAGCCTTGGCATCTTATCCTGTAAAGGTGTTTGCTGGTTCTGCTGCGCTAATGCAGATAGTGGCTTGGGAAAGCATAGACCTGGTGCTGGGTGCTATCCTGGGTTTTGCGGGTTTGGAAAGTATTCTCGCAGCCATAGATGCAGGCAAAACAATAGCTTTAGCCAATAAAGAAACCCTGGTTGTAGCAGGTGAGCTGGTAATGCAGCGCGCTGCCGAAAAAGGAGTACGCATAATACCGGTAGATAGTGAACATTCTGCTATTTACCAATGTCTTGCAGGTGAATACCAGGGCACTATCGATAAAGTGATACTTACTGCGTCCGGAGGTCCTTTTTTGGGCCGTAAGCCCAACTACCTGGTAAATGTAAAAGCATCACATGCTCTTCAGCACCCTAACTGGACCATGGGGGCAAAAATAAGTATCGACAGCGCCACTCTTATGAACAAGGGGCTGGAGGTAATTGAAGCAAAATGGTTGTTTGGATTGAAGAATGAGCAGATGGAAGTGATAGTGCATCCACAATCTATCATTCACTCATTAGTTCAGTTTACTGATGGTTCTCTTAAAGCGCAGCTTGGCCTGCCCGATATGAAGCTGCCTATCCAATACGCACTCACATATCCAAATCGCTTAGCCAACAACTTTAAGAAGTTCGATTTCAAGGACTACTCCAAATTCACCTTTGAGCAGCCCGATTATAAAACTTTCCGTAACCTTGCAATTGCTAAAGAAGCCTTGTATAAGGCAGGTAATGCACCTTGTGTGCTCAACGCAGCAAATGAGGTAGTGGTTGCAGCCTTCCTGCAAAACAAGGTAGGTTTCCTGGAGATGAGTGAAATGATTGAAAAAACAATGGAGCGTGTAACTTTTATAGAGCACCCAACACTGGATGATTATCGTCAGACTGATGCAGATGCTCGCAAGTACACAACCGAATTTTTGAAAAAAAGCCAACTGTCCATATACTAATATCATTATTACAACATGCAACTTAATACGGTTCTATTGATCTCAGGAGGCGGTATGCAAGCCATACAAATATTGGCTTCACTATCCTTTCTGATAGCCCTGCACGAGTTTGGTCACTTTTTCTTTGCCCGTCTCTTCAAAACAAGAGTAGAAAAATTTTATCTCTTCTTCGATTTCTTGTTCCCTTTTTCCGGGTTGCTCAATTTCTCTTTGTTCAAAAAGAAAGTAGGCGATACTGAATATGGTATTGGTTGGTTCCCATTGGGCGGCTATGTAAAAATAGCTGGTATGGTAGATGAAAGTATGGACAAAGAAGCCCTGAAACTTCCTCCGCAGCCATGGGAGTACCGCTCTAAAAAACCTTGGCAGCGTATGTTCATCATGCTGGGGGGTATCATGGTAAACGTATTGGTGGCTATGGTGTTGTACATGGTTATATTCAGCGTTTGGGGCGAGGAGTACCTGCCTGCACGCAATGTAAAATATGGTATAGCTACAGATAGTATAGCGCGCAACATGGGCCTGCAGAATGGTGATATGATAGTGGCGCTCGATGGCAAACCGGTAGAACGTTTTGATGATATTACGAAGGACATTATACTCAATTCACCCAAGACAATAAATATCTTGCGCAATGGTGCAGCAGTTGATGTGCCCGTAACCGATGCCAGTATAAAAAGTATAATTGGCAGTGCGAAGGACAAAAATCTTAAATTCATTGCCCCACGCATACCTATGAGTGTAGGCGCGTTGAGCGCAGGCAGCGAAGCTGCAAAAATGGGTTTCAAGCTAAACGATAGTGTATTATCTGTTAACGGTCAGCCTATTCAGTTTTTTGATGAGTTTCAAAAAGCGGTGATTGCATCTACCCTTAAGCCAGTAACTGTTGTAGTATCCAGAAATGGCGGTGCAATAGATACATTGAAGGGCACCGTGCCTGAAACACACATATTGGGTATAGGTATTCAAAATCCGGCAAGATATTTTAAAACTGAAAAAATTACATACAATCCAATTCAGGCTGTAGGTAAAGGGTTCACATACACCTTTGATAAGTTTGGAGAATACATCCAGAATTTCAAACTCATATTCTCACCAAAAGTTAAAGCCTCAGAGAGCTTGGGGGGTATGATCACCTTCGCTCAACTGTTCCCTACTCAGTTCGATTGGTATTCTTTCCTTACACTTACTGCATTCATATCCATTATACTAGCGTTTATGAACCTCTTACCTATACCGGGTTTGGATGGTGGCTATGTCATCTTCCTGCTATTCGAAATGATAAGTGGTCGTAAGGTGAATGAGAAGGTAATGGAGTTTGCAACAACTGTTGGGCTTGTACTGTTGCTCGGTGTTATGCTTTACGCAAACGGACTCGACATATTTAGGCTATTTAAAAAATAATGTGTTGTAGGTTTGATAAATCTGTAGTGGTGCTGGCTTTGTTGGCAAATGTTTTTTATCATGTGCAGTAGTTATTATAAATACGTATAATTATGCTGAAACAGGATATAAAAGTAACCGTAGATGCACTGCTATTTAGTAGGGATGGCTTGGATCTGCAGGTATTGCTTATACAGAGGCTGAATGAACCGGGAATAGGCAAATGGGCGCTACCCGGTGGTTTTGTAGAAGACGATGAAGATCTGGAGCCGGCAGCCGTAAGGGAACTGGAAGAAGAAACAGGTATAATACTCCCACTAGGTACAATGCAGCAGTTAGTAACCGTAGGAACTCCTGGTCGGGATGAACGCTTCCGCACAGTATCAGTTGTTTACAGTGCTATAATAGAACAGGCTAGCCACCCGCTGCAAGCCAGCGATGATGCTGAAGATGCTCAATGGTTTGATTTGAAAGAACTGCCTGCCATAGCTTTCGACCACGAAGATATCATCATGTATGGCCTCAGCATGCTAAAAGGTTGATTTAATTTACATTGAATTATAATCCGTGCATGGTATTTGCAGCAACATTATTTAAAGTTGTTCTATAATGACCATTTCTTCAAAGCGTGTTGAATCATTTAGCGATAATGTCATTGGTATTATCATTACCATCATGGTATTTCAATTGCGTTTCCCTCGGCTCAATGCTCAGTTTACCCAGCACGATGTATGGCACAATCTGATACCACTCATCCCCCATTTTATAGCTTACGTAGTCAGTTTCGTGGTCATTGGGGTAATGTGGGTCAATCACCACCACATGTTTCACCTCATACAAAAGGTAGATGAAAAATTGCTGTGGCTCAACCTGCATATGCTGTTCTGGATGAGCCTTATACCTTTTCCTACAGCCATGTTGGGAGACAATCCGTTCCTGCCGCAGGCCTGTATGATGTACGGAGTGGTAATGCTAATGAATGCCCTGGCTTTCCGCATTATAAGGATGCACATTATTAAGCATGAGCTCATGTACAAGGAAAATGAAGAGCAGCGCAACAGCGCAGTAGATGAGGTAAATAACCGTGTAAAGGTCAAAAACCTCATAGGTATCGCAGCATACATCGTTTCTATACCCATGTCCTATGTATCGGTATATATAGCTTACGCTTGCTTTATGGTGCTGCCTGCCATGTTTTTCATCCCAGATGGCGTAAAGACGCGCTTTGATGTCGCAAAGCCTGTCGCCGAGAAGTAGCCCTTTCCTATCTTTACTACCAAATGTTTGAAATGCTACAAATAACACCGCAACAACTGCGCGAATGGATAAGTGCAAAAAAAGACTTTTTGCTTATAGACATACGGGAAGATTGGGAACGCGATGCTTTTAACATTGGGGGGATGCACATACCCATGGGCAACGTTCCATCTCAGCTTACAGATATCCCCACAACCAAAGACGTAGTCATGTACTGCGAGAAAGGCATCCGCAGCACCATTACAATTCAGCGACTAGAACAGGCAGGTTATCACAACATCTATAACCTAAACGGCGGCATGAAAGCATGGAAAGAGTTGAAATAACTCCTATACAGAAAGTAATAATCTTTATTTATAGGCTATTTAGAGCTTTTTGCCAACAAATATGCAACAAAATGGTTGATAGAATACGAAGCAATCGAAAGAAAATATTCTATTAAATAGCGCATAGAGATATTTATATGCTACCATCTATAATTTTTTCGTCAAGAACGGTGAAATCCATTGTATTGAGGAATGTACGAACGGAAATTTTTTGTTCAACCAACCATGATAACAGATAGTTCAACTGTTCCCCCTTAACGGCTAAATAATAAATTTTCCTGTCGTCTATATGAGCTTCCCTGAGCGATGCTAAACCTGCATCTTCGAGAATATCAATCTCAGTAAATAATTCTTCTTGACCAATACGCATTATCTTTTCCAAAGTTTTTGGTAGGATTGTGTATTGATCTCTTAACTCATGCATTTGGTTAACTCTACCTCTGTCTACAATTATTGCTAAGATTTCTCTCGTAACCCTTGGTACTGCTGCCAGTTTTTCATAAATATTTAGTAGCTTCGCCATTGCACTGTCATAATCATTATCATCGGGCTCTCCTAAGAATTTTTGTGCATTTAATGGAGGTGACGATGGTTTTTTCTCAAGTATATTATAATAAGAGCTTTCGAAATTTCCATTTACATCTATCGGTTCTAATTCGATTTTAATCTGTCTAAATTCCTTTACAAATAAAGTATAAATAGGCTCTAAGTCATCTAAATCCAATGTTATAATATCTCTTAAAAGAGATGTTATATCCAAAATATTATTCTCTTCGCTAAAAGAGTATTTTTAAGATAATTCGGGGTTCAATGTATAGCTACTTTGCTTTTCTCCAATAATAAAAACATTTATAGTGCTATAAGCTGCTGCTTGTTCTTCGGTTATTGCTGCAAGAATACTATTTACTTTATCTGACTTTTTTTGAGACGTAGCTTGATACGCAATTCTATCCTTAATGCTACCTAAATCAAGCCCAGGTTCGTTACTTCGATTCTGATTAAGGTTTTTTAATGAGAACTTATACGTTAATGAAAGGACTTCTCTAAAAAACTCTTCGCAAACTTTAGTAAGATCGAACTGTCCAAGTTTATTCCTTTCTTTAACTTGAAATTGTAAAAGCCCCAAATCGTCAACAATTTTTCCAAAAATTATCCCTCGTGAAAGCATACGGTCTAATTTACTATCTAAGAATTTTTCTTTTTTTCTTTTCACTAATCTACTCAATAACCATAGAACAAAACAAATCACTCCAACAATAAATATTCTATTGCCTTGGCTCGATGTAGGATGTGTTTTTATTTCTTTGCAGTCTTTATCATATTCTGTCCATCCAAGTAATTGTTTGTTGTTGTATTGAAGCAATACTTCGTCCTTAATTTTCTCCTCAGACGCTTTTAATAAATCAGAATCAGACAAATCAACTCGTACGGCTCCAATACTGGGTATGATATAAGGTATTGCCAATTATTAAACAAAAAAAGGGGTTGTCTAAAGGCAACCATTTACTTTTAGTCAGCCCCCCGCAAGAATAATTTAATTATGTCTCTTTAATTTACTTGGATCTTCAGTAACCACGATACTTTTCCAACTGTCGAAATTATTTTCGGCTCCTAGCGTTCCAGCACTCGGCTGTTTCTTAGCCAAGCGAGCAAATATGATCGGATGGGAAACTTTAAATGTATATGTTCCAGTCGATGACCTGTCAACTTCTACTGATAGAGAAGCGTCTGAAAAAATCTTAGACGTAGCAGCGTCCCCAAACTTTGCATTAATTTTTGCAGAATCTTCGCTATTAACTGTTACCGATACTGACAAATCTTCGATGACACAATCTGACACTATTAACACTAAATTACCATTAAGATATGCCTTCTTTAGGGACGAAGAGTTATCTAGACCGTTAATATAGGAAGTCATTGGATCTTTTCTTAGATTTCGAAAATAAGCCTGCCCGATTGAAATTGTGATATTTGTAGTTCTCTCGGCACTGAACCCACCAGTTATACCGATTACATCATATATTTTAGGTAGTAGAACGTTTATAGCCAACTTTGTTTTACGTTGTTGTGATAGAGTAATTGCCCCACCTGAGCCAACACCAGCAAAATCCTTCATTTTTAGCCATTCAATGCTTGATAATCCAGCCGTTGAATTGACTCCTATGCAATTCCACATATCACAAATAAAATTTTCAGGTGAAACAGAATTTACATAAGAGGTAATTAGTCCAAAATTATCTGTAGGATAACTAAACGTTTGGAATCCTCTTAAATCTTTACCAACGGCACGTTTTATTGCTCTACCCATAATCCTATTGTAGTTTTGGGCTAGGCATTGTTGGTAAGATACCAGAAGAATAAATGCGGTAATCAACGATGTTACTTTTTTCATTTTTGGTTTGTTTTTTAATTAGGATTAGACAAAGAAATTATTTCTCTATATTTATTTTTTATTTCAGAAACAGAATTAAGCGTATCAATAAACTCCCCACTTTTTAAAATAATTTTTATATTAAGGATGTCCATTTTTTCCCAAATCATAGATGATTCTATAAAGCAGTATGAAGAATTATCCGAAAAGTATATCCCACAGATCGAACTAGGGTCATTATGTTTTAACCTCTGAAAGAGTAGGGTACAACTATTTTCGTATTGTATATAGGAACCTGGCATAATAGTAGAAGATGATATTATCCCAGAGTTAGTCTCGGTAAAACCATTTTTTATTTGTATTAATTTGGAAAGATTCACCACACCTCCAGAAGCAAATTTTCCTATTAGTTTTGGTTTGATGTCTGAGGCTAGGAGTAGTCTAATTCTAGCTTCTTTGGGGTCTATAGTTTGTTGTTTAGATCGCCAAAAAGCCTTTGCAATAAAAAGTTTAGCGGCAATTTCGGGTGTGGCAAAACTTGTCCCGTAATCTTTCGATAAAATACAATTAAATTCATTATTCCCCCAGCCGATGCCAGTTCCTAAAGTTGTAACCCTATCCCCATTTTTAGAATATATACCAAAAAAAGAGCTGTCATTCATTAAACATCCAACAATGATTGATCCTAATATAGTGTATTGGGTATAACATGTATATAAAGGTTCTATATTGCCGATCTTTGTATGTGGTGAAGGAGTTCTAAAACTTAGATCTTCAATTATTTTCCCTTCTTCATCCAACCCTGCGACAACGAAGTTAGTTGAACTATTAATGTATTTAGGCATTACATCAGCTTCGTATACTGTTGCATAGAATGATGCAGAAATTACATCGGGAGTTGAATCATAACATGTATTTATTCGAGCACTTAAATATTTCTCTGGTATTGCACTTTCATCCGAAGGGGTGTTCATTCTCTTTAGGTTTTCAACCGTGCTTAATCCATCAAGTTTTTTCAACTTAAGCTCACTGTCGCCATTATCGTTCATGTTTGAGTAATAGCTCTTTAAAAAGGACAATGAAGCCTCTTTATTTTGATAATAGTTAATTGGAACTAACACAATCTTTTCTTTTGGGATTTCGATATTATAATCTTTAAAAATTTGCTGTATAACATTGTAAACTTTATTTCCATGTGAACAGCTTTCACCAAAATAATCCAGTACATAATATTTGCCGAAATATTGAGGATCTATTTTCGATATTTGACTATCTACTACTTTTTCGACCTCCCCCATTTTAAAACTCTCAATGTCAATACTTTTTGAAGTATCAGGAAATTTGACGTTTATATTATGTGGCTGTGTAAATTCTAAAATGGCTGGACCATATATTTTGGATAAAATTTCCGAAGGTATGGAGTCGAAGATTTCTTGGATTTGAGATTCTGATGCTTTAATAGCCCATAAGGAGGCCTGGCTTTGAGCTGCCGTTTGTTCCATCGGTTCATTATAGCTCATATTATTATGAACTACGTCTTCTGTTTTATAGGTAATTATATGATTTGAATTATTGCTGACCAGTTGTGTATAGGTTACTGAAGATAATTTTCCTGGTTTGGATGGGAATTGTGGTATTGTTAAAATGTCACCAGAATATATTTTATTACCTCCATCTATGTTATTTAATTTTTTTATATTGTCTGAAATGACTTTAGCAGAATAATAATCTTTACTATCTGAAAAATTAAAATTTTTGTTTATTATAGAATATATATTATCATTGGGTTGAACTTGTATAGTTGTTGTAACACTATTTCTGACATTATATTTAATTAGCGCATCTAATACAATACTTTTTTCTTTTTCAGTAAGGTTTTTATTAAGCTGAATTGGATTAATGTATAAAAATGCGGTATCGTTGTCAGTAGTAACCTGTGCTAGGCATCCATTGCATAAGGTTATCAAAATTACTAAACCGTATAAAAATTGGAATATCTTCTTCCTAGCCATAAATCTTAAATGAATTTTAAATATGCTATGGTAACGCAAAGGTCATCTTCTTTTTATGCATTAACTAAGTAAATATACAAAGTCATATTTTAATTTGCAAAGTATTAATAATTTTTTTTTACGTGAAAAATACCCTTGACTTTTAAATCTATTTTATTAGATTCTCCAATTGATCCGTAAATGCACTACCACTCTAGAATTACATATCACAGCAGATGGGTATACCCTATAATGTTATAATTTTCTGGTCACTTTTTACCTGAAAAGTTTGATTAAACCTCGCTCGGCGTAGTCTTCAGACTACGCCATAACTAGCTCGGCAATCTCAGATTCAGTCTATTATTACGCTCCCCAACTACCCCCACCCCAAGAAAATCCTACACTTAACACTATAAATCAAATTTGTATCTTTGTGCTGAAACCAAATTTTGCGCATGATATAATTTAAGTGTGACACATATACATATTTAGCTGTCTACAGCTTTTTCTCTTTCCGAAACTTGCAAACTTCAACTCCGAGAAAACTGATGTAAGACGCGCCGGCATGGCGTGTGCTTATTCATTCTCGGAGAGGTATTGCAAGTACCTGGAAAGAGATGTTTAGGTTTCACGCCTGTTTTATGCCCTGCGCTCACACTTAAACCAGTTTATTATGTGGCGCTTCTCTAAAGCAAAAAAAGTATACAGCACCTACCCCGATTTTCCATACCATGCGGGCCAGCTATCGGCCTACCTCGCCGATACCCATTATTTTATCATTGCCCTCAAAGACGGCAACGTTATCCATCACCACCCACAAAACTCACTCACCTTCCACGACTGGCTCATAGCCAACAAAATAAGGGATGTAAATGCTAGGTGAAAAATTGATTACATCGTGGAACATTGCAACCTGTGGAACGGTGGATATCATCTTTTTGCAGGTACATTCATGCATAGTATATTGCTGCCGCATAAACCTGTAAACCATGCATCAGTACACATCAAACAATATTTCTGCTCAACCCCAAAACCACATTCACCTGTCCGGTATCGGACAGGTCAGACAGTTGGAAATAAATACATATCAGCTATCACAGCCTATTTCAACGCACCATAACCCTACCCCTGTCCGGTTTTCATTTTTAAATCGGACAGGACACCCCACTCGCAGGTTCCTCTCCTTTTTTCCTACTGGTCGAAGCGTTTGCTTCGTCCTAAAAACACCGGAAGCGTCCGCTTTCGAATTAGACGATCAACGACATTTCTACTATGCACTCATCAACTTCCCCCCATCATCCCCCACCATAAGCCGGTGCTTCATTCCCAGCCGTAAAGTATAATTCACATCCTGGTGCCCGCAAGGAAAATTGAAACAAACAGGATAGTCATACTCCTTCACCTTATCGCTTATGATCTCTTCTATGGTTTGTCCAAAAGGTCGTTCTGTGTCCTGCATGTCGGTAAAGCCTCCCAGTACCAGCCCGGCAATAGAATCTAATTTCCCTGCTCGCTTTAAGTTCAGCAGTAGGCGATCTATATTATACAGGTGTTCGCCAATGTCTTCTATAAAAAATATCTTGCCCTTCGTGTCCACTTCCGATGCCGAACCTGTAAGGTGCGCCAGTATAGCAAGGTTACCACCCGTAAGTATCCCTTCTGCATTACCAGTCCTATTGTATATTGATGCAGGAGTAGTATAGCTAAGCGACTCCCCCATAACCGCAGCACGAAAGCTAAGCAGGTAATCTGCCTGTTCTGTTTCAGGCTTAAAAGCCCCGCACATGGGGCTATGCATACCAGCCATGTTATAGCGTGCCTGCAGGTGGTTCAGCAGCACCGTTATATCGCTGAACCCGCATACCCATTTTGGTTTTTTATTAAACTGTGTAAAGTCAATATCATCAATAATGCGCGACATACCATATCCGCCCCTTCCCATCAATATGGCATCTACCTCTTCATCATCCAGCATATCTTGCAGGTCGGCAAGCCTATGCGCATCATCGCCCGAAAAATAGTGATACTCGGTACCTATGGTTTTGCCCGGCTTCACCTTAAACCCCCAATTCTGCAAGACCTTTATAGCATAGGCTACCCGTGCTTCTGATACATATCCCGATGGGCAGGTAATACCAATTACTGATCCGGGCTTAAGGTAGGGTGGTGCTTTCATCATAGCTATCTGCAATTAATCCTATAAATATAACATCTTCACGTACATCAACCATGTAGGTACGTAGTTTGTAACCTTCTCCCGTTGTATTGTGTCCATTCTTCGGGTCAAACTTGTACTTGTGCAACGGGCATACTATACGCCCCCTTGCATCAAGCCAGCCCTCGCACAGCGCAGCCCCAGAGTGTGGACATGTAGCCGCGAAGGCATAAATGGCATTGGCCGTTTTTAGTAGTCCAATCCGTTTGCCGGCAACTTCAACCTCTCGCATTATGTTTTCGTTCAGCTCCGCTATTGGTATTGGTGCAGGGTACCAGGTATATATCATAGATGCTATCGTTTGGCAATAAAAAAATTGCGCATCAGTTCCGCACATTCCTCTGCCAGCACGCCATCTGTCAGGGTTGCCTTTGGGTGAAAGGGCCAATTACTGCCTGTTGTTTTTTTATACCCGTTTTTCACGTCATGCGTTCCATATACTATGCGCGATAGTTTGCTCCAGTACATAGCGCCGCAGCACATCAGGCAAGGCTCCACGGTCACATATAGCACTGCCTCTGGCAAATACTTACTGCCTAGTGTATTAAATGCAGATGTCATGGCTATCATTTCAGCATGGGCAGTACTATCATTCAGTTGCTCCACTTGGTTGTGACCTTTAGCAAGTATTTTTTCGCCCCAAACCACCACAGCGCCCACAGGTACCTCACCGGCATCATAAGCCAGTTGTGCCTGCCTCAGTGCTTGCCGCATAAAATATTCGTCATCAAACATAGCAGGCAAAGTTAGAGTTGATTGAGCGAATAGATACGAATTTATTAGTCCGACTTATTATGGTTTTCCCAAGGGATGTCCTCATCATTTTCTTTTACACTATGCATTAATCTCTTTCCCTTCCAGCCGTCTATAATATCATCGGTTATTTTATTTGCTTCACTAAAAGAAATGTGTATATCCTCTTCGTGGCAGAATAGAACTTCTATTTCAGGGTTAGTTAATACCAAATAAACATCATTTCCAACAAAGCCTTTTTGCGTTGTATATTCTTGCTTTTTTATGTGGCTAACTATATCACTTACTCCAATTTTAAATGGCTTCCAATCACCCCACGACCATCCATAAAGCATATCTACCTGCTCAATAGCATTTTTCTTGAGAACAGTTATTACTACCTCAACCTCATTCAAGAAATTTTTCGCATCCATTATTTCTGTATGCACAACATACTTATAAGCCATTTCAATCGCAAGGTTTAAATTGTTTCATTGTCTTCATTTTTTTTATATTGTGTTTTATTTTATTTAAGATACAACCCTCTCACTACTCTTTATTCGCTGTATCCATGCATATAGTTACAGGCCCATCATTTACCAGAGCCACCTGCATATCCGCACCAAAAGTACCCGTCTGCACAGGCTTGCCCAGTAACACCGTTAGTTTGCCAACAAAATCTTCATACAGTGGTATAGCCTGTTCTGGTCTCGCTGCCCTTATGAATGATGGTCTGTTACCCTTCTTATACGCAGCCATCAGCGTAAACTGGCTCACCACAAGTATATCACCCCCCGTTTCCAGTATGTCTTTATTCATATGTCCAGCCTCATCGGCCATCACACGTAGTTGCACTATTTTGCGGGCCAGCCAGTCACCCTCTGCTTCAGTATCAGCAGCCTCAACACCCAGCAGTACCAGGTAGCCATGTCTTATATTTGCAGTTACCACCCCGTCTATCGTTACACTGGCACCTTTCACCCGTTGTATCACTACACGCATTTAGTCTGTTTTTTTTCCGTGAATATACAAAGCCACTCGGTTATGTGAGTTTCTGATGTGATGATGCCAAATGATGTGTCGGTTCTATATAAAAAGCTGAACCCATATTCCGCCACCTTTTCGCAGCGATTTTTCATCGCCTGCAAAAAACCAATGCATAGCTACCCCTATGCCCGCTGAGCGATTGGCATAGGGGCGGCCTTTTCTTTGCTTCTGTTTCTTTGGCCGCCCAAAAGAAATGAAGGTTCTCGTAATAAGAAAAACAAAACGGAAAACATGCCATTCCCGGGCCCGATTTTATTGTTTCCCGCATATACAGATGCCTGCTTACATTTGCAGCTCGTTCAATCACCAGATATGTACACCATTAACGATACTATTGTAGCCCCCGCCACCCCTCCCGGCGAGGGCGCCCTCGGCATCATTCGCCTCAGCGGTACCGATGCTGTCGATATAGTGGCCGGTATATTTTCCGGCAAGCCACTCAAAGAACAAAAAAGCCACACAGCTCACTTTGGCAAGATCAAAGACGGCACACGTGTAATTGATGAAGTTGTCGTTACCCTTTTTTGCGCACCCCATAGTTATACAGGCGAAAATATTGTGGAGATCAGTTGCCATGGTTCGCAATACGTTCTGCAGCAGGTTACCAGCCTATGCCTTAGTCGGGGTGCCCGCCTGGCCAAGCCCGGAGAGTTCACCCTGCGTGCCTTTCTTAAGGGCAAGATGGATCTCGCCCAGGCCGAGGCCGTTGCCGATCTTATTGCCAGTCATAGTGGGGCAGCGCACCGTGCTGCTATCAACAACCTCCGGGGTGGGTTCAGTGCGCGGCTCAAAGCTATGCGCGAAGAACTCATAAAGTTCAGCGCACTCATAGAGTTGGAGCTAGACTTTAGCGAGGAAGATGTAACCTTTGCCGATCGTCCCCAGCTATACTCCTTGGTGGCCGATCTTACCGATACCACCACTGCCTTATTGCAGTCCTTCAAACTGGGCAATATCGTCAAGAACGGGGTCAGCGTAGCCATCATAGGCAAGCCCAATACAGGCAAAAGTACTCTGCTCAATACCCTGCTCGATGAAGAGCGCGCCATAGTAAGCGACATCGCCGGTACCACCCGCGATACCATAGAAGAAACACTCAATATCGATGGCATACTTTTCCGCCTCATAGACACCGCCGGCATCCGCGATCACAGTATAGATATAATTGAAAACATAGGCATGGAGCGCAGTAAAACTGCAATGGAGCAGGCCGATATTGTGGTGTACCTCTTCGATGTCATGACCAGCGACCCTCAGCAGGTATCGCAGCAAAAAGCTACGTTCGAAGCTAATGGCATGCAGTACATAATGGCAGGAAATAAGGTAGATGCTGCAGGCATACTGCAGGCAAAGCAAAAGTTTGGCGACGATGTAGTGTATATCTCTGCAAAAAATAAAGACAACATCCACAAGCTCAAAGATCTGCTCTATCAAAAAGTAATTGCCGGCGGCGTAAATCCCGAAGACACCCTCGTTACCAATGCGCGCCACTATGGTGCCCTGCAAGATGTTTTGGCGTCATTACAAGATGTAAAAGCTGGCATGGACAACAACCTCCCCGGCGACTTAGTTACTCTCGATATCCGCCGCTCCCTCCACTACCTCGGCGACATAACCGGCGAAGTAACCACAGAGGATAAGCTGGATTACATCTTTAGTAAGTTCTGTATAGGAAAGTGAAGTAGTTAAAGATGAACAAATAAAAGCGAACTAAAAGCAATACAGTAAAGCTTTTGTGGCTTTATTTAAATTTATGATTGTAATTGGGTGGCTTATTTTTCACCTTTTTTGTTGCGATTTTACTTTTAGTTATACCTTTACAGCAAATAAAGATGAAAAAATGGCAAAAGTAAAAGTAACCCTAAGAGAAAGAAAATCTACCAAAACTGATAGGACATCTTTGTATTTAGAGTATTATAAAGGCTACACAAAAGATGCTGAAGGCAAGATCAGAAATATCAAGGATTACGAAACATTGGATTTCTACCTTTATACTAATCCTAAAACGCCAACAGAAAAGCAACACAATAAAGAAGCTAAATCGAAAGCAGAAATACTTCGTAGCGAAAGGGAAAAGTCGATTATCAATGGCAATAATGGCTTCAAATCAGATTTTAAACAGAAGACTAATTTAATAGATTATTTCAAAACGTTGACTAATGAAAGGTTTGATAGCCAGGGTAATTATGGTAATTGGGATAGTGCATTGAAGCATCTAATTAATTACTGTAATGCAGCTACCACCTTCGAGCAGGTTGATGTAAAATTTGTAGAAGGGTTTAGAGATTATCTTCTAACGAAAGCTAAAATGTCGAATGGCAAGTTACTTTCTAATAACTCTGCTCTTTCATACTTCAATAAGTTTAGGGCGGCCATTAATCAAGCGTATGATGAAGAAATTATTTCAGATAACCCAATAAAAAAGGTCAGAGGCATTAAACAAATCGATACACATAGGTCTTACCTTACTCTTGATGAACTAAAAGTTCTTGCTAAAACTGAATGCAGGTATGAAGTCTTAAAAAGAGCTTTCATATTCTCTTGCTTAACGGGATTAAGGTGGTCAGACATTCAAAAACTTGTCTGGTCAGAAATAGAAAAATTCAATAATGGTTGGAGAGTTAAATTCACGCAACAAAAAACTAAAGGAGCAGAATACTTAGACATTTCAGATCAAGCGTTTGCCTATTTGGGTGAGATTGGACAACCCATTGATAGAGTTTTTACAGGCTTAAAATACAGTTCTTATATGAATGTGGCACTCACCCAATGGATGATAAAAGCAGGCATTACAAAGCCAATAACTTTCCATTGCGCAAGGCACTCTTTTGCAACTATTCAACTGACATTAGGGACGGAGATATATACCGTATCAAAACTGCTGGGACACAGCGAGCTAAAGACCACCCAGATTTACGCTAAGATTATCGACCAAAAGAAAATTGAAGCCGTTAATAAAATTCCTAACCTTATTGATTGATATGACTTTCGACAATTCTGATGTTAAGCTATTGGAGAAATTAATAGCCGAGAAGGTAATAGAATATAAAAAGATAGTATCTCTAGACGTTGAAGGATACTTCCTAACTGATATTTACAAAGAAAGAATTTTTTCTTTTATTGAAGAGATGGTATTGCGTAATGCGCATATTAAAGCTGAATCTGAACTTAAATACTTTAATAACTTAACAGATACTTTATACAATACTGCAAAAGGGAAAAAAGAATTTAGACAAAAACGAATTTCTAAGTGTCAGAGTGAGCAATTCGAATTGGAAAGATCGAATTTCTTTCGAGTGTATTTAGGCAGAAAAAACGACCATGTCGACTACACCTTGCATTATTTAAATTCACAAGATTATATTGACTTCCTAAATAATGAGTTTAAACCATTATTAAATCCTGAATTAAACTTGCATCTATCTGACTGGATAAGATATAAGTCTATAGAAATGCAATTAAAGACTTTAGATAGTTCCAATGAAATTACGAGCAATAGTAAGAAAACAAATGTTTTTCAATGGCAAAAAGAACCTGAAAAATTGAAGTTGCTTTACTCAAAGCTGGTTGATAATTTCATTAGCAGGGATACTACTTTTGATACATTTGAAAAGGTATTTGCTCCAGTCCAATCCGATATAACGGGGAAGATAGTTTGGCTGAAAAGAGCTAGGACTCACGATTTGAACAAAAAATCCGTAATTGAATTTTTTGATATACTCAATTCAAATAACTATATCTCAATAAAACATTCTTTCGGGAAAAATGAATTTGACATACTCAATAGTTGCGTTACAGATAAAGACAACAACGAACTTAAGTTTACCGCGTCAAATAAACCTACTTCTGAAAGCCCCTCCGAATGGTGTTGTGAGTTGGAGGAAATAATAAGAAGCTTATAATTCCTTATGTAAGGTTTATGTAAGGTTAAGGTTTATGTAATGGTTGCTGTTGTTAGGAATTTTGTCCCATAAAATAAAAAGTATGGAACAAAATTTATCAATAGAAGAACGTCTAAACAGATTTGAAACCATTGAACTCTTTCATAAGACGGTTCTCAATTTTAACGAATTAGTCCGTTACACGGGTCTTTCATCTCACTATTTATACAAGTTAACTTCACAAGGAAAAATCCCATTTTCAAAACCTTGTGGGAAAATTATGTTTTTTGAAAAAGCAAAGATAGATGCTTGGCTTTTACAAAACCCCTCTAAATCCCTAAGTGAAATTCAATCAGAGGCCGCCACGTATTTGACGCGCAAAAAGAAGTAAACTCTTTATAGTAACCAGAAATAAAGACACTTTTTGTCGTAACCGTGGTTGACACTCTAAATATTAGCTTACATAATTGTGACCCACAAGTCAATAATCTAGAGATTACTGGACAAGGTTGGCGTTGGGCAAGCGGTAAACAATACAAAATTTATTATACAGAGTACACGGCCAACAATTTAAAAATTAGGCTATATAACGATAAGGTATTGCGAACCTACGGTAGTATTGCTAAGTTCTTAACCATGAGTAATATCAATACTTTGGATAGGCATCAGACAAAAGATGCAATATCAATGTTAGAAAATTTAATTTCAGCAGAATTAAAAGAAGCAGTAGTAAGAAGACTTGATTTCGCAGCTACATTGAATGTAACTCAACAAGTAAATAGCTATTATCCATTTCTAGGCAATAGAGCATACCTACCCAGGATACAAACTACTGAAGATACGCTAGAGTACCGTAATTCTAATAGAGGTATAATTTTTTATGACAAAGGAAAAGAAGAAAAAATATTTAATGAAAATCTAATGAGGGTCGAATGTCGTTGGATGAAAGCAACTCTTGTCAGATTATTGAGTAAAGGCGAAAGAGGCATTGTTACAGTAGCTGATATTTTAGATAAAAATAATTTCTCTTTTTTTATTAAACAGTGGCAGAATGAGTACATTGAAATTGAGAAGATTAGAAAGCTTGTATTTGATTTAACAAATGTTCAGCCCAAAGACGTAATTAGTATATTGGCTTTAGCAGGAATTGGAAGTTTCGGCGGTTTAGACAAATTTCTTGAAATTATTAGCGCATCTCTCGGAATCTCAGAAAAGCATAATAAGTTTTTACCTCGTGTTAGAGATATGCTGTATGATAGGTATAATAATGATAAATTTACTACAAAGCAAAGCACGATACATGAACTTGATGAGTTAATGGAAGTACATGCAAAACAGTGCTTAGAGATAAATAAATAGCCTTAAAAGCTGCTTTAATAAAATTTTGAAGGCAAAAAAAATGTCCTTGATAAGGCATACTATAGTTAAATGTGCGCTGTTATCGCCTCGTAAAGGTAGTATTGAAGGATAATTAGGGACAGTTTTGATGTCCTTATATCTACAAGAGTATAAAAATAAAATGACGCTTAATTTACTAATTGGTTCATTTTCAAGTAATTGTATACTTAATCAGTCGATTGAATCTGGTAAACTATCCGTGTAAGTACAAATAAGAGTTTTGAATGTCCCGATAACACCTATCGGGGGGCGTTTTTCGTCCTACGGAAGGTCATACCCAGAAGAATACCGTTAGATGAGATGGCCATAGACCCCGCTGTACAATGCATGGATGGACATAGCCACTGGAAAGCGTAGGGTGGCTATAGAAGCTGCCACAGGTACCGGCAAGACCTTTACCCTATCTCGTATCGTTCTGTGGTTCTTAGACGTGTATGAGGACAGTCTTGTAGTTACAACGGGGCCAGGGGAAAGCCAGCTAAAACATAACCTGTGGGCTGAAATAGAAAAGTTCAAAGACAAGTTCAAACGGCTGCGGCATACACCCGTATCAAATCCCTTGAATTGAAGCCGGAAGGTGACAATCGTACTGCCCGCTGCACCACACAAAACAGTCACATGGGATTAGGCCGTGTAGCTGGTATAGGTGCTAATGAGCAATCAGCCACCAAGATGCAAGGTTTCCACCGCGAGAACATGCTCATCATCATTGAAGAAATGGCAGGTGTGCATCCAGCAGCGGTAACAGCCTTAAAGAACACCTGTACAGGGGAAAACAATTTAATCTTAGGCGTAGGCAACCCAGACAGTGAGTATGACCAACTGCACCAGTTCGCAACACTCATGGGTTGCCGGGCCTATCGCATATCAGCCTTTGACCACCCGAACGTAGTATTGAAGACCACCGTTATAGAAGGCGCTGTTACCATACCCAGCATTGACAGCCGTAAACTGGAATACGGCGTAGATAGTCCCCTTTATCTTTCACGTGTACGTGGCATAACCCCTAATAAGTCCGAAACCACGCTCATAAAGAAATCATAGGTTGACAATTGCGATATGGACTTAGCTAAATGGTGCAGCCAGCTTGAAGACGGGGCAACAGCCGTAGGGATTGACGTGGCCAACTCTGAGAACGGCGATAAAGCCTGCGAAGTATGGGGAACAGGTAACAAGTGTTTCCATGTACATGAGTTTAAATGTCCCAATGCCAGTAATATAGCCTTGAATATGGTGTATGACGACATGGATATAGAATACATGAATATGCCAGATGGGCGAGTAGGACATTTCCAGTAGAGCAGCAAACAACAATATAAACGTCAAATGAAATCGCGCGTATTAGTTAGTCGCTGAATAGATTTGAAGTCAAAACTTATGACTATAGAAATTTTATGTGATTATCATAGTCTACATCTATGTAAAAGTAACTTTTTGTCTTTGTAAAAACTTGGGTGCCCCATTATATTATGTCTATACATCCAAGCCTATCACTCTTAAAACACTGTTTCTGACTTGCTTTACATTATATTTACACTGCTCACATTACGGTGAAAATTGCACTGTGATGTACATTGACATATGTAAACTATTAACAATAAATGAACCACGCTACTCACAATAAATTAGTTGCCTTTATATGGTCTATTGCAGATGACTGCCTGCGTGATGTATATGTGCGGGGTAAATACCGCGATGTGATATTGCCGATGGTTGTATTGCGCCGTCTGGATGCCTTGCTAGAATCGACAAAGGAATCTGTGATGGAAGAATTGACTTTTCAGAGAGATGAGGCGGGTTTTACTGAATGGGACGATAATGGCCTTTGTCAGGCATCTGGCTATGTGTTTTACAACATAAGCCAGTGGACACTACAACGCCTGCACGATACTGCAACTAATAGCCAGCAGATATTACAAGCCAACTTTGAAGACTATCTGAAAGGCTTTAGTGCCAATGTAAAGGAGATCATAGAGAAGTTTAAGCTTCGTGAACAAATAAGGCACATGGCCAATAAGGACGTACTGCTTGACGTATTAGAAAAATTTACCTCTCCATTCATCAACCTTACGCATCATGACAAGACCGATACTTACGGGCGTAAACTGCCAGCCCTCAGCAACCTAGGAATGGGCTATGTATTTGAGGAGTTAATACGCAAGTTCAACGAAGAGAATAACGAAGAAGCAGGAGAGCATTTTACCCCAAGGGAGGTAATAGACCTGATGACACACCTTGTATTTGACCCGATAAAGGACAAACTGCCACCTGTAATGACCATTTACGACCCTGCTTGTGGCTCAGGAGGTATGCTCACCGAGTCTCAAAACTTCATAAAGGATGAAGATGGTGAGATTCGAGCAAAGGGAGACGTGTACCTGTATGGCAAAGAGATTAACGATGAGACCTACGCTATATGCAAGAGCGATATGATGATAAAGGGCAATAATCCTGAAAACATCCGCAATGGCTCTACACTTAGCACCGATGAGTTTGCGGGTACGCAGTTCGATTTTATGTTGTCCAACCCGCCTTATGGTAAATCTTGGTCAAGCGAGCAGAAGTATATCAAGGACGGCAAGGAAATCATAGATGCTCGCTTCTTGGTAACACTGCCAGATTATTGGGGCAATGAAGAACAGGTAGATGCTTCACCCAGGTCAAGTGACGGACAACTACTATTTCTGATGGAAATGGTAAGCAAGATGAAGCCCGTTACGAAAAAGGCTGGTGGTTCTCGTATTGCATCTGTACATAATGGTTCAAGCCTTTTTACTGGCGATGCCGGAGGGGGTGAAAGTAATATACGTCGACATATTATTGAGAACGACTTTCTTGAAGCTATTATACAGATGCCCAACAACCTATTTTACAATACTGGTATTACTACATACGTGTGGCTGTTAAGTAATAATAAAGCCGCACACCGTAAAGGCAAAGTGCAACTGATAGACGCTGGCCAGCTTTACCGCAAACTGCGTAAGAACCTCGGAGACAAGAACTGTGAGTTTGCCCCTGAGCATATTAAAGAGATACTTAGTGTATACCGGAATATGGAAGCGGTTGCACGTACAGGGGATGAAGGAATAGCCAGTAAGATATTTGATAATGCTGACTTCGGCTATTACAAAGTAACTATAGAACGGCCACGCAGGTTGTTGTCACAGTTTGACGACGAAGAGATAGAAACGCTACGGTATGATAAAACACTAAAGGAACCTATGCGATGGGCAAGACAGACCTTTGGTGAGGATGTGTATACCAAATTGCCTAAACACGAAAAGGAGATATTGGCCTGGTGCGAGAAGCAGGAACTAAACCTGACTGCTAAGCAACACAGAGAATTAGTAAGCCCCGCCATCTGGGAGAAGCATATCCGTCTCTTTCATACGGCTATCGAGATAAAAAAAGTAGTGAAAGAAGAGCTTTTCACAAATTTTAATGTTCTGTCGGATCGAGTAGATGAGATATTGAAGCAATTGGATATAAAGATAACCAGCTCTGAAAAAAACACAATTTTGAACGCAGTTAGCTGGTACGATCCACAGGCTGATAAGGTGGTGAAAGGAACCGTAAAACTGACTGGCGATAAATTGAACAAGCTATTGAAGCATTTGGGCTGTACCGCTGAGCAACTGCCACATTACGGCTATTTCCCAACCGGAAAGAAAGGAGAATATATAGAATACGAAACAGACAGTGACCTCAGGGACACTGAAAATGTTCCTTTGACAGAGAATATATGTGAGTACTATTTGCGCGAGGTAAACCAGCACGTATCAGAGGCTTGGATTAACCTTGATAGCACAAAAATCGGCTACGAAATAAGCTTTAATAAATACTTCTACCAACATAAGCCTTTACGCAGCATAGAAGAGGTTACCGCAGATATACTGCAACTGGAAAGCGAGAGTGATGGCCTGATACACGAAATATTAAATCTTGCATAATGGAGACTGTAATAAAGGCGAACAAGAATAAAACACAGCGTTACAAGTCTTATAAAGATTCCGGCGAAGAATGGATAGGCGGAATACCTGAACATTGGGAAGTAAGGAAACTGAAGCACATTTTTGTTGAGAAGAAGGCCAAAGCGAATATGAAACTTAGTTGTGGAGCAATTAGCTTTGGGAAGGTTGTTACCAAAGAGGATGAGAAAATTCCAGAGGCAACTAAAGCATCCTACCAGGAAGTAAAAAAAGGAGAGTTTCTTATAAATCCGCTTAACCTTAATTATGACCTCATAAGCCTTAGAATAGCTCTTTCTTACATAGACGTTGTGGTGAGCGCCGGATACATAGTCCTCAAAGCTTGTGTGGATATGGACAAAGGGTATTTCAAATACCTGCTGCATAGGTATGACGTGGCATATATGAAGCTGCTCGGTTCAGGTGTGAGGCAAACCATTAGTTTCAATCACATTTCGAGCAGTCTTTTATTGTATCCGCCCAAAGAGGAACAGACCCGCATAGCGAACTTTCTCGACCAGAAGACTGCGCAAATAGATCAGGCCATTGTACAAAAAGAGCGGCAAATTGAATTACTGAAAGAGCGCAGACAAATACTCATACACAATGCTGTAACCCGTGGGCTAGACTCCAACGTAAAAATGAAAGACAGTAGTGTTGAGTGGATTGGGGAAATACCGGACCATTGGGAGGTAAAGAAATTGAAACACGTTTCCAATTTTATAACTTCTGGTCCAAGAGGTTGGTCTGAATTTTTCTCGGATGATGGAGCTTATTTCCTTCAAAGTGGGAACCTAAATGACACTTTAGGAATTGACCTCGAAAATGCAGTTCGTGTTAAACCGAAAGAAAGTGCTGAAGGTATGAGAACAAAATTGCAGGAGAACGATATTTTGATTGTTGTAACCGGCGCGAAAACAGGGAAAGTGGCAATTGCAAAAATTGGACCTGACGAGGTGTATATTAATCAACATTTATGCCTTGTAAGACTTGACATGAATATTAATCCAGCATTCCTCTCAATAGTGTTGTATTCACAAATCGGTAGGACTTATTTTTATTTGCAGCAATATGGGCTTAAGAAAGGCCTTGGTTTAGAAGATGTAAAAAATGCGCCCATTTTTTTACCATTGACTACCGAACAAATAGAAATTGTAGATTATATAGAAACTATATCCACTAAGATCTTTGCAGCTATTTCTCTCAAAGAGCAAGAGGTTGAAAAGCTAAAGGAATATAAAAGCACTCTAATTAATACGGCTGTAACTGGTAAAATAAGAGTATCATGACTACAGAAGCGCTATTGAACACCATATGCAATGAAATAAAGTGCCAAGACATCAAAAGTCTTGAGAATAGTGTCATCATGTTACTCAAAAAGCTTTCAAATGAAGAAGAAAGCCTGAAAATAGCAAATGCTAAAGCCAGTAGTCTGCTTGCTGACATTATAATCAAAGCATATAGTAGGCTATTGGAGCCATTTATAGCCGATGCTTTGAAAATGATGATAAGGAGAAGAGCGCAAATAGCTCTCGTAGGTCATCCAAACAATGCGCTCTTTATAGCTATTCTAAAAACTGGGTCGGTAGAGATTTATAACAGCTTCATATTAGAGTGTGAAGAAATGCATACATCAGATGATTTTAAGGTGTTGTGTGAAGCACTTATAGAAACTGCTTTTGAATTTTCAAAAGACACCCTTAGCAAGTGTGTGCAGTGCAACAATGGCAAGGAATTTTACCCTGCAGTGCCTAGCAATGCAAATAGAGATATTATGACCATCCACATTGACGACTATTCTATCATCATGACCGTTGTTGAACAATATAATAGCATTGTTGGAAGGCAACAAATTATTTCAGATTTGACTTTGCGCATGAATTTAATTTAAAACTTTGTCTGTTAATGCTAACTCATGTACAGTACGAAATGGATACAATTACTTTATTATCGATTTTAGGAAATAGTTCCAGAAAACAAAGAAGTGAACGGAATGTAAGTGTCTGTAGCTGTTGTGTATCGGAGCTATTTAACTGTCAAATTCATTCGATTCCCGGAACAGAAATATCAGGCATTTTATCTATCCCAGAATATCAGCGGCCTTATGTTTGGGGCATAAAAGAAATGTCTAAACTTATCGCTGATCTCAACGAGCATGTAAATACCGGAAACGATAAAACCCCCATGTATTATCTCGGTAGCCTAATATTGCATAGGGACGGTGAAAAACTGAATATTATTGACGGCCAGCAGCGTATTACAACACTTGCATTATTGGGCGGTGTACTCGGCAACTCTATGCCGGATATACAATTCCAATCGCCAGCCAGTGTTCACAATATTAGAAAGTGCCTGCAATATCTGCGGTCACCCGACATGAATGGGCAAATTCAGAAAGTTGATCTGTCAAGGATAAATGTATCGCTTGTCATAACTGACAGTGAAGATGAAGCTTATACATTCTTTGAAACCCAAAATACAGGTGGCGTTCGCCTTTCCGGTGTCGATATTATCAAAGCTCATCATTTGCGTGTTGTTACTCAAAATGGTGAACGGCAAAACAAATACGCAGAAATTTGGGAGGCCAGTAAAAACATATCACATGTAGCCGACCTGCTTTTAAAAGCCCGCAGATGGAATGTGCTTGATTGGCGGCCTGTACCATATAGTGGAGACGACAAGGGCGGCAAACAGGCTATAATCGAAGAATACAGTCAGCGTACACTGTCTAATGCAGAAAAGACCGGTTACCAGAGCATAGCTTTAACAAACGACTATCTATTAGTAAATATGAGTTCTCTCAAGCTGGCTGTCCGCCAACCGTTGGCGCATGGCGAGAACTTTGTGGATTACATATCTGTTTACTGCCAATTATACCACCGGCTGTTTATAGCAGACAATGATCACCAGATTGATGACAAGTACTATGATTTCTATAGGGCGATTGTTGCCCCGGTGGATGGAACTGCATTCTTAAAGGAGTTCTTTCAGGTGGCGATAATGTGTTACTGTAGCAGATATGGTTTTAACAAGGTGCAGGAAGCTGCTGTTTGGATATTCAGGTATAGCTACGCTGCCCGTCTTATTAATCAGAAAACAGTGAGAGAAGATAGTATTCCCGCGTTTATAAAGAATAAGGCCGGATATCTTTTTGACCATATACTTCACTGTCACACTCACGATGAGCTGATGAACCGGTTGCAGTCGTTTTCCTATGATGTCAACGGAGATAACCTCACTGGCAACACGGTAAAGTCACGATATGTGCAAAGAGTAACAAGGTATTTTAAATTGAGGCCGATGGGAGATATAAAGCAAGAGTTTGACCCGCAGCTCAAAATTAAACTAATGGAATGGAGGAAGTAAACGAGTTAATGTTTAGGTCTGAGGTGCGTAGCCTGCACCGTGTACTTGATAAGAGGTTTATGATACCCTCTTATCAACGGCCTTATGTGTGGGGAGATGAACAAATAAATAAAATGCTCTCTGATTTTCATGGAGCATATCTCAGGGACGACAGCCACTATTTCATTGGCACGGTCATCACCGCAAGTAATAAAGAAACTGATGAGGTGATAGACGGCCAGCAGCGTTTTACTACACTATGGCTGATTGCGGTATCGTTTAAGCTGTTAGGTGTAGATTCTGAAATAGTAGGCTTTTTGAAAAGAGGAAGTGATCTTAGGTTTGATTTTGCGATCCGTAAGCAGCTAAAAGCATATCTGACATCGCTGTGCGAAAGAACAAGGTACGATGCCAGCCAGTACACCGATAGTGACGTTGAAAACGATGAGTACCTGGTAAATGTTGCCCGGGCGCTGGTGACCATTGCAAACAAGCTCGGCACACTGACCTTTGATAATGGTAAGAATGTTGCTGCATTTGGCAACTACATCTACAAACACATACAATTCGTTGTGAACCATGCCCCGCAGGGCACAAACCTTAATAAGCTTTTTTCTACGATTAATAATTCCGGCATACAGCTTGAACAATCTGATATTTTGAAATCACGATTGCTCTTCCTGATTTCAAAAGACTCTGGCTCACAGAATGAAGTACTGACATACGGTAAGATATGGGAGGCATGTGAGAATATGTCCAATTACTTTGAGCGTAATATCCGCAGTGTATTTCCTGAAACAAAGTGGCTGCAATTGGAAAGCGGTAGCTTTCGCAAATTTGACGCGGCCATATTTAAATTCAGGAGTGATAATGATCAGCTGCAGCCCATATTGAGTACAGGTATTCTTCTTTCGGATTTGCTGCAAGAAACAATAGCGATTGACAACTTTACAGGAGAGCCAGTACAAGAGGTAAGTTTTACTGACGATGACAACGCAGAGATAGTGTATTGTCGTTCAATTATTAATTTCCCCCAACTACTGCTGCATGCTTATAGAATACACCTTTATAAGACAGGGCAGCAAGATTTTCAATATCCTTTCCACATAAAGTATCTGATTGACATTTTTAGGGCACTTGAAAATAAGGGTGCTGGGGCTATTAAAGACTTCATATATTGTTTGTGGGAGACTCGCTATGCACTCGATCGGTTTGTGGTAAAATGGATTAGAAAGGACGGGGACAAAGATGAAGAGTTGAAAATATCGACGGTCTATAAGAATGATCAGAATAACACCCGCTATTTTCAGCGCACACAACAGGAGGGCCGTAGCCAGGAAGCAATGTTGCAAAGTGTGCTTTATTTCACCGGGAATTATAACACACAGATTTGGCTAACCCCATACCTCAAAAGAATAATAGACGGCGAAGATGCGAAAGGGTGCCTGGAGCAAATTGACAACGACTTGTCTGTTAGCTTAGAGGAAGATAAACTGGCCTCATGGAGACTAATGGGCAGCGGCTACCGTGTTGTAAATGGGTTGGACGTAACTGAATATCTGAACGAACCCAATGGCACTGGCTTTCGCCATTATTGGTTTCAAAAACTTGAATACATATTGTGGAAGAATTGGCCGACAAAAAGCGACCCTAAATTCGTTGGCTACAAAATAACATCTAAGAACTCCGTTGAGCATGTGTTTCCGCAAAACCATGAGTGGGGTAAAAAGTTCAGTGAAAATTCGCTGGACTCATTTGGTAACCTGACTTTGCTCAATGTCAGTCAAAATTCCTCCTACAGTAATCAGGACCCAAAGAAGAAGCGTGTGGATTTTGAAGACAAAGCTACATATGATTCATTGAAATTATATTACATTTATTTAGCAAAAGAAATGAATGAGTGGGATGAGGAAGATATAATTGAACATCAAAACAATATGATTGAGTTGATAAATGAGCACTATAACCAAACACGCTAAAGAAAACAATGCCCAGCCAAACGAATGAACAAGCCTTGGAGACTGCAATTGAAAGACATCTCACAGGAAGAACGTCAGAGGAGATAAAGGCACCTATTGCCGGTATGATAAGTGAGCCAGAAGTGCAGCTCAAAGGCGGTAATGGCTATTACATTGGCTCCGCAAGTGATTTTAATGCTGAATATGCAATTGACGTAGTCCGGCTGTGGCACTTTTGGGAGACGACTCAGCCAAAAGAGCTTGCAAAGCTGGAAACAAAGCCACAGTATAAGCTGGCAATATTACAACGGCTGGATAGGCTCATAAAGAAGTATGGTATTCTGAAACTGTTGAAAAAGGGACTGGATGTAGACGATGCAACCTTTACGCTGATGTACCCGCCATCATTGGCATCGAGCAGCCAGTCAGTGAAGGATAACTTTGAAAGTAATGAGTTTAGTGTTACACGACAGGTAAGGTACTCGCTTACCAACCCTCGTGAGGAGATTGATATAGTTCTCTTCATAAACGGCCTGCCTGTAGCCACCATGGAGCTTAAAAACCACTGGACAGGACAAAACGCGAAAGTTCACGGACAGAACCAATACAAAACAAAAAGAGATATTGCTCAGCCGTTACTCCAGTTTGGACGCTGCCTTGTTCACTTCACTGTAGATACCGAGGAAGCATATATGACTACTCGGCTTGCAGGCAAGGACACTTTTTTTCTGCCATTCAATCTGGGTAACAACCACGGTAAAGGTAACCCGCCCAACCCCTTTGGGCATAGGACTACCTACCTATGGGAGGATGTCTTTACTCGGCATAGCCTGGCAAAAATCATACAGCACTTTGTGCGTTTTGACGGCAAAGACACCGACCAACTGGCGAAGAAGACGTTGTATTTCCCACGCTATCACCAGATGGATGTAGTAAGGCGGTTGCTGAAAGACGCTGCTACTAAAGGTGTAGGGCAAACTTACCTGATACAGCATTCGGCAGGGTCAGGCAAATCCAATTCCATTACCTGGGCGGCGTATCAGTTAATTGAGACCTACCCAGAGAATGACACCACACCCGGTGGTAAAGGAACCACCACACCATTGTTCGATTCTGTGATTATTGTCACAGATAGAAAGCTTTTGGATAAGCAGCTGCGAGATAACATTAGGGATTTTTCAGAAGTAAAGAACATCATAGCGCCTGCGTACTCTTCAAAAGAGCTAAGAACCGCACTTGAAAGCGGGAAGAAGATCATTATCACGACAATTCAAAAGTTCCCATTCATCATTGATGGAATTGCAGACCTGAGCGATAAGCGTTTTGCAGTTATCATTGACGAAGCACACAGCTCACAGAGCGGTACAGCCCACGACAATATGAACCGGGCTATGGGAAAGAAGGAAGTGGCAGAAGATGTAGATGCTATAGACCCGCAGGATAAAATAGTTGAAGCCATGCGTTCCCGCAAAATGAGAGGCAATGCATCTTATCTCGCCTTTACTGCTACTCCAAAGGCAATCACTCTGGAGAAGTTCGGTATTCATAACGATGATGGTACTTTCAGGCCGTTTCACCTCTATTCTATGAAGCAGGCAATAGAAGAGGGCTTTATACTGGATGTGCTGGCTAACTATACCACATACCGCAGCTACTACGAAATACAAAAGTCGATAGAAGCCAACCCTATATTTGATACAGTTAAAGCGCAGAAGAAACTAAGGGTATTCGTGGAGCGGCATCAGCAGACCATAAACACCAAGGCAGATATAATGATGGATCACTTTATAACTAAAGTGGTAAATAACAAGAAGCTGAAAGGTAAGGCAAAGGCAATGGTAGTAACTCAAAACATCGAAGCTGCCATACGCTACTTCTTTTCCATCAGGATAATCCTGAATGAACGAGGCAATCCATTCAAAGCGGTTATTGCTTTTTCTGGTAAGAAAACCGTAGATGGGATAGAACATACAGAAGATAGCATAAATGGCTTTGCAGGAAAGGATATAAGCGAGGAATTTGACAAAGATGAGTTTAGGGTGCTGGTTGTCGCCAACAAATTCCTGACTGGATTTGACCAGCCTAAGCTTTGTGCAATGTATGTGGACAAGAAACTACAGGACGTAATGGCAGTACAAGCTCTATCCCGACTCAACCGTTCCGCAGACAAACTTGGCAAGAAAACGGAAGATTTGTTTATTCTCGATTTCTTTAATTCCGTTGACGATATAAAGAGCGCATTTGATCCATTTTATACAGCTACAACACTTAGTGGCGCAACTGATGTAAACGTCCTGCATGATCTAAAAAACCATCTGGATGATGCAAGTGTTTATGAGTGGGCTGAGGTTGAAGATTTTGTGCAGAAGTATTTTGCAAAAGCAGATGCCCAGCAACTCAGTCCAATAACTGCTGTGGCGGCAGAACGCTTTAATTCTGGGCTGGGGCTGGATGAAATAGTCAAGGTTGACTTTAAGATAAAAGCAAAGCAGTTTGTAAAGATATATGGACAGATAGCTGCAATACTGTCTTATGAAGTGGTAGCTTGGGAGAAGCTATTTTGGTTCCTGAAGTTTCTTATTCCGCTACTGATAATTTCTGACCCAGAAGCCGATGCATTAGATGAATTGCTAAACTCAGTGGATCTATCCACTTACGGTTTAGAACGTACCAAGCTTAATGTAGCCATAGGACTTGACTCAGCCGAGACTCAACTTGAGCCACAAAACCCTAATCCTCGCAGTGCTCACGGTGGAGATGCAGAAGAAGACCCTCTGGACATGATTATCAGAAGTTTTAATGAAAAATGGTTCCAGGGTTGGGAGGCAACTCCCGATGAACAAAGGGTAAAGTTCATTGGATTAGCCCGGCATATGCAGGCTCATCCGGACTTCCAAAGCAAGTACCTCGATAATGATGATCTACAGAACAGGGAATTAGCCTATGCCAGGATATTTGATGACGTAATGGGAAAGCAGCGTAAAAATGAACTTGACCTGTATCGTCTTGTGTCTAAGGACGAAGCATTCAAACAAGCTATGCAGGATACCATTAAGAGGATACTTACAATACCACCGGATATAATGCCTGGCGTAAGACCGTCATTATAGAATATGGTAACTATTTTACTGATTGAATCATTTTGTACGGTAAATTGTACTGCAAATAAAAAAGAACGGGCTGTAAATGATTGTTACAGTCAATTATAAAATATTGTAGAGCTCGAAAGCGGTTTTTGAAGGAACAAATATTGTCCTCATTAAGAAATAGTTATAGCATTTTCAATTAAAAAATGAGGTTATGAGGACAATTATGGATGGTTCTTGATGTCCTTTTTGCCTTACTCTAGCAAGGAACGGCGGTGAATACCTCAAAAATGCCCCTTCCCAGGGTCGAAAAACAACCCTAAAAAAGGGCATACCATAGTAAAATATAGGCCTTTTAAGGGCAATAAGGGAGGATTTTATGCTTACTAGTAACCTTCCTTAGGATTTTGATAGCAAGTTCGGAGACATCAACAAAACAACAGCATAACTAGAAAATGGCTCTCACAGACCCATAAAATGGCATGGCAATACTTATATATCGCAAAAAAGTGGGTCTGTAGAGCGCCAAATTATCTATTTCGTACGTTTTTGAGTCTCTGAATTAACGTTATAGAGCCATAAAAGCCATAAAAACTGCTCAACAAAATAAGTTATACAAAAGCAAGGTGTCGAGATACGACCGGTCGACATTAATTATTCTTCCTAAAATAATACACAGAAGTAAAGGCAGAAAAGTATTGCACTCTACAGGTGAAGAGCTTGCAGGAAGAAGGTACGCTGGCATTAATACCTGCCCGTATAGAGCCTTTTACAGCATTCACAAACTATGCGACGCTGGAGTGCCGTTAACAGCAATAGAAATGCTTGCAGATGCGGATGCGTTCAGGTCAATTGGCTTAGACAGGCGGCAAGCTCTTTGGAAAGTTACAGCGCTTGCAGGCCGCCCAACAGGTATATTTACAGGACAAGTAACAGAAACGGTAACTGAACAGCAGATTCAACTACCCGTAATGACCCTATCAGAACACGTAATACAGGACTATGCGGCCACAATCCTATCACTGAAAGCACACCCTGTTAGCTTCATTCGCGATAAATTACGTGCGCTACGCATCTTATCTACCAAAGACCTTGATCGTTGCCAGAATGGCACCATGCTACGGGTTGCGGGGCTTGTATTAGTTAGGCAACGTCCCGGTACTGCTGCTGGCGTTTGTTTTATCACCATAGAAGATGAAACCAGCTTTGCCAGCCTGGTAGTATTCCAGAACCTGTTTGAACAATACCGCAAAGAGATATTGCACTTACGTGTGCTCATGGTAGAAGGGAAATTGCAGCGTGAAGGAATGGTAACGCATGTGATCGTGCAGCGATGTTTTGACTTATCAGGATTACTACGCAACCTTACAGAGGTAGCAATAGACAATATACCAGTACAAACCCTATCCAGGGCAAATGAAAAGGACGGTGATGCATTGTCGCCACAAGAAAAAAAAGTGCACAGCTACGGAAGAAGGTTGTACAAGGAGAAATATTTCCAGCAGGGAGAAATTTCAAGTAGTGACCACGTAATTAATATTCTCAGGTGAAATTAGCAGGCATAGTAAAAAAGTCTTTTTACTTTTACATTCAAACAAAAGATAAACTTATAGAAATACAGAGACGATAATTAACATATAGACATTGCATTTGCAGATGTTTCTCCACTAAAATACTGGTAATATTTAAACAAGAGAAAATGACTGTGAGATGCACCCAAACGGGTGTGTTTTACTCATTTCTTTTGTGGGCTATACCAGTGGCCTTAGTGGAGGATGATGTTATTACACACCCTCTTTATTGCCTATAGCTAACAATGTCTATATGGAACAACGTAGTTTTAACCCTCACACTGGTAGCAGTTCTGTCCATGAACAAAATAAAAGATCACCGATAGGTATAATTCTCATACTCATTGCTGTGGGAATTTATTACTTTATTAATCATACCAGCAGCAAGGGTGATAGTTTACAGACCGTTGATACATTAAAAGCCTTAAAGTCAGATGCGGCAATGGCAGATGGCAAACCGCATTATTTTGATGTTAACATGGTAGAAGTAAACCAGGATGGCTCACCGCTTTCCCAAAAGCCTGGGGAAATTGTAGATACTACCAGCTCTGAATATATAGTCAACAAATTGTCTAACAAAAAACACCTGTCAAAAGCTGAAAGGAAAGAATTGCTAGAAGCCAAAGGGTGGATAGCATTAGAAGAACAGGATAAAATCAATATGGCAAGGGTTGAGGCTTTAAAGAACATGAATGCAAATTTTGCTAAGCATTGCATGAGTGATTGGAATGGCTCTTGCCCTGGTGTTGTAGCTTACGTTAAGGATAGAATGAACGACCCAAACAGCTTTGAACATGTTGAAACAGGGCTATACAATTCTGGTGTTTATACTTTAGTTGTGATGAGGTATAGGGGCACCAATGCATTTGGGGCCACTGTTACTAATTACATAAAAGCAAAAGTAAATTCGAATTGTCAGGTAGTGGAAGTTGTAGAAGCAGAATAATGAACGTCTTAAACTAATGTTAATCGTGTATAGCCGTTACCCCCTTCATTTACTATCCGTATCAAGCCGACACCTATTAGCAAAGCCAATAGATATCCCCTAAATCTAAAATTTGTTACCACTTCAGCCAATTAGAGTGTTTTTTTGACTTTCAGATTAAATTGAATTGTTTTTTTGAAAAATTAGATACAGAAAAGTGTCTCTAATCATATCTCGCAACTCATTTTTGAGCTATTAAATGTATCTCTTGAATATTAGAGAGAGATTAAAGAGATTGAAAATGGAGATAAAATGTATCGTTTGACATTGAAGCTAGGAAGTACAGCCGTAAAAATTTCTTTTTTGTATTAGTCGAATGACAATATTGAAAACAATGTCTTACTTAAACCAAAAATTGGCTTAAAATCCATAATTTGGAAATTAATATCCAAAAATGGAAATTAAATTTTTTATTTGGAAATTAATATCATTATATTTGCAATTGAACGCAAATAAAAATGGTCAAATACTTCAATATCATACAGGCATTGTGTAGGTCTGCCCTGATAAATCCAAATGAGGCAATATCACACCAGATTAACAGATTAAAAGACAGTTTAGAAAAAGATGGGTACGCTCAAGAGGCAAAATCTTTAGAGGGGTTACTGTCTTCTTCGCAAGCAAGTCTGGAAATGTCTCCAAGCAAAATTCAAAAATCCTTCGTAATTGCATCTGGAGAAGTATTAACGGCTAAAACGCCCGTCCCAGTTGACAAAGAGACTTCAACTCCATTAGCAGAAATATTTTTCCCTAATGACTTGCCTAACGATATGCCTATTTTTAATGAAAATATCCAATTAGCAATTCAGTCTATTGTGAATGAATGGATGAAATTTGATAGGCTTTTAGAGATTAATGCTACCCCTGCAAGCTCATGTTTGATTTATGGAATACCAGGAACCGGCAAAACTCACCTAGCAAAATGGATAGCGAAACAAATAGGACTACCAGTGGTATTGGCTCGTTTAGAAGGATTAATGTCTTCTTTTTTAGGTACCACTTCCCGTAATATCGGAAATTTGTTTGCCTTTGCTAACAAATATAAATGCGTGTTATTGCTTGATGAATTTGATGCAATTGCGAAATTACGAAATGACCCCCAAGAGGTTGGAGAAGTAAAAAGAGTTGTAAATACATTGCTTCAAAGCTTGGATTCTCGTCATGAAAAAGGATTTACCATAGGCGTAACCAATCATGAAAGTCTCTTAGACCCTGCTATATGGAGAAGATTTGACATACAAATTGAAATACCCCGGCCCTCGTCAGAAGTTATGGCGCATCTGCTGAAAAAGTTCCTAATACCGTTAGAGTTTAATGAAAGTGAAATTAAATTTTTAGCATGGTGTCTTGAAGGCTCTTCGGGAGCTGATGCTGAAATGTTGTCAAAGTGGCTGAAAAGGGCATTTGTTTTAGAGAAAGAAAGTAACATCATTACTGTAATGAAGCAATTTGCGTTACTTAATTCTGGAAGGATAAATGCCAGCAAGAGAAATGTTATGTTACACAGTGACGAAGATTTTATTGCAACATTGCTAAATGATAAAACATGTTCTTTTAAACAGAAAGATATTGCTTCTATATTCGGAATGACCCCTTCGTCATTAAGCAAGCAAATGTCTAAGTTTAAAGATTCAGAAAAAAATTAACGCTATGGCAAACAGTCCAGTTCAAATTGTTTTGAATACAAACGACTTCATAGAAGCTCTTGAAAATAAAGGCGGTGGCTCGTCTAAAGACTTTTTTGCAGGCAACGATTCTGATTTTGTGGCGCATCGTACTAATCTCCAAAAACAACTTGACGAAATCAGGAGTATGCAACTGGTGAACAGTTTTGCCAAAATCTCTTATGCTAAAGTAACTTTGAAGCAGGCTGCGCTTGCGAAAAGTCATAGGCCTACTTCACAGGTATTTAAGAGGGATATTGCGCCCGTAATTGGTGCTGGGGATTTAGGTGAACTGTTTGTTGAATTTACGCCCGAAAGTATCAATGAAGTTAATAAGAAAGTTGGCCAGGCTGAAACAGAAACGAGATACAAAGATAGGAACGGGAAGATTGAACCTAATCCTACAAAGCTTAGAAGTGAAGTTGGGGCTATTCAGGATATCATACCATACACAGCTAGTGACAAAAGAAAGTTCTCTGTCAAAGAAGCTCTAGAATGGCTTTCATATCCACAAACCGGAGGCTCTTACATGATTGAATTGTTTGCGGATCCTCCAGCAAGACAAGACTGGGATTTATTGACTCAATATAAATTTGATCTTTTTAAAAGTTTTTTTGACGGTTTAGAGGCCATTGGTAATGGATTGTTTGCATCCAGGATTACAACAGGCATTGGATCAGCCATCATTTTTGGGATTAAATTAGAAAAAAGCTCTTCTGCACCAATAATACAGCTGTTTCCCTCATTATCTACAGGGAATAAGCAAGGGGAAAAACGTCTTATTGACTTTGATGCTAAAAAGCACAGCCAACTACTGGACTTTTTAGGAGGGCATCCATTGGTGAAAAGAATCACATTACCGCCTATTATTTTTCAAAGTAGTTCCACCAGTACAATAAAAATCGGGAAAAATTTTACGATTTCTCCAGCAAAAAAGAACACATCTTACCCCAAAGTATGCGTGGTCGATGGTGGCGTTTCAGATATATATGGTGACTGGATTGAAGAACGGTGGGGCTTAATAAGCCCTTCTGACAAAGATGAAAATCACGGGACATTTATAGCAGGCCTCGCAATAATCGGTCAAACACTTAATGGAAGTGCCATTTGCCGTGAGATAGACGGCTGTAAAATTATTGACTTGGATATTCTTCCTATACCAAGCAGGTACGATACGTATTTCCCAAAGCCTTTCCAATTTTTTAGCGAATTGGAAAACGCTGTTCAGGATCTTAAAGCCAGAACAGGTGTGCGAATATTCAACTTCAGCATGAACATTGAAGAACACGCTTCTACTACTGGTTACAGTCTTTTTGCCCAGCTATTGGATAAAATCGCGGAAGAAAATGATGTAGTTTTCGTTATCTCAGCGGGTAATACTAATCCTGTAGATATGAGAAGGGAGTGGCCTGATGATTTATTTGAAGCTGTGAAAATTTTAGCATCCTCAAGAAATGACGCCATTAAAAAACCAGCTGAAAGCTGCCGAAACGTTAGTGTGTCAGCACTTAACCCTCCAGGTATTGATGGAATTGTTCCCTACGCTTTGAGTAATTATAGTTGTAGAGGTCCAGGGCTTAGGGTTGGTCTCAAGCCGGACTTCGCTCATATCGGGGGTTCAGGAACAGTTCATCCTACATTAGGACATGGCTTACTATCCTTGGATGTTCGAGGCAAAATAGTGGATGGTTGTGGTACCAGTTATGCTGCCCCTAATGTTGCTAAAACTTTAGCAAGCCTTGACCATTCCATAGAAGGTAGTGTCTCCCGCGAGACACTTATTGCTCTCGGTATTCATCACGCGGTATTACCGGAGTCTTTAAACGATAAAAGTTTAAGGAACGTAACTAAACACCTAGTCGGGTTTGGAATTCCAAAAGGCTCGGAAGAAATCTTGAATGGCACCCCTTCTGCAATCACTTTGGTATTTGCAAATCGGGCAATAAGCGGCCATAAGATGAGTTTTAAGTTTTCCTGGCCATCAAGCCTTGTGCGAGACGGTAAGTGTTTTGGTCACGCTAAACTTACTATTGTCAGTACACCACGATTCGATTATAGATATGGAGCTGAGTTTGTCAGAATAAATATTGATGGAGCATTGCGTCAAATGCAGAAGAATGGTAAATACCTGGGCAGGTTGAGTGCGATTTATACGCCCGATGAAGGGGACGGAAGTTTATATGAGAAGGATCAGATTGAACATTCCTTCAAATGGAGTCCCGTAAAGGTGTATGAAAAGACTTTTCCTCGTGGAGTAGGCCCTACCACAGAGTGGAGTTTAGACGTTGAATATTTGGCTCGTGATGGTGTGTCTATACCCCGTGAAGGCGTTCCCTTTACAGCAATATTGACCATTTCCGATCCTGACAAAGAAAGGCCTGTGTTCAATGATGTGAGGCAAATGCTTCAATCGTTAGGCGTGCACGCAGTTGATATAAAAACTGCGGCACGTGTCGTATCAAGAGTTTGATATTATATTTAAATTTAAATACTCATGATGTTACCCTCGAATATGAAGATGGTCTCTTTTCTGAAGCAGAATTAAAAATTTTAGAGACTGTTTCAAAAGATTCAAAGATAAAACTACGAAGACAATTGTTAAGATCAGTCTTAAAGAGCCAGTGTGGAGAGACAATGTATGACTACAATAGGATAAGTTTTGAATTAAAAAAAGACTTTTAATAAACTAAATTAAAACACGAAACAAATGAGCACGAAACAAATTTTTTATTGGACAGCAGTAGCAGGATTAGCTGCGGCAATTCTGAACGTTTATATCAAATTTAAGCAAGCAGAGAAATTAAAATAAAAGTACAAGAATAGAAGTGTTTTAAATAAAAAAAACCAAGCGTTGTGCTTGGCTTGTAATTTGAAAGTTGGCCCAAAAGGTTAGCTACCTAGCTGGGGTTATTTGTTTTTGGCGATTCAAATATACTACGATTTTTCAGATTTACAAGCCTTGGGGACTTGTCCCTTCACATCTCATTGGGTTTGATAACTTTTTTAAAATTTTTAGAAGCTGAAGCAATACTTAATTCTTTGTCAGTTTGAGACGCCTAATATAGGGTCTCTAAAAATTCTTGCGTTCTAAAATTCTAAAAAAGACAAAATGAAAATCTATTTGCACGGAGAAAATAACTCCGAACTACAAGCTATTGAAATAGCTGATAATGCCCACGTCGAAGAAATTATTATTAAACACCACGAAGTGTTTAATACAAGTGGTCATAAAGTGGAAGATGAAACAGAGTATTTAATCTTTGTCGAAAATGATGATAGCCACAAACACAGGGATCGTAGCTGTAATGATATTGGTATAAAACATCACAGTCACGTGCATTGCCACCGATGCCAAGAAGTTGAGGTTACATTAGAGTACAATACCCAAGAGGTTAAGGTTTCTGTCCCTCCATCTGCTACCATGCAAATGATTTTACAAAAATCAGCATCAGAGTTAAAGATATTGCCGGACGACTTCGGAGATCTAAGATTTCAGTTAGCGAATGGTACAGATATAGACCAAAAGGTTCACATTGGGTCTTTTGTATCATATCCTGACTGCCAGGCAAAAGTTCTTGTCAAATCAATAACAAAAATTGAAGGATGAGACCGGATATATCTCAGTTTGTTCAGCATTGCCAAAAAGCAATTTTTCAGGCGGGGATAGATGATGGAATGTGGGGCTTTGTGGATGAAAATCTGCAAGGTCTCACAAACCCCATCGTCTATTTATGGATAAGTGCTAGACCAAAGACAGGAAAGCCAGACAGATACTATTTTAAATTTGATATAACTGGATACCCTGCGTCTCCTCCTACTGCCTGCATTTGGGATATCAAGTTGAATAAAAAGCTACCTGAAAATGAAAGGCCCAAAGGGTCAAAATTCGTTACCCTCGCTTTCAGACATGACTGGTCAAACGGTGAAGCCCTTTATTTACCTCTTGATAGAATAGCCCAACCTGGCCACGAACATTGGAAAACTCAATTTCCAAATTTGTGGTGGTCACCAACATTTACAATTTGGGACTATGTAAATTATGTGCACACACTTTTAAATTCGTCTGACTATGCAAACTCCTAAGGCCATTATAAGACATTCACTTTGGTTAGAACTCATAGACGCATTAAAAAAGAAAGGGGCAGGAAGACGCGAAACCGGGGCTTTTCTTTTAGCTTCTAATGGGACAACAGAAATAATGAATGTTGGTTACTACGATGATTTTGACCCACATTGCTTCGATACTGGAATAATTGTGTTTGATGGGAATGCTTTTATCCCTCTATGGGACTACTGTCGGCAGACTAACACATTCGTAATAGCCGATGTTCATACGCATCCTGATCAGTGGACGGGTCAAAGCCATGCAGATAAAACCCATCCAATGATTTCCCAGCTCGGGCATATAGCTTTGATTGTTCCACGGTATGCTCAAAAAGTCACTTCATTAAGAGGAGTAGGCATTTATGAATATAAAGGTGGCTATCAATGGAAAACTATAAAAAACAAATCGAACTATTTTAAAATAATAAAATGAACTCTATAACTCAAAAAAACGCAAACCGGCTGGCGCTCGGCATTATTGAAAAATACAAATGTAGTTACGACAAGGCATTAGAGATATTAGCATCTTTACAGCTAAATTTAATTTGTGGCCAAGAAATTAGTAAATCAATGCCTTTACAAGCCGCTTTATTGACCGCTGTAAACTGTGGTAAGAGAGCCTTTTTAGGCGGAGTAAATATTCAGCTTGCCGAAAACACACCTTGTTTATTACTATGGCCCAAACAACTATATCTGAACGACATTCTGAAGGAGCTGGGTGCCTCAATAGGTTGTCTCCCCGAAAACTGTTTTTCTATTACATTTGGAATGCCGGCGATTGGGGAGGATTCTGTCCAGGTAGTTTGTAATAGCTGGCAGGGCGGAATCGTTCCAAGCGGTGAAAATATTAAATTGTCTGAAAATTCTGATTTGCCCCTGGGTGGAATCGCTGCAGGGGCGTTAGGAGTAGCTACAGCGTTTTTTAAAATGTCAACTGTTGATATTACGTCGGGAGATTCTCCTGTCGGAATTTCTTTGTGGAACCCTGGAGCCAAATGGAACTTGATTGACGGTGACGGGCCTAAAATTAAATTTCTTCCTGAAAAGTTCTGGCTATTGGGATTAGGACACTTAGGGCAAGCATATTTATGGTGCATCGGTTTACTGCCATATCCTCGTACTTCAAAAGCGAAAATTCTATTACAAGACTATGACCGCATTGAGGAGGCAAATTGGAGCGCTGGTGTTTTATGTGATGGTTCAAACGTCAACGAGTATAAAACAAGAGTATGTAGTGAATGGTTAGAAGATAGAAGTTTTACGACGACTATCACCGAAAGAAAATTTGACAGCAAAACCAAAAGAGATGGCGAGGAGCCATTTATCGCATTGTGTGGTTTTGATTCAGCTGCTTCACGTACACTTTTAAACAATGATGATTTTGATCTAATTGTTGAAGCAGGTTTAGGCAGTAAACTAATGACCTTCGATGATATGAGTATCCATACGTTTCCAACATCGCTAAAAACACCTCAAGAATTATGGGGTGATGCCGAGCCACAAGAAGAAGTATTAAATAAAACGGTTTTAGAAAAGTTTAAAGATTTAGAAGATGGAGATTGTGGAATTATCCCGTTATCAATAGCGAGTAAGGCAATTTCTTCATCCTTTGTTGGCGTTTTTGCAGCATCAATTGTCATTGCAGAGCTTGTTAGAGGATTAAACGGAGGTGAAAAATATGACAAAATAAGTGTACAGCTGCGTAATATGGATATGCTTTTTTCAAAGCCATCGCCAAGACCATATTTAACTGAATTAAGTAGAAATGGTTTTGTGGAATTATCAGACTAACAAGCCTCCATTTCCTTGATTAACTCCAGCAGTATTTTCTGCTGGGGTGAAGGAAAATGTACCATCAATTGTCACAGATATCTTTTCATTAGACATTGGAAAATATGAATGCGTAGTGTCACGTAGAATAACATAGCTATTCCAATCATTTTATTTACTGCTGGTAAAGTATGCAATTCGTTACAACGGTAGCTGCTTTGCAAGCAATGAAGACAATCTCACATTGGTATGACAGTATCACACAAACTAATTAACCCAGACAAATTAACTATCGCTGCTCGGGATCACCTCACGCAAAAAGGGATATATCTGCATAATGGTTTAGCACGTTGTTTCAGAGATAATCTCATAAGTATAAAGGCTGCACCGAAAAATGTAAACAGAGCATTACGCTTTATGGACAGGCTCATAAAAATTTTGAAAGCAAAAGGCCACGACGTATATGTAAGATATGATTCGACTTATGTGTGCATCGAACAGGAAGAAATTAAAATAAGCCTTCGAGAAACCTTAAAAAGAGAAATGGTAGACAATGGCCGTTGGAAATCCGCGAAATATTCACCTACAGGAATATTGGCATTTAAAATGGAACGCTTCCCTGATAAAGAATGGAAAGACGGCAAACTAAGTATAGAAGAACAATTGCCTCAAATAATTGCCAAGCTTGAATTGGAAGGAATGGAGTTAAGGGAAAAGACCCAACGGCGGCAAAAACAACAAGCAGAGGACGAGATAAAGAAAAAGATAGAAAGAGAATTACGACAAAAACGAGAAAAAGAACTGTTAGCATTTAAGACACTATTAGTAAATGCATCCCGATTTCATCAAGCTACTATTTTACGCAATTATCTAAACAAGGTTGAGGATTCAAAACTTAAAGCTAATGTTCTAACAGAAGAAACGATAAAATGGCTAGACTGGGCTCGTAAGAAGGTTAACTGGTATGACCCGCTTATCGAAAGTGTGGATGATCTTTTGAGCGGTATTGATCGCGATATTCTTGCCTTAGAAATAAGCAAGCGACTTTAAGGCAAATAATGTGAAAGAGACAACAGAAAAAGCGCTATTTTTGTTTTTAATACTGTTATTGTTACCCTTTGAAAGGGTCTATCTTAAAGGCTTTCGCTGCATTTTCATCTTTTTTGAAATTCCTAAATCTCTATTTCCTTTTATGGGTGCTGTAACCAGCTGATTACTTCAATTTCTGTATAGGAAAGTAATGGTTACAAATTAAACAAATAGTAGCATTGTAATAATACCCTGAAAGCCTTATCGAATAAGGCTTTTAGATGCCTTGCTATTTGCAATTTTGGGGATGATGTCGCATGTTGTTTATGCCTCTTGTATCAGGGAATTAAACAGGAAGTAATTGCAGAGTGTAAGAGACAAAATTGTTTCTTGACAAAATGGGATTGTTTTCAATAAACTTACAGTAGCAAATCCGTCGGCTACTCGATAGGTTCTTTATCTTGATATGCATAATAAATTTTCATCAAAATGTTTAAAAGTCGGTAAAGTGCTAATTATTTTTCTTTATTTTACAATGCTAAAAAAGTCGATATGAAACCCCTAATTTTAACTATTTTAATAATTGCTAGTAATTCAAGTGTTTTGTTATCGCAAGTTGTCACCAAAAAATCAGGAGGTCTCACAGTGACGGCCTCACAGCGTCAACAGGTTGCCACAAGTGCTAAAATATTAGCTAGCAGTCAAACAGCCCAATTTATGGCATTATTAAATTTGACAATAGAACAAAAAAATCAAGTGTATAGAATTCTAGTAAATTACAACTTGACAGATAAACAACAGGTGAGTAACCCTCGTTATAACATTAATAAAAATAAAAATGTAAGAGATATTCTACTAAGCAAGGTCTTGGATCCAGGCCAATTTTTAACCTACATCAACACACCTAATTTGCATTATTAACGTATTGGAGCGCCAGTCCTTAAACGTTAAGTAAGGGAATAGGCTTTACAGTTCCTAATATGCAAGCGATGAAGGTTCTCAATACGCACAGAAAGAATATCTTTTATTGTTTGTTTAGAAATCATCTTCGGGATCTTTTTTATTCAGTTTTGCATAGTCGATGTTATAACCTAATAGCAGTGCGGCTATATTAACCATCTCATGACTATACGGTTGTGAAGTGGTTGCATTATTTACGTTAAAAGTGGCATTATAAAAATTAGTGAAGTAATATTGCGCTTTTATCGATATGCCATTTTGAAATTGACAACCAATATAAATGAAAGGTAATATGATTGGATTGCGATCGCTAAACCATTCATTGAACTTCTGTTTATTATATCTTGATGAGTGATAATTTTTCTCTTTATAATTAAAAGGGAAGTCTGTTCCTCCTCCGGTCATTAAATAATTTCCATGTGTTTTAACGTTCCCCAATTTGATACCAATAGGAACTGATATTGTATAAGTGCGTGCCTTGAGCGTACTGTCTTTGGTCTTGAAAATATACCCAATGTTATTCAAGTCAATCTGTGAAAAAAGACCAACTTTATCAAAGTCATAATTTAGAGAAACAATATTGAAGAACAGACTGGCCCTGAGATAAGTAAGTCCATTACTGATAGCGGGACTTTGCCTATACGCACTAGACAGCATGATACCATCTGAAGCACTGGCAAAAGATATTTGGAGGCGTTTTTTTATCGTTTTTTCAGGATAAAATGTCATGTATTGAGCGATGCCAATATACTGCCATAATAGTAAAATGAAAATTAATGTACCTGCCTTCATGTAAAGTGTTTTTATAGTTTAGGATTAATATTTTTAATGGATGACCGTACCCAATTTAAACATAGGTAAGTACATAGCAATTAGTATGATTGCAACCATAATAGCTAAAAATAATATCATGATAGGCTCTAAAATGGTAAATAAAATATTGAATTGATATTCTAACTCGCTTTCGTATTGTTTGCTTAACTGAACAAAAATCTTATCTAGTTGATTTACTTCTTCACCGATCTTTATTAAAGTGATCATCGACTGATCAAAAAAAGATTGTTTTTCCATACTGTGGTAGAAAAAGTCGCCTAGTAAAAGATCCTTTTTTATATTTTTAAGTGCTTTGGTCAATGGATAAAATTGAATCATTTTTTGAGTAAGGTCAATACTCTCAACAATATTTACTTTCGAATTAAGCAACAGGTCCATAGCTTGAGTGAACTGCAGCAGGTAGGTTTTATAAATTATCTTACCTAGGACCGGTATTTTTAAAATGACGGCAGAAACGGTCTGTTGCACATTTTCTTTCTCTTTGTTTCTATAATACAATAGGTAACCTGTTCCTAAAACTATGGTTAATATCAAAATATAGCTACTGATATTATGTGATAAAGTAATTATAAACTTGGTGAGCGGTGGTAGCTCACCGCCAAAACGAGTAAGCGTATCAGAAAACATGGGCACAACAAATTTTAGCATGAAATAAATAGCGCCAACAGAAGCAAGGAGGACTATGACAGGGTAGCTTAAGGCACTTGTGATTTTTCTTTTTTGTGCAATACGTTTATTATAATACATTGTTAATTTATTGAATACTTGGGCAAGCTCTCCAGTATTTTCTCCTATTAGTATGCTGTAGGAGTCAAAATTGCTAAATTGTTTTGTAGCCTGCATTGCTTCTGCTAAGCTGCTTCCCTGAATGATTTGAGCTAAAATATTTTCGTAGATAGTTATTAATTTACTTTTCTTATTTGATACCTGTGCTGATAGCTCAAGTACTGTCTGTAAATCAACGCCTGCAGATAAAAGCATACCTGTTTCAGCAAAAAATCTTTCTTTGATTTTATCTCCAGATTTACTAAATATTTTTATTTCTCGGTTTGCTAAAAGAGAAATTTTCTCAATAAATGAAGAGTGAGACTTATTTGTGACGGTACTTTTTTTTTTAGGTGATTAAGGTCAACGCTCATATTTATCTGATTTGATAAAGGTTCATCAATTCACTACTCGAATAATTTTTTTTAAAAAGTACACTTTTAATTTCAATAGGTTTGTCAATATCCAAAAGTATTTTGTCTACTATTCCTTGACTTTCTAAATGCTTGATGAAGCTTGTGTGACAGTTACTAACTGTAATGTTAAAAGTATCTGATTCCGTAGCACTATTCCGAATTACTAAAGTATCAATCGTATATGAAATGCTATCTATGTCGTTCACTAAAATGATTTTTTTTTCATCAAATGTTTTGGCAAATAGTGAGTTGTTAAGATCATTTTGTAAGGTTTTTTTCAGTATCAATAGTGAGTTTAATTGTTCCTGATTCTTATGGTATAGTCTCCATGTCTTATCTATCTGCAAAAATATTCCGTAAATCAACGTTATTATTATAGAGCCAATAATGATGGCTATTATCATTTCAAGCAATGTAAAAGCTGGTAACAATATATTGAGATGTTTATCCCTGTTATCTTGATCTATATTCATTAAAGTGCTAACGGATTCTTCTTTTAAAAGGAATAAGTATTAGGTCTCCTTGGTTTGTTATTTGAATATTACTGTCACTTATCCTTTTTATTTTAAAGTCATTTAAAGATTCTCTTTCTTTTACAAAAAATGTTCGTTTATTTAAGAATAAAACTGCAATCTTTTCCCTTTCATTTTTTATTATGCCACAATATGCAGGGGGGATGAAGGGCTTTTTAATGATTTTTTTGGTCTCTTTTACAACAGGTGGATCTGTAATAGGACTTGAAATTGTATCCTTTAAAATACTGAGGAATGGGTCGCGTGAATAAGTATGAAGGACAAAGTTCTCCTCTATTGTGTCAATTTGTTCGGTTAGTATTGCCTTTTTAGATAAAGTACTATTTTGATGACTAGCTATTATGCCTTTATAAAACTTAAAACCAATAAAGCCCCATAGTAATACCACGATGATCAGCAATAAAATAGTGGTATTTTTCTTCTTCATTTTTGTTGCTTTTAATGATTAACCGTAAAGCTATATACCGCACTATAAACACTTAGATTCCCAGCAGCATCTTGCGAACGTAAACGCCAAAAATATTTTACATTTAAAGACAGAGGTGGAAGTAGGTAAGAGGAACTTCCTGTTGTGTAATAATTTAAATTATTATTTTGGAACGTAGAATCGTTAGAAACAATTATGCTATCACCTACAATACCCGAAGGCCTTTGCCAAGTGAGTATAATACCGTTCGTATCAATACTGTTATTGGGTGGAGATAATGGGGTTGATACAGCTGGTGTTGTTGTGTTGATGGTAAGCAGCCGGGCTGTTGAATATTGTGTTGTAGTATTATTGGAGGTATTGAGCGCACGTACAGCCCAATAAAAACTACCTGATGTCAGAGTGTCAATTAAGACCGTTGAAGGGATGATCTTATCCTGTAATGTATTGTTATTTTGATCGGTCAATGTAAATTCATAAAGATTTGCAGAAGGGAAAGCCTGCCAGCTAAAGTTGATTATAGCATTGTTGGTTATGAAGTTTGCTGACGGTGCAGTTACAATAAATAATTGCCCTGATAAGTTGCTATTGGTATCAACATTAAGCCTACGGGTGATAAATGCAGTAGTGCTGCTCCCATTTTCTGCACTGATCCGCCACTGGTATATTCCTGATAAAAGAGCTGCCGTATATTGAGTAGCTGTAGTTATTGTATCTAAAATCAATTGTTGAATACTATCAAAGTTAGGTTTTGCAATCTGGAAATGGTAATTATCAGCACCATCCAAAGCGTTCCATATAAATGGGACATTAAAATTATTAGTTGTGAAATTGTCTGGAGGCGATTGGATAATGAGTGTACTTTTAGAGATATTTTTGTCTATTAGATCACTGCATGACGATAAAATAATTAACAATAACAGGATCGTTAATCTCTGGACCACTTTAGTGCATTTCATCTTTAATATGTTTAATATAGAGTGTGATGATAAGAGCATGCCTGTTATTTTCTCTGTCTTCATATAATTCCCAACAAGCGGCATTTATTGATGCAATTTTTTTTTCTACTTCCATTAGATAAATGAATTCCAGCAAAGATTGATAAGAGCCTTCTAAAATGACTTTATTTGTTTCTATCGTTGCGTTCTCAATTTTAGTAGAAGATGTTTGTGATATGTGTTTAACATCAATGTCCTTTTCTTCGCAATATGCTGTAATGAAATTTAACAGAGATATCGTGTCTGAATATATGTTAGTGGTCGAATAGTTGCTTGTATTACTTTCTGATGGATTATTGACATCTTGCAAGGTGTCGAAGTTTTTTTTAAGCTGATTATATGAACTTACTATACTAACACTTTTTTTAATATTGAATTGGTATGAAATGAAAAACAATGCCAGGCATCCGATAAGTAGGATACGCCAGCGTATTTTGACAGGTAACAAATTAAATTGATCAAATATAGTCATCAGATTTGGGTGATTTCTATAGAAAAAGAACCAAGTAATTCTTGATGGTTTTGTTTGTAATCAGTTATTATTATACTGGAGATCCAATTATTTTTTTTAAGTAGAGATATCCAGTTATTTAAATCGTTACTGGAATAGCAATTGCCCTCAATAATAATTTTGTTATTGATAAATTGAAAATTATCATCAATATTTTTGGTGTTTAATGGGTGGATATTCATTTTTTTTAAAAATATATCATCGGGTAAACTGCTGGTAATTTGATCAGAATAGTAAGCAATTGCACTTTTAATGCTGATGCCGCTGCGGTCAAGTATATCTTTCTTTTTTCGGTATAATTCTTTTTCCGCTAAAATTTGTTCGCTCCTTTTTTGGATCAGGTTAAAGTGAGTTGATAATGCCTGATACTTGTTTTGATAAACGGCAAATACAACAGTACTTACCAGAAGAGTTATGAACAGAATAGATACACATGATACCGTAATCAGTTTGCCTATTTTATTAAAAATAAAATTATTTTCATTATTCTTAACTGTGGAATATTCTAAATTAGAAGAAGATAAAGGGTGAAGCAGGTAATTGATACCATACGAAAATGGAATAAGGAGTGGAGTATCTAAATTTTCTCCAGCTACACTAATCTGATCAAGGTCATTCGATAGACGATATGGGCTGATAGCATAATCTAAAAGTTTATCTTCATGAAGTACAAAAGAGTAATTATCAAATATTATTCGATAGATTTCTTTTTCATCATGCTTAAATAATGCTTTATGCATTGAAAAAATAGGGAAAGGCCCGATACTTAGACGAATGACATCCTTTTTAAAGCTATCACTCATTTCATAAATAGTATCGATGTAGTTTTTTCTCGTTACAGAAAAAAAGATTGTGCTATCATTCAATGGATAGGATTGGATAAAAAAATCTTTCGGATCACTATTGGGAATTAACTCTGTGACAGCATTAGAATAATTATCAGTGTCATTTGTAGCGATGATCCTGTGTAAGATCTTATCGCTGTTTACAATCAATACTATGGGGGTACCGGGCGGGACATCTTCACTGACCCATTTCTGAAACGCCGTATGATCAGCCTGGACGATCTTTTTTTCAATTTGCACTTTGTTATTCTCATTGATCAAAACAAGAGCATTATAAAAAAACTGACCGCCTTGTTGATCTCGAATTTCAATAATCTCAACTGCTAAAATTTTTTTAGTTAGCTTCAATATGAAAAACTCAAATATTTTATTAAGTGCTTGCATATACTAATAAAATACAGTTGGATGAATCAATATAGCAAGCTTACTTTTGGCAAGACTGGAAGTCCGGCTACTGAAGATCCATTTTATTATAGGAATGCGTGATAATATAGGAAAGCCAGTTCCTGAGTCATTACTGTTTTTTTCTTCTAAGCCACCAAGTAAGAGCATTTCATTATTATTAACCCGTAATGATGATTTGAAGCTTCTTGTAGTTTGGCCATAAGGCCCATTGGTGGAAATTTGGTTAGTAAAAGAAGATTGTTCAACACTTATATCTAAAGTGATTTGTTCGTCGCCGGAAACAATAGGTTTCACTATAACAGTTAAGTTTGCCTGTAATGGTTTATATACTACAGAACTAATTGTAGTTGTATTTTGCGTAGCAATCACATTTGAGGTTTGTTCTGAATAGTACCGCGTTTCGCCTATGGTCATTTGTGCTTCAGTGCCATTCAGTGTAGCTAAATGTGGGGTAGATCTTATTTTAATAGACCCATTATCTTCAGATGCTTTAAGTGATACATAGAAATTGGTTTTTACTTTGCCAAGATTGACAATCCCAGTTCCATTTATTGAATTAATAATACTATTAATTGTATTACTTCCTAAAGTAACATCTACGTTTGGGAAAACGCTGGTGTAAGAAGTGGTTTTTGTATTGTCTATTCCTGCAGAAATTCCCGTTGAAATATTATGTGTCTTAGTAACATCTAGGATGATAAGCTCAATACTGATAACTGGAACTGATTTGTCAATTTGCCTTAAAAAAGATTCCAGTTCTATTACTGCAGGGCTTGATCCCGCTATGACCAGGCTATTAAGATCTGGTACCGGAATCACTTCTAACCCTTTTTTTAATTCATTGGGTATAAGATCTAATAGTTTGGTTATTGTTCGATATTTTAAAGGATATACGTCTGCAGAACGTATTGTTTCTAGCTTCCTATCTCCTACAAGATAAATACCATTGTTAAGGCGGTATGTGTAGTCTGTTCCATTAAATAAATATTTTAGAAAAGTTGGGAAATCAACATTATTCATCTTGGTTTCTATATTCCCTTTGATGTCTGAAAAAACAAAGTAATTAATATTGAATTGGGCTGCCACCGCTGACAGCACCTCCTTGATTGGTACATTATTAGCTTGAAGCGAAAAGATACTGTCTTTATTATTGGTCGTTAATTTTAATCCCAAAGGCATTGATGGCTTATTCGGGATATCAGTAGTTACAGTAGTCGTTTTCGGTAAAGGTTCTTCAATATGGAAGGTATTTGAATCCTTCATTGTAATGCTATAATTATTCGTAAACGCAAGCTCATTGATGGCCTTATCAATAGGTACATCTTTAATATAGCCGCTTACTGGATTGTTTAATAACTTTTGTGTTGTGGATATATTCAACCCGGTAAGCTCAGTTATTTTTTTCAACACTTTTCCCAAGGTATCATTCTGAAGGTCATAGGATATTAAGTGATCTTTTCTATTATAGCTTATACTTATTTCTTTGGGTTGTGGTAATTGTATTTCGATGGGTGGAGTTTCAAGTTTAAGAACAGAGATGATATTGCCATTGATCAAGAGGTCCAGGTCATACTCATCTGATAAATAAATAAGTAGTGTTTTGACTTGTACATTAGTAAAATTGATTGCAACTGGTGTATCAATAGTAGAAGCAATATTCATATTCAACTTGTTATTCATCGCAAGACCGCGTAAAAATTCGTAAAGGGAAACCCCCGATACGGAAAATGAAACCTTGTTATTCAGTTGAGGCACATCCTCACTTAAATTCTCCAGTTGCAATTTTATACTTTCAATCCTGCTATCACCAGTTTGCGCATATAATGTAAAGTTAAGAACGAGAAAAAGGCATAGGAAAAAAAATATTTTATTTTTCATTATATCGATGATTTAAAAGGATAGGATATATTTCATCAATGGAAGTGATCCCATTCTTTAATAGTTTTAATGCACTGCTCCCTAGCGTATCTATTTCACGCTGGTGTATGTGTATGTCTATACTTAAAACATTTTCTTTAACCATGTTTGAAAGTTCATGATCAATAGGTATCAGTTCATAAATAGCAATACGTCCTGCGTAGCCTGTGAAATAGCAATTGTTACAACCTATTGCTATATGGTGAGTCGTAAATTCATCTAAGCAATCTTTTATATCAGCATACTCATTTTTGTTGAGGGGTTGACAGATTTTACAATCATTGCAAAGTTTTCTTACCAATCGTTGCGCTATTGTCATATTTATAGTACTTGCCAGTAAGAAAGGGGGTACTCCCATGTCAACTAATCTGGATATGGTGCCCCATGCTGAATTGGTATGAATTGTAGACAATACCAAATGCCCGGTCAAAGCAGCACGTATCGCCATTTGGGCAGTTTCGCCATCCCGGATTTCCCCTAACATTATTATGTCTGGATCTTGTCGTAGAAAGGTTCGCAATGCACTGGCAAACGTAAGCCCGATATTTTCTTTTAGTTGCACCTGATTGATGCCTGTCAATGTATATTCAATGGGGTCTTCTACCGTAAGGATATTGGCATGGTCCTTATTTAATAATTTTAGCGTTGCATACAATGTCGTTGTTTTTCCTGATCCGGTAGGCCCACTTATTAAGATGATTCCGTTTGGTTTTTTCAGAACTTTATTGAAATCAGCAAGTTGTTTACTATTGAGGCCGAGCGACTCCAAATTGATATGGGAGGAATCGCTGCTTAATAAACGCAAAACAATTTTTTCGCCATAAAGGGTAGGCATTACAGACACCCGGATATCTGCTTTGTTGCCATTGTCAGAAATAAGGATCCTACCGTCTTGGGGTAGCCTTTTCTCTGCGATATCCAACCCTGCCTTAATCTTAACTTTATTAATGAAAGAAGTGTACTGGTCCCTGGGTATTTTATAACGTTCTATCAACCGGCCATCTATACGTAAACGTATTCTGCATTTTTCGGCATATACTTCTATATGAATGTCACTGCTATTAAGCCCCTTTGCTTCAAAAATGATTTTTTGTAAAAAATCATCAGTTTTATTTGCAGTATCTGCTGCCGCAATTTCAACTGTAGTTTGTTGGTTGTTTTTTCTGTATATCTTGCTCAGTAATTCATTAATATTTTCAGCTTCTTCCTTAATGAATTTTATTTTATAGCCAGTTATTAACTCTAATTCCCCGATAAGAGAATCATTATACCGGGTGTTATCTATCAATAAGGTGAGCAAGCTATTTTTGATATCGGTGGGTACAATTTTATATCGCCATGCAAGATCGGCGGATAACAACTGTGTTACGTCTTTTTCGGGTATAGGGTGCATAGAACGTAATTTATAGGACTATATCTCTCACAGGGTCAAATAACGAATAGTGGCAATATGCAGTCACTATTAAGTGAAATATAGTTAAAAAACTAGCAAATGGTATTTTAATTTCCTTTTTTTTATTTATTGAATAATTTATAAGCCAGAAAATTAAGCTTAATATACTGGAAAACATTATAAATAAAACAAAATTGTATAAATTATATGAAAAGCAAAAAACGAACAAAATGATAATATCACCCCATCCCATTTTATGATTGAAAAATTTTTTATCTTTCGTACGTAAATAGAAATAAATATATAAGATAGTAAATAAGAAAAGTAGAAAAATCACATTATAAATCCCGTTTTGGAAAACGGCTTGATTATCCTCGTTTTTACTGAGATAGATGCCTATTGCTAACCCTGCAATATTGCCGATATGAATAAGGCGTTTTGTGAAATCCTGGTAACAAATTATCAGACAAAATGCAATAACTAAGATTAACCCTATGATATGCATTAGTCTTTAATGGTTTCCTGTAGATTTTTATCCTGATCAATTTCCCACACGTTAAATTTCCCATCACCATTAAAGTCTGTTATGGCTGTGGCTTTAGCTTTAAATGCATTATTTGTGGCGTTTATCACTTCAATTTTATAATTAGCGCGTCCTCCTTCTTCAGATGAAAGCTTTTCCTGTTCAAATCCTATTACTTTTAAGTCGGTACTGTATTTGGAATTAGTATAGAAATACGATTTTTCCATATTGTAAACATGCTCAAGCTGTAGTTTAGCCTCAGTACTTTTGGCATTTGATATTAAAGGCATAAGATTAGGGTAAGCGATAAGAACCAAAATGCCTATAATAACGAGGACCACAAGTAATTCAGTGAGAGTAAAGCCCGAAAGTAAATAACGATTTTTCATTCTTAGGGTATTAATAATTTAGAATTATATCTTTGTAAATGTACTAACGATTATTAAATTACCAATTAGACCTCCAATGTGTTCTAGAAAAATTATTTTTTTTATATGTATTGTCTTTTATATGCTGATCCTTTCGGAATATACTTGGGCAAAGGATAAATATATTTCCGATCATAGAACTATACATATCGCTTCGGCAAACAGACAGATAGATGCAGTTTATACTATGCATAAGAATATTAAAACTGACATCGCTAATATTTATTTTTGGTGTGACAATACTTCGATATACCAAACCCAGGGCAATTATTCTGGTCATCTACTTGATGGCACATATACTGAATACTATTTCCCTGGAAATAATTTATGCAGTAAAGGGGAATTTAGAAATGGTTTAAAAACAGGTATTTGGGTAAGCTGGCTGGAAAATGGTAAGTTAAAAGAAACTTCATATTGGAAAAAGGGAAAGTTAACCGATGAGAGATGTATATATGATGAGAGTGGAAAAATAGTGAGAACGGAAAATTATAAAAATGGATTATTGAACGGAAAAGTGATAGAAATAACAAAGGATACACCTGTTTATACTAACTACAGAAATGGGTTACTAAAACTTCGAACTCCCGAGATAAAAAAAGATTCCATCAAATCCACCCATAAATCTGGGAAAGTTCAAGTAACACCAGGTAAGAATTTATTAAATCGTACATGGGATAAGATTAAGAACGTTTTTAGCTTTTTATAGGTGGGTAGCACTAAGAAATATGTACAAGGATATACCCTGATTTTTGCAATTGTAGTTATTATAATTGTAACATCTGTTTCATTGTTACTTCTTTCGTCCTTCAGATTAAATGAAATTATTTACAGTAATACCCAAAAGTACGTGCTTGCCGAAAATTATGTGTATCAAGGATTATCATGGTTAGATAAGTCGGAAAAGTATGATCATGAATATCATGTGCATTATTCTGATGGGTTTAATGAATTTTTGCTCAAAAAACATTGGGGGGTATACGATGTAAACTGTGCATTTGTAATTACCAATAATGGGGATACTTTATTTTCAAAAATAGCATTAATAGGTTTTGGGAAAGATACTTTATCTGACATTGCATTGTTTTTAAGAAATACAAATACTCAATTAAGTATTGCAGATAGAGTAAACATAGAAGGCCGATGTTTTATCCCTCTTGGATTGACTAAACAAAACATGTCTACCCAATATGTTCATTTTTCATCTGGTCAGGTACAAATAAGTCCCGACACGTTATTTAGTTTACCTAACATTAGCGCCATTGCTACCTGGCTTATAAATAATAACAATATAGGAAAAACAAAAATTATTTTGGATGATACAGAGATGATCTCTTTTGCATCAAAACCGTTATTGATTAATGCAGATACAGTAATTGTAAAAGGGAAGCTAATGGGTAACATCCTTATTAGTGCGCAGTATATAGAAGTTTCATCTACAGCTGCTTTGATGAACGTTATATTAATAGGTCGCAATATTTTCTTTGGTAAGAATTTTTCAGGAAACCTTCAGGCATTTGCTTCTGATTCTATAATGGCAGGTGATAATGATCATTTTAATTATCCGTCTGTATTAGCTCTATTGCCACAACTAAGGGACGGAAAAGCAGTCGATAATAGTAATTCGATAATCCAGATAGGCGACTCCATGCGTTTATCTGGAGAATTGTATGCATATGCAAGAGGTAGAGATGTGAATCAAAGAATGAGATTATATACAGGTACGGGCAGTATCGTTTACGGCGGTATATATTCTTCGTGTGACTTGTATTGGAATGGTGACTGTAAAGGCACGATAATATGCGATAAAATATATTATAGCAACGAGGTAACAAGCTATGAAAACATGATTCAGAATTCGAGAATAGAAGTTGATTCGCTACCAGATTTTTTCTCCTACAGTTTATTATTCCCAATGCTTTCTAATAAAAAAGTTGTTCAATGGTTGCGTTAATTAATTGTATATGTATGTAAAGGGTAATTCCATTCTGGAAGTCATCGTTTCAACAGTTATTATTTTAATCTGTTTTCTTCTGTTTTCATCGTTGCTTGGGAGTTTGTATGGGAGATATTCAGTAGTCCCATCAATAAAAATATTGTATACATTAAATGCAGATGTACAGTCTCGCAATATTATAGATACAAATAGGATAAAATCAACGTGCAATCAATGTTCATTTAAACTTCAAAGTATCATCACTGATTCCATAGGAATATTAGACATAGGTATCATTGACAAAAGCACTTCTCATAGTATAATGCTTTTCCATCAAATGCAAGACGAATAGGGGCCTGGGTTAAACACAAAATTATCTTTTTGTATTTATTTCTTTAAAATCTTGTTAACCGCTCAATAAATCAACAACATAAGCTTGCAATTTTTTTATTTTAATAGCCCTAAAATTATGTTTTTTTAACAGAACCTTGTACTTTTAGCGTGCATATCTGCAACAACCTATTTAATCCGCAATAAAAGATGTCTGTAAAGCCTAGAAATACGCTTCTGTTAATTATTATTTTCTTTTCCACATTGTCAGTGTTTACAGCCCTTTCGTGCGTTTATTTATATTTTTCCCGTCCCAAAATTGCATACGTACGTTCGTTAGAATTGGTTTATAGTTTTAATGGTATGAGGCAAGCTCATGCAGAGTACAAAACTCAAACAGATGCCTGGCAGGCTAATATTGACACTTTGAAAAAGCAATATCAAAATGCTGTATCTGTGTATAAATCACATGTTAGTTTAATTTCTCCACAGCAAAAAAATGATGAAGAGAAAAATATAATGCAATTGGAAAATAGCCTTAAACAATATAGCGCTACTGTATCTAAAGAAGCTGAAGAAAGGGAAAAAAAATTAACACAATCGGTTTTGAATCAGATAAACAGCTATGTTGAAAGTTACGCTAAAAAGAAAGGGTATGACATTGTTTTAGGTGCGGAAGGAACTGGTTCAGTAATTTATGGTAAACCAGCCTTTGATATTACAAATGATGTTTTGGAATCAATGAACAAAGAATATCAGTTGTTGCCTTCTGATACGACTGCACGAACTCAAAAGAATTAGTAAATGAAGTATAAGGTTATTGGGTTTTGTGTTTTAGGTGGTGGTATCCTTGTTATTTTAGCTACTTTATTTGTCCATTTGCATAAAAGAGTTGGAAATATACAGGGGTATAACTCTTTTTTAAACGAAGAGAGAAATGGCTGCATATCGACTAAAGAAATAACGGGCGTGAATGTGACAATAAAGTATCAGCCGCCACTTTATATGACTTTGAAAGAGACCGAACAATTAAAAGCAAATGAAATTCAGCCTTCATGGGATAGCATATATAAAAAACAGACTTGTATGACAACGTTTTTGATGACAATAGGCCCCGATAAGCTTAAAAGGAAAGATAAGCGTCATTCAATTATGTATGAAGGAGTGAATGATTATGCTGAATATACCCAAAGGGTCTTATCTACAAACTTTAACATGGTGCAGCAGATAAGATTATATGTCAATGGAGAAGAGAGGATACCAGTATTAAGCCTTTTAGAAAATGTCTATGAATTATCTGAGGATAGAAGTTTTGTAATCGTGTTTGTGAATAATGGAATGAAATCTATGAAAGGAAATGATTATATTTTTGTATATGATGATCCATTTTTCAACATTGGTAAAGTGCAGTTTCATTTCAAAGGAGATGATTTGGAAGATGCCAATAATGTTATTGTAAAGAGATAAGTACTAAAAAAAACATAACGATAAATTCTATTTTATGAACATAGCTCAAAGCCCTAAGAATACTGTAAGGAAAGAGCGTCCATACCTATTGGTTGAACGTTTTAGAAAAGCGAGGTTTATGGCTCTCGTTACAGGATTGTCATTACTTTATCAGCTGGTATTTCCCAGTATATCTTGGGCATTAACATCAGGACCATCCAGTCCTGAATTTTCCAGTTTTGAGCCTGTAGCCACAACCAATATGGTAAATGAATTTACCGGACAGTTTACTTATAATTTGCCGGTATTGGAAATACCGGGCGCTAATGGTGCAGGATATGCATTGTCTTTAGCCTATCATAGCGGGGAAAGCCCCGAGGCTGAATCTTCTTGGGTTGGGTATGGTTGGAGTCTCAATCCGGGTTGTATAAACAGAAGCAAAAGAGGATTACCTGACGATTTTAAGGGAGATTCAACTAATCCCAATATAACATTTCATAATGACGTTCCTCCAAACTGGACCATAGCTGGTACTGCAAGCGCAAGCGCGCAGATATTCTCTGCTGTTGGTGGTGGCGTAAGCGGATATGCTACTGTTAGATATAATAATTATAAGGGTTTTGGTTTTACTGAGGGACTTGGTCTAAGTGCCATGGATGGCACCTTATCACTTGGATTTAGTATTACAGATGGAGATGGCACTTTTTCGGCAGCAGTTAATCCCGCTGCTATTTTGACCTTTATAAGTGACCAAACTAAAAGTAATCATGAAGATGGATCACCCCAATCTGCAAGACAAGCTCCCAAAATGGGCTGGGCTGGGATAGGGATGGCTATGAAGCAGTCCGTTCAAAGGGCTGCTTCGGCAGGTTTAGCGGGAGCTTGTACCCACTATATAAATTACTTGCTTACAGACATGACTTCGCCATATAATACCACACCTTACACCGGGCAAAGTCTTGCAGGCTCTGTGTCTGTAACAGGCGATCCTGGCCCTGTTCCTGTGGGTTGGGACGTTGGATTAAATATTAGTTATTCAGTGCAAAAAAATGTTGGTACTCGTAGCGTTGCAGGATATGGATATATGTATTCAGGTAATGCGTATAATAATGATAGTTTCCAGCATGAAGCGGTGATGGATTATACGGTTGAACATCCATCAACTTTTAATCAAAGAGACAAATATTTACCAGTTCCCTTTAGCACTCCCGATGCTTTTCTTGTGTCGGGCGAAGGGATTAGCGGAGGATTCAGGATGTATAACGATGGGGTTGGCCTGTTTTCTCCTAACTATGTGCAAAGTAAAACAAAAAAAGATTTCTTTGGTTTGGATGTCCATTTAGGGGATGATGTCGGTCTGGGGGCTGAAGCGATTATTGGCGGTTCAGCAACATTAACTGTTCAGTCTTCATGGACAGATTTTTCAAACAAGCCTATAGCAGATCAAGATGGAAATTCTGAGACGTATTGGTTCAGGCCGTACGATTTCAGAGATACACTTCATACGGTATCAGAAGCAACATTTTTCCGGTTTAATAATGATCTTGGTGGTAAATTAAACTATGATCGTTCCGACCTCCCTGAACCGCCAATCATAAATGGCGGAACACCCAATCTACCCGCTTTTAATCAGGTAACCGCTGGCGCTAATTTAAATAAGATGCCAACAGGTGGCAGGCGAAACGCTCGTGCTTCGTTTATCGGGTACCATACAAACAAGGAAATGGGCTACACCAGTTCTACTGGTATAAGTGCGTTGGCCTATGAGAAAGATGCTAAAGTGATGACGCAGGCAGGAAGAATTGGATCAGGAAGTAATGCTCCTGCAGACGGCATTGGTGAGATCGCTACAACTAACGAATCTGGTAATCACTATGTGTATGGCTTGCCTGTTTACACAAATCATGAGAAGAACTTACAATATAGCTTGAACTTGCAGAGTGGGTCTGACAACTTTCTGGTTAATACTAATATTGTGGGTATGTCTGAGGTTGGTGAAGAGTATTTGAAACCCTATGCCTCATCCTATTTATTAACACAAATTACTACGCCTGACTATGTTGATATAAATCAGAATGGACCAGACGATGGCGATTTTGGCGGATATACAAAATTTATTTACCGGCAGGCTAAAGGATCCAGCGACAAAACAAGTATTGCTAACTGTTATCAGTGGAGGGTTCCCTATAAAGGCTGTTATTATAAACCCAATCAGCTGTCTGATAGGAATGACGATATGGGATCTTATCAATACGGTTATAAAGAAGTTTATTATTTAGATACCATAATGACCAAAACGCACTTTGCCGTTTTTGTTACTGACCATAATCGCTCAGACGGCATTCAGGCAGCTAGTGAGTATTCAGCCGGTTTAGGCAATGCTGGTACTGGAAACGCGCCGGAAATTCTTAAAACAATTCTTTTGTACGCAAAGTCAACAAATGGCCAACCAGCACAGCTGATCAAAACAGTTCATTTTGATTATAATTATCAATGTTGGCCGGGCATTCCTAATAGTTCTGTAACAGGAAGTGGCAAACTAACGCTTAAAAAAGTATGGTTTGAATATAATGGGGTTGCAAATGCATATATAAGCCCATATCAATTTGATTATACTTATCCTGTAAACGCCAACTATCCATCTCAGTATAGTTCAATCTTAAGTGAAATGAGCGCTTATGGTGCAGGCGAACAACCTTCTTACAATCCATATGTAGACTGCTGGGGTAATTATATGTATAATGGCTCTACTAGACGGAATAATTTACAGTCTTGGGATAGTCAAGTCCCAGCTACAAATTTCGATCCTGCTGCGTGGCAATTAAAACGGATAACATTACCATCAGGAGGGGAGATACATGTGCAATATGAGCAAAATACATATTCTTATGTTCAGGACCAGTCGGCATGTGCAATGATCAAATTAGCTACCAATGATAATGCTCCGCATAACCAATTTGATATTGACCTTACTGATGTTGGGATAACAGCGCCTGGCGACCCCCGCATCAATCAAATGGTAGCACTTATTAATAGCACATATGCAACCCAAAAGATTTATTTTAAATTCTTCTATACATTGATGGGCCGCGATGCTACCAGTATCGGCAATTGCAATGGTGACTATATAGATGGCTACACAAATTTTGTCAATGCATCGGTCAGTACTCGTGATCCCAGTAAAATAACTATACAAGTCTCTACCGCCGGGGGAGGCTCAACTGTCGTTCTGCCTCGCGACCTATGTCTTGATTATATACATCATGAAGTTGGTGGAAAATTAAAAACCGGTTCCTGTACAGCTCAAAGCGAAGACCTAACAGATCCCGGAGCAGATAAAGATAATCTTAAATCTATAGCTAAACAATTTGTTAGTGCAGTAAAAGCTGCTCTGGCTGCTAATGCTACTACATGCCTTACGCTGAACCCGTCATTATCTTATTTCCGTATCCCTCTTCCTAAGAAAATTGGAGGAGGAATTAGGGTTAAGAGGTTGCTGATGTATAATAAGGGGGTAGATCAAAATGCACAAACCTTATATGGAACGCAATATATATACGACAATACATCTGATGGTACGAGTTATGGTGTTGCAACGAACGAACCTTCTGAGAACAAAGAAGAAAATCCACTCATCACGTATCTTGAAAAGAGAACCAGTCAATCTTGGTCTGATAAGCTCATAGCGGGTAAAGACAGGAAACAGTTTGAAGGGCCATTGGGTATGAATGCATTACCTGCAGCCTCCATAGGGTATAGCCGGGTTATAAAAGTAAATATAGCTCAGGCCAAGGACATAGGAACAGGATTCACTGTAGCTGATTACTATACGGTAAAAGATTACCCATATAATAGATCTTATGTTACCGGCGGTAATGGTGTATCTTTTTCAGATATTCAGACGGTTACTGATAACTGGGATTTAGACATTGGCCTCTTTTCCTATCAAATCAATACTGGTATGCGAAGCGCACAAGGATATTGTTTTATTCAGAATCAGATGCATGGGCAAATAAAGTCAATCTCTACATATCCGGGTGCGTATTTTCCAAGTCATTTTTATAGTATTACTAGCCCTCCTGTGCCGGTTTCTCAACAAACATATACCTATTTTGAACCTGGTGAATCTGTTCCGATGTATGATTTTTTGAACTATGCAATTAGCTATGATCAGCCAGGAAGAGAAATGGATGTAAGTGTCGATCGACGATGTGTGGAAGAGGATTCAAAAGAAACTAGATTAACAGGGGATGTTACTTTTGGGGAGGTGTTCATCGTCATTCCATGGATTATTGCTTTTCCTGTTACTAGTAAATCTCAGAGCAGGCTAAGAACTATAGTGTCTAATAAGGTCATCCATTATCCTGCAATCGTTAAAAGTATCACTGTAGTTAAAGATGGCATTAAGCAAACGACCGATAATATAGCTTTTGATCCACTTACCACGCAGCCGGTTATTACTGCTACTTACGATGGTTTTAACGGTCTTTATTTACAAAATAAACCCAATAAACCACATAAAGGGGATTATTGGCAATATAATTTTCCGGCGTCCTCACAATATAATCAAATGGGGCAACAGGCCTGGAATGAACTCTACTGTTATTATACAAATACTGGGTCTTATATACCAGTATCTTATACAGGTACTACAGGTCAGTATAATGTTAATGGCGTAAACCCCAATAACATGTTTGTGCCGGGTGATCTTATTGCGTTATTCCGTGGAGGAACAGGTGCCGGTATTGTTGACATGGCACACGTAACAGCTGTAAGTGGCGCTAACCTAACAGTTTCTGTAGCTGTTTCCACTGGTACCACATCCCTTGCTACAAATGGTACCACTTACGTCAAAACAGAGATCATACATAGTGGTTATACCAATCAGCTTGCCAGTTCTGCTGGAAGTTTACTTACCTACGATAGTATGTGGCTCTATACATATGCACCACGAATTGGAGATACTGGTCGTTTGATTGTAGAAGATTCATCTAAACATATAAACCTGGTAAAAGCTAGCATGACTACTTATATGGATTCACCTGGAAACTGGGCAGCAAACAGGCTTTCACTTATTCCCTATTCATTGCCGGCCAACTATTCTAGTTATAATATTTATGAAGCAGGTAAAAAAGGCATTTGGCGGCCATCAATAAATTATGTATATAAGGATACTATTGTAGATCGTAATAACCCTTCCGAATACGTAAGGATCTATGATCGTGCAGGTACGCATATGTTTGATCTTTCCCCGGGCAACTTGTGGACTTCACCATATATGCTTGCCAATTATCCTTTTATAAAGACAAGTCAGTCGTTACTATATACGCCAGATGGAAATCCGGTATTGGATCAGGATATAGATGGTGTTTACAGCACTGCTAAATATGGGTATCGAGGAGTATTGCCATATCTCGTAGCGCAAAATTCAAATTATGGTTCAGTGTTTTTTGAAAGCTTTGAAAATATATATAATAGTGCGTACGCAGAAGATAGTATGGCGGTAAACAACGCAAAAGTAACAACGGCCCAGTCTCACACTGGCAAGTCAAGTTATTATCTTGCTTATGGGGATATGATCACACTTCCGCAAATCAAGGATAACCTTGGTGGTGGCCTTGTTGTAAGGTTCTGGGCATATGCAACTGGCGATATCCATAATCAACTTAACGTACGAGCTACAGTGGGTACTTCAAGTACGAATTATCCAACAACGTTTGTTGCACGTTCTGGACCTTGGGCACTTTATGAATTCAAGTGGGTAAATACTGTTCCTAATACCTCAGTGATCTTCAATATACTGCCACCTACTATTTTAAATAATATATATGTTGATGATATAAGGGTACAGCAAACAAGCAGCAAAACAACTGCCTATGTTTATGATAAGGGTACTTTCAAGTTATCAGCTACCCTGGATGATCAAAACTTTGCTACTTACTATCAATACAATGGAGAAGGTAAATTGGTAAGAAAATTAGTTGAAACGCAGCGTGGGGTTTTAACAGCAGAGGAAACACAGTACCATACACCATTAATAAACCGGTAGAGAATATAAAAATTATGACACGACTAATGTTAGTCTGCGGGATTGTAATTCCTTTATTGATATTGTTTGGGGCCAACGGTATAATAACCGGTACCCCAAACAACAATAGCTATTGCATAGGCGAATTGAAGAAAACAATGAAGGTTCAGCAATCTTTTATCCGTCATGCACTAGCTTCTGGTAAGGAATGGCACATGAAATATACACTTGTTGCGAATGCCCTGAATCCCAATAATAAACAATTTCAGGATGTAACATCTACTGGCGAATTGAAAGCCAGCACCAAGATGAGATACACAAAGTCGGGTAAAACTGAAGTTTTTATGGACGAACATGATGTTTTTACGGTGTATGCAGATGAAAGGGTATTAATGCGCACAAGGCCACCCAAAGGCAGCCTTGCTATAAAGGATGAGTTTTTTGAGTCATTGATGCAGGATAGTATTTTTAAAACATATCAATTAATATCCTGTAATAATGTGCCAATGAAATCAGCGGGCGATTCGGTTACAGTAAGATATGAGCTTGCCGCTAAGAACAGCAAGAAAGCCCCATATACAAACATTGTTCTTTATGTAGTGCCCACAACGATGTTCATCAAGAAGGTGGATGTAACATTCAATACGCTTATGTCGAAAACTATCCATTCATACTCATTAACCATAAATGAGCGCAATGAATTGAAAGCAGAGCCCGAATTGGATCATGTAAAAGATCATTTCTTTAACAAGAGCGGACGTTTAAAATACCCTTACAATAATTACGAGTATAAAGCATATAACTAAATAATATTTTTTGATCATATTTTATAAAGCCCTGATTATATGAAATTTAAATACCTGGACTCCCACATAGGTAAGAAAAACTCTTACCTGATAAGTTTATGTATTATATTGTTTTTCTCGCTTGCATTTCCGTGCACGGGTTTTGGTCAGGGCGACAGGGCAACGGCTGTTGCAACGCTAGTATCGCCCGATACCGTTGCCGATCCCGGTGCATTTGCAAGGGCCATACAACTACCAGAGAATTTATATACGTCAACCCTCAATGTGATTGAGGCTGCATCTACGCCAACATATTTCAATCTGCATCCATCACGTGTCGCCGATCAGTATTTCTGCCCGATACCGGCGTCAAGGCCGTACCCCTATAGTAGCTTATGGCTGGGTAGTGTAGCTGGTGCTCCAATGGATATGGTTTATTATGCTTTATCCTTTAATGTAAATACAAACCCTGCTTATCTGCAAACTTTTAGTGCAGGCACGCCATTGTACGATGATTTTTTTACTATTAATGTATATAAACCAGGCACTGCAGGCGCTGCAGATACCGTTTTAGGTAAGTGGGATTCCGTGCATATAGCTTTGACCAGCGACAATCCTACTTACAATCTGAATTTGGACATGACCGATCTGATGACCTATTGGAGAGGTGGCGATGGGTATGGAATATTGGGCGACACGGTAGGTAATAGATTAAAAGTAAGTATTCAGCGTATGGCAGGTGCCAGCGCTTCATACGCAACTGGTTTTTCACTATCAAGCTCAATTTTAACAATTACAGGTACGTTAGGGGTCAATTCTGCAAGAGCATTAAATGGTAACTGTTTGGTAGCTACTTCTGTAACAGGTACAAACCCCGTAACCTTTACCTGGACCGATTGTAATAAGGCTACAGACTACGAAATACAAGTATTGCGGTTGTATAACACAGACAGTAATAATTATAATAATCCAACTCATGTTAACGCTATAGTAGACTGGAGCCAGGCACTTACGTTGGAAACAAATACTGGCCAGCAATCTATAACATTAACGCTTGCAGAAGGTACTGGGTATTATGTGTGGCGGGTACGGGAAGTGTACACTACATACCCAAATACTATTGCCGACGACCGGAATTTGGGTAACTGGAGCGATGCCGGTGTGTTTAACAGCAATGGTACGGTGAACATTACAACAACGGTAAGTCCCTATTTATTTTATTATCACCAGTTTGATGATACGCTCAACTGGATATACAACCGGCAATTTGTGGAGGGCGAAGTGAATTTCGGATCACAACCCCGCATGGGCGAAAAAACAACCTATGCAGATTATCTGCTGATGCCTTTGCAAGAGCAGGTGAAGACACAGACAGGCAATAATATACTTGCCAGCCAAACCATTCCCGATTTTTGTGGTCGGCCGGTAATGAAAACTTTGCCTGCACCTTTGGGGCAGGTCGGGTTTAACTATGGTTATAACTATGTAACAACTTCTACTAAGCCCTTTGGTGTATATACAGCAACCCATTATGATCAGGAAACCAATTTCACATCGCCGGTTGCCATAAACGCGGCCAGTAAACTCATCGCTTATTATTCAGATGCTAATTCTGACAGTACTGTTCCTTCGGCAGGAGGCAGGCCATATTCACGTACCTGGTATTATAATGATGGTCTAAACCGGGAGCGGGAGATAGCCACACCGGGTGGCCCGCATTATTTGGGCGGCCCAACAAATCTGGGGGCAAAAACGGTGAAGAAATTTTATGGCAAACCTACACAGGATGAACTGATAAGGTTATTTGGCGATGAAGCCCCTGATGCCGAGAGCATTACCAAAACCTATACCATCGATCCTAACAGTGTATTTAATGTTACTTACACCGATCCGTCAAACAAAACAATAGCTACCTGTCTTAGTTCGCCACAGACTAGTTTGCTCGATTTTATAAATGTGTCTCCTACAACAAATTACGACACCATAAAACAAAAGGTACCTGCGTCGCCCTCAACACCAATAACAGGAGTACGTCTTATATCTAATGCCACATATACTTTTGGTGTGCCTACTACGCTCAATTTCCTGTACAACCTGTTCCCAAGCTATTATGCAGACCAGTGTTTAAAATTCTGTTCTTCGTGCGATTATACCGTGTATCTTACCGCCCGCAACAGGGATGATACAGACCAGAGTGCACCCACAGTGTTTTACGATAGCCTGAAGTTTTATGGTGGGGTTAGTTATACCGGGGCTATGACACTGGCTACACAAAGCCTCACCCATGGTCCAGGTTATCTTATACGCAATACAACATCGCTCACACCCGGCACTTACGATATCTCATTATCCCTGCAACTCGGCAACGATTATCCGGGCACTACACGCACCTATTTAGATTCTGCTGTTACCCTCATGCACGCCGCGCTTACTACGCAGTTTACCCATCCTGGCCATGTTGTTGGCGGGGCTTCAAGTGTTTATCTCAGCAATATGCAGGCCTATCTTGCGGCCAATGACATTGCCGGTCTTATTACTTACACGGGGGCCGATACCACACAACCCTTCTTTTACTGGGTTGTAGGGTGCGATACCATAACATTGCCAACAGCGCATTGTTATTCCAATACATGTAGCCACCCTATGTTTGCAGAGTATATGGTTTCGGCCCTCAACGCTTACGACAGCTCGCTCACCACACCATTTTATAATGTTTCAAACATCAGCCAGATATGCGATCCAATAAATAATATGTTCAATGTGGCCAGCAACTCCGCCTTTGACAATATTATAACTGCCATGATCAATGATGGCTATAATTGTGATTCGTTGTGGACTGCCTGGAAATCAACAGTGAACAACTTTAAAGAAGGGGATTACACTATAGCAAGCGCTACCTCATCCACCTTCAGTGCGGCCCCAAAGCTCGACTGGTGGGCTTATTTTATGAGCAAAGTAGGGTACAAGCACTTGCAGGTAGATCCCGCACCTTATCCCAACTATGCTTTATATCCTTACAAATACTTTAAGTATAACTGGGGCAGCAACGCGGCCTTGGAAAATCAGGTTTGTACACTTGGTTATTCTTCCTCGACCTGCAGTAGTTTCCCTTCCTATACATCATGGTACTCCACTATAAATAATTTCCCTACAGACCCTGGTACCACCCCGTTCCATATGTACAACTTTCTCCAGATCGTAAAAGCTACCTATAACACTAACCTTACCACAACCTCCAGCTCATCCTATGCGTCTGTGGGCAATACCTCAGGCGCTGTAAACATGGGCAATGCCACCAACCCGGGCCAGGCACTGCTTACTATGCAGAACGAGTGCCATAAAGCTTGCAGCAACCGGCTCGATGGTTTGGTGCAGGATATTATTCAAGATGAAATGAACATGCAAGTACAGGTAGAGAGCGTGTTTTACGATACTTCGGTACACGCAATAAGGCCTATTTCAACTATCGATATGGCATCTATCTACTGTATGGCCGGTAATATAGTTCAGGATTGCCGCACCAAATGTGGTTTAACGCCAAATGCAGATGGCACTATACCATCGGCCCAGATGGCTCAATACCAGGAGGCATTGGTAGATGACATTGTTGTACAGCCAGGCCCCGTGCCAGGAGTTCCACCATCCTGCTCAGCCCCATGGATAGCAGCTACCCCCAATCCTATATCCATAAACGCCGAACTGTATCTGGTAGATTATTTGAACCATAAGGTAGCCTTGGCGCACGATAGCTTGGTAGAAACAGGTAATAGTAACATTACCGCGTTTAGCTTATCCTCTCTACCGTCCAGCCTGTTTGGCAGCCTTAGCCTTTGTAACCCCGAGATAGATGTAAAGACCTCCGATCCCTACGACCATTTTGAGCTGGGCGTGCCACAGATAGATAGCTTTGTGGCTTCAAATTATACTTTTTTCCGTACCTGCCCCGATTCTGCTTTGATCAATGATGATGTGAACATACAACTGAGCATTGTCATCACCAGCCCAATGCCTGCCAGCGACAGCATTTCGATATATGAAGTGCCAAGTGATATGCTCGCTGTGCCTTATGCGGGGCCACTGGACTTTACCGTGGTAGGGCCACATAACATAGGCGATACTATTACTTATAATTATACGGTTAGTACACAAACAACGGAGGTGATTGGGTTTACTGCCAACCTCGCCTATTATAGTAATTCAATGGGCAGCACCATAGAAACAGGTGCAACCAGCCCAACAGACAATACTGCAATTACCACCTGCCTCACGCTTAAATATTCCCGTGGCGATGGCGCTGCACCCTTGGTGCTCTGCCAGAACTCGTGCAACATGTCTCTGCCCAACGATTGCCTTACCGGTTGCTTTAAGTATGTATCCCCGCTTACTGTAGATACCAGCGTACATGCAGATACCACCCGTGCCGTTACCTGCGGCCAGTTGTTGTGCAAAGGGTTTACCACTGCGCTCAACCAGCAGATACAAAACCTGCACAACAAGCACGAGGCCGCCTTCCGTGCAGCATACCATACCAATTGCCTCACCGCATCGGGCGTGCACGATCTGTTTGTAAACTCTTACAGTCTCACCCAGTACAATTATACATTGTATTATTACGATCGGGCAGGCAACCTCGTGCGCACAGTAGCGCCGCAGGGTGCAGCGCAAACGGGCACCTCGCGTACCGGCGCTACGCCTGTCAATACATTCCTCACAGAGTATGGTTACAACACCGTAGGGCAGCTCATATATAAAACCACGCCCGATGGTGGGCAAACCAACTACTATTACGACAGCAAGGGGCGCCTGCGCATATCGCAGAGCGCGGCCCAGGTCTCGTTAGGACAGTACAGCTATACCAAGTACGATGCCCAGAGCCGTGTCATAGAAACCGGGCAGTTTACGGGCAGCGGGACCGCATATATAGATACGCCCAGCTACCCAACTCTGGGCAGCCCCGGGTGCACATCTACCAGCTTTGTAACCACCACGGTATATACCACCCCGTATTCAGGCCCGCTTTCATCCAGCCTCATTGGTGTGCAGCAGTTTTTACAAAACAGGGTCAGCTATACCTATACCGACCGCGACGGAGTGCCCGGAACCACCAACGACCAGGCATACAACATATACAGTTACGATCCTCATGGCAATGTGTCTATAGTGTATAACTGGGTAAGCGGTATGCCATCTGCTATACCAGTCACATATGGGTACGATCTGCTGAGCAACAAGCCCACATCAGTAAACTATCAGGCTGTAAATACGCAGCAGGAGCAGTTTACGCAAAACTACAGTTACGATGGCGATAAGCGCCTGTGCAATGTAACCAGCACCGGCAATAGCGGCGGTGTCAACCAGGAGGCCGCATACACTTACTACCTGCACGGGCCGCTGAAGCGGCTGGTACTCGGTGCCAACCTGCAGGGGCTCGATTATACTTATACCATAGAAGGCTGGCTTAAGGGCATCAACCACAGCTCACTGCTCACCCCGCTCGATCCTGGTAAGGATGCGCCGGCCAACAACTCTGTGGGTACCGATGTGTTTGGTATGGTGCTCAACTATTATAACGATGGTACTTATAAAGACTTTAGCCGCACCAGCTCACCCTTTAGCAACAGCAGCCTTACACTGGCCAACGGGTCGCTGTATAATGGCAACATAGTATCTTGGGAGCAGAACGTGTACTCACCCACGCTCACCAGCGCCACTGGCTACAAGTACCGGTACGATCAGCTCAATCGCATCACCAGCACCATCAGTGCCACTAATACCAATATTGCCGGGTGGACGGTAGATAATAATTATAACGAAGCATTCAGTTACGATGCCAATGGCAACCTGCAAACGCTCACGCGCGGCAACCCGCTATCGTCAGGCCTCATGGACAACCTTACCTATACCTATACCTCTGGTATGAACCAGGTGAACAAGATAGCCGATGCCTCTACCTCCGCAATCGGCGCCTCGTCAGATGTGCCTACCGGCAACACCCGGTATGCCTACGATGCCAGTGGCGACGTAGACACCGTAGTTGCCCCCGGCGGCAAACAAAACATATTGTGGCGGCCCGATGGTAAGATAGATAAAGTACTGCGCTACACCTCCACAGGCGCCCTGCTCAGCACCATCAGTTACCTGTACGATGCCATGGGCAACCGCGTGCTCAGCACAGAGAGTGGCAGCAACGTAGCCCTTTACTACGTGCGTGGTGCCGATGGCAACCCGCTGGCGCTGTACCAGAGCCCTATAGGCAACAGCAGCAACATGTCGATGCTGGAGCGCTACCTGTATGGCAGCGAGCGGCTGGCCATCATCCGTGGCATCAACAAGCAGGTACAGTTCCCCAGTTGCATATCGTGCGGCGGGTCATACGTGGCGCAGTTGATACAGCCGCAGATCATTTATGTGTTCAGCACATTGTACGGATACAGCACTCATATATTAAGGGCCAATCCTGTTGTTGCCTTCAGCGTCATAGGTCGGGCAGGTATTTACGCTATGGTGTGGGTAGCCAATACTCCCACATATTCTACCGGGTGGGGCTTTGGCCAGCGCAGTTACGAGATACATGACCACCTGGGCAACGTGCGTGCTGTCATCAGCGATACTAAGAACAGTAGTGGCAATGCAGTGGTCACCAACTGGTACAACTACTACGCTTTTGGTTCTATGATACCGGGCCGCATAGGCGATAACAGCGGCTACCGTTATGGCTTCAATGGTAAGGAACGCGACGATAACTTAAATGGCGGCGCGACTACAGGCATGGGTATAGATTATAATTATGGAATGAGAATGTATGATTCCAGGATTGGCAGATTCTTTAGTGTAGATCCATTGGCAAAAGATTATCCTACATTAACACCATATCAATTTGCAAGTAACATGCCTATTTGGGCTAACGATGTAGATGGAAAAGAAGCAGTTATTGTTAATCACATAGCAAAAACAATTACAATTGTTGGTAATGTTTATTATGTTACGTCAGGAAGGGAAGCAGTATCGCATGTAGCATTATTTAAGAAAATGACTGATGAAAGACTTATCAGTCAACTTCCAAGCGTTAATAAAGAACTGGTTAAGGATGCTAATGATCATAATTATACTATCAATTTTCAAATACATAATATTGAAAGAGATGAAGCCAATAATCCTTTGACTGTAGAATCAGCTAAGCGTATGGCAGCACACTCAACTGTAAGTTATATTGATGAAAAAGATGGAAGTACAAAGAAATTAGAAGGTCCGCAATACGGAACTATAGTTATGAATGATGTGGAGGATAAACTTAAATTTCCTGATTTGGCTCAGCATTCGTATGATGGAAAGACGAGAGAAAATACCATTTTAGTGAGTGACAAAAGTTTCGGGGTAGAAAATATTAATAATGAGGCAGTAGAGTTCGTACATGAATTAGCCCACTTTCTCGGCAGATGGACGAGCACCAATAACTATTCAGATACTCATCCTGGTGGGTTTGAAAATACTGGACGCGGTATAACGTCTACAGATCATGGTAATGTTATATTGACGAAAGAGGATATCATGCCAATGATTTCGGGCGCTAGTGTAAAGGGGGGACGTGTTGATGGTTCTCCAGTACCATCAACAGATGGTAACCCTGCACCTAACACGACCGAAAATAAAATTGATCCTGTTAAATAATATAAATAGGTATGAGAAAAATAATAATAATAATATTATTCGGCCTAATTAGCTTCGTTAACAACGCATTTTGCCAAGATGTTTATCTAACTATAGCCAATAAGCTAAATAGCATGCCATTTGATATGACAACTCCATCATTTAAATATTTATCTACGGATACAATCAATGGATATGAATTTACCTATTATTATAAAAAAGATGATTTTTGTCAAAAAAATATAATATTTATTGAGGAGTTTGATAGCCTTCCTCAATATATTCATATCTATAATTTATATAAAATTTTAAAAAATGCTAAAAGTAAATATCATTATGTATGTGGGTTAGCCAATTTTTTATATTGCTATAGTGGTGTTACACCAGATACTTTTTCATATTATCAAAATCAAGGGTTATATGAAAAAAATGCTTTTGGAAATGACACTTGTTCATATTTTTATAAAGTATCAAATACTGGTTGGGTAAGCGTATGCAAGATTAAAATTGTAGCTGACAGATTTGTATCATATGATACTAGTTATGCAAGATTATATTATCATTTCTTGGAAAATTCTTATCATGTAGATACTATTGAAAAGATACTATATAAACGAGTAATTGACAGGACATGTTTGATTGAAAAAAAATTACTTCATTCAAAAGGGTTAAGCCAGAAAATGGATTGTATAACTATAATGCGGTAGTGGGTAGTGTATCAAAAGTGTGGTTTTAATGAAAACACTCACATGGATCATTGAATATAAAGGATTGTTATTAGATTAAATTTCAAAAACGGGATGGATAATTATCCACCCCTTTTTATTTTTGGAGCTAAAAAGCGGCTCTAATGGAAAAAGAATCATCCTGGTGTTACAAAAGTGTGGATGATGTGCATTGTGGTTTATACTATAGTATTAAATAAGTTGTACATTAGATGTAGTTCTTTGAATGTAATGGAATAGTTTACACCATGGTGTGCGTAGCCAATACACCTACCTATTCTACCGGGTGGGGCTTTGGCCAGCGCAATTACGAACTGCATGATCATTTAGGCAACGTGCGTGCTGTCATTAGCGATACCAAGAACAGCAGCGGCAATGCCCAGGTCACCAACTACTACAATTACTACGCATTTGGCAGTATGATACCGGGGAGTAGTATATTACTAGATGGCGGCGGCTACCGTTATGGCTTCAACGGTCAGGAACGCGACGATAACTTAAACGGCGGCGCTACAAGTGGCATGGGCGTAGATTACGGCTTTAAGTTCAGGGAGTATGATGCGAGGGTAGGGAGATGGTTTAGTCCTGATGCATTAGCAGACAAGTATCCGTTTGAAAGTCCTTATATGTTTGCTGGCGATAACCCAATTTATTTTGCAGATAAAGGGGGAGAATATAAATTTTCTGCTAATGATTTAAAACTATATAGGCAAAATTATCCAATGATAATGAAATATATAGAAACCCAACTTCAAAAGGATATTTTGAGAAGTACGAAGATTATGGAAGCTTATCGAAGTATACGAAAGGATAAAGATATTTCCAATACGGAGAGGTATATTAAATATCTTACTTCAAAGGATAATGGGCCTCGACTGGAATTTAAAGATGAACCAGGAGGGGATAAAGGTGGAACCAAAGAAAGTAATGGTTTCTATCGCGTTGAAGAAGATATAATTGAGCTTAACGCAGGCAAAGCGGCAGATTTAGAAAATACATTAAAAAGCAATGTCAGTTATGATGTCAAACAGATCGCTTTTATGCGTTTTTATATGACGGTACTACATGAAACTGCTCACAAATTTAATTTTCCAGATCAATTAATTATTAATGGTGAAGACAATAATTATAATCGAGAAAATAATGGATTTATAAAAGTTGGTGAACCTGGACTTTTGTTTGAACAGAGGGCATGGGGAACAGAAAAATATAAACCGTATGATTTAAATATAAATACTGGGGAGGGGGCAACTAAAAACAAGGCGGGAGTAGTAGAAGATGTCATTAATGAAGCAAACAAAACAAAAGAGGGTAGCCAATCCTTGCCAACGGTACCATCTGTTATGAATAACTAACAATAAAATTGCATGTATATGAAAACCTTTTTTTTACTCTTTTTTGCTCTCTTTTATTCATCCCTAACAAGTGGGCAAGTTTTGAATGTGAATTGTAGTGTATTAGATGCGATTGCTAAACACAAAGGGATTTTTGAATTGAAAGAAAATAAACAAGATAAAAATATATTGGTTGATACGTTTCGCTTTTTTACCCCCGAATGTAGTGGCCTTCATGGGGCGCAGGAAATTGAAGTGTTAAATCAAAAGCCAGTTTTAAAGGAAATAAAATCTAATATATTTTATGTAACTTATGTATCAACTGACAATAATACTTTGATAGTTACTATAATTCAAAAACTTTCTAATCATCTTGTTTCATACCATGTTTCAATTCGTGGTAAAAAAATTACAGTTGTCAAAACATCTTCCGGGGATTTAGATTAGTAGTGGGTAGGGTAGTGTATCAAAAGTGTGGTTTAAATGAAAACACTCACATAGATCATTGAAGATAAAGGATTGGTATTAGATTAAATTTCAAAAACGGGGTGGATAATGATCCATCCCGTTTTATTTTGGAGCTAAAAAGCGGCTCTAATGGGAAAAGATTCATCTTGGTGTTACAAAAGTGTGGATGATGTATCTTGAGGTTTATACTATGGTATTAATAAGTTGTATATTGGAAAGTAGTTCTTTGAAAGTAATGGAATAGTTTACACCATGGTGTGGGTAGCCAACACGCCTACATATTCTACAGCTTGGGGCTTTGGCCAGCGCAGTTACGAAATACATGACCACCTGGGCAACGTGCGTGCTGTCATCCGCGATACCAAGAACAGCAGCGGCAATGTCCAGGTCTCGAATAAGGTAACCTAGCCCTCTTACCAGAGCTCCCCGATTGGAATGTTTGCAATAAATGAATACTTTTATTATTACAAGAGGTGTTGCCGGGAAGTTGTTTATTATCGTCAGCCCTCTTTGATTTGAGAGAACTTTCATGATACTTAGTAACGCCTTCAATCGCAACCTGTTCATTGGTTTTATAGCGGCAATTGTTATAACTACAGTTGTTACGCTTGTCGCGTATAAAACCATAAAGAGTACAATAAATGCAGATGATTGGGTTTCCCATACGCACCAGGTCATGGGCAAAACACAGGCTATATTATTAGAATTGGCCGATGCAGAAGACGATAAAGATGATTATATATTTTTCGGTAATTCAAAACAGTTAAAAGATTATTATCAATCCATAAACCACATCACACACAATTTAGATACACTAAGGCAGTTCGTTTCAGATAACCCAACGCAAGTCAGCCAAATCGACTCCCTGGCAACATATATAGGTATTACGCTTCGGCATATGTCTGCACTTTTGTCTGCCAGGCAGGATGAAAGGTTCAATTCAATACAGTTAGAAGATAGTATACAGGATGCGGAAATAGCTCGTTGCAGGCAAATAGGTTATGGTATCTTAGAAAACGAAAAAAAACTGCTGGTCTCCCGCAAACAAACCGGCATAGAAAGGGCTGATTATGCAATACGCATCATATTATTCAGTGCAATTTCTGTTATTAGTATCTTGGGTTTTCTTTTCGTTTTCATTTCTAGAACATTTTTAGCAAAGCAAAAATTAAGAGCACAGCTCAAGCTTTCAGAAAGTATGTTTGCCGATGCTTTTGAAGATTCTGGCATAGGTATGGCCCTTGTCTCTTTAAAGGGAAACCTGATGGATGTTAATCCTCATCTGTTGCAATTATTAGGGTATAGTAAGGAGGAATTGATAGCTAAAACTTTTCAGGAGATCACTTATCCTGATGATCTGGAGGCCGATCTTGCCTTGCTTCATCGTGTATTAAAGGGCGAGTTAGACACCTATAAAATGGAGAAAAGATATTTCCATAAAGAGGGTTACATCGTTTGGACTATGCTTACCGTTTCATTGGTTCATTATGAAAACGGTGAGCCACGTTTTTTTGTTTCACAGATTGAGGATATTACCGCCACTCGGAACATGATACAAGAACTGGAACTAAAAAACCAGGTGCTTTTGCAAACATCTGCAGAACTCGAAAATAGAATTGGTCAATTAGAGGAGTTTAATCGCATCGTAGCACATAATCTCCGCGGCCCCGCTGGTGGTATAGAAATGATGCTGGATATTATCCTTGAGGAGAAAAATCCTGCAGAAAAAGAAGACATGTTACGGTTGGTACTAGGTTCCAGCAGATCACTGAATGCTACATTGCAAGATCTCATGCAGGTTTTAGAGATCAAGCTGAATCAGGATATAGAATATAGCAATTGTGATTTGACGCAGATAGTGCAAACAGCCACCCAAATGTTACAAGGCGATATCCTTCATTCAAAAGCTAGTATTCATACCAGTTTTCTTGTATCAGAAGTTAAGTTTCCTAGGGTGTACCTGGAGAGCCTGTTTTATAATTTGATCAGTAATAGCCTCAAATACAGAAAAGAAAATGTACCTGTAGAGATAAATATTTCCTCCAGGCACGAGGATGGGAAAACTCGTATCGTTTTTGAGGATAATGGTTTGGGAATAGACCTCACCAGGTACGGTCAGCAAATTTTTAAACTCAACAAAATATTCCATAAAGGATTTGACAGTAGAGGGGTAGGGCTATTTATTACCAAAAACCAATTGGAGATGCATGGTGGGAGTATTTCAGTAGAAAGTACACCTGGTGTTGGAACCAGATTTATTGTTTACTTATAACCTTTACATATGATGCTAATCAGTTTAATTGACGATGATCCGCTTTACCATTTTATTATAAAAAAGCAACTGTACAATTCAGGCATCCCAGGCACGTTGTTGCAATTTTATGATGGGCAGGAAGCATTGGAGTATTTTATAAGTAATCAGGGCAATGCTGAAAATTTACCTGATTTAATATTGCTGGATATTAACATGCCCTATATTGACGGATGGCAATTTTTAGACGAAATTGCTAAACTTTATTTGGCTAAAAAGGATATGAAAATATATATTGTCAGTTCTTCAAACAGCAGTACAGATCAGCAAAAAGCAACCGCCTACAATTATTTATCAGGATACCTGCGTAAACCTTTGTCAACAGAAGATTTCTTAAATCTTGTTACAGCAGAATAACTCTACTATATCTTGAAGTATTAAACAATCTGCAAGCTATCATGCAAGTAAAAAAGCCACTATACCGGTGAATATTTGGTAGCAATTCGTAAAGAAAAAAGGAGTAACCACTATTAAAACTGCCACTCATCCATTATGGGTAAACCCCGGTTGGATTTTCAAACTGGTATGAATAGTTGGTGCCTGAATGGTATATCACAAGCATTGTTTCTCCTCCGCCATTAGGTTCTGATGAATATTCAGGGTTGCTATCAACAGTACTTTCTGAATATAGTCCATAAATCAGCCCTGGGCGACATGGAACATCAAAAGAAAATTCAATCATCGGTGAAGGCGCCGGAGAAGTTAAAAGAAACGTGTAAGTATCACCTAAGTTAAAGGTATGGCTTAACACTACAGTGCTGGGAGCCCCACCCGCGATAGATGTATAGCTAACAGTAACTACAGAAGCGCAAGGACTCCCTCCACCTGGTGGTGTAACGTATGTACCGCTATTTGCTGTAAACGTAAGTGCAATAGGTAAACTAATTTGTGCATTGACTGCAAAGCCGCTAATAATAAGGGAAAAGGCCAAAAGGAATTGTTTCATAAGATTTTTCATTAATGATTAGAAAATAGTTAAAATAAGGGTGTAACAGCTTTAAATAGTGGTTAAAACAAATATAAATATAAACGGGTAATAAAATACACTTAAGAAATAATTTAAGTTGCATTCTGTAGTTTTTGAGATTTCTTATTCCGCGTTGAGCTCCCACCACGAGGTAAAATTCTTTAGCCATGCAGAATAGTAGCACTCCCGCCTGAACAAAGTTTCCCGATAGGATGACTCGAGTCTAACCAAACCAGCCGGTCTCCCGACCGGGATTTGAAAGCTGAATTTTTGAGTTGCACTAGTTGAACAGTATTCAAGAGCCATTGTATATTTCTTAAAGTCGAGCTTTCCCGGTCCCCCAATTCGTCCCAGAGGTCCTTACACCCTGGAAGATCTGTTTATCTGTTTCCGAAAACTAATTTTCTGCTCACAGAATACCACCGCCAATCTCAAAATATTTACTCGCCTGCTTTACCTTACACTCATATTCATCAAAAAAATGAACCAAACTTTACAAGAAACTTTTGGCAACATAGATATCTACCTGTTCGATCAATTGTTGAAAGGCAGGTACAACGATTGTAAAAAAGTGATTGATATAGGTTGTGGCGGTGGCAGAAATATAGTGTACTTCCTGCAAAACGGGTACGAAGTATATGGTATTGATAGAGATGCATCTGCTGTTGAAGAAGTAAAAAGCTTATCGCTGCGTCTCGCGCCGGGCAATCCCGTCGCCAACTTTAAAGTGGCAAATGTAGAAGACATACCATTTGCAGATCAGTCGTTCCATCTGGCAATATGCAGCGCAGTACTGCACTTTGCAAACAATGAAGCCCACTTCGATAAAATGCTGCGCAGTATTTGGCGCATATTAAAACCCGGTGGTTTTCTGTTTGCAAGGTTGGCGTCCGATATTGGAATAGAAAACTTGGTGCAGCCACTTGGCAACGGCAGGTACCTGCTACCCGATGGTTCAGAACGCTTCTTGGTAAATGAACAGTTCCTGCTCAATTATACACATCAACTCAACGGTATTCTGTCCGATCCCATCAAAACCACTAACGTCAGCAATATACGTTGCATGACAACATGGTGCCTTATAAAACAATGATCCGGATACGATGCATTTAACTTTAATATAGGTAAATATTTAATATTATCAGGGTTTTCCTGTGGAACACTCCCTACCGTGGAACGGTGCATAACTTCTTTGGTAAACAAGTTCCACCAATAGTATCTTGCATCGTGGTTGTGTTTCCTCTGGTACCCCGGGTATCATACACAAAATGTCCGTTCCATTTAAATATTCCAACAGACATTTAAAAGGTGGATGCACTGAAACCCTAACCGGTAAAAGGTTTTACCAAAAATTAAAATGTTCTCCAACGGACATTTTAAGACATTCCGAAGGAAAATAGACATTTTAGTACCAACCCAGCATACCCCCTCTGATCTCTGGTTTTTGTGGTATCACGTTTCACGGGCTCAAAAATCACTTTAATCAAAAAATTATAGTTCAGACAAACCACCTCGCAATAATTTCTTCACATCCCAATGACAATACCTATCAACGGACATTTTAAGATATTTTATTTTTAGCTCATAACTGCTGTGGTACGCCTTTTTAAGAAAAAAAATACTAAAATGTCCTTTGTACCATTAAACATCCAACAGACATTTTAGGTAAAATAGCGACTAAAAACTAAGCCGTTTAACAGATTAAATTAACATAAAACATCATGAAACCACACCCATAAATAAATTATCTTTATCAGATACTAACATTTGATGCATTCCATTCGTCTATGTTGGTGGGTATTACTTTTTAGTAATGACAGCACAATTGGTCGAGCAGGCACTAAACATACAAAACAAGTCTATTTTGAATAGAAGTTTATCAGCGCAGAATGACCTTCATGTACTGATCAACGAGTGTATTGGGAAGAGCCGCTCTGCGCAAAAAAAAATGTATGAGAAATTTTCACCCTTTGCTTATGGTATCATAAAACGGTACGAGTATAATGAGCAAAGTGCACAGGAAATACTGAACGATGCTTTTTTTAAAATTTTTACCAAGCTCGATCAGTATGCTTTTACAGGCTCTTTTGAAGGTTGGATACGGCGTATCATAGTCAACTCCGTAACCGATCACATAAGGAAATATGTAAAAGAAACACAGGTGCATAAGGTCGAAGCCGAGCCCATGCATGCATTTACAGAGAGTGAATCCTTGGGTACGCTGTCTTATAAAGAGCTGCTGATGCTGGTACATACATTGCCCGAAACGCAACGGGCCGTATTCAATCTTTTTGTGTTCGAAAGTTTGTCGCACAAAGAGATAGGCACCTGCCTGGGTATAAATGAGAACAACAGCAAGTGGCACCTTAACGATGCGCGTCGCAGGCTGAAAGAAAAACTGGAAAAACTGAAGTAATTGATAAAGAAGTAATTGTAATGGAAGAACAGAAAAATTATATTGATAACCTTTTCCGCGAGGGACTCGGTGACTACACCGAGAGCCCGCCTCCCGCTGCCTGGGATGCGCTGGAAAAAAGACTGGCGCAACCAGTCAGGAAACGCCTGCCCTATCAGTGGCTCCTTCTTGCATTCGTTTCATCGGCCATAGTAATGGGCATACTGGTAACTAAAAAGCCATCCGGCGGAACAAATACAAGCGAAACAGTTGCAAATGCCGATGTGTCTTCAACAACGCACAACGCTACATCTGCAGCTACAAATAATGTAGATGCAACAACTGCACCTGCAACAGGTACACCATCACATGGCAGCAATGTGGTAAATCCCCAGGCTTCAACTACCCCAACGGCAACCGAAGACGTTGCTCAGAAGGAAAGCAATGTAGTTGCAGTCAATAACAATCGCAGTAGCAATAAGGCCCATGTTATAAAAGTGATGGGCGACAATAACGGCATTAAAGAAAGTGGCATAGGTAACGGCCCATACAATAATAATGCTGTAGTTAATAATGCTGTAGTTGCTGTTGACAAAAAAGCAAAAAACACTGCCACAAAAGCTGTTGGGGTTAATAAAGCTGCAGTTGCTGGTAATGTAAAAACAAAAACTGCTATGGCATCATTTGCTCAGGGTAGTCACGCAATTGTAAAGTCAACTAGTTCAGCTCAAAGTATTGTTCCTGCTGCAAATGCAGATAATAATAGCGTACTAACAAAGGCAGGAAGCGCCACCAAGAGTACGGGCACAGATGCGCCTTCTGTAAATGTGGTTAGCGCTGCACCAATCGCTGTCGCAACTAAAAATACCAATCATAAACATCACAGCAAGCAATCTGCTACTGCCAAAACAACCACAGTTGCTAAAAATGCTTCAGCCACTAAAAACACAAATGCCGGTGATAAGACCACTACTCCGGGTGCAACTCAGCCAGTCTCTAATACTAATAATAAAGTAGCTGTTGTATCATCTAAACAAAACAACATAAAAGTAGTATCAGAAGTCCCTGCCGATGTGCTTGCCGCTCAGCAGCAAAAAGCTGAAGCGGCAAAACTGGCTGTAAGCAAGCCCGTTACAGCACCAGCAACTACTTCAGCAGCACCAGCAAATGCTACGCCGCAAAATCCAGCGCCGCAAAAATTGGCCGTTAATGAAGTGCGTCAGTTGAGATCAAAAAATGCCTTTACGGAAACAGTATCTTTTATAAAGATGGATGCACCCGCAGCAAGTGCAAGTGGTAATGCAGGCGGCGGTACTGCCGATGCTGCAAAAGCGCATACACCTCGTTGGGAAGCAGGTGTGAAGGCAGGTTATGAGAGTGGTACCAAAGGGCTTATAGCCAGCAAGTACGACTTTGCACCGTTCCTTAAATATAACATCTCTTCAAAGGCTTCACTAATATTGCAGCCCGGTATCAAGTTCGCAAGCATCAAAAATACAGCTATCGATCCTGGTAAAAATTATTACAAGATCAATTCCTCAACTGTTGATTCTCAGACTACTGGGGTTTACATGGGAAATTCAACTACCACTTATAATTTTACAGAAAATGTAGATTCATTTAAGGTGGCCCACAATGTTGCACGGCGCAACTTTGTGCAGTTCGAGATTCCTATAATGTTTAGCTACCAGGTTACTAAAGAGTTGTCATTACTTGCTGGCATATCAATGATATACAGCAAGCTGGTCAGCATTTCTCAAGATTCAGTGGGCTATGGTAACTACAATTTAAAAGGGTCTGTAAGTTATACTTATCCATATGGTACGGTAACGCAGGCTCCGGGTATCAATGCCGCTATTCCTCACACTGCATCACCTTACCTTACACTAGCTAATCCGGTCTATCAGAGCCAGGGTGGCAATGTGTTTAGCGTAGGGTATATGCTGGGTTTCTCTTACAATTTAACCAAGCGCTTTATGCTCGACGGGCTCATACAGCAAAGTCTGGGAGGCTTTAGCAACATCAAGAATGCCGATATCAAAAGCTTATATACGCAGCCATATATACGCCTCACCCTGGGTTACAGGTTGTGGAAACAAAAATAATGCTTGTTTAGAATAGGTTTCCCTTAAAAGGTAAGCAGCATTGCTTACCTTTTCTTTTTGCTCGTTCACCGATGTTCCACGCTCCATTACCGAATAGCCTTTCCTTACAGTCTGCCACTCCTGTACTTTTGGTTTATAAAAATGAATAATCACATTTTAAAACCACATATTTTTATGAAAAGATGGACTAAACGTGCACCGCTCTTTATACTCTTTGCCATAGCAGGCGCACTGGCCATGGGTGCCTTGGTTATGGTACTATGGAACGCAATAATCCCTGCTGTCTTTCATGCGGGTACAATCACGCTATTACAAGGCGCAGGCTTAATAGTGCTTACACGCTTGCTATTTGGCGGTTTTCGTAGAGGCACACATGGTGGCAGGCATTGCAAACACCAACGTGGTGGTCGCGATGGCCAGTGGCAAGGTTCCGATAGTGAAAGCTATTCCACCGATAATGCCAGCAGGAATGAGTATAATGTTCACCAGTATGTTGCCAGTTGGCAAATGCGCTACAACCCAGAATCAGCGCTTTAACCTCCGTTAGTAAAAATCCCCCCTAATGTAACCCCTCCTGTTTGCTATCAGGTGGGGTTTTTAGCATCTACCAGTACTTTAGTGCATAGTAATTTAACTACTTTTGCATCCATTCCAATTAATATATTAAGCATGAAGAAATTTGCATGGATACTGGCAGCTTGCCTGCCGCTTATGGCAAACGCCCAAGACGATCTGGTAAAAAAGCTGGAGAACAACAAAAGCGACAGCGCCAAAAAGAAATACATTTTTACAACAATAGTTGATCTGGAAACCACACCCGTACGTAACCAGGCCAGTTCTGGTACCTGCTGGAGCTATTCCACAAACTCCTTCCTCGAAAGTGAAATGATACGTATGGGCAAACAGCCTGTACAGTTGGCACAGCTATACAGTGCACGTTGGGTGTATATCAACAAAGCCGATACCTATGTACGTCTTCATGGTGGCCTTAGCTGGGGGGATGGTGGGGAGTGTCACGATGTTATAAACATGTATGCTAAGTACGGTGCAATGCCGCAGTCTGTTTATACAGGGTTACACTACGGTACAGAAAAAAACAAGTTTGGCGAGCTGCAGGCTATACTAAAAGGCATGCTGGATGCTGTTGTTGCTAATCATAATGGCACGCTAAGCACCGCATGGAAACAAGCTTTCCAGGCCGTACTGGATACCTACTTGGGTGCAGTACCCGACCATTTTGAGTACGACGGTAAAACTTATACTCCGCAGAGCTTTGCTAAAGAAAGAGTAGGCATTAATCCTAAAGACTATGTTGAGCTTTCTTCCTTTACAGATGCCCCTTACTACAAGAAGACCATGCTCATGGTGCCTGATAACTGGACTTTCCAGAAGGTTTATAATGTTAAGCTGCCAGATGTAACCAACATCATAGACAACGCCTTGAAACATGGTTATACAGTAGCTTGGGCTGCCGATGTAAGCGAGAAGTCATTCAGCTGGAAGAATGGTGTAGCCTATGTACCTGAAAAGGAATATGAAGACATGGATGACAGTGAAAAGAAACAAATGTTTGACGGTCCTAAACCTGAAAAAACAATCACCCCAGAGGTGCGCCAGGAAGCATATGACAACTACGCTACTACAGATGATCATGGTATGCACATCGTAGGCCTTGCCAAAGACCAGAACGGCAGAGAATACTACAAAGTAAAAAACTCATGGGGCGAAAAGAATGATTACAAAGGATATCTCTACGTAAGTAAAGCTTATGTAAAATACAAGACTACAGCGTTCCTCCTCCACAAAAATGCCATTCCTGCTGATATCAGGGAGAAGCTGGATATTTAATACAACTGCTGCTTAGTGTATATAGTAATGGCCCGGGATACCGGGCCATTGTTGTTTTTATTGCTTTACTATTACTTCTGCTATACTACCATTTTCTTCACATCATCTGCTATCACTAAACGCCCTGCTGTCTTTGCTTTTATCTCATCAGCGGTTACACCAGGTGCTATTTCTATACAGTAAAATCCATGTTCATTTATATCAAACACACCCAAATCGGTAACTACTTTTTTCACACAACCAACTCCTGTTAGTGGTAGTGTACAGTTAGATAGCAACTTACTTTCTCCCTTGGGGTTAGTATGTTGCATGGCTACTATAATGTTCTTTGCGCTGGCAACAAGGTCCATCGCGCCACCCATACCCTTTACTAGTTTTTTGGGAATTTTCCAGTTGGCAATATCGCCGTTGTCGGCAACTTCCATTGCACCGAGTACTGTTAGGTGTACCTTTCCGGCCCGTATCATGCCAAAGCTCATAGCACTGTCAAAAATTGCAGAGCCAGGCAGGGTAGTGATGGTTTGCTTACCCGCATTTATCAGGTCGGCATCTTCTTCGCCTTCATATGGGAACGGCCCCATGCCCAATAAGCCATTCTCACTTTGCAGCACTACATCAATACCTTCAGGTATATAGTTTGCAACCAAAGTGGGTATTCCAATACCCAGGTTCACATAAAATCCATCTTGTAGTTCTTTTGCAATACGCTGTGCTATTTGCACTTTATCTAAAGCCATTATATTCTAATTAAAGTGTGGAAGAAATTCAATAATGAAGAACATTAATTACGCTTGCGTACAGTTCTCTGCTCAATACGTTTCTCGTAGTTCGTTCCTTGAAATATCCTGTGCACATATATGCCTGGGGTATGTATAAAATTGGGGTCAAGTTCCCCTACCGGTACTAGCTCTTCAACCTCTGCAATAGTTATCTTTCCTGCCATAGCCATCAGTGGGTTAAAGTTGCGTGCAGTATCTTTAAAAATTAGATTGCCCTGGGTATCTCCTTTCCATGCTTTTACTATTGCATAGTCGGCATCAAAGGCATATTCCATAAGGTATTGTTTGCCATTAAATTCACGCACTTCTTTTCCCTCTGCGCATTCTGTACCATAACCAGCGGGGGTAAAAATAGCCGGCATACCATAGCCAGCTGCCAGGCAGCGGGTAGCCAATGTGCCCTGGGGTATAAGTTCTACTTCCATTTCCCCACTTAGTAATTGCCTTTCAAACTCGGCATTTTCCCCAACGTAAGAGGCGATCATTTTCTTAATCTGGTGCTTCTTTAGCAATAATCCCAAGCCAAAGTTGTCAACTCCTGCATTATTAGATATGCAGGTAAGCCCATTCAGGTCTGTAGCGGCAAGCGCATTGATGCAATTTTCTGGTATGCCGCACAGCCCAAAACCGCCCAGCATTATGGTTACGCCACTTTTTATATCGTGGATAGCTTCTTCGGCATTCTTTACAACCTTGTTCAAGCCCATTTATTCTAATTTTGGCGCTAAATTAGGAGTTTTTAGAATGCTTATACACATAAAAAAAGCTGCCCAAAAGAGCAGCTTCACACTTCACATTTCAAACACCACACTCTCTTTACCTGCGGCCTTCTATACCACCTGAGTTTGGTGGCAGATATATGCTGGTCTGGTTTACATTCAGGTTACGTTCTTCATTCTTGGCAGGTCCATCATACTGGCGACTTGCTTCACCTTCGTATGGTTTGTGCATGTCGTCAGATACTACAATGTTATGTCTCCTGTAGAACCCTTCATAGGAATTCACAGTGTTCATTGCTATTGGTTCAGCAGGCTCAGCCATAGGTGTTGTCCACGCTTGTTTATCCATATTATGCATCTTGCTTATTCGCGTCCGGTTGGATGTGCCAGCCCTTGACGTACCTTCCTTACCACATATGTTGTAAGTGCCGTTATTCAAACAGACTTTATAATTCTGATTTGCAGAACTTTTCTTGGCTTGTGCGTCAGCGCTGAAGTTGGTTATTCCTACTACTATCAGCGCTATTAATATCGTTTTCATAGTATTTGTTTTTTTAGTTAATAATAGCATTCATAGTAGATAGAGTAAAAAGCGTTCCACCCCTTGTTAAAGCTTTCTTAAAGAAAAGTTGTCCATTTTTGGCCCAAATTGGGGAGCTTGACATATAAATGTGAACACCACAGGGTAGATATTAAGCAACATTGACTTAATGAGACTGGCCGGTAGTAGTACCGCCTGTAGTGCGGGGGCTTGTGCCATTCATAAGTGTTCCATTGCTACTTGCAGGTGTTGTGAAAGGCGTAGTATTAGGATTTAGACTATTGGCATTTGTATGTTGTGTATTGCGATTATGGCTGCTTGGGTATATAGCATTAGCCCCAGGCGTAGCATTGTTCTGTATCACGTTAGTGCCACTACTGGTATGAGTACTCATTTGTGGTTGAGCGGACTGTACATTTACGGGTAATGGTGCCGTATTGTTGTAGTTTTGCGATTGGGAAGTACCAGTGTTACTGTTTGTATTGGTACCTGTTTGAACCTGTGCCGAGAGGCCCGTTGTTATCATACCGATAATACCGGTAATAAGAATTATACGTTTCATAGTCGTTTTTTTAATTATTTGCAATAAGCATTCATCAATTATTTCTAAAACACCATACCAGTAAGCCTTATAGAAGGGTAAATAATTCTTAAACTTCACTAAGTATTGCCCATATTGCTCGGTATCATTTTCTTAACTATGGCTATCAGTCCAAACAATTAGATTAACTTTTAATAATTAAGTATTTTTGTAAAAAATAGAAACGAATCATGTTGAAGACAGGCAATACAGTTGTGAGCATCTATACCGAAATGACCCCCAATCCGGAAACAATGAAGTTTGTAGCCAACAAGCTTTTGTACCCGGGCAAGAGTATAGATTTCCCTGATGAATCAAGCGCTGCACCTTCGCCACTGGCAAAAGAACTGTTTGCATTTCCTTTTATACGGAGTGTATTTATAGCTAGCAATTTTGTGACACTTACCAAAACTGTAGATACTGAATGGGATGATGTAATACCACCTGTACGCGAGTTTTTGAAGCAATACCTTGAAGAAGGCAAAGTGGTAATAAACGAAGACCAGATAGTAGTAAAGACTGATACTAATACCGTAAGTGCAGATGACACTGATGTTGTAGTACGTATTAAGGAATTGCTTGAAAACTACGTAAAGCCAGCTGTTGAAATGGACGGCGGAGCCATAAGTTTTAAGGGTTTTAATGAAGGTACGGTAACTTTAATGCTGCAAGGATCATGCAGTGGCTGCCCATCGTCTATGATAACCCTTAAGGCAGGTATAGAAGGCATGATGAAACGTATGATACCTGAAGTGAAGGAAGTTGTAGCGGAAGCAGAATAATTTTAAAGGAATACATATATTGCAGACGGCAGCCGACAGGCTGCCGTTTAAGTTTGCGGCAATATGCCGATTTGTTTTTACTTTTAAACATCTCTTTTAGATATACAATGAGCAACAAGAACAATTATGTAGCTATAATGGCAGGTGGTATTGGCAGCCGTTTTTGGCCCGAGAGCCGTACTGCATACCCCAAACAGTTCCTGGACCTGCTTGGTACCGGGAAGTCGCTGATACAATGGACCTATAACCGGTTCAGCCATATATGCCCTAAAGAGAACATCTACTTTATAATTAATCATAGTTACATAGGCCACTTGAAACAGCAGTTGCCAGACCTTAATGATGCCAATATAGTAAGTGAACCATCGAGAAAGAACACTGCCGCTTGTGCAGCATACTTTGCGCATAAGATAATGGCACTGAACCCCGATGCTAACATCATTATATCGCCAGCTGACCACCTGATAATGGATGAGCATACGTTTAAAGAAACGTGTAATGAGGCTCTGAATTTTGTAGCCAAACATGATGCACTCTTAACTTTGGGAATAAAGCCTACGCGGCCTGATACGGGTTATGGTTATATTCAATACGAATCGGAAGAGGAGCTAGACAAGGTTTACAGAGTGAAGACATTTACAGAAAAACCATCGCTGGAACTGGCACAGACCTTTATAAAGAGTGGTGACTTTTTATGGAACTCGGGCATATTTGTATGGAGTGTAAAGAGCATTATGCAGGCCCTGGAGAAGTACATGCCAGAGATGAATGAAGTATTCCTGCAGGCAACCGAAGTGTATAATACCCCTGCCGAAAGTACGGTGGTGGGTGAACTGTATGCACAGTGTACCAATATATCAATAGACTATGGTATAATGGAGAAAGCCAAAAATGTATTTGTGCTGCCATCTTATTTTGGGTGGTGTGACCTTGGTACATGGGAATCGGCTTATGAGAATGCAAGTAAAGACTACTTGGGCAACGCGGTAATGGGTGATAACATAATGGTTATAGATGCAAGCGAGTGCATGATAAAAGCGCCTAAAGAAAAGCTGGTGCTTGTACAAGGGCTTGAAAAATTTATTGTGATAGATACTCCTGACGTGCTGCTGATCTGTGAACGTACACGCGAACAACAGATAAAAGACTACGTGGCTGAAGTAAAAAGGAACAAAGGCGATAAATTTTTATAGACGATGATACTGCCACAAAAACATTCCTTCACAGGCACTACCATATTTACCATAATGAGTGCCCTGGCCCAGGAGTATAATGCGATAAACCTAAGCCAGGGTTTTCCTGATTTTCCTATTGATGAGGAGCTATCGGCGCTGGTAGCGGAAGCTGCGGCAAAAGGGTTTAACCAGTATGCACCAATGGCTGGGTTGCCTATGCTACGTGAAGCCATAGCCAATGATTTTAAAAGCCGTTATGGCATTGATGTAGATAAGGACACCGAAATCACCATTACACCGGGGGCGACCTATGCTATATACACTGCCTTTTCTGCCATATTGCAGCCAGGCGATGAAGTGATAGTGCTGGAGCCTGCCTACGACAGCTATATTCCTAATATAGAAACCAACGGCGCTATAGCTGTACCTGTACAACTTACTGCACCAGACTTTCATGTAGATTGGGACAAGGTTAAAAATGCAATAACGCCCAAAACGAAAGCACTCATCCTAAATACTCCGCACAACCCCACCGGTGCTGTGTGGCAGAAAAGTGACTGGGATAAGCTGGCCGATGTTGTCCGAGATACTGATATCGTTATCCTATCGGACGAAGTGTATGAACAACTGATCTTTGACGGGCAGCAACACTACACTGTAATGCAACACCCTGAACTGCGCGCACGGAGCTTTGCACTATACTCCTTTGGTAAGGTGTTTCATAACACCGGCTGGAAGATAGGGTTTTGTATAGCACCTGCTGATTTTACTACCGCCTTCCGCAGATTGCACCAATATCTTTGTTTTTCTGTTAATACTCCTGCACAATACGCGCTGGCACACCACCTGGCCAATGGTGGCAGGCAGCCCGTGTATAAGATGCTGCAACAAAAGAGAGACCTTTTCCTTGATCTTCTTTCCCAGACTGGTTTTAGCATATATAAGCCAGCATCGGGCAGTTACTTCCAGGTGGCGGGTTACGAGCGCATCAGCGACCTTGGTGATGTGGAATTTGCGCAATGGCTTACCAAAGAATACGGTGTTGCTACTATACCCGTAAGTCCATTTTACAGCAATAAAAAGGACGATAAGCTTGTAAGGTTTTGCTTTGCCAAAAAGGATGAAACATTAAGAACTGCTGTAGAACGATTGAGTAAGCTGAACGGCTGACCCAGTGCTACTGTTTCAGAACTTTCATAAAGCAAGAGTTATGCTCTATGTTGGAGATACTAGTTTAGCTTTTTTACAACATTGAGTAATTGAATATTTGTGTCCTTAATTGTAATTGTGGTGGCCCTTTTTGCAAAATGTCTGTAGGATCTTAAAATATAAAACGGACATTTTGAGCACGATATATTTTACAATGCATTTGCTGGGGCTCTTATTGCTTAAAAACAAAATGTCTTAAAATGTCCGTTTAGGACATTTGTAGTTTAGCGATCGTATTTATAATATCCTACAAAGCTTTAGCCCTACAAGCAGACAAAGACCTGATTACCAGGTGTCTTAATCGCAGTAAACACAATGCAATCAAGCTTAGAAGTGACTGCACTTGTGTTTACGCCTTTTATACTTAATTCTTAATAAGCAACTTTTTAACGGTTACCTCGCCCGTTGCAGCATTGGCAATCTTTACAAAGTAAATACCCGGAACCGCTTTTACATAGCAGCTAAGCAAAGTACGGCCACCCACTTCCGCCTGGCTGTATATTTCTCGGCCTGCGATATCTACTACAGATACTATCCAATCATTTGCAGTTGCAGGAACAATAATGTTTATGTTACCGGAGGTAGGATTGGGGTATACCTGAACATCCTGTTCACGCACCATAGCTGGAACCGCTAAACCATTTTTCTTGCTTATAACATTGGTTGCAGTATTTGTAACAACGGCAGAATTAAAATCGAAGAAAATGAATGCCGTATTATTTATGGTATCACCCAGGGATAATGTTTTTTTAGCGCTTATAGCGTAGACAAACTTGCCATGGCTTGCGGGTTCGTTTGATTTCTTATCAGGTAGGTTTATATTGTTGAATTTAAAGATCAATCTTCTACCATCCTTGCTCGTTACAACCGGGAGTTTAGGACTGCCGCTTATCATTCTGAACGTAGACATATCGAGTAATGGTGAAAGCGTATCAACCACCACAATATTCCTGGCCGGATAAGTACCTGTGTTCTGGAAATTGACTGTATATATCATCTCCTTGCCAGGAATCATTTTGTATGGCCTGTTCACGGTTTTGCCATTAGGATCGAAAGAGCCAACCACCTGGGTAAGCAGGGTATCAGCATTATTTGCAGGAGCATAATCGTTCAGCAACGGTGCAGTTGCTGAAAAGTTAAGCGCAGTACCTAACGATACGCTTGTGCTGGTTGAGGTGCTGATCAGGATATTTTCTATGCTGTCTACATCCAGGTTGCTAATGTTGTATGTAAGTGTATTCCCACTAACCAAGACGGGTGAGGGTGATGAAGAAACGTACGTAACAGAAGGGTCAAGATCGACAGTGAGTGTTACAGAAGCAGTTGTGGTGCCTACATTACTTACCATGACATAAATGTTGCTACCATACCCGGGTACAAAACAATCGGAATACATAGACACCGCAATGTCTTTAATATTAGGTGTCAATTTATCGTAGAAGTTAGCGTTTGTTGTGGTGTTGTAACCAGAGAATGTATAGTTAAGCGTACCGCTTGATGGACATTCATTTTGTTTGTAGCCGGTTAAGCTATGCGTTAGATTGTAGGTATTGTCGGGCAGATTTACTTTGTAATTACCGCCTGTATCTGTAATGCCGTACCAGGACGTATTATACTGGTCGGTGACGGTAACGATGCTGTTTTGTATCTTATAATCGCCATTATCTGTAAGACAATTGTTGTTATTATCCTGAATTATCTTACCTGATAAATTGACTGGATTAGCATTAAAAGAACTATCAAAATTGCATACGGTAGTGAAGTTGGCGTAATAATTAATTATGGGGGCATAGGCACAGAAAGCCCCACCCTGTTTATTAGCTACCAGCGCTGCTCCGTTATAATAAGGTATTGGTTCAGGTGTAAATGAAAGCAAGTTCAGATTCTTGTCATAAATGTTTATACCAGATGTTTGGTCGCCAAGCGTATCATATATCATAGTAGCGGGGAACATATAATTCCCTGCGGATGTTTGTATGCCCATAGTCATGCTGCTGGCTAATACACCCGTAACTCCAAAGGCGCTATCTACAGTTACCGACTTTATGAGGTTACCATTACTATATAGCTTTGCTAATGTTTGTTTTATGGGTGCAAAATTGTGGGCGCTATCATTTAGAACCTGGAACAAGAGCAAGTAATTGGAATCGTTAGTTGCATTTATATAGGGCCAATAATACAATCCTGTATCGGCATGAGAGAAATAAGTTTTTGCATTTTTACTCCATAGCACAACCCCTGTTGAATCTCTTTTTTCAAGGTAGTAATGAAGCGAGTCATCGTCATCAGGCTTGTCCACAAACCTGCCATACAACAAGCCTTCTTTCTCGTTTAATATAGCGCTACCTGCTTGTATGCGGCTATTATCGAAGTGGACGCCGGCGCTGGTAATATCTGCCGGTATCACGTCAATCTTTCTCCATATTAAGGCATTTGCGGAATTGTATTTATCGATGTAGGTGCGGTTATAAGAAGAATCAACAGTAAAATAAACCTGGTTAATGGGATCCCAATGCTGGGTTGTATAGGTAGTGTCCATATAGTACAGTACATAGTAGTGGTTGTGGTGGTCTGCTACTATCATAGGGCACTGTGTGGCCCCGTTGTTATAGACACCGGGAGATGCGTTAAAAAAGGAGGAGTTGATTACCCGTTCATTCAGAAGATTTCCATTGGTATCGAGGTGATCTATGATGTAGGTTTGGGTGCCAAATACAGCAAAGGAGCCCACATATTTCCCAACTATATAGTCGCCATTAGTAAGGTTTGCAATTGAATATACCGTTTCGGTATCGGGCACGACTTTGGACCATATGGAATCGCCTTTGTAATTTATTCGTAACAAGATATTCTGGTAAACAGAATCGACACCATTGTAATACTGTGTAGCTATTAGCCCACCATGGGTATCATTAAAGACAGATGTTGTTGGGTTGTAGCTATAGTTGTTGGGACTGTACAGGTAGTCTTTTAACCAGGTTTGTGCATGAACTGTGATGCAACAAAAAATAATAAAAACTGAAAGAGTAAATTTTAGGATCCGCATAGGTATAATTTTTAACTACTTAAAAATATGAAAATCATTTATTCTTAATAATTGTTTATAGACGAGATATCGTATCATAAGGTTGGTTTAAAACTAAAAATACCAAGTGGTTGGGCATTGTTAAGGGTTAATAATAGCTGTGGGCCTTACAAATTATGATTCTGAATTGCGGTGAATGCCCGACGATATTTGAAAATTGAAAGAAGGCATTATTTAGACTTATAAATTGCTTAAATACGCTGCTGTAGCTGATGTTGTTATAAGTCAATAAAAATAAATGCCTGAATTGTGCCCGATTATGCCTGATGCCGGGCATTTTGCATTGCGGTGAAAGTGTATGATTGCATAAGATAATAAACTTGGCCGAATGCAAGATACGGTTGGCGGAGTATGTTTTCCCAAAGATGATATGCACAGTTCCACGTGGTGGAATGTTCCACAGCAACAGGGACAACACACATGTTATGCAATGAGGTTATAGAACCTACGGTATGCAACTAATTACATGCCTTGTGTGATTTCCTGAAATGTATCAGGTATTGCCTTTTATTTCATTATTCGACATTTGCTCATTAGCTTTAGTATAATTTAATACTTATGCGCAATTACGGCCCTATTATCATCATATCAGTGACGGCCATCATTCTGGGTCTTATTCTTGGGCATTCCTATACCTATAAATATAAAAACAGAAATAGGGTAAGTGTTGCAGGGAGTGCCTACTATAATTTTGCTTCGGACCTTATTGTATGGTCTGCCTCAGTTGAGTGCGCTTCTGCGGATATAAAAGACGCCTATACTAAATTAAAAACTGATGATCAGCAGATACTTGCATATCTCAGGGGCCACGGTATAGCCGATAGTGAGATCGTTTTTTCATCTATATCGAGTAACAAGCAATACGAGGATATTTACAATGCTGATGGACGCCAAACAGGCAAAGTATTTAAAGGATATATGCTGGAACAGGTGGTAAAGGTGAAATCGATAAACATTGACAGGGTTGAAAAAGTATCTCGTGAAATAACTGAACTGTTACAGCAAGGTGTGGAAGTGAATTCTGCTGAGCCATTATATTATTATACAAAACTTGCCGACCTGAAAATAGATTTGCTTGCGAAAGCATCGGCCGATGCCTATAGCCGTGCACTGACAATTGCGAAAAATGCGCACAGCAAATTAGGTAATCTAAAAGAAGCAGACATGGGTGTGTTCCAAATTACCGGGCAATACAGCAATGAAAGTTTCACTTACAGCGGGACCTTTAATACTGCGAGCAAGAACAAAACTGCCAATGTGATAGTAAGGATGGAATATACATTGGAATAGGATTAGGCTGGCCTGTTAAACCTACACCCTATACACAACCTCCACATTATTCACATTGCCAATTAGTAAGAAGACCATATACCGGCGTTTGCGGTTTATGGCTAATGCTGAATGATCAGTTTTTCGCATATCCGGTCTCCCAAATCAGTTTCGCAGGTTACGAAGTAGATGCCGCTTGTAAGTTTGATGGTATTAATAATGATATTTTTTTGACCGGAAGTAGTTTGAGCGTATATAGTTGTGCCAAGGCAATCTATAATGTGCAGGGAAGTGATACTAACGCCTGACGTAATTGTTACGCTATTGCCTGCCGGATTGGGGTATATAAGCAGTTTGTGATAGACTATGGAAGTATTTTGTAAACCTGTAGCTGCGCAATGTGAGGCGGAATCTATATTAAAATAAATACTCGCAAATGCTTCACAGCCCGGAAGGGCCGTGGTAACTGTATATTCGATATCGTTAAGGCCAGGAGCTATTGCTTTAACGACCCCAGGGGATATCATATTGGCAATTGTAGTATCGGCTAAACTCCATATGCCACCTAATGCAGTATCTGAAAAAACAATAGTATCACCAGCACATACGGCCCTTGCTCCCGTAATAGTTCCGGCATCTGGGCTAATAAACGTTAATGGGAATTGTGCAGTAGCGGTGCCGCAAGTGTAATGTGTCTTATATATGGCAGTATCTCTTCCCGGTAGCACAGGGGTGACCTTATTGCCCAATATATTTGCATTGGTGTTAGTTAGAGACCACATGCCTCCCGGCATTGTATCTGTAAGGAAAGTTATGGTTCCGAAACAGGTGCTGTCTGTGCCGGTTATTACACCTGCAGAAGGTGTTGCATTTACAAACACAGAAGTAGCAGCAGTGTCGGCACCTAAAGAATAATATATGGCCGCAGTGCCTGCGACAACGCCCGTTACCACCCCTGTTGTATTAACGCGGGCTACACCGGGGACGGATGAGGACCATATGCCGCCAGTAAAAGGAACACTGAATTTTGTGGTATCGCCTAAACAAATGTGTGTGGTGCCTGATATAGCTGATACCTTACGGATTGCATTATTAAAACGATCGGATATGTACAAGTTCCCGACAGAGTCGACAGCAACGCTTACCGGCGTATTAAAGCCGGCAGAATCTGCCAGGCCACCATCACCTGTGTAGCTGCCCTGTCCTGATGCAAGACTAGCATTCAGCGAATTACCTGCTACAGTAGTGATGATGCCGCTATTATCTACCTTTCGTATGACATTGTTATCCTCGTCTGCAATAAATATATTGCCAGCGGCATCTATAGTTAAGCCCTCTACGTACGATAATAATGCGGATGTTGCAGGCCCGCCATCGCCACTGTAACCGGATGAGTCATTGCCAGCGACTGTAGTAAGAATACCTATTGCATTTACCCTGCGGACCATGGAAACATCTGCAATGTAAACGTTACCATTATGGTCTGTGGCCACGCCTGTCGGCATAGTCAACTTAGCCATGGTGGCTACAGCTCCATCGGCGGTAAAGCCTGAAGTGCCTGTACCAGCAAAAGTTGTGATAATGCCAGTCGTATCAATTTTGCGAACGTCGTAATTGAAACCGTCAGCAACATACACGTTACCCACATCATCTACAGCCACCCCCTGCGGGAAGTTTAGTTTTGCAGCTGTGGCAGGACCTCCATCACCAGAATGCCCCCTTGTACCGGTACCGGCAAATGTGCTGATGATTCCAGACGGATTCACTTTACGTATTACAGCACTCTGGCCATCTGCTATGTATACATTATGATGCTTATCGACCGCTACTGAAACCACTTCAAATATACTTGCAGATGTTGCCGGACCGCCATCGCCTGAATATGCAAATATGCCGTTGCCTGCGAATGTGGTAACAATACCTGCTTTATTTAATTTCTTTACGCATGCCGTACCATAGTCGCAAATATATACATTACCACTATCGTCGGTAGCAATACCATAGGGGTTAGCCATACCAACTGCAGCGGTTGTGATCACCTGGGCTTTACATTGTAAACCTATAAAGAATAGCCCTATAGAAATAAGTATGTAATTGATCTTATCCATTTAGCTACAATTTTATAAAGTACAAACTATATGCAATATTGATAAAGACGTAATGTTACCTGTAAAGTACTGTTTTTAAACGATATTTTATATAAAAATTTAGCGGAGAATTGAAAAATTAAATAAGATTGAGCATTAGTCGGCGGGTTAGATGTATTGCTAAAATAGTAGCCGATACACATCTTCTACTTTGTTCACAGTGCGGATAGCGATTTTAAAATTCTTTTCTTCAAGTCCTTTGGCATTGGCTTTGGGGATGAAAATAGCATCCATGCCCAACTTGTCAGCTTCAGCTATACGTTGGTCTATTCGGTTTACTGCGCGTATCTCACCACTTAAACCTATTTCGCCTACCAGGCATATGTTGGATGGCAGGGGTTTATCTTCGAAAGAAGAGAGGAGGGAACATACCAATGCCAATTCAATAGACGGATCTTCTATTTTAAAGCCACCTGCAATATTTACAAAAACATCTTTTGCGCCAAAATGAAAACCGCCTCTTTTTTCAAGAACGGCGAGCAATAATTGTAGCCTGCGGAGGTCGAGACCGCTTACGGTGCGTTGCGGAGTGCCATAGACGGCCTGGGTTACCAATGCCTGCACTTCTACCATCATGGGGCGTAAGCCCTCTAGTGTGGCTGCAATGGCTATTCCGCTCAGGGCTTCATCGTGCTGTGATAATAATATCTCGGATGGATTTGTAACAGGACGCATGCCTGCGGCGACCATTTCATAAATACCCAATTCGGATGTGGAACCGAACCTATTCTTAAGCGTGCGTAAAATACGGTATGCATAATGCCTGTCGCCCTCGAACTGTAAAACTGTATCGACCATATGTTCCAGCACTTTGGGGCCGGCAATGGTGCCGTCTTTAGTGATATGGCCTATAATGCATACGGGAATATTGGAAGCTTTGGCAAAGCGCTGCAATTCTGCCGCGCATTCGCGTACCTGAGATACACTGCCTGCAGCAGATTCGATATAAGGTGACTCCATTGTTTGAATGGAATCTATAATTAGTAATTGTGGTTTTACTTTTTTTACTTCCTGAAAGAGTGTGTTGGTATCGGTAGCGGTAAGCAGGAAGAGGTTGGGATTGTGCATGCCCAGCCTATCGGCGCGCAGCTTTATTTGATGAGCGCTTTCCTCGCCCGATACATATAATGTTGTGATGTTTTTCCATTGCAAGGCGCATTGCAGGAACAGCGTTGATTTACCAATGCCTGGTTCACCCGCTATTAATATCACAGAGCCAGGTACCATACCACCGCCTAATACACGGTTTAATTCGTCATCGGGCATGTGCATACGTGCCTCGTCTTGCGGTATAACATCTTCTATGCTGTATGCTTTATTGGGACTTTGCTTTTCATCTTGCCACGCAACAGGTTTCTGTTTTTCTTCCTTTATAATGATCTCCTCGACCATAGTATTCCAACTATTGCAGGACGTGCATTTACCCACCCATTTTGCGCTTTCGTAGCCGCATTGCTGACAGAAAAAAGCTGATCGTGTTTTGGCCATAGAGAAAAGGAAGAGATAAAAAAAGAAAGAGCCACTGGAGGAATCCGGCGGCTCTACTTACTAACCCATTAAATTCACAACTTGATGCAAATATAAGACTCCCCCCGATTTTAAAAAAAGGAAATGTTGGGAGGGGTATATGTACTATTTAATAAACTGCAATTTAAATAAAAATAGTTTTGTTTATTATTGATTATTAATTGATTATAAAGGATTAATGATTAAAGAATGTGTATAAGTTGCATAGCTTTGTTAGTGAAACCGAGTCCAAAACGCATTATTAAATAATATATTATCTTAATATTATTCTAAAAAAGTTGTTCTGCTAGACGACAGGAACGTAATTTGCAGTGCATAAAGAAAGATATAAATAAAGTATGGATACCACTTTTGTAGCAATAGAAAAACCGATACGGACATTTTTGCCAGAAGACTTTAAAGTAACTACATGGGATGCGCTGCAACCTTACTTTGAACAATTGCAAAACCGGACTATAAATAATAAAAAAGAACTGGAAGAATGGCTGGCTGATATAAGCGAACTGGAAGCAGTGATAAGCGAAGATGCTGCGTGGCGCCAGATAAATATGACCTGCTATACAGAGAATAAAGAATACGAAGATGCGTTTACTTACTTCTGTATGGAGATAGAACCGCATATGAAGCCCTATGGTTTTGAACTGAACAAAAAACTACAGGAAAGCCCTTACGCAAAGGAACTGGATACGGCACAATACTTTCCTTATTTACGTAGCGTAGGTACCGCCATACAACTGTACCGGCCAGAGAACGTGGCGCTGCAGGCAGAGGCAAGCGTGCTTGCACAACAATATGGCGCTATAAGCGCAAAAATGAGCGTAGAGATAGATAGTAAGGAATATACGCTGCAACAGGCCGCAAAATTTTTGCAAAATCCAGACCGTGAACTACGCGAAAAAACATTTAGAGCAGTGGCTGCACGCCGCATGCAGGATAAGGACCAACTGAATGAACTATTTAATAAACTGCTCGTGATAAGACAGCAGATAGCTGTGAATGCAGGCTTTGAGAATTATAGGGATTATAAATTTAAGGAACTGGGGCGGTTTGATTATACCCCTGAAGACTGCTACGCATTTCATGATGCGGTACGCGAGCATATAATGCCACTACAAACGATGCTGATAAAATACAGGCAGCAACGCCTGGGACTGGACGTAATGCGGCCATGGGATAGTGATGCTGAACCAGTAGGTACCCAACCACTGCGCCCATTTGAAACAGGGCAAGAACTTTCTGAAAAAGCGGCAGAGGTGTTTAGCCGGTTGCGCCCATACTTCAGCAAATGCCTGGATACTATGACCGACATGAAGCGCCTGGACCTGGAGAGCCGCAAAGGCAAAGCACCCGGTGGCTATAACTGCCCGCTGGCAGAAACAGGTGTACCCTTTATATTTATGAATGCTGCCGGAACTATTGGCGACGTGATCACGATGATGCATGAAGGTGGCCATGCGGTGCATTCGTTCTTGTCGCATCCGCTGAAGCTGAGTGCCTTTAAGGAATACCCAATGGAAATAGCAGAGCTGGCCAGTATGAGTATGGAGCTGTTTAGCATGGAGCACTGGGATGTATTCTTTAACGAGACTGAACTAAAACGTGCACAGCTTGAAGAACTGGAACGAGTGATATCTGTATTGCCATGGATAGCTACTATAGATAAATTCCAACACTGGTTATATACACACCCAGGTCATACCAATGAAGAACGTGAGACACAATGGCTGGCTATACTGAATGAATTCTCGACCGGTATTACAGACTGGAGCGGATTTGAAGAGTACCGTACCAACTTCTGGCAGAAGCAACTGCACTTGTTTGAAGTGCCATTCTACTATATAGAATATGGTATAGCCCAACTGGGTGCGATAGCTATGTGGCGCCAATATCGCCAGAATAAAGAGCAGGCACTGGACAACTATATGAAAGCTTTAAGCCTTGGCTACACTAAAACACTTAAAGAGCTATACGCGACTGCGGGGATTAAATTTGATTTCTCGCCAGCGTATGTAAAAGAATTGGGATCGTTTGTAAAGGACGCACTGGTGGCGGCAGGGGTGAAAGGATAAAGAATAACTTTGGAATATAAATATTGCGGATGGTTTGAAAAGCCATCCGCTTTTTTATTGTGTAAAGTGCGGGGCACAGTTTTTTTATGATGGTTTTTATATTGATATTTTATCACAATTAAAATCACTTAATCATGATCAAACCACTTCTCATTTTATCTGTTACCGCAATATTGTTTGCATCGTGCAAGAGCGATATGGGCGGAAATAACTGTGCTACCAGTACGGATAGCCTGCAACGGGAAATAGCAAGCCGGGACACGCGTATAAACGTTTTGCTGGACAGTTTAAAAAATGCTACAGGCGGAAGTACCACTACAACTACCACAACTGACACTGCTAGTATTAATAATGCTACATTGGGAGGAGGAAACGAAAATAGTAGTGCAAGTACGGGAAGAACCTTTTATAAAATGAAAAAAGCACATACTATACCTGCTGACCTGCATGCCAAATACCCGGGAGAATTTCCGGAAGGAAGTGCAAGGGTGCTGACCGAAAAGGATCTTAAATTCCTGAGTGAATGGGGACTGAAAGTGATGCTGAACGAAATATATGCGCGCCACGGTATGCGATTTACTGACAGCGACCTGCAAAACCACTTTAGTCACCAAGGTTGGTATAAAGGTGGTGCAGACAACGTAGATAGTAAATTATCGCCTACAGAAAGGCGGAATGTAGCCTTTATAAAGGCGTATAAATATACGCCACAGATACCCGCTTAATTTATTAAGTAAGTTCTTTGCCACTCGCGATACTATTGTGAGTGGCATTTTCTTTGTTTGGGATATCCCCGAACCATTATAGTGGGCACGGTTTTATTTGGTAACCTATTAGAACTAAACACTAATACATATGCGAACCACAAAGTTTTTAAGCGTTTTACTTGTAGCCGTAACGATGTTGACATCGATGACCGCTTGCCACACTTCTAAAAAAGTAACCAACAGAAGATATATGAGTACCCTGAAAAGGGACTTGAAAAGGCATATAAAAGATGCAGACGTAAGTAAGGCAGGCGATACGGTAAGGGTAGTGTATCCTGAACTGGTGATGTTTGACTTTGATAAAGACCAGGTGAAAGCACAAGCACTACCATCTATGGAGCGGTTTGCCAACACCTTGAGGGACTACTGCCTGGTGCATGTTATTGTAAACGGATATACTGACAACACAGGGACCGATGAAGTGAACCTATCTTTATCGAAGAGAAGGGCTGAAAACGCAAAAAATACCCTGGAAACCGATGGTGTTGGAAATACCCGCATTGTAACCCACGGTTTGGGTTCGGCAAACCCGATAATGTCCAACAAAACTCCTGAAGGGCGACAAGCGAACCGCAGGGTGGAATTTGTGATATATGAAGGGAAGTAGATTTTAATATAAAATATAAATATATAAAAAAAGAGGGCTGTTTCGGTGAGGGACAGCTCTCTTTATGTAAAATAACGTCTGTTTTGAGGTGTATTATTGTTTAATATGTTGCAGGTTTTATAAATATCCTGAAAACAAATCCACTTTTAATATTTTTGCACTTTAAAAATACAGGTGACGTGTAAGATAGTCGCACCATCAACCAATTATACACAATGCAGGCAACATTAGAACAGGCAGTTAAATTAGGGCTTCGGGAAGATGAATTTGAAAAACTAAAGGAAGTGCTGGGTCGTACGCCCAACTTTACTGAAACAGCTATGTACTCGGTAATGTGGAGCGAGCATTGCAGTTACAAGAACTCGATAAAATGGCTGAAAACACTGCCACGTGACGGAGATAGGTTACTAGTGAAGGCAGGGGAAGAAAATGCCGGCCTGGTAGATATAGGCGATGGCTGGGCATGCGTATTTAAAATAGAGTCGCATAATCACCCATCTGCAATAGAACCCTTCCAGGGGGCGGCTACGGGTGTAGGTGGTATACATAGGGATATATTTACGATGGGCGCCCGTCCAATAGCATCGCTGAACTCGCTACGCTTTGGCGAGATGGACAATGCAAAAACAAAACACCTGCTGAAAGGGGTGGTAAAAGGCATAGGCCACTATGGCAACTGCTTTGGTGTACCAACAGTGGCGGGTGAAGCATACTTTGAAAGCTGCTACCAAACCAACCCATTGGTGAATGCCATGAGTGTAGGTGTGGTACGAGTGGGACAAACCGCTTCAGCGACCTCTTATGGTGCAGGTAACCCAGTGTTTATAGTGGGTGCATCTACAGGTAAGGATGGTATAGGTGGTGCGTCGTTTGCATCGGCTGACATTAGCGAGAACAGTGCGGAAAAACTGCCGGCAGTACAGGTGGGCGATCCATTTGAAGAAAAGAAACTGCTGGAAGCGTGCCTGGAAGTTTTACAGACCAGCGCCGTTATAGGTATGCAAGATATGGGTGCAGCGGGAATAACCTGCAGTACCAGCGAAATGAGCGCCAAAGGTGAGCATGGTATGATAATACACCTGGATAAAGTGCCAACACGCCAGGCCAATATGAAGCCATGGGAAATGCTGCTGAGCGAAAGCCAGGAGCGCATGCTGATAGTAGTGAAGAAAGGGCATGAAGCTGAGATACAGCAGATATTTGACAAATGGGATATACACTGTGTGCAAATAGGCGAAGTGACCACAGATAAAAACCTAAAGTACTACATGAACGGTGAACTGGTTGCCGATGTACCTGCTGAAAGTATGGTATTGGGCGGCGGTGCACCTGTGTATGAAAGAGAATATACTACACCTAAGTACCTGACAGAAATTGCTAAGTTTGATATAAACTCAGTAGCTATACCTGCCGACCTGCGCGATATAGCTTATCAACTGGTACAATTGCCGAATATTGCCAGCAAGAAGTGGATATATGAGCAATATGACAGCATGGTGGGTACCGGCAATACGCACACCAACGCCCCAAGCGATGCGGCAGTAGTGCGTGTGCATGGTACACCAAAAGCACTGGCTGTAACAACTGATTGTAATAGCAGGTACGTGTATGCAGACCCTTACAAGGGTACTATGATAGCGGTGAGCGAGGCTGCACGTAACATAGTATGTAGTGGCGGACTACCAGTTGGTGTAACCAACTGCCTAAACTTTGGTAACCCTTATAACCCGGAAGTATATTACCAGTTTGTACATGCCATAAAAGGGATGGGCGCTGCTTGCGAAAAATTCAATACTCCGGTAACCGGTGGTAATGTGAGCTTTTATAACCAGAGCGAAGACGGCCCTGTGTACCCAACCCCTACAATAGGTATGGTGGGTGTATTAGAATCGCTGGACCAGAAAATGACGCTGAACTTTAAAAAAGCAGGTGACCTGGTATATGTAATAGGTACCAGCCACAACGATATCAACTGTTCTGAATACCTGCACCATATACAAGGTGTGAGCCTGAGCCCGGCACCATATTTTGAACTGGAAGAAGAATACAAACTACAGCAGACGATACAAAAGCTGATAGGCCAAAAACTGGTGAACTCAGTACACGATGTATCGGAAGGGGGATTGTTTGCATGCTTGCTGGAGAGCGCTATGACTAACGGTTTGGGCTTTAGCGTAGCAACAGACCCAAGCATACGCAAAGATGCATGGTTGTTTGGCGAAGGACAGAGTCGTGTGGTTGTGAGTATCAATCCTTTCATACAGCAGTTGTTTGAGGCTGAACTAAAGAACATACCGCATACCAAGATAGGGCATGTGAACGCAACTGGTGAGATACATATAGATGATGTGGCTTGGGGCTATATAAGTGATTGGAAAGAGGCGTATGATAATGCCCTTGGTAACCTGGTGAATAGCTAGACGCTTAAAGCACAGCTTTTAAATTGAATATTTTATAGAATAGCCCCTGCCGAAACGCGGGGGCTATTGCATTTTATGCTGGAAAATTAGTAGACAGCATCTATTATCCTTCATAGCAAACTTGTGCATACTTCACTTGGCCTTCCATCGGTGGATGCAACTTTCTTACGGCTACTCTTACTTTTTCGGAGTTGGGGACGTATTGCTTCAGAGCTGTATGTATATGTTGGACAAAGGTTTCGAGCAACTGGCCAGGTTGGTTAAACACAGTAGCTACAGTACTGCGAATGAGGGTATAATCGACAAAAGGCCATGGTTTGTTCTGATCTGTGTGCAACCAAATATCTACATCTACTTCAAAATCGTTGCCCAGTACCTGCTCTTGGGGGTAGAGGCCATGTGGTGCATGCAGAGTGATGCCATGTAATGAAACTGTAAGCATAGACTCAAAGATATAGACTATGCATTATAGAAACACAACCGGTTATTTAAAACGTGTGGCGGAAGAATATGGCATTACAGTAACCTCGTAACGGCGGTTGTTGAGTGGTGTAAGGGTATTTAAATCGTAGTAAGTGTACCAACCGTCGCGACCACCGCAAGAGGTGACGTGGTGCGGTGCAGGTCCGTTGGGGTTAGCATTAGTGCTGGCTACAAGTATGGTGCCGTTTTGATCATCGACACTAATACCATGGGGTTGGTAGAAATCGCCATACAGCACTTTCACAATTTGAAATGTATTGTAGTTGATGACATATACCGATCCATGAGAGTGGGGATAGTATGCAGCTGAAGCGGCATCTTCCATGCAGGTAACAAACATGTATGGTTTAGTGCGTGACATAGCCAGCTCTTGAGGAAAAACGCCAACCGGTATGGTTGCTAATATAGCATCTGTATGAGCATCGACCACCACTACTTTGTTTGTACCCTGGCAGGTAACAAAGTATTTTGAATAGTCGGGTGTCATTAATATTTCGTGGGGGTTAGGGTTACTATTATTGCTGTCTGTGTAAGTTGATGGCTTATTGCCATCGAGGCTAACTTTAAAGAGCCCAAAGCCATCTGGTACCAGTTTATAAATAAAGTTGCTGTATTGTGATGTTACAAAAAAGGTATCAAATGTAGCATTGGTTTCGATGCCATGAGGCCATGAAATACCGTTACTGCTTGAGTTCCAGTTTTTTTGAGGTTGAACCTGCATTGTGTTAGCATCGATAGCTACCACCCAGCCATTTGCTACCCAGTCGCTTGTGAGTAATTCGGTATCGCCCGGAGAAACGTGAACAATGTTCCAGGAACCGTTAGCAACCGTGGACGCTAATGATGCGCTACCTATCACCTGGTCGGTTTTGGTGTCGATCTTCTGTACATACTGACCAGCCAGGAAACTGACATAAGCATACATACCATCATCAGATATGCGCACACAGTGAGGACTTTCAATGGCATTGCTCATACCGATAGGGATGTAGCGCATTACGACGTGTGACTGTGCATCTATGACTGCGAGCAAATCGCAACCCTGCTGTGTGAGATATGTTTTTTGACGAGTTTCAGGATTAGAAGCAAATGGGATATTGCCATACTTATCTGGTGCGCCATTCTGTATCCAGTTATAAAGCGTCATGTACTCTTCTTTACTTAAAGCAGGAAGCGGCCTGTTTGCAGTGCTATAAGGCATTGTAGGCGCTACTACGGGGCCGAGTGTACTATCGGTATTTACAAAATACAAAAGCGGACTATACTGGGCATTGTAAGCTACTACTTCTGCACCGCTTGAGCTACCATGAAACAAATGTTCCCAGGTATCGAGCAGAAGACTATCAGCGTTACCATAGCTAGCCTGGTTGTGGCACCCTGCTATGGCGCATTTGGTGATCATTATAGCGGCAATAGGCGCAGGGAAGTTACCATCGTTAGCAACAACATCACCCGACTTGTGCGTGCATGCGGTTATGCCTAGCATAGCTAAAGCAAGAATGGAACATATGTATTTCATGGCAGGGGAATGATAATACTAAAATTACGGAAGTTTTGGGATAATATTTGTTGTAATTTAAGTGGCCAAAGGTGCTCTGTTAAAGAGTAGCACGGTTTTTAAGTGTGCTGTTTTAAGAATGACAAGTCCCATAAAAATTCTGCTTTAGTATCTTTGCGCCGATAGATGAAGCACCTCCTGCTTATTTTTTTTGCTTTCTGTATTGTAACGGGTGTGCACGGGCAGGCTCCTAAAAGTATTTCCCACTACCCAGACACCCTGGATTTTTTTACGGTGCCAAAGAAACCCGTACAGTTGACTGTACGAAAAATAGAACTATCTGGTAATGAAGTATCGCGTAGGAAAGTATTATTGCGAGAGCTAAGTATAGAGGAGGGCGATGTGATATCGACAGATTCGCTTAATTATTTTGTAGAGGAATGTAAACTGCGGCTTACAAACCTGACCATTTTTAATGAAGTGGAAATAAAGGTAGTACGTATAGATGAAGGTGAAATGGACTGGTACATATACGTAAAGGAGCGTTTTTATGTTTTTCCACAAATAACCTTCCAGCTGGCAGACCGAAACTTTAATGTGTGGTGGTATGAACAGAACCACAACCTGAACCGCATTAACCTGGGCCTTACAGGTGTGGACAAAAATATAAGCGGCAACCTTGATGTGCTATCGGCGACAGTACAAGCAGGCTATACCCAAAAACTAGCTATCAGCTATACTAAGCCGTATGTGGATAAGGCCCAGAAAAATGGCTTGGGTATATCATTATCCTACTCCCGAAACCACCAGATATTCTTTGCTACAGACTCGAACAAGCTGCAGTATGTAGGTAACTATACCGGGCCTTATATGCTTACCCAGTTTGAAGGGGCGGTGAGTTATATATACAGGCCAGGCTATGCCACACGGCATATACTACAATTGAGCTACAAAGATTATTCTGTAAACGATACAGTGCCGAAACTGAACCACGACTATTACCTGAACGGAAGCAGGCAACTGAAGTTATTGGAATTATTGTATCGGTTTGAGTATAACCATGTGGATAACTGGAACTACCCATTGGTGGGAGAAAAGGTAGTGGCCTATGCACTATCGCGGGTGGGAATAGAAGGCTTTAAATTTCAAAACTACCTGAACGTTGAAGTAGGGTACTTTCGTAACCCTTTGCGCAAATGGTACACGTCTGTTATTTTCAGAGGCAGAGTGATGGCACCAGAAAACCAACCCTACGCTTTTGAGGGTGGACTGGGCACATCTATGGACTACATAAGAGGTTATGAATATTATGTGATCAACGGGGGTAATTATGGGGTGTTGCGGCTGGATCTGAAAAGGGAGCTCATTAACTTTAAGCTGAAGGAAATACCTGTGAAATACTTTACAACACTGCCCTTGCGCGTATATCCTAAAATATTTACAGATATTGCGTATGTGAGAACAGGTGTGCCCGGCAATGCCTACCTGGGTAACCGTTTATTGTATTCGATAGGTGCAGGTTTAGATATAATAACATTTTATGAAATAAAGATAAGGCTGGAACTGGCATATAATCAATTGGGGCAAAATGGATTATATTTACACAGCGGCAGTGAATAGGGGGTAAGTGACAATGACAAAATAAATACCACCGTTTGACTTGCTCTTTTCCATTTCTTCTTTGTTGTAAAAATCTTTAAATAGGCTTCTATTCGCAGATTTTACGCCTCGAGGAAAAGAAAAACAACTGCGCCACCGGGTAGTATTTGTTTCATCAATGTCACCAATTTTAAATTTATTACAGAGCCTTATGCATCTGTGTCGCGATATTTTTTATGCTTGTAGCACTTTATAACAGAACATTTGACGTACAGGACTTGCCAGTGCTGTTGCGTATTATTAATAAACTTAAGGAGCAAAAGCTGCAACTGGTTTTCTATAAAGATTTTTATGAAAGACTGGTAGCGCATACGCATATAGAAACAGAGCCCCGATTCTTTACCGGTAAAAAAGACCTTCCGCCACATACCGACATGCTCTTTAGCCTGGGGGGCGACGGAACCTTACTTGATACTGTGTGCTTTGTGGGCAACTCCAATATACCGCTCATAGGCATCAACTTGGGGCGGCTAGGTTTTTTGGCCGCTATACCTGAGGAAGAAGTAGATGATGCCATACTATCGCTAGTGCGCGGTTCTTATACGCTTGAAAAACGTACGTTGCTGCACTTGGATTCCAGCGTACCACTGTTTGACGGTTCGCCGTTTGCCCTGAATGAATTTACCATTCATCGCAACGATACATCGTCTATGATAAAAATACACACTTACCTGAATGGCGAGTTTCTGAATACCTATTGGGCTGATGGACTTATTGTGGCTACCCCAACGGGTTCTACAGGGTACTCGCTGAGTTGCGGTGGCCCGGTTGTATTTCCGCAAACTTCCAGCTTTGTTATAACGCCGGTATCGCCACACAACTTAAATACAAGATCCATAGTAGTGCCAGACGATAATGTAATATCGTTTGAAGTAGAAGGCCGCACGGAGCAGTTTTTGTGTACGCTTGATGCGCGGACGGAGACTATAAAAAGCAGTGTACAGATAGCCGTAAAAAGAGAATCGTTTACAGTGAGCCTAGTGCGGCCCGATGAACATAACTTTTTGAAAACTATACGCCAGAAATTGTATTGGGGGATTGACAAGCGTAATTAACGACCTCAAAAACAATAAATACGTTAATTTACAGTTCTATTTATCTATTAGGTGGCTGATATGCGGAAAATCATACTTTTTATTTTGTTATTGGGTACGCTAACAGCCCAGGCACAAACCTTTTTTTCGGGAACTGAATATGGAATTTCTTTAGGTGGCAGCCAATACTTTGGCGACCTTAATACCAACTATGGATTTAAAGAAATAAAGCCAGCAGTACTTGCCTATACCCGTATACATCTTAATCCGTACATATCTTTGAGGGGGTCAGTGGGCTATACATCGGTAGGATATGATGATAAATACAGCAGCAACCCATATCAGCAAGAGCGTAACCTGAACTTTAAGAGTAATATTATTGAGGGGCTTGCACAAGCTGAATTTAATTTTTTCAGGTTTGCAACCGGCGAGGAAGACAGCAGGTTTACCCCATACCTTACAGGTGGAATAGGCGCTTTTTACTATAACCCATATACAACCTTGAATGGAACAAAATACTATTTGCGGCCGTTAGGTACTGAAGGGCAGATGGTAGGTTTCAACGGCAGGAAATATGGAGATGTTGCAATTTGTTTTCCTGTAGGTGCAGGTGTAAAATATTGGGTGCATCCCGGTATGAATATAGGCGCCGAAATATCTGACAGGCTGACCACAACAGGATACCTGGATGATGTACATGCTACTTATGTGGGCGCTGCAAACTTCCCTGTAGGGCCTCCCGGTTATCCTAATCCTGCATATTTACTGCAGAACCGTACCTTGGTAACCAACCCTGCCAGCACGCTTGGTGAAGCAGGTAAGCAACGTGGCAACGCCAGCACTAAGGATCAGTACCTTGTCTTCGTGATCAACTTTTCCTTTCAGCTGAAAGTATATCGCTGCCCGGGATATTTGAAGAGGGGCTTTATGAAGTTGTAGTTAGGAAGAAACCTTAAGCGTAAATTATAAGTTTATAACCCATACCTCGAATATTGATAATCTTTATGCGGTTGTCTGCTGATAAGTGCTTCCGGATCTTAGAAATGAATACGTCCATACTTCGCCCGTTAAAAAAAGTATCATCGCCCCAAAGATCTAGTAATGTTTCGCGCCGGAGTAACGTTCTATTTTTATCGATCGCCATGCGGTAAAGCAATTCGCCCGCACGAGGAGAAAGGGCTACTGTATGATCGTCAATCTTTAGCTCAAGACTCTCATAATTAAAAACATACCTGCCAATAGTTACTATTTTCTGATTTATTGACTCAATGGTATGGCGGCTTAATAACCTTTTCATCCGGACAATAAGCTCCTCAATGCTAAATGGTTTTCTCATATAGTCATCGCCACCTATTTCAAACCCTTTTATAATATCGTCTGTGAGTACGCGGGCGGAAAGAAAGATAATAGGAATTAAGGTGTTGGTGGTGCGTATCGTTTTTACAAGCGTATAGCCGTCGAGCCTGGGCATCATAATGTCTATAATGCAAATGGAAAATTGTTGCTCTCTAAACTTACTAAGGCCTGAAGCTCCATCTTTAGCCCATGTTACAGCAAACCCGGATTTCTCCAGTAATTCCGAAGTAAGTTCACCCAGCTGATGATCATCTTCTAAGTATAAAACATGTTTTTTAAACATCGTGCACAGGCAATTTTATTTCTATGATCGTTCCTACATTTTCATCGGAACTTACAACACGTATATTACCAGAGTGTAAGCGAATAATATGCGATGCGAAACTGAGCCCCAAGCCATATCCTTTTACATTATGCATGTCGTGTTCCGGAACCCTGAAATAAGGTTGGAATACTTCCCGGAAATATTTCTGGGGAATACCTTTGCCATTATCGGTGAGTAATATCACGTATTTGTTGTTGTGTTTTTTTAGTGAGATCGTTATTAAAGGATCGACGGTTGTATATTTTATAGCATTGTCAATAAGATTAAAAATAACGTGCAACATTTGTTCGTAATCTGCATAGATATATGCATTGCCATAGAAGCCAGAAATATCAACTGTAGCATTTTTCTGTGCTAATTGTAATTGCATATTTTTCAATACCTCTTCAATTAAAGACTTAATGTTTACGGCCTGACAATGCAGGTGTACCTGGTGTTGCTGAAAGCGCGCCGTAGCCAATATTTTATCTATAATGTCTGACAGTTGACGTAAACCACTATAAATAATGGAAACATGTTTTTGTACTTGTTTAGGATCGGCATGACTGCTGTATTTATCCAGCGATTCGGTAGCCAGAAACAAGGTTGATAGCGGTATTTTCAACTCATGTGTCATATTGTTTGTAAAGTTGGTTTTGCTTTCGAGCAATTTTTTACTTTGTTTATCTGCTTGTATTATTGCGAACATTGTTGCTGTGAAAAGTAAAAGGTAGCATAGCGAAAATATAAAGTCACCATACATTTTATGGAGTATGATCAAATTCAGATGACGAATATGCACCTGGAATTTGGAGCCGTAATTTAATTTGGCAACTATAGGCAGTGTATTGTTCTGGTTAATAAACGGTTTGTTACGGGGATACGATCTAAAGCCATGTTGTGAATGATTGTAGATAACAATATTGCCTCCATTGATACCGCCAAGCTCTGCTATGTTCTTATTTAAGAAGTAATAAATAGCACTATCGTGATTATTGTCATCGGTTAACACTGAGGGATTGGATAGTGTAAAAGAGATGGATGATAACTTTGAGTATTCTTGTAAATCCTTCTTAGTCACTTTCTCGGAGTTATCATCTAAGACAGAAGTATCTTTTTTTATAGCTGCGGCAAGTGTTGTGTTTGTATTGCTATCTACGCCTGTAGTTTGAATATTTCCAATTAGCTCTTGCAGCGTTAACGCCAGCGCCTGCTTTTGAACTTTATTTTCTATCTCTTTTAGCAACCCGTTCTTCTGCATGCGATAGTTATCCCACAACCAATAAGATTGGAATGCTACAACAAACAACACCATCACAATATAAAGGGCGAGTTTATTAAAAGAAATAGCCTTTAGGTGTTTAAACATAACATGCTAGCCGATATAATTATTGCCGATTACTATGCTTATAAAAGTAATGATATATACGACAGGATAGAAGCGCATTAACACTAAATAACACTGTTCTCATTTTTACCCAATAGGGAATACTATAATAAAAAATAGGCAGGCCCTCTTGCGGTACCTGCCTGGCTAAACCTACCTCATTTAGAAAAAAGTTGTAGATATACCTATGAAAAGCTTACTGACATTAATGTGCGACAACAAGCCTGCCCCGATTAATGTCAGAACCTGCATGGACGTTATATATATATGTGCCTGCAGGTAAATTTTGTATGTCTAAATGAATGGTAGATGTGCCAGCGTGTACAATTCCTTTATTGATGCTGCAAACAGTACGCCCATACATATCCTCAAGTAAAATGTTTACTTCTTCATCGGCGGGTAGTTCAAGTTTAAAATTAGCAACAGATATTGCAGGGTTTGGATACACTGTTACGTTTTGATAATCGCCAGATATGACCGGGACGGAAGTAGCATTCTGAACGGTAATGCTAGCGCACGCTTTATTATTTGCTGATTGCGCATCGTGAACTGAATCATGACTTCGGTTAAGGGCGAGTGCCACAGCGCAAAAATTATGAGTGCCTGTTCCTGGAAATGTAGCCAGTGCAATAGACACATTTATGTTTCCACTGGCACCTGACGCTAATTGTGAGCTAAATACACTGGCAAGTGAAGAATAGGTTTGACCACTATAAATAACACTAACGGGAGATGTTCCATTGTCGAGAAGAAATCCTATCACCAATGTATCTGTTGTTTTAATTACATCTGGTCCGTTGTTGGTAATGGTTGCTGTAAAATTAAAAGCTGAAGAACCTACAATGGGAGCGCTACTGCTTGGTGATGACATAGTTAGTGCCAGATCTGCATTGCGCTGCGCGAAAGAGCAAAGTGAACCAATAGAAAGGCAAACGAGTAAAAATCCTTTTTTCATTTTTCCGGTTTTGATGTTTTGGATAGATATGGAAAGCCGTGTACGTGCTATCCTGTCTTTACAAACTTAGCTTCATAACTACCGGAAGTAGGTTATAGTATGTTATATACTGTTATTTAGTGTTAACGCATTGCACAAACTGCCAATAGGAGAAAAATTTATACACACTTAAATATCCATACTCACATTCACCCATTCACCATCAAATTTAGAGGTGTATTTTTCATAAAATTTTATGGCTGTTGTATTCCAGTCGAGTACCTGCCAGGTGATACCTGCCAATTTTTTTTGGCGAGCTTCTATTATGAGCTGCTCCATGAGCAAACGACCCGCGTTGCGGCCGCGGTGCTGTTCGGTAACCAATATATCTTCAAGGTACATGCGCTGCCCCTTCCATGTGCTATAACGTATGTAGTATAACGCAAAGCCTATTACTGTGCCTGCTTCTTCTGCTACAAACGCCCACCATACAGGGTTGGTGCCAAATCCGCTTTCTATAAAGTGCTCAAGCGTTACGGTGACCTCGTGCGGTGCGCGTTCGAATACAGCGAGTTCATTTATGAGTTCCAGCATCCTTGGGCAATCGGTTTCTATGGCCCTACGTACTGTTATAGTTGGCATAAAATTTATTTTGTATGCAATACTAATAGGTATCGCACGTTATTGCAACACTTACGCCTGCCAAAATTGCGTTAAACACTACAATATAAAAAAATAGTCATGTAAATTTATCGGCTACTTGGCAGGCAAATCAATCCTCACACAACAAACCAGACAGCAACAATTATGAGCACACAAGGCGAGATACTATGGGTAGATGACGAAATAGATTCATTAAAATCACAAATACTTTTTTTAAAGAACAAAGGTTACGAGGTAACGCCCCTAACCAACGGATATGACGCGCTGGAATTGCTGAAGGAGAAAAATATAGACGTAGTACTGCTTGACGAAAGCATGCCCGGTATGACAGGCCTGGAAACGCTTTTGAAGATAAAAGAATTGCAACCACAGATGCCTGTGGTTATGGTAACAAAGAATGAGGCTGAAGATATAATGGATGATGCGATAGGCTCGCAAATAACAGATTACCTGATAAAGCCAGTGAACCCTAACCAGGTATTGCTATCGCTGAAAAAGATAATGGACGGAAAGCGGTTGGTATCTGAAAAGACCACCACTGCCTATCAACAGGATTTCAGGAACCTGTTTATGGCACTAAGCTCTGGCCCTAACCATGAAGAATGGAAGGAACTATACAAGCGCCTGGTGTACTGGGAACTGGAAATGGGGAAAAGCGACAGTGAAGAGATGATGGAAGTATTTCAGTCGCAGAAAACGGAAGCTAATACAGAATTCTTTAAATACATTTCTAAAAACTACAGCAACTGGGTGCAGAAAGACAGCCAGGAAGGGCCGTTGTTTTCGCATAGGTTGTTTAAGAAAAAGATAGCCCCTCACCTGGAACAAGGAAAACCTACCTTCTTGGTAGTGATAGATAACCTGCGCTATGACCAGTGGAAGGTGTTACAGCCTATCATTAATGATTCTTTCAGGGTGGTGGAAGAAGATATGTTTTACAGCATATTGCCGACAGCCACACAATATGCGCGCAATGCCATATTTGCAGGGATGTTGCCGATAGACATTGAAGCAAAATTTCCGCTGGAGTGGAAAAATGATGATGAAGAAGGTGGTAAGAACTTATCCGAAGAGCTGTTTTTACGATACCAACTGAAACAGTTGAAACTGGATCATTTAAAGACACAGTACCTAAAGATCACCAATAATGAGAATGGTAAGAATATGGAGGATAACATCCATAATTATCTATCCAACGACCTGACCGTTATCGTTTATAATTTTGTGGATATGCTTTCGCACGCACGTACAGAAATGGAAGTGCTGAAAGAATTGGCCAGTGACGAAGTATCGTATAGGTCGCTTACGGTAAGCTGGTTTGAGCACTCGCCGCTGTATCGCGCATTGAAAAAAATTGCAGATAAGGACATACAGATCATACTGACTACAGACCATGGAACTCAGCGTGTGAAGACACCTAGCAAGTGTGTAGGCGACAGGCAGACAACTACCAACCTGCGCTACAAGCACGGGCGCAACCTGCAATATGAAGAAAAAGATGTACTGGCTTTCCGCGACCCTAAGTTGGCGGGACTGCCCAGGCCAAACGTAAGCTCGACCTTTATTTTTGCTAAAGGAGATGTTTTTCTGTGCTACCCCAACAACTATAACTACTACGTAAATTATTATAAGAATACCTTCCAGCATGGAGGTATATCGCTAGAGGAAATGCTAGTGCCTGTAATAAGGCTGCAAAGTAAATAGGTTGTAGCAGGTATGGGAGGGCCTATTGGCTTTCCCATATTTTCTATTACCAACCCTTTTTTTCGTAATATGCTTTTCTTCTTTTATTAAAGTGGATGTTATCAAATAACCAGCCAGCAGAATAGCTAAACACACTATTTTTTGCATTGATCTGGTTATTTGCACCATAGGAGTTCTCATCTGGTGCTATATTCATGATACTAAAGCCGTACTGGGCGTGAAAGAACAAGCCAAATGCGAACTGGTAACCAGCCTGGAAGCCTAACCCAATATCGTTTGGCCGAACGTCATCTTTACTTGTGTTGCGGCCGGTAATTATTTTTCGCGTATCTCCGTTTTCTGTTGCAGTACCGCCAACAACCAAGCCTGTGTATGGGCCAACGCCTGCAAAGAAATGATTATCACCGACCGTCCAGAACTTAAAAACTAGGTTTGCGGGCACTTGCAGATAGTCGATGACCAGTTTGCCGCTATTCGTACCATAGCCAAAACCAGCACCTTCAACCGAGGAAAATGCGCCTGTTTGAAAATAAACAATGGAATTTTTGCCAAGTCGTATATCTAAAATACCACCGCCCCTGAATCCGTGTTCTCCTGTTTGGTACTCCTTGTTCAGCTTTATGTTGGAAATGTTGATCCCTATCTCAGGCCCTAGAGCTACTTGAGCATGGGCAACCGCTGCAACCCCAGCTGCGAGAATAATTAGAAGGATATTCTTCATAGTATTTATTATGATGGAATGAAACTATGCCGAGACACCTAATTTTTTAAAACTTTATTGCCTCCGGCCCAATGATGACCCTCTAGTATCATTGCAACGGTAGTAGAATAGCTAGGTCGTTGTTCGTGACATTGCCTATTTAGATCTCTCGGAATGCCCGTTATGTGAGTAATAGTTGCCTACCGCAATGGCAAAGTAAAAGGCCTATTTAATGTAAGTTAAATAGGCCTTTACTATATCCATTTTTATTTTTTGATTGGCTTTTTATTCTTGTGGGGATGGCCTTTATCGCCAAATAGCCAACCCACGGTGATGCTGAAGCCATTATTTTTTACAGTAGCATCGCCGCCGCCGTATGTATTGTGGGCAGGATTTATATTAACCAAACCAAATTGATACTGACCACGGAAAAAGAGTCCTTGTCTTAGTTGGTAACCAGCATTAAATCCTAAGCCAAAGTCGAAAGTTTTTACGTCGTCGGTTTCAGAAGAGCCAATATTGATCTTAGCTGTATAGCCATTAGCGGTAGCTTGCCCGCCTACGGCAACAGCAAAGTAAGGTCCCGCCCCAGCAAAGACATAGTTGCCAGTATTTGTCTTGAACTTATAGAGCAAGTTAACAGGTACCTCAATATAGTTAATCCCGATTTTGGTACCCTGGGAAGCATTTGTGCCTTTTGTGGAAAAGAAAAGACCTGGCTGCAAATAAAGATTGCTGCCCAGGTAGTTGTCTGTTATGATGCCGATCTTAAAGCCGGGCCTTGTTGTGCCGCTAATTGACGCGCCATCATATTTTTCTTTTACGTTAGTAAGGTTGAGGCCGGCTTCGGGACCAAATAAGCTTTGAGCTTTTATTACACTTGTTATTGCCGATGCCATAAAAATAGATAAAATTATTTTTTTCATAGATAAGTTTTAGAGGTGTGAAGATAATATGCAAATAATGAGATTGTATATTTCATTATGAAATTATTAGATTTTGTTGTGTAAATATGTGTGTCTTCCATTATCAACGTTTTGCACATTTTTGTGCTTAAAATGTGTAAAACTATATTGTCATTTTTTTTAAATTTTAATGAATAAACTATTTACATTTACTTAATTGACAATTAACAGAAATATCACCCGCTAAATTTGTTTATTTTGAAATACAGTGCCCCAATTGACAAGCATCACTTAAGCGCGGATAAATTTTTAGGGAGAGCGTGTACGCTGTTGCTGATACTATTTTGCCTGATAGCAATAGTAGGCTATGTTAACCTGCCATTTAATATACCTATACACTTTACAGGGGGACTGCCTGACAAGTTTAGCAATAAAGCACAGGTATTTATTGTACCTGCTATAGGAATGTCCCTATACTTGCTAGTGAGTTACTTTGAGAAATTTACATACATCCCTACCAAAAAGCCAGGTATAAGGAGAACAGAAGCTTACTACAGCAGTATGACAAAGCTGCTAGGTTTTTTAAAATTACTGATACTTTTTTCAGGTATAATTGTTACGGCTGAATACATACACCGTGCTTTAAATATTGGTGGTGAATATGACTGGGAATGTAATGCGCTCGCGGCCTTGCTGATATTGATACCTATGATCTTTATGGCTACTGAAATAAACAATGTAAAGAAAGCCTTGCTGGCTAAGCAGTAAACCATCTTTTCACAAAAAATTACCACCCCGCTTTATTTCTACATTATATAAATGTGTAAACTTGTATAAAGGAAATATTGTATGATGGAACAAGATACCGCAGCACCGGCAGTAATAAATGCTACAGAAGCAATACAACATTTAATAAACCAGGTAGAAAAAGTAATACGCGGCAAACGAGACAAGGTGGAACTTGTGCTTACCTGCCTGCTAGCCGGTGGCCATATACTAATGGAAGACAACCCCGGCACAGGTAAAACTGTATTGGCGCGTACACTGGCACAATGCATAAGCGGGGCAAGAGGAGAAGAACACGTTATTTTTAAGCGTATACAATTTACTCCAGACCTGTTACCGATGGACCTGATAGGTACCCATATTTTTGACGACAGCAACAAAGAATTTGTATTTAAAAAAGGTCCTCTTTTTTGTAATATACTTTTAGCAGATGAGATCAACCGAGCCTCCCCTAAAGTGCAAAGTGCACTGCTGGAATCTATGGCTGAAAGCCAGATAACAGTAGGAGACACAACGCTGAAGCTGGAACGCCTTTTCTTTACCATTGCTACACAGAACCCTGTAGAGATGGAGGGGACTTACCCATTGCCTGCTGCCCAGCTGGATCGTTTCTTTATGAAAATCATATTTGGGTATGTGAATGAAGAAACAGAACTTGATATATACCGTGAATACCTGAATATAGCCAATAACCTGGTGCATTTGGAACAAGTACTAAGCATGGCAGACATATTATCGCTACAAGACCAGGCAGGACAGGTATATGTGCATGAAGAAATAGTAAAAGCAGTTGCCAATATAGTGCGCAATACACGCAGCCACCAGGATATAGCACTTGGCGCATCGACACGCAGCGGTATTGCTTTCCTGAAATGTTTACGTGCTTACGCGCTGGTGCGTGGCCGCACCTTTGTGATAGAAGATGATGTAAAAGATATAGCACATGCCGTGATAGACCACCGGCTTATATACCGCAACAAAGAGGGGAGGCAAAAAGCGTTGGACGGCATTATTAATAAAGAAGCTGAAAGACTAGCCCGCCTGAAGCTATATGCCTAATTTTGCCTGGCAACGTATAGGTTATATACTGCCATGATTCACTATTGAATAAACCTGCACTGTCTGTATCGACACATGACCGGCTTACTGAAAAAAGGATATGTTTATTTTTGTACTGCACTTATACTGCTGTGTAGCTGCCTGTGCCATGCGCAGGGCCAACAGGCTCAACAGCAAGGGCAGCAACAGATAATACAGTTTGCATCGCCACACCCGCCCGCCAAAATAGCTGCGCGTAGTGAAATAGATGCCAAACGTATGGGGGTGAATGTGAACAGTGAAGATGCGTTGCCCAGATCGCGCGAGTTTTTGCGTGTAGATAGTACCTACTATGTTGGGTGGCTATATGAGGGAGCGTATAAGTATAATCACGCAGCAGACTACCTGGGTTTTAAAAATGCATCGGTACCGTTGGAACATGCCTTACGTTTGCTGGAGCGTGATTACAAAAAGCAACTGGCTACACGTACTGACAACCTGATGTTGTACTATCCCGCCTATAAGTTTGATATAGACTATACGCTGACAGCCCTATATTTAATGAACTGTTATAGTAACATGGATGAAGCTGAAAAAGTTTACTTGTTACTGCGGAGGGTGTTGCACTGGAATTTTCAGCGCGATTTTTATATGGATGCTTATAATTACCTGGGCTGGACGGTGCATCGCAACCGTTTTTATACCAGCGCAAAGTATCCGTTCCTGAAAAATTCTATTAAGGAGAATGAAGCGCTTGCAAACAGGATGCTGGATTCTGGTTTACATAAAATAAAAAGGGACAAAGTAACTAATGCACATATTTTCCCGCCGGGGTATGAGGCAAATGACATACTTGGTGTATACCATTACAAATCTATTTTGTACAGTTACTCTATCAGCATAGACTCGGCAGAATACTACTTTAACCTGCTGCGCAATAGCCCTATATTCCCGCATAATAACTATGCTACCTTCAGAGCCATTTGTGGTGATTTCAGAACTGCAGAAAGTGAGTATAAAAAATCAGTGAGCAGTGATGGCGGCGATAAGCGTCTGCAGGAGTGGGCATATTATTCATCAATAATAGACAACTATAAAGCCCAGCCCAAGACGGGTGTAGCGTTGATGAAGGATATGATACGATCTGCAGGATCAACACCGGGATTTGGATGGTATAATATAGCCCTTGCACGGTGTATGCTTTATGACGGGCAAGTGGAAGAAGCAAACAGGTATGCAGATAAGGCAGCCTCTTTTAAAGAGCTGCATATTGGTACTACATTGGGGCAGAGTCAGTATGATTTCAGTATACAACTATTGAAACTTATTAATAAAGATGCTGCCTTTCAGCAGCAGGAATTTGAAAATCGTAACTGGTGGTATAACCCGCGTGTATTGGCCAACATGACCAGCCTGAAGGTGGATAAATACCTGCAGCAGTTCCTGATCATTAACCAGTTTTCGCAGAACCCGGAAAGGGACATGGTGATATACAAACTGTTTTCGACAGAGAGTACAGTATCGTGGGACGAAATATGGTACCTTATAAAAGATTTTAGCACCAGTTATTTTTTGGATAAATTCAAGAAAGAAGCGCTGACAGACGACCGTAAATATGTGCGAAAATATTTCCAGCTTTTTGTAGCCCTGCTGGAGATAAAAGAGGGTAATTACCAATACGCGCGGACCATGCTAGATGGCATTTTGCGATCGCCGGATATTGATGTTGACTTTGAAAAGCTTTTTATAGCTCGTGTTTTCCAGGCACAAGCAGAGTGCGCAAAAGAACGTAAGGATAATGTGGCTTATGATGACTGGATGTATCGTTTATATGCTACCTACCCGCAACTGGTGCCTTATACAGGCCTGCAAATGAATATGAACTTACATATGAGTGGTGCAGTGGATAAAGAAGTTGCCGACAGGCTGAAAGCATGTAATATAAATTGGGTGACTGATTTAGCGATACCAGCGCCTGATGTGTATGTTGTTTTTGTGAAGAATGGTAATAAGAAAGACATACAATATTTTGTGACCGGTAAAGGTGGGAATGTTTTAGTAAACAGGCAGTCTTTTGCCTGCCAAAAAGCCGATGAAGCGGGTGTGAGCCTTGGCTACCGGATATTTAATATTGGTGGTAAGGAGCCTGACCAGCCAAAGGATAAGGGAAAATAATATCCTGTAAAGAATATTTGCATTAGTTTTATTATTTAAAGTGAAAATGTAAATCTTCCGCTATGTTCATTGTTTCATTATACAATCTTAAAGGTGGGGTAGGTAAAACAGCATCATGTGTAAACTTTGCATACATGAGCGCCCGCGACGGCTACAGAACCCTACTTTGGGACCTTGATCCACAGGGGGCGGCGAGTTTTTACTACAAAGCGCACCCCAGCCATAAGAATAATGTAAAAAAGCTACTTGAGAACGAGATAGAGATACAGGACATCATAATGGAGACTGATTATGAAAACCTGCACATTATACCCGCTGACACATCGGCAAGGAAGATGGATATATTGCTGGATCATCATGCATCTAAAAAGCAATTAAAGACCTTGCTGAAAAAGATTGCGTATGACTATGATTTTGTGCTTTTTGACTGCCCGCCTGGTTTTTCTATATTAGCCGATAATATTTTCCACGCATCGAATGCGGTACTGATGCCAGTGATACCTACTACATTATCTATACGCACCTATGAGCAAGTAAAAGAACATTTGGCAGAGAAGGGCGACATAGACAAGCTGATGTGTTTCTTTACTATGGTGGATATGCGTAAGAGCATGCATAGTGACGTGATGCAACAGTTATACAAGGACAAAAAGTTTTTTGAACACTACATTCCCAACCTTTCCGATATTGAGAAAATGGGGATATATAATGCCCCTGTTCCCGCATTTGCACCCTCGAGCTATGCTGCAATATGCTACAATGCCCTTTGGCAAGAAATAAAAGAAGGCATTTTTTAGCGACCATTCTCCTCAATTCATTACTGCTTACTTCTCCACTTGTGGTACAGAATTTGTATCTATCTATTACTTTATTAATTTTAAGTTAACATAATTACACATAAAATAATATTACCCAACAATATTTGCTAATAAAACGTTAATGCATTTTTTTATTTGATAGTGAAGTAAATACGCATTAACTTTATTATGCACTATTGTATTATTTCATTAATTTCTATTGATGACTAAAAGTAAAAATCATATGAGTGTTACAGATGAGTATCAAATGATCTTAGATAAATTTCAGGATTATAAGCGTCATGGACACCTGCAACTTCGCTTTTCTTTGACCAATCCGGAAACGTCAGAAAAGCTTAGGGAACATGGTTTTACCGTTACAGCTGTTAGCGGGAACAACAAGCTGGAATATGATATTGTATGTCCTATTAAGTAATGAATAAATAGTATGTCATATAGGTCGTCGAAGAGGAGAAAGCGTTTTAACGCTCAACTTTTTTATCGGGGAATTCTCTTTTTCTTATCGCTTGGAGTGATCTTTTATCTGAGCAGCAGGATACTGCATGGGTAAGTGCAGGCAGCAAGATATATGAGCATTAATTAACAATCTTATTAGCACAGCAACTACTTGCAAATGCTTCCGGTTTAGCTTTGAAGGCAAACCCCATACCTAAGATATATCCCATTGCTTCGCGCAAGGCCTCGTTGCTTTTAAAATGGGGGCTGGTGTTTATATCCACGTGTACTTCCATTTCGATATCGTAGCGGTTAAAAAGATCGCAGAGTTCGTAGGCTATTTCAATGCTTCTTGCTACTTCTACCAACATTCTTTCTTTTATTGAATAACTAGTAGTTGTCCTGTCGTTGCAGATGAACATAAAACCACCCTGTTTCTCGCGAAGGAAAACGATAACAGTAGCAAACTCTGTTTCCAAGCCCTTTACCTGCGAGTCTGTACCGATGCATACCTTTAGCTTGTACCCTGCAGATGTTTCGCGTACTATAGCATCTTCCACTGCTTTTTTTATAGGTAATTTCAATGCTTCACCTTTAAAAGTTCTCCACAGCATATGGATGTTATTTTGTTCTATTAAAGATACCGATATAATTGTTACATAATAATGAGATGTATGTTAACACATTATGAAATACACACGTTATGAACATAGGTAGCATGTGGATTTTTAACGAATTTTTTGTGAGATATACTGTCTAATACTACTGGGGGAATGTCTGTGATTAGTGAATAAAGCATTTACTTTGTAAAAAAAATACAATACCATGAAAAAAATAGCCTCATTTATTGCTATTGCCACACTAGCCGCAACAAGCACGTTTGCCCAGGAGAAGACAGTAGCCAGCCCACGGGTAACAGCGAAGAGCGAAAACGTGACCGTATCTTATGGCCAACCATCTAAAAAAGGACGTGAAATATTTGGGGGGCTTGTACCTTACGGGCAGGTATGGCGCACAGGCGCTAATGAAGCCACAGAGATCACGTTTAGCAAGGTGACCAAATTTGGAGGCAAGACAGTAAAGCCAGGTACCTATACTTTGTTTACCACACCTGAAAAGAATGAGTGGACCATTATACTAAACAGCAAACTGAAACAGTGGGGATCTTTTAAGTACGATGAAATAAAGAAGAATGATGTGCTACATGTAACTGTACCGGTACAACAATTGAATGCACCCGTTGAAAAGCTGACAATTAACGTAACCGATGCCAGCCTGAATATACAGTGGGACAAAACCGGTGTTACTGTGCCGATGTCTGTAGAATAAGAATCAAATTTTTATAAAGAGCGTGAGCCTGCATAATTATGCAGGCTTTTTGTTTTGTCGCAATTGTGCCGTGTCTGGAGGAAGCATCAAGTTCATTACCGTGTTTTTTAATTATTTTGCAGCCATGAAGATAGTACCAGGCGAAATAAAGACCGCCCAATTGCATGCTTACCTATTAGGCTCTATAGCACCCCGACCTATATGTTTTGCAAGTACGATAGATAGTGAAGGTAATGCTAACCTATCGCCCTTTAGCTTCTTTAACGTATTTGGCAGCAAGCCGCCTATCCTAATATTCTCGCCAGCGCGGAGAGTAAGGGATAATACCATTAAGCATACCCTTGAAAATGTATATGCCACAAAGGAAGTTGTGATAAACGTGGTGAACTATAATATAGTGCAACAAACCAGCCTGGCCAGTTGCGAGTATCCGAAGCATATCAATGAATTTCAGAAAGCAGGGTTTACTCCTATTGCCTCTGATATAGTAAAGCCCTTTAGGGTAAAGGAATCGCCGGTGCAATTGGAGTGCAAAGTATTGCAAGTAGTGGAGACGGGACAAGAAGGAGGCGCAGGGAACCTGGTGATATGCGAGGTGGTATGCATGCATATAGATGATAACATACTGGATGCGGAAGGCAGGATAGACCCGCATAAAATAGACCTGGTGGCCCGTATGGGCGGGGATTATTATTGCCGGGCGTCTGGAGCAGCTGTATTTGAAGTAGCCAAGCCTAACATGACCTGTGGAGTAGGTGTGGATGTATTGCCGGCGCATATACGCAACAGCACAATTTTAACTGGTAATAACCTTGGGTTGTTGGGAAATGTGACGACAGTACCGGTAGTTGCTGATGTGCTGTATGATGACAGGCTGGTGAGCATTATGCGTGAATATGAAGACAACGAAACAGCAAGAAAGAATGCTTTGCATATATATGCCAAGGAATTGCTGGACACAGCAGATGTGGAAAAAGCCTGGCAAGTGCTACTTGCCGGTGAATAAGGAAGGGCTAAAAAGGACACTCCATTTAATAATTGAAGACTAGGGTTGACTGAACCGCAAACGTTGCCAAACAGGTATGTTTGCGGTTTTCTTAGTATATTTACAGCCACAAAACATTTTATCAGATGACAGTGCATTCGTTCCAGGAACACTTTGATGAGAAGATGGATAAGGACCAGGCCATAGAGGCCAAGGACTGGATGCCGGATGACTACCGGAAAACGCTGATACGCCAGATAGCCCAACATGCACATAGTGAAATAGTGGGCATGCTGCCTGAGGGTAACTGGATAACCCGTGCGCCTAACCTGCGCCGCAAAGCTATACTGCTTGCAAAAGTACAGGATGAAGCAGGACATGGACTTTACTTATATAGCGCTGCTGAAAGCCTGGGCATCAGTCGCGATGATATGATGGAGCAGTTGCATAGCGGCAAGCAAAAATATTCTTCTATTTTTAATTACCCCACTATATCGTGGGCAGATATGGGTGCTGTGGGATGGCTTGTAGATGGCGCTGCCATTATGAACCAGGTGCCACTTTGCCGCACATCGTACGGGCCATATGCACGTGCTATGGTACGCATATGCAAGGAAGAGAGCTTTCACCAACGCCAGGGATATGAAATAATGCTGACCCTTGCCAATGGTACGGAAGTGCAGAAAAAAATGGCACAGGATTCATTGAACCGCTGGTGGTGGCCATCGCTAATGATGTTTGGCCCGCCCGATGCAGACAGCCCACATACAGAACAAAGCATGCGCTGGCGTATAAAACGCTTTACCAACGATGAGTTGAGACAGCGTTTTGTAGATGTAACGGTAGAGCAGGCCCGTATATTAGGGCTGACCATACCAGATAAGGACCTGAAATGGAATGAAGCCACAGGGCACTATGACTTTGGTACACCCGACTGGAATGAATTCTACAACATACTTAAGGGGAACGGCCCGTGCAATAAGGAGCGACTGGATACCCGGAGGAAAGCATGGGAGGAAGGACAATGGGTGCGCGAAGCCGCCTTGGCATACAGCGATAAACGCAGACAACGGAAAGAAAAAAAGGCAGCATAAATAAACCGGCAACGGCTACAGGAACGAGGCCATCTTGGCTGTTATTTGTAGCCGTTGCTGTTTTTTGTAAATAGTAATTGTAAACAGGTATGTCACAAAAAGCAGACAGTAAAAGGGAATGGCCCCTTTGGGAAGTTTTTATACGCAGTAAAGCAGGGCTTGACCATAAGCATGCAGGCAGCCTGCACGCAGCAGATGCAGACATGGCAATAGAAAATGCACGCGATGTATATACCAGGCGTATGGAAGGGATAAGCATTTGGGTGGTGGAAAGCAAATACATACACGCATCTGACCCAGGGGATGCTGAAATACTATACGAGCCTGCAAATGATAAAATATACAGGCACCCTACGTTTTATAATTTGCCAGATGAGTTGACGCATATGTAACAACATTGCTTCAATTAGTTATTCAATAAAACATCCTGATGAGTAAAGAACTTATAAAATATACCCTGCAAATAGCTGATAATGCGCTTGTAATAGGCCACAGGTTGAGTGAATGGTGCGGACACGGACCAGTGCTGGAACAGGACATAGCCATAACTAATATGGCCCTTGACCACTTGGGACAGGCACGTAACCTATACCAGTATGCGGCATCGTTATTTAACGAACTGGCCCCTGGCGAGCAGATGCAACTTTTTGCGAGTACTGCCTTGCAGAATAAAGTTGCAGAAGGTAAGCCAATAGATGAAGATGACCTGGCTTACCTGCGCGACAGCTGGGATTTTTATAACACCATGCTTGTTGAAATGCCTAATAATGATTGGGCATACACCATTGCACGGTCTTTTATTTACGACACATACAACCACCTGTTTTACACAAAATTGCTAAGCAGTGCAGATGAAAGCCTTGCTGCAATAGCTGAAAAATCTTTAAAGGAAGTGGATTACCACATGCGTTGGAGCAGCGAGTGGGTGATACGCCTGGGAGATGGTACTGAAGAAAGTACCCGCCGCATGCAAGCCGCCATAAATGACTTATGGGCATATAGCGGCGAGCTGATGATAATGAATGACACCGATAAATGGGCATTGCAGCATAATATAGGCACTGACCTGGAACAAATAAGGGCAGATTGGAAGCTGAGAACGAGCGCTGTACTTAATGAAGCAACCCTGCAAATACCAGCCGACGGATGGATGCATACCGGAGGAAAAAATGGCCGCCATACGGAGCATCTTGGCTATGTGCTTGCCGAACTGCAATTTATGCAACGCGCATACCCGGGCATGGTATGGTAGATATTTATGCACCTAAAGCCAAAAGCATGTATTTTTAGGGCTTAATGCATATGCCTGACCCAGAATGTCCGTTTCCATAGTTTTACCCTGCTATAACCCACCACAGGGATGGGCTGAAAATATTGTGCACCAGTATGGTGTACTTAGCGCATCCTTACAACAGCCGCTGGAAGTGATAATAGTGTATGATGGAATAAGTAAAGAAGTAAAAGGCACAGACCTTGTATTTCTTCATGATAATATACCTGGTGTACAACAGATATCATTAGAACATAACAAAGGCAAAGGGCATGCATTACGAACAGGTATAGCGCAGGCCAACGGCGATATCATTATTTACACCGACATAGATTTCCCATACACAAACGAAAGCTTGCATAAAATTTGCAGTGCCCTACAAGATAATATGTGCGATATAGCAGTAGGTGTAAAAGATGCAGTCTATTACGAGAAAGTACCCAGGCTACGTCGTATCATTTCAAAGTTTCTGCAGTTCTTCATTCGTCTTTTTTTATCTATACCTATTACTGACACACAATGCGGGCTTAAAGGATTTAAGGCGGATATCAAGCCTGTATTCCTGGCTACTACTATTAACAGGTATCTGTTTGATCTTGAGTTTATACGTAACGCATCCAAAAGTGGGAGGTATCGCATTAGCGCCATACCAGTGAGCCTGAACCCGGGAGTGCATTTCCGCCCCATGAATTATAAGGTGCTGCTGCCAGAAATCATTAATTTCATAAAAATTTTATTGCGCTAAGCCAGGTATGGACTCCAGGAAAAGATTTTTATGGCTGTTGGCAGCCATAGTGTTTGCCATATGCATGACTGTATATATGCTGTCGGAGTTTGTAATACACCCGCAGAGCAGTATGATGACGCTTGGTGGAGATGCGGGTAAAAATTACCTGTCTTATTTCTACCATTGCTTGTACGATAAAGGCGTGTGGTACCATGGTATGAACTATCCGTACGGCGAGCATATAGTATATGCAGACGGACAATCGCTGCTGACCATACCTATCAGTTATCTGAACCAGGTAGTGCATTTTAGGAAATCGACCGTGCTGGCGATCATGAACCTGTTTATTGCACTTAGCTATGTAGTTGGTGTGGTGTATATGTATAAGACGCTACTACAATTTAAACTGGCGCCATGGGCGGCTATTGTATTCGCAGGGCTTATTATTTCTCTATCTCCGCAGGTGGTGCGGCTTGAAGTGCATTTTGCGCTGGCTAATATGTGCTTTGTACCTATGCTGTTTTACTGGTTTGTGCGGTACAACATGCAAGGTGGTAAAAAGTATATGGCGTATGTGTTTATACTAGGCAGTCTTATGTCTTTTCAACACCCTTATTTTGGTGGGTTGTTGTTTGTTTGGATAGCACTGTACACTGCAGGTTACTGGCTGATGTACCGTACTGTTGCAATGAATAAAGTGGAACACACGTTACCACCCATACTATGCCTGCTGGGTGTATATGCTGTGGTAACTGTATTTATGAAGCTGACAGACCCGGTATTGGACAGACCTGTTTATCCTTATGGTGCATTGCAGACGGTCACTAATCTTTCTCTGATTACTACATCATCACTCTCTCCATTCTGGAAATTTGTAACCGCACATACAGGCCATGCTTTTAGTGAAACATGGGAAGAGGGTTATATATACATTGGGCTTGCGTCAACTGTGGTGAGTGTTATAGGGCTGATAATGGCACTTGTGACGCTGGCGAAAAGCAGGAAAGCAGACAGAGAGGTGAAGGTAACACCAGTGTTTCCGGGTATATGGTTGTTCATGGCATTTGGGTCACTAGTGCTGGCATCTGGGATACCATTTATATGGAACATGGAAGGGTTGTTTGAGCACATGTCTATACTGAGGCAGTTTAGAGCGCTGGGAAGGTTTGGGTGGATATTTTATTACATCATGACCATATATGCTGCAGTGCTACTGTATAGCTGGTATGCAAAACTACAGGCACAGAAAAAAGCAACATGGGCCTGGGCCATACTACTGATACCTATACTGATATGGGCGAGGGAGAGCAAAGCATATATGAAGCACACCCGCAATGCGGCACTGAGCGGGTACTATAATTTCACTACGTTATTCTCTGCGTACCAGGAAACCTGGGAAGATTTCCTGGGGAAGAATCATATGGTGGGCAATGATTTCCAGGCAGTGGTATTACTGCCCTTTATACATATAGGAAGTGAGAAGCTATGGGAACATGAAATGGAAGGCTGGCTGGTGACACTGGGTGCAAAACCTGCTTTGCAACTGCACCTGCCCATTGTGAATGTGATGATGTCGCGCACCTCATTATCGCAAACAGAAAAGCAAGTGAGGCTGGTGGGTGGTCCGTTTGCAGACAAACCATTGCTGCGGGATATGCATAACAACAAGCCGTTCCTGGTACTGCATTTTAAAAATGATTCGCTGGACCTGGACCAAAAATATTTGATCTCGGTGAGCGTGCCTATGGGCAGCTTTTCTGATTGCAATGTGTATGCCTTGTACCCTGACAAACTATTGGCCAGTGATAAAAAATACAATGATAGTGCACTGAATATTGCACAGGGGATGAAACAAGGGGACACCTGTATATCTGTTTCGGGGAGCTGGTACGTAAACCATTTTGATACCGGCAGATTTGCGCAGAAATTGTTTGGTAGCAGCTCTGCAGTACCGTTTGCGGGCGATGGCAAACAATACATAGCCAAGATAGCCGTACAGCCTGCATATGCTGATGAATGTTATGAATGCAGTGCGTGGGTATTGCTACAAGCAAGTGATTACAGAAGTCCTGAATATAGCCTTGAAATAATAGATAGTGCAGGCAAGATGATACGAGAAGAACGTATGAATGGGAAGGAAAGTGTGGACAACAAAGGCATGTGGTTTAGAGTGTCGGCTTATTTTAAACTGCCTGCGAATGCAAAGGCAGTTTGGTGCCGGCAGATAGAATATAAATTCCCTTGCTACTTTGCTTTTGATGAGTTGCTGCTGCGTCCTGCTGCGTCGCTTATTATATCAAAATCTACAGATGGCAAGGTGATGGCCAATAATCATTTGCTGGGTAAGCATGAATAAGTGTAATGTTATTTACGCTACACAAAAGAGACTATTAAAATGAATAGTTGGGTAATGACATAAAAAGTAAAAAGCCGCGGGAAGCGGCTTTTTACTTTTTGAAGATATATGCTGTTATATGAGCTGTACGCTGCGGTTTACAAATGCGGTAAGCTCAGCACCTGTTAGCATGCCCTGCGATAATAAAGCAAGATCGAACGCCTGGCGTGCCAGGTTGATTTTTTCTTCTTCAGTACCTGCTCCAAGTATGCGGCTGATGAGCTTGTGGTTGCCATTAATAGCTACATTGTAACTATCGGGAAGGCTGCCATAGAAGCTCATTCCGCCTCCGCCCATTTTGGCCATTTCTTTCATGCGGCGCATGAATTCTTCCATGGTTACAGTTACGGGCAGTTCTTCAGGGTTCAAGCTTTCTACTTCCACCTTCATCAAAGGTTTGTTTATAGCCTTATCGAAGATGGCCTTTACTTCTTCAGTTTGCTCAGCGGTAAGTATGTGTGGTGGATATTCTTCCTTGCCTATTAGTTTGTCTGCAACGTCTGCATCCACACGTTTAAAGGCAATGTTATCCAACTTTTGCTCCAGTTGCTGTACAAAGTGATTATCCAATGGGCCGTTCATCAGCAATACATCGTATTCCTTACGGTTAGCAGCTTGTATGAATGAATCTTGTTTTGCAGGATCGTTGGTATAGAGATAGATGACCTGGCCGTTTTTGTCTGTCTGTTGTGGCTTTATCTTTTCGCCGTACTCGTCTATTGTATAATATTCGTCTTTTGTATTCTGCAGCAGTGCGAAATCTTTGGCCTTATCGTAGAACTTCTCTTCACTGATCATACCATATTTTACGAAGATGCCAATGTCGGGCCATTTTTGCTCAAAGCCTTTACGGTCTGCCTTAAACAGATCACTGAGCTTGTCTGCTACCTTTCGGGTGATATAGTTGTTGATCTTCTTTACGTTGCTGTCGGCCTGCAGGAAGCTGCGTGATACGTTGAGTGGAATATCAGGACTATCAATAACGCCGTGCAGCAGCATGAGGAATTCAGGAACGATGTCTTTTACCTCATCGGTAATAAATACCTGGCGGCTGTAGAGTTTTATTTTGTTGCGCTGTATATCCAGTTCGTTCTTCACCTTAGGGAAGTAGAGTACCCCTGTAAGGTTGAACGGATAATCTACATTCAGATGTATCCAGAACAATGGGTCTTCTGCAAATGGATACAGCTCTTTATAGAAATTAAGGTAATCTTCGTCGGAAAGGCCGGTAGGCGCTTTGGTCCAGATAGGAACCGTGTTATTGATGATGTTATCAACTTCTACAGTTTTATACTTTGCCTTACCCTCTTCGTCTTCGCCATCGGGTACCGATTTTGATTTTGTACCGAAGTAGATAGGGATGGGCAGGAACTTGCCATATTTTTCAAGTATCTGTCCCAGTTTGTGCTCATCGAGGAATTCTTCTGAATCGGCGTTGATGTGGAGGATAACATCTGTACCGCGTGTGGTGCGTGTACCTTCTGTTATTTCAAACTCTGTACTGCCATCGCATATCCAGCGGGCAGGCTCAGCGCCCTCCTGGTAAGAGAGGGTATTGATCTCCACCTCGCTTGCTACCATAAATGCAGAATAGAAACCAAGGCCAAATTTGCCTATGATCTCGTTGGCATCTTTAGCGTCTTTAAACTTTTCCATAAACTCAGTAGCACCTGAAAATGCGATCTGGTTGATGTATTTCTTGATCTCTTCGGCAGTCATACCCAGGCCATTGTCTGAAATGGTGATGGTTTTTGCTTCCTTATCGAAGGAGACAGATACTTTGAGTTGCCCCAGTTCGCCATTGTACTGACCGATGGACGCCAGGCGTTTTACCTTCTGTACGGCATCAACGGCATTTGAAACCAGCTCGCGCAGGAAGATCTCGTTGTCTGAATAAAGGAATTTCTTAATAATCGGGAAAATGTTCTCGGTATGTATCGAGATGGTACCTTTTTCTTGCATAACCTATTTATGATTTTACTAAATATGATTCTAGACAATACCTATCAATGTATGTTCCAATTGTAGGATTTTGACAAATTGACAGTGGGGTATTAGTTTATAGTTCAATAATCTGAAAATCCCCCATGTTTTTATGGCCAACTATGTATTTTTTATATATTAAAAAATATTTTGTGTTCTTGTATGCTGTTCGTTGATTGTTCCTGAGCTTGTGGGCGAAGTTTATATGCTACCGCTAAGTGATGATAATGACAATGTACTGAAGGTGATGAAGGTGGTGAAAAATTAGCTGGTGAACTAGCTATGATAAACCCTTGATGCCACAATCAGTCCATCCTGTATTTCTAATACTTCACCTACCTGCATATCTGCTTCGCCATCTACACGGCGTATATATTCCATGAACACCCGTTCTTCATTTGCTGTTATGGTGAGTACATCGTATTGCAACGTGGGAAGACGGTCAAAGGCATCCAGCCACCAATTTCTCAATGCATCTTTACCGCTGATATAACCATTTGTAGCTGGCTGGCGTACTTTTAGTTTAGGACTGTAATGCTGTGCTTCATCATCGTATAATGACAAGAGTTTTTCAAGATCATGTTCGTTGAAAGATGCAAACCAATGATTGGCTATTTCTTGATTATTATTCATCAGTACAATTTTACAAAAAGATCAGCTACTATGATCCGATACAATCACCCACTTTCCTTTTATTTTATGTACCAGTAATGTTGATGCACCACTTACATCGCCAACAGTTCTTTTTAAAGCCCATAGGCCCGTGATAAAAAAATAGTCGGGCGAAAGGCGTTTGGCATTTGTTACTGTAAAGGAAAGTTGGCCCATATGTGCAGCATCGGGATAGGCTTCTTTGTATTTATCCAGTGTGGTTTTATAGCCATACCTGGGTCCCGTGCGGCCTATAAACTGGAGGCTATCGTTATCCCAGTAGCCATGCATGTATCCATCTATGCTGCCTGCGTTCCATTGGATAACTTGTTGCGCAAGCAAATTGCGTATAGCTTTTTCATCGTTAGACTGTGCATGTGTTATGCCATAGGTTATGCACAAAATGCAAACCAGTAATTGTTTCTTCATTTGTCTAAATGTTTAGTATCTATTTCCTGGAACAACCGGTAGCTACGGCCATTGAATTGTATATAAAGCGGCCTGCCTTTGTACCAGGGTTTACCTTCTTCTTTTGCATGTACTTGTATATGCAGGTGCGGTTCCAGACTGAAGCCTGAGTTACCTACCTGTGCCAATGGTTGACCTGCAACTATACTGTCGCCTTCATGCACTAATAGGCTGTATTGTTTTAGGTGCCCCAGAAATACGAAGTAAGAACCGCCATCAATAAGTACCTGATTGGTATTGGTGGGGCCACGTTCGCGGCTGGGAGGGATATTGTCTGGATTACTGGTTTGCGTTTTTATGATCCTCCCATTGCAAGGGCTGTAGACAGTGTCGCCGAAAGTATAATAATCGTTGAGGTTGGCAGAAAAGATGTGCTTGCCCCTTCTGCCAACATTATCAAGCTTTATGAGGTCTATGGCGTATATGGCGCCACGGTAGCTGTAATGAAATAAGTTTGTGGGCAACCCTTTGCCACCCTGAAAAACCAGGTAACTATCTCCTTTTAATGGGAATGAAAGATCTACAGTCTCGGGAGTACCTGTGGTGCCAGTGAAGTACATTATGTTTATAGTGGTGAATATGACTGCAAAAAATAATTGAGCAAAAACAGACCTTCTTCTGCCCGGTATTTTCCGGCGCTTAAATATTGCAGTCATACATGCAATAAGTGTAGCAATAGCAAATGCATATTTTAAATAAACAGAAAGAAATACCCAGCAGCCGTAGAGATAAATGAAACATGCGAATGATATTGCGAATAACAGCCGGATTATTCTTTGCCCTGTGCTTCCGTTGAGACTTTGTGCCAAAAAATAAAGGCTCAGCAGCGCTAACAATACCGTTGCTGCAACCATACTATACACCATTGTGCGGCATGTTTATGCTGCAAGATATTTCATTATGGTCAATTTAGATAGTATGTCAGCTACCTTACGAGTGTCACATCGCCTTTCCAGCTTATGGGAGAGCCGTTATCACAAACGCCATCTACTACATAAACGTAAACATCAGGTAATGGCTTGCCACCGCTTATAGTTCCATCCCAGGCATTACTTTCATCGTTGAGTTGTATGCCTTTACGTTCAAAGATCAATTCTCCCCAGCGGTTGTATATCCTGAAAGAGTTAATGGTCTTAAGACCTACGCCACGTGGATAAAACACATCATTTTGTCCGTCTCCGTTAGGGGTGAATGTATTGGGAATAAATAACTGACTTTTATCGCAAAGTACCTGTACCGTTACTTTGGCAGAATCTTCGCAGCCAAATTGTGTTTTACCTATAACAGTGAATGTTGTTGTTTCCTGTAGTTTAGCGAGTGCCCGCGAACAGCTGTCGCAATTGAGCAGGTTACCTGGTTCCCACAGAAAAGAAATGATGTTTGCCCCACTTGCCAAGAGGTCAGTGCTTCCACCGGCTATTATGGTACTTTCACCCGCTGTAGCTTTTACTACCGGTAACGGATGCACTATAACATTTACATAGTTAGTGTCTGGGATGCAGCTACCCTGGTAAGCAACTACCATGTAATTGATACTAGAGGATGGTGATGCTATAGGGTTGCCAATAGTACTGTTGCTGAGCCCTGTTGCGGGGAACCAGCTATATGTTTGCGCCCCGGTATCGCTAAGCGCTATACTTTGTTTATTGCATATTTCACCACCAACACCTACCACGTCCGTTGTTTTTGTTTTAAGCCTGACATGTGTAGAATCAATGTTCACACAGCCAAATGCATCTTTACCCTTTACAAGGAACGTGGTTGTTGTAAGCGGTGATGCTGCGGTAGTTGGACAGGTATCGCAACTAACGTTTGTGGCTGGAGACCAGACATAGGTTACGGCACCGTTCGCGGTGAGGGTTGCGGCATCGTGTAAGCATATAACAGTGTCTGTACTCGCGGTAATGGTTGGCAACGGGTGAACGGCAACAGAACCTGAAATAGTATCTCTACAGCCATTGGTATTGACAACAACCAGGTTTACAGACAGATTATTGTTGTTGTTGAAGTAATACAGCGGTGAGGTAAGATTATTGACCGTTGTATTATTGAATGTCCATGTGCGGCTTATAATAGGTGTGAAGTAACTTCTCGATGTATCGATAAATTTAACGGTGTCGTAAATACATACCGGGTACGGCAGGGTGGTGTAGCCGCCTACAATACCATCTACTCTTATAGTGTCTTTGCCTACTGTGGATGCTGAACATCCTGTACTATCGCTAATAATGAGCTTTGGTACATAGGCGCCTGGGGAAGTGTATGTGTGTGTAGCAGTTACAGAGCTTGAAGTAGCACTGACGTTACCATCACTAAAATCCCAGGTGATGTGAGGTACATTGGTAATGTTGGCGATGAAGTTTACTGTAAGCGGACTGCATCCGGTAATTGGAGTATAAGTGATCTCGCCAGAATATCCATATACCTTGAGATGTTTTGTCGCTGTGTCTTTACATCCATGTACGTCTGTAGCTATAAGCATTACGCTGTATATGCCAGGGGTGCTATACGGCGTACTTGGATTTGCCAGCGCTGAGGATGAATTATTGCCGAACAGCCATTGGTAACTTACTGCGTTTACAGATGTGTTGGTGAAGTTTTCTATTAACGGAGAGCAAATACTTACACTGTCGCTTAGATTAAAGCCTGCAGTTGGATTGCCTACATTAAGATATACATTGCGCACGATGCTGTCTTTACAGCCATGTGCATCTGTTACTGTAAGCGCTACGGTATAACTGCCGTTTTGTGTATAGGTATGAGGGGGCGAAACAAGTGAAGAGTTTGTATTATCGCCAAATGTCCAGTAATTGGTAACCGCGTTGACGCTATTATTGTTAAAAGACATAGGAATATACTTGCATGGAAATAGTGTGGTGGCGGTGAAGGAGGCTGTAGGTTTGGTTACAGTTATGGGGGTTGGGCTTGTTAGTGTATCTACACAGCCCAGGTTGTCAATAATGGTTTCCATTGGGTAATATACTCCGCCTGTGTTGTACGTATGTGTTACTGATGCACCTGTGTTTGGGGAAGTACCGCCGTCAAAATAAAACCAGGAATGACTTACTACATACGCACCAGGTACATCCTTACTGCTGTCTGTGAACTTAACGGTAAGAGGAGTGCATCCGGTAACAGGTGAAAAATAGAAACTGTCAACAGGTTTGGCAACAAGTATATAGTTGTTGCGTATTGCAGTATCATAACATTGATGGTCATCTTCTGTTATTAGTTCTATACTATGTCGTCCTTTAATGTAGAATGAGTCGGTCATTTGATAAGTGGTAGCTCCTGAAATGGTACTTCCATCTACGTACCATTTATAAACGTCAACCGGGCCACCTACAATAACCGCTGTTGAGGTTACGTTTGTGCCTACACAAACGGCTGTGTCATTCGCGGTAAAAGAAGGTTGCGTACTATGCAGCTTAACGGGGAGCTGCAGGGTGTCGTGACAACCGGTTGCTGCATTGTAGGTTATAAGCTGTGTGATATATGTGCCCAATGCAGGAAATGTATGTACCGGGTTGGTATCTGTACTTGTATTACCATCGCCAAATAACCAGGTATTGGTAGTGGCACCCAAAGACGTGTTGAGGAAAAATACTTTGGTAAGCGTATCGCAACGATATTCAGGATTAAATATAGATTTTGGGGTGTCTATCGTTATAAGAATATTAAAGGCTTTCACAGTGTCCGTACAGCCGTTCACACTTACAACAACATATGGTGTGTCCACGCCAGGTGACACATATTGATAAGTATCCACAGAGTCATTTATGCCGCCAGAGGGAACTGAATGATCGCCGTAGTGCCATATGTACAACGCTCCATTTGTGGGTGTGGCGTGAAATGTAACTCTTTGGTCGTTACATATATGAGTGGTTGAAACTGTAATAGCAACAGGAGGGATAGAAGCGGTAGCTATATGAACACTATCGGTAGCTGTGCAGCCATTTGATGTGGTAAGAACAACGTAAGCTGTATAGTTGCCGGCTGTAGTATATATATGATTTGTGTTTGCCTGGTTTGAAGTAGGCGTACCATCTCCAAAATGCCATACATAGGACGAGACAGGGTAGGGATAGTTTGTGCCTGAACCTCCGTTTATAGAGGTGCTATCATAGGCAAACAAAGGTGTATTGAGTGGAATGCAACCCTGTATTACAGGTGCGGTTATGCGGGCATACAGATCGTATATTCCAACTAGTTGTTTTATGGTGGTTTGACAGCCATTGTTGTTGGTGACGACGAGAGTGGCTGTATCTATGCCATATGACGAGAATGTATGGGTTGGATTGGCTGTGCCATTAGTGCTACCGTCTGAAAATGTCCATGCATAATTGCTACCTGCCGGTGCAGTACTCGTAAAGGAGATTGTAGCCGGTGCACTGCATGGCTGACTGGGTGTAAATGTAAAACTTGCTGCAGGGTTGGGATTAATGACCACAGGTAAGGTAACGGAATCTAAACAGGTACCGTCATTTGCTACTAGCTTTACCATGTAGGTACCTGCAGCAGCATAGGTATGGGTTGTAGAACCACCAGCACCCGTTGTGGCATCGCCGAAATCCCAATTGGCGCTAACGCCGGCTGGAGTTGAGTTGCTTGTTAAAGTAACTGGAAAGCCAGCACAGCCAGTTGGGGGAGTAAAAGATGCATGCGGACCACCCACACTTATGTATGCGGGCTGCGTATCTGTATTTTGACAACCATTTACATCAGTTACAGTTAAAGACACTGTGTATGTGCCGTTGCTGAGATAGCTATGTGTTGGTGTGCCGCCCACTCCAGTCCCATTGTCGCCAAATGTCCATGCGTAGGTATAAGGGCCATTACCTGTTGCCTGCCCAGTAAAAGCAGCAGTGACAGGAGCATTGCAAAAGTGAATATTATTTGCAGTGAATGATGGCGTAGGTAATGGAAGTACCGTTATAAAGGCAGTTTTTATAAGCAGGCTGTCGCATCCCTGGCTATTGGTTGCTAATAAACTGACGTTATAAGAGCCTGCAGTAGCATAAGTATGGGTTGGGTTTTGTGAGATTGATGTGCCACCATCGCCAAAGTTCCAGCTGTAAGTAACAGGACCTGGTACGCCAGCAGTAGTTTGATTATTAAAACTGACAGTAGAGCCCGCACATACTGAAGCAGGCGCGGTAAAGTTTACTTGTGGAACGCCATATACGGTGATAGTGAGGGTTTTAGTATTGGTAGCCCCATTGCTGCCCGTGGCAGTAAGTGTTACTGTATAAGTGCCTGGCGATAAGTAGCTGGTTGATGGATCTGTCTGAAAGGAAGTAGCAGTATTGCCAAGGTTCCAGCTATACGACACAGCACCTGTAGATGTGTTGGTAAAATGTGTGATTAAAGGTGCACAACCGGCCTGGTGGTCGGCAACAAAATTTGCGACTACCTGCCCTTTTGCTGTGCTGCTAGTTGCAATACATACAAGACAGAACAACCGTATAAGGTAAACTCTAAAATTATTCATTTCGGGTGTGGGGTTTTTATAAGTAATCAGTTTTTTAGTTGTACTATTTTATTAAAGTTACGTCACCTTTCCAGTTTATAAGACTTCCGTTGTCACAAACGGCATCTAATGCATAAATGTAAGTATCAGCTACCGGTTTTGCTCCATTAAAAGTCCCATCCCAGCCACTGTGTTCATCATTGAGTTGTATATCGTCACGTTCAAAAACAAGTTGTCCCCACCGGTTGTAGATGCGAAAAGATTTTACCACTTTTATACCAATGCCCCTTGGGTAAAAAACATCATTTTGACCATCACCGTTAGGTGTAAAGGTGTTAGGGATGAAGACCTGGCTTTTATCGCAGAGCACATCTACAATAACATGTGCAGAATCCTGGCAACCGTACTGGTTGGTGGCTGTTACATTGAACTGCGTGGTTTGCTGCATAGTAGCTATTGGATTGGTACAATTGTCGCAGTTGAGCAGATCTGCATGGTCCCAAAGGAATGAAACAATGTTTGGCCCATAAGCCTGCAGGTTTACTTTAGAGCCTGCGGTTACAGTGGTCCCACCCAAGGCAGTAACCTTTGGTAATGGCTTTACAATAACGTTCACAAAGTTGGTATCGGGAATACAACTTGCAGTTTGAGCTATAGCCAGGTAGGTAACGCTGCCTGTGGGGCTTGCTATAGGGTTAGGGCTCTGACTGTCTGAAAGGCCATTGGCTGGATACCAGTTATACGTTTGTGCACCCGAGTCTGATAAAGTAATGGACTGTCCTGTACAGATCTGCCCACCGGTGCCTGCAAAGCTTACTGTTTTGTAAGTGAAGGTTATTTTGACACTGTCTTTATTTTTACAACCAAAGGCATCGGTACCTGTTACCTGGTAGTAACCTTGTGTTGCCGGGGTTATGTAGGTAGGGTCGCAGGAAGTACATTTTACACCGGCAGAAGTCCATGCATAAGATACCGCCCCTGCAGCGCCTACTCGTGCGCTATCGCCGGGGCAGATGGTAGTATCTCCTGTTGTAGTTATAGTTGGTAACGGATGCACAGTAATACTGTTTACCGCAGTATCCTTGCAACCTGCAGCATCAGAAGCAATAAGTGTAACAGTGAACGAGCCTGGAGTGCGGTAGTTGTGTAATGGATTTTGAGCAACAGAAGACCCACCATCACCTGTGAACCAGATCCAGCTGTTTGCCGGGAAGAACAATCCTGAAGAAGTGTCTTTAAAATGAACCGTGTCATAAACGCAGATAGCGTTGGTTTCTGTAAAGCCTGCATGTACCTTATCTACCCTGATAGTGTCTGTACCATAACTACTGGTATGACAACCGCTGCTGTCGACAAGAATGAGCTTAGGTACATACTTGCCGGGACTATTGTAAATGTGTGATGTTGTGGTACCAGCAGACGGTGTGGTAACGGTACCATCGCTGAAGTCCCAGGTAATGGATGGTATGCCTGTAATAGCAGCACTGAAGTTGACATTCAAAGGTGGGCATCCTGCCAGTGGGCTATAAGTAAAAGAGCCTGAATAACCATATAAAGTAACATGCCCTGCAGCGGTGTCTTTGCAACTATGAGCATCGGTAGTGATGAGCTGCACATTGTAGTTACCGGGAGTGGTGTAAGAGTTAGTAGGATTGGTAGCTACCGATGTATTGGTGTTCCCAAAAATCCACGCGTAGGTAGCACCACCAGTAGAGAGGTTATTGAACTGGGTAATGAGTGGCACACAAACCCCGGAGCCGTTGATCTCGGCAAAAGCTGCGTGAGGTTTGGAAATGCCAATGAAGCCTGTTTTAATCATTGTATCGGTGCAGCCGGCAGTACCTGTAACGGCCAGCGTGACAGTATAAGAACCTGATACATTGTAAGCATGCACAGGATTGGCGGCAGTGGAAGAACTACCATCGCCAAAGTTCCAGTAGAAGTGTAGCAGGCTGGGCGTGCCTGTGTTTACAAATGTAATGGTATCGTAGGCGCACTTGTTGGCATTAGCTACTGCAAAGTTGGCCACCGGCTTATGAGAACTGATATAGTTGGGCTTGATTATAGTATCGGTACAGCCAATATTGTCCATAACTACTTCTTCAATACTAAATGTGCCTGCGGTGGTATAAGGGTGACTAAATGTGTTATTTGCAGTAGTGATCATTGAGCCGTCACCAAAAGTCCATATATGGCTTACTGGGTAAGTACCTGCAATGTAGTAGGAACTATCTGAAAACAAGACGCTTCCAGGCGCACATATTTGCGTTGGAGAAGCAGTCATATTAGCAACAGGTTGAGCTACTAGAATGGTTTGTGTTGTAGTGTCTTTGCAAGTAAGGGCATCCTCATCTATCAACATGACAGAATAAAATCCCGCTGTAGGAAATTGATAGATGATCTGAGCTGTGGTATCGATCTGGCCACCATTGATAAACCATGTATGGGTAACTGGGGGGGGATTTGGTGTGTTATATCCGGAAGCAAAATGCAGGTACCCATATTTACATAATGCAGTGTCTGGAACTATTATTTTAGGTTTAAAGATGGTTAATTGAAGATGATTTATAGTCGTGTCCCTGCATCCGGTTACATTGTTATATGCTGCTAGCATTACATCATAGTTGCCAGGAGCGGAATAGGTATGACTAATATGGGCGGCTGTTGAGGTATCCCCATCTCCAAAAAACCTTTTTATAGATGTAGCGCCAACAGATGTTGATACGAAATCTACATTAAGCGGGTTAGTACAACTTATATGAAAGCTATCTACAGCTTCCGGGCCAGTTATATTGACGGTAAATCTGGCAGTATCTGAAGGGCATCCATAGTTTAAAACAACTATATATGGATGGTAAACTCCGGGTTGCTTGAATTGTGTTTGTTCAATTGTGTGGTTAATCCCAATCCCAGCGGGTCCTGGAGGTGACAACACGTATTCGTAGCCTAGCGGTTGTACACCATGTGCATATACCTGGAAGGTGGTTTTTTCGCTTGAGCATGTATTAAGATTAGACGCTACAACAGAGTCTAAACTGGGTTTTGCCCCTGCTCTTACGCTTGATGTGTCGAAAATAGTGCAGCCATTTGATGTGGTCAAAGTTATGGAGGTATGGTAGTAGCCCTGGGTATTATAAATATGTGTTGGGCTGGCTGAAGTGGACAGGGGGCTGCCATCGCCGAAATCGTATGAATAGGATACAGTGGGATATGGATAAGGAACAGGGAATAGAAGACCCAATGTTGTTGTAAGCAATTGTTCGTTAAACAATGTTGTTATTGGTGCACATCCGTCTCTGGTTATCGGAGTATCTGAATAGCTTACAAAGGCAGAATATATCTTTATTGTATCTGTAGCAACATAAATACAACCATGATTATTTACTACCATTGATATTGTGGTAAATGTATCCAAATTGTAAATATGCACCGGGCTAGCCAGGTTTGATGTAGGGGTGCCATCACCAAATATCCATGTATATGTAGAGCCGACAGGTGCGTTTGGTATGCACTGTACGTTAACAGGCGCGGGGCATGGGTGCGCCGGAGTGTAGGTAAATGTAGAAATAGGCACTGGCCTGATGTAAATCTGTTTGGTAGCAGTATCATTACAGCCATTGATGTATGCAACCAGCTTTATTGTATAAATACCATCTGAAGTGTAGATGTGAGAAGTATTGGTATTGGAGTCGGTATTGCCATCGCCAAAGAGCCAATAGCTGGAAACATTTGTTCCTAGTGTGGTATTAACAAAGTTTACGTTTGCATTTGCACAGCCTGTATCAGGGGCGCTCATGGCAGCTACAACGTTTTGTACCGATATATCGTTGGGCACAGAAAACGTGTCAACACAGCCATGACTATCGGTAATGATCTCTGTTACATCAAAAACACCAACCCCGTAATTATGCACAGGATTGGCAGCCCCTGATGTGCCATTGTCGCCAAATGTCCATGCATGGCTGAGAGCACCATTCCCGGCCGACTGGTCTGTGAAAGTGACTTGAGCAGGTGTACTGCAGAAATTGTTATTGCTGGCGGTGAACTGAACTACGGGAGTTGCCAATACATGTATATAGCTGTTTGCTACAAGTGATACACTGCATCCATTACTATTGGTGGCTGTTTGTGTTACGCTGTAATAACCTGGTGTTGGATAGGAATGTGTGGGGTTTTGTGCAGTTGATGTATTACCATCGCCAAAGTTCCAGCTATAAGTTCCTGCCCCGGAAGACTGCAGATTGGTGGTGCTTGTAAATGCTGTTGTAGTCCCCTGACAAATAATAGTATCAGAAGCATAAAAGGAAATTGTTGGAGGCGCGTTTACAACAATTTGCATTGTGCTTGTATTACTTACCGTGCCGCCCGTAGCCGTTAGCGTTACCGTATAGGTGCCAGGAGTTATATAACTAGTGGTTGCATTTTGTAGAAAAGAGGTATTGGTATTCCCGAGATTCCAGGAATAAGAAGTGGCACCGGTTGACGTATTGGTAAAGGTAACTATGAGTGGTGCACAACCACTTGTAGCACTTGCTGTGAAGCCAGCAACCACTTGTGCCTGCACATTAAAAGGTACAACGGCTATTAGGAATAGACTGATAAGGAGTCTAAAGAATTTCATTGATCATTGTTTATATCTCCAGGTATTTGTTGCATGGAGCTTTTATTATCTTATTAAGGTTACGTCACCTTTCCAGTCAATAGAGCTGCCATTATCGCAAATAGCATCCAACGTATAAACATAGGTATCGGCTACCGGTTTTGCTCCGTTGAAAGTCCCATCCCATCCGCTGTGTTCATCGTTGAGTTGTATATCGTCACGTTCAAAAACAAGTTGTCCCCACCTGTTATAGATGCGGAAAGATTTTACCACTTTTATACCAATGCCCCTTGGGTAAAAAACATCATTTTGACCATCACCGTTAGGTGTAAAGGTGTTAGGGATGAAGACCTGGCTTTTATCGCACAGCACATCTACAATAACATGAGCGGAATCCTGGCAACCGTACTGGTTGGTAGCTGTTACATTGAACTGCGTGGTTTGCTGCATAGTAGCTATTGGATTGGTACAATTGTCGCAGTTGAGCAGATCAGCATGATCCCAAAGGAATGAAACAATGTTTGGCCCATAAGCCTGCAGGTTTACTTTAGAGCCTGCTGTTACAGTGGTCCCACCCAGTGCTGTAACCTTTGGTAATGGGTTTACAATAACGTTTACAAAGTTGGTGTCAGGAATGCAACTCGCAGTTTGAGCTATAGCCAGGTAGGTAACGCTGCCTGTGGGGCTTGCTATAGGGTTAGGACTATGACTGTCTGAAAGGCTATTTGCAGGATACCAGTTATAAACCTGTGCACCAGAATCTGATAATGTGATGGATTGCCCCGTACAGATCTGCCCACCCGGTCCTGCAAAGCTTACAGTTTTATAAGTAAAAGTTATTTTGACACTGTCTTTATTTTTACAACCAAAGCTATCGGTGCCGATTACAGTATAGTAACCCGGCACCAGGGGCGTAATATAAGTTGGGTTGCAAGTGGTGCATGGTACTATTGTACTTTGCATCCATGTGTATGATACGCCGCCCAGTGCTGCAACATGAGCACTATCTCCGGGACAAATAGTAGTATCGCCAGTAGTAGTTATAGCAGGTAAAGAATGTACTGTGATAGTATTAATAGTGGTGTCCTTACAACCTGATGCATCGGAAGCGATGAGAGTTACAGAAAAAGTACCTGAAGTGTGGTAGTTATGTAACGGGTTTTGCGCAGAAGAAGAAGCACCATCACCCATAAACCAGAGCCATCTGTTTGCAGGGAAGAACAATCCTGAAGAAGTATCTTTAAAGTGAACTGTATCGTACATGCAGATGGCTCCCGTTTCAGTAAATCCGGCATGTACTTTATCTACTTTTATGGTGTCTGTACCATAGCTGGATGTATGGCAACCTGCACTGTCTATCAGCACTAACTTAGGTACGTATTTACCCGGCGTAGTATAAGTGTGTGTTGTAGTAGTATTTGCTGATGATGTTGTTACGGTACCATCGCTAAAGTCCCATGTGAGGCTGGGAATGCCGGTAATACTTGCAGTAAAATTGACATTGAGCGGTGGGCAGCCAGCCAATGGGCTATAAGTAAATGAGCCAGAATAACCATATAGAGTAACATGGCCATAGGCTGTGTCTTTACATCCGTGTGCATCCGCAGTTATCAACTGCACATTATAACCTCCTGGAACAGTATAGGACGTAGTGGGATTGGGCGCTACAGATGTACTGGTATTGCCAAATGTCCATGCATAGGAAGCTCCGTTTGTTGAGGTGTTAGTAAACTGCACGATGAGTGGTACGCAAACCCCTGATCCGTTATTTACAGCAAAAGCTGCATGAGGTTTGGATATACCTATGTATGCTGTTTTAGTGACAGTGTCTGAACAGCCAGTAGCATCTGTAATGGCTAGTGACACGGTATATGTACCTGTAGCATTGTAATAATGCACAGGTGCAGCTGCGGTGGAAGTAGTGCCGTCACCAAAGTTCCAGTACTGGGATTGGAGGGTAGCTGTACTAGTGTTTATAAACGTAATAGTATCGCCCGCACAGCGGTTTGGGTTTGCTACAGCAAAGGTGGCGGTGGGTTTATGGGTATTAACCAGATTAAGGTAATAAATGGAATCCTTGCAACCTATATTGTCTGTAACTACTTCTTTTACATAAAAAGAACCGGCGGCCGTGTATAGATGAGGCTCGGTTATGTTGGGCGTTGCACCTGTTGTGCCATCACCAAACAACCAGGTGTGGCTTACCGGGTAAGTGCCGCTTATGTAGTAAGATGTATCTGTGAATACGATAGTTGAAGGCACGCATATATTGGTAGGGGATGCTTTAAAGCCTGCTATAGGTTGAGCCACCAATATTCTTTGGTAAGAGGTATCGTAACAGTTATTGTAATCTTGTTCTACTAAATATATAGTCTCGTACCCAGGAATGTTGAATGGATACGAAAACTGTGTGGTGCTGCTCCCCAACAGGCCGCCTACATACCAGCCATAGTTTTGCGGAGGTGGGTTTGGAGTGTTGTATGATGCTGTGAAATTAAGCATGCCATGTTGGCAAACAGCAGTATCTGGAGTAATGATCTTAGGTTTAAAATTGAGTATGTTGACAAGTGATGTTGCAGTATCACGGCAACCTGACGTACTATTATAAGCAGTAAACTGCGCATAGTAAGCACCAGGGGCAGAATATGTATGCGAAGGGGCGTATACAGAGGAAGAATCACCATCGCCAAAGTACCACTTTGAAGATGTAACGCCAATGGAATTGTTGATGAAGGAATCAAACAGCGGGCGGGTGCAACTGTTCTTACCTAATATTAAGGCTGAAGGAGAATTTACGGTAACATTAAAGGCTGCAGAGTCTGAAGGGCAGCCATAATTTGATACTTTAACCACAACCTGCCATGCACCGGAAGAAGCAAACACATGTTTTGCAAGGGTGTCATTTAGTCCGGCATCAGCTGTGGCAATACTTGGTGAAATGTATTCATAATTATAGTTTAATGGTGGCTGTCCGTGTGCGTATGTGTGAATAAAGACTGTATCTCTTCGGCATACGGTTCTAGGTGATAAGGTAACAGAGTCAAGGGTAGGTTTCTGCCCTATGTACATGTTGACTGTGTCGCTGAGCGTACATCCATTAGCTGTAGTAACTGTAAGGCTTGCGTTGTACTGCCCGGGATTGGTATATGCGTGGTGGGAGAGGTGTTGGGTAGAAACAGCGCTTCCATCTCCGTAATTGGTGATGTATGATATTGGCGTATAAGGATAGGATATTGTTTGCCCCATACTAACAGATAATGCACTGGCCCGATAAGGGAAGATTGTACCCGGACACCCGGTGGGATTATAGGGAGAATCCACGTTTATATAGAGGAGATATACTGGCACTGTATCTGTAACAGTATATGTACATCCATTTACAGTTGCTATTAGTGAAACTGGAAAGATAGAATCTCTATTGTAAGTAACTGATGGATTTGCAAGTGTAGAGGTAGTGCCATCGCCAAGACTCCAGAGAAATGTAGTGCCTGCCGGTGCGTTGGATGCTAACTGCACATTTACCGGCGCGGGGCAAGGATGCGCAGGCGTGTGGGTAATAGTGATGGCAGGTGCAGCCCTGACGTAAATTATCTTCGTAGTACTATCGGTACAGCCACCAGCTGATGCTATAAGCTTTAGGGTAAAAGAACCACCCGAAAAATAAGTATGTAAGGCATTAGTGCTGGTGCTACTTGATCCATCTCCAAAATACCATACGCTTGTTACTCCCGGGCCTATAGATGCATTTTGGAATAGTAGGGTTTGGTTTTCACATGCGGTGTCAGGCACATTCATGGTAGCTACTATGTTCTGCACGGTTACATCGTTCGGTGCTACCATACTGTCTTTGCAGCCATAGCTGTCTGTTACTATTTCTTTCACTGTAAAACTGCCAGTAGTTGAATAGCTATGTGTTGGTGAGGCTGATGGTGATGTGAAGAAATCACCAAAATTCCATGCATAGCTAAGCGGTGTGCTACCTGTTGATGCATCTGTAAACGTTACCTGTGCAGGAGGTCTGCAAAACGCTGTGTTACTGGTTGTGAATTGTGCCGTTGGTCCTGCAAGTACATGAATGTAGTTGGCGCTGACCAGCGAGGCCGTGCACCCATTGCTGTTTGTAGCCGTCTGGGTAATGCTGTAGTAGCCCTGTGTTACGAAAGGGTGTGTTGGGTTTTGAGCTGTAGAAGTATTACCATCACCAAAATTCCAGCTGTAAGTGCCGGTACCTGGGGCTACAAGGTTGGTTGTGTTATTAAATGTTACCGGAACACCTTTACATACCTGTGTATCGGTTGTGGAAAAAGATATTATAGGCGGCGGATTTACTACTATTTGTAAGGTAGTGGTGTTACTTCCACTACTGCCAGTGGCGGTAAGCGTTACTGTATAGGTACCGGGTGTAGGGTAACTGGTAGATGCATTTTGCAAAAAGGAAGTATTGGTATTGCCTAGGTTCCACGAATAAGACGTGGCCCCGGTTGAGGTATTGGTAAAGTTAACTACCAAGGGCGCACAGCCGCTTGTAGTGCTGGCTGTAAAGCTGGCAATAACCTGGCCCGATGCACGCTGTATGCACAGGCTGCATAGTATAAACAATACTGTCCTCAGGCAGAGACCACTTTTTACCAAACTTCTATTACGCATGCTATGCAGTATAAAGAATGGTTAATAGAAATTAGGGCACAGTGGCTTACCGTTGGTTGAATTTTTATCGAAGAAGTGTCCCGTTTTGATAAGACTTATTTCATAACCTCCACGATAACTGCTAGCTGTATTCAATCCGGATACGTTTACATCGTAACTAAGGCCAAACGCTAAGGTCTTGAACCTTAATTTAAATGTTGGGATTATCGCATCTCCATACCTGTAAAAGGCACCGGCATATATCGCAAATTCAGGGTCAAGGTCGTTTTCATTTATCCTGTTCCACCCAACAAGCCCTCCTGCAATTGCCTCGTAATATGATCCCTGCAACGCGAAATTACCCTGTAGTTGGTAGGAGTAAGATTCATTAAAATGACCACTAAGTGCCATGTTTACATTAAACCGCATGTTGAGGTTAATGTTTGGGCTTTTGTAATAAGAATTGTTTGGTTGTGTGAAATGGTAGCCGGAGACGCCTAGCATATAGGTAACGCTATTGTACTCCCCACTGCTGCTATTAAAGTTAATGCCTGCTCCAACATCATACAATGTGAGTTTGGGGTTGGGCAGATTTTCACCAGTAGGATTACTTGCATTGAACACATTATTCTGGTATTGATTATTAAATGTGGCCTTAGAGGGATCGAAGCTATGCTGTATGATACCCCCTGTAAAACCAGCAGACAAGTATGAATTGTGTGCATCGCCAAAAGCTTTGCTGTAATTTATTGCGGGGTATGCACCAATTATCCTGCTGTCTATGCTCCCAGCCTTGTCGTAATAGACCAGTGCACCATAACTGAAAAAGTCGTTCTGTTCACCATGCCCTATCTTTATTTTCGATTCGGCACTAACAAGCGCTGTTTCAAAAGGGTTAGTGATACTGCTCCATTGATTGCGGTAAACAGCTGAGAATTTATAGTCTTCAGAAAAGACGCCCGTAAGGGCTGGGTTGCGTAATATTGAGGTCTCATAAAACTGGGAAAAATGTATATCTGCCTGAGCGTAAGTCACGACGGGGCAAAGGGCAGAACAAAGCAGTGTGAGGATTTTTTTGTAGAAAGTCTTTTTGTTCATAAGAAAGGTGTTTATCTGTTTGGGGGCTTTATATAAACAGCATTGTAAAACAAGCGCTGTTAAAATGAATTAATGTATTCCCAACATGGTGTAGCTGTTTTACTAGGTACAACAGAATATGTGTTGCGATGGAAAATCGGCTGAGCGGGCAATAAATATTTTAAAGTAATAGGCATCTGATAGGTAGTATATACAGCAATTTAATACAAAAAATCTGAACGTTAAAATATTGTCAAATAATTGGATTGATACAATAATCTAACTCGCTTAGATATTTTTAATTTCTTCATTGCTTACACATTCTATCTTTATACCTCTTTTTTAAGTGTCAACGTATTAATTTTTATAGCTTTGTAAATAACAAGTCTGGTTGAGTGCAATTATATTATATCTATATTGTACTGTAATTCATCTATTAAGTATTAAAAGATACTTAATAGACCAACATTTTTTATAATTATTACGTCTGCTTTGTTACATTTTTATCAGGTATGAAAAGACTATTCATCTCCTATTGTCGATATTTAATAGTGCTCATTATCGTTATGCTTTCATGCATAAATACATTTGCTACACATATATTCGGAGTAGATCTATATTATACTTGGGTAAGTGGAAACACATACACGATAGAAATGGCTGTTTATGGCGATTGTTCCTCGCCACAGGCATTAAATACTTTATACAACTCTACACCCGAAGTACAGATATATAATGGTGGGGTAAGTCCTGTAAGGACCATAAATCTAAATCCTATCAATCCTGAAGGTTCGGAAGTGACTCCTGTTTGCACTAGCCAGGCTAACAATACGCAGTGTTCTAATTTAAATAGTACTACCCCTGGGGTAAGAAAATTTACATATTCGCTTACCGTAACGTTGCCCAGCACTTCGGCAAACTGGCGATTTCATTATGATGGTAATATGGGTACCGGCACGCAGGCAGGCCGTAGCAGTACTATAACTAATATAGTAGGAGGGAGCATCGTATCGTTGGATGCCACCCTGAACAATACATCGGCATCCAATTCCTCTTCGGTTTACACTACTATTCCTACTCCTTTCTTTTGTATCAACAAGCCAGCTAACTTTAATCCGGGAGCTGTAGATCCAAATGGGGATAGTTTGTCTTTTGCATTGGTACCTGGAATAGTGCCTTCAGGCGCTTATGTAACTTATAATCCTGGTTATTCAGCAACATCACCGCTTGCTGTGGCTGCAGGATCCTTTGCTTTTAATTCGGCCAGTGGACAATTGTCTTTTACCCCCAATGCTTTGCAGCGTGCGCTGGTAGTGTATACCGTATCGGAGTATAGAAGTGGTGTATTGGTAGGTACAAGCCAACGAGAAATGACATTTGTAGTATTGTCTTGTAATAATCCACCGCCTACAGGTAATATTACAAATATCAGCACTACCGGCACCGGTGTTGTTACCGTTGATAATACGCATTTGAATGCGTGTGGTTCCGCAGGTTTGTTTACATTCCACATTAACCCTACAGACTCTAATACCACGGCCAATATAACTGTTACTTCAGCAGGGTTGCCTGCGGGTGCAACTTTTACAGTCACAGGCAATGGAACTACAGCACCACAAGGACTTTTTTCCTGGAACACAACTGGCGTAGCTGTAGGTACGTACATTTTCTATCTCACTTTTAAAGATGATGCTTGCCCGCTTTCCAGTACACAAACTATAGCCTATACTGTTAATATATTACCAGTCCCGACAAACACATTCATGTTAATATCTGCTGCCACCTGTATAAAGAAAGCAGTTTTCCATGTTACCGCGGCTGGTCCGGCTAGTCCTTATACTATAGAAGTAATACAGGCGGGAAATGTAATACAAACCAATTCAAATATAACAGGGGTACTCACAGATAGTTTATCTCCCGGTACTTATACCATACGGGTGCTTAATGGCAACAATTGTAATGCAGACACCGTTGTTACTATCGTTCCGCCTATTGTTATAACACCTACCGTAACAGCAAATGCACCCACATGCTCCGGTGGTAATAATGGTAGTCTTTCTATAACGGCTACAGGTGGTGTTTCACCATATACCTATGCAATAGGCACAGGAGCATATTCCACAACCAACACATTTTCAAACCTAAGTTCAGGAGGATATACGTTGCATGTTAAGGATGCAAATCTATGTGTAAAAGATACGGCGGTTACTGTGCCGGATGCACTACATACGTATTTCCAGGCAGGAGTAGCTAATCCGTGGTGTAACTTTTACAGCAATGGCATCATCTCTGTTTCGGGCTATAACAGTGTGCCGCCATATAGTTATGCTATAGGCACAAGTGCTTATAGTGGCGCGGCAACTTTTAATAATCTTAATAGTGGAACTTATACTGTACATGTTAAGAATACGAATGGCTGCATCAATGATACCACAATTACTCTTGCTGATTCGCTATCGGTAAGTGCTGCCATAGCACTTACAAATTTGCTTTGTTACGGCGGCAGCTCGGGCGTAATTAACGTTACTCCAGCGGGTGGCTTTGGTGCCCCTTATAATTATGCTATAAATGGAGGTTCATATGGCGCGTCTGGCACTTTCAGTAGCCTCACCGCAGGCACATATAGCCTAAAGGTGCGCGACATAAACCAATGCTATTTTGATACTTCTGTCACCCTGATACAACCTAGCCAGATCGTTATTACGCCAACAATAACCAATGTAACATGCTATGGTAATATTAATGGCAGCATAGTAGCTAATACAACAGGCGGTACACCAACATATACTTATAAACTGAACGGTGCACCCCAGGCCGGGAATAGTTTCTCTCCATTAGCGGCGGGCCAGTATATAGTGCAGGTTACAGACCAGCATAGCTGTGTGGTACAAAATACCATAACTGTTACACAACCTAATCTTCTTGCAATAAGTTCTGTATCAATACATAACGTAAGCTGTAATGGTGGCAGCGATGGATCTTTTACTGTGAATCCGACAGGTGGTACAACACCGTATACTTATGCTGTTAATACAGGTGCTTTTTCTGCTTCTAACCTATTGGGTGGGCTGGCCGCAGGTAGTTATGCTGTGCATATAAAAGATGCAAATGGCTGTACAAAAGATACAGCCATGGCAATAACGGAGCCATCAGCAATATCTATTGGGTTCAGCATAAAAAACTCTACTTGCCACACACTCGCTAATGGGGCAATCACCCTGGCTGGTGCAGGCGGGACACCACCATACACTTACAGTGACGGCAGTGGGGCCTATACTCCGTCAGGCAACTTCCCATCTTTGCCTGGCGGCGTTTATACTATGCATGTGAAGGATGCCAACGGGTGTGTGCAATCGGTTGGTATTACAATTATCGATTCAATAATAGTTACAGGCAACTTTACTATTACAGAGCCGTTATGTTATAGCCAAAGTAATGGGGTCATTGTGGTTAATGGTGCAGGTGGTAAGCAACCCTACAATTATGCATTCACTACTGGTGGTTATAGTACTGCCGATACTTTTAACAACATAGCTGCAGGGGCTTATACAGTGCACATTAAAGACGGCAATGGCTGCATAGACGATACTACTATAACGGTTGCACAGCCGGCATTTATATCAGTATTGCCTGTTGTCACCCCGCCTTCTTGCTACGGATACAGTGACGGCCATGTTATAGTGGGAGTTAGCGGCGGAACGCCTGGTTATACCTACAAGCTAAATGGCAGTAGTTATTCAACTATCGATTCGTTCCATACATTGTCTGCAGGCAGCGATACTTTTTATGTAAAGGACAATAATGGGTGTACCCAAAGTGCTGTCATTGTTATTCCACAGCCATCGCCTCTAAAAGTACTGGGGCTTACTATAGCCAAGGTTAAATGCTATGGAGATACTACGGGCCAGATCATTGTTTATGCAGGTGGGGGGGCAAGCCCTTATAGCTACGCTGTAGATAGCCTGGGCTACCATGTTAGCGATACATTGACAAAGCTGCACGCAGGGTACCAGCTGGTAATGGTTAAAGACAATAATGGCTGCATGGCAGATTCGGCTATAACAATTAATCAACCGCTCAAACTTGCATTGAAGGTAGATTCTCTATATAACCCTACTTGCGAAGGATATAAAGATGGATCAATAAAATTAGATGGAGTTGGGGGCACGTCGCCCTATGTCTATAATATGAATGGAGCAGTATATGGAACGCAACATGCATGGTATAAGCTTGGTGAAGGGGTGGATACCTTTTATGTGCAGGATAGCAATAATTGCGCTTATGATACAGCTATTACATTTACAGGTTATCCGCATATCATTATAGATGATGTTACTGTGCGTAATATTGCTTGCTATGGCACCCGTACCGGACAGATCAATGTTACAGCAACAGGAGGCGTGCAGCCATTGTCTTACAGGCTGGATGCCTATGGTAATAGTTTGACAATAGGGCTTTTTGATAGCGTTAAGGCTGGTGACTATACCATCTTTATAACAGATAGTAAGCAATGTAAAAAGGATACTATGATTAATCTTGTACAGCCAGACTCATTGCATATAGTTACTACGGTGTCGCCCAATGAATGCGTGGGCTATGAAAATATGGGGGCTGTGACCGCAAATATTACCGGAGGTACAGCACCTTACGCTTATTTATGGAATACAACTCCAGCAAACACAGATAGTTTATTAACAGGTATGGCGAATGGTAACTACATGATATGGGTAACGGATGCCAATGCCTGTGTAGACTCTTCAATAACAGCAGTAACATATGATGATTGTTGCAAACCTTATTTGCCAAATGCCTTTACTCCAAATGGCGACGGACGCGACGACATATTCAGGATAGTATTTAAAGGCGATTTGAAACTGGAGAATTTTTCAGTGTACAATCGTTTTGGCCAGAGAGTGTACAATACCATATATATTGACAAAGGTTGGGATGGTAGATATAATGGTGTTCCACAGGATCTAGGTACTTATTTTTATTATGTGAAGGCGCTTTGCGGTAATAAAGGAGATCATGAAATAGTGCTGGAAGGTAACGTGACACTGATTAGATAGCCTATAATACACATTCACTATAAAGAAATATAGGGTTTAAGGAACAAATTCTTTTAAAAACTTTATTTTTGTCGCCCTTGAAGTAAATGTATGGAATACAGAGAAATTGTAGCAGTTACCGGATTGCCTGGTCTTTTTCAGTTGTTGTCAACTAAAAGCGATGGTGCTATTGTTAAGAGTCTGGCCGATAGATCTACCAGGTTCATATCAGCACGCTTGCACAACGTGACCCCGCTTGAGAGTATAGAAGTATACACTATAGCAGAGAATGTGCGCCTGCACCACGTATTTAAGAAAATGGTGGAACATGAAAGCACTATACCTGTTATAGATCCTAAAACGGATGATAAGGGTATCAGGAATTATTTCAAAACCATCTTCCCTGAGTTTGATGAAGTAAGAGTGTATGTGAGCGACATGAAAAAAATGCTCAAATGGTATGACTTACTTAAAGCAAACGATCTTCTCGTGTTTAAGGAAGAGGAGCCTGAAGCTGAAGAAGCACAGGATCCATCAACAGAAGCAAAGACGGAAACTGCCAAAGCAGAGCCTGCAGAAGTAGTTGCCGAAGAAGAAAAACCTGCTGCAAAGCCTAAAAAGGCTAAGAAAGCGGTTGTAGAAACAGATGCTGCTGAAGGTGAACAAGCAAAGCCTAAAAAAACGGCTAAAAAGAAAAAGACCGAAGAGTAATCTTTATATATTTAATTTACAAGGCTAATCTGTAAATGGATTAGCCTTTTTTGTCATTCTACTATACCTGATGAATAAAATAACTTCTGTCATAGTACTATTGCTTACTTGCGTTACTCTGATCCATGCCCAACCGTCGAAGCGCGAGTTTAGGGCAGCATGGATTGCCACAGTGGCCAATATAGATTGGCCATCTAAGCCAGGTTTGCCATCTATAGAGCAGCAAGAACAGTTTGTGCGTCGCCTGGATCAGCTAAAACAGGTAGGCTGCAATGCTGTGATAGTGCAGATACGCCCATCCAGCGATGCGTTGTATGCGTCATCTATAGAGCCTTGGTGTCACTATCTTACAGGCCGCCAGGGACAGCCTCCCTTTCCCTATTACGATCCGCTTACCTTTATGATAGCGGAAGCACATAAAAGAAATATGGAGTTTCATGCATGGTTCAATCCCTTCAGGGCCCTGGTAGATAGCCATAAGAACCCTAATCCCCCTAAGCATGTTACCTACACTCACCCAGAATGGATCATCAGCTATGGTGGCAAATCGTACATAGATCCGGGTTATCCTGAGGCGCGTGAATATGTAATAAAAGTGATCACTGATGTGGTAAAAAGATATGACATAGACGCAGTGCACCTGGACGACTATTTTTATCCGTATCGTATAGCAGGCCAGCAATTTGGCGATTATCGCAGCTACGCTCAGTTTGGACGAGGGGCTAATAAGGAAGATTGGCGCCGTACCAATGTGAGTCAATTCATATCGTTGCTTAATACAAATATAAAAGACATAAAGTCCTATGTTAAGTTAGGCATCAGCCCGTTTGGTATCTGGCGCAATGCATCAAAAGATCCAGAAGGGTCGGCAACGCGGGGTGGCCAAACTGATTTTGATGACCTCTATGCAGATGTTTTGTTGTGGATGAGAAAAGGCTGGATAGATTATCTGCTACCTCAGTTATATTGGGAACATAGCAGCCATGCAGCACCATTTGGTGTACTATTGCCGTGGTGGCAGCAGCATAGCTACGGCAGGCAAGTGTATTATGGCCTGGGTCTGTATCGCATGGTAGGTGGCAGCGGCGCATGGACGGGTACGCACGAGCTCATGTCGCAGGTGCGGGAAATACGTAATACCGCCCCCTTATCGGGCTATGCATTTTATAGTGCATCCTGCTTTGAGAAGTTGCCAGCCATCAGTGATAGCCTACATAATTTTAACCGCTACCCGGCTATGCCGCCACGTATGAAGTGGCTGGACAGTATAGCTCCCTCTGCTCCATATCTTAAGGCTATACCTTCAGTAGAAGGTACACTTTTGCAATGGCAGGTGACCAACCCAACAAAAGAGGCTTTGAGATACGCAGTGTACCGCTTCCTGAATGATGAAAAGATTGACCTGGAACGTGCCGACAGGTTGATCAGCATTCAATCGCTTCCTGAGTACCTTGACCTTGATGCCAACAAGCATAAAAAAGTAACCTATGTGGTTACGGCATTGGATAGGGTGTGGAATGAAAGCCGCGGAAGCAATGCGGAAAGCACCAACGCCAGCCAATAGAGACTGTTTTGGTTTAAATTATCTACTCTGGAAATGCTAGTAAATCAACATTTTCTGCATTAAAATAATATGTGGATAACCTGTGCATTTTTTACACTACCATAACAAAACGGGTATGGAATGGCACTGTTTTTTAGTTAATTTTGATAACAAACCTATAGCATATGTTTGATGACGATTTTTCAGATGAAGAATGGGGTTCAATAGACGAGTTGCTGCAGAAGTACGAAATGGTGAAGCAGGCGGAATCTGCCAGCATGATGGATGAAGAAGAGTTTGAGCGGGTTATACAATACTATTTTCAAAATGGCAATGAAGAACAGGCATTACTAGCCTGCGATATTGCCCGCACATATTATCCTTTCTCAGCTTCGGTCTTATTGTTCAGGGCCGAAATACTTACCCAAGCACAAAAATACGGCCAGGCCCTTATGGCGCTTGAAGAAATGGAACAGTACGACCAGAAGAACCTGGATGCAGTGCTGCTTAAATCTGACATCTTCCTGGGCCAGTTCAAGTACGACCAGGCAGCACAATGGCTGGAGCAGAATGTTGAACTTTTTGAAAAGAAAGACAGGGTAGAGATACTGCTGGAACTGTCTGATGTATACGATGAAGCAGAAGAGTTTGAGGCCGTATATGATACGCTGCAACGCGTAATAGCGCTGGATAAGCGTAACGAAGAGGCCTTGCAAAAAATATGTTTTTGGGCTGAGTTTACAGATAAGCTGAGCGAAAGCGTAGAATTGCATACAAAAATAACCGATGCTGATCCATACAACTCTTTGGCATGGTTCAACATGGGGGCTGCTTACCAGGGCCTTAAAATGTATGAAAAAGCTATAGATGCCTACGAGTATTGCGTTGCCATAGACGAGAAGTTTGAATTTGCTTATCGTAATATGGCCGATGCCTATATGCGCCTTAAATGGTATGAGAAGGCGCTGGAAGTGTTGGAAAAGCACCTGGAGATAGCTAAGGCTGAAGATGTAATATTTGAAGCCATGGCCTTTTGCTGGGAAAAGAAAAAGAATTTCTCTCGTGCACGCTACTACTACCGCCAGGCTTCCCAGCTTAGCCCGCAAGATGATGGTATCTTCTATAAGATAGGCGAAACTTATGCTCGTGAGAAACAATGGGAAAAAGCAGTGAAATCGTACTCGGTAGCATTGCACCTGAATAAAGAAAATGCTTCTTACTGTATGGCCATAGGAAACTGCCTGATGGAAATGGATGTAAAAAGCGAAGCCTTGGTGTGCTACCTGAATGCGGTACGGCTGAAGCCAGGAAATAAAAGCACATGGGTAGCGCTTATACGGGGTTTATACCTGGCCATGTACTATGATGAAGCGCTAACACAGCTTGAAGTGGCACGTGACCATTGCGGTGACAAGCCTGACTTTTACTATTATCATGCGGCCATTTTATTTGAACTGGGTAAAACAAAAGAGGCTATGCTACAACTTGAAAAAGGCCTTAAAGAAGCACCTGCAAAGGTGAAGCTCTTTACTGCACTTAATGTTGATTTCCTCAGGAGGTCTTCTGTAGCAGAGCTTATAAGCAAGTATAAGAAAAAATAGAACTGGATTCTATAGCCAGGATATAGGATACTGAGCTGGCCTTTCTGGCCAGCTTTTTTTAATATGGAAAGGCAGCAAATTTGCGTTAAGGATATGTAAACTTTAGAGTATTACTTAAAGATATTTTATGCCCTTGTCCAATTGCGCTACTTTTGGAGTAATTATAAACCGCCACCATCCCATGAAAATTGCTTACAAAATAGATAATAACGTAGTACAAAGAGATGTTTTTAATAGCCTCGTCAGTGATATGGTGTTGTTCCACGTATGGGAAGACATTATAGAAAGGAATAAGGCTGAGATTGAAAAACAACAGGTAGCCATCAACTTTAAAATGGTTAACGGGCGCCTGAAGGTGCTTACCGATACGCAGATGCTCTTTAAGCTAAACTACCAGGTGCGTAAGGAGCTATTCAATGTATTAAGGTTACAGTCAGTACTTATTTATAATTAATATATTTAGCTGCCAAGCTTTTTATTGAACTAAGGAGGCTGCTATTTGTTTACTTAGCTGATGGCTCCAGTAATTGAAACCAAGAACCTCAATAAATCCTTTAAAGATTTTAAAGCCGTAAGCGATCTGTCGTTTTCTGTTAATAAGGGCGATGTATATGGTTTCCTGGGACAGAATGGAGCAGGAAAAAGTACCACCATACGCATGCTGGCCGGCCTTATATTCCCCGATAATGGCCACGTTTTTATAAAAGGGCAGGAACTCCACAATAATACCCGTCATCTTTTGCAGCATATTGGCGCAATTATAGAGCGTCCAGATATGTATAACTATCTTTCCGGCTGGGATAACCTGAAAATATTTGCATCGCTCAGTAACAAAAAAATACCCAATACCAGGTTACATGAGGTGCTGGAGCTTACGGGAATAGCTGATCGCCGTAAAGACAAGGTAAAAGCATATAGCCAGGGGATGAAGCAGCGATTAGGGATAGCTATAGCCATGGTACACGATCCCGATCTTCTGATATTGGATGAGCCTACTAATGGTCTTGATCCACAAGGGATAGCAGAAATGCGCAAACTGATACTCCACCTCAGTCACGATCTTGGTAAAACGATCCTTATATCCTCGCACCTGCTGTATGAGATAGAGCATGTAGCCAATAGGATGATCATCATACACAAAGGCAAAAAAATGGTAGAGGGTATAGTTGGCGACTTGCTGCATCCCGGCGATACCTTGATACAAGTATCCATGTTGCCTGATACTGATGTGGCTGGCAAGCTGGCTGGTTCAGCATGGCAGGTATATGTTCACGAACATACATCATCGGCCATTACTTTTAAGATGGATCCCGCACAGGTACCTCAACTCAACCAGTGGCTGGTGCAAAATGGCATGCAGGTACTTGAAATAAAGACAAAACATTTGCTGGAAGAATATTTTATATCCCTGACCAATGACGCAGCTGCTAAGGATTGAACTGTATAAAATATTTTCCAGACCGCGTACCTATATCAGCTTTGCTATCATTGCTGCTATATCGGGCGTTATACAGCTGGCTATGCTCAGTGATGGGGGGAGTTTTGTGAACTTTGCTTTGCAGGGCGTAAACGAGCAGTTTGATATACAAGGCAAGGTGCTGAACGGCTACCTGGTCACCTACATTACCTTGCAGTCGCTACTCATCCACATACCCCTGCTTGTAGCGCTGGTGGGTGGCGATGCATTTGCCGGTGAAGCTAGCATGGGGACGTTGCGGTTATTACTTACAAAGCCAATATCGCGTACGCAATTAGTACTTGCTAAGTTTTCCGGATCTCTTGTATATACTTTGCTGTTGCTCATATGGCTGGCTATAGTGTCGCTTGGGGTGTCGTTGTTGCTATTTGGCACAGGTGATCTCATTAATCTTAAGAGCGATGCTTTTGTGTTGATCATGCACAATGATATATTGTGGCGCTATGCAGCAGCCTTTGCTTTTGCAGGTATAGCTATGATGAGCATTGCATCCCTATCCATACTGCTATCTATATTTGCAGATAATGCTATCGGCCCTATCATATCTACTATGGGCATTGTTATTGTGCTTACTATATTATCCAATCTTGAGTTGCCGTTGTTCACCCTTATCAAACCATATCTCCTTACTACGCATGTTATTGGTTGGAAGGGGTTTTTTGACGATCCGGTTCCTTACCATGCCATAGGCAATTCAGCGCTGGTGCTCATTATCTATACCATTGTGTTCCTGGCGGCATCTATTATATTTTTTAACCGGAAAGACATTAAGTCATGATAAAGCGCTACCTGTTGCTCTTCTCCCTACTCATTTGCCTGTGGTGCAATGCACAACCGGCAGAAAGCAATGCATCATCGCTTTTTTACGCGTTGCGTACCAAGGTGCTTACTGTGCACGACTATGTAGCAGATGTGAAGATGAAGATAAACGTAGCTTACATGAGGCTGCCCGATCTGAAGGGGAAATTATACTTTAAGTATCCTGATAAAATAAAGTTTGAGCGTAATGGCGGCATATCAATTTTGCCCAAAAAGAATATGAACCTTGCTATGAGCAATTTGATACCGCAAGGCAAAGTGATGGTTATAGATGCGGGCTATGATACACTTGGCGGCAAAAAAGTGCATGTAATAAAGGTGGTGCCCGAAGATGAAGGGAACATTGTGCTTTCAAAACTATGGATTGATGAACAGGCCCTGGTAGCACTACGTACAGAAACCACATCGAAGGATGGTACTGCTAAAATGGAGTTGACCTACGGGATGTATATAAGCCAGGCGCTTCCTGATAAGGTGGTTTTGTACCTGGATGTGAAGGATTACAAACTGCCTAAAGGAGTAACTATGGATTACGATGATAATGAAACCAATAGTGCTATAAAAAGCAGCGGTACAAAAAAATCATCAAAGGGTACAATACAGATCACCTATCTGAATTATAGTATAAATACAGGTTTAAATGACGATTTTTTTAACAGTAATACTAAATAGCACAATCATACATTTTGTATCTTTGCATGTCATAAAAAGGCAACCATCGTTAGTTGGTTTTAATAGGTTGCTATTTGTTTTACCCACATCCTGTGTATTTCTTTCTTTTAGTTATTTATTTGGGTGTGTTACTTTCGGTAGTGAAGAGAAAAAAGTATGAGTATGGATATCGAACAACTGATGCCGCATATTGAGGCCCTGATTTTTTCAAGTGAACGTCCGCTTACCCAGATGGAGATCACCGAGATCATGGGCCAGGCATTTGAGATGCCTGTTGATGCCGGTCGTATCTCTAATTGCATAGATGCTATCCGCGAAAAATATGATGAACCATATTATCCTTTCCAGCTGAAAGAAACCGGTGGTGGCTTTCAGTTTCTGACTAAGAAAGCATATCATAAAACTGTTTTGCAGCTTAATGGAGATAAGCATATCAAAAAATTATCTACAGCGGCTATGGAAACACTGGCCATTATTGCTTACAAGCAACCGGTAACCAAAAGCGAAATTGAATATATACGTGGTGTAAGTGCAGACTACTCCATACAGAAGTTGCTTGAAAAGGAATTGATTATGATAACCGGCCGTAATGAAGATGTGGTAGGTAAACCCCTGGTGTACGCTACGTCTAAAAACTTTATGGATTATATAGGCATCAACTCAGCAGCACAATTGCCAAAGCTGAAGGATATTACAACAGACGATATAACAATACCTACCAACGGACAGGAAGCCATACCTGAACAAGCAAGTTTGCTGCTTGTAACCCCGAATGGCACACTTGAACCTGTACTTATAGGACATTAATAGGCAATAGCATTTGAGTTGATTTTCCATGCCCCGCTCAACGGCGGGGCATTTTCATACCACTGTATCAGATGCGATTCCATTCTAAGAAATAAGCATAAATTATTACGTGAAGTGATAATGAAGTGTATTTTTGTAGTCAATATCTTATCATGAGGCCGTTGCCATTTCTTTTTATTCTTGTTTTAGCCATACCGGCTTTGCAAGTAAACGCGCAGTCTAAAAAAGACCTGCAGGCAGCGGAACAAATACGCAAGGATATAACGTTTCTGGCAAGCGACGAGTTGCTGGGGCGACGTACAGCCACTGAAGGTGAGCGCAGGGCAGCCGATTATATAGAGGATCGTTACCGGCAAATGGATATAGCTCCGTTTATGGGACAGTATAGATATCCTTTCTATTTCACACATGGTAAAGAGGTTTCTGCCGCATCTGCAATAAGTATTGGTGGGTACACACTTCAATTGAATGAGGAAGCTTTCCCTTTGCCTTTTACAGCGGCGGGGCATATTTCAGGCGATTGCTTGCCCAATGTTATGGAGTCCGGGCTACCTTGGATGATAAGCCTGTACGGTGATAAGGCAGAAGCTGAAGATCCCCATTTTGATTGGGAAAGGGCCATGTACAAACGCAGTAAAGAAGCTGCAGAACATGGTGCTCCGGCTATTTTGTTCTACGACAGCTATGGGTCGCGCTACCAGCCCTATTTTAATGATATGTCTGAATATGACAAAGTGAATATTCCTGTGGCTTTCATTTCATACCAGGCATACCACAAGTACGTAGCCGATACTTTGACTGCAGACAGTACTGATAAAAATGTAAAAGTTGATATTAATATAGCGGTAAACAGGTCTGAGCGCATGGGTACCAACATAGCAGCATTTATAGATAATAAAGCGCGCTATACGGTTGTCATCGGGGCTCACTACGATCACCTTGGGTTGGGAGAAGACGGTAATAGCCTTTACACCGGCAAAGAAAAACTGGTACACTATGGTGCCGACGATAACGCAAGCGGCACTGCAGCACTTTTGCAGGTAGCTAGGTGGATAAAAGAGCATAGACTACACAAGTACAATTATCTGTTTGTAAATTTTTCTGGTGAAGAGCTGGGTCTGCTAGGGTCAAAGGCATTTATAAAAGACGACTGTGCAGACAGCACTAATGTGGCCTACATGATAAATATGGATATGGTGGGCAGGCTGAATGATAGTACCCATGCGTTGTATATAGGTGGCGTGGGCACATCGCCAGCATGGGGTAGTGTGCTTAACGAGCCTAAACATTTCAAGTACATAATAGATAGTTCAGGTATAGGTCCATCAGATCATTCTTCTTTTTATCATGCAGGGATACCCGTCTTATTTTTCTTTACAGGTACCCATAAAGATTATCATAAGCCCACAGATATTGCGGAGAAGATAAACTACACTGGCGAAGTGCTGGTACTGAATCATGTGTATAGTATAGTGCGCACTATGGAAAAATACCCTAAACCACTGTTCACCCCAACAAAGCAAAGTAGTGTTGGTAAGGTGAGCTTTAAAGTGACGTTGGGTATAATGCCAGACTATGCATATACCGATGGTGGTGTGCGTGTGGATGGTGTTAGTGATGAAAAACCAGCAAAAATTGCCGGGGTGCAGGAAGGTGATATCATTACACAACTGGGCAAGTACGATATACAAGGTATGCAAACCTATATGGAAGCCCTGGGTGGATTTTCCTATGGCGATACCACTACTGTAGTGGTACGCAGAAAGGATAAAGTGATAAAACTACCCCTTACTTTCCTTAAGAAATAACGTTACGCAGCTTCAGTTGCGCTTTCTGTCTGGTGGCGATATAGCTTGGCATATCTACCATTGAGTGCCATCAGTTCAGCATGAGTGCCCTGCTCTACTATCCTGCCATCGTCTATTACTACAATGGCGTCAAAGGTCCAGCTGGTGAATATGCGGTGAGTGATCACCAGTGTGGTTTTATTCCGGGTATGTTCCAGTAGGTTGCCCAATATGGTTTGTTCTGTCTGGGTGTCTACAGCGCTCAGCGTTTCATCTAGTATCAGCACATTGCTCCTTTTTAGTAACGCCCTGGCCAGCACCAACCTTTGTTTTTGGCCACCCGATAACATTACCCCACGCTCACCTATCATGGTTTCGTAGCCGTTTGCAAGCATAGCTATATCTTTCTCCATATCGGCAAGGCGCGCGGCTTCCTTCACTTCTTCATCTGTTGCATCATCGCGGCCAAACTTTATATTGTTATACACTGTGTCAGAAAACAAATAGGCTTCCTGTGGTGTATAAGCTACCTGGCGACGCAACTCCTGCAACTGCATGGTGCGTACATTTGTGCCATCCAAAACCACATTGCCCTGCTGGGGATCGTACATGCGCAGTAGTAAGTGGGCAATTGTTGATTTCCCCGATCCCGTTTTTCCGATCAGTGCTACTTTTTGTCCGGCTTTGACATGAAGTGTAAAATCTTTTAAGGCTTTAATACCGGTGTGCGGATAGGTGAATGTTACATTTTCTATGTCAATGTTACCTTGTATGTTGGGTCGCACTGCACCCGTGGGCGTTACAATTTCAGAAGGTGTGCTTAAGAATTCATCAATGCGCTGCTGGCTTGCGCTGGCGCGCTGCACCATGCTCGCAACCATACCTATACTTGAGATAGGGAACATGAGCAAATTGATGTACAGTACAAACTCAACAATGTTGCCTATCGATATTTGCCCAATAATAACGTAGTATCCCCCAATAAGCACAGTACTCAGCATGCTAAGCCCGATAAACAAATTCATGGATGGGAAGTAAAACGCTTCTGTAACCGAGAGGTTGATGGAGCTTTTCCGGTACTCTTCAGAATTTGTTTGGAAGAAGCGCAGCATATTTTTCTCCTGTACAAAAGATTTTATAACTCTTATACCCGAATAAGTTTCTTGTGCAGTGGTTGTGAGCGATGATAGTTGGGCCTGTATCTTACTGCTTTTTTTATAGATAACCCTATTTACATAGTATATGGTTATTGCCATTACAGGAAGAGGTATGAACACATAAAAGGTAAGCATTGGGTTTACCCGTATCATATTCCATAGGCACATAATGGTGAGTACCACCATATTTGTCGCATACATTACAGACGGGCCAGTGTACATCCGCACGCGGGATACGTCTTCAGATATACGGTTCATTAGGTCACCGGTATAATGGCTTTTGAAAAATCCGGTGTGCAGTTGCTGGTAGTGAGTATATATCTCTGTTTTCTGGTCATATTCTATTAGTCGAGACATTACAATAAGTGTCTGTCGCATAAAGAACATGAACAAACCACTAAGCAATGCTAAACCCAATAGCTCCATTCCGGCTATAAATACCTCATGCATCAAACTATGCATGTCAGTAACGTTGTGTTGGTTTATAGTGCGCTGCACGTGATCTATTATATTTCGGATAATAAATGGACGTCTGACAGTAAAGAAGCATGATACGGCGACAAAGAAGATCCCTGATAATAAATGCCACTTGTACTTTATAAAATATTTATTAATCGAAGCAAGCTTATTCATACTGTGCAAAGCTCGGTATTTTTACCCCTGCAAAAAGGGGAGAAATAACTTTTGAATTGTTATTTTATTTTAGAAGTTTGCAGTACTAAAATTTACTGGCTAGAATTTTAGGCAAGTTGAATCCGTGAGGGGGGGGTATTTTTTTAACATTAATGGTAGTTGATAAAATATCAATTAATATTAGTCTAGTTATTATTGGGATACATGTTATTCGTATTTGCATGTTATCCATTTGTTACAGATATAAAAGTATTGTTTTTTAAGTGGCTTTTAAAATTATCTTTGAAAGCGTATCTTAGACACTGTGCTATATTATTAGGATAAGTATAAATTGATAGAGAGTATGTATTTTAAAAGCATTTTGGTTGCAATGGCCTTTGCAACATTTTTTGTGTCATCTTATGCCCAGGACAGGGTTGTTGCCCCGATAAGGGCGTACAACTACAAAACAATACCTGCCCCTCCCGGAATGGCCTATATACCCGGTGGCAGTATTGTGGTAAAATATGGCCAGTCTGATAGTGAAACGTCCAGCGTAAAAAAATTCAGCGTTAGCTCGTTTTATATTGATAAAACAGAAGTGACAAATAAGCAATACCGCGATTTTATCAATTGGGTAATTGATTCTGTTGCTATTGCCGCATATATAAAAGATGACCAATATTTTAATCATAATAGCCTGGATTCTTCTTCAAGATCCATCCGGTGGAATAAATTCAAACACCACGGCCGGAATATTATGTCTTCAAAAAGTGCTGACATACAAAACAAAATAGCTCCTATGTTCGACCATGGGCAGATACGCAAGGAGTTGTACAGTTTTGCTTTTACTTATTTGAAACGTGGTAAGCCAGGCGATTCTAAAGATCGTTTCGTTACTGAAAGCATCAATGTATATCCTGATACCAAAGTATGGGCAACCGACTTTCCTAATTCCCAGACCGATGAACTGGTAGCGGAATATTTTACTAACCCTGCTTATGACGACTATCCTGTAGTAGGTGTTACCTGGAAGCAAGCCCGTGCCTTCGCTTACTGGCGCAGCATACACTCGCATACCAAAAAGAGCAAGTATATCAGGAACTTCCAGTTGCCATACACTTTGCCATCAGAAGCGCAATGGGCTTATGCCGCTCAAGGCAGTCAGGAAGCAATGGAGCAATATAATGCTGACAGCACAGCAGTACCACGCGATAAAAAGAATCGCCTTATTGCAAACTTTAAGCAAGACGAGGGTGACTATACCGAGGATGGTTCTTCTTACACGGTGCCGGTAACATCATATTCGCCAAATGCTTTCGGTTTGTATAATATGGAAGGCAATGTAGCAGAATGGGTGCTTGATGCATATAATGAATCGGCATGGGCATTTGTACACGATCAGAATCCTGTTTTGCTTTACGATGCAGATAGCACAGAATCAAACTTCATGAAAAGTAAGGTGGTGCGTGGTGGCTCTTGGAAAGATAATGCACGTTTTCTTAGTCCATATATTCGCGATTACGAAAGCCAGGATGTTCCCCATTCTTACATTGGTTTCCGTTGTGTGATGCCAGCTCCAGAAATATTGGGCAAAAGAGTAGAAACACGCAAGGTGAGGTATGAGAATAAACGCAGTAGTAAGTCTGATAAACCAATGGTAATAAATACGGACACCAGTACTAACACCAATACTAATAATACAAATACTAATACTAATACCAATACAGGCACCAAAACCAATATTGAAGAAACAAACACCAAATAATTTTATGAGCAGCAAGAACAAAAAACCGTCTAGAGTAAACCTCAATACGCTTATTTATTGGGGTGCAAGTATCGTAATTATCGGCTTGATGTTTAAAATTCTCCACTGGGAAGGGGGAGAATGGATGATAGGTGTGGGCCTTTGTGTAGAGGCTTGTCTCTTCTTTATCTCAGGTATCCAATCTTTGACAGATGATGTTTCATTGATTCCTGGAATGGGAGCGGTGCAGACGACACAGAAACACGAGCCTAAGAACAACGACCTGGATGAATTGTTGTCTAAGTCGCTCAATCATCAGACCATAGATAAATTGAACAAAGGTTTTGAGCAATTTAATCGTACTGTAGAAACTGTAAATGAAATAGCGAAGATAGGTACAGCCGGCATGACGAAAGCTATGGTACAGGAAGTAGAAGGTGCTACTGCCCAAATGAAAGTACTGCATAACAACCTTGCTGAGCTCAACTCCTTAGGCACTGCTAAGATGGCAATTGGTATGAGTAAAGAATTTGAATCTACTACCAATGAACTGAAACAATTACGTTCCAACCTTTCTGAACTGAACGCGGTTTACAAAGCGCAGTTAGAGGCATTCAGGAAAGCATAAAATATACTTATCAACATGGCGAGTTTAAAAGAAACACCGCGGCAAAAGATGATAGGTATTCTGTACCTGGTGCTGCTTGGGCTGATAGCTACAAACATCAGCTCATCTGTACTGGATGCTTTCAGATACCTGACAGCCAGCCTGGTCACTTCCACCAAAAATGTGCAAAGTAATACCGACAATACGTATGCTGCATTTGAGGCTACGAAATTGAAATCTGAGCCAGATAGAGCCAGGCCTATATACGACAAGGCAAAACAAGCCAGTAAATATTTTGCTGAGCTGGATGGCTACATAGGTGAGATAAAAGGCCTTATGGAAGACAAAGGAGGCGGATATAATGCGGAAGGTGATTTAAGGAAAAGAGATAATGTTGACATATCCCCAAGATTGATGATCAACCAGGGCAGGGGAGTGGAACTGAAAAAGAAGATCAATGATACCAAGGCTAAGGTATTTGCATTGCTGTCTGAGCAAGATAAGGCGGGACTTACATTTTCCTTGAATGCAGATGATCCGCCATCCAAAGCCGGCATCTCAAAAACATGGGAACAAAGCAATTTTGGCGACGGAATACCATTGACAGCTGCTCTAACAGCCCTTACCAAGATACGTGCAGATGAAAAGAATACTGAGTACGATGTGGTACGGAAAATACTGGGACACATGGACCAGGCTGTAGTGAACCTGGACCAATTTGCTGCTGTTGCAGTAGCGCCAAGTTCTTATGTGATACTGGGTCAGCCTTACACAGCACAGGTATTTTTAACTGCATCCGATTCGAAAGCAAGCTCTGATGTATTTGTAAACGGTACCCAGTTGCCGCTAAAGGATGGCAGGGGAGAATATAGTGTAAATACAAGTAAAGAAGGTTCCTTCTCCTGGTCGGGTATAATTAAGGTGCACCAAACAGATGGTACTGTAAAAGAATACAACACAGGTGAGCAACGCTACCAGGTAGCCCGTCCGTCGGCTGTAGTTTCTGCCGATAAAATGAATGTGTTCTATATTGGTGTGGCTAACCCAATATCTGTATCGGCACCAGGCATAGCCAAAGAAAACCTGAAGGTGAGTTTAAGTGGAGGTAGTATATCTGGCTCCGCAGGTGCATACTCTGTACATGTAAGCACCCCCGGGAATACAAACGTTGTGGTATCTACAGAGGTGGGTGGCAAAACGCAGGTACTGAGTTCAACACCATTCCGCATTAAGCGCATACCAGATCCTAAAGTGAAATTTGGCGGTAAATCTGGCGGCAGGTTAAGTTCGGTTGCCATGAAATCGCAGAACAGGATATTTGCTATGCTGGATAACTTCGACTTCGATGCTAAATTTAATATAGAACGTTTTACGCTTATTATAGTGAAGCCACGCGCAGAAGCAGTAGTATTGCAGGCAAATGGCAATGTTTTCTCAGGAGCTATGCAGTCTGCCATGAGCAGCATTACACCCGGCACAAGAGTTATATTTGATAACATAATTGCAACCGGGCCCGATGGTATGAAGCGTCAGCTAGACCCTCTGACACTAACAGCCGAATAAAAATATAAAGATAAGAGACATGGAAAAAACACTCAAAATATCCTTCCTCACAATTGCGCTTGCTTCTGCAGGCACTTGCCTGCATGCCCAGAATATGGACAGCATGGCTAAGGCCGCAGCAGACACCACGCGCCCAATGGATGGTTTTTATAAGCAGAATCCACTGGAAGGGGCCAAGCCATTCCAGTTCCCGGCTATTAACGTAAATAACGTGCGCTTTTATAAACGCATATGGCGAGATATAGACTTGCAATACCCTAAGAACAGGATATTTGCCACACCTGGGGCCAGCCTGATGGACATTATATTGGCGGCATTGCAGAATGGCAAGCTCACTGCGTACGATGCATCCAGCACAAAGGAAAACCCTACTGGTGATGCTTTTGTAGCTCCGCTTACATATACACAGGCAATGTCTAAACTTACAGACAGCGTATTGGTACCACAGTTTGATGAAAATGGTAACCAGACAGGTGCGGTAATGAAGCTGAACGACTTTAATTCTGAAACCGTTACTAAGTTCCGTATCAAAGAAGATATCTTCTTTGATCGTCAGCGGTCTAGAGTAGAGACCCGTATAGTAGGTCTTGCGCCACTTATAAAAATAAAAGCAGGTGGCGAGCTGGTGAGTGAGCAACCAGCCTTCTGGTTGTACTTCCCGCAGTGTAGGTACGTATTTGCTACCAAACAAGCCATAGACGCACAACGCGATATCTACAACGTAAGCTTTGATGACATTTTTATCCAGCACAATTTCTATAGTCAAATAGTTAAGGAGTCTAATCCAGGTGAGCTAAGTATTAAAGATTATATGCCAGATAGCCTGCAGCAGGCACAGGAGTCGATACGTCTGGAACAACAGATAAAAGACTACAAGAAAAAAACATGGCAATATTAACCTCTTAAAATCACCAAGATGAAACTTAAATATATTTCACTTCTTTTACTGGCGCTTTCGGCAAGGTTCTTAGCCCAAGGCCAGATAAAATATATACCCCCAACTGCCCATGCCTTTAGTATTGGTATTGGTGCGGGTATTACCGAGCTGTATGGCGATTTTTATGGTAAACCCAAGGAGCCATCGTTCTGGGGCGATGTTAACTATAATATTACACCTTACTTTTGCGCCGGCATACAGGGGCAGTACGGTAACTTAACTACCGGTGGGCTGGATGTGACCAAGAAAGCTGATGGCTTTTATATAAAAAATGCCTACTCTACAGTTAATGCCAATGTCCGTCTTTCGCTGGGCGCTTTTTTTACACACGCTACACCTACTACCTTTCTGGTTATACTAAGTGGTGTATACGGCGGCGCAGGATATGGTATTATACATAATGATATTACTACCAGTACACGTGGTGGTTTAAATCAGGAATCAATCATGCATGGTGTTATTAAAAGCAGCTCTTTTGTTGGTAATGTGCCATTAAATGTTGGTATAGATGTGACCTTGCCAAGAATAATTGGGATAACAGGTTTAGTAGCCAATGCAAACTACCAGTACAATATTTGCCAAAGCGATTATGTGGATGGGTACGATCCTAATATCCAATTCAATAAGCACAATGATACCTATACTTATATATCTGTGGGGCTGAGGTATAATTTTGGCCGTATCAGATAATATGCATTCTTACCTTTTTAAGCTAAAATCCTGGTCACTTTGGCCGGGATTTTTAGTTTAAAGATATTGTCACAATGCATGTTGAGTTTATTGTGCTCATATTGTAGCTTTGCGGAAATTATAAATTTAATCAATGCGCGTAGCTGTAGTCGGCGCCACCGGCCTTGTGGGTGGTACCATGTTAAAAGTGCTGGAAGAACGTAACTTCCCGGTAACTGAATTAATACCCGTAGCCTCCCAACGCTCGGTAGGCAATACTGTATCCTACAAAGGAGAACAATTTAAGGTGGTGTCTGCCGAAGATGCTATAAAGATGAAGCCAGCTGTAGCTCTTTTTTCTGCAGGTGGTAGTGTATCGCTTGAGTTGGCACCAAAGTTTGCCGAAGCTGGCATACGTGTGGTGGACAACTCATCTGCGTGGCGCATGGATGCTACCAAGAAGCTGATAGTACCAGAAGTGAATGGCCATGTACTTACAGAGAAGGATCTTATTATAGCTAACCCCAATTGCAGCACCATACAAATGGTAATGGTATTGCAGCCATTGCACCAGAAATACCATATAAAAAGAGTGGTGGTGAGCACCTACCAGAGTGTAACCGGTACCGGCCAGAATGCAGTAGCCGAACTGCTCGACGAGCGTGCAGGTGGTAAGGGGCACGGCGTGTACCCATACCCCATAGACATGAATCTGATACCACAGATAGATGTGTTTACGGATAATGGATATACCAAGGAAGAAATGAAGATGGTGCTGGAAACCAATAAGATAATGGGCGATGACAACATACGCGTTACTGCAACCACAGTGCGTGTACCTGTAATGGGCGGCCATAGTGAGAGTGTGAACATTGAATTCAGGGACGATTTTGATGAGAGTGAAGTGAAAGAAATTCTATCGCGCTTTTCTGGCGTTATTGTAATAGACAACCCGGCTGAAAAGGCTTACCCAATGCCTTTGTTTGCTGCCGGTAAGGATGAGGTATTTGTGGGCCGCATACGCCGCGACTACTCCCAGCCCAATACCCTTAACTGCTGGGTTGTGGCCGACAACCTGCGCAAAGGTGCTGCTACCAATGCGGTACAGATAGCCAAGCTGTTGCACAATAATGGCTGGATAGGATAAGGGGCGCTAGTTTCCACTATTTGAAAGATTAATGATAATTTATAATGTCTGCCTTGTCCGGTAACGGACAGGGCGTTTTTTTGTGAAATCCTTTACTGGTAAGGGTTTGGGTGAATGATGTCCTGTCCGGTTTTAAATTAAAATGCGGACAGGTATGGGGTGTATTGCTTTGGAATGGTTGATATGTGTTTTATTTTCACTGTTTCTGGTTTTTATTTTGTTTTTGCGAGGCACGAAGCAATTATATGATGTTTGTTTTAATATGAGTGTGATGATCGTCTTTGCGCAAGTTGGTGTTACGAAAGGTTGCTTCGTGCCTCGTAATGCCCCCTGTTTTTGTGCTTGTGCCAAATCTTGAAAAAAGGATGAGAGTTTGTGAAAAATGTCTGTTGTAAAAAATAATTGAGCAACGGACATTTTATGTTTGTTTGCAGCCTGAAAGATGCTGTGGTAGCTTATATTGCACTTTAGTGCTACTCTACAAAATGTCTTAAAATGTCCGTTGGCGGACATTTTGAGATTAGCGATTTTTAAGAACTGAGCGAATATTTTATGCTGTGCCCTGCTGACGCGAGGGTTTACAAGTTATTGCGGGGCGCAAGGTACTGTTGGTAATTGGTATTACTGTAAAGAAGTTATGCACCGTTCCACAGGGTGGAATGTTCCACACGGTTTGTGTTGCGAGCTAAACAACACGTCATTTAGACTACTGTTTTTACCCTTTTGATTAATCCCGGAATTAGAGTACTACTGACCTTTGCATGATACAATTAAAACAAGACACATATGCAAAAGACAGTTTTCATTACGGGAGCATCTTCAGGATTAGGAAAAGTAACGGCTAAATTTTTTCAACAGAAAGGTTGGAATGTTATTGCAACGATGCGAAATCCGGAAAAAGAGACAGAATTAAATAAATTAGAGAATGTAACCTTGCTACATCTGGATGTTACCAACTTAAAACAAATCAAAAAAAACGTCTCAGACGTTTTGGCAAATCACGATGTTAATGTGGTAGTTAATAACGCAGGATATGGTCTGGTTGGACCATTGGAAGCTTTTACTGATGAGCAGATAAATATGCAGGTCCAAACCAACTTGTTGGGTGTGATTAATGTTTCAAGAGCATTTTTATCTTATTTCAGGGAAAAGAAAAGTGGAACCTTTATCAACATAACTTCTTCTTTTGGGTTATTGAGTTTCCCGACGTGTTCCATTTACAGCGCTACCAAATTTGGCATAGATGGATTTTCGGAAGGGTTGGCTTACGAACTGGCACAATTTGGTATTAAGGTAAAAGTAGTAGCCCCCGGGGGAATGCAAACAGATTTTGCCGGCCGTTCTTTACAGGGTGCAATGCACGATGCATATCAACAATTAGTGGCCAAAGTAAGCGAAGGGTACAGCGAGGAACAAGTGGCGAATTATACTAAAGCGGAAGATGTAGCACGAGTTATTTTTGATGCTGCGACAGATGATAAAGATCAATTGCGGTATGTTGCCGGAAAAGATGCGATTGCATTGTACACAGAGCGATTGGAAAACGGCCCAGAAGCCCAGGTGCAAAAGATCAGAGCTCAGTTTCTATTTTAATTAACCGATATCCTTGCCGATGCAGAAGTGTATAGAGTTGGGATTCCCCTTTTTAATTTGTTTAAATTTGTTTCGGATGAAAAGGCAGCCTGTTATATTTAGTTCCTTAACCCAGCTCCATAAAGCAATGGGGCAACCGGCTCCTACCCATCCGCTGATCAGCATCATGAATTATGGAGATGCCAGTTTTGATCCGAAGGACTTCGAACAGGGAATTATTCTGCAATTCTATAAAATATCTTTTAAGACGAAGTTCTCCGGAAAGCTCAAATACGGACAAGGATATTATGATTTTGAAGCAGGTGGGATGTCCTTTATAGCTCCTGGACAACTGTTGCGAATGCAAGATGAAGAAGCTGATTATGACGGGATGACCTTACATATACATCCAGATTTTCTTAGGACTTATCCACTAAGTGCTGCTATAGGGCAATTAGGCTTTTTCAGTTATTCGGCTGCAGAAGCACTTTATCTTTCAGAAAAAGAGAAAGTAACTATTTTAAGCGTCTATCAATTTATCCAGGACGAACTAAATGAAAGAATCGACAAATTCAGTCAGGATGTAATTGTTTCGCAGGTTGAACTATTGCTCAACTATGCTAATCGTTTTTATGACCGTCAGTTTATTACCAGGAAGGCTGTGAACAATGATGTTTTGAGTAAATTAGAAGCTTTGCTGGATGATTATTTTAACGCTGAAAAATCATTGATGGGCGGTTTGCCCTCTGTGAATTCGGTAGCCGAACAATTACATATCACACCAAGATATTTAAGTGGTCTGCTGCGAAACCTGGTAGGACTGAATACTCAGCAGTTCATACACGAAAAAGTCATTCATAAGGCAAAAGAACACCTAGGCAAAGACGAATTAACGGTAGCGCAAGTTGCTTATCATTTGGGTTTTGAACATCCGCAGTCATTTAATAAGCTTTTCAAAAGCAAAACTGCTTTATCGCCGTTGGATTACAAAAAAAGTTTACGGGACTAAAAAAGAATATCTTTCTTTTCCTATAGTTGAATACGTTTTATTTTAACTGAGCCACATTCGAGGTATTTCAATTTATGATAATAATGGATTGTCGGAATATCATCATCCCTCATAAGTAAATTATAAAGCAAGCCTAAAAAAATAATAATGGACATACAATATTTTTTAAACGACTGGATTGCGGTGAGCAATACTTTCAATACAAAGAACTACCTGGATTTTTACTTGTCGGATGCTGTATTGGATGATCCTTCAGTTGGAAGAAAATTCATAGGGCACAAAGGCGTCAAAGAATACTTCGAAAGTTATTTTGTAGGTTATCAAACACAAAGCAGATTAGTTGATCTGCAAATTACTGATGATACACATGCGCATTTGGAAGTTGAATTTACAGGTGAATTTCCCGAAGGTAGAATAGGGGGGACTTTTGATTTTGTCTTCAAGGACAATAAGATTGTATTTGTAAAAGCTGACCTATTACATTGAAAAGGAAATAAAATGAGTGAAAACAATTTTGAAGAAACTGTCCGTCGTTCTCTTGCAATCAGGAAAGCCTACCAACAATTAGAAATACTGCACCATGGTAGCGAATGGACCGTTGAAGAAGACGCATTGGCTTACCTGACCGATGCCGGGCTGGTAGGCAGAAACATTATGTCGCAACAAGAACGTTGGCCGAAAGCCAATGCTCAAAGCGAATTAGAACAGAAGCTGGGGGAGAATATCTGGTGGTTGATTGTACTAGCTAATAGATCGGGCATTGACATTAACGAGGCTATCGAAAAATTCCTCCGAAAAACGGAACAATTGCTTGCTAAAGTGTAAGGCTATAATTCTGAAATTCTAAAACATCCCGCTTGTCCATCTCCAAAATTCTTTTGAGTTCAATATTTTAAGCCCAAATCCAGAGGGTATGGACAAAACTTTTTTCAGTAAAAAAGGCTGGCTTCAGCTCTAGGTAAACAAAACTGGCCGTTGCGGAAATTGCGACGGCCAGTTTTGTAATTTTATGGTTATGCGTTGACTGCCTATATTTTTGCTACCCTTTTCTCGTGCCTGCCACCTTCGAAAGCGGTACCCAGGAATGCTTCTACCATTTCGTTGGCGGTTTGCTGGGATACGTAGCGCGATGGTATGCAGATGACGTTGGCGTTGTTGTGCTGGCGGGCCAGCTCTGCCAGTTCTTCTTCCCAGCAAAGGGCCGCACGTACACCTTTGTGCTTGTTGGCGGTCATGCATACACCGTTGCCACTGCCGCATATGAGTATGCCTGCTGTGGCGGTGCCTTCTTCTACCATTTTGGCTACGGGGTGTGCATAGTCGGGGTAGTCGGTACTATCGGCGCTGTAGGTACCTTTATCTTCTATCGCCCAGCCCTCGGATGTAAGCATTTCTTTTACGGCTTCTTTATATTCGAAACCGGCGTGGTCGCAACCTATGGCAATGGGCAGATTTTTATTGAATGTAGTTTCCATATTATTCATTTTCTTTTTCGAGTGCTTTTCTTGTGCGTTCGTTGTAGGCGCGTACGCTTATGAGCACAGATATCTCGAACAACGCATACAAAGGTATAAAAACAAGGAAACAGCTAAACCAATCGGGTGGCGTAATTATTTCGGAAAGTATGAGCAATATTAATATGGCATAGCGCCTGTTGTTGCGCATAAGCTTGGGGGTAAGTATGCCAATGCGCGACAGGAAGTAAACAATAATAGGCAGCTCGAATACTATACCCATGCCCATGGTCATATCGCTCATGGTATCGTAATAATTGTCCATGGTGATGATGTTCTGAAACGATGCGCTGAGCTGGTAACTACCAAAAAAGTTGATGGTGTACGGCGCAATAATATAATAGGCAAACAGTACGCCTATAAAGAACAGCAGGGAGCACCAAAACACTATGCCGCGTGCATATTTTATTTCAACTGGTTTAAGGGCTGGTTTTATAAAGAGCCAGAGTTCCCAAAGTATGTAGGGGAACGAGCAGATGAACCCCAGCATCATGGATACCGACATGGCCATAACAAACTGACCCGCAAGCGCGGTGTTCTGGAACTTGAGGTTGATGGCGCCAAGGCACAAAGAATCTATATGGAGGAGGCGGGATAATGCGCAAAACCACCTGTAGGCAATAAAATCGTTTTTAGCCGGGCCCAGGATGATGTGCTCGAATATCCACTCCACATGAATGAACATAAATATGGCTGCGGCAATAATAACCAGCAGCGAACGTATGATGTGCCAGCGCAGATCTTCTATATGGTCTGTAAAGGCCATATCTCCGCGCGGATTCTTTGTTCTGTTGACTATGCTTCTTAAAAGACTCATGGGTTTTTATATACCGGCGGCAAAGTTAGGTATTAAGTAGGCACTGTTATACGTGAGCATAATAATTATAGTTTTAATTATGCCACCCGATTTAATATGGTATAAAAATAAAAAAGGCAACAGGGACCATCCTGCTGCCGTGTATTGGCTTAAATATTAAAGTCTTACTTTTCAAAACAGACCTGCGCGTGCTGAGCTGTTGCGCTGATCTACTTTTTATACACCTTTACCGAGCAGGTAAAGTATTCTAGCTTCTTTATTTGTTGTTCGCGATCCAGTTTACCCAGCCTATTGGTTTTGGGTAAGCGCAGATTCATTTCTCTGGGCAAAGATTGTACTAGTTGCAAGAGCGCTTTAACGCCTACTGCATAGGTATTGCCCTCGCTCTGGCTGCCACGTGCGGTTACAATAGCAAGTACATTGCCATTTGCATCCAAAACCGGTGCGCCACTTTGGCCGGGATCGGCAGGAAGTTCCAGGCGATACTGCATGCTATCTGCTTCGTACCCGTTCTTTGCACTTATGTAACCTTCATTATATACTATCTGGTCTTCAGGGTAGCCCAGCGTGTAAACCCTGCTTCCCAACCCGGCCTTGCCGGGAGCGAATGTATAAGGTACATCGCCCTTGCTGAACTTAAAGCCGTCTTGTTCTACCTTAAGTATTGCTATATCACTTTTTGGTTCAAAAGCCACTACGTATGCACGGTAATAATCGCCGTTGTGATTCTGTATATAAACAGAGTCGGCACCATCGGTTACGTGGTAGCTGGTTACAAAGTATCCATCGTTTGTAAGTGCAAAACCAGTACCGCTATACCTTGCTACCGCAGGTGGCTTAGGTGCTTTTTCCTGGTTTATATTGCGGATGAGCTGGTTTTGTGAAGCCTTAATGGTCTCTATCTCCCTGCGCAATACGCTGTACTGGCTGGATGTTTTTTTATCGGAGGGGTGAATAGACCAATAAGTAACCAGTGAAGTAAGCAATGCCATGCCTGCAGCTATGCTTGCTGTGCGCCAGTAGTGAGTACGCAATGGTATGGTGCTCTTTTTCTTTGGCGCTGCGTGGGCGACTTCCTGCTTGTGTATGTCTTTAAGCATAGACCGCAGCTTTTGCTGCCTGCCATTTGCTTTGAGGGAGCGTATAAGGTCTGTGCACTCCTGGAATGCCACAGCAAAAGCAGGCTCAGTAGCCAGCCTGTGCTGTATGGCTTCGCGCTCAGCAACAGTGATGCTGTTGTTGAGGTAGCCTTCGGCAAGGGTCCATATTTGTGTGTCTGGCAACATAACTATTTATCATTTGGCCTGCATACCGTAGAAAATCTTCCTGAGGCGCGCGAGGCATTTATATTTTTGTGTTTTGGCATTATCGGGGTTAGTGTACCCAAAATCTGCCGCTATTTCCTGCATGCTTTTATCGTGGTGATAAAAGGCTTTTATCAAAGAACTGCACGGTTCGCCCAATTGTTCCAGTGCTATATCGAGCTGCTCATAATGAGCTTCCCGTTCTACCTGCACGTTTATATCATCCTCATACGCCCAGTCTGCACCTTCATCGCCAGTATCTTCAGGCAGGTAACCTGGCATTTTTTGCTGCCTGCTTACCTTTTTATACCATAAATTTTTGCTTATGGCGAATAAATAAGTGCCAATAGCGCAGGTGAGCCTGAATTCTTCCTGCTGAGCTTTCTCATACAGTATCATCATTGCTTCCTGAAAAACATCGGCCACATCATCTTCACTAGCACCGTTCTTAATCATCCAGCCGTTGACTATACTAAAGTGCTGACTGTACAATTTTGAGGCCGCATACCGCTCACCCGTGGCAAATGCAGCCAGAAGTTGCTGCTCTGTATGTATAGGCGTGTACAATTATTAATGCTTTATTTAAGGAAAAGTAACCCGGCAGTTTAGAAATATAAATATTGCCTATGTTTTTGTTGCTTATGATAAAGGTAAGTAAAAAGTGCTGCCAGCCCCACCTGGGAGGGGTGGAAAATATTTTTTAAAAAATTTCCCGGGATAGTGGGTTACCTTTTTCCTGTTTAGGGATTAATGGATATAACCATTCAAAAAAACACAAAAATGAAATTAGTAAAATTGTCAATCGTTGCTCTTTCAATGGGCCTTTTTGTAGCTTCTTGCGGTAACAGCGAAACTAAGACTACTACTGCTACAGATTCTACTGCTACAATGACTCCAGCTCCAGCTGCTGCTCCTGATACAACTCCAGCTCCAGCTGCTGTTGATACAACTAAGAAAATGGATACAGTTAAGGCTGCTACCACTACTACAACAACTAAGAAAGAAACTAAAATGGAAACTAAGAAAGCTAAATAATTTTAGTTTTTTTATACCATATTTAAAAAGTGCGCTTCGAGAGAAGCGCACTTTCTTTTTTTGTGTAATGAAGCAAATATTGTTGTGGGAATTGGAAGCCGGGTGTTTTACTAAAAATTATAAACGCTAATACGAAAAAGGATGAGCGGCAGTGCTCTTAAATTCTTCCCAAACCTCAGTTACCACCTCGCCAGCAGGTTTTATTTCTTTTATTATGCTACTCACCTGGCCTATTTCCAGCTCACCATCTTCCAGGTCGCCATCGAACATGCCACGTTTGGCACGGGCCCTGCCCAATAAGTCATTTAGTTCGTCAACGGTAGCGCAGTTATTTTCGGCTTCCTGTACCTGGCTGTAAAAATGATTGCGTACCAGGCGCACAGGGGTTAATTTTTTCATGGTCACTATTGTGTCTCCCTCGTTGGCCTTTACAACTATTTCTTTAAAAGCCTGGTGGCTGGATGCTTCAGGTGTTGCTACAAAGCGGGTGCCCATCTGCACCCCTTCGGCCCCCATGGCCATCATAGCGTACATAGCCCTGCCGGTACCAATACCCCCTGCCGCTATAAGGGGGATAGTTATAGCCTGACGAACATCGGGTATCAGGCATAGTGTGGTCGTTTCTTCACGTCCATTATGACCGCCAGCCTCAAAGCCTTCGGCTACCACAGCATCTACACCAGCATCCTGGCACTTACGTGCAAACTTTGCGCTGCTGACTACATGTACTACTGTTATCCCGTTTTCCTTTAGTTTGGCAGTCCAAGTTTTAGGGTTACCTGCCGATGTGAATACGACAGGTACTTTTTCACGGATGATGATCTCAATGTGTTTATCGAGGTCGGGATATAGTAAGGGGAGATTTACACCAAAAGGTTTAGTCGTAGCCTGTTTGCATTTTTGTATATGTTCTTCAAGCACCTGGGGATACATGCTGCCAGCGCCTATTATGCCCAGCCCCCCGGCGTTGCTTACTGCTGATGCCAGTCGCCAGCCAGATGCCCAGATCATACCGGCTTGTATTATGGGGTATTGTATTCCAAATAACTCGGTTACCCGGTTGCTGAAGCCTTTGTCTGTAAATTTGCCTTCAAACAGCATACTATATATTATTTAACTGGGATTTTTGGGAAGTGGTAGATCTAAGAAAAATACGCAATAGTCTGTATAGCGCCGATCAGTGTTTAAGTATGCCCCGACCTAAAGGCCGGGGCTGTAAATTGTATATCTCTTACTGATCCTGGGTAGTCTCAGCTACTTTTTTCTTATAAAATAGCGTATTGCAGTTTTCGGGTCTTAATATTTCGCGAGCAGTCTCTTTTAGGTAATCGGCGGTTACGGCCTGGTAACGCGTCCATTCGCTGTTGATCATTTCAGCACCACCCAGCAATTCGTAAAAAGCCAGATTGTTGGCGCGCGATAGCAAAGCCAGATCTTCAAAAGAGATCATAGCTTCTATTTTGTTCTTGGCCTTTTGTAGTTCCTCGTCTGTGACACCCTCGTCTAGTAGCTTTTTTATTTCTTTTTCTACCGCTTCGTTGGCTTCTTCTATAGTGCGGCCCTCGCGTATCTTGCCTTCAACCACCAATAGGCCCGGATCTAGGCTGCCTGTATGGTAGCAGTGCAGGCCACTAAACAATTGTTCTTCTTTTACCAGGCGCTGGTACAATCGGCTGCTGTAGCCGCTGCCCATAATTTCGGTTATAAGATCGGCAGCGTAGTAGGGCTGGCTCATGCGGCCCGCCATATGCCATGCCTTATATAGTGCATCAAATGGCACATCGGCATACATAGTTTCGTGGCGTGCCTCAGTTTGCGGTGGTTCTACCGGTAGCTGGCGGGTATATTTTTCGCCTTCGGGAATGCTTCCGAACCATTTTTCGGCAAGCACTTTTACTTCCTCTGTTGTAACATTACCTGCTACACACAATACCGCATTGACCGGGCGATAATGTTTAAAGAAAAATGCTTTTACATCTTCCAGTTGTGCTTCTTCAATCTGCTTCAGGTCTTTACCAATAGTCATCCACTGGTAAGGGTGCTGCTTGTATGCCAGCACACGTAGGTGATGCCAGGCATCGCCGTATGGTTTATTTAAATAATGTTCCTTGAATTCCTCACTTACCACCTTGCGTTGGGTTTCCAGGCTTTTTTCGCTGAAAGCCAGGCTCAGCATACGGTCACTTTCCAGCCAAAAGGCTGTTTCCATATTCTGGAGAGGTAGTTGTATATAGTAGTTGGTAATATCGTTGGTTGTGTAAGCATTGTTTTCGCCACCCGCCATTTGGAGGGGCTCATCATACTCGGGTATATTTACACTGCCGCCAAACATAAGGTGCTCAAACAAATGCGCAAAACCTGTACGGTGTGCGTCCTCATCTCTTGCGCCTACATCATACAACACGTTAACCGCTACCATTGGAGTAGCGTTGTCTGTATGCACTATAACCCTAAGTCCGTTGTCTAAAGTAAATCGCTCAAATTGCAGCATAATGCCAAAGGTAATGTAAATGGAAAAAAGATAATGGGGATTAGTCTATCAGGAATAATGATATGGGATTCATCAACAATCATCATCCTCACAGGGCATTTCGGCACTTTCCAACTCTATAGTGGCGTGCTGTATGTTTTCGTGTAGCAGCTTGTGTTTTATATTGTGCACCACCTTCATTTTCTCATCGAAAGTTAAAGACTTATCAAGTACCAGGTGGGTGGTAAGTGCATTCTCGGTAGTGCTCATGGCCCAAATATGTACATGATGTATATTTTCCACACCTTTTACATTCATCAATTTCTTTTCAATTTCCAGTACGTCGAGGCCGGGAGGTACGGCATCCATAGATAGTTTAAGGCTGTCTGTGAGCAGGTGCCAAGTGCCCGAAAGGATAATTGCCAGTACGATAAGACTTACTACACCATCGAGCCAGTACCAATGGGTAAAATAGATAATGACACCAGCTACAACGACGCCCAATGACACCATGGCATCGGTAAGCAGGTGCAGGTAAGCTCCTTTATTATTGAGATCGTGATCTTTGTTGCGCAGGAAGAACAGGGCTGATATTCCGTTGATGATGATACCCAGACCAGATACCCACGCCACTATGCCACCTTCTACAGGCTGTGGATTGCGTAGCCGTACAATAGCTTCGAACCCCAAAATGCCAATGGTTATAAGGAGTATGACCGCATTGGTAAGAGAAGCAAGGATAGTAGTTTTTTTATAGCCGTAAGTGTAGTCGCCCGAGGGTTTTACTTTTGCTAGCTTGAATGCAATGAGTGAAAGTGCAAGGCTAGCTACATCGCCCAGGTTGTGCCCGGCATCAGACAGTAAGGCTATTGAATTGGTATAAATACCCGCACCTATCTGTACAATAACATAAATGCTATTCAAAATAATGCCTGCAATAAAAGCCTTATTGGTGGCATCAGCAGGCGTTACATGGTGGTGATGGTGCCCATGTCCGTCATCGTGATTGTGGTGACTATGGTTATGTGAGTGGTCGTGCATTTAGATACTGCGGTTGCTCTGCAAAAGTATTGGTAATTGTTGGAAGATGGAGTAGCGATGGTGTGGGGCTACTTCATTGGATTAACAAGCTTAAGCGGCAGGCTTAATATCCAGCACCCGTACCTGTAATTTGGTATTGCCATTAAACTCGTTCTCGTCTATTGAGAAGACCATATCAAAAGGGCCTTCGGTTACAAAGTGATATTTGTCGGCGAGGTTAAAGCCAAAGCCATCAACTATATAGCCGTTGTGCTGATGTACCCTGAATTTTAAGTGGTTTTCCTTTACTATGTGGGAGCTGCCCTGGTAGTCGTACACGCGGCGGCTTACAAATACGGGCCGCAGGTTAGTGGGGCCAAAAGGTTCGAACCTATCAAGCGTGTTATAAAAAGACTGCCGGATGTTGGATAGTTGGATCTCAGCATCTATTTCTATTTCGGGTATGAGCAATTGAGGAAGTATGCTTTGCGATACTACCTGCTCGAAACGCTCCATAAATAAAGGCACATTTTCTTCGGGCATGGTCATGCCGGCAGCGTAAAAGTGACCTCCATAACTTTCCAGCAGATCTTTACATGCATGCACAGCCTCATAGATGTTAAACCCGGATACTGAACGTGCAGAACCTGTTGCCTTGCCATTGGCAGATGTGAGCACAATGGTAGGACGATAATAATGATCTATAAGCCGAGATGCTACAATACCCACCACGCCTTTGTGCCAATGTGGCTGGAAGAGTACGGTGGTTTTGCGTGCCTGCATTTCGGGGCTGGTATTTATTAGTTCCAGCGCTTCCATGGTTATGGTCTTATCTACTTCCTTGCGTTCGTAATTATCAGAATGCAGGGCAGCGGCTAGTTCTCCAATTTTTTCAGGTTCTGTTTCTATGAAAAATTCTACCGCTTTGCGGGCATCGTCCATGCGGCCGGCTGCATTTACGCGTGGGCCTATTACAAATACCAGGTCGCTTATGGCCAGCGCTTTACTTACTCCTGCCAGCTCTTTCAAGGTATCGATGGCCAGGCAGGGTGATTCATTTATTTTTTTAAGACCGTAGTAGGCAAGTACCCGGTTCTCACCATCCATGGGCACTATATCAGCGGCTATGCTTGTGGCAACCAGATCGAGGTGTTCATATGCCTCATCTGCAGGCAATTTCCAGTGTTTCAACAAGGCCTGTACCAGCTTAAAGCCAATACCGCAACCACTTAGCTCATTGTAAGGGTAAGTACACCCAGACTGTTTAGGATTAAGTATAGCTACCGCAGGCGGTAATTTGGCATCGGGTAAGTGGTGATCGCAGACAATAACATCTATACCCAGACTTTGGGCATACGTGATGAGCTCTATCGATTTGATACCGCAATCCAGCGTTATCATAAGAGTATAACCGTTAGCATGTGCATGGTCTATGCCCGCCCGCGATATACCGTAGCCCTCGCGATATCGGTGGGGTATGTAAAACGAAAGTTCGCCTTTGTAATGTTTTTTAAGAAATGCATAAACCACCGATACCGCTGTAGTACCATCAACATCATAATCGCCATACACCATAATACGTTCGTGCCATTCCATGGCATCGCTTATACGGGTCACGGCTTTTAGCATGTCCTTCATCAGGAAGGGATCGTGCAACTGGGATAGCTCAGGTTTAAAGAAAGAACGGGCAGCATCAAACGTATTGATGCCGCGCACAGACAACAACCTGCACAGGGCAGTACTTACCTTCAGTGATTCAGAAAGCGTTTTTACTGTTTCTTCATCTGCTGTTTTTAAAGTCCACCTCTTTTGCAATTTCATTTTCCCTCCAGTTGTTGCACTGACTGGTAGTATTGTGTCATCCATGAATCCAGTTTTTCATTAAACTCAGCGTGCTCTACATTTTGTAAAAAATCACCTTCACTCATTATACGCTGCAGCAGGGCATCCTGGTTTTGTATGCATTGCATAGCCACATTGTATGGCGTATGGCTGAAAGATACCATTTCGTAAACAGAAATGAACTGTTCAGGATAGCGCCTGCCCAATTCTTTTTCCACCTGCTTGCGTTGCAGGAATACCGGGTCGGCCACTTTGTCCCGCATCTCTACAAAGTTAAGCAATGCCAGTTGTGCTACCGCATCGCCGTTTGGCTTTCTTTTATGTTCGTATTCTTTAAGTATAGTTGCCCAATCGCCTTTGTATTCATCGATAAGCGCATCCAATACGCTGCAGTCTTCAAACCCAGCATTCATACCCTGGCCATAAAAAGGAACTATAGCATGTGCGGCATCGCCTATGAGTGCGCTCTTGTCGCCAAAGTGCCATGGGAAAACGTGCGTGGTAATGAGCGACGCAGTAGGGTTTGCAAAAAAATCTTCCAGCAAAGTAGGCATCAGCGGTACAGCATCAGCAAAGTGCAGATTGAAAAATGCAGTTACTTCTTCTTTTGTCTGCAACCCTGCGAACGAGTTCTCCCCTTCGAACGGCATAAATAGGGTACAGGTGAAAGTGCCATCTGTATTGGGCAATGCTATCATCATGTACTTGCCACGTGGCCATATGTGCAGGGCGTTCTTTTCCATCACCCATTTGCCATCGGCATCGGGCAGTATAGCCAGCTCTTTATAACCGTATTCCAGATATGTTTGTGCGCTGTTCACGCGCTCCATTGTAGTGTAACTACTACGCAATGCGCTGAATGCACCATCGGCGCCAAACAGTAAGTCGGCATCTACGGCCTTTTCAGTACCATCTGGCAATTGAAACGTTATATGGTTCTTTGCTACATCAACTTTGGCGCAGCGGTGTTCAAACTCAATATGTACGCCCTCATGCTCGGCAAGCGTCATTAGTTTTTTATTCAAGTCGCCGCGGCTTACAGAATATATGGCCTCATTGTTCTTGCCATAAGGCTGCGTTGCCGTTTGACCATCGGCCATATGCAGGAAGCGTCCATACATAGGGATGGCAATCTGTTCCATCTCGCTACGCAAGCCTGCAATTTCAAGGGCTTTCCAACCGCGGGTGCTCATAGCCAGATTTATAGACCGGCCGGCAGCAATAGCAGCGCTGCGCATATCTGGTCTGCGCTCGTAAATGGTAACATCGTAACCTTTTTTGCGCAGTATTACAGACAATAGTGAGCCTACAAGGCCGGCACCCAATATGGTAACAGGACGGGACATAAGAATATTTTGCGCCAAATTAACAATAAAGGAGCAATTGAACCATGATTTCAGTTGGCCTTATGTGTGAAAGCCGGAATACTTATAACCACAAATAATACAATGTGGGCAAAAGATAAATTAGTTAAAATTGACAAATAGACACCTGCTATGCCATAAAATGTAGTGGAAGTTATTACTTTTGGCGGCAGTTACACACCAGCACAATGGCTTTTACAAAAGATAAAGATAAAAAGAAGAAAAAAAATAAACCCGTATGGCGCGAGTGGCTGGATGCCGCACTGTTTGCTATAGTAGCCGCAACGCTAATACGTACCTTCCTGTTTGAGGCTTATACTATACCTACAGGATCTATGGAAGGCAGCCTGCTGATAAACGACTATTTGTTTGTAAGTAAGCTTGCATATGGACCAAGGGTGCCTATGACACCTGTAGCTGTGCCGCTGGTGCATAACACTATGCCACTGACCGGAGGAAAATCTTATACTGAAGCGGTAGAGTGGGGTTACCACCGCTGGCCAGGTTTTGGACATATCGAACGTAATGATGTGGTAGTATTTAACTATCCAGCAGGCGATACCGTGTTGACCGAGATGCCAGAAGGTGACTATTACTCTACATTGAGGAACGAATTTAATAATGACAGGGACCTGTTGAAATCGCGCTACACTGTGATGACCCGCCCGGTGGATAAAGAAGAAAACTATATAAAACGTTGTGTCGGCATACCAGGAGACATACTTGCTGTGAAAGACGGTGTATTGTGGATCAACAATCAACCTGGTAACGTGTATCCGCACCAGAAAAGATTTTATATAGTGCAGGCCAAAGGGTTCGGCATATCTGACGATTTCCTGGATGAGAATGATATTGATGTGATACGTAATGAGGGCAGCAATTCTATTCTGAACCTGGCTAATGACCAGGTAGAAATGGTGAAAAAACTACCACAGGTAATATCTGTTACCCCAAGTATATATCCTTATGGATATACTGAAAACGGAGGTACCTATCCTAATGATACGACCAACTTTAAGTGGAGCCGGGATAATTATGGTCCGCTTACCATACCTAAGGCTGGTGTAACTGTACAGCTTACCCCACAGAATATAGCATTGTACCGCAGAGTAATAGCAAATTATGAAGGCAATAAGCTGGAGGAAAAGAATGGTGCTTTCTTGATCAATGGCCAGCCAGCTACGAGCTATACCTTTAAAATGAACTACTACTGGATGATGGGAGATAACCGCCATAATTCATTAGATAGTCGCTATTGGGGTTTTGTGCCTGAAGATCATGTAGTAGGCAAAGCATGGTTTGTTTGGCTGAGCTATGGTAAGCATGGTATAAGATGGAGACGTTTGTTCCACGGCATACATTCTTTAGAACAATAATTTAGGTTTCATTATATGAAGAATTGCATACTTCTGTTCCTTTTGTCGGGAATGTTGTTGGTGTCTTGCGGACAAGGACGCAATACAAAAACAACCACAACGAGCGACAACGCAACTACCAGCACACCTGCAAATAATGGTAAGCAATTATTTATGGATAATTGCGCCCGTTGCCACGGATTAAAACAGGATAAACTGGGACCTGCGCTGGATGGCGTACTTGCCCGATGGAATAATGATAGTGTGAAAGTGGCGGCGTTTATACAAAACAGCCAGCAGGTGATAACAGGCGGACAAGATGCATATGCCACAGCGCTATATCACAAATGGAGCGATGCCCCCATGCCGGCATTTACTAACCTGAAAGATGGTGAGATAAAAGCAATCCTCAATTATATACAAGCAGGGGTAGAGTAGGACTATCCGTAGAGTTCCAGGTGTATATCCTTTTTGTCGTAACCCATCGCTACTATGCGGTCGCGGGCTTCGTCTATCATGGCACGCCAGCCACATAGCATGAACATTGCCGGGCCATGATTTTGCGCCAGGTCTTCATATATGGCATGCACATAACCCTTGTAGCCCTCCCAGTCCTCGCGCGATAGTGTAGGGTGGTATGTAAACTCCGGCATCATCTTTTCCAGATCGCGCATTGCTTCATCATACAACAAGTCTTTGCGATTGCGGCAGCCGAATATAAGGTGTATCTGATTGTGTGGTATGTTGTGATAATTGATGTATTGCAGCATGCTATGAAAAGGTGCAATGCCTGTACCTGTGCATATGAGGTACAATGTTTTCCCGATAGTTTCGGGCAATACAAAAGTTCCTTGTGGCCCACGCAGTGTAAACTCGCTGCCCACTACTACGTTGTTAAATATATAATTAGAAGCAGCACCCCCTTCTACATAAACTATAAGTAGCTCTATAACATTTCCCCCATCGGGCATAGATGCAATACTGTAGCTGCGCCACCGTTTATTGCGCTGCTCATGTATGGGCAGATCAAGGGTTACAAATTGCCCCGGTTTGAAATCGAACGCAGGCGTTTCAGGCAGCTCTATCCAATAACTCCGTGTATTGTGCGTAGCCTGTTCTATGCGCTTTACTATGCCGGTTTGCCATTGGGGGATCATGGTGTATTTTTTTGTAAGGTACAAACTAATGCGATAATCTGCCACTTGTATGCAGAGGGAGAGCTCACAAAATATCAGCGTTGTTGATGAGCGGCAACCTGATGAAGAATGTAGTACCTACGCCATATTCTGTTTCAAACCATATTTGACCTTTCCAGAACTCAATTATTTTATGGGTCATGGCAAGGCCTAGGCCTGTGCCGGAAGATTTGGTAGTAAAGTAGGGCTGGAATATTTTTTTAACTACGTCGTCGGTCATGCCGGTACCATTATCGGTGATGGTTATCAATGCGTTGCCGTCTTCTTTTTTCAATTGCACATTGATGATGCCGGATACATCTTCGGGAATAGCTTGTATTGCGTTCTCTAGGAGGTTGGTAAATACCCGTACCAGTTGGCTGCGGTCGGCAAATACCCACAGGCTTTCTTGTTCGGTAGTCAAACAGACTTTTATCTTTTGCTCGTTCAGGTACAGTTCTGTGTTTTTTGCCAGCAGGCTATTCAGTTCCAGCTCCTCAGGGCGGGCTTCGGGCATCTTGGCAAAATTGCTGAACTCTGATGCTATGTAACTAAGGTTATCTATCTGCTCAATTATTGAGGCTGTTACTCTATTAGTAAGGTCTTCTATATTAGGGTGGTTGTTTTGCATGGCCTGCTGCAGATACTGTATGTTCAGTTTCATGGGCGTGAGCGGGTTTTTTATTTCGTGGGCTACCTGCCGTGCCATTTCACGCCATGCTGTTTCGCGCTCGTTCTGTGCCAATCGTATGGCATTCTCTTCCACGGTACGTACCATTTTATTATACTCTTTTACCAGCATCCCTATCTCATCATTGTACGGCCATTCTATGCGCTCATTGCGCTGCAGGTTAACGCGGCCAAACTGCCTGATGATGATATTTAGTGTACGTGTAAGCCAACGGGTAATGATGACTGTGAACAAGCTGGATATGAGGAAGATAAAAGCGTACAGGTTGATGAGGGTGACAACGATATTTGATATCTGGAAGTTGAGGTCTTTTTCTGAAGAGAAGAATGGTACATTAATATAGCCCAAGGTAGCCCCCATATCATCGCGCAGGGGTACGTAGCAAGACAGGTAGGCCAGGTTGCCTATTTTTTCGTCCTGTATGTGTATGGATTTGCCTAACGTTATTAACTCATAATAAGCGTCGGGACGAATGATCCTGGACAATAGCCCGCGATCGTAGATATCATCCTGGGATGTTACATCCAGCGTACCATATTCGTTAAAGATATTGATGTCTATTTTCTCACTGCTGGCCAGGTTGGTGATGAAGTTTTTAAATCGTTGAGAGCGGCTCACCACATCGAACCGGGCCTCGCGGGCAAAGGCATTTTCCTGTTTCAGGTATTGCTGTACCGATTGTTGCACCACCTGCATAGCATCCTCCAGTTTGTTTCTATTAGAGGACTGATATTCTTTTACAAAGAACACTATGGTAACAAATCCAATGATAAGGAATGATACCAGCACTACACTGAGCATGGCGAGATGTATGCGCCGCCGCAGAGTAAGTGTAACAAACCGCCCAGTGAAGTGTGGATTGATAAAGTAGGAGATGTACAGTTGATACAGCAGTATGATGACTGCCAATAGGATCTCTATACCAAACATGTAAGAGAAGATGGTAATGGTCTCAAACAACAGGTTATGCCGGTGTACCACAACTACAGTTTTACGGTTGTTGTACCTGTACCATAGTTCTGAATAGTTTTGGCGCTCATGAATGCTGTATTGCCGCAACGTTGAATCCTGCTGCAGGTAAACAGGGAATTCATAGTCATTGGTTTGCGATACCAATTTGTTGTTCAGGTAAATGGCATATGCATATTCTTTTTCGCTGCTGCTTGTTTTTAAGCTGGTAGGCTGCAGCAACTCCGGATATACGGTTTCATTTGCTGCTTTTTTGGGTGTAAGATTGATGAATGCGTAGCCAGATATTTTATTGGTACTGTCGTTATGTAATGGCAGATAGGCTATGTAGTAGTGCCCATCTGGAAGTACTGTTTTATAAAAGAGGGTGCTGCTTACCATTATTGCAGAATCGTTTACCTCGCTCATCAAAGCATTATAACCTACCGAGTCTTTATTGAAGAGGCTGTGCCCTGAACGATCAAAAAGATGTATCCTGCTTTGGTAGCGATTCAGCTGGCCACCCAGGTATAGCGCATCAAAGCGTTCGTTAATATTTTTGCGGTTAGCTGCTACCGGTTTTTCCAGGAAAGTATTTATCACCTTATCCCGCTCTATGTTCTGCGCTATTTTATCAAACAACAATTCTGTATAACCATCACGATCGGGGGCTACGCGCTGCTCTGCAAAAACCTTCCGGGCATCGGTCTCTTTTAATCCGTTGAAATATTCGATAAGGCCTGTACTAAATGCGCAGATAAATATTGCCCAGAATACCATGTGTGGTGAGAAGAGATCTGATACCAGTGTGAAGCTGCGTATATCCAGCACAGCAATAAACAGTAGAAGCCAACCCAGTATGAAGAAAGGAAAATCGTCACTGTCTTTTTTTAGATATAAGACAATGCAAGTGCCGATAAGTGCAATAGCCAGGTACTTAAGCCACCTTTTGCCTACCAGGTTATTAATCTCTGTATTAAGGATGAAAATAACCAGGCATGATACACCTGTAATGATACCAACAGTAAGCAAACCCAGTATGGTATATGCATTAATAGCGTAGAAGTGGCTGACATCGAAAGAGATACTGGAATCGAGGACCAGCCCCCTGATGATGTGGACAAAGAAAAAAGTATAGCAGGTGATGCTGAGCACAAAAAAGCCACTTGCTATATATTTTAACCGTGCAGACTGTATGCGGCTAAAAAAGGTTTTGTAGGGAGTATGCCGGGTTATAAATATTACTATCCATAGAAAGCCGAGCGTATTTATGAGCAGATCTCCCAAAGATGGTTGCAGGCTGCTGGATGCATATAGCCTGGGAGAAAAGACGGTAAGGGTTTCTATATTGAAGGGCAGGCCATATATGTAGAGCAATACACGCAATACGATCACTACCGTTAGTGTTACTATTACACCCACAGTATAGGCCCGGTTACGGGTGAGGTAAATAGTCATAAGCTGTATCCACGATACGCTGGCCAGTATCGCGGCTATAACCATCCATAATAATAGTCCGTCGGGTGTCCACCGGGGTATTTCTTGTTTGTGAAAACGAAGATAAAAGGCTGGTTTGCCTTGGGTATCCTTTATGGCTATAGTTTCAGTGCCCGGTTTATCCAGCACTTCCGTGCCTACAGGTATGTAGTCGCCTGCCGCAAAGTGTGATTTCAAGTAATCATTCTCTAGCGGGTAGTGGAACAGTATAGGTAGCAATACCACCAGCTTTTGATTGGTATCTGCCGGGTTGGGCAATGCATATTGTTCCCGGTACATACTGCCACCGGCAGTTCTATACAGCCTTGCGGGTTTGCCGATCTGCATGTTGGCTGCAGAGATCTCATTTGTGTTCCAAAATATGAGGGAGTCTTTACTATAGGCAAAGAAATAAAAGGGCAGATCTTCCAGCCGCTGCTCTTCATGATCGGTGAGCTCACCGGCAAATATTTCCCTGATGGTTTTTTTATCCTTTAAAAGAGATGCAAGCGTGTTTTGCCTTTTAAGGAAATCGTTGCCGGCCATGTGTGCCATGCGGTCTGGCTGCAGTTCTTCGCGGTGCACATAGTACCGGTAAGAAGCGAGTGCCCACAGCAGCAGGCTCAGCAGCAGCCATCCACGATATGGATAATGCCTGAACAATCAGTTATTCCTGTTTTTTTGCCTCATTCCACAATGCATCCATTTGTTCCAGGGTCATTTGCTGCAGATCAGCTCCCTGCCCCCTGGCTTTCTCTTCAATATACTGAAAACGGCGGATAAATTTCTTGTTGGTCTTTTCGAGTGCCTGCTCAGGGTCAACGTTTATAAAGCGTGCATAGTTGATGAGCGAAAAAAGGACATCGCCCATTTCTTCTTCTATTTCAGCCGGATCGCCACCAGCTACAGCTTCATAGAGTTCAGTTATTTCCTCATCTACCTTTTCCTGTACTTGTGCTGTGTTCTCCCATTCAAAACCCACCTGTTTTGTTTTGCCCTGCAATCTCAAAGCCTTCATTAAGGCGGGCAGCGATGGCGGCAAGCCGCTGAGCACCGACTTTTTGCCTTCCTTCATTTTTATAGCTTCCCAGTTGCGCTTTACGTCCTCCTCATCCTCTACCTTAACGCTGGAGTATATATGGGGATGACGGGATACCAGTTTATTGCAAACGCCTTCTATTACGTCGTCAAGGGTAAAACTTCCTTTCTCTTCGCCTATTTTGCTGTAGAAAACAATGTGCAGCAGCAGATCGCCCAGCTCTTCTTTTATGCCTGTATAGTTTTCGTCTGTAATGGCATCAGCCAGTTCATACACTTCCTCAAGTGTTTGCTGGCGCAAGGTTTGTATGGTTTGTTTACGGTCCCACGGGCATTCTTCCCGCAATTCATTCATGATGCGTCTAAGCCGTTCCAGCGAGTTTGAGTACATGCTCTATAATTGAGTGTAGTTGTTTTTAAATGTTATTCTCCTTCCTCTTGCCACTTATAACCATCCACTTTTAACCCAACCAGTTGCAATACGCGTTGCACCACGGTATATGCCATCTCATCGAATGTTTGTGGACGACTGTAAAATGATGGAGTGGCGGGGCATATAATGCCGCCAGCCTCGGTAAGGGCGGTCATGTTTTTAAGATGTATGAGGTTATATGGCGTTTCGCGTACTACACATATCAGTTTTCTCCGTTCTTTCAACATCACATCTGCTGCACGGGTGGTAAGATCGTTGCTGATGCCGTGGGCTATGCGACCCAGCATGCCCATGCTACATGGACATATAATGAGTGCCTCGTAAGTGCTGCTGCCGGAGGCAAACGGCGCCATAAAATCGTTCTTATCCCATTTGCGGAAAGGGAATTGCTGGTAGCTATCGTCTCCAAGTTCGTACTGCCACACTGTATAGGCATTATCGCTCCATACCACGCTTACTTCGGTTACCTGTTCTTTTAATTCCTGCAGTTTCTGCAACAAAACTTTGGCATAGATAGAACCACTTGCACCTGTTACTGCTACAGCTATTTTCATTAAGAGTTATTATGATTTAATTACTGGTAATTATTAACAGCAAAACTACATGGATTAATTGTAAATTCGTTTTTATAAACGTGTTACAGATGAAACGATTATTACTGCTGGCCATACTTTTTATAAGCGCGACAGGCGTAACTATGGCAGGAGACAAGGACAAGAAAGAAGATAACAGTGAAATACACTGGCTGACCCTTGACGAACTACAAGTGAAAATGAAAGAACAACCCCGTAAAGTATATATAGATATATACACAGACTGGTGCGGGTGGTGTAAGGTGATGGAGAAGAAAACCTTTACTAATCCAAGTGTCATTAAATATTTCAATAATAACTTCTACGCTGTAAGGCTGAATGCTGAACGCAAAGACACCCTTATGTTTGCCGGCAAGATGTACTATTACGATGCTAATGCAAAGGCAAATACACTTGCTGTGGAACTGATGCGTGGTTCTATGTCTTTCCCTACAAGCATCTTTATGCTGGAAGATTTCCAGAATCCACAACCGGTACCAGGTTACCTGGAAGTAGGAAACATAGAGAAAATATCAAAATACTTTGGCGACAATACTTTTAAGCACGTTTCGTGGCCTGAATACGACAAAAGCTTTAAGCCTTCCTGGCAGTAGTTTTTTTAGGAACTGATTTTTTAGGAGCCGGAGCATTTAACTCCGGCTCTATTATGTACTTCATATCTGTCTGGTAAAACTTGCATGCAGGTTTAAGCCCGCAGATCTCGCACTTGGGGCGGCGTGCAACACAAACGTAGCGGCCATGCAGTATGAGCCAATGGTGCGCTATGGCTATCAAATCTTCAGGTATCAGCGCCACTAGCTGCTGTTCTGTTTGTAATACATTTTTTGCTTTTGTAGTAAGGCCTATACGGGCCGACACCCGGAATACATGGGTATCTACTGCCATGCTGGCCTGCCCATAAACTACTGATGTGATGACGTTGGCCGTTTTGCGCCCTACACCGGGCAGCAGCACCAGGTCTTCGGTATTATCGGGCACTATGCCGTTATATTTTTCAACCAGCATTTTAGCCATGCCTATCAGGTGCCGGGTTTTATTGTTGGCAAAGCTGATGCTCTTTATCAGGTCATAGACATCTTCTTCTTTAGCCTTGGCCAGCAAATCTACTGTAGGATATTTGGCAAAGATGGCTGGGGTGGTCATGTTCACTCGTTTATCGGTGCATTGTGCACTTAGTATAACTGCTACGAGCAGTTCGTATGGATTTGTATAGTGCAGTTCTGTTTCTGCATTGGGCATATTCTTTTTAAACCAGTCTATGCAAAATTCAAAACGTTCTTTTTTGGTCATAAGAAAACCCGCTATTTTTTGCAAAATAACGGGTTAAACCAACAAACCATCCTAAAAACATCCTTTTATATGCAAGGGCAAGTAAAAATGCTACTTATCCAATTGTCTCATTTTAATTATTTCGCAGGTTCAAAATCGAGCACGTTACCATCCATACAATATCTTTTATAGGTGGGCGCAGGTCCATCGTCAAACACATGCCCCAGATGACTGCCGCAGCGTGCACAAACTACCTCTGTACGTTGCATACCATCAGATCCGTCAGCATCCAGCTTAATGCTGTTTTTATTTATAGGCTGGAAGAAGCTCGGCCAGCCAGTGCCACTATCAAACTTGGCATCTGAGCTATACAGTAGGTGGCCACATACCGCGCAATAGTAAACTCCCTTTTTATGGTTGTTCCAGTACTCGCCGGTATAGGGCGTTTCGGTCCCTTTTTCGCGGGCTATTTCATATACGGCTGGGGGGAGTATTTTTTTCCAGGTAGCATCGTTTACTTTAAGCGGGGTATTGTCTGTATGGGAATAGTATGGATTGTTATCGTGCTTATGCAGCAAGTTTTTGCTGCTGCTCATTTGGGCGCATGCTCCAAATGCCAGCAAAACAAGCACTATCAGGGTGAACATTGAATTTTTGGAAGGCATAATTTCTTGTGTTTTATACATAAACGGAAAATTGGTGTCCGTGGTTGTTAATAAAACTAAAATTAGGCATGTTTTACGTAGAGGGGGATCTCTAATTTGACACCTATGTTCCTACCCATGTTGTAAATCCCTGAGCGTCCCCTGGGATCGGTAGGGTACGGTTCAAAATATTTAAGGCGGCTCAGGTGGTCCTGGTAGGCAACATCGGTCAGGTTATTGCCAAATACTGAAATGTTGCACGTGACAACTCCTTTGCGGTTGGTAATGTCAGTGCCAATACCGGCATTAAGCAATGTATAGCCAGGAGTGGGTGTTTCTGTACCGTAGGCTGAGAAAACATGGTTTTGCCGGGCATAATACTCAAGCTGCACCTTTGCAAAACCATTGGCCAACCATTTTGCGGGTTTCTTTAGGTTTGCCCGCAATTCAGATATGCCGTGTGGCGGGGGTATAAATGGCAAGTACTTCTCGCTATCACTTGCTTTTACGCCGCCGCTGCCATTGTTGACGCCATATACCACTGAAAAGCTGTTCTCAAAATGGAGCCAGTCGAGCGGATGGGGGTGTATGTCTATCATTATTTCACCGCCGTATAGCTGTGCTTGCGTAGCGCTGAATTTAAAGGTCTGGTTGTCGGGTACGATGACGGTATCGAGCCTCCTGTTGTATATATAGTTGCTAATATTGTTGTTGAAAAAAGCAATGCTACCTGATACATGACGTGTAGTATAGTCAATACCAATATCTTCCTGCAGGCTGAATTCTGGTTGCAGGTTGGAGCCTATCTGGTATATGTTGGTACCGGGATGTACACCATTGGCAGATATTTCAGCAATGTTGGGGGCCCTGAACCCCCTGGAGAAATTAGCCTTTACCGATATTTTGCTTGAAAAGGCATAGGTGAGCCCTGCACTATAAGTGATGCCCGAAAAAGTATGCGTGTACTTATTGAATACGGTATCTGAAGGATTGCTACCTGTATAAGGCATATCGAACCCTGTTACAGGATTGGGTATGGTGTTGAGCGCATCGTTGTTGAAGCTGCGGCTGTCGTACCGTACACCTGCGCTTACATCCAGCTTGCCAAAGTTCTTTTTTGCCATTACAAAAGGGCCAATATCAAACTGGTTGTACGATGGTATTACAAAGTCGGTGCCTTTGGTAACGGTATTTACCTGGTACATGCCATTTATACCAGTGGTGATCTCCCAGCCGTGTATTTGGGCCGCGTAGTACTTTATATCGTAGAGGAAGCTGTTGAGCTGCAGGTCGAGGCCCGGCAGGCTGCTATAGTCGGGGTGACTAAACTCCTGGCGTACACTGCGCTCAAAGCCCAGGTTAACAGCTACAGAGCCATCGCCGACAACAATATTATTGCTGAGCATAGCGCGGTAGTGCTGCACATGCTGGTGCAGTACGGGTATTGAATAGCTGTTCAACTCATTGTTTGATACTATTGGTCTTTTGTTGAACGTATCCAGGTTGCCATCGTATATCTGCTTAGTGAATTTACGGGTAGCAGAGTCGCGACTGCCATCCGGTATGCCCTGCAGGTCATCGAACATGGTGAATTGTAGCTGAGAAAAACCCCACTTCTTTTTTATGCCCAGAGTGGCACTGATATCAGTTTCTTTATATCGGGTGTTGTAAACGCGATCATCAATGGCGTTTTGGTAGTCTTTGGCCTCTTTGTGCGATACCCTACCTATCCAGTATATACCATTCTGGGAACCTTCAAGCATTGCAGATCCGCCCAGCAAGCCGTTATTGCCCTGGTAGTCGCCGGTTATATTACCTTTAATAGTCCCCTCGGGTGCGGGTGGTGTAGGTATCAAGTTTACTACCCCTGCAAGTGCATCAGAACCATATATGAGACTTGATGGCCCCTTTACCACTTCTATCCGGTCCACATTATATTGGTCCACTTCTATGCCGTGCTCATCTCCCCATTGCTGCCCTTCTTGCCGCATGCCGTCGTAGAGGGTGAGTACGCGATTGTACCCCAACCCCCTTATTATAGGCTTGCTTATGTTGGGCCCGGTTGTTACTGCCTTTATGCCGGGTATATTGGTTATAGCGTCTATTATATTGGTGCTCTCGTTTTCTTTAAGGTATTGGTTGTTTATGGTAACAATAGGTTCAGGGCTTTTTCTTATTTCAGTGGCTTTAGACTGGCCCGTTACCACCACTTCGTGGCTTTCTATAGCGCTTTCATCCAGCTTGAAGTTCTGGTGTGTGTCCTGGGTTATATTTATGGTGCGCGTTACTGAGCTGAAACTGATCATGTTGACCACTACTACATAAGTGCCCCTGGGCAGGTTATCCAGGTGGTAGTTGCCCAGGCTATCTGTAACCGTACCTCTTTTAAGATCGGGTATTTCTATAATAGCTCCCGGAAGCGGGTTGTTTTCATTATCCGTTACAGTGCCGTTCAGCGCGCCTGGAGCTGGTATGGCCCTTGCACTGTGCCAGGCATATACCAGGGTAAATAACGTCAACAGCAGCACTTTAATACGCATAGAGGGTGCAAGATGAGTATAAATATAATCCATCAGACTTTCTGCCAAAATTTAACGTCGCGTTAGAATATTGATAATTCTTATTGTATTTCCATTTCTTTAATGAACTTTACCGTAATTGCATGTGTATAGCATAAGAGAGAAATGAGATACTTATTGTTTTTGGTGTTGTTTATTGCCGCCTGCGATGATGAACAGCCCCAGCAACCCGGAACAGAGCTTACCGATACCTTTCTGCAGCGCATGGCTGCCAGGGCAGGCAATGCCCGGAAAGGCGGTGATAGCACGCTGGATTGTGCACAGGTGCTGCAACGCGTGTTGCTGACCAGCAATCTGAATAAAAAGAATAAAAGCTTTGATACTGTAGCACGTATAAAAAAGCGGTCCTTTACCATTGCCCATACTATAGGAGATGACAGCATCCTGATATGGATCAATTACAAAATTGATGATACTGCAACGATGAGAACGCTGGCATGGCTGGAACTGGATATGAACAGCGGCCACCTGTACGATGTAACAACACCAGGCAAACATGCGCTCAACATTCTTTTTGATACAACGCAAATGCAGCGCATAAGGTGCAGTTGTGCCAATGCCGATAAGGCAGCGGTGATACACGCCACCCGAGCCAGGGATAAGATGATACGCAACACAGAGTACACGGAGTTGCCAGATTATGGTAAAGTATTTTAGTGATATACCAACCTCGATCAGGTAATACTAACGCCGGCAATAAAAAATAAACTCCTCCGGCTATTGAAATAAGAGAAGCTTTACTATTTTAGAGTAAAATCTTTTAAATCTGTTTTTATGTTCATACACATGTACAAGCGATTTCTAGTTGTTTTATTGCTGGCTATGCCTGTAATGATGAAGGCGCAATCTGTGGGCACCCGTGCCGATATGGTAAACAAAACCTGGCGCATAGTGGCCATAAAATGCCCCGATGAGTACAGAAATACCAGCGAGGAAGACCAGTTTGTAAAGTATTACCAGTCGCTGAAACTTACACCATCTTCGGGCTATGGCGGTAATAACTATGGCACGTATGTGCGTATACATCGTGATGTGCGCGACAATCCACGTGAAAGTGGTACCTACCAGTTTAATGCGGCACAAGACGGTACAACACTGCTTACGCTAAAACCACGTGAAGGCAACGCTACAGAATACAGAATTGAATTTTTGCACCCTAATTATCTTACGTTGGTGAATACATCGCAGAGCGAGAAATGTAAGATATCTTACGCGGTAGCGCCCTAGTATAGACAATAGGTGACTTTTTAAAGACTGCATTTCAATGGAATGTAGTCTTTTTTATTACATAATACAGTGTGTTTGTACTTATATGTTAATTAAATCTAACGTAGAATAATTTTTTATTAGCTTTATATCTTATCTTTTAAAACTGTATAAAGCATGAAAAAGATTATTTTAATTACGCTGCTATTTGCAGGCGCCATTTGTGCAAAAGCGCAACAGATGACAGTTGATAATACCGCAAATTCCTTTTCCGCCACTCTTGCCGCTCCTATAGCGTTAATTGGCGCGTGTGCCTCGCCTACATATCTGGGCAACGGGAATAATCAACCTGTGCCTCCCAGTGGAACTTTCGGGCCAGTTGCTCTTAATGATATTTCTTGGGGATGGAAGCCAGCAGGATATACGTGGGACATGTTTCAGGTTGTGACTATTGGGGTTACAGGATGTGGCGTACCAAGCCAAGTGGTACTCGGAGCATCGTGTACAATCTACCCGCAGTCAGGTACAGTGACATATTGTGGTACTAGCCATAATGTTACTTGGGTTGAAGACCATCTCAATCCTTTAAATATTACGATAACTATTTATTAGGAATGAGAGCAATTAAATAAAAAAAGCAACTGTAATCGCAGTTGCTTTTTTTATTTAAAGATGTGCTTTGGTATTTCAGTGTTAAGTATCATGCTACAGCTTAATTAAGTATGTAAAGATGTTTTATAATGCTAACAATAGTTTTTCAAACTTTTTTCAAACTTTACTAACCATTACATCATACCCTACGTCTATCGTCTATTGGTGAGGTTCCCATTGGGAAATATTGTACCAAGATAATGTAAGGAAATTTATTTTAAATAGTTTGATTATCAGCAATTATTTGCTAATTTTCCAAGCTATATATGTTATGTTTACTTTGCTTTTGTACTGCAATGCAGCACAGGCTTTGTAGAATTGACATTTATACTACATAGCTAATTTGATAAAATGCGTTGTTAAGTTGTATTTTACATATTGAAAATGAAAAAAGTTATCAGTACGAAGGAAATGAGCGAATGCTGACACAGTAAACCTGAAAAGCTTACGAACATAGCCGGACTAAAATTTTTTATCGTTACAATCCGATTTTTTTATGAAGAGATTATTTACACTGAGTACCGCCCTTAAAGTTTTTGTGATGTTGGTATTGTTGGGCAGCGTTGGCAATAAAGCACTGGCCCAAGCAGCAAACTGTACTATTCAGAGCTATGATTATTATTTTGGATATTATGAACAAAATTTACATTACTATGGTGCCCAGGATATTACAATAGGTACAACAACGCCAATGTACACTTTTCCTGATTTTTACCCTTCTCCTTCTAATACTGCAGTGAGTACTATTGATCTTACTGGCAGTGTTTCTTTTGCGGTGAACGCGGGTACCACGGCGCCTGTTTCAACCGACTTGTATTCATATGCCTTTCTCGGTATGTATGTGGATTGGAACAAGGACGGTAATTTTAGTACCATCCCCAATACTACAAGCAACCCATACGGTGAATTTATCAGTGGTGTCCAGTTCAATAACCCGAACTATAATCCTACTTCCCCCTATACGGTTAGCCTTACCAACGGTAATTTATACGTCCCCGGCGGCGTAGCATCGGGCAATTACCGATGCCGTATTATTTATGGTTATAACGGCAGTTCTACTATGCCGCCTGCATTATCACAATATCCTTGTGGTAACTGGACTTCTGGTACCATATATAATTTAGGCGCCCCTTATGGGGAGTGTGCTTCTGTTGATGTTATCCTTAATGTAACCAATACAGCTAGTTGTTTTCCACCACAGCCACCTACCTTAACTTCGGTTACTGCAGGTGCAGCTACCATAGGTTGGAATGCGCCCAGTACCATTACCAATAATTACCAGTGGGTACTTGTACCTTCAGGTGGTACAGCAACAACAACCCCTATTGCATCAGGAACTACAACAGGTACAAGTACTACTATATCCAGCCTTTCGCCTATTACCAGTTATAGTTTTTACGTACGTGCCAATTGCAGCGCTACTGATTCCAGCTCATGGGCTGGCCCTTTAACGTTTACTACCCTTGCCCCGCAATGTACTGCAACACCCAATACGCCATCTATTAGTAACTCACCGCTTACAACAGGGGTGTGTGCTGCACAAACGTTAACTATTAATGCCACCAACGTAAACACCCAGTTCTCCGGTATTACCTATCAGTGGAAAAAAGCTACCACAACAACCAGTACCCCCCCGGCACAAAGCGCTTACAGTAATATAAGTGGTGCCACAGGCCTTTCTTATACTCCGCCCCTTTTCCCTGTGAACTTTGGTAATAATAATTATACCTGGTACGAAGTAACACCTACCTGTAATCTTCCCCCAAGCACAACATATACGGCGGCAGCGTCTGCCCCTTACCCGGTTACTGTTCTGTCTTATGGTATTCCATACTACCAGGATTTCAGCACTACTGCTACGGGCGCTATACCTCAGTGTTTTGAAAATGATCCTGCTGACCCATTGGGTTCTTTTAAAGTGCAGCAGTCCTTTACTACTGCCGATGGTACACCATTCCCATCTATAGTTGCAGCTTTCCCAACTTTGCCGCCATCGGCGAAAAATGCGTTCTTTACCATTCCACCATTGGCGCTTACTGCCAATACCACTTATACTATACAATTCAATTATGGCCGCAGCAATATAACCTACCCGCAGCGTATACAGTTGTATGCAAATACAGCTGACCCCGGTACACTTAACACTCCTGGTGCGTCATTTGTAACAAGCGCTACCGGCAGCACCAAGCTGTTTGATACTTCTTATACCTTTAATAATGTAGGCTTTGAAAAACTTACATTCACGCCAACTGCATCAGGTACCTATTTCTTCAGCTGGTACGATAGTACTAAAGAAACCAGTGCACCTGCCAACGGTACAGCACAAGGTATTGGTAATATAGCTATCTATATTGCATCACCATGTGTGCGCCCAACGGCCCAACCAACAGCGCTCAACTTCACCAGCAACGTAAGTACCATCACAGGCTCATTTACTCCGCCCACTACTACACCCGACAAATATCTTGTGGTGCGCACATTGGGTACAACCCCGCTCAGCGGTTTCACCCCATCAGATGGTGCATACTACTCAATTAACCAGGCAGCAGGTAACGGTACCGTTGTATATGTAGGTAAGTACCCTACCTATACCGACCTGTACCTGAGCTCAGGT
>JARLGY010000017.1 GCA_031292525.1 Flavipsychrobacter sp. | reverse complement strand
GGTCCAATTGCCCGTTGCCGGTGTGTAAGTTCCCGAACTTGGTGTAAAGGTTGTTGCCGTGTAAGCTGTTGGTAAGACATCGGTTACTTTAAATTGATCACTGGTTGAAATTGTTGACGGTCCGTTATTAGTAACGGTAATCGTATAGGTCAGATTTTGCCCTGCTACCACCGATGCTGCTGCGCTTTTTGTAATTGAAAGGTCTGCCAGATTATCCAAAGCAGTTACCGCAGGGGTACTTGTATTATTTGCGGGTGTGGGATCTGTCACGCCAGCAGGAGCTGTTACACTTGCGGTATTACTTAAACTTCCAGTTGCACTAGGGCTCACTGTTCCGGCAATAGTCAAGGTTACAGTTTGTCCGGTAGCCATAGTTACCCCTGTCCATGCTCCCGTTCCCGAAGTATAGCTTCCCGAGCTGGGAGTATAAGTTGTAGCTGTAAAGTTAGCGGGCAAGGCATCGGATACGGTAAACTGGTCAGTGTTGATAATGCTTGATGGTCCGTTATTTGTAATCGTTATGGTATAAGTGAGATTTCCTCCCGCTACCGCATTTGCCGGAGCGGTTTTGGTAATACTGAGGTCTGCTTGCCGTTGAATAGTGGTCGTAGCCGCCGAAGATGTATTGTTGGTACCTACAGGGTCTGTAACTCCTGCAGGAGCCGTCACACTTGCCGTGTTACTTAAACTTCCGGTCGCACTTCCATTGACGGTTCCCACGATGGTTAAGGTCACACTTTGTCCGGTAGCCATGGTTACTCCCGACCATGCTCCCGTTCCCGAAGTATAGGTACCCGAACTGGGAGTATAAGTTGTTGCAGTAAATCCGCTAGGTAAGGCATCCGAAACAGTAAACTGGTCAGCAGGTAAAATAGAGGATGGTCCGTTATTAGTAACGGTAATTGTATAAGTCAGATTTTGTCCTGCTATTACCGATGCCGCAGCACTTTTTGTAATAGAAAGATCTGCTTGGCGGTTAATGGTTGTTGTAGCTGCCGAAGAAGTATTATTTCCCGGTGTAGGGTCTGTAAATCCGGTTGGGACAGCCACGCTTGCTGTATTGCTGATACTTCCG
>JARLGY010000016.1 GCA_031292525.1 Flavipsychrobacter sp. | reverse complement strand
GTCACAAATCGCCTATCACGCCTCTTATCACCAAAATCAAGATGAGGGAAATCCTTGACCGTAATGTTATGCATAGAGATTTTTGTATGCAAAAATAACTATAAGACTTTTGGGTAAGGATTAGCTTTTTTCAAGGAGGGGTGGCCAACGGCCGGGTGGTTACACTCGCAACCGGACGGATAACCACTTCCTCAACGTAGTTTACATGGCACATATTTCATATTCAACACTCATATTACCCTATCCCACACAAAATATATCCCTTCAACAGTATAAATACATTTTACCCGGCTTCTTAAAATTCTACCTTTGCATCACTTTTAATTATCGCATTACCGCATTTCATATAAATGGATTTCCAATTAACAGCAACAGACCCCGGCTCCTCCGCCCGCGCTGGCGTCATTACTACCGATCATGGGCAGATAGAAACGCCCATCTTTATGCCAGTCGGCACCGTAGGCAGCGTTAAGGCAGTTACACAAACCCAGCTCAAACAAGAAGTTGATGCCCAGATCATACTTGGCAATACATACCATCTGTACCTGCGCCCCGGCACAGGCATACTAGAGCAAGCTGGCGGCCTGCACAAATTCATGGATTGGGATAGACCAATACTTACAGATAGTGGCGGCTACCAGGTATTTTCATTAGCTGCCAACCGTAAGCTTACAGAAGATGGTGCCATGTTCCAGTCGCATATAGATGGCTCACGCCACCTGTTTACCCCCGAAAAGGTGATTGAGATAGAGCGCACCATCGGTGCCGATATCATCATGGCGTTCGACGAGTGCCCTCCCTACCCGTCCGACTATTCATACGCTAAAAAATCTATGGAGCTTACCCACCGCTGGCTGGCGCGTTGTGTAAAACATATGGGCAATACCGAGCCTAAGTATGGCCACACCCAGTCTTTGTTCCCTATCATACAAGGCAGTACTTATAAAGATCTACGCATAGCCTCGTCAGAGTTTATTGCGGGTATGGAGTGCGATGGTAATGCCATTGGTGGCCTCTCCGTAGGCGAACCCGAAGAGATGATGTACGAAATGTGCGCCCTCTGCTGCGAGCATCTCCCTGCCGATAAACCTCGTTACCTCATGGGCGTAGGCACCCCCTGGAACATTCTGGAGAACATTGCACTGGGCATAGATATGTTCGATTGTGTAATGCCCACGCGTAATGGTCGCAACGGTATGCTGTTCACTTCAAAAGGGGTTATCAACATCAAAAACAAGAAGTGGGAAGCCGATTTCAGTCCTTTGGACGATGGTATCGACTGTCCTACAAGCAATTATTACACTAAAGCGTACCTTCGCCACCTGTTTGTTGCCGGTGAGTTCCTGGCGCTCACTATTGCAAGCATACACAACCTCGCCTTTTACCTCCACCTGGTAAAGCAGGCGCGGGCCCACATTTTGCTGGGCGACTACAATAGCTGGAAAAATGAAATGATACCGGTACTTAAAACACGATTATAATTAACTTGGCTGATGGGTTTTATTAAAAAACTGGACTGGTACCTGCTTAAAAAGTTTTTGGGCACTTTCTTTTACGCCATCATGATATTGGCTGTAATATCGTGCGTCATCGACTATTCCGAAAAAGTAGATGACTTCGTAAGTCATAAAGCGCCAGTTGCAGCTATTGCTAATTATTACAAGAATTTCATACCGCATATTACTGCGCTGCTGTTCCCTTTATTTATATTCATTGCTACTATTTTCTTTACCTCGCAGCTTGCCTATAAGTCAGAGATCATTGCTATTCTTGCCAGTGGGGTATCTTTTCAGCGCTTTTTAAGGCCATATCTTATTGGTGGTGGCTTCTTGTGCCTCATATCGCTTATTGCCAACAACTGGATCATACCTAATGCCAATAAACAGCGCCTGGCCTTCGAGGATAAATACATACACGGTGCCATAGTCACCAGCGATCGCAATGTGCACCTCCGTCTTTCTAAAGATCTGTATGTCTTTGTACAGAGTTACGATTTCACCAGCAATACCGGCTACCACTTCACCGCAGAAACCATAGATGGCACACAAATAAAGCAAAAAATATTTGCCGATCGTGTCAACTACGATAGTGTAAAAAAGATATGGCACCTGCATGGCGTAGAAGTACGCACCAATAACGGCATTCACGAAAATCTGAAACTACTTACCGATCTGGATGAAAATTATCCGTCATTCACTCCCAAAGATCTCAATAACAACGAAGCCATAAAAGAGGCACTAACCACGCCCGAGATCATGGATTATATAAAGGAGCAAACCCTCCGTGGCAGTGAAAATATGAATCCCTTTTATGTAGAAAAAGACCGCCGCACCGCGCAGCCTTTTGCGGGGCTTATACTTACCATCATAGGTGCATGTATAGCCAGTCGCAAAATAAGGGGTGGTAGTGGCTTGCACCTGGCCTTGGGCATAGCCATTAGTGCATTGTACATCATGTTCCTGCAGCTATCCACTACATTTTCTACAAAGGCCGGCCTCAATCCCATGCTATCTGTATGGATACCTAATATCATGTTCTCCTTTGTAGCCTTGTATCTTTACAGGAGGCAGATCAAGTAAATATGTTATCAACTTTATGACTTCTACCCTGGCCTTCACCCATCTTACTGCCGAGCAGGTAAATACCATACGGCAATATGCCGGTAATGCGGAGCAACAAGGTAAGCTGACTACAGAACAACTTCAACTAATTCACGACCAGCATTGGTTTAAAATGCTGACACCTACTGTCTATGGAGGATTGGAGCTTTCTTTGCCGCACGTAGTGCAACTTGAGGAAGACCTTGCCCATGCCGATGGAAGTTTGGGCTGGGCAGTAACTTTATGTGCCGGTGCTGGCTGGTTTGGCGGCTTTATTGACCCCAAATTTTCAAAACAAATATTCACTGGCAACCATGCGTGCCTTGCAGGTAGCGGCGCCCCAACTGGATTTGCAGATTTGGAGCCAGGTGGTTACCGGGTAACAGGCAAATGGCTGCACGCCACAGGGGCACAGCACGCCACAGTATTCACAGCCAACTGCATCATCCGCGAGAATAATGTTCCCCGTCTGGACAGTGAAGGCAATGAAATGATACTATCTTTTACATTTCTTAAAGACGAGGTTTCCATTATACCGGGCTGGCCATATATGGGCATGAGGGGCACTTCTAGCCACAGGTACGAAGTCAACAACGTTGTGGTACCACATAACCGCACATTTAAAATTGATGCTAAAGAAGCGCGCATCAATGCACCGCTATATCAGTACCCTTTTATGCAACTTGCCTGGGCTACTCTGGCTATAAACATATCAGGTATGGCGCTGCATTTTATAGAGCTGGCAGAAAAGATATTTGACGAGAAAAAAAACAGGCAAGGTGTCCTGCTTAAAGAGCTGGACGTAGTAAAGAATGCTTTTTACATCCACCTGCAACAACTCAATAGTGCTAGGGCTGCCTTTTACGATGATCTAAACCAGTCTTGGGACATGTGCATCAACAATGGCCATATCGACAAAGCCACAAGAATGGCTGTAAATACCACAGCTCATTTATTATCAGAAACTGCAAAACGTACCGTCAATGCGCTGTACCCTTATTGCGGCCTTGCTGCAGCAAACCCTGGCACTCAGTTAAACCGTGTATGGCGCGATATACATACCGCCGGCCAGCACAGTCTGCTTGTTTTTGGCAGCGATAAATAAATACCGCCATTTAGCGTTTATACTTAACTGTCAAGGTCACACATACAAATTGCATAACCTTTATGTATTTTGTAGTAACACCATATATATTGGCATTGATTTTGATTTGGTTATTGTAAAACCGGGATGTTATGAACTTGAGCGAAACATGGTTTATGGAAGGGTTTATAGATTTTGAACTTCAAAAATACCGCCTGCTGGCCTACCTGCAGGAAGTAAACAAATATTTCACAGAAACAAAGCTATACCCGCAACTGTCCGATACGATATTCCACTACAACAATCTTGTGGCTTTCAGGGATAACAAACGCTTTCTGCAAGACCAGTTCCCCAAAAGGATGGACCAGATCAATATGCAGAAATTGGAGGTGGTATATGAAAACATGCTACAGGATGATGGTGTGATGCAGGAACTGGAGCACATAATTCAATATGGTATTGACGAACTGAAAACTACCATAGACAATGGTGCTGGCATATACGACTTCGTTGAAAAGAAACTGGAGATACAACCTGTAGGTATAGTGCCATTGTACAAGAATGAAGGCTATATACTCTTGCAATACGGCGATTATTCAGAGATTCGTGGTTATGCTTATAATATAAGCTTGTTTGAACATCAGAATGCGCGCTATAAAGGGGTAAAACTTACCTACATGCAAAGTTGGCGGAGAAGCTTCACCAACACCTACCCCAGTATTAAGCTCGATATAATAAGGTCTAACCGCATCTTGCCAAATCCAGCCGTATATAGTATTGAGTTCCCATTCAGCATACCGCTCGATGAAACTTTACTGCCTATAGCCAAACGCGAACTGGTACGGTTTATTGAATTTGACAAAGCTGCCTGATCGCAATAACTTAATCGTCCCATAAGCAAAACCAATCCTCCAAATTTGGCCAGAAACATAACCATGTGTACATTTGCTAACACTGTTAGTAATTGCAGCGAAACATGGGTATAACAGAACGCAGGCAAAGACAAAAAGACGAGGTTCGTACTAGCATCATCAATGCTGCGCGTACACTTGTGCTTGAAGAAGGCTGGCAGTCCCTGTCTATACGCCGTATCGCTGAAGCTATTGAGTACAGTGTGCCCGTTATCTACGACCATTTTGAGAATAAAGACGCTATTCTTACAGAGTTTACTATGACGGGGTACGATATGCTGGCTAAAAGCTTAAAACAGGCCAAAAGCCAGTCTGACCAACCTTGCCAGCAGTTAGACGCTATGGCCAATGCCTACTGGAATTTCGCTTTTGAGAATAAGGAGTATTACCAGCTAATGTTTGGGCTGGGTATGCCTAACTGCGAAAGTGCCAGGTCCATACCGGGTCTTGCAGAGTTTGGCGAGCTTTTAATTACCTCGATTAAAGAGGTTATCGCGTCCAGCCCGAACCAGGATAAAGATCCGTTTCTAAAATACCATACTTTTTGGTCAGTGTTGCACGGCCTTGTATCCATAAACATGATGCACAAAACCACCACTCACGGTAACATGAATGAGCTGATACTTAAAGATGCCATTTCAAGCTTTATCAAGGCGTTGAAAGAATAATTTTTTTGACCAATAAAATAACACCGTTAGCATAAATAATACCGATAACAAATCAATTCACAAACAAAAAAAAGAAAATGAAAGGAGTTAAAATTACGTACTGGATCACCACTGGCCTCATCGCATTGCTTTATGCATTCGATACATTTATGTTCTTCTCAGGCAAAAAAGAAGTTGTCGATTCTATGCACTCATTAGGTTATCCTACTTACCTATTAGCTATGTTGGGTACTGCAAAATTGCTGGCCTTTATCGGCATACTGTTACCCGGAATGCCTCGCCTGAAGGAATGGGTTTATGCAGGAATTACTATAAACATGGTTGGCGCTATATGGTCACATGCCGCTATGGGGCAAATGGATAAAGTGCTTCCGGTAACGCTTATATTAGTTATTGCCATGGTCTCTTACTTCACCATGCATAAGTTACGCTCCGCTAAAGCATCATAAACCACAGTTAGATTATTAATACAACTCCGCAGGGGTCTTCTGACCCTTGCCTGGGATTATCATGTTTTCACAAAAAATAAAAAAAATGAATCTTTTAGAAGCATTGAACTGGCGCTACGCCACAAAAAGGATGACCGGCAAAAAAGTAAGCCGCGAAACCGTTGATCGTATATTGGATGCCGCACAACTGGCACCATCATCTGCAGGGCTACAGCCTTATAACATCATACTGGTTGAAAACGAAGAATTGCGCAAAAAAATACAAGCTGTAGCGTTCAACCAGCCACAGATTGTTGAAGCTTCTCACCTGTTAATATTTGCTGCGTGGAACGATGTAACTGAAAAAGAAGTCTCAGAATACATTAACAGGATGGCCGCAGAGCGTAATATACCTGTTGAAAGCCTTTCTTACCTCAATGGTTCTTTGATGAATCTTGTAAACAACAAAACGCAGGAAGAAAAATACCAATGGACAGCCCGCCAGGCATACATTGCCTTCGGCATTGCAATAGCCGCCGCTACAGAAGGCGTGGATGCTACACCTATGGAAGGCTTTAACCCTGCAGCACTGGATGAACTGCTTGGACTGAAAGAAAAAGGCCTGCGCAGCGTCACCATTCTTACACTTGGTTACAGAGACACAGAAAATGATCTGCTGCACACTGCAAAGAAAATACGCCGCCCGAAAGAACATATGGTATTGGAAATGTCCTAAATGAAAAGGACAATAATCTTAAAGGGCTTGTAGTGATACAGGCCTTTTTTTGATGTGCCTACTTACCAAGAAATTTGACAGGTATAATACTATACAATAAATTGCGTCAATGACAGGGACATTGGCACAACTAATTGTACTAACCACTTATGGCAACAGCTATTTGGCAGATGAGGATATACCTTCTGATTTTTATCCAAACAATTCAACTTTCCAATTTTGCAATCGGGTTTGTTTTAAAGATCTCCAGAAAATAATCGTGGCACCTGACCCTTTGGATTGGTTTCAATATTTGAAAGAAAAAAATTGCAAAAAACTTCGATTATATTTCCAATATTCTCAGGATCATTCATCCAGAAAAGATCATCAAACTGCTGGTTTTATTGGCGGCGGTGGTTCATGGCTTATCGAAGCTATTTACGATCATTATTCAAATTACTGGGCAAACATTTGGAATGGAAGCAACAAGGATGCACCTGACAGGAGAATATGGTCGGTCAACTATGATATTGCTCTTGAATGGGAAAAGACCAGGAATATTCAGATTGATCCAATAAATATTAAGGCGAAACTAAGAAGTACATTGTCAGAAATAGCTGACTTTGCTTTTAAGCATGATCTTGAACATTGGGGTAAAAAATTTGAAAGCGCAAAATTGATTTTAGATACTACGGAACCTTATGAGAACTTTTATCACAAGGATCTGATACCTCTTGATAATTATTCAATTACTGCAAAGCAGATATTGTTCGCTGCAGGTTCGGCTTGGGTATTTGGTGGTATGGGTTCATGGAATGATCTCGGATTTGATAACAAAGAGAATCAAGATATTTACAGTGAATTATCAGAAAAGCTTTACTCCAATATAATTGAGGCAATTGTTTCAAGTACAAATTCATTTTAAAACATGCGGCGGACAATTATAAAGTCCCCAGCATATCGCGAAGAATTTACGCGTGAACCTCTTGGTAATATTCTCGAACCAGTTTGTTTGTGATTTGAGAAAATTAGCTCACACTATTTAGCAGTAGTTCTTTGCAGGATTTAGCATTAGTTCTTTGCAGACCATCTGTTACAGAGTTTATCAGTTCTTCCAGATGCCTGCGGGAACATTTATATAACAATGTCTACATTCTGCGGGTGCTCGCGTTGGTTAAATCCTGAAGAACTCACTTCAGGAATTTGCGTTCTTATAAACAATATTTTATAAACACAATAAATATTCATACAGAATGGTCTGTTTTTAAAATAATTCTATACCTTCGCGTTACTAAAGGAAGATGGACACGCGAAAAAAAATATTGGACACAGCTACCAGGCTATTTTATCATCAAGGGTATAATGCAACTGGTATCAATCAAATCATTGACGAAGCAGATGTGTCTAAAGCAGGGTTATATCAGCACTTCAAGTCAAAAGAAGATTTGCTCGTAGCCTATTTGGATAGTATGTTTGAAAAAACAATGAGCCACTTTAAGCATGTAGCATCAACGAAAGTAGAAGCAAAGGAAAAAATCTCTGCCATTTTTGATTTTTTATACCATAATACTGATTCTAAACAATTTCATGGCTGCCAGTTTCTAAATATAGCTGGTGAAATTCCTATAGAAAACAGCCGCGTTTATGATGTTATACGGCTGCAAAAAAATGGGCTCCGCGCGTTGTTTGTTGAGATATTAAAATCTGATTCAATGACAGATGATGAAATAGAAAGATCTCAAGGCTTGGCCGATGGTATTTATTTATTGTTTGATGGTGCTATAATGGCATCTAAGGTCTTTGGCAATTCTTGGCCGGTTATTGCAGCACAAAAATGTGCCTTAAAGTTGCTCTAATTTTTTTGCCAATTTTTAAAACAGACTGGTCTGTTTTAAGTTGCTGTAGCTTTGGTAACAAACTATGATTAAAGTATATATTGATAAAAAATGAACGAAAAAGTTTCAAAAACCATCGCTTGTGGGGGAATAAGTGAAGAGTCGGCAAACGAGTTCGCTTTAAGGTCAGAAACGAAGGAGAAGGTGATTCTACACCCTACGAAGACGCATCGTTATAAAACCGCTTTACCACCATAAAATCAACCAAGTGTATTTATAATATATATAAAGCATGATTGAAATTTATTCTACTTTTTTCATCTCACACTATCTAAAACATTATGAATAAAAAAACCATACGGAGAGCATCAATCATCTTCACGCCGATATTATTGTTAATCACCGCCTTCGGCCATCCAAACGCCCAAGCACAAACATCAAAAACTATTAATAACCATAAAACAGGAAACAAAATGACCGTAGAACAAAACAAACAAGTCGTAATTAGATTCAACAATGAATTTTTTGGTAAAGGAAATACAGACATTACAAAAGAAGTGTTTGCAGAAAACTTTGTCAATCATTCAGCACCGCCAAATTCACCCACAGACATAGGCCCAATGGTGAAATTCGTCACTGCACTGCATAATGGATTTTCAGATATTTCAGTCGAAATTCAGGAGATCTTTGGTGAAGGTGATAAAATATGTGTGAGAAAGACAATAACCGCAACCCACACCGGTGAATTCATGGGAAAACCAGCGACGGATAAAAAAATAGTAATACATATAATGGACATAGAGGTTTTGAAGGACGGAAAAATAACTGACCGCTGGAACCTCAGCGATCTTCCGCAGATACTTCAAAGCCTATAATTCCAAATAGTTAGCCCCTACACTCCCAGGGGCTAACTTATTTGTAGTTATTCCTTGAAAGACTTACCTCGAATACAAAGGATTTATGTTTTTAATGGCCGCTGCATTCTCAACTAATTTATTATTAACAGAAAGAAAGAAGGAGGAAAAACATACGTTATGATTAAAATTATATTAGGTGCGCTCGCCTACATAATCCCATCTATGCCATGGGGCTATTTCTGGCATTTGAAAGTGTTCAAAAAAAAATATGACAAATGGGAGTTTTTTGGTCCTGCTCCAAGTGTTCCGCTTGCATTTCTCGCAATGTTCATTCAGGGAACCATTCTCTCACTGACGTATGCGTTCTTGCCGATAGAGCATACTTCAGCTGCAAACGTTTTTGCCTTCGCATCAATTATGGGCATTTTCTTTTGGAGCAGGGTTGTAGTTCCCACAATGGCGAGCCATGTCACCACACGAACACCAGGATTCTTTTTACTGGAAACGGCATATCTCATTGGTCAATATGCACTGTTTGGAGCCGCGCTCTACGCAGTATACTCTTTTGTGTAATTACGAGGACAGCGTAATCTACCCAACAACACAATTATTTTTCAACGCAGTAAAAAAGGAAACAAATATGAACGAAAGCATATTTATAACAGGAGCAAATAACGGGCTTGGAAAAGAGGCTGCTAGACAGTTGGCAATGAAAAAAGAAACAAAAAAGGTAATTCTTTTCTGCAGAAATGAAAATAGAGCAGAGGCAGCAAAAAAAGACTTGGAGGAGCATACTGGAAAAAAGATTTTTGAAATTATTCTTGGAGATGTCTCGGATGCAAATTCTGTAAGAAGAGCGGTAGAAAAAATAAAGGAACCTATTGATGCAATAATTTTAAATGCAGGGGGAATGGTTGGGAAAGCGGCTGGAAAAATTACATCTTCCGGTATGAATGAATTGGCTGCTACGAATGTTTTAGGTCATGTGATCTTAGTGGAGGAATTAATTAAACATGATAAGTTAAAAAAAGCAGTATTATATCCCAGTGCGGAAGCTGTACCAGGAGTAAAGATGCTCGGAATGAAACCGGTTGCCATGAAGACTTCTTCTGTAGATGAGTTTGCGGGTGTTCTTGATGGATCATATTTTGGTAATAAGTTTGATGCAGTGCAAGCATACGGATATGTCAAATATGCAGCAACCATGTGGATGTTATCAATGTCAAGAAGATATCCTCACCTCAAATTTGTTGTTGTAAGTCCCGGGAACACGAAGGGAACTGGCGCACCGGATAATTTGCCCCCGGCAATGAAATTTATGCTAAACAATTTTATGATGCCTATTATATTCCCATTGATAGGGGGAATGGTGCATAAACTGGAAGTAGGTGCAAAACGCTTTGTAGATGGCATTTCGGATGAGCAATATAAAAGTGGCGTTTTTTATGCAAGTAAACAGGGTAAGTTATCAGGGGATATGGTTGACCAGAGCACTTTTTATAATGATTTGAAGAATACTACATTTCAAGATAACGCTGATAAAGCAATTCACCGCTTTATAAAGTAGTGATGCATTAGCATAGCCATTTCCTGCAAAGAAAAATCCTGTAGAAACATAGCCCCCCTGCCTGTCCTCGAATGTTTCGAGTATGCCCCGACAGGGCGTTGCAAACGCGCGTTAAACAAAAAAGCCCCGCAAATTGCGAGGCTTTCGTTTTTCAAGTGAACCAGAAGGGACTCGAACTCTAAACCTATAAGAGCTCAAGACTATCCACTTACCACTACTACCCAATCACGACGACTTACCCCACGCTCGGCGAAGTCTTATCTTCTGACTTCGTCGATATTGGCAAGGCAATTTTCAAATTGCCGTAGATGGGTAATTTTATTGGGATGAATATGCCCTGATCAAAACTCTCTACTACCCCACCATCTTCCCTATCATTTCCTTCAGCAATTCCCTGTCGTCAGCAATATTCTTAATGCCTACTGCCATGGTACTGTACTTGCCTATCAGCATCAGGCAATATTCCACTCTAGGCAATGGCCAGTTACGGGCGGTACCCATTATCTCTTTTAGTTTGCTGGGGTAAGTACCCAATGCTGCCAGGGCATCTTTTTCAGGTTTGCCAATTAAAAAGTTAGCCTGGTACAGCCGGTTAAAATGTGTATAAAAAGAGCCAATCACCAAAGGCATAGGCGACGACTTGGGGTTAGCAACAAAGTAAGCAAGCATCCGGTACAGCTTATCATGGTCACCACTTGTCAGCGCTTCAGGAAATTCAAAAATGTTGTATTCCCTGCTTATACCTATGTACTTCTGTATCATAGCACCTGTAAGTGCCTTTTCATCAGGTACATTTATTCTTACTTTCCCTATCTCATTTACTATTTTTTGCAAGTCGTTGCCAAGGTAAGTAGCCAGCACCTGCGCCTCTCGCTCCCCTATCTCAAAACCTATTTCAGTGCCGTAGTTCTGTATCCAGTTCGGCATATGATCATCACGTATCTTGTCCGATGTGAAGTAGAATCCTTTTTCCTTTGCAAACTTTATAACCTTGCTCCGGCCATCCGCTTTTTTAAAACGATTCTCTATCAGGAATATCGTAGTAGGCGATGGTTTTTCCAGGTAGCCTGCCAGGTCGTTAAATCCTTTAAGCTGGGCGGCATCCTTTAGTATAACAACCTGTTTTTCCGCAAACATCGGGAAGCGGCGACAAGCATTCACTACATCAGCCCACTCACTATCCTTTCCATAAAGTATGGTCAGGTTAAAATCGCGCTCTGCAGGCGGTAATATGTTGTGTTCAAAAGCATGCGTAAGTATATCCAGGTAGTATGGCTCCTCACCATCTATAAGATATACAGGGGCGTACTGCTTGGTTTGTATCGAGTTTATGATCTTTTTAAAATCAGCATTCATAACTTACTATTCATCCACAAATACAGGGTTAATAATATCATTCATTCCTCTCAGTTTTAAGAAAACACGCGCACTGGTCAGCACGTCTTCCATACAGTACTTTCCTATCCGTGCAAGATTCTTTTCTTCGTAATATACTCCGGCTACCATGCTGCCGTCAATATCATACTTGGGCGAAGGTATGCCGAACACCTCTGCCAGCAAAGCCAGCGATGTATAATGTTTATAGTCCCCAAAACGCCAAAGCTCTAGTGTATCTAGGTGGCTTACTTCCCACGGCTTTTTACCATTCAGTTGCATACACTCAGGCAGGCCCATACCATTTATCAGCATTCGCCTGCATAAAAACGGAATATCGAACTCTTTTATATTATGCCCGCAAAATTTCAGGTCAGGATAGTGGCTTGTGAAGCGCCCAAGCATACTGCAAAAATCATTTAACAATATTTTCTCATTGTCATTTACAATAGATTTTAGTCGCAAATACCACTCATTTTCCTGTTTTGCAAGGCTACCAAAACTAATGCAAACTACCTTTGCAAATTCAGAAAACACACCTGCCTTTTCGCTGAAAAGCTGCGCGGGTGTGGCATTTTCATCAACATCACTTTTCAAAAATTTCGCTTTTTTGATCCATGCTTTTTGCAATCCTTCGGTAAGGCTATCAAAATGACGATGAATTGGCACAGTTTCTATATCGACAAAAAGGATGTGCTTCAAATGCTCCATGTAAAAAAGGGAATATTATATTTGTAGTCAATCAAACAAAATAACAGATTATGAGTCAGGAAATCAATTCGACGCAAGGTACGCCAAATGGCGCGCCCCGTAACAACACGGTTATCTATTGGGTCATCATTGCTATTTTATTGGCAGCATGTATATATATGTTTGTTTCCAAACGCAATGCTACAACGCAGGTCGAACAAACAACGGCAGAACTCAACACTTCCGATTCGTCTCGCAAAGCTATAGAAAATGATTATAACGCTGCTTTAGGCAGGTTAGATCAACTGACATCGAAAAACGCACAGATGGACAGTATGATCAATAACAAAGATGGCGAAATAGCCAAATTGAAAGCTAACATCCACAGCATATTGAGCGACAGTAAAGCAACAGCTTCACAGTTGGCTAAGGCAAGGGAAATGATGGAAACACTGAAAGGCAAAGTAAAATCATACGAAGAACGTATTGCTGAACTGGAAGGTGAAAACAAACAATTAACCACCCAGAACGAAGTAGTAACCAAAGAAAGGGATTCTACCGTATCTAAAAACATACAGCTGAAACAATTGGGTTCTGTACTGCATGTATCTAACATACGCATGGAGCCTTTGCATACCAAAAGGAATGGTAAGGAAAAGGAAACAACTAAAGCACGCAAGGTAGATATGATGCGCATCACTTTTGACATTGATGAGAATCGTATTACAGAAAGCGGTGTGAAGGAAATTGATGTACGCATCACCGGTCCTCAGGGTACTTTGCTTAGCAATGCTGCTTATGGCTCTGGCAATACCAAACTGGTAGATGGCTCAACACTCAATTATACTGTAATGAAACAAATACCATTACAGCAGGGTCAGCCGGTAAAAAATGTCACTATCGACTGGCACCAGGAAAGCGACTACCAGAGAGGTTCTTATGGTATTGAGTTCTATAATGGCGGCTATAAAGTAGGTAGCGGCAGCGTAACACTGAGATAAAAATATACCGCATTTTGCGGGTAAAATGCTACATTTATGTTGTTGGTAACAATAACATAATGTAGCATTTCTTTTTTGTTCCCATTTCCTGTTATATTATTGTGTCCGATTTAGAATATATATGGAAGGGTTACCAGGAAAAATATTGATTGTTGACGACGAACCGGATATTGTAGAGTTTATTAGTTACAATCTTAAGGGGAAAGGGTATCTTATTGCTACTGCCAGAGATGGCAACGAGGCAATAAAAAAAGCTAAAGAGTTCAGGCCCGACCTAATTCTGCTGGATATTATGATGCCCGTTAAGGATGGGATGGAAACCATACGGGAATTAAGGAAAATGACTGATTTTGATGATACAGCCATTATATTCCTTACAGCCCTCAGTGATGAAAAGTATGAAATTGAAGGCCTCAAAATAGGTGCTGACGATTACATATCAAAACCCATAAAGCCCGAACTGCTGGCGACCCGTATAGGTACTGCGCTTCGCCGCTACCGTAAGGACGACGACCTGGAACAGAAACAAACCTTCGGCGACCTTGAGATAAACAAAACCAAATTTACCGTCACTTATAAAGCCGTTGAAATTCTGCTTGCAAAAAAAGAGTTCGAACTGCTTTCTCTGCTCGCCTCAAAACCAGGGCGTGTATTCCTGCGCAACGAGATATTACAACGCGTATGGGGTACAGATGTAATAGTTGGCGACCGTACCATAGATGTACACATCCGTAAAATACGCCAAAAAGTAGGCATAGACCTGATTACTACAGTAAAGGGGGTAGGTTATAAATTTGAAATGGCGTAGATTAGTACTATGTCTGTACTGGATACAAAAAATTTATCTCCAAGACTGCTTTCGTCCATTACGGCACTGATCATTTCTACGGTCAATGTCTTGCTCAGCCTGTTTATACATCCGCTGCTGTGGTACATGCCGGTACTTATATTTGTCATTACGTTTATAGTTACTTATTCACTATACCACTATACCCTGCAGCGTTTCATCTACAGGAAGATAAAGATCATTTACAAGTTTATATATCAAACCAAAGCGACTAAAAAGGAAGAGATCTTTTATAATAATATCCTCCCCCAAAAATCAATAGAAGAGGTAAGCTCTGATGTACAAAGGTGGGCCACGCAACGAAAGGATGAGATAGACATGCTCCGTGAAAATGAGAAGTTCCGCAAGGAGTTTCTCATGAACCTGGCACATGAGCTTCGTACACCTATATTTTCCGTACAGGGCTACGTAGATACTCTGCTGGGCGGCGCGCTGGAAGATGAAACCGTGAACCGTAAATTCCTCTCTAACGCCAACAAAAGCATAGACCGCCTGGTGCGCCTTGTTGACGATCTCGACCAGATATCGAAACTGGAATCTGGCAAGATCCCTTTAATACAGGAAAGTTTCTCCATACAAGACCTCATCAAAGATGTGTATGAAGAGTTTTCACTCAAAGCCAAAGAAAGAAACATACAGCTGATACTAAAAAAAGGTACCGAACGTCCCATTGCAGTTACCGCCGATAAGCAAAAACTAAAGCAGGTATTGGTGAACCTCATAGAAAATGCCCTCAAATACGGCCACGATAACGGCACCATTACAGCTGGCTGCTATGCTATGGATGAAGGGCATATATACGTAGAGATCTCTGACGATGGCCCCGGCATTCCAGAAGAGCACCTGGCACGCATATTCGAGCGCTTCTACCGTGCCGATCGCAGCCGCAGCCGCGCTATAGGTGGTACTGGTCTCGGGCTTGCCATTGTAAAGCACATCATAGAGGCCCATGGCCAGAGTGTTACTGTACGCAGCAAAGTGGGCGTAGGATCTTCCTTCGGTTTTACTTTAGAAAAAAGCAAGGAATCTCGTACTTAACTATACTCAGCTGCAAATTCCAGCCCTTGCAAACAAGCATTCTTGCTGCCATATCTTAAATTAACATAGCATTACGCAATCGTCTGCACTGCTTTTTTGCTACCTTTGCGCCGTAATTTATCCAAGCTATTCATCCAATGTCTGCACAAAAAATAACAATGGGAACAAACGGTAAACTAACCGTTCCCGATTACCCGATTATACCATTTATAGAAGGCGATGGCATAGGCCCAGATGTATGGCGTGCCAGCAAAGCCGTTATGGATGCAGCTGTAGAAAAATGCTATGGCAGCAAACGCAAAATAGAATGGAAGGAAATGCTTGCCGGCGAAAAAGCCTTCAACCAAACCGGCCAGTGGCTGCCTGCTGAGACCCTGGATGTAGCACGTGACTGCATCGTATCCATAAAAGGCCCGCTTACTACACCTGTTGGTGGTGGTATCCGCTCTCTCAATGTTGCTCTGCGCCAGGAGCTGGATCTCTATGCCTGTGTACGCCCGGTAAAGTGGTACAAAGGTGTCCCTTCTCCCGTAGTACATCCTGAGAATGTAGATATGACCATCTTCCGCGAGAACACAGAAGATATCTACGCCGGTATCGAATTCAACTACGATAGCCCCGAAGCTAAAAAACTACTGCATTTCCTTACTACTGAACTGCACGTAAATAAGATCCGCTTCCCCGAAACCTCATCTTTCGGTATCAAGCCTGTATCTAAAGAAGGTACAGAGCGCCTGGTACGTGCAGCTATTGTATATGCCATTGCCAACAACCTGCCATCTGTAGCCATAGTGCACAAGGGCAATATCATGAAGTTCACCGAAGGTTCCTTTAAAATATGGGGCTACGAGCTGGCCGAGCGCGAGTTTGGCGACCAGGTATTCACATGGCCTCAATGGGAAAAAGTAAAAGCTGCACAAGGTGAAGAAGCCGCTAACGCAGCGTTGAAACTAGCCGCCGCAGCCCACAAGGTCATCATTAAAGACGTTATTGCAGATAACTTCCTGCAACAGCTGTTATTAGCTCCGCAAGACTACTCAGTTATAGCCACCCTCAATCTCAATGGCGACTACATAAGCGATGCCGCTGCAGCAGCCGTAGGCGGTATAGGCATTGCCCCCGGCGCCAACATCAACTATATCACAGGTCATGCAGTGTTCGAGGCTACCCACGGTACCGCCCCACGCTTTGCCAATACCGACACCATGAACCCATCGTCACTGCTGCTGAGCGGTTGCATGATGCTGCAATACATGGGCTGGCACGAAGCTGCAAACAGCATAGAAAAGTCTTTGGGACTTACCATCAAGCGCAAGCGCGTTACCATCGACTTCTACAACCTTATGCACGACGCTACCCTGCTCAAAACCAGCGAGTTTGCACTAGAACTGATCAAGAACCTGGAATAACTCATATATCCAACCCCAGCTTTAAAGCTGGGGTTTTTAAACACGTTAATATCCCGACTTTAGCCCCAATACTTTGTGTCTGCCATAACACAAGCTGCCCTGTAGGGGCTACCGCTTTGTAGGAAACGAATACAAAATGTTGATGCGCTTCGTAGATGCGCCCCGTACCCGCAAATTGAATTATACTTACAGATACCGGCTACCATGAACATTGCCCCCTACATCGATCACACCATACTAAAACCTACTACCACCGCGGGCGATATAACCCAATTGTGCGCTGAAGCCATTGCCTATGGCTTTGCCGCCGTGTGCGTACCTCCACCCTATGTGCAACTGGCTGCACAGCAACTACAGGGCACACCAGTACGCGTAGCTACGGTTATAGGGTTCCCATTTGGTTACAGCACCCTTACCGCGAAAATTGCCGAGGCCACACAGGCCATTGCCGATGGCGCGCATGAGCTAGATGTAGTGCACAACCTCACAGCCCTTAAAAACGGCGCGTGGACGTACCTGGCCGAAGAAATTGCCGTCCTCACCAACCTCATCCACACAGGCGGCGCACAGATCAAGGTCATTATAGAAAGCGGTATCCTTACCGATGAAGAGATAACCCGTTGCTGCGAAATATACGCCCCCTGCAATATCGACTTCCTCAAAACCTCTACCGGCTATGCCGAGGTGGGCGCTACCCTACATGCCGTGCAGCTTATGCGCCAGCACCTGTCCGCAAATATTGCTATAAAAGCTTCGGGCGGGATTCGTAACTTCGCGTTTGCCCGCCAGTTGGTAGCAGCAGGTGCCACCCGGTTGGGATGCTCTGCCAGCTTGCAGATAGTAAAAGAAAGTAATGAATAAACCGTATTGCATATTATTCAGCCTCATGTTGTTATGTAGCGTCAGCTATGCCCAGATCAAGGTTGGCGACGATGCAGACGATGCCCCGCCACCGCAGGGTATGGTGCTCCATGCCGATCCCCGGCTGGCCGTAGTGCTCAAAAAGCACGCCGCAAACACCGTCGGCACCATCCGCTCGGGCAAGGGCTACAGGGTGCAGATATACTGCGGTAATGAGCGCGCAAAAGCCACCAGCATCAAGGTCGATTTTATGCGCCGCTTCCCCGGTATAGCCACCTACATCACTTACCTCAGCCCCCAGTTCAGGGTTAAGGTGGGCGACTACCGCAGCCGTGCCGAAGCTGCAACCATGTACCAGCAAGTAAGCCCACTCTACAATCCATCTATGATAGTACCCGACTATATAGTCATTAATCCAGCTAATAATCCAGCTAAAAATGATCAATAAGATCCAGGAAAAAGCAACAGCGTATTTCACCGAGATACAAGACGTACGCCACACCATACATGCCAACCCAGAGCTTTCTTTCGAGGAGTTCAAGACGGCCGAATTTGTTTGTCAAAAGCTCACCGCCTGGGGCATACGCCACAAAACAGGCATAGTAGGCACCGGCATAGTAGCCTATGTAGAGGGCCGCAACCCCACATCCCGCTGCATAGCCCTGCGCTCCGAGCTCGATGCACTGCCCATACAGGAACTCAACCAAACCGATTATACATCTAAGAACACCGGCACCATGCACGCCTGCGGTCACGATGTGCATACATCCTGCCTGCTGGGCGCCGCCAAGATACTGCAAGACCTGCGCGACGAATGGGAGGGCACCATCATGCTCATCTTTCAGCCGGGCGAGGAAAAGAACCCCGGTGGCGCCAGCCTTATGATAGCAGCAGGTGTGCTCGATGATCCTAAACCATCGGCCATCTTTGCGCTGCATGTTTATCCTCACCTGCCATCAGGCACCGTGGGCTTCAGGGCCGGCCAGTACATGGCCAGCGCCGATGAAATATACATTACAGTAGAGGGCAAAGGCGGCCACGCTGCCCTGCCCCACCAAACTATCGATCCTATAGCCGTTGCGGCCACCCTCATCACCACCCTGCAGCAGGTCATCTCCCGCAAAAGCAACCCTCTTATACCATCGGTACTTACCTTTGGTAAAATAGCCGGGGGTCACACCACCAACGTGATACCCGACAAGGTAGAGCTGGAAGGCACCTTCCGCACCATGGACGAAACCTGGCGCTACAAGGCCCACGACTGGATCAGGGAGATCGTTACCCACACCTGCGCCGCGCTGGGTGCCACCGCCACTATGGATATCTCGGTAGGTTACCCTTCGCTGTTCAACCATCCGCAGCTCACCGCCAGTGCTGAGGGTTGGTCTAAAGAATACCTAGGCGCCGACCATGTAAAGACCCTCGACCTCCGCATGACCGCCGACGACTTCAGCTACTACTCCCAATACATGCCCAGTTGCTACTTCCGCCTCGGCACCAGCCGCAACAACGAGGAATATACCATACCTGTACACAATGCCAAGTTCGATATAGACGAGAATGCCCTAAAAACCGGCATGGGCCTCATGGCATGGCTGGCCATACAAGCCATTGGCAAACACTAAAAACAACCCAAAAATAGTCCGTCATTTCGACGGAGCGCCCTTCAGCGACGGAGAAATCCGCCAAATCAAGGCCACAAAAGCCTAAACACACAATACCCAAGTTCCCCTCCTTTTTTCAAGGAGGGGTGGCCAACGGCCGGGGTGGTTATACTCGCGAAGTACTTTTTTGCAGTCACCGTCCCCCTCCCTATCCAGCTACAAAGGCGTTGGCACCGTTCATCGTCCGGAATTCTATCAACCCCCAAAAACCGTGTCTTTGCGAGGCACGAAGCAACCTTTCGCACCCCCCCGTCATTTCGACCGAGCGCCCTTCAGCGGCCGAGAAATCCGCCAAATCAACGAACCCAAGCCAATCTATCGCACAAAAGCCCCTATCTACCTTTTATTCACATCCCTGATCTTATTCTCAATCAGCCAATCATGAAAAGCAAGCGAATCTTCCGGATGATGATGAATAACCCGTCCATCTTTAAGCGCAATGATAAAATAGTGCAGCTCAGCCAGGTAGGCCGATAACTCGCCCGCATGATATGCAAAACCTGGGTAGGTGCTGTACTCCTTCTTTTTTCTTTTTCTGAACCACATGGCTGTTGGTTTAAAGTGTGAAAAACACACAGATTAATGCCCACGAAGATAGAAAATAAATCTAAAAGTGAGTTATAACTCACTTTTATTTGAATGAGAAAAAGCCACTTTCCGTTTTGGAAACTGGTAAAATGGACATTGAAAAAAGATATACTGTTGAGATAGAGGAATTTGGCAAACGTTTACGCGCCCTGCGTGAGCGGCAACAGCTTTCGCAGCTTGACCTGGAATTAAAATCGGGGATAAATAGAACAGAAATAAGCCGTATAGAAAACGGGCAAAAGAATATTGAATTCTTCACAATAGTAAAGCTGGCAACCGCTTTAGATACTACATTGTCACAGTTATTTGCAGTTGTTTAAAAATTCTTTCTATTTAGTCGGAAAGCAACAATAGGAGTAGTTTTATATTTTAGCCGCATAACATAAATGCCATTCAAAAAACGCAATTTCATATACCGTTCCAGATGCGCGCTGCTAACATTGGAACAACAGGGGGAGTAGAGGGATTATCAGAAAAAATCTGCTGCAGTTAATATATTCGGCTTCAGTTCTTCAAATTTCGGTCGGGAGATCAGCTGCTTTCTTTAGACACGAGTCATCCTGCGGAAGACTCCGCCAGAGGGGGATTGCGGGCCGATTATGACTTAGTGTGAACACTAAGCCGAGCAGGAGTGTCGTCCGAGCGGCAGATTTTCCTCCGCGAAAGACAATTGTACAGCGATGTTACCGTCTTATTTTGTATTGAAATAAATTTTATCTATCATTGCACATATTAATTTTACAATAGCATTCATGGGATTAGCTGAGGCAATATCGGAAGTTAAAGTTGACAACGAAAAGTTCACAATGACTCGCGAAAAAGTGAGTAATACGCTTACAGAAGAACTAATCATTGGAATTTGTTCACCGATTGGATCATTAAGAGACGAGGTAGTTAATGAAATCGAGCAACAATTACGAGAAATTTACGGTTATACCGTAAAAAGAATAAAAATCAGCAAGTTAATCGAGGAACATGCTGACACCCAACCAACAATTGAAGTGGGCAAAACTCAAGCCTACACAAAATTAATGAGTAAAATAAAAGGAGGGAATTCATTACGGAAAATCCACAATCCCGCGTGTTTAGCTGAATTGGCTATTAGTGAAATTAATATAGAACGAATGGGAAAAGGCTTAGACGTCAAAGATGTCAAAGACTTAACTAGTCGAAGGACATGTTATATTATTGACTCATTAAAGAATGTCGAAGAACTTTTTTTACTGCGTTCTATTTACAAAGATATTTATTATCAGTTTAGTATTTTTTCGCCAGATTTTGAAATAAGAGAAAATCTCCGGCATAAGGGATTGGCAGATAATGAAATAACTGACTTAATGGCTACCGATGATTACGAGAAAAATGAAGATGGACAGAACGTGAGAGATACTTTCGTCGATGCGGATTTTTTCTTTAGAGTTTCAAAAGAAAATACTAAAGATATCGAGAGCAAAGTAAAGCGGTATTTACATTTAATTTTTGAAAGTGCTATCGTCACACCTAAACCAAATGAAATTGCAATGTATGAGGCAAAATCTGCAGCAGGAAATTCTGCGTGCATGTCACGTCAGGTTGGTGCGGCTATTACCAATTCAAGTGGTGAAATTATTTCACGTGGCTGGAATGACGTCCCTAAATATGGAGGTAATCTCTATAAGGACGGTGATACATTCGATAATCGATGCATCCATCTGGGAGTATGTAGTAACGACAAAACTAAAGATATCGTTTCCGAAAATATTTTGGAGATCATCCTCAACGATGAATCTATAAAAGGAATATTTAAAGGTGATGAAGAGGAGCAAAGAAAAGTTTCAGAACGGCTAAGAAAAAGTATAAGAAAGTCAACAAAGGTTAAAGATCTAATTGAATTTTCGAGAGCTGTGCACGCCGAGATGCATGCAATCATTATGGGTAGTCAATTGGCAGGGAATCAAATGAAGGGTGGCAAATTATACTGTACCACTTATCCATGTCATAATTGTGGTAGGCACATCGTAGTTGCAGGAATACAGGAGATTTATTACATAGAGCCGTACGTTAAAAGTTTGTGTATATCTCTTCATTCTGATGCGATGACCGAAAATGAATCAGACGAAAACAAAGTGAAAATATTAATGTACGATGGAGTTGCACCGAGACGCTTTTTGGAATTTTTTATGATGAAAGCAGGAAGAAAAGATTCCGAGGGTAAGTTGATTTCACAGGACTATAAAACTATTCTTCCAAAATCTCGATTAAGTTTACAGGCATTATCTACCTTGGAGGCACAAGTTTTGTTTTCACTTAGAAGTACTGGTTTAATAAAATAATGTACTTTTTTCAAGAAACTTTTTTAGCTTTGTTTTGTCCATGAAGAACTTAATCAACAACAAGAAAGCTACTCATTCAGAGCAGTTGAAATTTGATTTCAATACTGTTTCAAAACCGACAGTAGAAACAAATAATAAATCCATAGGAATGGTTATCAATCTCCATGAACGGACAAAACAAATAATTACAGCGCAAATTTTAAAAAACACAAAATGCTTTTAGGTGAGCATTCCGTGTTTTAAATGATATAATTGCTTTATTTTTTCTATTAATATTGCTCAACAATCTCCGGCATTTCATCCCAAGTTCTTCCTTCAAGTTCACGACCACTTTTCTTCTTATTTGTCCCTCCCCATTGTTTAAAAAAGAATGATACATCTGCGTTAATGCATTGGTCCTTGATGTTAGTTACCCATTCTTCTTTCATAGGGCGTGGTTTTCTGCCACTTTCTCCACCGACAATAACCCAGTCAATGTTGTGTAAATTCAGATCAACTAATGGACCAATTAACGGTTCGCACGAAAGGAATTTCACCTTAGCTCGTATAGTCCTTAATAAATCTATTCTGTTTACAACTTTTTGATTTTCAACAGAGACCCCCATCCAGATGTTATGGCTCCAATTTAGCCAGCCTTCACTATCGTAATAGTTTAAAATATCTGCACGTTTAGTCAAAATTTGAAATACATGCTGAGGATTATCTTTCATTACCTTAAATACTTTTTGTATAAATCCGATCGGGACATCTTTGTGAAATAAATCACTCATGGAATTTACAAATACAACTTTCGGTTTTTTCCACGTATAAGGTGTGAGTAACTCATTTTCATGAAGTGTGAGTTGAAATTCATTATCGTATTTTTCGACTCCCATTGCCTTTAAGCGTTTTGCCATGATTTCAGCATAACAATATTTGCATCCTGCAGAAAGCTTGCTACAGCCTGTTACTGGATTCCATGTCATTTCTGTCCACTCTATACTCGATTGAGCCATCTATGTTACTTTTTAAGTGAAACAATTATTTTTTTATTGTGATTATCTTCGAGATAGTAGCCTAATGCCGCTTCGCCATTTGATGTAGAAATGATAATTTTTCCATCTCTCTTTAATTCATCCAATACTTTTTTGGTATGTTTTGGAAGATGATTATTATTAAGTCCAAAATCAAATATTTCTTGATTAGACAATACTTCTTTCTTTCTTATTTCTTCGTAAAGTTGGTACGTATAGTCCTCGTGATCTATATTGTCAAATAATGTGTTTGTAATTGCTGCTTTATTAACTGTAAATCCATGGCCATTTTGATCATCGATTGCCCATTTTGCTTCTAACATTTTTTGAAATCCTTTTTTGTTGTTAGAAAAAAAGAATAATGCAAAAAATTGACTTTTTTCCTTTTCTATATACATAATATCTACAAAAGGTATTCCCAAATATGTTTTGAATTGCTTTTGTATTCCTTTAATAAAAGCAACTTGGTTATGAATATCAGGAATCTGTTTTTCAAATAAAATAGAGACGAACTCTTCGATGTGCCTACCTTCTGTATAATCCTCATCCTTCATTGCTTTTGCAGTAAATCTGTGCATGAAGCAAATTGGCATAAACAACAGAAGCTCTGTTTTCCCATTTGCTAATAAATCTCTAATTTTTTCCGGCTTCGAATATTTATATCCAAAAGGATCAATAAAACAGAGTGCCCTTTCACGAGAATTTAATTGTGATAGTCGCTTCACTACTCCATCAATAATATCTTCGAAATTTTCGGAAGAATACTTTACAGTTACGTTTTCTGGCAGTTGTAATTCATCAATAAATTTTTTTACCCGGTCGATTTTCTTTAACCCCTTCTCAATAACAGAATTGCCTGGATCATTTAAAAAAAATACAATTTTTTTCCTATCCTCCGGACAATGAGTGAAGTGTCTTTTAAGGGCTTCAGCTCCTGAGATTGAACTACAAAGATTACCGTCAATATCTTTTCCTTCGCCGGCAAACAAATCAAGTAAATATAATTTTTCAAACGGAGAATTGGCTAACACACTTAAATAAATATCAACGTAATTTCTATAACAAGAAATTTTGGCTAGTGAGTGTTGTTTTAACCTATAGACTTTTTTATCTGCTACCTTGCTCATCTACTATGTTTTCGAATACTTAGATGTCTAATTGCTTTTTAATTCCTGCTTGATTAGCTCCGTTATTTCATCTGCATGTAAAATATGACCGGTCTTCGCCTGCACTTCTTCTATCTCTTTTAGTTCCGCTAGAAAGTATTCTCGCGCATGCCCAGATTTCTTACATGTAGTGAGCGCATCGATGTAGCTATCTAAGTATTCTTGCTTTTGAAGGACAAGGTAAGACAAAGATATATTGAGTTTTATCCATGCGGCAGTTGCATCATATTCAAGTGCTTTTTTACTTAGCTCAATACATTGACCATAGTCACCCTTCTTAAATGCATTTGCTCCCATCGTTCCATATAACTGAGCTTTTTGTTGTTCATCTGTAAGTGCCACTGTTTCTCGCTCTTCGACTATTGCTACAACTTCTAAGTGAACATTTATACCAACAGAGGGACTTGGATTCTTTATACCAATATACCATGTACCAGAACGTTCGATTTTAATAGGTACAACACCAGAGTTGAAATTCATTCTTGTCCCCGAAATTTTATAACTGAACTTGCCGCCATTATTATCGACCTTCCTCATAAATAACTCAATATTCTGTTGATCCATTAAATAAACGTCCACTAGTGATACCCCTGTCGGTGCGAAAGCGGCGTCGATAGCGATTGCCGTAACACCTGTAGGATCAACAGTCTTGCTCAGTTGTTCGGCGAGATGTAGAGAAGTGGTATTTTTATTTTCTGTAGTTGTAAGCGCGTAACACCAACCCAAAGTATTTTGCGGTAAGTCAATCTTATAATAAACCCTCGACTTACCGTTTAGCAAATCTGCATGCATACCTCCATTCAGATAAAATACTTGCTCAGGTAGAATGGTTACGACTTTCCTTACTACTTTGGTATTTTGTGCATTCGCAATACACACAATGTGAATCAGAAGAACTAAAAATATGAGCTTTTTCATAAAGTAGATTTTTTAGCGATTAAATTATGACTAACACAAATGTATACAATAGCTTTACAAATGATAAATTATAGCAATGTTTTTTTAGGAAATATCTTATAGCTTCGATTTGTCCTCGATGTTAGATGCACACGGAAAGTCCCGTGCTCGGCTTAGTCTTCAGACTAAGTCGTAACTGGTCCGCAATCTCCAAATTGCCGTCTTTGTTTTTCGCACACCCAAGCCTACTCATTTATAACAAGCAAACCAACCCCACCATTTACAACATCCGTGAAACATTCCAATCCGTGGAACGGTGCATATCTTCTTTTTGCACCTATCTCCGGCCACCTTACCTTGCACGTGTTATCATTAACCTGTAAACCGCCAATACAAATGCAGAATACGTATTTTTTTGTAGAGTCTATTTATAGCAGAAAATCAAATACCCTCTCAATACTAAATAAGCCTGTCCGGTTCCGGACAGGCCAGACAGTTGAAAATAAACGCATATTATCCACCACAAAGCATTTCATCACACCAAATTCTTCCCCTGTCCGCTTTTCAAGTTTATTCCGGACAGGACACCCTTCAAAAAACACCTTACCGCAGTCACAAACCAACCCATCTCATCATATTTTCGCACCATACAACCACCAAACCCTCGCCTCGCATACCTGGCATAACTTAAGGTTGCTTCGTTCCTCGCAAACACACAAAATATAAGATCCAAAAAAAACGACATTTCAAACTACAACCCTTACCCACAAAGCATTTTACCCCAAATCAAAAATGTCTCCCAACCCTCAAAAACAGACATTTTAAGACATAAGACTGGTAAAATTCAAAAAGGGCTATCTCAAACTTTTTTTGAGATAACCCTTTCACTGAGGACAAACTAAGCGTTGCTTATTCTTTTGTGAACTTGCTTGTTGCAGTTGTTAAATTAGCATCCTGTATCACAAGCAAATAACTGCCAGGGTTAAACTTATTTACATCAATAGCAAACTTTTGAGCACCCTGGGTCATAATTTTATCTCCTTTCGCCATTACCTTTCCTTGCATGTCATATACAGTATAGTGTACACTGCCACCTTTTAATATTATCATGTTCACATCTACTTGGGTTTGTGCAGGATTTGGAGACACGCTCTTAATATTAATGGAATTATCCATAGACAATACTGGAACCTGTGCTGGAATTTTAGAAACCGCATGGCTAGTGGTCTTATTGGTGGCTGGACGAGCAACGGGAGCTTTCTGACCGATGCAGAAAGTAGCGCACTCTTCGCATCTCACAACACCAGTACTATCTATAAGCAGCAGGCACGCAGTATAGGTGCCGGGAGCTGTATAGGTGTGTGTTGAAGCGGTTCCTGAACCATTTGGCGAGCCATCACCATATTGCCAAACGTATTTATAACAAGAAGTTGGGTTAACTGCGGTAAAATTGTATGTATTGGGGTTTTGCGTACTGCTGCAATAGTCAAAATTAGCGTTACAAACGTAGTATTCTATATACAATGCAGGACCCGGATTATAAGGATTAAAACTGCTTGCCCACATGGTATTGCGGTAATAGGTATTTAAATTCAGAGATAGTAAGTAGCCATTGTTGTTCAAGCCCAGCGTATTCATGTTGGTGTATATCTGCTGTGTGATGGATGTTACATCTATATTAAAAGGGTTATTCCACTCAGTTGTTGTAACAGGTATGGGCGATATGGGAGCAGCGTCTATGGCAGGAGCAGTATTCCATGTTACCAAGTTATTGACCCAGTTATTTGCTGCGCCACCATCTACAATATTTACGGTACCGGCATTATCAGAATAGGGCGTGCCCGGGTACCAGCTATTGCCTGTTGAATTCTGCAAACTTGTTGGTATACCATTAAGCAACAAACTGGCATGGGTAATTATAGCATCCGGTGGTAGTGTAACCATCTGATCGAAACGTATTAATGTTTTAATGTGCAGGTCGTTGCAACCCAAAGCATGAATGGTCCATTCAGACATTTGAAGGTCGTGCGCACCATAAAAATTTACGGCCTCATCCGGGGCGGTACCACCAGAAGGTATACACCCGTCGCTGCTTACTATCATCACATCATCCCCCGCCCCCGCTTTTGGCTGGAAGGTTACATTTTGTATGCACTGGGCGCCGGCTTGCCAGCTGAAAAGAACAAACACCATGCTTGCCCCAATCGTAAAAATGCTTTTTTTCATATTATTTAGATTTAATTATTGCTCCTACTCTAGTAAAAAGGCCTTTTCGGATACCTGCCTTAATGTTTTAAGCTCGATTGACAATTGCATCTTAGAATAACTGATTTTAGTATTTTAGGTATTATTCACTATTGATTTATATTATTTATATTATTTCCAAAATTGCGCTAATCCATTAAAAAAAAATACTGTCAAAAGCAAGCTATTCTTCTGGTTTTCGCCAGATAAAATTTTAAGGTTAAAAAAATATCTTTAAACTATGAAAATAAAAAAGCGCATATATAGTAATTTTACAACACTATGAAAGACAGTCAGAATATTACTATTGCTATAGCCAATAGTGAGCAATTAGTTTTAGACTCAATGGCAATGCTTCTTGTGAATGAAGGCTTTGATGTTATTGCAAAAGCGTTAGATGGTGAAGAACTAATCAGCCGATTGGAAAGTTTGGACAACATACCGGACGTATGTATTATAGATGTCTTTATGCCCGGTTTAGGTGGCCTGGAAACAATGGGAGAATTATACAAACGATGGCCACAGATGCGGGTTTTTGTTTTGTCTTCATGGGAAAGCGCTCAGATCGTTACACGTATGCTCATAGCGGGAGCTTGTGCTTATCTTAAAAAAAATATTTCTTGTCAAAAGCTGTCAGAAGCTATTATTGCCGTGCATAACAACGGGGTGTATTTTTCAGAGTTGGTGAGTAGCCAATATTGGGGCGCAATACAAAAAAAGCAAATAAAGCTGCCTAACCTTACCGCTGCCGAAATGCGAGTACTCAAATATTGTTGCATGGACCTTACATACGAAGAGATTGCATGTAAATTACATATCACGATTGCCAGTACTAAGGGACATCGTGATAGCATGTTTAAAAAATTAGGCATTCATAACCGCGTGGGCCTATTTAAATTTGCAATAGAAAATGGTATAGATCCTTTTGGAGATTTGCCCTTCGGCAATAGAAACGGTGAACTTTTTTATCAAAAGCCCCTTAAGCAAATCTACCCCTGCCCGGCTTAGTGAACTCCAGGAATTACAAAGACCGAAGCAAATGCTCCGGCCCTTTAACGATTATTTTGAAGATCTACTTCTTCCTATTGTTTTTGAGTTTATCTATTTAAAAACCATACATACCACCCGAAACGGAAATTGCTTCTCCAGTTATCCACGCTGCATCATCGGACGCAAGAAATACGGCAGCTTTCGCAATATCTTCGGGCTGGCCTCTGCGGCCAAGTGGTGTATTGGCAACAAACATTTTTTCAGCCTCACTGCCAGTAGTAACGCCCGCACTATGTGCGCCTTCTGTTTCTGTAGCGCCGGGTAAAATAGAATTGACACGAATGTTTTTTGCCCCCAGCTCTTTCGACAAAGAAATGGTTATAGCATCTATTGCCGCTTTAGTTGCAGAGTATAACGAGACTCCCGCCATCGGCATTTTGCTTGCACCCGAACTGATATTGATGATATTGCCGCCCTTATCGCCAAACAATTTCATAGATGCCTGGATAGTAAGTATAGGCCCTAAAACATTTACGTTGAAATGCTGATGAAAAGCTGCTACGGTTGCCTGTTCAACAGGTAAATATTGCTGGAAGACCGCGTTGTTTACTAAAATATCCAACGTACCGAAAGCCTTCTTTGTTTCTTCAAATAGCCTGGTTACATCGGCTTCGTTCGATACATCGGCCTGTACCGCAATGGCTATACCTCCCTTGTCGGTTATGGCTTTCACCACTTTATCTGCGCCTTCTTTACTTGAGGCATAATTTACAACAACCTTTGCTCCTTCTGCGGCAAAGTATTTTGCAATAGATGCGCCTATTCCTTTGGATGCACCTGTTATTATCGCTACCTTATTTTTTAATTTGCTCATTGTTCTGTTATTAAAGATTTGAATTATAATTCGTCAGTTGAACTTGATCAAGTCCTGAAAGATGAGTTTACCCCAGGTATTTCCGTGCGCCTGCACAAGCAGTCCACCTTCCGAAAGGCTGCCAAGTTTGATCGGCGCGAAGCCAAGTGTTTCCGCAAGCTTGCCAATCTCCGCTGCTGCGTCGTCATCGTCGCTCGCCAGGAACACAACTCTCCTGCCACCATGTACAGCCGGATCCTGGTTAAGAATGGCAGCGCCCAGGTGGTTGAAGCCCTTAACCAATTTACCACCGGTGAAGGCCTGTGCAACGTGCTTGGCAGAAGGCAGCCCTCCTAGCTTCTCAGGGGGCACGCCGTAGGCATTGGTCACATCTACGACGATCTTCCCCTGCCAGTTGGGCAGCGCCTTAGCAACATCCGAGTGCGACTCGAACCGAACAGCCAAAAAGATGACGTCAGCCTTGACGGCTTCGGTTAGTGTTGTGGAAATGATACCAGGGCCGATTGCAGCCGCATCGGATGCAAAGCTTTCCGGGTCGCGGGTGGTTGCAACGGATACTTCGATGCCTTTGCGGGCAAACGCGCCGGCCAGGGCCTGGCCTATCTTGCCGAAGCCGATAATTGCGTAGCTGGCTACTTTGTTTTCTGATTTACTCATTTTAAAAATTATTTAGTTATTTAGACAGGTAAGTCATACCACCATCAACAAGGAGTTCGGCACCAAGCATAAAAGAAGAATCATCAGAAGCCAGGAAAACCGCTGTTTTACCAATGTCTGATGGTTGCCCAATTCTGCCTATTGGCATTTCGCCAGCAAAGTGTTTTTTTAAACCTTCCAATTGTTCTGCGGGAACAAATTTTTCAAATGCCGGTGTATCTGTTGTACCTGGTGTTATAACATTTACCCTTATCTTTCTGCTTAACAGGTCGCTTGAAAATCCTTTTGCCAAAAAGATCACAGCAGCTTTTGCAGCGCCATAAAGCGTAAAATTGGGATATGCCCGGTGTGCTGCATTTGACCCTATCAATATAATAGAGCCCCCATCATTCATATAGGGCAGTGCTTTATTAACAGTGAAGTAAACGCTTTTCAGGTTTAAGTCCATTGTCTTGTCATAGTCGGCTTCGCCAAGAGTTGCCACAGTCCCTACAGCGCCACCACCCGCATTGGCTACGATCACGTCTATTTTGCCAAATTTTTCAGATGTTTCTTTAAACACTCTTTCCAGGTCGGCAAGGTCGGTTACATCGGCATTTATGGCTATAAAATCGGCTCCAAGCTGAGCCACAGCACTATTTAAAGTTTCCTGGTTCCTGCCTACAATAGCTCCTACAGCACCATTGTTTTTAAATGCTTCGGCAATACCCAACCCTATACCGCTATTGCCGCCTGTGATAACTGCTACTTTGTTTATTAATCTACTCATTATTTCTTTTTTTAAAGATTGAGCCACAAAGCTAGATTGATAAAGTTACTTTTAGTAACTTTGTGCTGAAAAATAACAGTAACATCGGTGTAACCAAGTAACATTATGAGGTGTAAAATAGAAGAGTTTCAACAGGAACAGAAGAAGAGAATGAGAGCTGTTCAGGATTCAATGGACGTGCTGAACGGGAAGTGGAAGATATCTATTATCTCGTCTATTTGCTGTTATGGCAAAAGGCGCTTTTCAGATATTCTGAATGATGTAGAAGGAATTTCTAACAGGATGTTGAGCAAAGAATTGAAGGAATTAGAGATAAACCAATTGGTAAAACGTACCGTTTTAGATACACAACCTATATCGGTACAGTATGAGCTTACCGAACACGGCGATACGCTGCAAACAATCATTACCAATCTTACAGACTGGGGAATAACACACCGCAGGAAAATATTAGGGGAACAAGTGCCTGAGAATGTGGGGTGTGCTGCACGAGCGGTGGTGGCGTAGGGAGGAATCGCTATAGCCACTGCTGAAGCTTGTACACATCCGACAAAATCACCGCCTGTCATATAACACTTAGTTTAAGTTCCGGTACTCTGTGGGCGACTTGCCGGTCTTTGTCTTGAAGACCTTGGTGAAGTGAGAAGGATGCTCAAAGCCCAGCTCAAAGGCTATTTCGCTGATAGATTTATTAGAGCCCCACAGCAACATTTTGGCCTTCTCTGTCAGTTGCAGATAAATGTGCTCCTGTGTCGATTTCCCGGTATATCTTTTTAGCAGATCTGCTAAATAATTGGGCGAGAGGCTGAGGGCTGAAGCAAAATACGTTACGTCAGGCAGACCGCGGTCTATAAGTGTTTCATTATTAAAATAATCTTTCAGCAGCCGTTCAAAACGCTGCACCACATCAGTGCTCACCTTTACGCGGGTAAGGAATTGCCGGTTATAAAACCGATCGCAATAGTTGAGCAGTAATTCTATATTGTTCTGTATGAGCGTCTGTGTGTAATTATCAATATTCTGGGTGTATTCTTTTCTTATCTTTTCTACGCAGTCCCGCAGTAGCAGCTTTTCCTCTTCCGAGATATGCAATGCCTCGTGGGCATCATAATCAAAGAAAGTGTATGAGGCCATCTTATTGCCCAGGGACGAGTTGTTCAGCAAATCGGGGTGAAATACCAGCCCCCAGCCTTCCTCTATCTGGGTATCAGGGCTGGGCGCGATCACTTGGTTAGGGCCGGTAAACATCAGCGAGCCCTCGGTGAAATCGTAATGCGACCGTCCATATTTTAATACCCCGGTAAACTTCTTGCAGTAGATGCTGTAAAAGCCAATTCTATAAAAAGTATCTTCTTTAATATTGTCCCTGTTCACCTCCCTAAGGTCGATAAGCGACACTAGCGGGTGCCTGGGTTTAGCCCAGCCATACAGCTCATGCAAGTCGCTTATCGATTGTATATCCACATAGTTGCTTTGCATATTGCGCCACTGCGTTTGGTACTAATTTACGAAATTTTCATGCATCAGTTTCACAAAATCATCGGCTGTGTTATTCATTTTCAGGTCTATAAAAAACTGTGCATCATCACCCACCACGTAGCGCAGCCGTGGCTGGCCATCAGTTACGGCCTCATAGATGGTAGCTGCTACATCAGTAGCACTGGCTTTCGGCAGTTGCCCTGTAACTGCCGAAAACCTTCCGAAAAACTTATTGAAAGCAGCCTCGCCATAGTCGGCTATATCGGTAGGTATGGCTTCTCTTGTATTGCGGAAATTGGTAGCCACAGAACCCGGCTCTACGATCTTCACAATAATATTTAAGGGTGCCAGCTCAAACGACAATGACTCAGAAAGGCCCTCTACCGCAAACTTGGTACTGTTATACAGGCTACCATACGGCAATGCCACTACCCCGCCAAAAGAAGAAATATTAATGATGGCACCGCCGCCGGCTGCCCTCAAGTGGGGCAGTACCGCCTGTGTTACATCCATCAGTCCGAACACATTTACCTCGTACTGATTTTTGATCCGTTCCCTATCTGCAGATTCAAACACACCCATCAGCCCATAACCTGCATTATTGATCAGCGCATTTATTCCGCCAAATTTTTCCACACCAGCTTTTACTGCCTGCCTGATGCTGTCTATATCCTGCACATCCAGCCGGGTTACCAATACATTTTGCAACTGGTTAAGCTCCTCCTCCTTTTCGGGCGAGCGCATGGTAGCGATCACGTTCCAGCCATGCTGGTTAAACAGTTTGGCGGTTTCCTTGCCAAAGCCTGATGATGCGCCTGTTATTAATACTGACTTTGCCATTTTGCTTTTCATTTTGTAAGGCAAAGGTCAGTATGCGGGTGTTGGCAGACTTATACGTTTCTACGGATGTCTTATACTTTTGAGGGTAAATGAACCGAGACCCAAACGCCATAGGTCATTCCTTGCTGTTATTTTAATTGTTGCCGCTTTAAGGTAATTACAGCCACTTCAGGCCACATACCTATTCTCCCTTTCAACCCTAAAAAACCAAAACCACGGTTGACATACAAATAGCGCCCGGCATCCTGGTAAAGGCCGGCCCATTGCTTATATACATACTGAATAGGACTCCACTTAAATCCTAAAAAATCTATACCAAACTGCATGCCGTGGGTATGCCCGGCCAGGGTGAGGTGAATATGATGCTTGTGCTGAAGGGTTACACCCTCCCAATGCGAGGGATCGTGCGACATGAGTATTTTGAAAGAATCACCTGGTAAGCGTTGGGTAGCCTTTTCGAGGTCGCCATACTTTTGAAAGCCACCTTTACCCCAATTTTCCACCCCGATCAGCTCGATGGATTGATTGCCCTTGCTAAGGGTTATAGCCTCGTTGAGCAACAAACGGAAACCGATCTCTGCGTGAATTTGTTTTAGCCGTGCCAGGTTAGCGTGCTTTGCATCTGCACTTTCCCACTTAATATAATCGCCGTAATCGTGATTGCCAAGAATGGAAAACTTGCCCATTGGTGCTTTAAGCCTGGCAAAGAATGGTATCCAACGGTCCATTTCAGAAGCGCGGTTATTAACTAGGTCGCCGGTGAAGAGGATCACATCGCTTTGCTGGGCATTAACCATATTCAAACCTTTTTGCACACCTGCTGCATCTGTGAAACTGCCGGAATGCACATCAGTAATTTGTGTGATGGTAAAGCCATTGAAAGCCTCAGGAAGATCAGGGAAAGAAATAGTTTCGCGCCGGAGGCGATAGAAATGCTTACCACGCGTAATGCCGAACAAAACCAACAGGAAGAGCGCAGCAGCTATGCTCAGGGCCAGCTCGCTAACCCAAATGCTTCGTGCCGGAAAACCGCGAAACAAGCGTGTGATATCTTCAACGATCAAAACAGGCAATGAAAATAAACGCGGAATAAACGCTAACAGCATTAATCCTATTGCCGGTGCAATGAGCCGCTCCTGCATCTTAGAGGCACGTTGCACAAAGATCACGGCAACAATGCCGCTCATGAGTATGAGATCAGTAAGCCAATATGCCCATGAATAAACAGGAGCAGTTGAAACGGTGCGAATGGCCTGATAGAAATAAAGATCTGAGCAAAACCAGAGTAGGATGATTAAAGGAATTCTTTTAGCCATTTTTTATTGATGATATACTAGCAGATATCTATTATAAGTAAACAATTCAAAAATGTGCAAAGCTACCGAAGAAACAATATGACAACCTATTGATGATATAACAACGATGCTAATTCTATCATAATTTCTGTACTGTTGTATTACTGGTATTAACAGGCCTCTGCCAGGCAGGAGTTTGGGCCGCAATATCCAGATTGTTGTCTTTGTTTTCTTGCTTACCGTGCTTGTATTCACTTATAACATGCTCAAACATTCGCCTCAACTGCTTATTTCCTTTAAAGAAACTATAATAGCTTCCAGCAGGGCGGTGTCTACATGTACAGAGATAGCCGGAGTATAATTGATAACACGATAATTGCCTTCATCATCTTTTTCAAAAACCAGGTCGCGATCGTTTACTATAATGATGAACTGATACACGTAGCCTGAGATGACCAATCGTGCACCAAATTCCATTTCCTGTCCCTTATACACCACCGGCAATTCAAATCCCTCTAGCATGCGGTAAAGCTATGATTTGCATGTGTATTTTACTTCAATGCATTGTACATCAAGAGTGCAAGTGTGTCTGCCCACAACAGGTATTCTTTGGGCGAGTAGTGCAGCCCGTCGCTGGCCAGCAAAGTCTTATCGGTTGCTGCGGCCCTGCTTAGGGTGGTTACATTGAGGTATGCAATGCCTGCATCGTCTGTGATGCGTTTATTAATGGCATTAAATTCGTCTATCTGCGCACTGATTGCTGCATTACCTCCTCCAAATGGTGTAACGCCATAATCGGGTATAGAAATAACAACTACATGGCTTTTGTTGCCCTTGGCAAACGTTATTGAAGTTTGCAGCATTTGCGTGAAACGTATTGCATAGGCACTTGTATCCACATCCTGGTACTGGTCGTTAACGCCAATAAGCAAGGTTACCATATCAAAGGTGTCTGAGAGGTTTTCTGCAGCTATAGCATTTTGCAGGTTCAGAGTGGTCCACCCCGTAACGGCTATATAATGGATGACGGGTATGCTAATGCCCCGGGCCAGCAGCAGGCTTGCAGCTTGCGCCGGATAGCGGTCTTGCGAGTCTATAGATTGACCTATGGTATAAGAGTCGCCCAGTGCCAGGTAGTTTTTAGGTGTAAGCACAATGGGTGGATTAGTGCTGTCCTGCACAGCAGGGGCCACATTTTTAGCCCGGCTACAGCTTACCTGCGACAGCATTATTGCTATAATGCAACATATTGATACAATGGTTGATGTTCGGTTTCTCATAACAGTATATACGTATGAAACCGGGAAATCGTTCGCATTATACCGGGTGGATGATGCAGGAGGTGTATAAAAGCACTAAGCCACCTATTGGGTGGCTTAGTGTTATGATTTTAAAATATTATTTGCTGTAGATGAGGCTGGTGTTCCTGTAGCCAGTACCGGTATTTGAGTACCAATCAGTATAGCTGGTGCCACCGCTTGCTGCCCATTGCAGGAAGTAAGGGTACGCACTGCTTACAGAACTGGTTTCTGTAGGATAACTAAAGCCGGTTACAAAGTTTATACCCCATGGCCAGTTGCTTGCAGACTGGAAGTAACGGCCAGTGGTAGCGTTAGAATTGTCGTTTCCTGTACCAAAGAGCGATTTGTCAAACTTGTCTGTTGGCGCATTGCCTGCCAGGTGTATTTCGTACGTTCTGTGCATTTGAGGAATGACGAACGGGTTGTACGGAGATGTACCCAAAGATGATGGCGTCATAGGACTTGAAAAGTTTACTACAACCTTAGTAGTATCGCCTGTAATCTTGGGAAGTGCAGTCATTGTATTGATAAAACTAGCATTACCCTGGTTGTGTATTACATTATGATAGTCGTCAAACGGTATAATTACAGCCAGTGTTTGCCCCGCTTCAGTACCGTTTGCTGACGATGTGATGTAATTGTTTTTAAGATTTTGCCCGGTTACACTTGCAACGGCAGATGGTGCAAATGGGAACTGAACACCAAAGCCATTGCTATAGATGGCGCCTGCTGCCTGCACAGCATAGTAACAATCCATTTCTACCACGTTATTGCTGGCGTTTGTGATGGATGCATAGCAATAGTTAATAACCAGGTCGTTCATGTCATAATCGCCTGTTTTAGGCCACAGATCTTCAAACGCAAGTGTACCCCAGTTTGCCTGCGATGGCACATAGCTGATATACGCACGTGTAGCATCATTGGGGAACTGGTCAAATACATCAGATACTCCATCTCCATCACTATCAGTAGGTACATCCAATGGCTGCACACTGCCTGTTGAAATGGCTGTTACAGGGTTGGATGTGCAGTAAAAAACAACATCATTAAAATCGTTATCGCAACTGGCCATACTACGATTAATGTCTTCGAACCCAATAAGGAACAGGTTGTCTGTAGCATCATTTAGCAATACAGAATGCCTTTTTAAAGAACTTGAGGATTCAGGATTAAGTGCATCGTTGGAATAGAACTTTGTAACACTTGTATTTACTGCACTCAGGCTCCAGCCATTAGAGAACAACACAAAGCCAATAGAGTATCCTGGTTGAAAACGACCCAGCTTTACTTTATTGCCAGATATTAACCCACCTCCACTACCCTGCGCACTGGCATTAGGAAAGATGTGGTAAATAGTATCAATGTCTGATGGGGAAGTTGGTGGTGTATTAGTGGGATAGTAATAATAACCAAAGGAATTTTCATTACCTGCACCTTCTGAAACAAAAGTGATCCAAACATCAGACACGGCCGTAACGTTTACATTTGTGGTAGCACTAGTGCTAAGATAAGTAGGGTGCGAAACCGCAACCGACCTACCCTCTGGCAACGATGCATTAACACGCGATAAAAGACCGCTGGATATAACATCATTTGTGCTCTCCAGGTAGTTGGGCTTACCTGTAAATAAATTATAGCTACCCATGTACTTGTATTGAGTGGTACCAGTGGTTTTATACAGGCTTGTTTGGTTGTTATTTGTTGTTTTGACCTTCTGTGTATATTCCACAATGTTACCACTATACCCACTAGAACCGCCAATAGTACCACTCAAGGTATTACCAGATACATAGGTTTTTGCGTAGCGCATAAGGCCTATATAAGCTGGATCGACAAACAAGGTATCTATATAAGAAGCAACGTTAATGGTGCCTGTTATATATCCGTTTGCATCACTCACAGTCTTCATTATGGCTGTATTTCCGTTGGCTTGTGCTGTGGTGTAAATGCTTACCACCACACCTTTTAGCGGCTGGTCGTCATTTGTAAGGAGTTGAACCTTCACATCCACTTTTCTTGATGTATTAAAGGTAAATCCGTCAGGGGCTATTTTAGATGAGGATGTACCGTTGGATTGATTTTTCTTACACGCCGTAAGTGAAATGGTTAATATAAAACCAGCCAATAACACAGAGTAAATTCTATTCATAAATTTTATATTGATTTCATCGTAAAGATACAATGCCTGGGCTTATTAATATAGTAAACTATTTGTTATTAGCGTTGAATAACACAGTATTAACCTGCCTATAAGCTAGTTGTGCGTTTACGCTATTTGTAATTAAAGGATTGTTGTTGTATAAACTCGATGCATGTAAGTAAGATAAAAAGCCACCCTTTGCAGGGTGGCCAACCGGTTCCTCTCTCTTATCCCCGGTTTATTTAAACAATTCGTTACCTTCTTCTTTGTTTTTGCGGCTGTCTTTGGCTGCTTTCATTTTCTTAACTCCATAGCTAATACCTGCTATAGCCAAGAAACTAAGACCACCATCTAATGGCGCTGCCCCCCCACCACCGCCATGGCCAGCATCTGATACGCCGCCGCCAAAGCCGGGCCCTGCTAATACATGACCAGGTGCACTTATAAAAATAAGCAAAGTCAGAACGGTAATTGTAAATAGCTTTCTCATATCCTTTAGTTTTAAAATGATTTAAAATTTTCTCTCTTATCCTTTATAAAATATTGTTGCTCTCCTTTATTCTCTCTTACATCTCTCTCCTTATGTAAGGGTCTGCCTTTTTATTCGTAACACCTTGTTTGTTAACTCTCTATATAATAACTATACCAGCACTATCTTTTTACTAATTGTTGTGTAATAATCTTGTTACCACTCTGCAGGCTTACCAGGTATATACCAGCGGGTAAATGCTTTACTGGTATAGTTACATCGCCATTTTGTTGTTGTCCTAGTTGTTGGGTATATACTTCCTGACCCAGCATATTGGTAATGCGCAACGTAGTGCTTACCGCATTTACGTTCTCATAAGTTACTATGGCTACATCGCTGGCAGGGTTAGGTACAACATACACATGCAGTGTACCTGAAGGTGTAGCATGATCGTTAAGGCTTAGTTCAAAACGATTATCGCCTTGTGATGAAGCATCGCCTGTTACCTGGAAGGTATATTCAAAGCCCTGGTACACTGCATGCACCTCGTTCAGATATTTATCGTGCAGGAAGAACTGCGCACCTGCCGGAGCTGTAAAGTTGTCGGCCCTGATGGTGTAGATACCTTGTACACCAGCCGTGAGACCAAGTTTTATTATCTGTCCATCCACATAAGGGCGTACATCTATAGACATCTTTGTATTGTCAGTACCAAAAGTGTAGAAATTCAGATCAGGGTTATATAGTTTGTGTGCGTCCAAATTATCTATACCGCCAGATGCCTGATTATTAAAGTACAACATTACCCTATCCCACGATGTATGGCCACCGGCGCTGAGTATATGCAGCTGCACCATGTTATCACCAAGGCCTGTCTTTTTTGTGGTTTTGAACAGATTGCCACTCACAGCCGCACCTACTTTATTGCTTTCAGTAAACGTAATTGCATTATGTATGCTGTCGCGTACAGTCACAACAAAACTGCTGTAAGCGGGTAGTATATAAGAAGAATCAAACGGTAGTGATATATATGCACCCTGTGTTTGCTGGTTAGGATCCCACACCCAGAAGTTAGGCCCTACAGAATCGCCCCTAACCAAAGTACTTAGATCTATAGGCGCAGCATATGGATTGCTTATAAAATTGTAGCCTACATTATCATTAGGAATCAATTTTACGGTCTTTGTTCCCTGGTTTATATGTCCATTCAGTACCAATGTAGTGGCAGATGGTACATAATCTTCGCCGTGCAATCCTTCACCCTTGGCACCTCTTACCATCACACGCATACCTTCCATAGGCTGCCATGCATTTACTCCGCTATCTGCTATTGCATGTATGGGTTTCCAGCCGGTATTGTCATCAGTATCATTGCCATTACCTGTAGTAGGGTCGTACCAAAAAGCCGATGGATTATTGGTTTCTGTAGTTGTAAATCCATTCACCTTACCACTGTCACCAGTGATATCTATAGTATTAGTTAATTGGGATAAAGCAATGCTTTCACTGAAAGGGTTACCCAAAAACCTGAAGGCCCTTCTACCGCCATGTATATATTGTTGTACGGTAACCTGACCGTTAATATAGTTGCCATTACCACTGGCTATTGCAGCAGTTGCATTTGAATCGGACAACAATACCAAACCTCCATGAACATTCAATATACCTTGCGAAGGATTGTATGCGTTCCTTATATTGATGGTATCTGCAGTAGATATATAAGCGCCATTAGCATTATTTAATTCCAGGTTGGCAATGGTATCCTTACCAGCTATTTTTTGAGTGTCGGTACCGTTTAGCAATAGCCATCCAGTTCCGGTTACATTCCCATTTAAGGTCGCCATACCGCTCACTTTCAGGAGTGCGCTGTCTATTAATAAATCCGCTGCGCTGTCTGTTACAATACTATGCACGGCAGCAGTATCAGATATTAATTCAGGTTTGTTTAAGGTAGAAGGAATATATATATCATCATTTGCACCCGGTACGGCATTGCTGCACCAGTTAGCGGCAGTGTTCCAATCGTTACCTGCAGCCCCTGTCCATGAAGTTCCTCCGGATATGGTTTTGCTTACGCCGGCAAACGTGGTAACAGTAGCAGTATAGTTGCCTGGACCATCACCAGTAAAACTCATGTTCAGTCCATTGGCAAATTTTTGAATTCTTTCATTGCCTGCATCGGCAACATACAATTCGCCTGCGTTATCCAGAAATATGCCTTGTGGCTTTAAAAGCCCGCTACCAACTATTGTAGTACCACTTGTGGCGCCTTTTGCCCAGCGCTGTATGCGGTTGTTGCCGACATCAGCTATATATATATTACCAGCGCCATCTACATAAATGGCATCTGGTGCCAGTAAGTGAGTTGAGTCGGACCCGAATATTTTGTTACTATCGCCCGCTACAGTAACACCAGCAGGGGCAAGTGCAGTAAATTTCAATATCCTGTTATTGCCATTGTCGGCCACATATAGATCGTTATTGTTATCCACAAATAATCCAGATGGATTAGCGAGCTGGGCACCCGCTGTTCCTCCTGCTACTGTTATACCTTTTGTAGCTCCCGATGCAAATTTCTGTACACGGTTATTGTCGTAGTCCGATACAAAAAGATTGCCGCTACCATCTATAAATACTGCAATGGGGAAATCAAGTAAACTATCTGCACTGCCAGATATACCAGCCGCAGATCCGGCAACAGTATATCCTGTTGTTGCGCCCATCTTCCATTTCTGTATGCGGCTGTTGCCGAAGTCAGCTATATATATATAACCATTATTATCAACATATACTCCCGTTGGGGCGTAAAGCAGGCTATCTTCAATACCTGCAGTACCAATAGGCGATCCGGCAACAGTTTTACCAATAGTGGCCCCAGGAGCCCATTCCTGTATTCTATTATTCAACTGATCAGCAACATATGTATTGCCTTCATTATCAACAAATAAACCAAATGGGTTGTCCAGTTGATTGTTGGCAACACCACCATTTCCAGCAATATCTCCGGCTACTGTAGCTGCATTTCCACCGTAACCAGCGTAGTTTACTTTTACAGTATTATTGTTCTTCTTCCAGGTGATGTATGCAGGTGGCAATGAGCTCGTTGCAGTGAAGGTACCGCCAGTACATCCATTGCTTCCTGTAAGCGTAAGTATAGGGAGAGTGCTCTGTGCATTCGTAGTAATAAACGCTGCGGTGCAAAAACCAATAAAAACATTAATAAGTAGTTTTTTGTTCTTCATACATTCCTGATTTGTCCACGCTTATACTATTACGATGCAAATTCCAAAAAAGATTCTTCATTAACAACTCATTAAAATATAATTATATTTTACTTTTAATAAAATGATTATACCTATACTAACGAGTATCATCTTTTTTAGTTAAAAAACTATCAATTAGCAGATTATGTAGGTGATATATAAAAAACCATGCAACATTTCGATGACGAATATCATTTATTTAATTTGTTATTTCCCTACCCAATTGTTAACAAAATAGGCATTTTTGTTAACGAATAACAAAGTCGTTAACAAACGAACAACATATTGCTTTATGAAATGAAGTAGGAACCATTTGCTTTTATGTTATTTATGGTATGTAGCAAATTGACGTTTGTTATAGTTTAATTCATCCCGCCGGAGTAATTAAATAATCTATAGCCAAATTCATTTTTTGCGCGTAAGGTATTTTTCGTTTTATTACCTTTGTGCCCGTTAATACTCTTTCTGAACAGTTTTAATTATCACACAATTTTTATGGGCTACGTAAAAGACCGTTTCAAGGCTAAAGCCGATGAACAGAATAAAGAGATCAAAAGCATCATTGAGCAGCATGGCAACATGGTTGTAGGCGATGTAACGCTTGCACAGGTATACCAGGGTATGCGCGGCATTACAGGCCTTGTTACAGAAACATCTTTACTTGATGCCAACGAAGGCATACGTTTTCGTGGGTTTTCAATACCTGAATTGCGTGAAAAATTACCAAAAGCAGAAGGCGGACAAGAACCACTGCCTGAAGGTTTGTTTTACCTGATGCTGATAGGCGAAGTACCTACAGAGGAAGAAGTAGAGCACATATCTGAAACATGGGCGCGCCGCTCTCACGTTCCTAACTATGTGTTTGATGTTATTGAAGCACTACCTGTATCTGCACACCCTATGACACAGTTCATTGCTGCAATACTGGCACTGCAAACACAATCACGCTTTGCAAAGGCATATACAGAAGGTATTAGCAAGAAGGAGCATTGGAACTATGTATATGAAGATACCATGGACCTTATTGCACGTCTGCCACGTGTAGCTGCATATATCTATCGCCGCAAGTACAAAGCCGGTGAGCACATACAGCCGGATGGAATGCTGGACTGGTCTGCAAACTTTGCACACATGCTGGGTTTTGACGAAGAAAGCTTCAAGGAACTAATGCGCCTGTACCTTACCATACATTCAGATCACGAAGGTGGTAACGTATCTGCACATGCTACCCACCTGGTAGGTTCTGCCCTTAGCGATCCGTTCTTGTCTTTCGCAGCAGGTATGGCCGGCCTTGCTGGCCCGCTGCATGGCCTGGCCAACCAGGAAGTGATACGCTGGATAGAAGAAATGTGCAAGGAGCTCAATTCTGATCAGCCAACAAAAGAACAAATTGCTGCCTACATACACAAAACACTTACAGAAGGCAAGGTAGTACCGGGCTACGGCCATGCAGTACTGCGCAAGACCGATCCCCGCTTTACCGCACAGATGGAGTTTGCTAAACGCCATTGCCCAGATGACCCTACAGTAAAAACTGTGTGGAACATTTACGAAGTAGCACCGCCCATACTGGAAAGCACAGGTAAAATAAAGAACCCATGGCCAAACGTAGATGCACACTCTGGTGCATTACTGAAGCACTATGGCCTGGTTGAAGAAGAATTTTACACCGTATTGTTTGGCGTAAGCCGCGCACTGGGTGTATTAGCCAGCCTCTGTTGGGATCGTGCACTGGGCTTCCCGCTGGAGCGCCCTAAGAGCATCACTACAGAATGGGCTAAGAAGTTTGTAACCGCAGGCGAAAAGGTACCTGAATAGCATTCTCGCATCACAGCATCATAACATAGAGACGCACCAGTTGCGTCTCTATGTTTAAATAGCTACTGCACCGGTTAGATAGATGGTACCATGGGCAGGTAACGACGAGGTAGCATTTTTAGCCCGGCACAACAGTAGTACTGCAGCCTGCGCAAAGCCGCGTCGGCAGCAGCGGTAATAGCTGCCGACCGCCTTTTTTTGTTACTTTTTTTGGCATCAAAAAAAGTAAAGAACTGAAGGGAAATAAATGAAGGAATAATAACACACAGTATATAAAACAACTACAAAAACATACACCACAATGAATAAAGGACCAATTTCCCAGTTCATACAGCACCACTACCGCCACTTCAACGCTGCCGCGCTGGTAGATGCTGCCAAGGGTTACGAAACCCACCTGCTCGAAGGTGGTAAAATGCTCATCTCCCTTGCAGGAGCTATGAGTACTGCAGAGCTGGGTATTTCCCTGGCCGAGATGATACGGCAGGACAAGGTAGCCATCATCAGCTGCACAGGTGCCAACCTGGAAGAAGATGTGATGAACCTGGTGGCCCACACCCACTACAAGCGCGTACCTAACTACCGCGACCTGAGCCCTGCCGAAGAGTTTGAACTGCTGGAAGGTGGTTTTAATCGCGTTACCGATACCTGCATACCCGAGGAGGAAGCCTTCCGCCGCATACAGAAGCACATCTTTAAAATATGGAAGGATGCTGAAGACAAGGGCGAGCGCTACTTCCCCCACGAGTTTATGTACAAACTGCTGCTGAGTGGCGTGATGCAGGAACATTACGAGATAGACACCAAACACAGCTGGATGATTGCCGCTGCCGAAAAGAACCTGCCTATTATAGTACCAGGTTGGGAAGACAGCACCATGGGCAACATCTTTGCCAGCTATTGCATAAAGGGCGAGCTGAAACCAAGTACCATGAAGAGTGGTATTGAGTACATGATGTGGCTTACCGACTGGTACCGCGCTAACAGCGCCGGCAAGGGCGTAGGTTTCTTCCAGATAGGTGGTGGCATTGCGGGCGATTTCCCAATATGCGTAGTACCTATGATGTACCAGGACCTGGAGTGGCACGATGTGCCTTTCTGGAGCTACTTCTGCCAGATCAGCGACAGCACCACCAGCTATGGCTCTTACAGTGGTGCCGTGCCCAACGAAAAGATCACTTGGGGCAAGCTGGACATACACACCCCTAAGTTTATAGTAGAAAGCGATGCCACCATTGTGGCCCCGCTTATATTTGCGTGGCTGCTGGGCTGGTAGTTTTTACAGAAAATCTAATTCCAAAATCCGGAGCCTTATGCTCCGGATTTTTTTTATATCCCCACCCGTCATTTCGAACGAAGCTTTTTCCGCGAGTGATCCCGCAAACTTGCGGGACGCCAAATCGTAGACCCCAAGCCCATCTATTGCATCGATGTAATAAACCTTGGCCGTGCCCCTCCGGGTCGCGCTATCCGCTCCTAGTCCTCGCCCCGAAGAAATTCGGGGCTGTGGGCTATCCGCTGCTATCGCTCACGGTAACCAAAAATAAAAAGCAGTAACTGGTCGAAGGCTCCCCTTCGGCCATACGCACCCGGAGCATCCGCTCCCGAAATAAGACAATCTAAAAACCGCACCAAACGTGTGTCATTGAGGCACGAAGCAACCTTACGAAACACCATCCCCTCTCAATAAGGAGATTGGAATAACCTGCGCTACTATCGCGCACGAAAACACTAACCTTATTCAAACACTACATACATTATATTTACAGTTAATTATCTACTTTCACAGTACAGATGAAATTAGAAATTCAGCAACCCAATAAATCACTTAATAAAGCTTACCTAAAGGAAAAGGTAGGAAGGAATGAGATTGAAGTTTTTAAAACAAATCTCAAAACACTGCTTTCTAAAATCAATGAGACAGAAAGTGAGGAACATCATAAATACCCGGTTTCAGATTTTCTTAAAGATACCTGGTATAAAGACCGCTACGAGATAAATACAAAAAGCCATACTGATTTTGTTATTCACAATGGCAAAACCACCAGCGATTCAGTTGGTGTAATTATTGAAGTTAAAAGCCCTTCCAATCATACGGAAATGATAAGCGAAGCTAAGCCCAATAAAAAGGCGATGCACGAACTTATCTTTTATTACTTGCGTGAGCGTGTAGATAAAAACCAGACCGAGATAAAACAACTCATCATTACGAACATTTTAGAATGGTACATTTTTGACGAGGCATGGTTTGAAAAATATATCTTTCGCAGTAGACTGAAAAAAGAATATGAAACTTACAGGCATAGCGGCAAGGATACACGGTTCTTTTATGATAGCATAGCTAAACCGTTTCTCGATGAACTAGAAGAAGCAATTCCGTGCACTTATTTTGACTTCAGTAAGTTTGAAAAAATAGTAAATAATCAAAATAAACAGGATGACAATAAGCTAATTGCATTGTACAAAGTATTGTCGCCAGCGCACCTGCTTAAGCAGCCGTTTGCTAACGATAGTAATTCACTAGACACAAAATTTTATTCAGAACTACTGCATATAATTGGTCTTGAAGAGGTCAAAGACGGTGGTAAAAAACTCATACGACGTAAAGAAAAGCCGGATGCAGCTTCATTGCTTGAAAATGCAATAATGAAGCTGGAAGACAAAGATTGTTTGCGTGATATTACCAATCTTACTTCTTATGGCAGTGGACGAAAAGAACAACTCTTTAATGTCGCGTTGGAATTGTGCATTACATGGATTAACAGAATACTATTCATAAAGCTGCTGGAAGGTCAGTTAGTCACATATCACAAAGGCAACAAAGATTACCTGTTCCTGAATATCAAAATTGTTGGCGATTTCGATGAATTGAACAACCTCTTTTTTCAGGTATTGGCAGAGCGCAGCGACGCACGGCGTGAGCACCTAAAAGAAAAATTCAACAGAATACCTTATTTGAATAGTTCGCTATTTGAGCGTACGGCATTGGAGCGCGAAACTATACAGATTTCAGACTTGGAAAACAGGCTGGAACTTCCAGTCAGTTTAACAACCGTATTAAAGAATGATACTGGTAAAAAGCAAACTGGCAAAAGCCGTACACTAAATTATTTGTTTGATTTTCTAGATGCTTACGATTTCAGTTCAGATGGTGGCGAAGAAATACAGGAAGAGAATAAGAACTTGATAAATGCATCTGTTCTGGGGCTGATATTTGAAAAGATAAATGGCTACAAAGATGGTTCGTTTTTTACACCGGGTTTTATAACGATGTACATGTGTCACGAAACTATACGCCGGGCTGTGTTACAAAAATTCAAAGAAGCAAAAGAATGGGAATGCGAAACGCTGGAACAACTATATGACAAAATACAGGATAAAAAAGAAGCGAATGAAATAATAAATAGCCTTAAAATTTGCGATCCCGCAGTTGGCTCTGGTCACTTTCTTGTATCCGCACTTAATGAAATTATTGCTGTAAAAAGCGAATTAAAAATACTGCTTGATAAGCAGGGGAAAACTTTACGTGACTATAACGTAGAAGTAGTCAATGATGAATTGGTAATTACTGATGAAGACGGTTTATTACTCGATTATAACCCCAATAATAAAGAAAGCCAACGAATACAGGAAACATTATTTCACGAGAAGGAGACAATTATTGAAAATTGCCTATTTGGTGTAGACATAAATCCCAATTCCGTAAAGATATGTCGATTACGTTTGTGGATAGAATTATTGAAAAATGCTTATTACACATCTGAAAGTAATTATAAAGAACTCGAAACCCTACCCAATATCGACATTAACATAAAATCTGGGAATTCCCTTATCAGTAGGTTCGCTCTTGATGCTGATTTAAGCAAAGCACTTAAAAAGAGTAAGTGGACAATAGACAGCTATCGTTTGGCTGTCCAAACTTACCGAAATGCGCAAAGTAAGAATGAAAAGAGAGAGATGGAACAATTGATTGATAGCATCAAAACGAACTTTCGCAAAGAGATTAGTGATAACGATCCTAAGATTAAAAGACTACAAAAGCTCAATACCGATTATTATCTAAAATATCAGGCAGATAAATTATTTGATGCGAAGCTTACATCTGCTCAAAAAAAAGATAAGCTAAAAAAAGAAACTGAAATTGAAAAATTAGAGACGGAGATAAGAGAGATTAAAAGCGACAAAATTTATGAAAGAGCATTTGAATGGAGATTTGAGTTTCCCGAGATATTAGATGATGAAGGGATGTTTATCGGATTTGATGTAATAATTGGTAATCCACCATATGGAATACTCCCCAACAAACTAGAAAAAAAAGTACTTTTTTCTAGTTACCCCTCCACTGAAAAATTTCCTGATAGTTATTGTTGCTTTATGGTATTGGCAAAAAAACTATTGAGACCTATGGGTGATCTGACATTTATTATTCCCAACACTTTTTGTGATCTGGAAAGTTGTGTCGATTTTAGGAAGTGGATTCTCACTGAGTTAAACTTAAATTCGTTTTGGCAAACTGGTTTTGCCTTTGAAAATGCTGTAGTGGATACTTTAGCGTTTTTTGCCCGAAATAGTAAAGTAGAAATGACAAGAATGACCATTAAACTTCCTAATGAAGAGTATACAAGAGATACAGCTTCATTTATGCAGAATGATTTATCAAAATTTGATTATAGAAATAACGAATATAAAAACCAATTTCTCAAGAAGATCATTGAAAAAACAATACGATTCGGATCTATTGGCTCCGTAAAAGCAGGAGTAAAATTATACGAAATAGGTAAAGGGAATCCTGCACAGACGAAAGTTACTTTAACAGAAAAACCATTTACGAAAGTAGGTGGATGCCCTCTTGGTTGGCGACCACTAGTACGTGGAAGTAGTATTGACAAATATGTTTTAAAAAAACCAAACGAATATATTAATTATGGCGAATGGTTAGCCGCGCCTAGAGAAGAACATTCTTTTCATGGGAATCGCATATTAATGCGAAGAACCGATGATAGAATTTTGGCAACTTACATTAATGATGATTCCGTTTGTGCCAATTCATGTCATATAATTAAGTTGTTTGATGAAGAAATTCATTCATATAAATCGATCTTGGCAATTTTAAATTCAAGGTTAATTCAATGGATATTCGAAATCCAAAATCCACAGATGATTGGAAAGACTTTTTCGGAAATTAAAGTGGTTTATATTTCAAATTTGCCGTTTCCCCATATTGTTGAGAATAATTTGGAACTAGAAAAATTAGTTGATTCGATTTTAATGCTAAAATGGGAAAATGAAGATGCAAACATTGTGAACCTTCAAGATAATATCGACAAAATAATTTATCAGCTCTATTCCCTATCGGATAACGAAATAAAAATGCTTGAGGCATCTTAAATAAAAATTATGAGTGTTAAAACAAAATCACCGTCTCGCGCAATTGCAGAAAAAACAATATTCTCGGCTTTCAGTATATTAAAAAATGCAGGTGGGCAGATGCGCGGAAAGGCTGTTGTAGATAAAATGAGAGAAACTGTGCAGTTTGATGAGTATGAAAAGCATATTTACGAAAAAACAGGTTACGTACGATGGGAGTCTTTACTGCATTTTTATACAATTGATTGTATGAAGGCTGGATATTTATTAAAAGAAAACGGAGTGTGGATTTTGACGAATGAAGGCACTAAAGCTATTGCATTAGGACCAGAAAAATTGTTAAGCACAGCAACTCAAAAATATAGAGCGTGGAGCAGCAACAGACATGAAAATATAATTGATGATGTAGAACCCGAAAGCAATGTAGAGCAAGCACAACAGGCTGTTCTTAGCCAGTTTGAAGAAACTGCTTTAGATGGTATACGCGACTACATCCTAAAAAAGACTCCTTACGAATTCCAAAACATAGTTGCCTATTTGCTGTCGGCGATGGGATATTATATTGCGCATATTGCAGAGAAAGGCCCAGATGGGGGCATTGATATCATAGCCTATAATGATCCTTTGGGAGCAAAAGAGCCTCGGCTAATTGTGCAAGTAAAGCATAGACCTTACGATAGTGTACCGGCCGAGGATATTCAAAAGTTGGTAGGCACAATGAAACGTGGAAGTGATGTTGGAATATTTGTTACAAGCGGGCAATTTTCCAAACCATCAAAAACCGAAGCCAGAACTTCGCACAAGCATATTGAACTAATTGATCTTGGTCGCTTCATAAAATTATGGATAGAGAATTATTCCAGGATGAATGATGAGCAAAAAAATGCTTTACCTCTTCACCCGATTTATTTTCTAGGTAGTAATGAATAAGTCTCCAATAAGTGATAATCCCAAATTAATCGTTATCGAAGCACAATGTTGGAAATGCAAGCAGCCCATGAAGGTCGCTGTCATGGATTGCGGAAGTCCCTTTCTCCAACATAGAAGGCCTGATGAGTTCACAAAAGATGAATTATTATTCGCAGCCACTAAAGGGGTCAGCATAAAGTTGCATTATAGCGCTACTGCCGATTATGAATATTTAGCTAATAGTTGTACTCATTGCGACGCATTTGTTGGTGATCATTATCTTTTTACCGACTATATTCAACCTGCTGACATGGGAGATCTTCAATCAACCTCCTATGAGATGGAAGCAAAAGATTATTAGGGAATCTAGATGCATCTCCCCCTGCTCGGGTTAGTGTTCACACTAAGTCGTAACCGGCCCGCAATCTCAGATTCCCGTCTTTTTTTTCGCACCATCCTAGCTCCTACCATTTATAACAAGTATTCCCCAGCCCAACATTTGCCCCCGTGAAACATTCCGATCTGTGGAACGGTGGATATCTCCTTTTTGCTACAATCCACAGCCATCGTAAATTACAACCGCTATTATAAACCTGTAAACCGCAGTTACAAGCACGCAAAAACATAAAATATTTACCACAATCAGCTATACACTAAAAACCCAATTACCCTCACCGCCCCGGCCATCACCAACAGACATTTATGGACATTTTAGATAAAACTAATATCAGCCACCACAAATACTTTCAGCCGTTTCCACCACACAAAATGTCCGTCGCCATTTTTTTCTGGCAACAGACATTTTGCAATCACAGCCTCAAAAGTCATATTTTTCCCAGGCATCCCGCAAGCACACATCAAGTAAGGTTGCTTCGTGCCTCGCGCAAAGACAAAAAAATACAATTAACCACAAACACCCCACGCACCCTGTCCGGTACCGGACACACCAGACAACTTAAATAAAACACATATCAGCCACCACCAGGCATTTCAGCTACATACCTGTCCGCACACCAATAAAAAACCGGACAGGACACCCCCTAAAAACATAGACGCTTAAATGCTAAAATGGTAGAGCCAGAAAGGGGAAAATAAACTTATCCAATTAAGAGCGGAATGCAAGCGGAGCAAGGGAGGTTTGCTTCTTAAAATAGTTGGAAAAATGCGCCTGGTCATCGAAGCCGAGGGTATAGGCAATATCTGCTACGCTCCAGTCCATTTGACGCAGCAGTATTTTAGCTTCCTGTGTTACCCTTTTACTGATGAGTTCGCCTGTGGTATTACCGGTTACTTCTTTCAATACTTTGTTGAGGTGATTGACATGCACGGCAAGCCGGTCTGCATAATCTTTTGGAGTACGCAAACTAAGCCGCTGCCGTGCAGATTCGATAGGAAATTGCCTTTCGAGCAACTCGATAAACAAAGAGGATATACGCTGCGATGCATTCTGAGTAGTGCTTAATGCAGAGAGGGGCTGCAGCTTCTGGCCATAATGAATGAGTTCTAACAGCAGGTTGCGCAGCAGGTCATACTTATACTTATAATCGGCAGCCAACTCTTTTTGCATTTTCCTGAAGATGCGCTCTACTTCTTCAACCTCGGCCGATGCAAGCTTGAACACCGGCAAGCCACCCGGTTGAAATATAGGCAGGTCTTCTAGCATCACACCAGACTTGGCCGGTGCAAGAAAATCGGGTGTAAAAATGCAGAACATACCTGTTTGGTTATCATCGGCAGGCAACCAGTGATAAGGTATTTGCGGGGTTGCAAACAGCAATGCATTTGCCTGTATATCTATTATTTTGTCTGCGTACTCTGCCCTGCTTTGCCCGCGCATCCAGCTTATCTTATAATACTCCCTGCGGCTATAAGGCATTATGCGCGCACCTGTATTTTTATCAAACAGTTTTTCGGTTTCAAAAACATTAAAATGCCCTATCTCCTTCTCGATACCTTCAGGCAGCGGAGCAGCGTTTCTTTTATAAAAGTCGTTGAGGGAAGTGTGATCGGCCATGGCGCTTGTAGCATTCAAAGTTAGGTATTTATAATACGCATTAACAATAAAGGGGCCCGGATGATCTATATCCAGTACCCCGTTTAATGATATAATAGCTTCTATATAGCCATACCACCGGCTACTTCTATGCGCTGGGCATTTACCCAGCGGGCATCGTCTGAACACAGAAAAGCAACCACACCACCAATGTCTTCTGCTACACCAGGCCTGCCAAGCGCAGTTACGCTGCTGATATACTTCTGCAGTTGTTCATCGTTACGTAGGTGTGCCCCGCCGAAATCCGTCATTATAGCACCGGGGGCAACAGTATTTGACCTGATGCCACGTGCGCCAAGTTCTTTTGCCTGGTAACGAGTGACGATCTCCATTGCACCCTTCATCGCTGCATAGACAGAAGAACCGGGCACAGATACACGAGTGAGACCAGACGATATATTGACAATACCTCCACCATCGTTCATGAGTGGGATTATTTTTTGGGTTAAGAAGTACACGCCTTTAAAGTGTACGTTCAGCAGTTCATCAAAAAATGCTTCAGTAACATCGGCAATGGGACTATAGCCGCCAATACCGGCATTGTTCACCAGGTAATCAATGTGGGTGGTACCAAATGTATTTTGCAAAATATCTTGTAGTTGCGTTGCAAATGCACCGAAGCTTTTTATATCGCCGGTGTTGAGTTGGAGTGCCGCTGCTTTTTGCCCACCTTGCTGTATCTGTGCTACAACGGCCCGCGCATCCTGCAGTTTGCTGTTGTAGGTGAGCACCACATCAATGCCTTTTTCGGCGAGGCGCAAACATATGTCTTTACCCAGCCCACGGCTACCACCGGTAACGAGCGCTATCTTATTGTTCCGTTCCATTATGTATTATTTTTTGTACTGCAAAGATACCCTGCATGTGCGCCTCGCTGTTTGGAGGAATCAATCTGTTTTTTGCGAAAATCAAATGATTAAGGAAAGATTGCGAAGGTCAAGAAAAAGCGATGCAGTATGATACGCTTTTGCTATCCCCTCGCCTTAAAGAAATAGAAAAACCTGAAGCCACCATATACAGGCCGGTAGTTGAGCGCAAATACAGTACCGCCACCGGGAGTGCCTGGGTTGTTCGACAAATTGATGCTGTTGCCGGGTTCGTATAAATTCAACAAGGCAGGACGGAACGTAAACTCTATCCGAAGGTGTTTCCCAATATCCTCGGCCATGCCAAAAGATATATAAGGCAGAACGGACCTACTGTTGGCGTTGGTGAACTTATTTAAGCTATCTACTGTAGTATACGATCCCGATGCTGAAGAACCCCAGCGAAAGCCTATGCTTTGCCGCAGCCGGATAAGTGTACCAACGCCCAGGCAAAACTGTATGTGTGGCGATCGTGATGGTAAGGCTATTGATGGATTTATATTGAGGAAGGAAAGACTTGTCTTTACCATAGCAGTGGTTGCAATACTGGACTTCCAAATATCGTTTGTGATACCTACATTAAGGAAGAAAGGCATAGCAGTTTCATCAGTACCATTTACCCTGAGCACCCCTTCCACCCCTGTAGCACCAAACCAATAGCGAAATGGATCGACATGGTTTTCTGATTGCCGAATATATAATGGCACAGACAACGCGAAGTCTATTTTTGGGGGCTGCGCGATGCACAATGTTGGCATGCATAAAAAGAGGATGAGAATAGTTTTGTGCATAGTTGACTAATAAATCAGTTGTCACCCCCCTTAAAGAAGTAATTCAACCTTACCCCTACATATATAGGCTGATAGTTGAGTTCCAGAACGGTGCCACCACTACTTGTGCCAGTATTGTTGGAGAAATTGATGTTGCTGCCGGGCTCGTATAAATTGAGTAAAGTTGGGCGTATGGTGCCCTCGAAGCGAAAATGTTTATTGAGGTCTTTAGATATACCGAAAGCCATATAGGGCATGAAGACACGGCTGTTGGCATCAATGAACTTATTCATGCTATCTATTGTGGTGTAAGGCCCCGGCATTGATGCACCCCACGAAAACGAAACGCTCTGGCCCAGCCTTACGAGTGTGCCTATGCCCAGGCAAAACTGCACATGCTGCCACTTAGAGGGTATGACCACTGAAGGGTTAATATTAATAAAGTAAAGGTTGTTCTTTACCGTGGTACTGGTGGACACGTTAAACTTACGGATATCATCAGCAAACCCAGCATTGAACTGGAACGACATGTTTGTTTCCTCGGCACCGTTCACCCGTAGCACACCATCGAGCCCTATGGCGCCAAACAAATGGCTAAATGGATCAACATAGGTTTCTGCTTGCCGGAAGTATAAAGGTGCCGACAGACCATAGTCGAACTTATCGGGTTGGCCGCTACACAACACTGGTACGCACAAGCAGAATATAACAATCGTTTTATACATGGTAGCTGGTGATGCTATAACGTATGGATGGGGTGAATATTATGAATGGGTCGACGGTGTGAAATGAGAGCGGAACTTATTCATCGCCAAATTGATTATGATATGCTTGAACATGGTGAGGAAATTCTTCTTCATAAAAAGGATAGGAAATACCTAAAATCGTAATCTCAAATAAATCTGAATCCATGCCGGAAATGGAACATGCAATTCCTATTATTTCTTTTTCAACAGAGTCAAACACCCGGAGGTTTGGTATTTCGTTTGTAGATATTAATTTATTTTCAGGGTAAGCCGTTGCGTCGATTTCATTTGTTTTACAATAATTCTCGAAAAAGTTATAGCCAGATTGAATACTTTCAAAATTCAATACACCGAAGACGACGCCCATAGGTGCGTCAGCTTTTTCAAGAGCTGTTGTACCAATCTTTTCGCCATCCAGTAAGACGTTATATTTTTTATCTGGCATCTGTAGTTTATGTTGGGATGAACTTACGACCTACAACTTACGACTTAAAGTCTCACAAACTCAATATCCGCCCCTTGCCCAAAGGCAAGACGGATGCGGTCTTCGTGGGTATCGGTGAGGAGCACCTGACCAAAGCCTGGGGCACGGATGATGGAAAGGAGGGCCTCTATGCGCTGCTGATCGAGCTTTTCAAAAACATCGTCGAGGAGGAGAATGGGTAGATGACCCATTTCTTTACTGAGGAAGGCATATTGCGCGAGCTTGAGGGCGAACAGGAAACTTTTCTTCTGGCCCTGTGATGCGTATTGCTTCACGTTCATGCCGCTGAGTACAAACACCCAGTCGTCTTTATGTATGCCCCTCAGGGTGCGTTGATAGCGCATATCGTACTGCAAGTTGTATTGCAGCCACTCGGCAAGTGTTTTTTGAGATAGATCACTTTCGTAGGCTACCTGCAGTATTTCTTTGCCGCCGGAAAGACGGTGGTAGAAATCATTAAGCAAAGGCAGGAAGCCCTGCAGGAACTGTTTGCGGCGTTCATATATATACTGGCCATCTTCGGCCATGCAGTTGTTGTAGTATTCAAGCTCTGTGGCATCGATAGTTGTGACCGTGGATTGCATTTTTAGCCACGCGTTGCGCTGCAGGAGTATGCGCTGATAGCGCAGCAGTTTATCCAAGTAGGGACTATCCACCTGACTGAGGATGCTATCGACCCACTTGCGGCGTAGTTCACTGCCATCGTTAATAAGAGCAATATCATCTGGGGCAATCATCACTGATGAGAATTTACCTATATGATCTGTAATGCGATCATACTCTACACCATTGGCCAAAATTTCTTTTTTACCCTGCTTCCACTTGCAACTAATAATCTCTTTACGGGCATCTTTTTCAAAAGTGCCTTCGAGCCTGAAGCCGTCGGTACCCGCCTGCACGTTGTTTTGCTGCGATGCATTGAAGTAGCTTTTGGTATAGCATAGGTAGTATGCTGCGTCTAAAAGGTTGGTCTTACCACTGCCATTAGGGCCTGTTATACAGGTTACAGCCGCCGTAAACTGATATGATGCAGAAGAATAATTACGGAATTGGACTAATATTATTTTATTTAGGCGGCTCAATGGGCAAATTGAAACAAAAGTTTTTATATTTTCGCACAAACTTAAAAAATAATGCAGACACCTTTCGGCAAGGAAACATATTTATATTGGTATGAGATCATGCTGTTGATGCGCCGTTTTGAAGAAAAGGCAGGTCAGCTGTATGGTATGCAAAAAATTCGCGGTTTTTGTCACTTATACATAGGCCAGGAAGCCGTAGCTGCCGGTATAATGACTGCAATACGCGACGATGACAATTTACTTACTGCCTACCGCGACCACGCGCTGGCTATAGCTAAAGGTATATCTGCAAATGAATGTATGGCCGAACTGTATGGTAAGGCGACGGGTTGCACCAAAGGTAAGGGTGGAAGTATGCACTTCTTCAGCAAAGAAAAAAGGTTCTTTGGCGGCCACGGTATTGTGGGTGCACAAATAGGACTAGGCGCAGGTATAGCATTTGCAGAGCAATATGCTAACACCGACCGCGCTACTATCTGCATGTTTGGTGATGGCGCTGCACGCCAGGGTATACTGCACGAAGCCTTTAACATGGCTGTGCTATGGAAATTGCCCGTAGTATTCATTTGCGAGAATAACTTCTATGCTATGGGTACATCGGTAGAAAGGACATCGAAAGTAAGCGATATATACAGGCTGGCCGATGCATATGATATGCCGGGCGACAGCGTGGATGGCATGAGCTGCGAAGAAGTACACAAGGCTATAGAACGCTCTGTGCGCCGTGCACGTGAAGGTGGCGGACCTACCTTTTTGGAAATAAAGACTTACCGCTACCGTGGCCACAGTATGAGCGACCCCGCGAAATACCGTACCAAGGAAGAACTGGAAGATTATAAAGAAAAGGACCCCATAAACCAGGTGTTGAAAACCATTACGGACAACAAGTGGGCCAGCGATGAAGAAATTGAGAAAATAAACGAAAAGGTGCGCCTGGAAGTGGAAGAATGTGTGAAGTTTGCAGAAGAAAGCCCATACCCCGATGACAGCGAACTGTACAAGGATATATATGTGGATGCAAACTACCCATACATAACTGATTAGTACAATTGTAAACAAGCAGCATAAAACACAAAAAACAAAATCAATACTTTTTTAAATGGCGAATACATCAAGAACCAAGCCTGGTGAAGAACGGATAGTTACAGTGCAGGGACCAAACCCTTTCGAAAAAATCCAGAATACTTATGAAGTAAATCAAAAACCCATCAACACTATCGTTACAATAATACTTATTGCTGTAATAGGATATTTTGGGTACCTGAAACTATACAAAGCGCCACGTGATGAAAAAGCTGCAACAGCAGTATCTTTCGCACAGCGTTATTTCCAGGCAGATTCTGCGAACCTGGCGCTTAACGGCGACGGACAGCATGCGGGTTTCCTGAGTGTAATAAAAAGATACGGTGGTACCAATACTGCTAACCTTTGCCATTACTATGCAGGTGTATGCTACCTGCACATGGGCGACTTTAACAATGCTGTGAAATACCTGAAAGATTTTGACGGAAAGGGTACCCTGCTTGAATACCAGGCTGATGGCGACCTGGGTGACGCTTACATGGAACTAGGTAACGTGCAGAAAGGTATAGAATACTATAACAAAGCTGTAGAGAACAAAGACGATCTGCTGGCACCAATATACCTGTACCGTGCAGGACTGGCCTATGAAAAGAACAACCAGCCAGAAGAGGCAAAAAAAGCTTACATAACTATACGCGACAACTACCCTAAGAGCATGCAGGCACGCGACATGGACAAGTACCTGGCGCACCTTGGTGTACTGAACCAGTAATAAATCATTCTATTTATTCGTATCCCCTTTTTACCTTTACGGCAAAAAGGGGATATTTGTTTTATGGCCAATGCAGACAATAGCGTATCGCTCATCGATACCGAAACACTTGAAGGGCTGAAACTGGCGAAGATTGCCATAGTACACACCGAATGGAATGATAAGATAATAAGAGAGCTGCGCAATGGCGCTGAAAGCGTAATACACCGTTTTGATGGTAACATTATAGAAGACCTGGGAGTGCCGGGATGTTTTGAGCTACCCTTTGCCTGCCGCGAGCTGTGGCATCACTATCAGAACAAACTGGAACAACCGGAGGCTATAATAGTATTTGGCGCTGTGATACGTGGTGGTACACCACACTTTGACTATGTATGCAAGGCTGTGACAGAAGGCGTGTTGCAACTGAACATGACACTGCCGATACCGGTAATATTTGGGGTGCTTACCCTTGACAATGAAGAGCAGGCCTGGGAAAGGCTGGGTGGCCCGCACGGCCACAAAGGTGAAGAGGCGGCGATAACAGCGCTGAAGATGATAAGAAACTCCAGAAGGAGAAACGGTATATTTGAATAACGATTTGCAATGCCTAAAATACAATTATTCATTCCCTGCTTTATAGACCAGCTGTACCCGGAAACAGGTATGAATATGGTGCGTGTGCTTGAAAGGCTGGGGTGCGATGTACAATACAACACCAAACAGACCTGCTGCGGACAACCAGCCTTTAATGCAGGATACCGCGATGAGGCAAAAGCAGTAGGCACTAAATTCCTCCATGATTTTGATGGAGAAGGATATATTGTGGCACCCAGCGGATCGTGCACCGGGTATGTGCGCAATTACTTTGGCGAACTGTTTGATAATAGCAGTGACCACAACCTAAACAACCATGTGCGTCAGAACATTTTTGAGTACACAGAGTTCCTTACCGACATACTGAAGGTTGATGATATTGGCGCGACATTTAATGGAAAGGCTACTTACCATGATGCGTGCGGGGCCCTACGCGAATGCGGAATAAAGCAAGGGCCCCGCAAGCTATTGCAGCATGTGAAAGGCCTGGAGCTGGTTGAAATGAAAGAGTGTGAAACCTGCTGTGGTTTTGGAGGTACATTTGCCGTAAAGTTTGAGCCTATAAGTATGGGTATGGCACAGACCAAGGTAAAGAGTGCCCTGGACACAGGAGCCAAGTACATCATTACCACAGACACAAGTTGCCTGATGCATATGCAAGGATATATAGACAAGAACAACCTGCCTATACAGGCCTTGCATATTGCTGATGTGCTTGCGGGGAGATAATCAGGATTATTTTATAAAAGCCATATCGGTGTTCTGCATCGTAAAGATGCCGTAGCCATTTTTCACATTGGTATATACATTCACAGGCTCTGAAAATGGATCGCCGTTCGTGTCATTTGCAACCTGGCTGGTTTGCAGGTATTTATAGCCAGCATCTGTAACATGGTGCAGTTTTACAGAACCATACAAGGTATCTGTTGGCGTTATATACGGTCCTATATCGCCTGAACCAATGTAGAATTTCAGCTCTTTTCTTGTGCCGTTAAAAAGTGGATCATGGAAGAATATCTTATTGTTGGACAGGCAGGTATTTAGATCTATAAAGTCTGATGTTGCAGTCTCGATACTTGGATCGCTCGAATTAACACAAAAGCCATAACTGTATTGTGAATTGTACTGAGACTGAATGTTGCTATCTGCCCCCGAGTGGAACTCTATCACATAATAATCGCCTGCTGGTGCTGGATCTGTAAAGAACACACTTACCTCGTCCTGGCTATTGCCGTCGGCATCCACGCGTGCATTCGGTATCCTGGTTACATTGCTGATGGCTACTTTAGTTGGGGCAGTAATTGATGCGGATACCGTCCCTAAACTTGCGATTGAGGAGGTGACCTGTATAGTGTATTGCGCACCCGCCACAACCACAACTGTTGATCTATAATTTAAACCAGCGCTGTCAAGCACCATGTTTTGGGCATATACACCATTCACATACAACTGCACAGTAAGCTGACCCATATTTATGAGTGACTTATTAGTAGCTGAAGTGCTCACACCCACCGCGGCTATAATGGTATCACCCACCTCAGTACTGGAGTTCACAACTAATCGTGAATTATAAGGTGGTAATTTAACTGTAATCTCTTTCTCACACGATGCTACCAGGACGATAGTAACCAGCAGCAAACAATATTTTATTTTGAGCATAGATAATGGTTTTAGAATTTGAACTGGTAAGTGATGGATGGAATAATAGGAAACAAACTCACCTGTTTGAACACGCCCTGATCGCTCTGGTATATGAAGAATGGATTGGCGCGGTTGTACACATTGTAGGCTGCAAATATCCACGCCCTATCGTGTCTTTTCTTCTCTTTCATAAACTTTATACTTACATCGGCACGATGATATGCTGGCATCCGGTACCAGTTGCGGGTGCCATACACTTCTATCTGGTCTCCATTCAGCCCCTGGTAATTACCTATGGGTAATGTTATAGCATTGCCAGTGCCGTACACAAACTCTGCACTTACTTCTATGTGCTTGCTTACACTGTAAACTCCAGCAATTTTCAGATCATGACGCCTGTCGTACTTATACGGAAAAGTTTGTCCGTTGTTCAGGTCGGCAAATGTGCGGTTGGTCCACGAGAGCGTATAACCCAGCAACCCGGTAAACCTACCTTTCTTTTTCTGTACAAATAATTCTGCACCGTAGCTCAGCCCCTTTCCTACTACCACTTTATCTTCCCAACTGGTTGTGGTGCTCAAAAAGTTTGCACCCTCTTTGTAATCAATTACATTATCCATGGTTTTGTAGTACCCTTCCACACTTATTTCTATACCATGTTCATAAGTATATGCTAAGCCAGCTGCTACCTGTTGCGATTTTTGTGGTGGTATTTTATCAGTAGAAGGCACCCAAAGATCTGTTGGTAAACCGATAGAAGAATTCGTTAGCAGATTGATATACTGGTTCATTTGCACATAACTTGCCTTGGCGCTCAGTTTTTCATTGATGAGGTAACGCACAGCTACCCTTGGCTGCAGCGAAGAATAAAACTTACCCCTTACTCCAAAACCGCCCCAGTGTATACCCAGGTTAGCTTTTAGCTTGTCTGTGAATTTTATATCGTCCTCTACATAGGCATCAAGCTCGTTGCCAAGTATATTCTTGTCGCCTGTTGTTGTATCACTTTGCTGGCTACCGCTCGCTATTTTGGTCTCCTGTACACCGGGGGTATAAGTGTGGTTTATAAAGCTGATACCCGCCTTAATAAAGTGACTAGGTGTAGGCAGGAAATCAAGATCATATTTTGCAGCCTTATCGTAAATACCCGACTGGTATTTTACAGCGTAATTATCACTGTTAGACGGCGATGTGCTGCTGTAATTTTCATCTATCTGAAACTTATACTGGCTATAGTAGGTAGTAAGGTTGCCAAATAGCTTTGGTCCAAATTCATGGTTCCAGCGAGCCACAGCAGTGATGTTGCCCCACTTCAGGTCATCGGCATAAGATGAGTTGCCTGAAAAATCACTCTCCTTGCTGGAGAAGTAAAACTTATCACTACCCATGTATCCGCTTACATACAAGTGGTCTTTTTTGCCCAGTTCAAAATTTATTTTAGCATTCAGGTCGTAAAAGAAATATCCGGCCTTGTATCCCCCACTTAAAAATGGCTGCGCAAGTATATCAACATAAGTTCTCCGGCCCGATATCATAAATGATGATTTACCTTTTTTTATCGGCCCTTCCATCGTAAACCGCGAGGCTATTAGCCCTATTCCACCCTCGCCATGTATCTGGTTCTTATCCCCTTCCTTCATGTTTATATCTATAACAGAAGATAACCGCTCACCATACCTGGCCGGGAAACCACCTTTTATTACCTCTACGCTCTTAATAGCATCAGTATTAAATACGCTGAAGAAGCCAAATAAGTGACTTGCGTTGTAAACAGGCACACCATCTAACAATATAAGGTTCTGATCGGGACTGCCGCCCCTTATGTACAGGCCGGTGGTACCCTCATTACCTGCCTGCACGCCGGGTAATAATTGTATAGCTTTCATGATATCAGGTTCACCCAAAAATGCCGGTAAAGACTTAATGGTCTCTATAGGCAGATCTATAGCACTCATTTGGGTGCGTTCCTGAATGGCAGCCTGGCTTCCCTTGATTACCACTTCATTTAGAGTCCTGTTTTCTCCGAGAACAATATTTAGTTCTATATTTCTATCACCAATTATTTTTTCAGAAAACGGTTGGTAACCCACATACGATGCTGCTATTTCAACACTATCCTTACCTGCAGGAATGGTAATAGAATAAAAGCCAAAAGTATTGCTTGATGTGCCTGCATGTACAATAGGCAGGAACACAATAGCACCCGGTAACCGCTCACCGCTTTTGGAATCACTTATATATCCACTGATGGTTATATGCTGCCCAGATGCACTAATGGGAAGAAATACCAGAAGTAATGCATTAACTAATATGATCTTGTACATAGAACAATTTTGGATAACTCTAACGCAAAAAATACGCGTATAGTATTTATCTATTTTATAAAGTGTCTCCTTAGCACAATTCGCTATGCCTTTATAACCCATTACCTTTGCGCATGGATTATTTCAAAAAGCTGCTCGCTTTACTTAAAACGGAGCGGGAAGAGGACCGGAAATCTTACCAAAAACTGATTGAAACAACATCGGTTATTGAGCGCAGGACCAGTGGATTTACATGGTATCCTATTGCTATAAAAGGGACAGAGATCACAAAGGGAGATTACATAAATGTTGAAGTTGAACGCACTACACACCAGGATATAAATCACCAGCTGCGATTTGGAGCTTCAGCTATTCTATTCTCTAACCATGATGCAAAGAATGATAACGTAGAGGGTACGATCTCATTTCAAAGTGGTAACAGGTTAAAGATCACCTTAAAGACGGATGAACTGCCGGAATGGGCCAGCAATGGAAAACTGGGAATAGACCTATTGTTTGATGACAATAGCTATAACGAAATGCAAAACGCATTGAAACTCGCGGATACTATCAGCGAAAATGCCAAGGAGAATCACCTCATCAACGTACTCACAGGTAAAACAAATCCTACGTTTAACACTGAACAAGAAGCGGTAGCGATACCGAAACTCAATAGTGTACAACAAGAAGCGGTTAATAAAATACTTGCCGCAAATGAGCTGGCGATAGTGCATGGCCCACCAGGGACAGGTAAAACCACAACCCTAGTGCAAGCCATAAAGGCGCTTATACAACAAGACCATAAACAGATACTTGTTGTAGCGCCCAGCAATACTGCTGTTGACCTGCTAAGCGAAAAACTAGCAGATGAGGGACTGAATGTGCTGCGCGTGGGCAACCCCGCCCGAGTATCGGACAAACTGATGTCTTTGACATTGGATAGTAAAATGGGAGAACACTCTGCGATGAAGGAGATCAAGAAGCTGAAAAAACAAGCATCTGACTTCAAAAACATGGCACACAAGTATAAGCGGAGCTTTGGCAAGGCAGAAAGAGACCAACGCAAAGCACTGTTTGACGAAGCCCACAAAATAATGAAAGAGGTAGGCAACACCGAACAGTACATTATGGACGACCTGGTAGCCAAGGCACAGGTAATAACAGCTACCCTAGTAGGTGCAGGCCACTATACCGTGCGCCACTTAAAGTACCACACCATTGTTATAGATGAAGCAGGACAAGCATTGGAACCTGCCTGCTGGATACCTATACTTAAAGCACAGAAAGTTGTTTTGGCAGGTGACCATTGTCAACTATCACCCACAATAAAATCGGCACAAGCGGCAAGAGGTGGCCTAAGCACTACCCTGCTGGAAAAATGTGTGGCATTGCACCCACAAGCAGTTGTACTGCTTGAAGAGCAATACCGGATGAACGAACTGATCATGGGTTATTCATCTAAAGTATTTTACCAGGGAAAGCTGAAAGCACATGGGAGTGTGGCCAAGCACTTGCTTTTTCCGGACGATATTGCGTTGACATTTATTGATACAGCAGGCTGCAGTTTTGATGAAAAGCAAGATGGCACAAGTACTACCAACCCGGAAGAAGCTGCTTTTTTATTCAGACACCTGGGATTGCTAACTACTGAGCTAGACACACATTATAAGATGGGCAACTTCCCCTCTATAGCCATAATAGCCCCGTACAAGCAACAGATATATGAGCTGCGTGAGCAACTACTCCACTCGCCTGAGCTGCAAAAGTATGGTGATAAAATATCGGTGAATACCATTGACAGTTTCCAGGGGCAGGAACGCGACATAGTATATATCAGCATGACCAGAAGTAATGCTGATGGCATAATAGGTTTTCTATCAGACATCAGACGTATGAACGTTGCCATGACACGTGCACGCAAAAAGCTGGTTGTAATAGGTGACAGCGCTACATTATCGCGGCTGCCATTTTATGCAGACTTTATTGCGTACACAGAAGGGCTAGAAGCCTATAAAAGCGCCTGGGAATTTGTAAACAGCTAGCTGGGAAACAATGAATTTTATTGATCGATGGCGAACTTGTTCTTCAAAAACTCTTTCACCAGTGCCCATGCTTCTTTGGAAGCCTCGATATTATAAGCAGGCCTTTCTTCGTTAAAGAAGCCATGGTCTGCGGTTGATATAACCACATTGGTATAGTCTTTACCTACAGTCTCTATTGCTTCTATTATAGCATTTCTATGCTCGGGGAGAATGTGCGTATCATTACCACCCCAGAAAAAGAGTTGTGGTGCTTTCATATTAACTGCCCTATCGGCAAGTGTATGAACTCCACCGCCATAAAATGAAATAGCGGCAGTAAGCGGCAGGTAAGTATTGGCTATAAATGAAGCTTTGCCACCCAGACAAAAGCCAATACATCCTATTTTATTCTGCTGTACATTATTTTGTCCCAGCAGCCAATCGTATGCGGCTTGTGTATCAGCTTCAAGAGTTTCGGTAGTAATAGCATGAAAATGCGGGGCTAGTGCAGCAAAATCATTGTACGCACCCTCAAACCCAACTGGTGCAGTACGATGAAAAAGCTCAGGAGCTATAGCTATATAACCCTCCTTAGCTAAACGATCAGTAACGCTGCGGATATGACCATTGACACCAAATGCCTCCTGAAAAACGATCATAGCAGGAAACGGACCACTGCCTTCGGGGAAAGCAACGTAAGCACTCATGGATGAAGCATTATTAACTGCGAGTGTGACTCTTGTATTATTCATGGTGGAGGATTAAAACGTTGTGTATTTGCTGCGAATATAAAAGTATAAACCCACTTGGTATGCAGCATGGAATGCGATAGGATAAATTTAACACACCAACTTTGGGCTGCTAGTTCTGTGTGAGAAAGTTATAATCTTTAAGCAGTTGTTTTAAAAATGCTTGCGATTCCATACCGTTTTCAACGTTATTTTCTATTTGCAATACTTCCTTTATACGGTAGGCTACCTGATCGGTATATGTTTCCATATCTCTGGTCCTTTTGGCTTCCAAGAGGTTACGAATGCCATTTATATCCTTATCTGTAAGACGCATTACCTGCGGGAACATCGGTTTGTAACCTGTCTCATCGACTTCCAGATAGATAGTCTCATTTATATTTATCTTATGCCTGTTGTCTATTACCACAGTACCAGCGGCAAGATCGCTGAGGCGCTGTGATTTTGCAGAAACAGCTACAGAGATAACATCGGGCAGGTAAAACACCAAGAACAAAACAAATAGAACCGGGCTTAAAAGGATAATATAGGGCACAACATACATAAACAAGTTCCCGACCGAAAGCATCCATCGCGTAATGTACTGCCCCGTGGTGGGCTCCAGGCCATTGACATCCATCACCTTTATGCCCATGACTTTCTTTCCCAATGATTGCCCATTAAAGAATATTTCCATGAGCGGCTGATAAACCAATACAGGTATAACCACCAGAAAAAGTTCACCACTTGCAGCCATATTGTCACTGTGCCTGGACACATCCAGCACGAAACGCATCATGATATAGTAGTAAAGGCAAATAACGACTATATCTATAAGCCAAGCCAGAAGACGCCTGCCAAAGGGAGCAGTCTGAAACTCAAGGTCTATATTGAAAGGGGTGGTAACAGCAATAGTGCTCATGCAGCGCTAATATCGCGATTATAAACAGCCGCGAGCATAAAAATAATAAAACGAGATAAAAAACACTAAATTGTAATTGTATTTTTGATCCGGGATATCACAAACATGCGCGAAGGGAATTTTATTAAACAAAACATTGACCGTTGGGAAAGTTACCAGGAACCGACCGACGACCCGGATGAAGTAGCCAAAAGATTTACTTACCTGGTAGATGATCTCTCGTACGCCAAAACATTTTACCCCTTCAGCAATACGGTACGCTATATTAACGCTTTTGCAGCAGGCATTTATCTATCGATATATAAAAACCGGAAAGAAAAGAGTAACCGCTTTGTTATCTTTTGGAAACAGGAACTGCCGATGGTAATGTACCACAACCGCAGGACCCTACTCTTCTCGTTCCTGTTCTTTTTAACTTTTGTACTTATAGGCATTTTCTCAGCTGCCAATGATCAAACATTCATCAGGGCCATACTGGGTAATGAATATGTGGATATGACCGAACATAACATAGCAAACGGAGACCCCTTTGGAGTTTACAAAAGTGGTAACCCATTTATTATGTTCATACGGATAGCCTACAATAACATCAGCGTTTCGTTCCTGTGCTTTACCACTGGGCTGCTATTATCTACCGGGACCATTTACGAACTATTTACCAATGGCCTGATGGTGGGTGCATTTGAATACATGTTTGTACAACACCATTTGGGTTTTCAGTCGGTACTCGTAATATTTACACATGGCACACTAGAACTTTCTGCAATTGTAATTGCAGGATGTGCAGGTATAGGGCTTGGTAATTCATTATTGTTCCCTGGTACCTATACCCGGCTGCAATCGTTGATGAGAGCTGCAAAAGACGGAGTAAAAATAATTACCGGGCTCATACCAGTTTTTATAACGGCAGCGGTATTTGAAGGGTTTGTAACCCGCCATACGGGAATGCCGGTGGTGCTTAATCTCTTTATCCTCATTGCATCATTGAGCTTTATACTGTGGTACTTTGTATGGTATCCTTATCGTGTGAACAAGAAAATAAGTAATGCGGATCATGTATAAAATTCGCGTTGCAGCAATATGGCTCTTTTTCGGTTTTCTGCCAGCGGTAGCATATGGGCAAGTGGTTCAGCGCAGCATACCGGATGCCAAGTGGCAACAGCTTACTGCAGACTCCGCTTTTAGCTACAGAAACCAACATGAACTGGTGAGTACACCCGCAAGCCAGGGTAAATTTTTATTTCGCGTTATTAGCCTTATCATCCAGTTTTTCAGCTCTATATACGGGCATATTTTTGTTGGACTGATCGCAGTGCTTATTCTAAGTTTTGCTGTATATAAAATATTGCGCAGTGGCTATTTTGTATCGAACAAACGCAAAAACGAAACAGAACCGGAATATAATGAAGAGGATATAACGGTTACAAATTGGGAGACTTTGTCGCGAGATGCAGCAAAAACGGAAGACTATCGATTGGCTATAAGATATAACTACATGTGGCTTTTGCAACTCCTGGAACGACGAGGATTAATACAATACAGGATAGACAAAACCAACTATGACTATTTCCTGGAGTTATCTTCATCGAAGTACAAGCAGGTTTTTAAAGACCTATCGAGGCAGTATGAAAATACATGGTACGGACATTTGCCTGTTTCAATTGCTGACCATACCGAATACACAAATATGCTTGACGCCTTAAAAAAACAATTGAATTAATTGAAACGGGCATCATACACATTATTCCTGCTTTTTGTGCTGCTACTTGCAGGGTGTAACCCCTTTGGCAAAAAAACAGAATGGGATGTAACATTAAAGAACATAGACAAAAAGCCATACGGTACTTACCTGGCGTACCAATCGTTGAAATACTATTTCCCCAATGCTCAGTTAAGCACATTATCAAAGTGGTTTAGCTATAACAATATTGATAGGGAGGTAAAGTATAACTACCATGGAACAACGCTGCTGGTGCTTGAAGGGCTAACCTTGAACCTAACGGAAACTGAGTGGGAACATATACTGCAATTTGCACACGACGGGAATGAGGTTGTACTATTTAATGCCTACATGGATCATAAGATACTGAACACCCTGAACTGTTACAAAAAAAGACAGGGTATGGAAGAGTATCCACTGTCACGATTTAATACGGGAGAAAAAAACATTGGGGCGCTCAGTCTAAAGAATGTTGCAGATAGCTTTGGATACAATGGCCATTCCCTGCAAAGTTACTTTGAGCCAGACACTACAGATGGTAAAGACTACAGTGATACACTTAGCAGCCTTGCCCACTTTGGCATAGACACAGAACCTGATACACTAGGATACGTAAGAAACAAAGCAGACATACTAAGGTATACAGTGGGAGAAGGCCATATCACGCTACATGCTGCGCCGCTAGTGCTCAGCAACTACTTTCTTTTACAGCCCAACAATATACACTACCTGGATGGGTTGTGGAGCACACTGCCACACGATATTAACTATGTGTACTGGCATGAATACTATAAAAGATCGATGCCGGAATCGGGAGCTAACATACTGTGGCGCTACCCATCAACACGCTATGCAGTTATCCTTGCAATTATAGCGCTACTTACATATGTGCTCTTTGAGAGCAAAAGAAGGCAACGTATAGTGCCGGTGATTCCTCCGTTACAAAACAGTTCTGTGTCGTTTGTAGAAACAGTGGGCCGACTTTATTATAACAAAAGAGACCACAACAACCTGGCGGACAAGATGATCAGCCATTTCCTGGAGTGGGTGCGCACTACCTACTACATGAACACGAACCAGATCAATGAAACCTTTGTGCAACAACTGGCTATGAAATCGGGCCAGCCCGAAGAACTTGTACGTAACCTGGTGAACATGATACACGAAACGCGACTGAGAACAACTACAGGAGACGAAGCTTATCTTTACGAGCTGTACAATACCATTCAACTTTTCTACAAAACTAAAACCGATGGATCACACGGAACAGAACGAAACTGAGCAAATTACAACAGCAAGCCCACTGGCACAGTTGATAGAACAGGTGGAAGGGCAGATACAAAATATAATAGTTGGGCAGAAACCCATGATAGACCTGCTGCTCGCAGGCCTGCTGGCTGATGGCCACATACTAATAGAAGGTGCACCAGGTGTTGCCAAAACCCTTACGGCAAAACTATTGGCAAAATTAGTTGACGTACAATTTTCTCGCATACAGTTTACCCCTGACCTAATGCCAAGCGATGTGCTGGGCACCAGTGTATTTAATCCGCAAACTGCAACATTCCAGTTTAAACCGGGGCCTGTGTTTAGTAACATAGTGTTGATAGACGAGATAAACAGGGCACCTGCAAAAACACAAGCCGCACTGTTTGAAGTGATGGAAGAGCGGCAGGTAACCGTTGATGGACATACCAACCATATGCGTGCACCGTTTATGGTAATAGGCACTCAAAACCCTATAGAACATGAAGGTACCTATAGATTGCCAGAGGGGCAGCTAGACCGTTTCCTAATGAAAATAGTTGTGGGATACCCCTCGCTTGAGGAAGAGATAACCATACTTGAACGGCAAAACCAGCAAGCCATAACCACCCTGCTTGACGATATAAAGCCTGTAATAACAGCGGAAATACTAGAGCATGCACGCAAACAAATACGTGCCATACATATAGAGCCTAAACTCATTGAATTTATTGCGCGTTTGGTATTTGCAACACGCAACGACAGGTCGTTATACATAGGGGCATCGCCCAGGGCATCTATAGCTTTGATGCAGACAGCAAAGGCCATTGGTGTGCTGCGCGGCCGCAGCTTTGTGATACCAGAAGATGTATTGTATGCGGCACCAGCCATATTGCGCCACCGCATACACCTTACCCCCGAACGCGAAATGGAAGGAGCAACGACAGACGACGTACTGAGAGAAATAATAAGCAGCCTTGAGATACCGCGATAAATATAAAGAACAGCCGCTACATTGAAAAAGATAATAATACGCTACATTGGCGACCTGTACATAACCAACACCTGGTACCTGGCGATGGCAGGGCTTGTTGTGGCTTTTTTCTTATCTTTTTTCTTAGCGCCACTACTAATTATGGTTGAGGGTCTTACTTTGTTGTTCCTGATGGTAACATTGGTAGACTACATACTACTATTCCTGATGAGAGGTGGTATAGGAGTTACTCGCATTGTACCTGCACGGCTTAGCCTTGGCGATGATAACGAGATCACACTGTCAGTTGTAAACAAATATCCTTACAAGGTAAACATCAGTTTTATTGATGAACTACCTGAACAATTCCAGGAAAGAAATTTCAAAAAGACAATGCAGTTGGATGCTGCCAGGCGAGGTATAACAAACTATACATTACGCCCACTTACGCGCGGTGCTTATTCTTTTGGATATGTGCTGTGCTATGTACAAAGCCCATTTCATTTATTGCAAAGGCGCTTTAAGGCAGCAGAACAACAGACTGTAAAAGTTTATCCATCGTTCCTGCAATTGAAAAAATATCAGTTGCTTGCCACAACAGACAACTACCTATCTGGAGTGAAAAAGAACCGCCGCCTAGGTAATAGTATGGAGTTTGAAAAAATAAAAAACTACGTACCGGGCGATGATGTACGGACCATAAACTGGAAGGCAACAGCACGCAGCAACGACCTGATGGTAAATACATTTACAGACACCCGGCAACAGCAGATATACTGTGTGATAGATAAGGGAAGAAGTATGAAAATGCCATTTGAAGGCATGACACTGCTAGACTATTCTATAAATGCTGCACTTACCTTACTGAACATTGCTCTACTAAAACAGGATAAGGCCGGGTTGGTAACATTTGCTAATGAAACGCCAGACATACTGCTTGCAGAACGGCGCAGCAGCCAGCTAACAAGAATAATTGAAACGCTGTATATGCAGCAAACCGCTTTTAAGGAAAGCGATTACGAAGGGCTGTGGTTTACAATACATAAACGAATATCGCAACGTAGCTTACTATTGCTGTTTACCAATTTCGAAACCTATTCATCGCTGGAGCGACAATTGCCCTCGCTGAGAAAAATGGCATCACGTCACCTTTTGTGTGTTATCTTTTTTCAGAACACTTTGCTGAAACAAATAAGAGAAGATAAGCCAGACGACATGGAAGGCATCTATATAAAAACCATAGCAGAACAGTTTGACTTTGAGAAACGTCAAATTGTAAAAGCACTGCGAAGGCATGGCATCATCTCTATACTTACCACGCCTAAAGATCTGTCGGCAGACGTCATCAACAAGTACCTGGAGATAAAGGCCAGGCAGATGATATAATTCTTTTTAGTTTCTACCCCGTAATCTCACCCTTCTTTTACGTCTGTATTGGTGTAAGTGTTTTTTTCACCAATAACGACCCATATGAAACCCAAGTTTATTCTCTTCGCTTTTACATTGTTAACCTCGCCAATCAGCCTGTTTGCTCAATCTCCGTTCCCCACTATTGACTCTGTGGATATCAACAACATTAAAGCTGCCCAATTGGTGCATGGCGATATGTGGTGGAATCCGGTGCAGCAGGTTGCCTCTTGTGAATTCCCTAAAGGTTCGGGAAAATCAATCTCCCTTGCATCTTCATTATGGATGTCTGGATATGATGGATCAGGAGGCTTGCATATAGCAGCCCAAACCTACCGCCAGAACGGTAATGACTACTGGCCCGGCCCATTGGACAGCACCGGGAAACTTTCCTACACCACATCGCAAATGTGGGCCAAAATATGGAAGGTGAACCGCACACAAATAAATACATTCAAATCCCTATCAACACATACCGTTACCAATACTCCAGCCCCTATACTTGAATGGCCTGCAAAAGGCAACCCTTACGCCACCGGTAATGGTGGCGTAGCTCTTACCATTAGTACCGACATGGCGCCCTTTGTGGATGTGAACAATGACGGCATATATAATCCCTTATCAGGAGACTATCCAGCTATAAAAGGCGATCAAACTTTATGGTGGACATTTAGCGATAACGGCCCCACACACACCGAAACAAAAGGGCAGCCAATAAAAGCAGAAGTGCATGCTATGGCATATGCTTACAGCAGAGGAACATTGGCTGACAACATGATATTTTACGAATACAACGTCATTAATAAATCAGGCACTGACTATAATAACTTCAGGGTGGGCCAATTTGCGGATATGGACCTGGGGTATTTTGGCGATGACTATGTTGGTTTTGACTCTACCCACAGAATGGGTATTATATACAATGGAGATACCGTAGATGGCTCTGGCCAAACCAACGCATATGGCAACATGATACCAACAGCTGCACTTACTATGCTCACATTGCCTGGCGACGCCAGCAGTAGTTTTGCACCGGCAGGCAGCTTCATTGATTACCACAACGATTTCACCCCAAGGGGCAATCCGTCCTCCCCAGGGGAATACAACAATTATCTGCGCTCTTTATGGAGAGACAGTACACATTTAAAGAATGATTTTTCTGGCTATGGCATTCCCTCTAACGCATATGGCCCAAGTTACCCGGATTGTAATTATGAATTTACAGGTGATCCGTTAGACACTGCAAAATGGTCTGAATGCGCATGTAGCAATATGCCCGGGGATCGTCGTTTTGTGATCGCAAGTAACGATTTTACACTTGCAGCTGGCAGCAGTCAAAAGGTAGCACTGGCATTGATCACAACAAACCCAATATTAGACAACGGCTGTTCCGTTACTAACTTCAGTACCATAAAACAATATGCAGATTCAGCTTGGTACATTTACCAGCACCCGTATCCTGCTGCAGGCGTACCTACTATGCCGCAATCCTTTTCCTTGCATATTTATCCTAATCCTGCACATGACAAATTGCTTATTGACAATTTGCGAGCAAGCACAAACATGATAGTTTACAATATGCTGGGACAAGTAATGCGGATACCCATTTCCAATAGCGGGAGTGTAACGCAGATAGATATTTCCTTATTGCCTGCTGGCATATACAACGTAGTGTATAGTATAGAGGGTACATGTGGTAATGCAAGATTTATAAAGGAATAACATTATTATTGTTTGTAACGGGCCTGCGATCGTATTGATTGCAGGCTTTTTCTTTTAGTTGTTGCCATATCTTTTCTAAATTGCAACACTTGTTAATGCCAATAGTTACCCTACAATGCATCGTAACAGCATCTTACTGATCTTATTTTTATTTGCGGCCTGCAAAAAAGACCTACTGCATTATAAAAGTGTGCAGCAACTAGATGCACATACTACTACTGACCGTTTTGACCGGATACTCTTCGTAAACAATAACGTTGGCTTTATAGTAGGCGGACAGCGCTTTGCCAATGCAAGTATATTAAAGACCACTGACGGTGGATATACTTGGAATTACACCACTTATCCTAATGCAGGTAAGGAAATATTTGGCATTGTAGCCTCACCAAATGGAACACTATATTGTATAGGTTTTGACGGTAAACTTTTATACTCCGCTGATACTGGCAATACATGGCAGTTTAAGCAAATGATGTACCTGCCCTATACCGATATGGCAGTTATTGATAGCAACCATATTTTCTTAACCGGAGGGTCTAGCTTCAACAGTGGATTTACGTCTATAATGGATACGAGGAACCTCACTCAGACCTATGATTCACTGGCATACCAGCTCAACAGGACAAAATTCAGTAATAGTTCTACAGGGTTTACATGTGGATATGGAGCTGCATTAAAGAGCATTGATGCAGGCCATAGCTGGAACTTTTTGCAGGTGGGTGGTGATGATTTTACCGGCATAGATGTACATGGCTCTGAAATGTGGGTGTGCGGATACAATGGCGGCATATATCACTCAACAGATGCAGGATGTAGTTGGGAGAAACTACGTAACGGCAATGACCTGACCCTGATACGATACAACCTACAGGACATAGTATTTAAAGATAGCCAAAATGGATGGGCAGTGGGAGAAAATGGAGTTGTGATACATAGCATAGACGGCGGCCATAACTGGAGCCAGTATGACCAGTTTACCAGCAATGGACTAAAGTGCGTAAGTATATGCGCTAATGGAGACTTGCTGGTGGCGGGCTATAATGGCGCACTATACCGACTAAATGTACAATAAACCGCCTCTTGGCTGTGTCGACTGATTTCTTGTAACGGATGCTTACCTTTGCAGCCCAGACACACATTCAACTATAATTAAAATAATATAAGCAATGCAAGCCACACTGAGCGAACAGGAAGTAGTGCGACGTGAAAAACTGAAAGAGCTATACGCAATGGGAGTAGATCCCTACCCTGCGCCATCGTTTGAGATAACACATACTGCAAAAGATATCAAGGACAATTATACTGAAGAAACTAAGGACCAATATAGCGCGATATCCCTTGCTGGCCGCATAATGAGTGTACGCGATATGGGCAAAGCTAACTTTGCCGTATTGCAAGACAGCACCGGCCGCATACAGGTATATCTGAAACGTGATGAGATCTGCGCTGGTGAGGACAAGTCGATGTTTGACATTGTATGGAAAAAACTGCTTGACCTGGGTGATATAATAGGAATTAAAGGCTACGGCTTTATTACCAAAACGGGTGAGACTTCTATACACGTAACATCGTTTATGTTGCTCACCAAGTCGTTGCACCCACTGCCGGTAATAAAGGAAAAGGATGGCGAAGTATTTGATGCTGTAACCGATATAGAATTTAAATACCGCCAGCGCTATGCTGACCTTATAGTGAACCCAGGTGTGCGCGATACGTTCATAAAGATCACCAAAATGAAGAATGCCATACGCACATTTTTGAATAATCTTGGCGCACTGGAAGTGGATACTCCTGTACTGCAACCCATACCAGGTGGCGCTATAGCACGTCCGTTCATCACGCATCATAACACATTGGATATGCCGCTGTACTTGCGCATAGCCAACGAACTGTACCTGAAGCGTTTGATAGTAGGCGGTTTTGACTTTGTATATGAGTTCAGTCGCAACTTCAGGAACGAGGGCATGGACCGCACCCACAACCCAGAGTTTACCATACTTGAGTTCTACGTTGCCTACAAAGATTATTTGTGGATGATGGAACAGACAGAGCAAATGCTGGAACAAACAGCTATTGCAACCAATGGTACTACCATAACCACTGTAAACAATGTTGAAGTAGACTTTAAAGCACCATACAAGCGCATCAGTATATTCGACGCTATTGCCGAGCATACAGGTATAGATATTAGCCAGATGGATGAGGCAGGCCTGCGCGATGTATGCCGTACTTTGCATATAGATGTAGATGCGTCTATGGGCAAGGGTAAGCTGATAGATGAAATATTTGGCGGCAAGTGCGAAGGCAAGTACATACAGCCAACTTTCATCACAGACTACCCTGTAGAAATGAGTCCGCTTACCAAGAAGCACCGCAGCAAACCAGGACTGGTAGAGCGTTTTGAGCTGATCATAAACGGTAAGGAAATAGCTAATGCATACAGTGAGCTGAACGATCCTATAGATCAGCGCGAGCGTTTTGAAGAACAAGTGAAGCTAATGGAAAGAGGTGATGAAGAGGCTATGTATATAGACTACGATTTCCTAAGGGCACTTGAATATGGCATGCCACCAACCGCAGGTATTGGTATAGGCATAGAACGCCTGGCCATGTTGCTTACTGGCGAGGTAAGCATACAGGACGTGTTGCTGTTTCCACAGATGAGACCTGAGAAGAACGATTAATTAGAGAGCGCATAAGATATAGAATACATATTATGCATTCTATCATATATACGGAAAACTTAGTCGTATTGTGTCATTATAAAACCCCAGCTTGCGAGCTGGGGTTTTTAAGTTAAAATGATTCAAGGGATATTACAATACCTTTTCTGCCAGCTTTTTCTTCACCATTACACTAACCCTGTAAACCAACAGTACACTGACCATGGATATCCCTACCATCACATAACCCAATATATCATAATGTTCCAGTGGAATAAGCGCTCCTTTAGGTGCGCCTACGTTACTTTTCTGCACTACTATTAAACCGGCAACTGCAGCTGCAAGACCACCAGATATTTGCTGCAAAGATGCATTTACACTCATGAATGCCCCCCTGTCGCGCATTTCGGGTATGCCTGTTGTTAGTGCGCTTGATGGAACCATACGACTCATGATACCCATAGTCATCAGTATGTTAAAGCACATTACTTCCCATAACGGCGTAACTGATAAATGGGTATAGCATATAACTACTATCATCATCCATACCGATGCGATGGCGAAAAGCTTAAACTTGTCTATTTTATCGCTGAACTTACCTATCAATGGCATGATGATCAATGAGCTAACACCAGACACCATAAATAGCGGCACTAACTGTGCTTGCGTGATGTGGAGGTTGTTTACCGCAAATGCGGTACCAAAAGGCATCATCATAAAACCTCCTACGGAGAGTATTGCAGTCGCCAAAAAACCTATCCGGTAATTTTTTTGTGCAACGGTATTCCACAAGTGGGTAAATGCATTTTGTTTCATCTGTACAGCAAGGTGTTTGGTAACTGGTTGCAATTTCAATATGATAAGTATAAGCACCAGCGTAGCCAGCATAGCCACCATTAAGAATGGCGAACGCCAACCCCATATGTTGGCTATATAGAGACTAATAGGGATACCCAACACTTGGCTGGCGCCTAAGCCCATTTGCACAAAACCCATCACCCTACCTCGATGATGGATATCGAACAGGTCTGTAATGATAGCCATTGAGATGGAGCCAATAACGCCCCCAAACAAACCCGTGATGATACGTGCAGCAATAAGCAACGGGTAAGATGTAGCAAAACCACAAAAGAAGGTACCGGCAATAAAGCCGGTATAGAAAAACATTAATAGCTTCTTGCGATCAAAACGATCGGCAAAGCCTGCAGTAAGCAAGCCAGAGATACCGGCGCTAAAAGCGTATGCAGATACTGCCCAGCCAAATTGCTGTGGCCTGAGACTTAAAGCTTTCATCAGCATATCGCCCATTGGCGACATGATCATAAAATCGAGTATCACAGAAAACTGGGTTAGCGCCAGGATCAATATGACAACCTTTTGATAGGAGGTAAATGGTATAGTTGCGGTTTCTTTTTTCTTTATGTCGATAGTCATAAAATTTGGTGTAAATGCTTATAAAATAATTAGGGTGTTATTGACAGTTAATATAAAGCACTGCGAATCGCAGTTTTATTGATGCAAACAATATTCACACTTGTTTTCATATGAATTACATTAAGCAATAGATTTTGCTGCCATTGATTCTTGAAATGGAATAAGGTAACCCATGAGGAGGATATTCAGATGCCTATTTGACATTATTCATGTTCCTCAACTGAAATTATAATAACTTTGCACGTTTTAATTAAAGCAGAACAATGCAGCATATAACAGTTGAAGAGCTAAAAAACAGGCTGGACGCCGGTGAACAATTAAATATTATAGATGTACGTGAGCCGGATGAATATGCCGAAGCTAACCTGGGCGTACAGCTTATTCCGTTGGGGAATATTATGTCTATGCAGCTCGACCCGATAGAGCAATTTAAAGACGAAGAACTGATCATACATTGCCGCTCTGGGAAAAGGAGCATGCAAGCATGCATGATGCTGGAGCAGGCAGGGTTTACCCATACAGTAAACCTGACTGGTGGTATAATGGCCTGGCAGGATAAATTTGGCAACCAGAAAGTAAAATAATTCTGTTATATACTTTACAACTGAGCATCCGGGGCTAAGCGCGCCGGATGTTTTTTATGAATGCAGAAAGGTGTTTTGATATTTTCTTCACTTCTACCAGGAAGCCATCGTGCCCGAAGGCTGACTTTATTTTTACCAGGCGTGCATTGGGGATATAGGTTGCAATAAACTCCTGTTCTGAAAACGGGCAAAGCATATCGGTATCTATACCTATTACAAGTGTGGGCTGTTGCAGTTGGCTAAGTGCTTCTGCGACACTTGCAGTTTTACCACGTGCTATGTTGTGGCTATCCATAGCCTTGGTAAGGCACCAATAGCTGTATGCATTGAAACGAGCTACCAGTTTATTGCCCTGATAGTCTATATAAGACGAGGCCCGGTAATTATCTACTTTATGGAAGTCTTCATCTGTTTGGTGCGTAACAAAAGACTGGTAGCCCCTGTATGTGAGCATGCCAATAGCTCTTGCCGTTTTTAAACCTTTTGCACCTGCGCTTGCATTGTTATGGTGCCATGTAGCATCGGCATCAATTGCCAGCCGCTGAGCCGTATGTATGGCTATACCCCACGCGCTTTCTGCAGCCGATGTAGCCAGGAGGAATAAATTGTTAATTACGTCATCTTCCATACTGGCCCACTCCAATGCCTGGTAGCCGCCCATACTGCCACCAACCAGCAGATGTATAGTATCTATACCCAAATGCTGCCTGAGCAGGATATGGACACACACCATATCGCGTATGGTTATTTGCGGGAACGAATGGAAATATGGCGACGAAATGGCAGGATCAATACTTAATGGGCCGGTGCTGCCATAGCAACTGCCCAGTATATTGGCACATACTATAAAATACCTGTCAGTATCTAATGCACAGCCTTTACCTATCATGCCAGGCCACCAATCAGCAGCCTGGGAGTTGGCAGTGAGGGCATGGCATACCCAAACCACATTATCTTTAGCTTCATTTAATATTCCATAGGTACTATAGGCAATTGTGGGCTGTATAAGTACTGCCCCATTTTCAAGTGTTAAATTGCCATCGTACTTGTACTCCTGCGTCATAGAACCGCAAAAGTAAATGCTTGTTCCTATACATTTGCATAAAATACAAACCAATGATCACAATAGATGTTAACCTCACCCAACCAGAATTTGGATTTACAGCTGTAGATGAAGCCGGCAAAACCATAACCATGGATACCAGCCCTGCGGATGGCGGTAAAGCATATGGGGTAAGGCCTATGCAGGCACTGCTCATGGGTCTGGGCGGCTGCAGCGGTATAGATGTTGTATCTATACTTAAAAAGAAACGGCAGACGCTGACATCTTTTAAAATGGCTATAAATGGCGAAAGGGAGCAGGGTAAAGTACCATCGCTATGGGAAAAAGTGCATGTTGTTTTTTATTTAAGTGGCGATGTTGGCGAAGAGCAGGCACAGCACGCAGTAGCACTATCTATAGATAAATACTGCTCTGTAGCTGAAACATTGCGCAGGGCTGGCTGTACAATAACATGGGAAGTGAAGGTGAACAACTAAGTGTTCACTAAAAAAACGTTTGTAAAAGGAATAATTAAATCTTACGGCATACCTGTTAGTCTGCCAACTGTATCCATACCGGGCAGTGGTCGCTTGTCTTTTCCCAGCCGCGCACCTCGCGATCTACCCCGGCTGCTATAAGGCGACCTGTGAGATCTGGCGTCAGAAGGAAATGATCGATACGTAAGCCTGCATCTCGACCATACGCATTGCGGAAGTAATCGTAAAAAGTGTAAACCGTTTGGGTTGGATATAACTTACGTATGGCGTCTGTCCACCCCTGCCCTACCAGGTTATGAAATGCCTCGCGCGATTCAGGGCGGAACAATGCATCGTCCACCCAACGTTCTGGTTTGTACACATCCAGTTCAGTAGGTATTACGTTATAGTCGCCGGTTAGCACCACCGGCTTACCCGAAGCCAATAATTCTGCAGCACGAGCGCTAAAGCGTTTAAACCAGTTGAGTTTGTAATCGAATTTTGGCCCCGGCGCAGGATTGCCATTGGGCAGGTAAAGGCAACTGATATGAATGCCATTTACCATAGCTTCTATATAGCGGCTCTGTACGTCTTCTTCATCTCCTGCAAGGCCTCGCCCCACCTCTTCTATGTCCATGCCACGTGCCAGTATAGCCACCCCATTCCAACTTTTTTGCCCATGCCATATTGCATTATAGCCAAGCTCTTTAATAGCCTGTTCCGGAAATTTTTCCTGGGGAGCTTTTAACTCCTGCAGACAAACAACATCTGGGGAAGTTTGTTCCAGCCAACGGAGCAACACAGGTAAATGACCATTAACACCATTGATATTGTAGGTAGCTATTATCATGAGGGGCAATTTGAATAAAAGTATTAAAATTAGGCCAAATGGTAGTTCAATCGTCATTTATATGGGTCATACAAGAATTTCTCAATCTATGGCATGAAAATAGACATACGCTAGTGAGGTACACGAATAAAAGAAGAAAATGAAACTACATAAACCAAATTTCAAGGCGCTTGGCTCTAAGTTTAAAGCAGGCTTTACCTATTTATCTAAAGGAGGGCTACAGCAAATATTTAAACACATAGACCAACTGAGCATAAAGAAAGGTGTAGATGAGCTTGGACTGGAAAAGTTCATTAACCAATGCGCTTTGCTAGCGGCTGGATCGGGAGTAATAATAGGGGCCGGAGGACTAGCCACCATTGCTATTGGGGTACCGTTGGATATGATCAACCTGATCACACAGCAATTTAGAGTCACACTGGCTGTATCTTACCATAATACAGGCAAGTACGAGATAAGATTTGAGGACTTCATAAAAATTGTTGCTGCATCATTTAAAAAAGATGCTGGTGTTACCATCACTAAAAACTTACTTAAAGAAGTTGCAGAGAAGCTAATGATCAATATTGGATCAAAAACAGCGGAAAGATTAATACCGGTTGTCGGTGCCGTGATAGGTGGATCTGCTAACTACTTTTTTATTAAGCGGGTGGCGAAAGGCCTTATGGATCAGCCACTAACTACACCACGAGTATAGAATTTAAAACAATTAAAGAACACATATTTTCCGACTTAAAATAATGCGGCTCAATTTTTATAACTGAATGATTCTAAATTCACAATCAGTCATCACCTATGAAGATATCCTTTCACGGCGCAGCAAGAACAGTTACTGGATCTAAACATTTGATACATCTGGATAATGGCAAACAGATATTACTAGACTGCGGTTTATTCCAGGGGCTGGGTAAAGAAACCCTTGAACTAAATAGCAACTGGGGTTTTGAACCCAAGGACGTCACTTACGTCATTATTTCGCACGCGCATATAGACCACGTGGGCCTACTACCCAAACTGGTAAAAGATGGATTTAATGGTAAAATATACTGTACACCCCAAACACTTGAGCTAGGAAAACTGCTGATGCTGGATAGCGCACACATACAAGAAATGGAGGAAACTCACATCAACCGGATAAGAGAACGGCAGCAACGGCCGCTTATTGATGCCTTATACACAGAGGATGATGTGCAAAAAGTATTGCCCCTTATTATAACAGTACCATATAACGAGCCGTATAAAATAGATAATGACATAGAGCTGCTATACACCAATGCTGGTCATATATTGGGCAGTGCGGCCGTAAGCTTAAAACTGAAAGAAAGTGGCAAGACAACGGCCCTTGCTTTTAGTGGAGATATAGGGCGATATAATGACATGATACTAGCCAGCCCTGAAGATTCTCCGCAGGCAGACTACATCATCATGGAATCTACCTACGGTAACAAGTTGCATAGCGTACTGCATTCAGCTACCGATAAATTACTAGACGTAATTGAAAAAACATGCATTGAACGCAAGGGAAAACTGATCATCCCGGCTTTTAGCGTGGGCCGCACACAGGAAATATTGTATCTGCTGAACCGGCTGGATACAGAACACAGGTTACCTAAGCTCAACTATTATGTGGATAGCCCACTATCAATAGAGGCTACACAAATCATGAAAAACCATCCGGAATGTTTTAATGAACAGGTGCGCGATCTATTAAAGAAAGACGACGATGTTTTTGACTTTCCGGGATTGCATTATACCCAGAACGTAGATGAAAGCATAGCTCTTACAGCAAGCAAAGAAGCTTGTGTGATCATCTCAGCATCGGGCATGGCAGAAGCGGGACGAGTGAAGCACCACATTGCAGCGAACATAGGCGACCCCTATTGTACAATAATGCTGGTGGGTTATTGTGAGCCACGCAGCCTGGGTGGACAGTTGCACAATGGCGCCAAAGAAGTATATATATACGGTGAACACCGGGAGGTAAAAGCCAATATAGAAAGCATAGACAGCATGAGTGCACATGCAGACTATGATGACCTACTGAAATGGCTGAGTTGCCAAAATGCGGAGCAAGTACAAAACATTTACCTGGTGCATGGTGAATATGATGTGCAGCAGGCGTTTAGAGAAAAACTGCTACGCAAAGGATTTAAGCATGTTAGCATCCCTTGCCTGCATGAGGAGACCGGCAATTTAGGAATAGGAAAGCTAAAGCCTGAGGTAGCCCGATAAAAGCACATGCTTACATGTGCAGATCGAAGCGACTATTGCGCACGTGCGCCACACTGTCCGTATGCATATTTACAGCATTGAAACAGATATGCCTGAAATAATACAAAGCGTTAGTGCCCAGAATAAAAATCGTAGCCACGCTCTGCCCAATAGTCTGCAGGCTGGGTGTTACTAAAAAACATGGTACCTATACGCTTGAGCTGCTTGATGCCATATTTCACGGGGATGATGAGCCTTAAGGGTGCTCCTTGATCGTACGGGAGTGGTTTACCATTCATCTCATAACAAAGTATAGTTTGGGGTTGCAGCATGCTATTCATGTCAATGCCTACGTAGTAGGCTTTATCGGGTGTTTGCAAGCCTATATACTTATAGGCAGCCAGTGTATCTAGCCCAAAGTGCGCCAGGAAATCAGTGAACTTTACACCGCCCCAATGCGTTACCTGGCTCCAGCCTTCAATACATTTAAAGTCGAAAACGATCTCTGTTTTGGGCAAAGCTTTTATTTCAGCTATAGAAATAAGCAAAGTATCGCCAGTTCCACGCACCAAATGCATTTTCCAGGACTTAGGGTCAAAACCATCACCCATCCCTACATCGCCATTTACCCGCACATGAGTAGTGGCCGCAGATAAAGGATAGGTTTTAACTAATGTATTTTTATTAAAGGTGCCACCAAATATTTTTTCATTCACTTCATACCCCTTACGTAGTGGCGCATGAACTCCGGCAGCATCAGGCGTATGGTATAACCACCTAAAAGCCAGGTACACCAGGCTTATGAATATAAAAAATCCTATAAAAGAAAAAATAACGCGACGGCGTACTTGCCTGTCAGTTGCCAGTTCGTGTGGTTTATTTTCCATCGTTAACTGTTTTGAGAATTAGTAGTTTCTGCCGATGGTTCACGCTCAAGTTCCGGAAGTTGTTCTGCTTCAAAACCAGTGACCATAGCTTGAAAATTTTTCCACCCTGCCAATACAACCTGTACTATGTGTATGACGAAAAACAAAGTGTACCCAATAGTAAGCGCAAAGTGTTCTATACGGGCCCATTCGTAACCGCCACACAAGGTGCACAGCCAGCCAAACTGAACCGGTTTGTATATGCTAAGCCCCGTAACCAGCGAGCCAAACCCCATAACAATAATGGCGCTGTATGCAATACGCTGAGCAGCATTGTACTTGATTTGTGGCGGAGCAGTTTTGCGCAGGTGCAGATCGTGCAGCACCACCAACCATGCCTCTTTAAAAGATTTTCGCTCGGGCCATAGGTAGCGCCACTCCCCTGAAATAAGAGTGTATAAAACATATAGCAACCCATTGATAGCAAAGAACCACATGAACACAAAGTGCAACGCCATACCTTCTGCCAGCCTGCCAGATATATTAAATGCTTTGTAGAAAGAATCAGGAAAGAATTTAAGAACTGTAGTATCATCCCACCCTACCCGATAAACATCATTGGCCCAGTATATAAGTAACCCGCTCCATATCATCATGGCAAGTACAGGGAAATTGACCCAATGGAACCAACGTATAGCAAGTGGATGCTTATTTACAATTCGTTTCATATTGTAGCATGATTACAAATTGAAATTAACTATAAAAGGGGATACAATTTGCTACACACCATATTTTGTTCGATGCATAACTTACAACTGCACAAGCTTCTGTCCTGCAGTTTTAGCTGAGATAAAATTGAGGTAACGCTGAAAATTCTTGTCGGGAAGTTTTGCCGCAATATTAAGCTGATCGTAAGCTGTGGGAATATTAAAACCTGAATGTAGGATGTGTATAAACCGAACCCGGAATACCACTTTTATGGACGGCAACAGATAACAATACATTCCGAAGTGGTCTTTACCCACCAGATTAAGTATATGGTTCTCAAAATCAGCGAATTCCATCAGTCTTATACTTGTATAATGTAAATCTATAACATCGTGCCAAACATAAATAATAAATCATTGTTTAATTATCGACGATTTAAAATGATAAAAAATAAAACACAATTCCTCGAATTGGGGAATAAAGCACATAACGATTGACAGAAATACGAATAGGTATATAAGCAATAAAGAAGGTGGGCGTGTAAAACACAGTCTATTTTTGTAAATAAAATCCGCAACATGAAATACAATTATTTTGGCAATACAGGCATGGTAGTATCTGAGCTTTGCCTTGGTGCTATGACATTTGGAGGTGAAGGTTATTGGAAAGCAATAGGCACGTTGGATCAGCAAGCAGTAAATACCTTAATAAAAACCGCTATTGACAACGGGATCAATTTTATAGACACAGCGAATGTTTATTCTTTCGGTGCATCAGAACAACTGCTTGGCCAATCTTTAAAAGACCTGGGCATCAGACGCAATGAAGTGGTAATAGCCACTAAGGTGCGTGGCCGTATGGGCGAGGGGCAGAACAATGTGGGATTGAGCCGTTATCACATTATGCAATCTATTGATGAAAGTCTTGAAAGATTACAAACCAACCATGTAGATATACTGTACGTACATGGCGTGGACCCCTTCACCAACCTGGAGCAAACAATGCGTGCACTCAACGATGTTGTGGTAGCAGGGAAGGTAAGATATGTAGCTGTTTGTAACTGGCCTGCATGGATGGTAATGAAGGCACAAGGAATAGCCGAAAAGAACGGCTGGAACAAATTTGAAGGGCTACAGTACTTCTACTCACTTGCCGGACGCGATGTGGAGCGCGAAATATTGCCTATGGCAACAGACCAAAAACTTGCTGTGATGCCATGGAGCCCGTTGGCGGGTGGTTTTTTAAGTGGCAAGTACCAGAGGGGAATTGAAAAAGCAGGTGATTCGCGCAGGGATGAGTTTGATTTTCCTCCAATAAATAAAGAAAAGGCCTACGATATCATTGATGTGCTGAATGCTATTGGCAAGGAACACAACTCAAGCGTTGCACAGATAGCCTTGGCATGGGTACGCCACCAGGCACCGGTTACCAGCACAATAATAGGTGCAAAAAAACAACAGCAGCTTCTAGATAATATTAAGTCGACAGAAATAGCGCTAACTACTGAGGACCTTGAGCAGCTAAACAAAGTAAGCGCACTTAATAAGGAGTACCCCGGGTGGATGGTTGAAAGGCAAAGTGCTGACCGGGTACTGAACCAGGTGCACCAAAGCATAGCGGAAAACTCCAGGAAATAAAAGAGGTTGTATCAAAAAAAATGAACGCTTTGAGTATCGCTTAAACGAATACACGTATCAAGCAAGCCTCATGTAAACTAAAGAGACTGTCTCAAAAAATTGAGACAGTCTCTTTAGTTTACATTATAATTCTAACGCCAGTGACCAGCTACCCATACAGAGCCACGGGGTGTTTCACGCCAGTGACCGGGACGCCATTGATTACCTGGACGGGGAGGCGCTTCCCAACGGCCGCCTGCATATTCATAATGACCGTGTCTCGCACGCCAGTCTTCATCTATCCATACGTGGCGGGGGCTAGGCGGTGCTGGACGTTCTACTATCACATCGTGGCGAGGACGAACGCTTACAAAAATTTGTGCTGAACTGGTCAGTGAACCGCAAGTAAGCGCAATGGCTACACCCAGGATCATTTTTTTCGTTATGTTTTGCATGTGTTTGTTTATTATAATCAAGGAGGTATAAATTTCATGCCCCAATATTTAAAAAAATATAAATAAATAATCAACATATCTTTAAATGCGAAGGGTTCCTGTTGAGGGGAACCCTTGGTTGTATTGAAATGCGAAAGGTTCTCAATAAGAGAACCCTTCGTTATATATAATAATTAATTCATTAACGCCAGTGACCTGCGATCCAAACAGAACCACGAGGTGTATCGCGCCAGTGACCAGGCACCCAGACTACGCCCGGACGGGGAGGTGCTGCCCAATAACCACCAGCGTATTCATAGTGACCGTGATTAGGTCTCCATTCTTCCTCAACCCACACGTGGCGTGGGCTAGGTGGTGCTGGGCGAGCTACAATCACTTCATGCCGAGGACGGATATTTACATATATCTGTGCAGAGCTTGTAACCGAAGTACCTACGGCTGTAAGGGCCAGTGCGAAGAATACTGCTTTTGCTGTGTTTCTCATGTTATTAGTTTTTAATTGTTAAACTATTCATCTATACCAAATAAAACTTTAGCTAATTAACGGCCCCAATGGCCTGCTCTCCACTGATGACCATGAGGGGTTTCGCGCCAAGAACCTGCGTGCCAAACCATGCCATCGTGTGGTGGTACTGCCCAATGGCCTCCGGAGTATTCATAGTGACCATGCCTTGCACGCCAATCTTCGTCTATCCAAACGTGTCGTGGGCTGGGAGCTTCAGTACGAACTACAGTTTCGTGCGTAGGACGCACCTTTACATATATCTGCGCTGAGCTTGTTAAAGAACCACACGTAAGTGCGATAGCTGTAACCAGAAACATTTTTTTCATGATGCTTTTCATAGAAAGTTTTTATCGATGGTTTGATAAAAACACCGTGCCAAAGTTTAATGCTCTGTAGTTTATTTTATCACATTTTCGGCTGCTATAAAAGCACTACTCCATGCATTCTGAAAATTAAATCCACCGGTAATACCGTCCGCATCCATCACCTCACCTGCAAAGTAGAGTCCTGGAACTATTTTACTCTCAAGGGTGGCCGCATCAATTTCTCCTAACGATATCCCTCCGCATGTTACAAATTCTTCTTTAAAAGTAGTTTTGCCTTTTATACTATATAGATTGCGAACCAGCCGTTCTATCAATTTATTTTGAGCGTTAGCAGGCAACTCTCCCCACCGTGTATCTTCCCCTACCCCGCTATCGGCAAGCAGATATTCCCACAGACGGCGCGGAAGGTTATAAATATTCTTGTTCCTTAATAGTTGTTTGCCATAATCAATCCGTGCCTTCAAAATGGTATTGCGTACATCAGCTTCTGTGGCATCACCCAGCCAGTTCACCAATATATCAAACTCATAATTACGCATATTAAGTTCTCTTGCAGCCCATGCAGAAGTACGCAAAACTGCGGGGCCGCTCATACCCCAATGCGTAATGAGTAAGGGACCATGCTCTGCTATTTTGGTGCCTGCTATTTTTACTGTTGCATTGGATACACTTACTCCCATAAGTTCTGTTATAGGATGTTTTGGCATATTGAATGTGAAGAGGGAAGGGACAGGGGTTTGTATAGTATGCCCCAATGTCTGCAACCATTGATATTGCTCTGCTTTAGGAAAGCCCCCGGTTGTGATCAATACCCTATCTGCGATTGCGGTAGTCTTGTCAGCAAAACAGACCACAAATTTTTCTGTTTTCTCAATTTTCACCACTTGCTTATGGTATGCAATATGCACCTCCCTTTTATGCATTTCTTCCAGAATGCATTCCATAATTGTTTCACTACTGTCTGTTGTAGGAAACATACGCCCATCAGCTTCTGTTTTTAAGGACACCCCCCTTTCTTCAAACCAGTTGATGGTATGCTGCGGACTAAATTGGTACAAAGTTTTCCGCAATAACTGCTTGCCACGGGGATACCGGGTAATAAGTTCGGGTACATCAAAGATAGCATGTGTAACGTTGCAGCGCCCGCCACCCGATGCCTTTACTTTTTGCAAGGGCTTGCCTGTTTTCTCATAAACAACCACTTCCAAACCTGGCAGGGGTACAATATTGGCGGCAGCAAAACACCCAGCTGCCCCGGCTCCTATAATGGCTATTTTCATCAATACTAATAATTGTTGTAAAGATATACAGGTTGGAGGTAGGCAGGAAGTTGGAGGCAATTACTTTATACATTATATTGTATTAGCAATAAAATATTACACCTATGGATGCTGGGCACCACCCACTTGTACCGGAACAATATAAAGGAATATTCAAAGATTTCGCACATGCGGTTAGCGCCCAGGATATGGATGAAGCCGCATCATGGTTCCTTGATATGAAGGATAATATGCTGGAGGCAAATAATTGGAAGAACGGCCTTGCAGCAGACATCACCTTTGCCCTTACTGATAAGCATAAAAAAGTACTGCACCGTAAAGCCCATACGCACGACATGGTGCAACTGGACCCGGACAAATATCAAGTAGGTGATATATGGAGCTATGCACTGATAGACACTGTGGAATATGATTATGATCCGGATACAGACTATGAAAGCATAGGTATGCGCATATACCTGCCTTGCCAGGAAGACGAGGGTATTATTTACAACTCAGAATGTGCTTCAGTGACTTTTGTATGTGACAGAAGGAATGTATACCTGTCCGCGACATGCCATGTAAGAAACCTTAAAAAAGCGATTTCGGGCAATGCAGATAACTGGGTAAATGTAACAGATGAGCAATGGCTAGGATTGATAAAAAGTTTTATGGGAGAATGACGAGTAGTATATGTGTCATTACACGTATCTTTGCGGCCGTAAATAATTTATAATGCGTATTCAATTCCGGGCAGCAACAGTGCTGCTATTTTCCATTTTTCTGTTCATATCTACCCAGTCAAGCGCTAAAAATAAAAAAGATCGTACAGGTTCCATATATTTTAGCTGGGGATATAATACAGAATGGTACACCAAATCGACCGTTACAATAAACCAACCAGGACTAGGCAACAACTACCAAATGGTGCATGTAAACGCACATGATCATAGGGGCTGGGATGAAGGTCTTTTTCACAAAGCATTTACCATACCTCAATACAATTACCGTCTCGGCTATTACTTCAATAAAAAACAGGACTTGGGAATTGAGATCAATTTTGACCATACCAAGTACCTTATTGCGGATGGTCAACAGGTGCACCTTAAAGGCACTTTAGCTAATAAGAGTGTTGATGAACAAATCAACTTTGCAGAGAGCAATGGCTTCTATTACTTTTTAAATAATGGAGCAAATTTCCTCCTGTTCAATTTAGTGAAGAGAGTGCCGGTTTACAATGCAAAGACACGCAATCTAAAGATAGATCTTACAGGGAAAGCAGGTATAGGCCCTGTAATACCTCACGTACAGAACGACCTTTTTGGGCATATAAACGCACAGCAGTTTCAGCTAGGTGGCTGGAACACAGGTGCAGAAACGGCAGTACGTGTAACTGTAATGAAATACGCCTATCTTGAATTTTCACAAAAAGTAGATTACGCTCGCTACAGTCATCTGCTAGTTTACGATGGCCGTGCCAAACAAAATTTTGGTACTTACGAGCTTATTTTAAGCTTAGGCTTTATTATACCTACTACAAAACATAATCCTTCATTTACCCCTGTAAGTAGTACCCCCACAGAAAGTATAAAGTAAACTTATCTTCTGTCTGTAAAGCCTAGGATGTGCTCACGTTCCACATCTAGATCTGCGTAGAGCAGCGTAATGGTTATAAGCAGGAGGGGCAATCCTCCGTCTTTAGCTTCAACTGCGCTTTGTGACTGCACAACAGAATGTATTTTTATATTCTTTTTACTTTCCAGCAATTCATTCATTTCCTGTTGCACCTTTTCGTGCTCACCGTGAAAGATGTGGCATTTCATTCTATTTTCAGCCATTGAAATAATTTATAACTCCAAATTTAAGCAAACAATATTGACTACAAATAATGTTGAAAAGACAATAGCTTTTATAGCAGTGTGCTAGCATAACATTGAATTTATGTTTACATTTATCGCCTATCCACGAACAATAAAATAACTTATGAAAAAAGCCACCTACGCTATACTCCTCACTATCGCAGGAACCATATTAATGACCTCTTGTAAAAAAGATTACCACTGTGCCTGCACATATAATGGCATAGCAATTTATAATAAAGACCTGGGCAACCAAAGTAAAAGAGATGCCAAAAACCAATGCAACGAAAACACCAATACGGTACCGGGTGAAACGTGGAATTGTGATGTTTATTAGGCCTGATTTCTCCAAGTATTAAGTTTTTTTGGTACCCCCGCAAGGTTAAATATAGTATTCGGGGTTGGCATAATTATTATGCAGTAAGGGAGGAGAAACTCCCGCAGTATATATAGAAAAATGAAAACAAACGCTAAGGCCATTATTGGCTCAGTTAAGGTTTTTAACCTTATAGACCAGAAACTTGAAATCACCCGTAATGCATTAAAACACTTGCCCATAGAAAAGGGAGACAGAGTATTGCTGCGCACCAGCAACTCTGATGCAAATACAGAATACATAACAGCGGGACAAAAGCATACATATCTAAGTGCAGATGCAGTTAGATACTTGGTTGAAAAACAGGTAAGTTGCCTGGGCATAGATTACTTGCTGACTAATAATAGTAACGCTGCTGAAATAAACGTGATGCTGACAGATTCATCAATAAGTATGATACAGGGCCTGCAGCTAAAAGGTATAGATGCTGGTGCATATGAAATGATATGCTTGCCAGTGCCAGGCAGTAATGGGGCTACCCCACAATCGCGGGTAATACTGAAACCTGAAAAGAAACCGGCCGTTGCAGATTATGCATAAACAGCATTAAACTTACAGTGAGCGCATGACTGCCAAAATAAAGGAATGGCTGAAACGTTATCTTCCTGCAGAATTGCTATCAACTGCGGCAACCCTTGGTGGCGGCATTATTGCCTATCGCATTTGGAATAATGCCACTGCAATTGCTTTGGTGGCCACATGGGCAGGCAATTTGTTTTATTTTGGCTATATTCTCTTCAATGATGTTTATTGGACAAAGAAGACCCTACATGCACACAATAAAAAGTATAATAGCATTACCTTTTTTAAAAACATTCATGCATTTGTAGTTGAATTTGGTATTGCAGAAGTGCTTGACAGCTTTTTAATAAGGCCGTTGCTCATATATTATTTACCCTTGGTTATTGGCAATTTGTTTGCCGGCCTATTACTTGCAAAATTTATTGCCGATATAACTTTTTATATACCAGCTATATTAAGTTACGAATTCGCAAAAAAGCATTTCCGAAACTTTTCTTAATGCCTGCCGCTGCTGCGCCTGTATAGAGTTTGTCATGCGGCAATCGATAAATACAATACAGAAAAAGCTTTAATAACAATCATAAAAAGATAATTTTGCAGCGGTTTAAAAATTGTTATTATGGTTAAATAACAATTATCATCTAAAGAAAAATAGCGCTGCTCCTTATGCTGAAACGAATAGTTTACCTGCTCATTTATTTTTCTCCACTATACGCCATAGCACAAAACAATATTGCAGACAGTTCATTTACGCTTACACAATGCCTGCAATATGCCATGAAAAACCAGCCTGCATTGAAACAGTCTTACATAGACCAATCGATAGCAGATGCTAATAATAGGATAGCCTATTCTGCCTGGTTACCACAACTAACAGGTGTGGCCAACTATAACCACTACTTTGCATTACCAACTGTCTTCTTTCCATCTACAAGCACTGCACCAGGGTCGCCACCGGTGGGTACCCTGGTGGCAGCTCATACAGGGCTAACCAATGTATCTACTCCAGAATTTGAGGCAAACCAAGTAATATTTAGCCCCGAGGTACTTATAGCGGCACGGTCTGGCCACTTGAATACTTTGTATGCCAAACAAAACACCGTAAGTACCAAAATAGACCTGATCACCAATGTGAGCAAGGCCTATTATGATGTGCTGTTGTCACTTCAGCAAATAAATGTATTGAGAGAAGACACATCGCGCCTGAAGAAAAATCAAAGCGACACCTACCATCAATATGTGAGCGGCGTAAAAGACAAGGTAGATTACAAACAAGCTACCATATCGCTTAATAATTCTATGGCGCAACTGAAAAATACGGTTGAAGCTGCACAAGCAAAGTTTGCTAACCTGAAGCAGTTGATGGGGTATCCAACTGACAAAAATTTCAACATCAATTTTGACACTACCCGCATGATGCAGGAAGTATTTTTTGACACTACAGAAATACTGCAGTTTCAAAAACGCATAGAATATCAGCAATTGGAAACTGCAAAAAGACTGGAGCGGGAAACTACATCTTATTATCACCTTGGCTTCCTCCCTTCGATCTCGGCATTCTATAATTACGACCTGGAATACCAGGCCAATACAGTACCCGATCTTTTCAAAACATCTTATCCTTATTCACTTTGGGGCCTAAACCTCAGCATCCCCATTTTTACTGGTTTCAGACGTACAGAAAATGTAAGGAAAGCAAAGCTGCAAGAGCAACGAACAGACTGGGATAAAGTGAACCTGGAGCTGGGTATATACACTGAATACAAGCAGGCTATGGCCAACTATACCAGCAACCTTTATAACCTGCACGCCATGAGCGAAAATGTGGCTTTGGCTACCGATGTTTATGATATAGTGAAACTACAATACCGTGAGGGAATAAAAGCCTACCTGGATGTAATAACAGCAGAAACCGACCTGCGCAATTCCGAAATTAACTACCTGAATGCATTGTTCCAGCTACTGTCTAGCAAGATAGACCTGCAAAAGGCAATGGGAGATATAACTCCGAATATTTAAAACAGACAAAAACGTTATCAGCTATATGAATAGATCGATCATAAACATGGGCTTGGTTTTGTTGAGCAGCCTCAGCTTATTTGGCTGCGGAGATAGTAAAGATAAAGGCAGTGCAGCAGCAAAAAATGTTAATGCACCGGTACCCGTAACCTTGTTTGAAACCCACTTGCAACCCGTTGTATATTTCGACCAGTTTCCAGGTACTGTGACCGCATTGATGCAGGTGGATATACATCCTGAAACTGAAGGATATGTAACCGGCATCTACTTTAAAGAAGGCAGCCATGTGCATAAAGGCCAGGTACTTTATGAGATAGATAAGAGTAAGTACCAGGCATCGTATGACCAGGCACAGGCCAATGTACGCTCAGCGCAGGAAACCGAAGCACAATCGCAAAAAGATGCTGACCGTTATACTTACCTTAACCAGCACGATGCCATAGCCAAGCAAACCCTAGACCATGCAATTACTACCCTCAACACATCTAAAAACCAGGTGAATGCTGCGAAGCAAGACCTGAAAAAAGCACAAACAGACTTGGGCTATGCCACTATAAGAGCCCCGTTTGACGGGACTATAGGCATTTCCCAAGTGAAGCTTGGCAATACGGTAACCGTTGGCCAAACCGTTCTGAACACTATATCTACAGACGACCCCATGGCGGTTGATTTTGTTGTAAATGAAAAACAAGTGCCCCGCTTTCTGAAAATGAAAGCAGCTGATGTAAACCCCGAAGACAGCCTGTTTACTATATTGATGCCAGACAATACATTGTATCCCGGCCTCGGTAAACTATCCGTAATAGACAGGGGAGTAGATCCGCTAACGGGAACTATAAGGATACGTATTGTATTCTCAAACAAAGATGGCTTTTTGCGTGCAGGAATGAGCTGCACCGTAAGGGTACATAATGAAGACAAACAACCGCAGATAATAATACCGAGCAAATCTATTGTGGAGCAGATGGGAGAATACTTTGTGTATATAGCCAAAGACACAGTGATAAATAACAGCGCTAACAATAAAAATAATGATGCGAATAAAGGGCCAAGCTTGCGCGCTGCACAAAAAAAAGTGATATTAGGGCAAACCATTGGTGCTAATGTTGTAGTAAAAAGTGGGTTGGAAGAGGGTGATAAAGTAATCACCGATGGGGTACAGAAACTGCACGACGGATCGCTTATAAATGCTCAGAAACCCGGCCAGCAGACGGGCGGAAACATACCGCAAAGCGGAGATAAAAAGAAAGAGTAATGTAGCTGCTGCCCAACATTTCTTTACCATGAATCACGATATTCCATGATAGCTAATACTTTTATAAAAAGGCCGGTTACAGCAATAGTTATATCCATAGTATTACTGCTCGTGGGTACTATTTCCATATTTAATTTGTCTGTAGGGCAATACCCTGAAATAACACCACCTATAGTACAAGTAACAGGTGCCTATACCGGTGCAGATGCAGCCACTGTGGAACAGACAATGGCCACCCCGGTAGAGACACAGATAAACGGCTCACCTGGCATGGAATACCTTGCTAGTAACAGTACAAGCAACGGAGCGCTCACTATTAACGCAACTTTCAATATAGGTACCAATATCAACATTGCTACCCTTGATGTACAGAACCGGGTAAGCATAGCCACACCACAGTTACCTGATGTGGTAAAACGCCTGGGGTTAACAGTACGTAAACGTAACCCCAGCATTTTAATGCTGTGCGCCATTTATGCCCCTATGGGCAGCCACAATGTTACCTTCCTGGATAATTATACGAATATATTTGTACGCGATGCATTGCTGCGCGTGGACGGTGTGGGTGATATATTTACCCGTGCCGATGATTTTAGTATGCGCATATGGCTGAACCCGGATAAGCTAGCCTCTTATAACCTTACAGCAACAGATGTGATAGCAGCGCTGAATGAACAAAACGTGCAAGTGGCTGCAGGTTCAGTAGGTACCCCACCCCAACAAGATGCACAAACTTTTGAGTATAGCATATTGGTAAATGGAAGGCTTAGCCAAGCCAGTGAATTTGATAAAGTGATCCTCAAATCGAACCCGGCAACGGGCTCTATAGTTTATCTTAAGGATGTGGGCCGGGCCGAACTTGGAAAATTTTCTTATGCCAGCAACTCTTTTGTAGACGGAAAACGGGCATCGTACCTGCTTATATACCAGGCACCAGGCAGCAATGCCCTTGCCACTGCAGAAGGCGTATATGCCAAGCTGGAAGAATTGAAAAAATCTTTCCCGGCGGATGTTGATTATAGTGTACCATTTGAATCTGTGACCGTTGTAAAAGTATCGATGCACGAAGTAGTAGACACACTGCTTGAAGCACTGGCGCTTGTGGCCCTGGTTGTATTCCTGTTTTTGCAAAACTGGCGGGCAACTCTTATTCCTATACTGGCCATACCTGTATCTATAATAGGTACATTCATATTCTTCTTACCGCTGGGATTTACGATCAATACACTTACTATGTTTGGCTTTGTGCTGGCTATAGGTATAGTTGTGGATGATGCTATTGTGGTAGTGGAGGCGGTACAGCACTATATGGACCATGAGCATATGTCGGCAAAGGAAGCTACATACAGCGCCATGAAGGATATATCAGCGCCAGTAATAGCCATAGCCCTGATACTTGCGGCAGTATTTGTACCTGTAGGTTTTATACCAGGCATAGTAGGCCGCCTGTACCAGCAGTTTGCCATAACCATAGCCATATCAGTGATCATTTCTGCATTTGTAGCGTTGTCGCTTACCCCTGCATTATGTTCATTACTACTGAAACCAACAGACCCCAATAAAGAACCTAAAGGCCTGAATAAATGGTTTGCCAATTTCAATGCATGGTTTGCCCGCGTAACTAATAGTTATTCAAATGGGGTACAAAAAGCAATTAAGTCGGCCAGATTAGTACTTATCCTTTTAGTATGCATAGGCATAGGTACCATATTCCTGTTCAAACAAAAACCTTCAGGTTTTATACCACTAGAAGATGATGGCCGAGTTTATATTACTTACGAATTGCCAGAAGCATCTTCCACCACACAATCTATATTGGTGCTGGATAGCCTTATGCAAATTGTTGGCGGCACGCCCGGTGTTGGCCATTATGCAGCGCTTGGCGGCCTTAATGTGGTGAATTTCTCTACCAAGTCAAACAGTGGTACTATCTTCTGCCAACTGAAACCATGGGATGAAAGAAAGAATAGGAACGAGCAGATACCCGGGATAATAGCCGTGTTGCAAAAACGCATAGCAGATGCAGGCCTAAAAAACGCTACCGTAGTGGTAATACCACCACCACCTATACCGGGCCTGGGGCAAACCGCTGGATTTAGTATGCAGATTGAGCAACGCCAAACTAACGATAATGTACAGACGTTTGAAAAAGTGGTAAGGGGCTTTTTAGCGGAAGCTAATAAAGATCCTAATATAGGCAGGGCGTTCAGCTTTTATTCAGCCCACACACCAAGCTATGATGTAAAGGTGGACCGTGAAAAATGTAAAAAGCTAGGCATTTCAATAGGTGATGTGTTTAGTACTATACAAACATACATGGGTAGTTTTTACATCAACGATATAACGCTGTACAATAGGAACTTCCACGTAGTAGCGCAGGCTGATACTTCGTTCCGTACCAAAATAGCTGATATGGGCAAATACTTTGTCCGTAATTCAGCGGGGGGAATGGTACCCCTAAGTACACTTATTACATACAAGCCTATAGAGACTGCCCCGCTTATCTCCCATTTCAATATATTCAGATCAGCAGAGGTAGATGGTACACCTGCGGAAGGCCGTAGTAGCGGCCAGGCATTGGATGCCCTAAAGGAAATAGCTGATCGTACCCTGCCACAAGGATATTCTTATGAGTTCTCCGGCCTTAGCTATGAAGAATTACAAGCGGGTTCTAAGTCTATTTATATATTCGGCCTGTCTATATTATTCGTGTTCCTGTTTTTAGCAGCACTATATGAGAGCTGGGCGGTACCATTTTCAGTATTGCTGGCGGTACCATTGGGCGCATTTGGGGCCATACTCACGCTTACGTTCGTACCCAGTCTTACGGACAATGTGTATGCTCAAATAGGGTTAATTACGCTCATTGGCCTATCAGCAAAGAATGCGATATTGATAGTTGAATTTGCCAAGGAACGGCTCGACCATGGCGAAGAACTGATACAATCTATCATGGATGCGGTAAAATTGCGTTTACGGCCTATTATTATGACATCTATGGCCTTTATACTTGGTGTAATGCCATTAGTACTGGCTACGGGCGCTGGCGCTGTAGCTCGGCGCACTATAGGCTTCACTGTATTGGGTGGTATGATCGCTGCTACATCTCTTGCTATATTCTTTGTACCAGTATTGTTCGTAACCATCAGCCGCCTGGCATACGGCAAGAAAGGACTTGCATACTTACAGCAACATGCTAAAGAGCTGCAGGAAGAGCAAGAAAAAGAGAAGAATGTGGATATAGACCCAGCGCTTAACTTCCAGATAAAGCAAGAAAAAGAAGAGAATAAATGGAAGGATGGAGACAAGTAGAAAAACAATACGGAGGCTGGCCAAAGCCCTGCTACGCCGCATGCACCAGACAACCTTGAAACCCGCAAATTATTAGAAAACGCTGACGAGCAAAAACTAATAGAAGGGGCAGATGAACAAAAACTGATAGAAGGCAGGGACGAGCAAAAGTTGATAGACAAGCCACATGATGAAAAAAATGATAGCGGTGAAGGACCGAAATCAGATAATGACAACAAATAAGGGGCAATGATAAAATGATTATAAGGGTTTTATGCCAGAACCCTTCCTTATTTAGCAGGCGCCATAATGGTAATTATGTTGTTGGTGGGTATCAATTTTAAATACCTTATTCAAAAAAAAGACAGGAAGATAAAAGCACATTGGTCTTCATCTTCCTGTTAATAGTCCCTTACCGCTTAGTTGTATCTGTACTGATTGATTTGGTTGCAGAATCGGTGCGGTCATTCTTGATGACCATAGTATCTGCATTGTTTGTTGCGTTATCCTGCTTGGTAGTAGAAGCGCAAGAAGATGCCCCGGTTATAACCGCAAGACACAACGCTAATTTTAGGTATTTCATAGTGTTGTTCTTTAGAGGATTAGCGATGAACTTCTGTTACATTGTTGTTGCGCCAATCATTCTCGAAGTATTGAGCGTCCTCGTTGTTGCGTGCATGCACTCCCATAACAATGCGTCCGTCCTTAATACCTTTCTCGTATACCACTGCTCTTTCTTCCGGTATCCCAGATCCTATCAGCGCACCAATGATGCCACCTGTTGCACCACCCGCTCCCGCTCCTGCAAGTCCTGCAGCTATAGGCCCGGCAACTACGATGCCCAATCCAGGTATAAGCAATGATGTACCTAATGCAGCAACTACACCTACTATAGCGCCAATGGTACCGCCTATTGCAGATCCCGTACCTGCGCCTTCAAGAGCTTTGTTGCCCAGTTCCGTCTTTTCCACAGTGTCACCAAAGTGCCTTTTTCTAGTTTCGTCAGACATTATAAGGTTTATCTCGTCCTTAGAATAACCCTTTTCACGTAATGCGTCGTATGCACGTTCAGCGCTATCTCTGTCTGTAAACATACCCGTTACTAAATTGCTGTTTTTTACCTGTTCCTGAGTTTGCATATCGTTTTTTGTTTGCGATGATTTTTCCAAAACTATGCCTGCTCATTACCGGTTATACTTTTTGCACTGCCAAAAGATTTTAAAACGTTGAGCAGCTAAAGGTTATCTATTTCATGAGCTTGAATTATGACAATTGGCATAATGTTATTAGAAAATTATTCAAACAGAAAAAATGGCCATAGAACACCCCATAATCCCAGAACAGGTAACAGGAAAGAGAACGGATCTTGACGCATCGGTTTTGCTACCCAACCGAGAAGAGGCTATCGACTGTTTCAAGCGGGCTTATAAAAGACTTCAAAACCCCGGCATTTGGCATGAACTGTGCGGCACATTAAGTGCACATTTCACACTTACGGATGAAGGAGGAAATGAAGTAAAGAGACTCGCTGATTTATATGATGCCATAAAAATTGACATACCCGGGCCTGGCACTATAGCAGGCGGTGGTTATGATTGGGTAACTATAGAGGCAGTACAGGAAAATGTAAATGTGAACGCTTCTTCAGAAAGCTTTGCTATGCGGCTCCGGGCGTCACCAGAGCCGGGTAAAAAAGAGGTTGCCCATTTTTTTTCGAACAAGGCTACCTCAACATTTATAGTTGAACGTAAAGGGAATACAGTAATAGCTTCTTACCATGGCAGGAACGAGGTGCCAAATATCGATACTCCGAGTATGCTAGACACTATAAGAAATGCAGTAATTGCTGCCGGTGCATTTGCTCTATTATCCGAGGCACAATGGTCTGCCTTAATGAAAGCATTATTGCAGCCCGAACTTTAGATTATAGCACACTATATTCCACACATCTAAAGCTACGGCTATGAATATTGTATATCTATTTGGTGAAGGGAAAGACTTGAACATCCTGCAAATGTGCGACAGGAGTTTTGTAGTTTTCATTATTGCCCTGATACTTATTCGCATATCAGGCAGGCGTTCTTTTGGCATAAGAACACCGTTAGATAATATTATTGTGATACTGCTGGGCGCAACACTAAGCCGCGGTATCGTTGGGGCATCACCTTTTATTCCGGTTATCATAGCTTCCTTTCTATTTGTAATACTGCATCGTGCACTAGGGTGGCTTATTGTTTATAATAAAATGGCAGCGCGAATAATAGAAGGAGAGCAAATATTACTATTTGAGGATGGCACTTTCCTGCAAGAAAGTGTAAGAAAAGCACTTGTTTGCAAAGAGGATATTATGCAGGGTGTGCGAAAGTCTGCATTGACGGATGATCTTGATAAGATAGACCGGATATACATGGAGCGAAACGGAGAAATAAGCGCACTTAAAAAACATGGGTATTAAGTGCGTTCTTCGAGATCAATTTTAGTGCGGCCGTTGCATCGTGCCACCCAAGAGGCTTGAACTCCTTACCTGCAAGCTTATTGTAATTAATAAAAAAGCTTTCTATCCCATTTAGTATATTTTCGCCTAAACTGGCTATACCATCGATTTTCTCATAAAGGTTAGACACACTTGCTACTGCAATAATACGATCATTGCGCATTTGCTTTCCATCGCCTTCTGTTTGCAAAGCTTCCAGCACACCCACGATCCTGCATACCACAAGACATCCCGCAAATCCTGCTTCATCCATCATCACCAGTACATCCAATGGATCGCCATCTTCACCTTTAGTATTAGGTACGAATCCAAAATCAAATGGAAATTCCATACCTAAGGGTAATACTTTATCCAGTTTAAATGTTTCCAGCTCAAAGTCAGAATCATACTTACTGCAAGATCCTCTCGGCGTTTCAATGATAACATTAACGAAGCCATTCTCTTCAGGTTTTATCTTATTCATTTCCATACTACATAGTTTGTATTTTTCTGAATACCCGTTTGGTGAAGTGACAATACCCTATTCAGTACCTAAATACTATACCCTGCTGGTACATTTTTATAATAGTAGCACTAAAAACTAAAGACCATGAGCAAGAAAAAAGAAATTTATAAAATAGAAACGACAGAGCAAAAAGGCTCAGACCATACAACGCAAGGAAAAGCAAAATACAAACCAGGCTCTACTACCCAAGGCGGTTCTAATTACGGGCAAGGGTCGGCTGAGTTAGGAACTAAAGCTTATAAGCAGGGGCAAAAAAAGAATGAAGGCAGCAACTACGATAATGAGAAAGGATATAATGAGCAATAGAATTAGTAAAAATGTTTGGGTGTTTATTATGAGGTGCATCTTCTACAACGCCCCAACCTTTATTTATACCATTGTACTTTTAGATGAATTAAAGAATCCATCTCGGCTTCCAAGCTATTCACGATCAGCCAACAAGCAATACTGCAAATAAATATACATAAACCATTGCTGTTTTTCATATGCGGCAGATGTTTTGCAAACTATCAAATATGACGACAGAATTAGTGACCGATACAGAAATTGTAGATTTGCCTTCAGCCCATATAAGCAGGCAGCCAACAAATTTATTTGTAGCCGTGCAGGAAACGAACAGTGGGTTACAGGCCGACGACATTGTGCAGATTGGAAGGATGCACATAGCAGATGAAGAAATTGAAACGACAATAAGGAGTGTAGCACAAAATCTCATCCATACGATCATAAGCGAAATGGCACCTATGGTTGTGATACATGCAATTGCAGAAGAGGTAAGAATGACTGCTGTAACAGCTATAGCGGCTGCCGCAGCAGCTGCCACCATGGCAACAACCATAATAATGACTGTCGCAATTGCGAATGTGTAAACCATGAAGGATGAGACACACTTACCACCGCAGCAATCACAATCAGACGGTTATACAAAAACATATCAATGCGCCTGGAGTGTAGAATATCTTCTTGCATGATTTGTATTTATGTAGGTGGAATCAAGGTGCTACGTGCGCTTTTTTGTTGGCACAACACTTATTATTTTGCTTAGTATGCCATCTTCCGTTATTCTAGCCAAGGAGTATTTTGCAGAGCGTAAAGTGTTGAGGATAACCTTTGTATCAGGACTCATATATGACTACCTGGATGTACCACTAGAGGTTTATGATGAGATGAAGAAAGCAACTTCAAAAGGCACATTTCTCAATACCAGGATAAAGGGTATTTACAACTTTAAAAGAGTACAATAAAAAAGATCCCCTGATAAATAATTGCCGGGGATCTTTTTAAACAACACTATTCTTACTTCGTAGTAGAATTTGTGCCTGTTGAATTGTTCATTCCATTGCTAATACTATTAGTGCTGTTAGTAGTAGTGCTGCTAGTACTGCGCTTTACAGTTTTCTTACGAGTACCACCATTGGTACTGGTAGATGATGATTTAGTAGAAGTACTAGTACTACCATTATTATTTTGGTTCTTAAAATTGCCAGTATTGTAACCACCGGTATTGGTAGTACCTGTCTGGTCATTGTTGGTGTTACCGGTATTACCAGTGCCTGTGTTGGTATTTTGTGCAAAACCTGCACAAGAAAAGCAGCAAATACTTAAGGCTAAGATCATTTTCTTCATGGTTGTTTTTGTTGGTTTTATAATAGCACCAATAATTAAAACCATGCCTTGTAAAACAAGGAAACATGTGGTGCTAACTTAACCCTATAATACTTATATAGTTACATTTAAAATGAAATAAATCAAAATACATCCCAGTAATGAAGTATAAAATAAGTTGCCCAGAAAATTCCACAATCAATGAATAGGTGATTAACAGGGCACGATTTTAATATCTATCCGTTATTAATTCTTTACAAAAACATATTCATTTCCAATAAATTCAAAAAAAGTATGGCCAAGAAAACTACCACTAAACGCGTGGTTAATACAGTTAACGCCAAAGTGCAAAACCTTGCACCGCATACCGAAGATAGCACGGGCCAGATGATGACCACGGACCATGGGGTATTGATAAACGACGACCAAAACTCGTTAAAGGCTGGTCCGCGAGGCTCTACTTTGCTGGAGGATTTCATCCTTAGAGAAAAGATCACCCACTTTGACCACGAGCGGATACCAGAACGCATTGTGCATGCAAGGGGGTCTGCTGCACATGGCGTTTTCCAGGTGTATGAATCTATGGCGAAATATACCAAAGCGAGTTTCTTGCAAGATCCCAGTGTGCAAACTCCTGTGTTTGTACGCTTTTCAACAGTAGCAGGGTCAAGAGGTTCTTCAGATCTGGCTAGGGATGTACGTGGTTTTGCGGTAAAGTTTTATACAGAAGAAGGAAACTTTGACATTGTGGGCAACAACATGCCGGTATTTTTCATACAGGATGCTATAAAATTCCCCGACCTCATACACGCAGTAAAACCCGAACCCCATAATGAAATACCACAGGCAGCCTCTGCGCATGATACATTCTGGGATTTCATTTCATTAATGCCAGAGTCTGCCCATATGGTCATGTGGGTAATGAGCGATCGCGCACTGCCCCGGAGCCTGCGGATGATGGAGGGATTTGGAGTGCATACCTTCCGCCTGATAAACAGCCAAGGCAAATCATCGTTTGTAAAATTCCATTGGAAGCCGCTGCTTGGTGTGCATTCTGTAGCCTGGGATGAGGCACAGAACATATCTGGTAAAGATCCGGACTTTCATCGTCGCGACCTATATGATGCCATTGAAAATGGCGACTTTCCAGAATGGGAACTGGGCGTACAAATAATACCAGAGGAAGATGAGAACAAGTATGAATTTGACTTGCTGGACCCTACTAAATTAGTACCTGAGGAACTGGTTCCTGTAATGAAGATAGGCAAGATGACTCTGAATCGCAATCCTGACAATTTTTTTGCAGAGACAGAGCAGGTTGCGTTTCATGTGGGTAATATAGTACCTGGAATAGACTTCACCAACGATCCACTGATGCAAGGTAGATTGTTCTCTTATACAGATACACAACTTACTCGCCTGGGCGGTCCAAACTTTCATGAGATCCCCATAAACAGGCCTATTGTAAATGTGCACAACAACCAGCGCGATGGCCACATGAGGCAAATAATAAATAAAGGCCAGGTAAGCTATAGCCCAAATTCCCTAGGCGGTGGCTGTCCATTTCAGGCAGGCGTTATGGAAGGTGGTTTCACGTCTTACACAGAAAAAATAGATGCTAAAAAAGTTAGGGAGAGAAGCAAAAGCTTTTTCGACCATTACAGCCAGGCTACCCTGTTTTACAATAGCCAGTCTGAACCAGAAAAAGCACATATAGTAAATGCACTAAGCTTTGAATTAGGGAATGTAAAAACCCAGGCCGTACGTGAGAGAATGCTGGCTGTATTATTGCAGATTGACAAGGGTCTGGCAACACAAGTAGCAAACGCATTGGGAGCAGAAATACCAAAAATAGAATTCCTCAACCAGAGCATACCGGCTGATGGTAAACCAGCTAATTACCAATCTAAAAAGGTTAAAAGCTCTATCGCCACTTCTGCAGCACTAAGCATGGCTGGCACAGTAAAAGACACCATAAAAACGCGCAAAATAGCCATACTTGCAGCAAATGGCGTTGACGATAAATCATTGACCTCAATAAAAGATGCGTTAACGGCAGAAGGCGCAACAGCCGAAATTATTGCACCCAAACTTGGCAATATACAGTCTGCTGCCAATGCTACTATTGCAGTAGGTAAAAGCTTGCTTAATGCGGCTTCTGTTATGTATGATGCCGTGTATGTACCCGGTGGTGCAAACAGTGTGGCTGCGCTAGCTGCAGAGCCTGATGCCATACACTTCCTGAACGAAGCATACAAACACTGCAAAGCAATAGCGGCACATACCCAAGTTGCAGAACTATTGCGTTACACTTATTTTAGCAAAAAGCTGGATGCAGACGAAGAAACCATGCATGCAGACGGTCTTATCATTGGCGACAACTTAAAAGAGTTAACTGCCGATTTTATAACCGCTATTGCACAGCATCGCTTTTGGGATCGTGAAAAGTCAAGAAAAGTACCTGCCTAAATATTTGAAAAGAGGGAGTGACTTTACCACTTCCTCTTTTTATAAATCTACTATTATGAATAGAGATGGAGAAAATGAAAGCCTCTGGCAATTTACCATGCCTGAGTACGTACCCAAGCATGCACACTTGCCGACTACACCGATTGACGTTGTGGTAGTTGGTGGTGGTATAACTGGCCTCGCTACTGCCTTGGCACTGCAGAAAGGAGGTAAAAAATGTGCATTGCTAGAAAGCCATAACATTGGCTTTGGAACTACAGGTGGTACTACCGCACACCTCAATACTTTTTTCGACACCACTTACGCTCAGGTTGCAGACAGGTTTGGAGCCGAAAGTGCAAAATTATTATTGCAGGCTGCTGAACAAGCGCTCGCCCTTATAAAAGGAAATATAGACACTTACCAGATAGACTGCGAGTTCGAATACAAAGATGCCTACCTGTTTGCTCAAAACGACGATGAAATTAGACAATTGGAGGACTTGACAGATGGTGCAGAGCGTGCGGGATTGCAAATGCCTTATACAGGGCAACTACCTGTTACTCTGTCTTTCGAACGGGCAGCGGTAGTGTCTAATCAGGCGCAGTTTCACCCCGCAAAATACATTTATGGCTTGGCCAAGGCTTTTGAGGAAGCAGGAGGCGTACTGTTGCAACACTGCATGGTTCAGTCTTTTGAAGAAAAGGAACTGATAGAACTACAAACAGCACTTGGATCACTAAAAACCAAACAACTGATATGGGCCACCCATATCCCTTCAGGCATCAACGTATTCAGCTTCAGGTGTGCCCCTTACCGCAGTTATGCCATTGCAGTACAGGTAGCGCCACAGCAATACCCTAAAGCTCTGGTATACGACCTTCAAGACCCATATCATTATTACCGCACTCAAATTGTAAATGGCGAGCCTTATCTGATATTTGGTGGCGAAGATCACAAAACAGGACATGATGAACATGCAGCAGATCATTTCACTAATCTCGAAGCGTACTTGCGCCAATATTTTGATGTACAGCAGGTGTGTTTCAGATGGTCTTCCCAGTATTTTGAGCCAACAGATGGGCTCGCATATATTGGCCATATGCCGGGACATTCTGAAAATGTATTTGTTGCCACAGGGTTTGGCGGTAATGGTATGACCTATTCACATATAGCTGCCAACCTCTTCAGCGATGTAATATTAAAAGGCCGCAGCCAGTATAGCGAGGTGTTTAACCCCGCCAGGCTAAAGCCGGTAACAGGTTTTAGCAACTTCATAAAAGAGAATGCAGATGTGGTAAAAGAATTTATTGGCAAACGCATGTCTGTACAGAAAATAGGGTCACTTGCAGCTATCGCCAAAGGCGAAGGCCGGGTGGTAAGCTATGAGGGTGAAACAGTAGCATTATACCGCAACATGAATGATGAATTGCACGCTATAGACCCAGTGTGCAAACACGCAGGGTGCATAGTACAATGGAACAATGCAGAAAAAACGTGGGACTGTCCCTGTCACGGCGCACGATACAGCATTGAAGGCACATTACTTACGGGCCCTGCAACAAAAGATCTTGAAGTAGTAAAGCTTAAAGAATAAAACAAAAAAATACGGTGTATGAGACACCGTATTTTTTATCAGGAGTTAATTATATCGAATCTTACATTACTGCTGTTTACCCTGGAAGGTACAGTCAGATTTGGTTACCCCACTGTTGTTATCAACTACCACAGTATTGTACTTTAAAATACCTGCATTCCATGATATGGAATATGTTGTAGTAACATTGTTGTTAGTTTGGGTAGGAACAATAATCAAATACTGTCCACCAGTAATACTGATAGTACCATATACTACTTCACTGCTGTTAAAGCTGTTCACAATACCTACCTGGGTATTAGAGCTGCCAGTAACAATGGCTACAGTATCCAGCAAACCAGCTGCGGAATCGCAGATGGTAACACCGATATACTTACCCAGGAATCTGTCCTCCGAACGTATATCACACTGAGCGCCCTCGTACCCAGTGGTACAATGGCAGAAGCCACCAGAGCACGACCCACCATTATAACAAGTAAGATCAGTACAGCTATCCTTCTCACAAGCGCTGAACAAAACAGTAGCGGTAATTCCTATAAAAGCGAATGCGGTAAGCAGCATTGGTTTCAAAAACTTCATGCGGATATATTATTTACGCCCTAAAATACAAAAAATATTATCGTTTAATAGCAATCGGCTATTTTTTTATTGAGGAAAGGCATTCCATCCTTGTGCAACAAGTTTATGTTTGTTGCCAGAACGGGTCAAAAGCATTGCTCCCTCTGCTTTATCTGTCATATACCCTACAACACTTATTTGCTCATTACGAATTATTTTTTCATAATCCTCTTGCTTTATGGTGAACAGCAATTCATAGTCTTCCCCACCGCTCAAAGCGCATGCCGTGGGATCTACCTGGAACTCGTATGCTGTTTCCTTGGTTTCACTATGAAAAGGAATCTTCTCCTCATGCAGTATGCACCCCAGGTCGCTGCTGTTACAAATGTGCAGCATTTCACTGCTTAGACCATCACTAATGTCTATCATGGATGTAGGCACTACATCATTTTCCTGCAGCCAGTTCACAATATCCAGCCTTGGTTCTGGCTTCAATATTCTTTGTATCAGGTAGGCTTTTCCACCCAGGTCTGGCTGTACCCCCGGGCTTTCCAGGAATATCTTTTTCTCACGCTCCAGCAGTTGCAATCCCAGGTAAGCTGCGCCCAGGTCGCCGGATACGCAGATCAGATCACCTTTTCCCGCCCCACTTCTGGTAACAAACTTGTTAGGAGCTACTTCCCCTATGGCAGTTACGCTGATAACAAACCCTTTTTGCGAGGTAGAGGTATCTCCACCTACCAGGTCAATATCATACTTTTCGCAAGCTGCATAAACACCATCATAAAACTCATCCAAAGCTTCTACCGAGAAACGGTTGGTAATGCCAATGCTCATTGTAATGTGAGTGGGTATTGCATTCATGGCGCAAATATCACTCAGGTTCACGGCCACAGCCTTGTAGCCCAAATGCTTCAGGGGGGTGTACATCATATCAAAATGTATCCCTTCCAGCAGCAAATCGGTGGTGATCACCGTTTGCCGACCAAAATTATCTATTACAGCAGCGTCATCACCCACACTAAGTATGGTGCCTGCCTGCCGGGTATCATTATTCTGCGTTAAATGTTTTATTAAACCAAACTCGCCCATATCGGCTATCTCAGTACGTCCTTCGTCCATATCCTTTTTATAATTGTTTGTCTTCTGTTGTTATGCTTTGTTTTTTTATCAGGCGCAACATATCGTCGTGTATAAGGCCATTGGTAGCTAATGTTTCTTTATCAAAAACATCATAAGGTGCACCTTCAAAATTGGTGATCCTGCCACCGGCTTCCTGTACTATAAGGTATCCTGCAGCTATATCCCATGAATTGAGGTTATACTCCCAAAACCCATCAAAGCGGCCACAGGCCACCCAGCAAAGATCTATTGCTGCCGAACCCAACCTGCGAACTGGCAAGCCAGACAGTACAAAACGTTCAAACACTCTTATAGGGTGTTCGCTATTATTAGGCCACTTGTATGGGAACCCTGTAACCAAACAGGCAGTACGGAAATCACTTTTCCTGGATACCGATATAGGCATGCCATTCAATGTTGCTCCTTGCCCTTTTTCAGCAAAGAACAGCTCATTCATCATAGGGTTATATACTGCACCATAAAGCATGTCGTCATTAAACTTCAGCCCTATACTTACACAGCATATAGGTATGCCGTGTGCAAAGTTTACAGTACCATCTATAGGGTCTATTATCCACTGGTAGGGAGAGTCTTGCATTAGCGTGCCCATTTCTTCACTTATAATGCTATGCTCGGGAAAATGGCTGCTGATGATCTCTATGATCTTCTTTTCAGACAGTTTGTCCACCTCGGTTACCAGGTTATTGATGGTATCTTTATTTTCTATTTTAAAAGTACCTTCAAAATAATTGTGAATTATTCTTCCGGCTTCCTTGGTGGCCTCCAGCAGTACATCCTTAAGTTCAGACATAGTTTACAGTTTTAACTCTTTTCCTAAATAATAGTCAATCACTTTCAGCTTAAATATAAGATCGTACCGGGCGCTCAGCAAATTGGAAGCTGCTGTGTATTCTGAGTTCTGGGTAACAAGAAAGTCAACAGTGGTTGTCAATCCAAGATCGTACCTTTTCTTTGCAAAGTCAAGTGCTCGCTGCGCAGCATCTGCTGCGCGAACGGCTGCGGCGTATTTCTGAATGGAACTTATTGCATCGTTATGTGCTTTGTATACATTCTGCTTTAGTGTTAGTTCGGCATTATATTCATTCAATTGTTGTGTAGCCAGGTTGATGCGAGCCTGCCGTACAGCATACTGCGACTGCCAGCCATTAAAAAGCGGAACATTGAGGTTCAAAGCTACAGTTTGCCGAAAGTTATTGTCAAACTGTTTACCAAAAGGGATGACAGGAGTGGCAATATCATATCCAGGCTGGAAAACAGTATCACCATTACGGGTAAATCCAATAGGTGTGAGATGCGGATTACTGTACTGGGCAGTGAGGTAATTACTTGCCCAGTTGGTACCTGCCTGTACACTTAATGACAGTTGAGGATATAAATTCCCTTTATAAAGCGCTACCCCTTTCTCAGCAGCAGCCACGCGGTCCTCACTACCTCTTATAGACCCAAAGTGCTTATGGGCCTCTTGGTATATTTCTTCAGGCTTGGTAGTGATCACAGTCATTTCATCATCTACCTTTACATCGGGGGCTTCAATATCAAATGGTGCTGAAAAATCGAGGTTCAGTAATGTTTTCAGGTCCAGGATAGACGCAGTATAATTAGCAATTGCGGTGATGAGGTTAGAGCTGTCACCTGCCAGCTGAGACTCCAGTTGTGCCACATTTAGCTCTGGCAAACGCCCTGCATTGGCAAAACTAACCGTTTGCGCCAGTTGAGCTTTAGAAAGATCTACTTGTTTTTCGCTAACATGTATCTGCTCTTTGGCAAGTATGGCCCTAAGAAATCCTGTAGCTACATTTAAAGAAACATCGTCTTTTAATTGATCCAGGTCTGCTTGCGAAGCATCTAGGCTAAACTTATTTCTATTTATAGTATTGCGCTGAGCAAACCAACCGAACAATAAAACGTTTGCACTGCCGGTGAGACTTAGGTAATCATACCCACCATCCACAAACTGGTTTGTAGTTGGATTAATAGAACGCCCAAAACTTTTGCCATAAGCTCCCGTACTATTTACAGTTGGCAATTGGGCCAGCTGGCTTTGCAACAGAGTATATCTGGCAAGACGCTTATTCAGTACATCTTGCTGAATAGAAATATTATGGTCTATAGCATACTGCACACAGCGCTGCAATGTCCATACATCCTGCCCGTAAACGGTTGCGCCAAGTGTGGTAAAAATTAAAAGAGATACAAAAACAGCAAAACGCATTTACAAAAGTAGCTTAAAATATAACTGGTTCCTATTTGCTTCGCATCAGGTATGTTGAAGCTAATTTCACCACAAATAAAAGTAAAGCAAATATACTATTGCTTGACAGCCGAAGTCTTCAACTTATAAAAACAACTCCTGCAGCGTGGCTCATACACATCCTTTTCGCCCAGTAGTATTTTGTCATCTATTTTGGCTTTACGGTAAGAATAGCTGGCTATATCGCCGCAACAAACACAAATGGCATGCAGCTTGGTTATATATTCAGCCCTTGCCAATAAAGCAGGCATAGGTCCAAAAGGCCTACCGGTAAAATCCATGTCCAGGCCTGCAACAATTACCCGTTTACGCTGGCGTGTCAGTTCCTCTATTACTTCAATTATATCGTCGTCAAAAAACTGGGCTTCATCAACACCCACAACATCTACATCTGCAGCCATTAGCAATATATTATAGGCATTGCTCACGGCTGTGGCTTGTATGCGGCTGGCATCATGCGATATTATATCGTCCTTGTCGTACCTGGAATCAACCTGCGATTTAAATATTTCTATCCTCTGGTTAGCTATATGGGCCCTTTTCATCCTGCGTATCAACTCTTCAGTCTTACCTGAAAACATACACCCACATACCACCTCTATCCACCCTTTTTTACCTGTATGATGCGGTTCAATAAACATACTCCTCAATATTGCTCATAAAAGTAACAATTTATGGAGACCAAATTAACGTTACGATATATGTCACATCGTTACTTTTGTAAAAACCATTTGCATGCAGCGTATATCTTCTTTATTGCAAAAAATAAGACAGTTAGCAGAAAACGGGAACAGCAACGTAATAGAAACAGACCTAATGATGGATTATACCCGGCAATTGTATGCCGAGTTAATAGAATATAGGTCTAAAATTGCGGCAGATAAAACCACTCCACCTGAGCTTGTAAACGACCAGCAAACAACGTATTACACTCCTGTAACATCGCCGATAAATGAAGATAGACCAACCATAATTGAGCTTACGGTAGAAAACCCGATTCCCAGCAGCAGTAGTAAACAAGACGACGACGAGGAAGATGAAGAAGCAGACATACGCACTATAATAGGCATCAACGACAAGTACCAGATCATCAGCGAGCTGTTTGGCAATAATAAAATAGCCTATGATGAAATGATAGACCAGCTAAATACTTTAGACACTGAACTGGAAGCCCTGGAATGGCTACAGGACAATCTATACTTTGAATATAGCTGGAGCGAGGATAGCGAAGCGCTTATGATATTGCATGCTATCCTGCACAAATTTTACAGTAGCAATTAAAAAGCAAGTACCCTGCTATTTTTTAACTACTACACCCGCAACTTTCTTGGTCATATTTGCCCTCTGCGATAGATTATGCCAGCATTTGGCCATTTCTTCCAGCAATGGGATAGTAGTGTCATTGCCAAAATCATAACAATTGCTATAACCCAAATCGCGGGCTAATATCTTTACCACCGCTTTGGCCTTTATGCTATTACCGGCAACAAAAGAATCTACACTTTGCCCCTTGAACAAAGGATCAATAAGATTCTGGTACCCGGAGCAGTTAAAACTTTTCACTACAAAAGGAGAACCTGTTATAGCTGTTATAGCATTAATGGTGTTTATGTTTTCCTCGAACGCTTCAGGTAGTATAAATGTTGAGTCAACAATGACTTTGCGTCGTACATCGTCCAGCAGATAGGCTATCTCTCTTACATGGCTAGCAGCAGCACTAATAATAATAACGTCTGCCTCGGCGGCGGCATCCGTGATGTGGGCAAAGCTGATACAGTCGCCTAAACGACTACCCATTATTTTTTGGTCTTTTGCGCCACCATCTTTCCATCCTATGCTTATGTTGTGGCCAACATTGGCAAGCCTTTTGGCTAGCGAGATCACCTTCCTACCCTCACCTATAACGGCGATGTTTAATGACACAAATGTCTTGTAACCCATAATTCCGGTTTTAATTTAAATTTCTTAAATAATTAAATTAGGATCCGACTACTTGCCCAAAACATGTGGGTCAATTCATCGTTTGTTTTCTGGTTATTACGGTAGGATGATACAAATCTCCGTCCTTTTTTCATTAAATCAACACGGCCATTTTACGTGAGGTCACAGCATTGTAAAATACAATTACAAAATATTTGTTAAAGAATTTTAACAGACTGTAAGACATAGACAATATAGATATAAAATATAATTGTATCGTAATAAAATATCTTTGTTATCGGGCTGTTATTTATTTAAATAAAAATATAAAGACCAGCAAAAGCCGGTCTTTATACATATCAAAAATCAAATACAACAATTAGGCAAGCTTTGCTTCCAATGTAATTTCCATATTATACGCTTTAGATACTGGGCATCCTGCCTTAGCGCCAGCCGCTATTTCCTGGAACTTAGCATCGTCTATACCAGGTATTTTAGCAATTGTAGAAAGCTCACTTTTCGTAATAGCGCCACCTTCTAAAGTAATAACGCAGTCTGTCGTTATTTCATCAGGTGTAAAACCTGCACCGTTCAAAGCAAAAGTAAGTGCCATCGTAAAACAACCTGCATGTGCAGCTGCCATCAGCTCTTCTGGGTTGGTACCAATGCCATCTTCAAAACGGCTCTTGTAAGAATATTGGGTTTTGTTGAGTACAGCACTCTGTGTAGTAAGATTACCACTACCTTCTTTACCCGAGCCGTTCCATACGGCAGTTGCGTTACGTTTCATGTTTTTATTATTTAATGGCAAATATAGGCCTTGCCCAAAATATTTATCATCACAAAATATTATCAGACCATTAATTAAAGAGCCATCTATCCCAACCGTTGTATCAATGCCAGGTCCAGGTCTTCCATGCTCTGCAGTTTTGCATCGGCAAGGCTAAACCGGGGATCATCAAAGTGCAATTCATCGGGCACCACAACTACCTTCATACGTGCGGCCTTGCCTGCTATCATACCATTTACGGAATCTTCCAGCACCAGGCATTCCAGTGGCGATGCCCCGAGCGACTTTGCACAATGCAGGAAAACGGCAGGATGTGGTTTTCCCAGCTCTACCACATCGGCAGATGTGATACAGTCAAAATAACTACGCAACCCAAAGTGGGTAACCAGGGCATCTATCATGCGGCTGGGCGATGATGATGCAAGCCCTATCTTAAAATCATTGGCTTTCAATAGTTCAAGGGCATCCTGTACGCCCTTCAATACCGATGCATTTGTGCGGGAGCTGGCAATAATATCATCCAGTATGTCCTCTGCTACTTTTAGGGCCGTACTGCCTTGCCAGGGGTAGCGCACTGCCCAGTAGTCCGTTACCTCATATATGCGCAGGCCGGTAGTCTCCTTAAACTGATGGCGGGTTATGGGTATGTTATGTTGTTGGGCAACTTTAAGCATACTTTCTCCCCATAAGGGCTCTGTATCCAGCAACAATCCATCCATATCAAACAAAACCGTATCTATCATTATCCGTTATTGAAATGCAAATATCAATCTGTCGCAGTAATTAGCCATCTTTTTTTAATAATTTGCCGCCTTTATATAGATATATATTTCTTGAAACCTTTTAGCAATATTCATAATTTCCTATTTAGCCTCTCGGGTGTACTGCTGTTGATGTATGCTATGCCTGCCACAGCTGCCATAAAAGTCGTGGAATACGACCTGCCTAATGGCTTGCACGTAATATTGCACGAAGACCATTCGGCTCCGCTGGTTGCGGTGTCAGTAATGTACCATGTGGGGGCCAAAAACGAAGACCCAAAACAATCCGGGTTTACAGATTTCATGGAGCACATACTCTCCAATGGCGGGGATAGCCATACCGGGGAGTATAATGAAATGGTGCAAGCGGCTGGTGGCCAAAGCGGCAGCAATACCACACAAGATCGTACAGTTTTTTATGAGCTACTGCCATCAGCACAAATGGGGTTGGGCATTTGGGTAGAATCTCGCCACATGGCGTATGCCCGTATGGACAAAGCTACCGTAGACGAACAACGCAAAATAGTGAAGCAGGAGAAGTATAAATACTACAGCCAACCTTATGCGTTGCGATACAATATAATATACGAGAACGCCTACACCTCATCGCCCTACAGGTGGAACACTATTGCAAAAGACCAATATGCAGATAAAGCCACGGCCGAAGAACTGACAGCATACTACAAAGAATACTATGCACCCAATAACGCGGTAATTGTTGTGGCAGGAGATATTAATGAACAGTATGCACGCGACTATATAGACCGTTATTTTGGAGATATCCCGGCAACGGCAAAACCAGTAAATCATCCTGCTGACGTAGAACCTGTGCATACTACAGAAAAGCGCATTGCCTATTACGACAATGTGCAGGCTCCTGGTGTTATTATAGCTTACCATATACCCGCCTACGGAACGCCTGATTACTATGGCGTGCAATTATTAATGCGTTTACTTTCGGCTGGCAACAATTCGCGCTTTAATAAAAACATTACAGCGGCTGGCAAAGCACAAAATGTATCCGCTATAGCCATTGGCAATGAGCAGCCCGGCCTGGCTATAGTTTTGGGCATTGCGGCACAAGGGGTAAAACCAGATGAACTGGAGCACAATATTTTGTCGGAGATAGATAAACTAAATCAGGTTGCAGAAGATGAATACCAGCGCATAGAAGACAAAGCCGAAAGTGATTATGTGCTGGATAACCAAAAGCTGCAGGTACTGGCTCAAAACCTGGCCTCTAAATATACCTACCTGCACAATACAAGACTGATAGACGACGAAATAAGCAATTATCGCAAAGTAACCCGTGCCGATCTGGCGCGTATAGCTGCAAAATACTTTACCAAACAAAACCGCCTGGTGGTTTATTATTTACCAAAATCTATGCAGCAGAAAAAATAATGGCTATGAACAATACAAGGCGCGCCATATTATTCCTGGCATTATCTGCACTGTCGGTTTCTGCTGTTGCTGCTAAACACCAGGACAAAAAAGAAGCGCCTAGACCTGGCCCCGCGCCGATTGTAGATTTTGGAGAAAGTACCAGCTTCACCTTGGCTAATGGCCTCCGCGTGATTGTGGTAGAAAACCATAAGCTGCCGGCAATGACCTGCGACTTACAGTTTACCATAAAACCTGCGCTGGAACAAGAACGTGCAGGCTACCGTGGTATGATGGGTCAATTATTACAAGACGGCACGCTCACACGCAACAAAACCCAGCTGGCAGATGCCGCAGAACAAATAAGTACCGATCTGGCAACTACCGATGAGGAAATAGCTGCCCGCGGCCTGGCCCGCGAAAAAGAAAAAATGCTGGATTTGGTAAGTGATATTGCCATGAATACAGCTATCACTACCGATGATGTAGAAAGAATAAAAACCGAGACCATCAGCCAGCTAAAGGCGCGGCAGAACGATGCTGACGCCATGCTGAATAATGTAGCTGCAGCCCTTAACTATGGTGGGTCTCACCCATATGGCGAGATCATTACCGACAAAACAGTTGCACGTATAAAAACAGAAGACTGCATTAACTATTACAATACCTATTTCAGGCCAAACGTAGCTTACCTATCTATTGTTGGCGACGTAAAGGTTGAAGAAATAAAACCCCTGGTTGAAAAATACTTTGGTAAGTGGCGCAGTCTGCCGGTTCCGGTAACTGATTATGGTCATTACGATGCGCCATCGTCCACCCACGTATCGTTCATTCCACGCAAAGGAGCGGTGCAAAGTATATTACGCATTACCTACCCTATAGATCTTTATCCGGGTAGTGAGTATGCTATTAAGGCGCGTGTAGCAAATACTATTTTGGGTGGCAATAGCAGGTCTTTATTGTTTCACGATCTGAGGCAGGAACATCAGTGGGCTTATACTACCTATTCTTCCATACTTGAAAATGAAACTGAAGGCTCTTTTAGCGCCTATACCCGCAGTCGCATTGGCGTAGATGACAGTTGCCTCATAACCATGCTGGCAAATATGCACCGTATGCAAAACGATGTGGACAATAACATACTTGACAAAGCCAAATGGGCAATAACCGGTAACTTTGCCATGGGCATTGCCGACCCTGCTACTATTGCCACATATGCAATAAACCTGGAGCGGTACCATATGCCTAAGGACTATTACCACAGCTATTTAAAAAACGTAAGCAGTATATCCGTAAAGGATGTTAAAGACGCTGCAGGCAAGTACATATTACCAGACAATGCTAACATCATAATAGTTGGCAATATTAAGGATGCAGCCAAATTCGATAAATTCTCGACCAACTCGATAGACTTTTTTGACAATAATGCCGAGATCATCCGCTTTCCTTACGATACCTCTAAACCATCGCCGGTACCTGCGGTTTACACAAAAGAGGCTTTGATAAGCAGTGCTGCATCGGCTGATATCGAGAACAGGATAACAGATAAAAATGATGCAAAAATAACTCCAGACCTACCTACTACTCCAGGTTATGAACAACCTGCACCCACTACTGTAACTCCCCCAACGGCAGCAACAGCAATAGATAACCCGGGGCTTGCAGGCACTGCCACAGCAGATATTATAAAGAAATACATCCTGGCTATAGGCGGCGAATCGGTCATTAATAATATAAAGTCCATAAAAAAGGTAAGCGCAGGCACCATATCATCGGGGCCTTCTTCGCTTGAGCTTACTGTTACAGAGATACGCAAGTCTCCATCCAAGATGGTGATCATGGTAGAAGGGATGGGCACTATCATACAAAAGCAGGTGCTTAATGGCGACAAAGGATTCAGTGAAGTTCAGGGTCAGAAAAAAGCTTTTAATAGCGGTGATATTGACAACATGAAGGCTGAGGCTGACATACAGAAAATATTGCACCCGGATACTTATGGCATCACCCGAACGCTGAAAGGTATGGCCCAGGTAAATGGCAGCGATGCTTTCGTAGTGAATGTGCTGGACCGTACAGGCAAACTGGCGGTAGAATATTACGATGTGAATACCGGATACCTGGTGCAGAAGGAAGAAGCAGATATTGGAGCAGGTGGCATACCTAAAGTAACCCAGTACAGCGACTATCGCGAAGTGCCCGGCAGCGGTGGCTACAAAATACCCTACCGTACCAAAGAGGTAGAGAACAAACACGTAGCATCATCCAGGGTAAAAAGCGTAGAGGTGAATAAGAACATCTCGGATAGTGTATTTAATTAGGGCCTACACATTGGCATAATTGCAATTCCGTGGAACATTCCACACCGTGGAACTGTGCATATCTCTTTTAGGTAACAACATAGCTGCAACGTATTTTGCACCGCAATTAAATAACCTGCAAACCATTAAGGGAAAGTTGCAATTTGTAATTTTTATTCCCAAAAATATAAAAAGCTATACATATACCCGTTTCATATCCACCTCAAATCATCTGTCCGCCCCTGTCCGGTATCGGACACACCAGACAGTAAATTTATAAACCATATCAGCCACCACAAACCATTTCAGCATACAGCATCACCCTACTGTCCGCTTTTCGTTTATTAAATCGGACAGGACACGCCCTCTAACTTTGGTTAAAAAACCATAAATCACCAACCATTTATTAGATAAGTGTTGTTGATATCACTATATAAAATCAATAGCAATTTTGGCAGTACAAACCCCTCCTCACACATCCAAAACCCACGCATTCTATGTACCTTTGCCCAAATTGAATCGGTAATTATGGCAGAGATGCTGCAAAAAGTGGTTGAGGAAGATCGTCAGGGGGAGGCATACCAGGCGTTCGTTGGCGACGTCAACAAATACAGCAAGAAATTTTATATAGAAAGTTACGGTTGCGCAATGAATTTCAGCGATAGCGAAGTTGTTGCCTCCATATTGCATGAAGAGGGTTTTGGCGCCACTAAGAATTTTGAAGAGGCTTCCCTTATACTCATAAATACCTGCAGCATCCGCGATAAAGCCGAACAGACCGTACGCAACAGGCTGCATATATTTAAAAAAGCAAAAAAGAGCAATCCGGGCATGCTCATTGGTGTGCTGGGCTGCATGGCAGAGCGGCTTAAAGCCAAATTGCTGGAGGAAGAAAAGCTGGTGGACCTGGTAATTGGTCCTGATGCCTACCGCACCTTACCTGGCCTTATAGAAGAAGCGGAAGGCGGCCAGAAGGGCGTAAATGTGCTGCTGAGCCGCGACGAAACATATGCAGACATAGCCCCTATGCGGCTGGATAGCAATGGTGTAACTGCTTTTGTAAGTATTATGCGTGGGTGTAACAACATGTGCACATTTTGCGTGGTACCTTTTACCCGTGGCAGGGAGCGCAGCCGCGATGCAGAGAGTATTATAAACGAGTGCCGCGATCTTTTTGAACGCGGATATAAGGAATTAACCCTGCTGGGCCAGAATGTAGACAGCTATCATTTTACCCCTGCGGGTGGCAGTATGGCAGATGCTGTTACTTTTGCACAGCTGCTGGAAAGGGTGGCTGTAATATCGCCCGACTTACGGGTAAGGTTCAGTACATCTCATCCTAAAGACATTACCGATGATGTGCTCTTTACCATGGCCAGGCACGATAATATATGCAATAACATACACCTGCCGGTACAAAGCGGCAATACCCGTATGTTATCGTTGATGAACCGCACCTATACAAGGGAGTGGTACCTGAATAAAGTAAAACGCATACGCGAAATAATACCCGATTGCGGGCTGAGCACCGATGTGATAGTGGGCTTTTGTACTGAAACGGAAGAAGACCACCAGGACACACTAAGCCTGATGCACCAGTGCGGTTTTGACATGGCATACATGTACATCTACAGCGAGCGCCCTGGTACCCTTGCCGCACGCCGCTATCAGGATGATGTGCCTGATGATGTGAAGAAAAGAAGACTGGAGGAAGTGATAGCTGTGAAGATCATTACATCAGGAGAAAGCTACCGCAACGATGTTGGCAAAACATTTAAGGTGCTTATTGAGGCAAATAGCAAGAAAAGTACAGATGACTGGAGTGGCCGTAATTCGCAAAACAAAATGCTGGTATTCCCTAAGGGTAACCACAATTTCAAAATTGGCGATTACGTTCAGGTTAAGGTCAACAGCGCCACATCTGCAACATTGATGGGAGAAATTGTATAATAATATTTAACCACCACGCACACAAGATGAGGCTTAAAGCAGGAAGCTGCCATACAACACCTTCATTGTGGGCTATACCGGGTCAGTTTTATGGATACACAAAGTATAAAAAATAGATTTGGCATAATAGGCAATGCACCCGCACTTAACCATGCGCTGAATACAGCTGTACAGGTAGCTAATACCGATCTGTCTGTGCTCATCGTTGGCGAAAGCGGTGTGGGTAAAGAAGTATTTTCAAACATTATACATGCACTATCGCCCCGCAAGCACAACCCATTTATAGCGGTAAACTGCGGCGCCATACCAGAAGGCACTATCGATAGCGAATTATTCGGCCATGAAAAAGGGTCTTTTACAGGTGCCGTAGATAGCAGGAAGGGATATTTTGAAACTGTGAACGGTGGCACTATTTTCCTGGATGAGATAGGAGAAATGCCGCTGGGTACACAAGCCCGCCTGTTGCGCGTACTGGAAACAGGTGAATTCATACGCGTAGGTTCATCAAAAGTGCAAAAAACTGATGTGCGTGTAATAGCCGCAACCAACCGCGACCTGCTGGAATATACGCAACAAAAGAAATTCAGAGAAGACCTGTATTACAGGCTCAGCACAGTGCCTATAAGGGTACCCTCACTGCGAGACAGACCAGAAGATATTCCATTGTTGTTCAGGAAGTTTGCTTCTGATTTTTCTGAAAGATACAAGACCACATCTGTACAGCTGGATAGTGCAGCTTTACAACTGCTCACCTCTTATCCATGGCAGGGAAATGTGCGCGAATTGAAAAATATCGCAGAGCAGATATCTGTACTTACCACTGACAAGATGGTGACCGCAGAAACCTTGCTGCGTTTTTTACCACAGAAAGAAAACCGGAGCCTGGCACTGCTGCCCGTGAGTGGCGGCGTACCATCAACTGATAATAACAACGCCACCGGCAATACAGAACGCGACATACTCTACAAACTGTTCTTTGATATGAAGAAGGACATGAACGACATGAAGCAAATGATGTTTGAAATGGCACGCCAGCAAAACTTCACCCCTTCTGATCCGATGGCTATGGAAACATTGCTGCCCGTTTACAACCATGAGCCAAACACATCTATAACGCCATCTTACATAAATAATAACAACAATAGCAATAGCATTAATCCTATCATATTGCCTCATAACGATCAGCATGAAGATGTGGAAGAAACACTAATGCTTACCGACCGTGAAAAAGAGTTTATAAATAAGGCTTTAAAAAAACATAAAGGCCGCAGAAGGGATGCAGCAAACGAACTGGGTATTTCTGAGCGTACTTTGTACAGGAAAATTAAAGAATACGATATCAAAGAGTAACTTTAGGCGCAGGATGAAGAGAAGCATTGTATATTTTTTACCCTTATTGGTATTACTGCTTGCATTGCAAGGATGTGGGGTTTATAGCTTCACAGGAGCTAATATTGAGGGTAAGACCATAAACATACACCTGTTAGAAAACAGGGCACGTAACGTAGTACCCAGCCTCAGCGCTACCCTTACCGATAAGATACGTAGTCGCATCTTATCTCAAACGGGACTATCACCGGTAAATACCGACAATGCGGATTATGACATAACCGGTTCCATAACCGCATACGATGTTACCGTGAGCGGCGTACAAAGTGTGCAGGTAGCCTCCAAAAACAGGCTTACAGTAACTTTGCAGGTAATATTTAAGAACCGGCTGAATGACAAGGCAAGTTTCACGCAGTCGTTCACCCGTTTTGCCGATTTTGACGCAGCACAGGTACTGCAAAATGTAGAAACAGGTTTGATAGATGACATAGGAAATCAGCTTTCAGATGATATTTTTAATAAAGCTTTTGTAAATTGGTAATTGTAATCTGAAATATGATAACATCATCTTCCATACAATACATAACACGCATGCTCAACGAGCCACGGTCGCTGACCGATATGGACCGTGAAAGCATTGCTGCTATAATAAAGGAGTTTCCTTACTTTATGCCGGCCCGCTATATGGGCGCTGCTATAGAGCACAAGAAAAAGCCTTACAATAAAGAAACCATGGCGGCTATGTGGCTGTATATGGGCAATTGGCTGCTCTTAAACGATTATTTAGCAGCAGCAGCTATTAAAGACAATACGCCTAAAAGCCGCGAAAAAATTAAATTTTCGCTGGCTACTGCCTCTGCCGAGCCTGAAATTGTGGTAAGTAAAGCACCACTAGTTGCAGAGCAACCCAAAGAAGTAGCACAGGAACCGGCTAGACCAGCAAAAAAAGAAACCGAACCAATACCTTCTACGGTCTCTAATAAAGAGACGGCTGCCGAACCTGCTGTAGTTTTACCACCAGAGGTGCCCGAAACAATTGCAGAGCAGATAACACATCACGAAGAAGAGCTGCACGAGGAAGAAGTATATACCGAAGAAATTATACAGCCGCTTATTATAAAAGAAACGCTGTTGGGCTCATCAGAATCTTCCCAGAAAGAAGAGGAAGTTTATGAAGAAGCACCGACGTCTTTATATGTAGATGATGACGAGGAGTATGAAAAGGATGATGACCTGATCATAAAACCTCTGAACTATACAATAGAACATTTTGACTTTAACAAAGAACAAATAACAAACCAGGACGGCGACACATTGATACTACCAGTTTATACTGATAATTATTTTTTTCACCAGGGCATAAAGGTATCTGAAGATATACCTGAGGAAATGGACCAGGTAAATAAAACACCAACACCGGTTGCACAAGAACCGGAAACTACGGATGACAAAGACAAATCTTTGATGGTTATGATGAGTTTTTCTGAATGGCTGTTGCACTTTAAAGTGAAGACACAGAAAGAAATAGAGGAAACAGAAGACAAGCGGGCATTGAAAAGCATGTGGCAGCAAGAAAAGCTGGCAGCCGCCAATGAAGAAGAAAATGAGGAGATACCCGAAGAGGTATTTAACATGGCCGTGAACAGCATTACTAAGGAAGAAGACCTGGCCAGCGAAGCTTTGGCGCAGATACACCGCAAGCAAGGCAAGTACGACAGGGCTATAGATATGTACCGTAAACTAAGTTTGCGAAATCCCCAAAAAATAGCTTACTTTGCCCACAAAATAGAAGAACTTTTAAAGGAAAAGGAATTATGATCTCATTTATCACTATACTTATATTGTTGGCTTGTGTAGTTTTAGGCTTTTTTGTTTTAGTGCAAAACCCTAAGGGTGGCGGGCTTACCGGTGCCTTCGGCAGCATTGGCTCTCAGGTAATGGGCGTTAAGCAATCCACCGATGTAATGGAAAAAGGCACATGGACTGCTATGGGTGTAGTATGCGCGCTGTGCATTATCTCTGTAATGTTTTTTGAAAAACCTAAGATGGATAATAGCGGCAAGCAGCAACCAGCTACCAAGAGTGCACCTGCTAAGGCTAAGAAATAAAATTATTTTACCATATTGTTTACCCGCCTTTTTTCTATGGGCGGGTTTTTATTTTTAAGGTATGACAGCCCGAAGAAAAAAAAATAACAATCCCCTACGCAAAGGCATACTTATAGTTGCCGTGCTGCTCGTATCTGTAGCATTGTTCATGCTATATAGAGTCTTCGGTCCCAATACAGGCACATTCAGTGCTGGCGAGTATGTATATATACATACCGGCGCCAGCTATCAAACCGTAAAAGAAACGCTGGAACAAGGTGGCTTTGTAAGGAACATAAATAGCTTTAACCTGGTGGCAGAACGGGCTGACTACCCCAATCGTGTACATGCTGGCAAGTATCATATAAAACACGGAATGAGCAACTACGCACTGGTAAGCATGTTGCGTGGAGGCCATCAGGAACCTGTGCGCTTGGTCATCAATAAACTGCGCACAAAGCAAGACTTTATAACCCTGTTGGGCAACAACCTTGAAGCCGACTCTACCGTTTTACGACAAATGTTTAGTGACCCTGTATATCTTGCACAATACGGGCTAGATACTAACACTGCAATGTGTGCTATAATGCCCGATACTTACGATTTTTTCTGGAACACCACTGCAGACAAAGCCTTCAGAAAAATAGAAAAGAATTATGTGCGTTTCTGGACACCCGCGCATGTGCAGGAAGCAATGGCACATCACTTGCAACCAGCACAAGCCGTAATAGTGGCATCTATTGTAGATGAAGAATCGAACAAAAATGATGAGAAGCCCAATATAGCAAGTGTTTACCTGAACAGACTGGCCAAAGGCATGAAATTGCAAGCCGACCCCACAGTGAAATTTGCAGTGGGTGATTTTGGCCTACGCCGCATTACAGGGACTCATCTGCAAACAGTATCACCTTACAACACTTATATGTTTGCAGGGCTGCCGCCAGGCCCTATTTGCACGCCATCAATAAGCAGTATAGAAGCTGTACTTAATGCACCACATACCAGCTACCTGTACTTCTGTGCAAAAGAAGATTTTAGTGGTTACCATAATTTTGCATCTACTTATCCAGAGCAAATAAAGAATGCGCATCTGTACCAGCAGGCGCTGGATGCAAGAGGAATACATTAATGGTTATAGCCCTGGAAAATCTTTCCTGAACTGCTCAAAAACCCGGGCCATCGTTTCTTTAAGGATTTTGGCATTGCGGTTGTATTCATTAATATCATCGGGAATAGCCTCCATTTTCCTGATCACATTTTTCAATGCTTTAATACCCATATAGTCAATAGCAGGTTTCAGTTTATGCGCCTGCTTACCTACTGCATTCCAGTCATTGTGGGCAAGTGCATCTTCCAGCTTATCAATATCACCAGGCACTGTTTCCATATAGGTAGCTAGCACTTTACGTATAAACGCTTCATCATCATTAGCTACAGACCAAAGCAGGCTAAGATCGTACAGCGATTCGCTTTTGTCATCAACCGGGATGACTGCAGGAGATTTATGTTCAGATGCAACTCGTTCAACTTCTGCCTTATCATCTGCATATCCTTTATTATTGGTAGCACTTTTAAGCGCAGCATACAACATTGTTTCTGTATAGGGTTTGCTGATGTATCCATTCATACCTGCCTTCAGGTAACGGTCAGAATCGCCTTTGAGGGCATTGGCAGTAAGTGCCACAATGGGTATGGTTGCCTTTTTCCTGTCTTTCATTTCCCTGATGATCGCAGTGGCCGTAATGCCATCCATTTCAGGCATTTGTATATCCATCAATATCACATCATAATCGTTGCCCCTTACCTTATCTAAGGCCTCAAGACCATTGTTTGCTATATCTACTACTATCCCCCAGTTTTCAAGCATGTGCTTCACTAGGAATTGGTTGAGCACCACATCTTCTGCTACGAGTACTTTTTTTATCCCAGTGTCTGTTATCACCTCTTCTTCGGGTTCTCCCTTCAGCATAGAAGCATCACCCAAACCATAATTTATACTAAAAGAAAATGTAGTCCCTTCATTTACAAAGCTCTTCACACTAACTACCCCACCTTGCATTTCAACAAGACTTTTACAAATAGATAGTCCCAACCCGGTGCCCCCATACTTACGTGTAGTATCACTAGAAGCTTGAACAAAAGGATTAAATATATCCCCAAGCCTATCCTCGCTAATACCGATCCCTGAATCAGCAACTGAAAAAACAATAACAATGCTATTATTCTCTTCTTTTTCTACTCTTGCAGTAACTACAATTTTACCATTATGTGTAAATTTCAACGCATTACCAATAAGGTTATTCATCACCTGACCCAGCCGGTATGGGTCGCCCACAACTACTAAACCTTCAGGCAATAAGTTCTCAAACCTAAGTGCTATCAGCTTTTCTTCAGCTTTATATTCAAAAGGTTGCATGGTAAGCGATATCTTATCTGCCAGGCGGAAGGGCAAGTATTCCAATTCAAATTTACCAGAGGCTATTTTTTCAACATCAAGCACATCATTCACTATAACCAGAAGATTATTGGCAGACTCTGTTATCAGCTTCACATAGTTCTTCTGATCCTTGTCCAGAAAAGTCTTATCAAGCAATCGCGCCACACCAAGCACCCCATTCATAGGAGTTCTTATTTCATGACTCATATTAGCCAGGAAAATTTCTTTAGCTTTAGATGCTTGTTCAGTCATCTGCTTAGCTATAAGTAATTCTTTTTCGGCTTTTATGCGCTCAGTAATATCCTGTGAAAAGCCAATGATGTAAGATTCTGTACCATCTTCTTCAACCTTATAGTTTTCGTATAGTAGGAATATTGGTTTACCACTTTTATTTAATACACGGAACACCCCTTTTGACTTGCCTGTCGTTGTAACTTTTACCAAATAATCTGAATCAAAATTAGGAACGTCTTTAGGAGGTATAAAATCTGTAAGCACCCGGCCTACAAGTTCACTTTCCATATAGCCCAACAATGCGCATATTGAAGGATTGACGGACAGTAAGCGCCCATACATGTCATGGGTACATATTAGTGCCTGGCTATAATTAAATAAGTCACGATAGCGTTTTTCATTTTTATATAACTGTTCTTCAATCAGCTTACGCTCTGTTATATTCAACCCATACCCAATAATTATATCTACCTCTCCTTCATCGTTAAGAACAGGATATAGATTACGGTAGTGGTATTCAGGCTCCCCTTTCTTATTTACCAACTTTTCTTCCCAGGAGTATAATTGTTTAGATTGCAAAGCCTGATCAAAAACATAATCGCGCCGGTCTGCAGCTGATACTGACTTATTTCTGAAGTTGTGATATTCCCGATCAGTCTTCCCGATCATCCATTTCCGTAAGGCTTCGTCTTTTATAGCCACTGGATTAATATATACATACTTATGTTGAGCATCAAACACGGCAATATCAGCTGGAATATTATTCAATACATTTTCGTAAAATTTACGCTGTTTTTCAAGTCTGTTTTCATCCATGACCTCTTGCGTTACATCTCTGTATTCCCACAGATGCCCCTGGTAATTATCCTCGTAAAAGACCGGAATATAATCACGTTCCAATATCCGTCCATCCTTAAGCTCACACACCTCGTTCAATACCTTTTCTCTCTTTTCTACTACATGGTTAAGCCTATCTATAAAGAACTCTGGCATTTTAAATAATAAAGCCATTTGGCGAAATACAACATCAGATTGGGCATCGATAAGATCAGTCGCCTGTGATGAAATATTAAATATCTGGCAAAAACTATTATTTATGAGCTGTATTTTCCCTTTTTCATTTTCCACAAGTATGCCTGCGGAAAGATTGTTCATTAATGCAGCCACACGGTTTGTTGTTGCATGAAAGCCCGTATCTATGGCCATTTGCATCTTTAATTCAGCTAATTCCTTATTTTTTTTAATTAAGGCCTGTTCTGTTACTAACCTACGCGCTTTCTCCTGCTCCAGCAGGGCTTTTAATGCTCCTATATCTTCAGATATCTTCATTATACCCTGCTTTCTTATCCCTTATCTTTTAATAATAATTTAGGTTGTGTAAATCTTCCTTGAATATAACCTAAATGTAAATAATACAACTTATATCTAACCATAAATATTTGCAAAACATTAAAATACAAACACTAAGTAAATAAAAAAAGCCTTGCTGAATGCAAAGCCGTAACGTTAAAAACAAGAATTCATTTAATCACTGGTGTGAGTAGTACTTTCAATATACATGCGCATATGATGATGCCTGTAAATACGAAGATACATATTGGGGAGTGCGTTATATTCTTTGGTTATACTACTTAAAATACGACTTTGAAAATAAATGAAGGATAAAAATATCATAATGTGTTATATACAGTAATTTAGAAAACAATAAGATAGATAAACTTAGTGATTATTTTCTAAATGCACAAGTGGAGACAGCATATACAAATGCACCCCAAAATAAAACCAACAATAACATTTGAAACTATTTGCCAGCCATGCAAGCAGACAATTCTCTTTGCCATTCAGCACGTTCGCTTTCGCTAAGGCTATTTTCATGCTCATCGCACTTTTCGCCAAGTTCTTTATTGTATGCAGGTGTGCTTGCAGCAGCGTTATTCACGGCGCAATCGCAAGGGCTTTGATTAGAGAGCGTAAAACAACTGCTAAGAAATAGAAAAGTTACCATCACACATAACGCTCCTGCAACACCAAAGTACCTTCTGTTCGAGTTAAAGAATACTGCTTTCATTTTAAGACATTTTAAAGTCAATCAATAATAGTAAAATTATTGATTAGTTATGCCACATGGCCGAAAATTTGGCTGATTAACAATTAAAAAACATATCTCCACTAGATCATTCTCCCAACCCTTGACCATTTAAGTTCTTTTAACATATTTTATCCACCTCATTTTTAAACATTCCATAAAACATAAGGTCTCATAAATACAAAATCAACAACCAAAACACATGTCAGTAATTAAATCAGGATTACAGATTGCAGCTACAGTTCTTATACTTATGCCATTTACAGTGCAAGCGCAGGATATGCAAAGCATGCAAACGAAAACACCACAAGAACGCGCGCAAAGCCAAACCAAGATGCTACAAAAAAGACTTAACCTGTCTGCCGATCAGACTAACGCAGTAAGCAGTTTAAATATGAACATTGCCAATTCAATGGATAGCCTCATGCATAGCAGCATAGATAAAAAAACCGTAAGCCGTGCACGCAAACAAATGGCAATGGACAAGGAAACAAAACTACAAAGCATATTAACGCAGGACCAGTATAAACAGTACCAAGTGCTTGAAGAAGAACGAAAACAGAGAATGATGCAACGCAGGCAGATGATGCAAAACGGTGATAACAATCAAATGGATAATACAGGCAATAATTAGCACGAACCAAGCAGTTAAATACCATATAGAAAGAGGGTTGCCGAATATATTCAGCAACCCTCTTTCTATTTATAAAGCTTATTTCTTTTTCTTCGGAGTGAAGATGGCCAGCATTCTGCGACCTTCCATTTTAGGCATAGATTCCAATGTTCCATATTCAGACATGCGCTCTGCAAATTTTAGCAGGAGCAACTCTCCCCTTTCCTGGAACATGATAGCACGACCCTTGAACTGCACGTAGCATTTCACTTTATTGCCTTCCTGCAAAAAGTTTTCTGCGTGCTTGGCTTTAAAGTCAAAATCATGATCATCTGTATTAGGTGTAAACCTGATTTCTTTTACTTCAGACTGCTTGGCTTTTGCCTTTTGTTCCTTGTCCTTCTTTTTCTTTTCGTAAAGAAATTTACGATAGTCGATGAGGCGGCATACAGGCGGCACAGCATTAGGAGATATCTCCACAAGATCTACTTCCTTCTCCAACGCTATTCTTAGCGCATCAGCCAGCTTGTAAATACCAGGCTCAACATCTTCCCCTATTAAGCGTACCTCAGGAGCTGTGATCTCTGAATTTAATTTATGTTCGTTTTGTGGTATCCTTGGTTTAAACGGTGGTCTTCCTTTAACTCTATTCTGCATTAATGATTATTAAAAGTTTTATCAAAAATAACGTTTTTTGTTATGCAATACAACATGCTGTTATTTTAAAAATTTATACAACGGGTGCAGGCTTCCCCTTCATCTGGCTGTTTACTACGTCATTCACCTCATTTACAAATGCATCCAGCGTTACAGAGCCCTTATCACCTTCTCCGTGTTTACGTACCGATACCATGCCATCATTCATTTCCTTCTCACCTACTATCAACATATACGGCACCTTCATCAGCTCAGTATCCCTTATTTTACGTCCTATTTTTTCAGCTCTGTCATCTATTTCTGCTCTTACACCAGCTATTTTAAGCTGTGATGCAACCTCTTTGGCATAGTCGCCATACTTATCGCTTATTGGCAATACTTTCACCTGCAATGGCGCCAACCATAAAGGGAAGTTCCCCGCACAATTTTCAATAAGCACAGCTATAAAGCGTTCCATCGATCCAAATGGGGCACGATGTATCATTACCGGCCTTTTACGGGTATTATCTGCATCTACATACTCCAATTCAAAACGTTCTGGCAGGTTATAATCTACCTGGATAGTGCCTAATTGCCAGCTGCGACCTAGGGCATCCTTCACCATAAAGTCTAGCTTTGGCCCATAGAATGCTGCTTCACCATATTCAATTGTAGTCCTTAATCCTTTTTCAGCTGCTGCAGAAATAATAGCTTGTTCGGCTATCGCCCAGTTCTCGTCAGTACCTATATACTTAGTGCGGTCTTCCTGGTCACGCAATGATATCTGTGCAGTAAAGTCATGAAAATCGAGTGAGCGGAATACATAGAGTACCAGGTCTATTACCTTTTTGAACTCTTCTGTTACCTGTTCTGGCATACAGAATAAGTGTGCATCGTCTTGAGTAAAGCCGCGGACACGTGTCAGGCCATGCAATTCGCCTGATTGTTCGTAACGATATACTGTACCAAACTCTGCAAGGCGTAGCGGCAGATCTTTGTACGATCGCGGTGATGATTTATATATTTCGCAATGGTGCGGGCAGTTCATAGGTTTCAGCATGAACTCTTCGCCCTCTTGCGGGGTGGTAATAGGGCGAAAACTATCCTTGCCATATTTTTCCCAGTGACCAGATGTTACATACAGTTGCTTACTGCCTATATGTGGTGTGATTACCGGCAGGTAGCCACTTTCTGTTTGTGCTTTTTGTAAAAACTGTTGCAGGCGTTCGCGCAACATAGCGCCCTTTGGTAACCATAAGGGCAACCCACTACCTACTTTTTCAGAAAAAGTAAATAATTCCAGCTCCTTACCCAACTTCCTGTGGTCTCTTTTCTTAGCTTCTTCCAGCAAAACCAGGTATTCATCAAGCTCTTTCTGGGCCGGGAATGTAATACCATAAATACGGGTAAGCATCTTGTTCTTCTCGTTACCACGCCAGTAAGCACCGGCTATATTGGTCAGCTTTACAGCTTTAATAAAACCTGTGTTAGGTATATGTGGGCCACGGCAGAGGTCTGTAAAGTTGCCCTGGGTATAGAAAGTAATAGAACCATCTTCAAGGCCTTCCAGCAACTCCAGCTTGTACTGGTCTCCCTTTTCGGCAAAGTAAGCTACAGCCTTGTCTTTGGGCATATCTTCGCGCACGTAGATACTCCCTTGCTTGGCCAGTTCTTTCATTTTATCTTCTACCTTCTTCAGGCCTTCTTCATTTATAGTGTTTTCGCCCAAATCTATATCATAATAGAATCCGCTTTCAATAGCCGGACCTATACCCAATTTAACACCGGGGTACAACGCTTCCAACGCTTCGGCCATAAGGTGTGCAGAAGAATGCCAGAATGTACTCTTTGCATTCTTGTCATCCCACATTAAAAGTTTAAGAGAAGCATCTATATTTATAGGCCGCGATGCATCCCAAACCTCTCCATTCACTTCGGCAGCCAATACCTTACGGGCAAGGCCTTCGCTTATGGATTTTGCAACATCCATAGCCGATGTCCCTTCCTGGTATTCACGTACCGCGCCATCTGGCAAAGTAATTTTTATCATAAATATCTTAATAACAGAACTTGAAAATTGTACACGAAAATATGAAGGTTAAAAAGGATGACAAAATAAAAGCCAGTATGAACTTATTCCATCAGCCTTCTTATAACAAATAAAAAACCACCGGTTATAAAACCGGTGGTCGTAACTAATAAGTTTCCGGTTTTAATTATTAGAAAAGTTTGCCGTTACAGCAATTGTATCGTTAACTGTTCTGAAAGAATTTGTTGGATCCGGCAGAGTAATATAATATGAATATGCTAAAGTAAAGTTGTTCCTGGAAAAATTGGTAACCTTACCTACAACGCTAGTAGTACCGAAGAAAACGTCTGCGTTATATATGTTTAAATTATTGCCATTATTTACAAGCTCCCAGTAAAAAGACTCATTATCAGGCTCAGAAGCATAGCATTTATTCCCCCCGGTATATAACGTACCACCGTAGTTTGCCCCGAACACGAGGTAATTATCTGCATTGCATGAATTATATTGATACAATGTAGTATCAGCATATGTGCTGGAGATACTAAAGGCTACTGACTTATTAATAGCTTTGGCAGAAGTGATCTTCCACTTACCACTACGCAACCAGTCCTGTTGAGTGACAGGTGTAGTTACTTTAGTGCAGGAAGCGGCAAATAACAACACTGCCGATAAAGAAAGTATTAAATATTTCATACAGGAAAATAAAAAATTACCCCTAAAACTAATCAATATCCTGATGTTGCAAAAGAAAGTGCGCATTTTTTTTGCATTTGGCTCCATATAGTTTTAAAACATAGCAGTTAAAATGACGTTAAACTATATATACTATCTTTTTTCAAGTAAAAGCAACTGTAAATTTGTTGCAGATGAAAAAAGTCTTCCCCCTGATTGTTGTACTGATCAGCCTCTCTGTATTAGGTATTATGTTTATCCAAACATCGTGGATACGTAATGCCATTTCTTTAAAACGAGAAGAGTTCCAGAAAGAACTTGATCTTTCTTTGAGCCAAGCAAAAGAGCAAATACAAGATAGGTTCCTAATGAAGCAAGGCGTATTTTATTTTGCTAATGCTGCGTCCAAACAATTTACCCTTGAAATCGGTTTTACATCGCAAGTATTTACTAAAGATGAAATCTACGATATCCTTAACGCATCATTAAAGAAAAATAAGATCAATCAAAAATTCGAGTTTTGCATCATTAACATCTTCAAATACCCAATACTGGAATCAGACGGCTTCTCTGAACAGGAAATAAACAACGCTTACCAAGTAAGGCTGACGCCCGATAACTCTAACCTGCAGGAAACACTATACTTATTTATAAAGGAAGATAAGAATACCATCATCCGCGAAATGGGATGGATGATCGCAGCATCAATTGTATTTACAGTTATCATAATCCTGGCATTTGCACTCACTGTCCGTACACTGTTCAACCAGAAAAAACTCTCAGAGATAAAGTCCGACTTTATTAATAACATGACTCATGAATTGAAAACACCGCTAGCCACCATATCACTAGCTATAGATGCGCTCACCAACGAGAAAGTGATACATGACCCTACAAAGATCAAGTATTATAGTGCCATGATAAAGGAAGAGAACAGCCGCATGAACAAACAGGTAGAGAAAATATTGCAAGATGCACGTATAGAACGGCAGGAAATAAAACTAAATCTGCAATCCCTGGATGCCCATGAAGTAATAAATAAGGTTGCAGACAACCTGGCTCTGCAAATACAGGAAAAAAATGGATTACTTACCTTAAAGCTAAATGCAGCAAAACATATTGTGAACGCAGATGAAGTTCATTTTTCAAATATCATCTTCAACCTCATTGATAACGCCATAAAGTATTCAAAAGACAACTTGCATATAGATGTAGAAACTGTCGTGGCTGGTAATATGCTTGCAATTAAAGTAAAAGATAATGGCATAGGCATGAGCAAGGAAACGCAAAATAGGATATTTGAAAAGTTTTACCGTGCTCATACTGGAAACATACACAATGTAAAAGGATTTGGACTAGGGCTAAGCTATGCAAAAGCCATAGTAGACGCACATGGTGGAAAGATAAAGGTAGAAAGTATGCCTGGTAAAGGAAGCACATTTACAGTCACCATACCTCTAGTTTAAAAACTCATACTTAAAGAATATTTAACAGGAATAAAATATGCCTGGCAAGATATTTTTTGTAGTTAACAAAAAAACAGAAAAAACATTTGTTTTTAAATACTTAGCGGTATATCTTTGTGTGGTATAAGGAAATAGTTTCCTAGAAGAAGTTTTCATGGTGATAGGGTTTATAGGGGCTGGCCTGTTCTCAGGCTGGCTTTTTTATTTGTACCTACCTGAGTGTTTCACAGCCTGCATTATATTCCTGTCAGCAAAAAGACCTTCCTGTTTAAAATAGAGATAAAAATGATAGGGTAAAAGGATGTTAGGGATTATGCTTACATAAGACAGAGCCGAACATAGAAAAGGTTGGGGCTATGTTAAAAAAAAAATTGGCAAGCACATTTATCCATGCACTTGCCAATAGCTTTAGCGTAAAATTTCTTATCAAAATGCCCTATTGACACCAATTACATACCTAAAAGTTGCATATTCAGGATTGCCATAAGGCGCCCTGTTTAAGAATAAAGGCACATCAAAACGTATGGTAAGTGGTTTAGCTTTATCAAAAGGCCCCCAGTTTTTAATAGTAAAGGCCGTTCCCACCCCTGCATCTATACGAAAGTCACTCCATATACTTGTTGGCGTAGTGCTATAGTATTGTGGCAAAGAATATTGGCTGAGCTCTATTAGACCTCCGTCTGCAAAACCATATAGATCTATATGCAACCAGTTACGGGTAAGACGAGGCTTAAGTGGAATATAATTATCAATATCGGCTTCAACACTTGCAGAGGCGCCGCTACGACCTTTGTAACCTATTAACACTGCGTTATTCCGCTGGTCGGCTATAAAGTAACCAGCATAACCGCGCAGGTTAAGCCCTCCGCCTTCCTGAAAATGATTAACATCGTACTGCGATATGCCTTGCCAATCTGTAGGCACGAAACTGTTGGTTCGGGTATATTTATCTTCCATTAACTCTTCGGGATCTGCCCCCGCCAGGAATAATGCACTCTCTGATGGGATGTTGGTACCAGTACCGTAACGGCCAAATAAACGAGTTTTTACATCTAACTTACCCAGGTGGTTATTATTTACAACTTCAAGTTGTGCATAAGCATAATTAAATGCCGCCGCACTATTGCCTGTAAGCATTGGTGCACGTAAGCTTAGCTTGTATTGGCCGTTGCCATTTAAATAAGCATACCTGTGCGTCCATGCCGCGTTTAAAGATGAATTAGCTTGTCCAGGAAAGCTGCTCCATTCATCATGATAAATAAGATAGTCGAGCGCATTGCTATCGGGGCGCCACATGGTTTGCCCATACAACTGCAACGTATTATTATCATTTACCAACCAGTTAAGTCCTACCCTGTGATACCACAACCCATCCAGGAAACGGCTGTTGATCTGTATTTGCAATTTGGGTAAACTCCGGGTTATTGGCGTGGTATAATTGAAGGTGTAGTTTACAGGTTTATACTTCGCATAATAACCCTGGTTTTCATAGCCTATATATTGATCGCCTTGCAACACATGAGTATTCCACCACATGGTCGCATCTACCTTATTCAGGGTATTCAGATAGTCACCTTCAAAATGAACACCAGCTTTTATCCCGTCAATACTGTTCCACCACAGATCGGGACGGATATACAACCTGTATTTTCTCCTGTCTGTAGGCGCATACGTACCACCATCCAGGTTAGCATGTATAGCCGGGAAGTAAAATAATGTCCTCGACTTATAGTTATCTACAAGATCACGATCTGCAAGACGATAGGTGGTGTCTATTTGTATTTCTTTTATACCAGAAGGCACATTGATGTGTGCGTTGTATTTAGCACCTAAAGTTCCCCAACCATACCACTTCGGCAAGGTTATGGCACTCGTATTTTTATTGAACCATGTATTTGGCACGTAGTAATTATACTTATTGCCATCCTTTGCTGTAACTGTAAAATCTAAAGGCATCTGCATAGCACCAGTTCTGCGAAAATGCACTGAAAAACTATCCTGACCTGGTATTTTCCTGATGCCTGTTATACCGTAGTCAATCACCTTCGTAGTTTCAAACCATTCATCAAAAAACCAGTTCAGGTCAACGTGCGTGTATTGGATCACTGACGTTTTGAAATCTTCAAAATAAGGGTGCCCAAATTGCCACTGATGGAAATAATGCTGCAAAGCTGTTTGAAACAAAGAATCGCCCAGGGTATATTGTAAATTATATAGCATAGAGGCGGTTTTAAAATAAACCTCACGGTAGCCACCACCATGGTTCAGGCCATTGCCAAAATCATCAGAATGGGTGTTGAGCGGAGCTGTTTCGCCCTGGTTAAGTGCATCGTTGGTATACACATTAAATACATTCCGATCGCGCACGTTTGATGGTTCTGCAAAGCACCTTCTGTATTTGGACTTTGGCTTACCTGAAGGTTCATTTTCGCCCTCCAATTTATTAAGTCCATAAGCAGTAAGGAACTGCGTGAATCCTTCGTCCATAGCTGCACGATAAGTTTCATTGCTGCCTACCATACCATAAAACCAGTTATGCCCTATCTCGTGCACAAGCAGCCCCCTATAACCGGGATCAAAACCACCATCCAGGGTGAGCATAGGATATTCCATTCCATCCTGAGCATCGGCTGCCACCATTTTCGGATACTGGTACATTCCTATATTCTCAGAAAATGTTTGTATCACCTTTGCTACGTAGTCGGCACCATTCTGCCAGCCGCGTGCATGTGGCTCCTGCACAATTGCCTCGCATTGTATGCCTTTCCAGTACGTTATTGCTATGCGGTACGAAGGATCGGCAGTGAAGGCAAAATCATGCACATTATTAGCTACATAATGCCATGTTTTACGTTCACCTTTTTTATACGGTATAATGGTTGAGGGAGCTTCGTTCCATTTTTTGTGTCCAAAATTGGCGATGTCTATCTTTCTTAAAAGCTCATCGGGCAATGCCTCGTCCTTGTTCTGTAACATCCCGGTAGCTTCAACAATATAGTTAGATGCAAAATTGAGCGTTACATCAAATAGGCCGAAGTCTCCATAAAATTCTTTGTTCAGGTGCTGATAAGTATCCCACCCCAACTTACGGTCGTAAACACTTATTTTAGGATACCATTGTGTACCGTTGTAATGTTTAAATCCCCATGCATCATACATCTGCATGCGCCTGCGCGTAGTACCATTATCGTAGTAGGTCTCAAAGCCCATCTTAAACGTTACCTTACCACCCGGGTATAGTGGCTGTGGCAGATACACCTTCATTATTGAATTATCCAGCTCAGTTTTTACAACCTGGCCGTCAACCATTAATCCATTTATAACTATACCTAAGCCGGCAGCTTCTTTCTTCCCCAGCTTTGCTTTTACCTTATTTAGCTTTTCAAGTTGGTGCAGGTAAGATCCTTTCACAAAAGCATTCTGGTACAGGTGAAAATATACATAGGTAAGCGTGTCAGGGCTATTGTTCCAGTATTGCAGGTCTTCTTTTGCGGTAATGGTATTTTCTACCTCGTCTATTGAGGCGTCTATTTTGTAGTGTACATCCTGTTGCCAATAATCCTTATCAGGCTTATGGTTTTGCCAGTAAAGGGGATTATTATTGTCGCGATATTCATTGTCGTGCAATTGTGCAGCTGCCTGCAATGCAAAAATTGAAAGTAAAAATAAAAGAACCGGGAACAGGCGTGAGCGCATCTGAAAGGCTTTAAACATCAAAAATAAGTTTTACAACTTTAATATTCACTACGGAATATGAAAGAGATTTAAACCAATAATACTTTTAGCATCAACATATAGTAGCCATATTACAATGCCTGTCAAATAGCCCATGTGCATATATTGAGAATTTACACGCAAACCCATTAACGTTACAAAAGCAGACATTTCATTAACTTAGTACGAAAGATGTACCATGAAAAAGAGAATTAACCTAATAATTGTATTTGCAGCAATGCTGATAATAAGTGCTAGCTGTGTAAAAAAGGCCAATCCTCCCGTAGCTGGCAAAGGTGGCACTGCAACGCTAGTATTACATGCGCAACACCACTCCCTGGCTTGGCCTATAGACACCCTTGTGCTTTACATAAAATATAATGCAACAGAAGCGCCTACCACTCCTGTGTACGACGATTCAACAACGTGTGTATGTGCAGATAGTATTGTTACGTGTACGTTTACCAACTTAAAGAACGGAAATTATTATGTGGCAAATGACCATGGGTACGACAGCTCAAGGTTCACAAAATTGCTTACAGGGGCTGTAAATGTAACCATCACTCAACAAAATGCCATTACTACTACAAACATACCTGTCAGTGAATAACGAAACATTTATACCATTGTCATCTGCATGTATTTTTTGTTTAAAGCGTACAACACTTTTGTTTTACAAAACGTTATTAGTGTAGTTTTGCGTAAGTCCTAGCGTAACATGTACAAAAAGTTCCTAGTGTTATCTTTATTGTTTGCACTCTGCTTCTGGTTATCGTGCAGGGTGGATCCATATGTACCGACTTCAAGCAAACAGGTAGCTTTTGACATACCTAAAGGATGGCCTCAACCCTATTATCAATTCACAAATAACCGGCTCACTTACGACGGTTTTCAACTTGGCAGGAGATTATTTTACGATGGTCGTCTTTCCAGCAACGATACCGTTTCCTGCGCTTTTTGCCACCAAAATTTTGCTGCTTTTTCTAACCTGGCTCACTTTGTAAGCCATGGAGTAGGCAACCAAAACGGCACTCGTAACGCGCCTGGTATTTTCAACATGGCCTGGAATACTTCATATTTTTGGGATGGTGGCGTTACTAACCTGGAAAACCAACCCATAAACCCAATGACCAATCCAGTAGAGATGGGTGAAACCCTCCCGGATGTGATAAGGAAAATAAGTAAAGACCCTATGTATCCCGCTATGTTCCAGAGAGCTTTTAGCAATGACACTGGAGATCTGATTAACTCAAAACATATCTTCCAGTCGCTGGCACAATTTATGGCTGTAATGATCAGCAATAATTCCCGGTATGACAGCTTTGTAAGAGGCCAGATTACGTTCAATAGTTCTGAAACGAATGGATACACTACCTTCAAGACAAAGTGTGCAAGCTGCCACTCTGAGCCTCTGTTTAGTGATTATCAATTCAGAAGCATAGGACTGGAACCTGAAGTAATGCCTGTGATCAATCATACCGGCCAATTCATTATTGACAGCGGCCGTGAACACATTACCCATAATGCAAGCGACCGCTACAAATTTAAAACGCCTTCACTTCGAAATATTGCACTCACGGCGCCCTACATGCACGACGGCCGTTTCCTTACGTTGCTTGACGTGCTGGATTATTTTAGTACCAGCATCAAGCCTGGCGCTTCTTATTGCGCAACGCTTGATCCTTCGCTAACCGGAGGTATCCCGTTAACAACGCAACAAAAAAATGACCTGATCAGCTTTTTAAATACGCTTACCGACCACACTTTATATACAAATCCACTTTTTTCAGACCCTAACAATTATCCTGCACCGTAAATCAAGTCGGCTGTGGGCACCTATTAACCTAAAGTATTTTTTTTATAACGACACAGTGCGTAATTTTATACTGATATATGCGCGTAGCTATAGCCATACTGTTGTTTTTGAGTATCTCCTTTCAATGCTTTGTAAAGCTTGGAGTGGTGGTATGGTTCAATTACAATAAAGATTACATAGCAAAAAACCTCTGTGAGAACCGCGACAAACCACAGATGAAATGTTGCGGTAAATGTTGCCTTAAGAAAAAATTGGATAAGGTGAATGATGAGCAAAGCAGACCAGGCTCAATACCTAATAAATGGGATAAAGCAGAGATGCCCATGTTCGTTATTCCATCTACACCTTTTGCTTTTAGTACTATTGTTACAGATGACCTGTTGACGCACAGGTCAGGCTACAACTTATCATTAGTAACACGTCCCCACCCTTCTGTTTTTCATCCCCCACTGGTTTAGATTTTTTATTGGATCGTATCATACGTTGCTGAAGCAGTAATATGTTTTTGTGTGCGTTATTATTCCAGGCTGCGCATTTTTGTGCCGGCAACAAAAAGTCTTACAATGAAACGCATATTGATGTGCGGGGTTGCTGCAATGCTGGCCTCGCTGCAATGCGGCGCATGCGCACTTTGCGGATGCTCGTCAAGCAACAATTACCTGGGGGTATTGCCAGATTTTTATACCAACTTTTTTGGACTGCAATATCAGTACCGGAGCTTTACCAGCTTCAGGCCTGCCAATTTCGACTACAGAGGCGAAAGCTCATCCGTATCGCACGAAAGCTATAACACAGCATTGCTATGGGGGCGATTCTACGTGTCTAAAAACGTACACCTGTTTGTGTTTGTACCGGTGGTATCTAACAGTAAGCTGGAGGATGGCGTACGTGCGAATACACAAGGCATTGGCGATGCATCTGTCTTAGCAAATGTAACGCTGGTAAACCGCACAAACAAAGGCGGATGGCAGCATACCTTGCAAGCCGGCGGCGGGGTAAAAACCCCAACAGGTAAGTATCAGTCGTTACAGGATGTTGTATTGTCTGATCAGGTAGTACCTAACATGCAGCCGGGCACGGGAAGCTGGGATCTTTTGTTCAATGCCAATTATACTGTGCGCAAAGGAGGTTATGGTATAAACCTGGACGCAGGTTACAATGCCAATACCCCTAATGCACAGCAATATAAATATGGCAATCACTTCAATACAAGTCTGAACGGGGTATATTGGCTCCAGCGCAATAAATGGACCGTCATGCCAGAAATAGGCCTGCGGTATGAAAATACAGCTATGGACTATGATAATTACTCCAAAGGCTGGGTAGACAGTTATACGGGCGGCTACTTCTTATATGCTACTGCCGGGGCTTACGTATATTACAAACGTATGGGCCTTCATGCCATGTACACCATCCCAACATCGCAGCATTATGCTACCGGGCTTGTTACCGCTCACAACCAGTTTGAAACAGGGCTTTATGTGTTATTGAACAGACAAAACAAAAAATAGAAAAATGCCCATTACAAAAAATAAAGTTGTCCTTATTGTACTAGCTATTGCAAGCTTGGCTTACGCTTCGTGCCGCAAGAAAAGTGTTACAGCGGAAAATCCATCTGCTGTAGGCATTACTGTCCAAAGTCCTCTTAAAGGACAAATGTACCGTAAGGGGGATACGGTAAACATGTCGTTTAGCGTTACTTATTCTGGAGAATTGCATGGTTACTACGTTCAGCTAATAGACACTGCTACAGAAAACGTTTTGTATGAAAGCGCAGCGGACATACATAATGATCACTTTTCAGTACAGTTACAATGGGTGGATACCTGTACCCAGGTCAAAAACCTGCAATTGATCCTTAATGCAAATCTGGACCATGTGGGTACCGAGGCAGCGGATACGGTATGGATAACAACAATGCCATAGAATAAATATTAAAGCAGACTAAAAAAAACAAAATGAAAACTTCAATAAAACTTACCCTATTGTTTTGGACCTTGTCCACAGTCTTTACTGCATGCAGAAAAGACCCATCTCCTAAACCGGCAACTCCTGCAGTAACCGGCCAGATGACAATAGCTATAACTAATACAGCAGACAGCAGTATTCTTGCGCTGAACCAATACTACAAAGATGCAAACGGAGACAGCATTAGTGTGAGCATTTTTAACTATTACATAAGCAATATAGTTTTAACCACAGATTCTGGTAAAACTTTTGCCGAAACAAATAGCTACCACCTGGTGCAGCAAGCCGTACAGGGAAGTGGTACTTTCACTATTGGAAATGTACCCGTGGGCAATTATACCAGCATCACTTTCCTGATAGGCGTGGATAGCCTGCACAACGTAAGCGGTGCGCAATCTGGGGAACTTGACCCTGTGAATGGCATGTTTTGGGACTGGAGTACGGGCTATATAATGGCAAAAATGGAAGGCACAGCATCTGTGTCAGGATCTCCACGGTTCTTCCAATTGCACATCGGTGGCTTCAGTGGGCAATACAGCGCTCTGCGGAAAGTCACAATAAACTTACCTCAGCCGGTTACAGTAACAAACGGGGGACTGGTAACTGCCTTTATGCATGCTGACGCCATGAGCTGGTTTAAAACGCCCCATCTTATCAACATGAGCACGTTCACATCTACTATGTCTCCGAATGCCAACTCAGTGCTTATTGCCGATAACTATGCAAACATGTTTGGTATAGATTCGGTGAAGTAGCTCACAACCTTTCATTAAAAGTTAGTAAACAATTTTCTACAAAATCATTTAAATATTCCAAATGAAATACACTATATCATTATCCATATTTACAGTTCTTATTTGCAGCTTATTTACATTCAGTTGCAGTTCCTGCAAAAAGTCAGATAATAGCAGTACTGATACCGCTACGCTATACCTTCATCTGCACACCAATGTAGATAGCAATGAAGTAGATGATTCCACTGCCCTATATCCTGATGGGAATGGAAGATTTATTGGGCTTACTCTCGCTCAATTTTACATATCTAATATAACATTGACAAAAACTGATGGGACCGTTACTTCTTTACATGGAGCATATGTACTTAAAACGATAGGTAATGAAGAATATGCAGTGGGCAGCATACCTGTTGGCAGTTATAAATTCATTTCATTTTATGTAGGTGTCGATGCAACAAACAATGCAACCAATCCATCTACTCATGCAGTTCCAAGTCCGCTTGCACTGCAGAGCCCGAGCATGTGGTTTGGCGATGTCACAAAGGGCTATATATTTATGAATATACAAGGCACTGCCCAAGATGTTGTTGGAGGAATCAAAACACCTATTTCTTACCAAATTGGCTCTAATGCGTTATATGAAAGTGTAACGTTACCTACCCACAACCCGATATATACTGTGGCAGCAAAACAAGTGCTTACCGTGCACATTATCTGCGATTATGGCAAATTATTGAAGGGCATAACCAGCTTCAGTAGCAATCCATCAACAGATACATACAATACAAACCCGACCCTTGCGCAAACAATAGCTAACAACATTCCCAATATGTTCCGTTACGAAGAATAAAGGCATGAACCAATTTTAAAACCACCTTCATCTTGTATGTCGGTGGTTTTCTTTTTTTTGTAGAATGTCATACTTTTTCATCAATGCAGTCGTTAAAGAAACGCCAATGAAATAAAGCAATTAAACCATAAGGCTTATATTGGCGTCAAACCGCGATGCAAAAAAGAAAAATGAAATACCTATTATCAGTATCATCACTAATAATTATACTATTTTTAGTTTGTGGCAACACCGCTTGCAACAAACCATCTATTGTAACACCCACTGATACCTCTACCCTATTCCTGGATCTTCACACATTCGTAGATTCAAACGCAGTGGATTCGTCGGGTCATTTATATACTGACACGAAAGGCAGGGCAATAGCATTAAATGTGGCCCAATTTTATATTTCAAATATCTCCATTACCAATACCAGCGGCAGGATCTTTACCTTCCCAGGTACTTATTTGCTAAAAACATTAGGCACTAACACCTTTTTGGCTGGAACTATACAGGCTGGCAATTACGTATCTATAGCCTTCAATGTTGGCATAGATCCTGCCACAAATGATGCAACTATACCCAGCAACTATACACCCCCCAGCCCTTTGGCACCTCAGACCCCTAGCATGTGGTTTGGCAGTATGACAGAGGGTTATATATTTATGAAAATAGCAGGTAGTGCACGCGACAACACCAGTAACCCAGCGGTGCCTATATCGTACCAGATCGGATCAGATCGGTTGTATGAAACAGTAGTATTGCCCACACATAACCCTGCATATACCGTAGGGATAAGACAATCATTAACAGTACACATTACTTGTGATTATGGCAAACTGCTGAGGACGGTAAATAATTTTGCTTCAAATCCTACTACGGATACGTACTTAACTAATCCTAACCTGGCCAATACAATAGCCGCCGGGATACCTAATATGTTCTATTATCAAAACTAGTGTAATGCCTTCCGCCGAGCTGTTAGTTCTATTTACGCCATTTGGTAAGCAGCATATTAAAGATGCGCCTGTTACGCAATACTTTTCGTTCACGCAGGTGCGAAAGTGTTTCGTTGGGTAATGCAACCCCATCCATTTTCGATATACCTATTCTTTGTGCGTGGTATATGCCTGTATTGCCGCTGAAATAATATGCTGTAAAACAAGCTACCGCAAAGTAAAAAATATAACTTCCACCAAACAATTCAGCCCCCATCATAGTACACGCTATCGGTGTATTAGTGGCACCGGCAAAAACTGCTATAAAACCAATAGCGGCAAAAAGATCAGGTGGAGCGCCCAATAGCATTGCAATAGCATTACCCAGTGTTGCACCAATAAAAAATAATGGTGTTACTTCCCCGCCTTTAAAGCCCATGCCCAGGGTAATTGCAGTAAATACCAGCTTCCAGAGCCAGCTCCAGTAGCCAGCCCCACCTTCATGAAATGCATTCACAATACTTACACTGGTGCTATAATGGCCTGTAACTCCCAAACCCAGGTAATCTGCAGTGCCAGATGCATACCACAAGCCAATAATGATAACCCCTCCAACAACAGGTATTAGCCACTCCGGCTTTATCCATAACCTAGAAACTTTTTTAATTGTATATAATAACTCGGAGAAGAAATATGCCGCAAGCCCGAAGGCTGCCCCTGCTGCGATTACTTTACTTAGCAAAATAACGTTGACATGCAGAAAAGGGAGGAATGAATGTTCTACCGGAAGCACAGAAACCGTATAATGTGTATGATGTATACCCCAGGATGAGGTTACAATATCGGCTAATGTTGCGGCCATCAAGCAAGGCAATAGCGCATCGTATCTTATACTACCAATAGCAAGTACCTCCAATGCGAAAACGGCGCCGGCAACTGGAGTGCCAAAAACCGCCCCGAAACCTGCAGCAATACCAGTCATCAGCATCGTACGCATATCTAACGGCGACAACCTGAACCACCTGCCCAATAGATGGGCCATACTGCCCCCCATTTGCACTGCTGTACCTTCGCGCCCTGCCGATCCGCCATTAAGATGTGTAAGCAATGTGGTGATCAAAACAAGTGGTGTCATGCGTGCAGGCACTCCACCACCAGGTTCATGTATCTCCTCCATAATAAGGTTATTGCCCCCTTCAGCATTCTTACCCCATAGCCGGTACAGAAAATAAACAACTATACCAGTAACCGGCAACAAGAACAGTAGCCAGGGATGCATCATCCGGTAGTTAGTTACCCAATCGAGCAACCAAAGAAATAAAGCAACAAGTGACCCTACTATTAAAGAAAGTGGAAGAGATAACAAAGTCCATTTTATCAAATAACGGACAATGCCAAGTAAGGGACTGCGATATGCCATAGCCTACAAATTAGTTTTGCAAATTAATTGTAGGCGCCATCAGTCCTTATTTGCGGACGGTTAAGTAGGTGGACACCATCACCTTTATACGCCTAAAGATAGATAAAAATGTTTTTATCTCGCCAACTATGACGCTTTCCGGAATGTAGGGACATAAAAAAAGCATCCCAAATAAACGGGATGCTTTCCAAATGATGAATATGAATAAGTTAGATAACTCTTACGTTAACTGCATTTAAACCTTTCTTACCATTTTCTGAATCGAAAGTCACTTTATCATTTTCACGGATTTCATCATAAAGACCTGAAACGTGAACAAAGATGTCCTGACCACCGTTTGATGGAGTAATGAAACCAAATCCTTTAGTTCCATTAAAAAATTTTACTGTACCTTCTTGCATTGTAATTTTTATTTATTTTTAAAAAAACAAAGTTACCGTAAATACTTTAAAGAAACTAATAAAATATTAATGCCCTAGATAAACTATACTTTTAAATATAATAGCATAAGCCAGCTATCGTTACTCAATTTCAATTAATTTAGCCGCAAATTCTTAGTATGACGAGAGAAGGGCTTGTAAGCATCATCCATGAAAAAAAATCTGTGCTTTGTGTAGGACTGGATACCGACATGGACAAAATACCCAAACATCTGTTGCAGGAAGAAGACCCAGTGTTTGCATTCAACAAAGCCATTATAGATGCGACTAAAGACTACACGGTAGCCTACAAGATAAATACAGCATTTTATGAAGCCCAGGGTATTAAAGGCTGGGAAAGCATGGAAAAGACCAGGGCTTATATACCTAAAGATATTTTTACCATCGCAGACGCCAAGCGTGGCGACATTGGGAATACTGCCGACCAATATGCGAAAACATTTTTTGAAACGTTTCCATTCGATAGCGTGACCGTTGCGCCCTATATGGGCTCAGACAGTGTAAAACCTTTTTTAAATACACCAGGAAAATGGGCAATAGTTCTGGGCCTCACCTCAAATGCCGGCAGTAAAGATTTTCAGCTGCAACCTAGTGGAGATCAATTGCTGTACGAACGTGTACTTACACAAGTGGCTGAATGGGGAACACCGGGCAACCTTATGTTTGTAATAGGCGCAACCCGCAAAGAACAACTACAACACGTAAGACAAATGCTTCCAAACCAGTTCTTCCTGATACCGGGTGTAGGTGCACAGGGGGGAGATGTTGCAACTGTGTGCGAAAACACGATGAATGAAGATGGCGGCATTTTAATAAACGTAAGTCGAGGAGTAATATATGTAAATAGCAGTGAGGATTTTGCTTTTCATGCCCGCAAGGCAGCCCAACAGTATCAGCAAGAAATGGCTGTGTATTTTAAATAGAAGTAACTAAAACCCCATCCGCATGGCAATTAACGAAACGTTATTGCAACTGATATGGCAGTATAGCCTGTATAAGCCTGGTAACTTGATTACGCAGTCGGGTGAATCGGTAACGATATTATTTCCGGGTGTGCTCAACAGAAATGCCGGACCAGACTTTTTTGAAGCCAAAGTAAAAGTGGGCAATACCCTGCTGGTGGGCAACGTGGAACTACATATAAATAGCAGCGACTGGCTGAAACACGGCCATCAGGAAGACCCGGCCTATCAGCGGTTAATATTGCACGTGGTGTACAATAACGATGTACCAGACGTTGTGGCGCACACGCCGGTGCTGCAACTTGCCCCTCATATACCTGCACACATCATTACGCAATATTCTAATCTTTTACAAGCACCTCAATCTATACCTTGCAGCGCCCAGCTACCTAATGTAAAAGACATAATTAAAGAAAGTTGGCTAAGTCGACTGTTGGCCGAAAGATGGGAACAAAAACTATTGGAGTGGGAAGAATTGCTGACAAAAAGCGCAGGAGATTGGCACAACCTTATGTACTGGCGCACAGCAGCAAATTTTGGGTTCAAGGTAAATACTCATCCATTTATGATGCTGGCTCAATCGTTGCCTCTGAACATTTTGGCAAAGCACCATGAAAACCTGCTGCAAATAGAAGCAGTGGTGTTTGGCCAGGCAGGCTTTCTTGAAGGTGACTTTGAAGACGACTATCCCAGGAACTTACAAAGGGAGTATGATTACTTGCGTAAGAAATATAAGCTTACCCCTATTCACCCGCACTTATGGAAGTTCATGCGAATGAGGCCCGCCAACTTCCCTACTATAAGACTGGCACAGTTTGCAGCACTGGTACACAAATCAGTACACCTGTTTAGCCAAGTGGTTGAAATTGCAACAGGCAAGGAACTGCAACCTCTTTTTGATGTGAAAGCGAGCGAATATTGGGACACGCATTTCAAGTTTGATGAACCATCTGCCGAAAGTTCACCTAAACGTTTAGGCAAATCATCAATCGATAATATCATCATCAACACTATAGCGCCTATTCAATTTCTATATGCAGAACAGCAAGGAGTAAGTGGCCTTAAAGAACGCGCATTACAACTTCTGGATACTATCCCTGCTGAAAAGAACAACATCATTTCAATATGGGACGCAAACAAGTGGCCTGCACAAAACGCAACTCGTTCTCAAGCAATGATACAATTGTATAACCGTTACTGCTCTTCAAAAAGATGCCTGGAGTGCCCTATAGGACTAAGCATTATCCGTGCTGTTCCAGTTGAAGGTTAGCGCCTGTATACAATCAGGGTGAAGACTCATGGCAACAGGGCAGTGAGAGGCTATGTGAGCCAACTTTACTTTCTGCTCCTCGGTGTACGTATTGCCTTTAGGAAAGGTAAGATGCACCTGTAAACCACCTATACGGCGAGGGTCAGATACCATGACCTTCAGCACTTCGCAGGTAGTACCATCTATGTTTATACCGTCTTTCTTAGACAGTATATCTATTGTCGTTACTATACAGCTACCCAATGCTGCAGCTACAAGATCTGTTGGAGAAAAACGCTCACCTTTACCATGATTATCGGTGGGTGCATCAGTTTCTATTACTGTACCTGATTGTATATGTGTAATATGTGTCCTCAACTCACCGTTATATACTACTTTTGCCGTCATGATCTTCTAATTTTTGTTAAATTTACAATGTCCGCATTTCTTTTAATAGAATTTTGTAACTTTTACCTACTTAATTTTTTGGCATTATAGTTTGCATATGATGAATGGCTTCCTAAAGTTTTTTGCACCCGCACTAATAGCATGCACCCCACCTGCAGCAAGCCATGCACAATCATATACCCCTATGCAGCAGGGAGTAAGCTACGTGAACCAGGATAGTGTGAGAAAAGCTATACTGCCAGCCAACCATTCTATTTACAAACCTAAACCAGTAAAAATAAAACCAATACGCAAGGAGCTCAGCTTTGGAATCCGGCTGAATACTGACGGCTGGAGCTTCTTCTCAGATCTTGGTAAAGTAAAATCTGATGATGAGAAGAAGAGCGATATGTTTCATAATATAAGGCTCTGGCAATTTGAAATAGAGGAAAAGAAAGACCCTCGTGAAGTAAAAAGCAGCAATGAGCAACCAGGTGTTGTTACGGCCGCTGCCACACCTTATATCTATGGCAAAATAAATAACTTTTATGCCGTTAAAGTTGGCTTGGGATTTAGGAGAATGATAGCCGGTAAACCAGATCCAGGGTCAGTGTCTATACATTGGGTAGGTGTGGGTGGTATTACGGCTGGGTTGCTGAAACCTTATTACGTAAACTCAAGCTACAACGGCGAGGTACAAGCTATAAAATATACAACTCAAACGGCCGCTGCATTCCTTGACCCTGCTACAATTACCGGCAGTGCAGGTTTTGGGAAAGGATTAAGCGAAATACAGGTAGTGCCAGGCATACATTTAAAAACAGGTTTACATTTCGATTTTGCACCCAACAGAAAAACAGTACTGGCCGTTGAAACAGGAATGAATCTTGAAGCATACACACAGGGCATACAGTTGATGGCCCTGCAAAATTCCAAATCCATACTCTATAATTTATATGCATCATTCCAATTTGGGAAACGTTGGTGATGATTGTAATTTTACATCCTTATGCAAGAGTTACCGGTTATTAGTGCAGCAGATTCAGACACACGCGTGAAGAAGCCAAATTGGCTACGTGTTAAATTACCAATAGGAGAAAGTTATCGCCACGTACGCAACCTGGTGGATACCCATAAGTTACATACCATATGCGAAAGTGGTAATTGCCCTAACATGGGCGAATGCTGGGGGGCAGGGACAGCCACGTTTATGATACTTGGCAACATATGTACCCGCAGCTGCGGTTTTTGTGCAGTAGCAACAGGCAGGCCCGATCCTGTAGATTGGGATGAGCCACAACGCGTTGCAGAGGCAATGCACCTGATGAAGGTGAAGCACGCAGTAATCACATCAGTTGACCGTGACGAGTTAAAAGATGGAGGCTCTATTATCTGGGCCAATACGATAAAAGCAGTACGTGCTTTGAATCCGGATACTACGTTGGAAACATTGATACCCGACTTTAGGGGACAATGGGAAAACCTGCAGCGCATTATAGATGTAGCACCTGACGTGGTATCGCACAACCTTGAGACAGTTGAGCGACTAACCCGTAAAGTACGTATACAAGCCAAGTACCACCGCAGCCTTGAAGTGCAGCGCAGGTTAAAAGACGGCGGTATGCGCACCAAGAGTGGTGTAATGCTGGGACTGGGTGAAGAAAAAGACGAAGTACTGCAAACCATGCACGACCTGGTGGAAAACGGCTGTGATGTGCTGACACTTGGCCAATACCTGCAGCCTACACAAAAGCACTTACCTGTAGTACGTTTTGTACATCCAGATGAGTTTGCTTTTTATAGAGAAGAAGGTTACAAGATGGGCTTTGACTACGTAGAAAGTGGTCCGTTGGTACGTTCATCATACCACAGCGAGCGTCATGTTTTCCAGGGTGAAGGCAGAGAAAAGTGGATGATGGAGAAAGAATCATAATAACACTCTACTGATATACCAAATAGAAAGGTCTTCAACGTGAATGTTGAAGACCTTTTCTGCATTATATAGTCAAAAGATTGGCCACCACCGCTCTCCAATTCAATAACACGATTTCTATTAACAGTTGCTAATCTAAAAAAACTGGCAAGGATGCATAAAAAGCAACCGAGCCAGCCTCAAACTTAATTTAGAATGCATTATTTAGCATCAGTATACTTCTTGATACCATAACCTATACCTGCAAGTATTAATAAGCTCATTCCGCCGTCCAAAGGCGCACCTGCACCTCCGCCACCACCTGCACCGCCTCCGCCACTACCTCCAGCGTCAGATATACCCGATCCAAAACCAGGACCAGCTACTGCATGTGTAAACGGAAGGGTCGCCATTAAAAGACAGAATACCAATGCTACTTTATACATAAAATGAAATTTTTTTAATTATTTAAAGTTAGTTTTTGACGATTATTGTTTTACAAGACGCTTAATGATCGTTTCAGCTCCACATTTCAGGTTGACCAGGTAGATGCCTGCAGCCAGATCCGCAACGGGTATTTCTACGCTGCCACCTTTTTGTTCGCCCAGTTCCTTGCCATATACCTGCTGCCCCATGATGTTTGTTATGTGCAGGCTGGTAGTACCTTTAACTGCTGCTGTATAGGTAAGTACAGCAACATCTGTAGTTGGGTTAGGCGATATGGCTACTGTCAAGCCACTAACTGCTACGGTACCAATACCACTTGCTTCACCAACCTGGTTCAGTTCAAAACGGTTGCTACCTTGACTGTTTGCGTCGCTGGTTACGGTAAAGTTGTATACATACCCCTGGCTGAGGAGTTGTGACATCTTCAGGTATTTATCGTGCAGGTATATCTTCACGTTAGGGTCCATGTTGAAGTCATCAACGCTCATGCTATAAGTTTTCTGCTGTGTAGCATCCACCCCCAATTGTATCACCTGTCCGTTTACATATGGCCTAACATCTATAGACTGTTGTTTATTGTCAGCACTATACGTGTAAAAATTCAGATCATCATTAGACCACTTTGCTGCATCAAATGCATCGGTACCGGCTGTAGCATCGCCACGGAAGTAGATCAGCAACCTGTCCCAAGACGTTGCGTTATTGTCGCTAAGGATATGCAATTGCAGCATATCGTAGCCCATGCTGCTGCCCGTTGTTTTGAACAGGTTGGCTGCAGCGCTTGTTGTTTTGCTGCTTTCGTGAAATCCAACGGTATTGTTTGTAGCCGCGGTTGCAGTAAGTACAAAGCTGCTGTATGCAGGTAATACGTAAGGCACTGACAATGGCTGCGACACATATGCACCTGCAAGTCCCTGATTAGGATCCCAAACCCAGAAGTTAGGTCCTATGGAACTACCCATTGTAAGGGTGCTCAGGTCTATTGATGCGGCATACGGATTAGCTACAAAATTATAACCTTTATTAGTGTTGGTGGTTAATGGAACACTATGATCTCCTTGAGTAAGTTGACCGTACATATTGATGGTAGTAGCAGATGGCATGTAGGGCTGGTCTTGCAGGCCTTCGCCCGGTACACCTCTTACCATGATACGTAAACCTTCATAAGGATTCCAGGCGTTGGCCCCTGTACCATCGGTGCTGGTGTAAGGTATCCAGCCGGTAACGTCATCGGTATCAGAGCCGTTGGCCGTAACCGTGTTGTACCAGAATGCAGAAGGATTGTTCGTACCTGTTGTTGTAAACCCGGTACCATGACCTGTAATATCGAACGCTGACTGCAGCTGAGACAATGCTATACTGCTACTGAACGGATGCGCCAGGAATCGGTATGCCCTGCGGCCACCATGAATATACTTTTGTACGTTTATTGCGGTACCTGTTATATAACCACCTGCTGATGAACCCGCATTTACAGTTGCAGTACCGTTTGCATCAGATATCAGAAACACGGTACCATTATTGGTAAATGTACCTGCCGTAGGATAAAAATTATACTTGATGTGTATGCGGCTGTTTGGAGGAATAGTGACGCCATGACTATTATTTATTTCAAGGTTGTACACTGTGTCGGACGCCGTAATGGTCTGTGCAGATGAACCGGAGAATGAAAGGATACCGGAACCCTGTACCGAAGCCAGCAACGTAGCATCGCTATTTACCAACAGTTTCAAACCTGCATCTATTGTAAGGCCGGAATTGGCGTCCATATAAAGCCGGTAGCATGCATTGGTAGCTGCTGTAGATATTTCGGGAGTATCCATTATACCAACTAATGGTGTAAGGATAGTTGGTATGTACGCGCTGATGGTACCGTAAGGTATGATGTGGCGGTCCCAGTTATTGGTATCGTTCCAGTTCTTGCTTGAGTCGCCAGTCCATATATCATAAGGATAAACAGTTATGCCCTGGCTGATGGTAGAGGTAGTACCGCAACCATAAGGAGACATAGCAAACACGCTCACGTTGCCGCTGGTGGCCGTAACGCCGTAGGTATAACGTGCGGTATCGCCAGAATTGGCGATACTCACGGCACTACCACTGTATGCCCAAACGTAGTTTACGTCTGTATCCAGGTTGGTACTGTAGATCACATTTACCTGGCCCTGCAATGCCCAGTTGTAATTGGGGTTGAATGTTATAGGCTGCGGGAATGAATCTACTACTGCTGTGGTAACTATAGTAGATGCTGCTCCACAAGTTCCGGTAACGTTTAACTGGTACTGGTAGCCACCAAAACTAAAGTCGCTGTTGATGATGTGCAATGTATTGGTATGAGTACCTGTGTAAGTAGCATTGTCTGACAAGTTAACAAATCCACTGCCGGTATTTGCAGTCCATTGATAAACCAAACCTGGGCCGCTTGCAGCTGCAATTATGGAACTATTGCCACCAAAGCATATGTGGCTTCGGGTAGGAGGATTCGAAGTTATAATGGTAGTATCAACCGTAAGTGTAGTGGGTGTAGTAAAAACGGCAGAGCATGTTCCGGTTACCGCCAGCTTATACTGATAACCAGTCATTGCAGTGATCACATTACTGATCTGCAAACTGCTTGTAGCAGCACCACTATAATTCCAGTCATCTGTAATGGCAGCATAGCCCGAACCCTTATTTACCAGCCACTGATAACCTAAACCGGGCCCCGATGCTGAACCGGATATTGTAGAACTACCACCAAAGCAAATATGTGTGCTAGCAGCAGGGCTTGATGTGATGATGGTTGTATCGACAGTTAAAGTAGTTGCAGTTGTGTTTGCTGATCCGCAGGTACCTGTTGCTGTTAAAAGGTATTGATAACCATTCATGACGCTTATAACATTACTTATCTGTAAGCTGCTGGAGGCAGAGCCATTATACAGCCAGTTGTCGGCTATTGCACTATAGCCGGAACCAGTATTTGCATACCACTGGTAAGATAAATTGGCACCTGATGCCAGGCCAGAAATTGTTGAGTTCCCACCAAAGCAAATGTGTGTGCTTACCGAAGGACTGGACGTGATTGCTGTAGTTGGTGCCAAAATAGAAACATTTACAGTATCAGAATAAGTAGTACCAGTTAAATTTGTCGCGGCAAGGAAATACATACCGGTATCTGTATATGCAAGGCTCGAAATGCTATAACTGTTACTGGTAGCGCCACCAATTGCAACATTATTTAAGTACCACTGGTAAGTAGCAGCATTTGTTGTTGCCGCTAACGTTGTTACCGCAGAACCCAGACACACCGATGAGCCTGTTGGTTGCGCTGAGAATATCGGCTGTGCAAACAACCTTCCTGTTGTACCAAACTGTACAATTAGACCAATAATAAAAATTAAAAATCTAGTACTTTGTCTCATGTTCTCCGTCGTTTAATTAGTTTAAATGGCGTTTAGTTTTTTTAATTCTTCGATGGTTATAGTAGGGGGTATTTCGCCTTTCTTTATTTTTTGTATGGCAAGATTGGCCACTTTTGTTGCGGATGCCTTGTCCTTAAAACCTTTGGTTCCAGGCATTGCCGGGCGCGATGGTTGGTGGATCTTCACCTTTCCACCCATAAGTATATCATACCCCCAGGTATGATCTGCAGACGAAATAATTTTATAAGAAAGGTTGCCTGGAATTTTACCGTTTGAAAATGCAGGCGTTTGCGCCATAGTACCGGTAAAAATAAAAGAAGATACTGCCAGCAATAGAAGGGCTGGCAGCTTGTGCGACGTAAATTGTTTTAATAGTATCATTTTGCTGTGAAGTAAATTCTCTCCTAAATCCTTTACAGCAAAGAAACAAATAAGAACGTTAACAATTCACACACATCCCATTAACAATACGCACACTACTAGTTAACAATCTCTAAACAAAGGTATAATAATGTAAAGTAAGTTATATCAAAATACATTACCAAAATTTACCACCTCAATTTTACATATTTAATATATAAAATGATTTATTTTCGCATTTATAAGTCATAGACAGGTAATTAAATATACCGCACTACAGCCAAAGCACAGTTTTCACCATCGATCGCAGCTGATACAATACCTCCTGCATACCCCGCCCCTTCAGCGCACGGATACAATCCTTTTATCTGTGGATGTTGCATAGAAATTTTATCGCGGGGAATGCGCACTGGAGAGCTTGTGCGCGATTCTGTTCCCACCATAACAGCATCGGCTGTATAATAGCCCTTCATCTTTTTACCAAAATCTGCAATAGCCTGTTTTAGCGCTAAATGCACTTCTTTAGGCAATACCGCTTTCATATCTACACTTTGAATTCCGGGCAGGTAAGAGCATTCAGGTAATGAGGAGGATGTTTTACCAGAGACGAAATCTGTGAGCCGTTGAGCCGGAGCAACAAGACCTGTATTGCAAACTGAATATGCTTTTTGTTCCACCATACGCTGGTACCCCATAGCCGCAAGAGGGCCGCTAAAACCATATGTATTAAAATCCCTTTCATCAACACTTACTACAGTACCCGAGTTGGCAAAGGGGTTATTGCGTTTTGAAGGCGACCAGCCATTAACAACTATCTCGCTCGGGGCCGTAGCTGCTGGAGCAATAATGCCACCAGGACACATACAAAAAGAAAATACGCCCCGTCCGGTTGCTTGTGTAACCAATGAGTAGCTAGCCGGGGGTAGAAATAGATCGCGTACTGCTGTATGGTACTGTGCTTGATCAACGAGCCATTGTGGGTGCTCTATCCGAACCCCTAACGCAAACGATTTAGCTTCTATTGCTATCTCTTTGCTGTGCAGCAATTCAAAAATATCTCGGGCTGAGTGGCCCGTGGCCAGTATGAGCGCTTTTGCTTTAATGGTTGTGCCATCGGCTGTGCGTACGCCTTGTAATACATCACCATCCAGTAAAAAATCGGTAACCTTTTGTTCAAATAACACTTCGCCTCCGCAATCCACAATTTGCTGCCGCATAGCACTTATTATCTGTGGTAGTTTGTTGGTACCTATATGTGGATGCGCATCGTAAAGGATTGATTCATCGGCCCCAAAAAAGTGGAATAGCTCCAGGATACGTTTTACATCACCACGTTTGGTAGAGCGTGTATATAGTTTCCCGTCGCTATAGGTGCCTGCTCCACCCTCACCAAAACAATAATTAGATTCGGGGTTTACGATACCGGCTTTATTCATCGCAGCAAGGTCGCGACGGCGGCTACGCACATCTTTACCGCGTTCCAGCACAATCGGTTTATGCCCCAGCGATATAAGTTTAAGCGCGCCAAACAAACCTGCAGGCCCGGCACCTACAATAATAACAGAAGGTGCTTGATTAACATTGCGCAATTCAGGATCAAAAGGTATTGACTCAGGTATTGGCTCACCTATATAAGCATCGACTTGCAAAACAACTTTGGCTTGCCGGCCACGAGCATCAATAGACCGCTTAGTAATCTGGAAACCCGACAACTTATTTAAAGGAATACCAGCCGCATTAGCCACCAGCCTCTTTACTATCTTATCATCGGCTGCCTCAGCAGGCAGTGTAGAGAGATTTACTTTTATCATGTGCGTCAGGTTTTTATCCTAAAAGCAAAAAAGAACTATGGATGCAGCTTCTTATAATTGGCTTTCACCCTTTCAAGATGATCTATGAACTTTTGAATGTCGGGATCGTAACTATAACCTGCATCAGCAAGTTTGTTACCCTCTTCATCTACAAAGAAATAATAAGGCTGAGAATTAGAGCCGAATTTAGCTGCTTGTATATCTGCATTTTTATTGCCAATAGTTACCACTTGTGAATTGAGATCTTTAGAGAAATACTGTTCGTTCTTAGGAAGATCTATCCGGTTAAAATCGCAAAACAAGGAAGCGACAACGAAATCATTTTTCATTCGCTTTAATACCTCAGGATTGCTCCACACCTGAGTTTCCATCTTGCGGCAATTTACACAATTGATCCCCGTAAAATCCAGGAAAACAGGTTTCTTCAATTTCTTAGCTGCAGCTAATGCTTCGTTGTAATCAAAAAATGTAATAAGCCCCAGGTTTCTTACTGCTGAAGGCTCATACTGTTTCATGATGTCAACATATTTTTCCGGCTTAGGGCCACTGTATTCTTTTTCACCAGCCGGTTCCCCACCGCTGGCTAAAACAAATTCCTGGGTGCCTATAGGCGGCAGAAACTGGCTCATACCATTAAGTGGCGCACCCCACATACCTGGGAATAAATAAACAGCAAATGTAAAAGAGCCTATGGCAAGAAATAATTTAAAAATGGATACATACTCCTGCCCATATACGTTCTTCTTATTTTCGTCGTCATGCGAAAGTTTTAATTTGCCCAACAGGTAAAAACCTAGTAAAACGAATATTACTATCCATAGTGCTATAAATATTTCTCGGTCCAGCAAACGCCATCCCATTGACTGGTCTGCATTGCTAAAGAATTTCAATGCCAGTGCCAATTCTATAAAACCAAGCACCACTTTTACCTGATTGAGCCAGCCACCAGAGCTAGCTATTTTATTGAGCATACCTGGAAAAACAGCAAATAATGCGAAAGGCAATGCCAGGCCAAAAGAGAAGCCAAACATACCTATTGCCGGTCCTATAAAACCTCCCTTGGCAGCAATAACCAGCAACGGCCCAATAATAGGACCAGTGCAGGAAAATGACACTATAACCAAAGTAAGCGCCATAAAGAAGATACCACTGAAACTTTTTGTGTTCGCCTTAGAATCTGTTTTATTGGTCCAGGAAGATGGCAATGTAATTTCGAATGCGCCAAGGAATGATATACCAAATACCACAAACAATACAAAGAATACTAAATTGGCTATCCAGTTGGTAGATAACGTATTCAAAGCGTTTCCACCGAATATCGCCGATATGGCAACACCCAGCAAAGTGAATATAATGATAATGGACAATGAATAATATCCGGCGTTTTTTAAACCTTCTGCACGGGTTTTACTACGCTTGGTAAAGAAGCTAACCGTTATAGGGATCATGGAATAAACACAAGGAGTAAGTACTGCTAGTATTCCACCTAGTAAGGCTTCAAGAAAAACCATCAGCATAGATTTTTTTTCCTCTTTTATTTCTGCCTTTTTTACACTTGCAGGTACGGGGATTTTCACTGTCGTATCCACTGCTGCGGTCATACTGGCATCAGCAGGGACTGCACTGGCCGTATCATTGTCATGCGATTCCGGAGCTATTGCAGCTATGGTAGCCGTGTCTGCACCGCCAACAGAAATCGTTATACTGAAAGGTTTTGTTTTAGGCGGCAAGCACATGCTTTCATTGCACACCTGGTAACCGTAAGTTCCTTTTACAACTGTAGCACCTTTAACGGTTACTGTCTGTATATAATCAACCTTGTCTTTATATAAATGCACATCGCCATCCACACCATCTATTTTTTCGGTAATCAGCTTGCCCTTTTCCTTTGGTTTTCCTACAGCTTTTACTTTAGGATCTTTATCCAGCTCAAAAGAAGGCGATACCTGCAGGCCATCACCTCCAGCATTAAAAGACCATATGTGCCAGTCTTTTTTTAGTTTAAGATGAAATACAAGATCGTATGTGTTAGCAGACTTCTTCTTAGCCTCAAAGGTCCAGGTTGTGGGATCCTGCACCATCTGCCCCAGCGCATGATTAGCAACAGAGGAAATAAAAACGCTCAAAAACACGAGCAATGCTACTTTATATACCTTCATAAAAGAAGTTTTGGGGCCGTGGCCATCTTTATTTAATCTGAATACAACAGACCGCACATCATGCTTGCAGTCTCAATTTCATCTATCCTCATCCCGAGCGCCATTCACAAATCACAATCGATCTATTTTACTTTATATCAAACACAAAATCCTTCGTTTTAGGGGGCAAGCACATTGTTTCATTACACACTTGGTATAAGTGCGTGCCAGATATTTTTACCTTTCCCTTTACGGTTACACTTTGCACGTAGTCAACTTTGTCTGCAAATAAAGTCACTTTACCATCTATACCTTCCATAGTCCTTACCTGTGGTTTACCAGTTTCTTTTACTTTACCATTGCGGTGTAGAGTGGCACTATCAGTAAAAGCAAAAGACGGTGCTATCTGTAGTCCGTCACCACCTGGGTGTAAAGACCAGATATGCCACCCGGGTTTTAAAGACAGGTGAAACACCAGGTCGTACTTATCCGCGCCTTTTTTCTTCACCTCATAAGTCCAGGTTGTAGGGTCGCCGATCATTTGGGCATAAGCGCCACCTGTGCATGCCAGTAGCAGGACAAGCAATATTGCCTTAAATATGTTCATCCTGTTCATCAAATAAGTATTAAACATGGGTTAGTTAGTAAATGCCTGCAGTATAAGGCGGCCGTCTATATTGTGCAAGGCGCTGCTGCTTGCCCGCTCAGGGTGCGGCATCATACCAAATACATTGCGCCCTTCATTGCAAATACCTGCTATGTTATTTACTGCACCATTAGGATTGGAATGCAAATGCACCTCACCATGTTCGTCACAATAGCGGAATATTACCTGGTTGTTCTTATTAAGTTTTTCTAAGGTGGCAGCATCAGCATGATAGCGGCCTTCTCCATGTGCCACAGGTATTTTCAATATCTTATCAGCAACATTTTGCCCAATAATATTGCGGTTATTCTCGCTTTTTATACATACATTTTTACACACAAACTTCTGGTGGTCATTTTGCAACAATACCCCGGGCAACAAGCCCGACTCACAAAGAATCTGGAAACCGTTGCAAACCCCCAGTACCTTTCCTCCATGTTTGGCAAAGTTGATCACTTGCTCCATCATAGGGCTGAAACGAGCAAGCGCACCACAACGCAGATAATCGCCGTAAGAAAACCCGCCGGGCAATACTATACAGTCATCCTTGGTAAACATAGACAAGTCTTTGTCTTTATGCCAGAGCATTACAACTTCTTGTTCCAGGTCGTCGCGCAATGCGTGCATCATATCCCTGTCGCAATTAGAGCCCGGGAAAACAATAATTCCAAATTTCATTTTTAATATGCTTATTTATATGCCACCTGACAAAAAACGACCAGAAGCAGCGAGAAATAAAAGATAAAATTACTAAACCGTTTACTTTTTTCAAGATTAAAGCCGTGTGTTATGATAAAAGTCAATGCAGGCATAACTATTAACCAGGCTGAAACCACAAAAACATCGGTAAAAACCGCAACAAGTACGGCAATTATTGCGTACATAGTAAGCGTAGCCCAGTTGCGCCTTATATAAATACCACTTTTGGGTACTTGCAGCTGCATGCCGTATAACCCGCACGATATAAGGATGATAAAACCCGCCAACAGACCTATTATATAAACAGGTGGCCCTAGCTGCCTAGGCAATGATATACCTGCTTGCGGCCACTCAGACAAAAGAGGCAGCTTATCGGCAAGGAAAAGAATACCCGCAAAAAAATACAGAGGAGTTACATATCCAAGCACCGCCACTACCCATTCACCAACGTTAAAACTGCGCAAAATAATGAGCGCACCTAGTAATAATACCACAAAACCCAAAGCTGAAAACTGAAGCACACCCGCCAGGCAAAAAAGATAACCGGCATTGAAAATATTTTTCCTGGGTTTTAGTGTTTGGTTAAAGCTCAGCATCACATCAACACCACAAAGCACAAACCAGTTAACCACCATTGCGAGACTAAAGAAACCAAATGGTGGATACATTGAGATTAGCAAAATATACACCAGTGCAGGTATGTAACTGGGCCTGTAAAATAATTTATAATGCGCTGCTATCCTGTTTATATATAGTGCCTGCAGGAAAAGAAGAATGATATTAAGGAATGTGTAGCCAAATGCACTATTGCGCAGCACTATGTTAAACAAGTCCAGCAGGCTATTATATACAAAATAACCCGGCAGGCGCACAGGCGCTTGTGGATGCAGCAATACCCCCAGTTTTAATACCAGGGTACCAATAAACAAAATGATAACTGTAAAGGGATTATTGTTCCTGAATGTTTGCAGCACTTGTGCCGGTTTTTGCGAAGATAAGATAACAAAATAAATCCCCACTGCTCACTTGCGCTTTTCCTATCAACGAGTTACAAGTCGAAAGAAAATAGGTAAGATGTATTAAGATTCTGCCTCCTTCCTATCTATTCTATTCTATTCTATCTAAAATACAATTTTAGCAAAGCAGATTTGCTTTTTGTGCAAACAAGGTATCATCATAGCCCTGCCTGTAACTTGTTTGCCAGACCGGGGCAACCAATCAGGATTGTCATTACCTTCTGGAGAGAAAGAATGTGTGTTTACCTTTCCCTGAGCATCAAGGGTTACTAGTTGTATACGGGAGTGGTACGAATCAAAGTCATTAAAAAGGAATCCTAAAGTCCCTCCGGTATTCAATAAGGCATAAGATGAAAATAGCCCACCATCTTCCTGAGAATATTGTTCCTTAGGAACCAATGCATTCCATTCTCGATTGCCATTACTATCGTAAGAGAGGGCCATGATATCATCAAAATGATATTCACGTACGGTAGTGTTCATGTATGGACCATAGTAGTACGAATAGTAACCAAAACCTGGCGCATAGCTGCTGCGCAGTGTAATAAAAGAAGATTCTGCAATAAGGACAAAACCACCGTCATTTTTCACAATAAGCTGTTTCACCTGGTATTCATCAAAAGGCCGCCTGTGGCCATGGCCGGCTGAGCCCATCATGTTACTGTCAAATGGTATAGCCCTCTTATTTTGGAAGGTTTCGCTCCCAATATCATACCACGCATACAAAACCCCAGAATAACTACCATTTTTTTTATCAGCGTAAAAACCACCAGCATATACACGTTTATTGGCATTATCTACTTTCATGTACAAATTACCCGCATAGATATCATCAAGATTTAAAGCATGATCATTAAATTTATTAGCAGATTGTGGCAACGTTAGCAACCAAACCTGGTCTGAGTAACTCTTGCCCCCCACATCTGTATAAACAGGTATGTACATATTACCATCGTTACCCACCATAGGCTCACCATGTGTAATATCATTATCTGCATTATATGTAGCATGTGTGCGATGCAGAATAGCCAGGCTGTCGTTTATAAACTTGGCATCAAGAGTAAATGTTTTCCCCTTATCCTTGGCACTAAAGATGACAATTGATTTCTTATCCTCTGATATGGCTGAAGAAAAATAGGTTTTGGTAGGCCCTAGAATTCCGGTCTTTACATTATCCAGCTGTATAGGTCTTGCTTTTAACCGCCCTGTAGCGTCTAGCAACGCTGCATATTGCACTACTTTATTACTTTCTACCGCCTGGTACAGCACAATTATCTTATCAGGATAGGCTATAAATTTTGTCTGGTATATTTTGGATGGAAAAAAGTCGAGCAGCACTGTGGCTTCTTTTTCCATATTATCATTATATGCATCTAGAAAATACCCTTGGCCCGAAGACCTATAGGTGTAGTAACGCCCGCCGGTGTAACCTACAACCGAAAAATCGCCGCCCTTAAGATCAAAATCCTCATAAGGAGAGTAAAGCACTTCCTGCGCATGGGTATATACACCCAGGAAAAGAAAAAGTATAATAAAGACAGATCGGACAAAATTCATACTTCAAATTTAGTAGAGATATGCCAAATATTCGGTTAAAATATTTACTCCAAAAAACGCTCTTTCAGGTCTGGAGCGGGCAGCATGCAACTATCTGTTTTTCCAAACCATTTATAGCGGCTCCGAGCAATTCTATTGTACAATCCATCACGGATGAAACCAGGTAAAATATGCAAGAATAAAAACACCTTCCAAGTGCTGCCAAGAATAGCTAAAACCTGCAAAACCGCATTAGATCGGGTATAATACTTATTTTTGTAGAACAAGACAACGCTATTCAGCTCACTGTTCTTTAGGTTGCCTAAATGTTTTAATGCTGCTTCCCCGGCAACACCCTGCAGGGGGGCAAAAAGAAACTGCTTTTTTTTATCGTGCCTTATTATAAACTGAACCGACTGATTGCAAAGATTACAAACCCCATCAAAGAACAAAACCGGTCTGTCGTTGGTATTCATTAATTTTTCTTTTCTTTCAAAGAGTCTTTGGTATGTTGCAACTCGTGTGCCTGAACTATACTATCAGCTTTTGCTTTTACCTCTATTGCCAGGCGGCTATCTAGGTCTTCCATAGCCTGACGATGAATATCGGAGGTACGTGCGCTTACAGCTGAATCAACTTTCGCATTGATTTCTGCCTGAGACCATTGTTTTTCTTTTGTTGTACAAGATGCTAAACCAGCCAATAAAACCATTAATATTACCTTTCTCATATCTGGGTGCAAATCTACAACAACCAAACCAATTAAACGTTTGTTTAAATAATTTAATTGTTGATTTTAACAACATATTTTGCAATAAGACTATTGTCATTATTGATATGCCATTAAAAAACAGGAATTTTACAGTAGTATATGAGGCAATGGGCAAAATATATTTTAATGGCTATAACACTCTTTATTGCTGCTCCTGTTGCTGCTCAGCAACACAGTGGCACAGATAGTATTATGCTAGGCGCCATAGTTGAAAATAAAGATACTATACCTATGATATACCTGCCCGAATTTATAAAAACGGAAAAGCTTACAGCAAGGGAAGCACGCAGATATGCCAAGCAGCGGGAATACGATGCTACTCTGCGTTATAACGTGTATAAAGTTTACCCCTACGCAGTAATAGCAGCCGATCTATTGAAAAATGTAGATACCGACCTGGACAAAATAGATGGAAGAAGCGAGCGGAAAGCTTACCTAAAATCGGTGGAAAAAGAATTAAACAAACGCTTTAAAGGTGAATTGGAAGACCTAACGATAACCCAAGGTCAAATATTGGTGCGGCTTATAGACCGCCAAACCGGGAAGAACTGCTACAGTATAATACAAGAAGTGAAAGGTGGCTTTTCTGCGGTAATATGGCAATCTGTTGCGCTAATTTTTAGTAATAACCTGAAACGTGAATATGACCCTACCGATAGAGATAAAGATATAGAAGCAGTAGTAAGAGAATTAGAAGCAAGTAATTACAATAAATACCAATATTACCAGCAACAAACCAGGCTGCATAAATAGAATTGCTTATTACTGATCAGACCAATTATACTGGCATAAGATTAGAGAATAATTATTGCCATAATTTTGCGCCTCTCATTAAAAAGCAAATGAAACTACACATACTGGCCATAGCTGCCCATCCTGATGATATAGAACTGAGTTGTGCAGGCACTCTGATAAAACATGCACAAATGGGACAAGCAGTTGGTATAGTGGACCTTACGCAGGGAGAACTGGGTACCAGAGGCACCCCTGAACTACGGCTTATAGAAGCTGCGAATGCTGCAAAACTTATGGGTGTAGCTATTCGCGAGAACGCTGGTATGGAAGATGGCTTTTTTAGAAATGACAAAGAACACCAATTAGCTCTGGTTAAGTATATACGCAAGTACCAACCAGACATAGTGCTGGCCAATACCCTATATGACCGTCACCCTGACCATGGTAAAGGTGGCAGACTGATAGCAGACGCCTGTTTCCTGGCTGGTTTGCGCAAGGTAGAAACTGAAATAGACGGAATACGACAGACTGCGTGGAGACCCAAACGCATCTTCCATTTTCAGCAGGATAGAAATGTTACACCGGCATTTATAGTGGATATATCTGCTACATTCCAGGAAAAGATGGCAGCTATAAAATGCTATAAAAGCCAGTTTCACGACCCTGCATCTAACGAACCCATTACCTATATTGCCACCGAAGGATTTTTAAACCAGATAAAGTACCGTGATGCGCAGGTGGGCAAGCAGATAGGCGTGGACTATGGCGAGGCATTCCATTGCGAGAATGTACCAGGCGTCAGCGACTTGGACCAATTATTATTGCCAGCTATACCTTAATCTAAATTTACGAGCTACACAGTTTTCTATACCTATATATGGCCATGAAAAAAGGTCGGTTAATTGCTATTGTTATATTCGTTGGCCTAATATTTCTTGCCGGATATATGGTCTTTCATGCTTTTGATCCCGTGTATGATAGCGCAGAGATAAAACAAAATATTGGAGGAGTTCTATTGTGTAGTTCAACAACTGACATGGATATACATTCATGGCAACATGATATTGTGTATAAATACAAACATTTTGATAGCGACACCCCAGTAACTGTTGGATACGGTACTTACTTTGAACGACAATGGAAGAAAGATGAACAGCTAGTCCAATTTGACAAATGGACGATCTTGAAAACAGGTGGCTCGTTTAAATCCGATGCGATAATAATTGGGGACTTCAAAACAAACAAGTGGAACCGCTATGATTTTACACCTGAAAAAATTGAAAGTGATAGTCTGTGGCATGCTTTAAAAATCCCTTCTCTTTTAAACTATTGTTGTGCTGAAACACATATCGACAGCATTTGGAACGGAGAGATTTACCTGCACTATAAATATCGGGTAAATGAAAAACTTCCTGACAACTATAACACAATGAGAGTTTTTTATAAGGTGGATAGCTTTGCAGGACAACCAGTTATGATAAAGATTATCCGCTAACACATTGCATATAATACACCTATATTTTACAATTGGTTTCGGGTTGCCATATAATGCCCTCATTATTCGTAACTTTAGAATATAATTTATTTTATGCCCACGGTATCCAACCTTTCGCCGCTTGCTTTTGAAATATTGAAATATGTCTGCAATACCGGTAGCGGGGGTGTCGAGCAGAACATAGATAAGGATAGCCTGGGAATCAGTACCCAGGAAGACTTTTTGAATGCCTTGGAAGAGTTGCAGCAGGCCGGATTGGTGACTTTATCGCGCGATGCGAGGTATGAGCAGCACACAACACCCGAAGAATTAGCTACTGAAAGTCTTACACATGCTGAAAACTCAGATAACATGACCCCTATTTCAGTAAAGTTGGCAGGCGATGAAAGTGAGGTCTGTAAGGCTATTGACTACTATCTTGAGGCTGGCCGGAAGTCAGAATAGGTTGCTGAAAATATTTTCAAGAAAAAATTCAAAAATTATTTTGGTAATACGTAAAAAATGAAGACCTTTGCAGTCCTAAAAAAAAGTACAGCATGGCTCGCGTTTGTCAGGTAACAGGTAGAAAACCAGTATCAGGTCACAAGGTATCCTTCTCTAATAAGAAGTCTAAACGTCGCTTTCTGCCGAATTTGCAGACCAAGCGCTTCTTCCTTGTAGAAGAAGACCGCTGGGTAACTATAAAATTAACGGCGGATTCCGTACGTACAATCAATAAAAATGGCTTGCTCACTATAGTTAAGGAACTTAGGGCTAAAGGTCAAACTGTTTAATTTATAAAAGTAATAAAGTCCTTCTAATATGGCTAAAAAAGGAAGCCGGGTGCAGGTAATACTGGAGTGCACTGAGCATAAGAACAGCGGTTTGTCAGGTACAAGCCGTTACATAACTACCAAGAACAAGAAAAATACACCTGAGCGTATTGAGTTGAAGAAATTCAACCCGATCATGAAGCGTGTAACTGTTCATAAAGAAATTAAATAACCTTATAAAATATTTAAGTTATGGCAAAAGCAGCTAAAACCGCGATAAAGAAAGACCCAAAGCAGGCAGCAGAAGCTAAAAATTACACTAAAGTAATTAGAGCAGTACGCAGCCCTAAAACTGGCGCTTACACTTTTAAGGAAGCGATAATACATAAAGACAAAGTAAAAGAATATCTTGCAGCTAAATAAGCAGCCCTTGTAGCCCTAAGAGCTATATACCTTAGGACTTATAAACTTTTAGCGCCACCATACCAGGTGGCGCTCTTCTTTATGTAATACACGTACGTCAAAATAAAAAAGATCGGTATTTTCATGCTTATCTTATCAAAAACATGACACTCATAGCTATTTTTCTTCCCTGGCTATCTTTTTTGCTCAGGATGCGTATTCTTAAAGGCATATTATGCCTGTTGCTGCAAATAACACTTATAGGTTGGATACCCGCCGCTATATGGGCCGTTTTAGATCTGCAAAATGCACGTGCCGACAGGAGAACTAGAAGGATCATAAGAGCACAACGATATTAGAGTCGGATGTAAATATGAAATTATCCCCGGCTTTCAGATCACTACAATACCCCAATTACCGGCTCTATTTTATTGGCCAAAGCATATCGCTCATCAGTACATGGATGCAACGTATGGCTATGGGCTGGTTAGTGTACCGTCTCACCCATTCCGGTTTTATGCTTGGCATCGTAAGCTTTGCCAGTCTTATACCCACATTCATCCTTTCGCCTTACGCTGGTGTAATTACAGACAGGAGGGATAAATATAAACTACTTCTTACCACTCAAATAGCTGCAATGATACAGGCATCTATATTGGCCATAGCTGTCTTATCCGGATATTATAATATTACACTCATCATCCTACTTAGCGCCACCTTGGGTATTATCAACACGTTCGATAGTCCATCGCGACAATCATTGATGGTGAAACTTGTAAATGATAAAAAAGACATTCATAATGCCATTGCGCTCAACTCATCCATGGTAAATATGGCAAGGCTCGCCGGGCCTGTTATTGCCGGCATTGTGTTATATCAGTTTGGAGAAGGGTTGTGCTTTTTACTGAATACACTAAGTTTTATAGCCGTCATTACCTGCCTATTGCTCATGAAATTGCCAAAGCATATCTACACAAAAACCACTAAAAATATGTGGCAGGAGTTTCATGAAGGCTATGTTTACCTTCGTAATTCACCACAACTATTGCGTATAATAATTATGCTGGGTTTGTTGAGCCTGTTGCTAATGCCCTACGCTACCCTATTACCCATATTTGCCAAAGATATCTTTCATGGCAATGCCAAAACTTACACTTTGCTTAGTGCCTGCTCAGGACTCGGATCATTAGCGGGCGCATATTTCCTGGCTTCACGCAAAACTGATCATAACCTCAACAGGTATATTTTGATAGCTTCTTTCTTCTTTGGGTTGGGTTTGTTTCTGTTTGCAGTTAGTACCCAATTGCCTCTTGCATTATTCTTTATTATAGTAGCAGGTGGTGGTATGATGACTTGCATAGCAGCCGGCAATACATTGGTGCAAACTGAAGTTGGTGATCATATGCGTGGCAGGGTAATGAGCTTTTACTCCATGGTATTCTTCGGCATGCAGCCTATAGGAAGTTTCTTTATAGGCCTTTTATCAGATCATATTGGCGCGCGGGTTACCGTTGGGTTGCAGGGATGTATGGGACTGGCACTAGCAGCATGTTTCCTACCGGGGCTATACAAGGCGCACAAACAATTATCAAAGCCTGCTAATGCTGCCATACATACAGCACAATAGTGTATGCCCCTGTCTGTTTTGAATAATCTGTTTCCACAGATACATGTGGTGGAGGTGTGGGGGCATCGTCCTTTGTTGACATGTACACCAGCTTTTTATACGCTTCAAGGCCGGGGTAAAAGTTATCGCCATAACTCAATACGTATCCTTTATCCAACAGGCAGCCATTCAGGAAGCCTTTATATTTTTCATATGCCTGCTGCACCTCTGCTAGGTTTCTCGATTGGAACAAAGCCCCTTCGTATCGCAAACCCATAACAGAAATGATGCGCCCTGTTATCACTCCGGGTACAGACACCTTGCAAGCCCAAACAATGCCTTTCTCATTTATCTTAACTATACTATCCTTTACGGTCTTAAAGCCTGCTGGGGCCGCCTGCACCAGCATATCTATACCGCTGCAAAACTCTTTTTGCTGTGCCATAAGGCAAGCTGGTAAAGCAAGCAGGAAAACAAAGGCAATTCTTTTGATCATGGTATCTGGTATTTCAGGTGTAAAATAAAAAAACGGCCTGGATTATTACTCCCGGCCGTTACTTAATATGGATCGTACTTACAATTATAAACGTTCTATTACTACTGCGCTTGCACCGCCACCGCCGTTGCATATACCAGCTGCACCATACTTAGCGCCCTTCTGCTGCAGTACATTCAGCAATGTAACTATGATGCGCGCACCGCTTGCACCCAAAGGATGCCCCAATGCCACAGCGCCTCCGTTTACATTTACCTTTTCAGGATCAAGATGCATTTTTTGGGTATTCACTACACCTACCACACTAAATGCTTCATTCAGTTCAAAATATTCTACATCTTCCATTTTAAGGCCAGCCTTGGCAACAGCTTTAGGCACAGCAAGCGATGGTGAAGTGGTAAACCATTCAGGTGCCTGTTCAGCATCTGCATAGCCACGTATCACGGCCAGCGGCTTAATGCCCAGCGCTTCAGCTTTTTCTTTACTCATCAACACCAGTGCAGCAGCGCCATCATTCATTGTGCTTGCATTTGCAGCAGTCACGCTACCATCTTTAGTGAAGGCTGATTTCAATTCAGGTATCTTTTCAAATTTTACATTGAAGGGTTCTTCGTCCTTTGCAAATTTTATCGGGTCGCCCTTGCGTTGTGGTATTTCTACAGGTATTATTTCATTTTCAAAACGGCCTTCGTTTACGGATGCCTGGCTTTTCTTATAGCTATTTATAGCAAATGCATCCTGCTCTTCGCGGCTTATATGGCATTCTGCTGCACAAAGTTCAGCTGCATTGCCCATTGCGTAGTTATTGTACACGTCTGTAAGACCATCCTTTGCAAGACCATCTATCAAAGTAACATTGCCATATTTATTACCCCAGCGTTGGTTGGCATTATAAAAAGGCACATTACTCATGCTTTCCATACCGCCTGCTACAACTACATCATTATCACCCAGCATGATGGATTGAGCGCCCTGCATAATGGCTTTCATACCACTGGCACATACTTTATTGATTGTAGTACAAGGCACATTGTCTGGTACACCTGCAAATTTAGATGCCTGGCGAGCAGGAGCCTGGCCAAGATTGGCTTGCATCACGCAGCCCATCAATACTTCATTAATATCTTCAACCTTTATCCCTGCTTTCTCAACTGCACCTTTTATGGCTTTGGCACCCAGTTGTGTAGCAGAAAAATCTTTTAATGATCCGCCCCAGCTACCTATCGGTGTGCGTACGGCCGAAACAATATATACCTCTTTCATAACAAAAAATATTTTTTAGACCACCAAATGTACACAAAATAGCAGGAAAGATGGTGTACCAGCTATAGCAAAAACGCCATAGCGTTATCAAAACAGATTATATACTAGAGCCACACAATCTGCTAACATTTAGTCATTTGTCTGCCTCGTGTCACAAGAAGCCGATATATGTTAAAGCCACTCTAAAAAGGCTCAATATCTATTGGCTATATGGCTGTGGTGGTTATCTTTGAAAATACCCCACAAATAAATTTTGTAACTAAGCTTTCTAAAAAAGGTATATGAAGAAATTGATATTGTGTGTTTGCGTTTACCTCGTTACAGCAGTTGCATCAAAGCCTGTTAAAGCTGATGAAACACTTTCTGCTTTTACGGTAACAGAATCGAAAGTAGATAATTACATTTCTAAGCTCTACAAACAAATAGACTTTAGCAATTGTAAACAACTTTCTTACGAAGTGTTCAATAAGGCGATGCATGGCTATCTAAATATCAGGAGCGCCGGCAAGCTAAACGTTGATAACGAAATGCTTACCGTTTGTGACTTCACCCTATCATCTACAGAAAACCGTATGTGGGTCATAGACCTGTGTGCAAAAAAAGTAGTGTACAATACCTACGTGGCACATGGCCATGGTTCGGGAGAAGAATTTGCCACTGCTTTTTCAAACGATAACAATTCTCACCAGAGCAGTCTTGGTTTTTATGTAACCAGTGATACCTATATGGGTGAGCACGGCCTATCTCTGCGTTTGCAAGGAATTGATAACGGCTTTAATGATGCTGCTTATGACAGAGGTATAGTAGTACATGGCGCGCCCTATGTTTGCGAGAAATTTGCACGAAACAATAACTATATAGGTCGCAGCTGGGGTTGTCCCGCGGTACCGGCTAAATTATCAACACCAATTATCAATAAAATAAAAGACGGCACTTGCCTTTTTATATACTATCCTAATAAGGCATACATGAAAACTGCATATTGGTTGAACAAAAAAACAAATCACTTACCAGACGATAACATGCTGCCCGATTTTACCATCCCATTACCTACAGATACAATAGTGCAATTTGTATCGGTCAAAGGCAACGTGGACAGCGTTAGGAAACTACATGCCTTATTTCAATAAGGAAATCAACAAGGGATCGCGACCATATACATCATTGATGAACTTTAGGTGCTTACCTGTTGTATCCTCAAAATTGGTAAGGTAAACAATATGCACAGGTATTTTTGTTTTCATTACCTCCCAGCGAGTCTTATGCGTATCTATAACAGAATCCAGGCGATCCTGGGTGTAGCGCTTTCCTTCCAGTTGCGTTAATATATATAAGGCAAGTTCTTGCGGCTGTTGCAGGCGTATACAACCACTGCTTAGCGCACGGAAGTTCTTTACAAAATCACCACGGTGTGGGGTATCGTGCAGGTATATATCCCACTTATTGGGCAAGTTGAATTTGACATAACCCAGCGCATTATCATCTCCAGGGTCTTGCTTGTACACATAGTTCTTGTAGTTGCGACCATTTACAGATCCAGCACGTATGCTGTTGCCTTTATGATCATATACCTTTAGTCCTTTCTTAGCTAGGTATTGGGCACCACTTTTGGTTATACCCGGCAGCACATCCTGTTTCAATATGGTTGGTGGCACACCCCACGGCGGGTTAATCACCACATTTGCCATATTCGCATCCAGTGCTGGCGTTTGCCTCTCTGGCTTACCAACTACCGTACGCATATGCATTTCTGTCTGGCCATCTTTCCTTAAAAAGAGTTCCATTAACGGCACATCTACCACTACATATAAGTTACCGAAATCTTTTTGCATCCAGCGCACACGCTCCATATTAGCCTGCAGCTTTTGCATTTGCTGCTCTGGTTTTATAGTAAGACGATTTAAGGTACCTGTATCCAACTTGCCGGTAACGTTCCTCACTCCCATATAGGTTTGGTACCACTTTATAGTTTGCATTTCATCACTTATAGTATCATTGGACTGTACATCCATCCAGGGTACTTCACTCTTCATTATATAGTTGATGGCGTTCAGCATACCTGTATCACGCGTACCGGGTCTAGCTTCCACCACTTTCTCCTGAGCGTTTTTGAAATCAATATTCTTAGCAAGATCACTATACAGTTTGTACTCATCGCGCAACAACGCATAAGTAGGTACAGTACTGCGATAATCATTTAGAGAAATGTACTTTTCATCAATATGCACCAGCGCTTGTGGCCCTGGGAACAAAGAATCATTCTTATGGTGCCAGAGAGAATCTGCTAATTTGGGTGCTATTTCACCAAACAACAGATCATACGTTACGGCCAGATAGCTATTGGTAAACATGGTATCCAGTGCCAAAGTTTTGTCCATATTATTTGTAGTGCTGCCTCCCACTATATCTGAAAGCTTTTTAAGCTCTGTCAAATGATATTTTTCGGGGTTAAGACCATCGCTGCTCACATCTTCTAGTTCTTGCAAAAAGGTTACAGCTGCCTTGCCTGGCTTATTATGTTCCATCCATACACTCTGGTAATCCGTTACCTGGTAAACGTACCGCATGTACTCATTAGTAGTGTGTAGCTTCTTTGCTATTGCTAGAGTATCAACAGGTTTAATTATTTTCTCTAGTTTTTCGGCAAAATTTTCTGCATCTGACGTATTAGTAAATGTAGCTTTTTTGATCCGGTGTCCCTGGCAGGAAGTAATGATTATTGGGAGTACAAATATGACTGCTATAAAAAAGGTTGGGGTCTTTTTGCCTGCGGCTACGAACATATAATTATCTAATTTTCAATATTTTCCAAATGGATGCAAAAACTATTCCAGCTATTACAACTCCTTCATTGGGTCCCAAAAAAGCTGTTTAAAATCTACTGCTTTATTATTTGCTACCTTTATACCTTCCTTTTCCAGTTTTTGTTGCATTAATTCCTCGGGTACAAAATGATGGCGGCCTGTTAACTCACCATTCCTGTTCAGCACCCTATGTGCCGGCACCTTGGGTCTTAATCCGCGGCATTGGTTCATAGCGTAGCCAACCATGCGTGCCCCAGACTTCGCGCCCACAGCAGCAGCCACTGCCCCATAAGTTGATACCCGGCCAAGTGGTATCATACGCACAACATCATATATAGCCTCGTAAATATCTTGTGGATTATTTTTTGTCATTGTGCAAACGGCTGTTTATAAGTTCTGTACGCCTGAGCTCCGGCACATTTATATATTCATATGGGCAATTAAGACAACCATTACCACAGCAAAAACCACGCTCCAGCAGATATTTTGCGGTAAATACTAACCTACCATCTGGCAATATCGTATAGTCAACCCCCTCAGTCATCACCAAGCTTTTCCTCTTCTTTTTTGGCAAAACGACCAGAGAGTTTCACACCATCTTGCGGTAGCGAAAAGCATATATAGTAGATGGTACGCCCTTCTGCCAGGTGCATTTTTTCGTAAAAGGTTTGTATTGCAAGGGGGCCATTTGCCATGCCCTTGCCATAAATATCTGCAATATTTTCGTGTATTATGCAACCCTGTTCTCCAATAATCTCCAACGTAAAATTGTACAGTTCTAAAGAATCAGTCTTCAGGTTGATGCGCGCGCCTGGTAACAATACCTGCTCGTACAAGTGCAGAAAACGGGAGTGGGTAAGCCTGTTCGATTCTTTTTTAAGGAAGGGGTCAGAAAAAACGATCCATATCTCAGCTACCTCACCTGGGGCAAAATACTTAGTTAGCTGCCCTATCTGTGCCCTCAAAAAGGCAACATTATCCAGGTGCTCATTTAGCGCTATTTTAGCCCCGGTATATATACGATTGCCTTTTATATCTATACCTATATAATTATGATCACGGTGTTGTCGCCCTAGCCCTACACTATATTCACCTTTACCACAAGCCAGTTCAAGGGTTATAGGATTATCATTTTTAAAGAACTGGTTCCATTTCCCCTTCATATCCTCAGGAAACTGCAGCACATTGGCATAGCCAAGTATAGCCTGAAATTTTATTAATTTTTTATGACCCATAATTGCGCGCGAAGATAAGGAAGCATAATAAAACTATTTTAAATTGTGTTCATTACCTTTTATTCCCGCTTCAGCAAAAAAACTTTTGCTGTTTTTTTAACAAAACTTAATTTAGGCATACAATTTGTCATTATTTCTAAATCAACTCCTTTTTTAAAAGAACTTCCATGAAAAAAAGAATTTTACTATTGACCCTAACTTCGGGTATAGGTTTCCTGGCATTTTCTAGTTATACCTCAGGGCCAGGCTTAAATTTCCAGAATTGCACTGGTGCTAAAGGCAGCGCTACATCGTGCGGTGGCGGTGGTTGCCATGGTGGTAATTCAACTGCTACTACTGTTTCTATTGAAGTAGATAGCGCTGGAGGTGTAGCTGTAACAAAGTATAGGCCCGGAGTTACCTACACTGTAAAAATTACCGGCACAAATTCTTCGAGCCTATCTCATTTTGGATTTGAATATACTGCGGTTTCCGGAAGCGGATCCAGTCAGACACAGGCTGGCACTGTTAATGGAGCTCCTGCAAATTGCCATATAACAACCAATATCACCGGGCTGCAAATTGTAGAGCATAGCATGCCACTGACTGGTACATCGGGCGCATATACCGTACCTTCCTTTACCTGGACAGCGCCAGCATTAGGTACGGGCACGGTTACCATGTATTGCACACTAAATGCAGTAAACTTTGACGGTGGGGCCGATGCCGCCGATGTATCTCGCAATACATCGATCACACTCAACGAAGGTTTCGTAGGAGTATCTGAATTACCCCAGGATATTGCAATAAAAGCATTCCCTAATCCTGCCACTAATCAGTTCAGTATAAAAATGGAAGGTGCAGGTACTGGCGTTTACAATATAAATGTATATGACATGAGCGGCCGTATAGTAGCTACCCAAAGCATCCATGCAAATGGCGGCACTACAGAAACGGTTATTAATTGCAGCACCTGGCCTAAAGGCTATTATGGTGTGCAAATAGCTCAAAATGGCGCACAACGCGTGCTGCCTGTTGTCAAGCTTTAATTCATCTATCCTTCTATAATTTTGACTGTGCCGCCTTGTGCGGCACTTTTTTTATTGCCCAAACTGCCACAATAAAAGCATCCAAAGCTTAATCTACAGATAACCTTGCTCCTTAATAATCACAAGTAAATTGCGCCTTCTAAACAATTGAATTTCCAATTCCAGTTATGAAGAAAAGAATTTTACTATTTACATTAACTGCTTCAATAGGCTACCTTTCATTAAGCAGTTATAAAGCAGGGTTAGCTTACCATTCTGGCTTAAACCGCACAGGGGCTCAAGCTTCAAGTGCCACATGCGGTGGCAGTGGCTGTCATGGTGGCAATTCTACCAACACTACTGTTTCAATAACTTTAGATAGCGCTGGTGGCGTGCCAGTAACAGGCTATACACCCGGTGCCTCTTATACCGTTGTTATTAAAGGCACCAACACCTCCAGCCTTCCGCAATTTGGTTTTCAATATTCAACTGTATCAGGTACTGGTGCAGCACAGGTACAGGCGGGAACTAGCACGGCACCCAGTGGAGGACACATATATACAGTAGCGGGAATAAGGTTTGTGGAACATAGCTCACCCATGGCAGGCACATCCGGCACCTATACCGTTTCTTTCCCTTGGACAGCCCCTGCAAGCGGTGCAGGTGTAGTTACAATGTATTGTACACTTAACGCCGTTAATGGTGATGGTAGTGCAAACAACACCGATCTTTCAGCCAATACCTCAATAACACTCACCGAGTATCCTCTCGGGTTAAAACAGTTATCACAGAGCATCGGCATTAAAGCATTCCCGAACCCCGCAACCAATCAGTTCAGTATAAAAATAGACAATGCCATCCCGGGCATTTACAACATCAACGTATACAACATGAGCGGCCAAATAATGTCAGCACAAAACCTGCATACTACCGGCAACGTCACCGAAACCACTGTCGATTGCAGCAATTGGCCAAAAGGCTACTACGGTGTGCAGATTATCCAAAATGGGGCACAACGTTTGTTACCAATAGTAAAAATGTAATTTACTACCGTTCCTGATCAAGTATTGTTATTGGCAGTACCTGATCAGGTATTTATTCACTTTTCGAATAATCCCATACAATAGCTATATTGCATTGGGTATTAAAAGCTACTATATGAATACAGCAGCCATTTTAGGGATAATGTTTATGATGTTTCTGTTTATCGGATTACCGCTAATAATCCTGATGGTAGTTGGGCTTTATAAAACTTTTGAGAAGGCCGGAGAAGAAGGCTGGAAAGCTATTATACCAGTGTACAATATAATTATTCTATTACAAATAGTTGGTAAGCCCTGGTGGTGGATATTTCTTATGCTCATACCTTACATTGGCATAATATGGAATATATGGACAATAAACATGCTTTCAAAAAGCTTTGGTAAAACTGAAGGGTTCACTGTTGGGTTAGTATTTCTCCCTTTTGTTTTCTACATGATATTGGGTTTTGGCTCCGATAAGTATTTAGGTCCTTATGGTGACCCTGCAGCCTTCAATGCACACAAAACGAAGAATAACTTTGATTTTGATAATGACTTGTTGAATCATTAAACAACAAAATACCCTACCATTCCATCTTCTCTGCCAGTTCTATTGGCGCTACCAATACTACAGACGTAAGTGTGTCTAAATAATGAGGGTACATTTTCTTTATTAACGCGTTAGCTTCCTTATACAATTCATCCTCGTTAAGAGGGCTATCTATTGCCAGCGATGAAAAGTCATTCTCTGTATCATAACTCAGCTTACCTACTGTCACTTCTCCGTCCTGTATTAACAGCACTTCTATATCATCTTCTATTTGCGGAGTTGTAGTACCGTTTGCATTTATTTCTATTACAGTAAATGGTTGCATTATTATCGTTGTTCCGGAAGTTTAAAAACTATTGGCAGTGTAAGGTACATTTTTATCGGCACTCCCTCAACTGTTGCAGGAACTCATCACTTATCAACGTCTTTCATTCCGGCTAATTACACTTTTAAATTTATCGCTGTATTTTCAAATATTTTTTGCTGCATATAAAATATGTGCTTACCTTTGCCGTCCAATTCTCATATTGCTCTTTTAATAAGGTTGCATTTGGGAGAATAAACCGGGGTGGATTTGAAATAAGAAACTACCGGAATTCGCTAAAACCAAAAATAGTAAAAAATGGCTAAAGAAATCTCTGGCTTTGTAAAGCTGCAAGTAAAAGGCGGCCAAGCCAACCCGGCACCTCCAATCGGTCCGGCATTAGGTTCCAAGGGTGTTAACATCATGGAATTCTGCAAACAGTTCAACGCACGTACCCAAGACAAGATCGGCAAGGTATTACCTGTAACACTTACTGTGTTTACCGATAAATCTTTTGAGTTCGTTATTAAGACACCGCCTGCAGCTATACAGCTGATGGACGCCGCCAAGCAACAAACAGGTTCTAAAGAACCAAACCGCATTAAAGTTGGTAAGGTATCATGGGCACAGGTAGAAGAAATAGCTAAAGACAAGATGGCTGACCTTAACTGCTTCACTATCGAAAGCGCCATGAAAATGGTTGCAGGTACTGCACGCAGCATGGGCTTCACTGTTGAAGGCACTGCACCATGGGGAAGTAACGCGTAATTCAATTAACGCATCATCCCGAATTTAATTCACCTTATTTAATTTTTTGAAGCGATGGCAATCACTAAAAAAAGAAAAGCTGTAGAAGCTAAACTGGATAAAAATAAACAATACACGCTGGCTGAAGCTGCAGCTACCGTGAAGGGCATCAACATAACCAAATTTGATAGCTCTGTTGACGTACATATACGCCTGGGTGTAGACCCTAAGAAGGCAGATCAGGCTATACGCGGTACAGTTACCTTGCCACACGGTACAGGTAAAACTAAACGCGTATTGGTTTTATGTACTCCTGATAAAGAAGCAGAAGCAAGAGCAGCAGGTGCCGATTTTGTAGGCCTTGATGAATTTGTATCTAAAATAGAAGGTGGATGGACTGACGTTGACGTAATAGTTGCAACACCATCTGTAATGCCTAAAATAGGTCGTCTTGGTAAAATACTGGGTCCACGTAACCTGATGCCAAACCCTAAGACAGGTACGGTGACTAATGATGTGGCCAACGCTGTAAATGAAGTAAAAGGTGGTAAAATAGCTTTCAAGATAGACAAGGCCGGTATCATACATGCTTCTATAGGCCGTATATCTTTTGAACCAGCTAAGCTTGCTGAAAACGCACAGGAACTGATAAACACCCTGATACGGATGAAGCCTGCTACAGCTAAAGGCACTTACCTTAAAGGCATAAGCCTGGCTGCAACAATGAGCCCAGGTTTGGCTATTGATACTAAAACTGTAGCGTAAACATCTTTCCTGCAAAGGATAAGGACGTGGTAACAAACATTTAGATCACACCTCCGCACAAACTGTCTAAGAAGGCAAGGGAGGACAAAAAATTAAAAAATGACACCTGCTCAAAAATCAGAAGCAATAGAAGTACTAAAGGGTAAATTTACCCAGTACAATAATTTTTACATCACCAATACCGAATCTTTAACGGTAGAACAGGTGAGCAAACTGCGCCGCATCTGCTTCGAAAAGAATGTGGAAATGCAGGTTGCAAAGAATACACTCATCAGAAAGGCAATGGAACAACTGGATACAGAACGTTTCAAAGGTTCTTTTGATGCATTACATGGCGTTACTGCTTTGCTGTTCTCTGAGAACGCTAAGGAACCTGCAATGATCATCAGCTCTTTCCGTCAGACTGCAAACACCAAGAAACCAGTTTTGAAAGCTGCTTTCATTGATGGTGATGTATTTACAGGCGACGACCAACTGGATGCACTGAAGACACTGAAGGGCAAGAACGAATTGATTGGCGAGATCATTGGTTTACTGCAGTCTCCAATAAACAATGTAATGAGTGGATTGAACGCAGGCAGCAAACTTGCAGGACTTGTAAAAGCCTTGGAAGAACGCGCAGCATAAATTACACGGGCAGCATAGCTGCCGCATAAAATAAGGCTTCCAAGTATCAACATAAGTACCATTAACAACATTAAAAACAAACAAAAAAATCATAACAATGGCAGATTTAAAATCATTCGCAGAACAACTGGTTAACCTTACTGTAAAAGAAGTTAACGAATTAGCTACAATACTGAAAGACGAGTATGGCATTGAGCCTGCTGCTGTTGCCGCTGCTGCTCCTGCTGCTGCTGGTCCTGCTGCTCCTGCTGCTGCTGAAAAAACTGCTTTCGACGTTATCCTGAAAGCTGCCGGCCCTAACAAGCTGAACGTAGTAAAAACAGTTAAGGATCTTACAGGTCTTGGTTTGAAAGAAGCTAAAGAACTAGTAGATGGCGCTCCTAAGGCTGTTAAAGAAGGCGTAAGCAAAGCTGAAGCTGATGATTTGGCTAACAAGCTGAAAGAAGCTGGTGCTGAAGTTGAAATAGCTTAATTAGCTCCCTAATATTTACAAACCGTCTCAAAAGCAATTTTGAGGCGGTTTTTTGTTTTGGTTTATAAGTACATAAATATTGTAATTTTACTACTGCATAATTTCCACAGTATCTAAAAAACAATTTTTATGAAGAAGTTCATATATACACTTGTCATCTCAATTTTGTTTTTCAGTTGTCAGAAAAGCACTCCTGCCCTTACTCCAGCGCGCCAGTTAGCCGGCACCTGGACAACTCCAAATCCTATAACATTCTACTACAGCAGCGATGGATGTGGTAGCTATAATAGGTATAGCTCCTTTACAATGAAGGTTAACTGGCAAATAACCACCCTGGGAGATAATTCTGTAAACATAACAGAAACCTTAGTGTCGGCAAGTACACAAACATCTATTGGTAGCAATTGTGGTTTGCCGGCTCCAACACTCACATTTCCCATGCAATTCGTTGCTGTTATAACGGGTAGCAAGTTTGCGCTCGATGAGCAGCAAATGCAGTACAGCAGCACAGGTGCGGCTTTGGGGTTAGCCAATGTAAGAATAGGTATCTTCAATTACACATCCAACAATATTACCGGTTACGTAAATGAAGTAGATTGCCCTGCATACTGTTCAGGCTATTCTACCGATTCAAATACATTTATATTGACCAAGGTAAATTAACCAGGAAATTAGGCCTGCAAATGCGCCATTTATAGTTTTATATGCTGAGCATTAGAGCTAGTGAATTAGAAAATACTCAAGAGTTAATAGATAAATGTAGGCAATAAGTTAGATGGCCGTGATAAACCAAATTTTGAATTTGCCTCCTTTAATGAGTTCTAGGCCTATGTTTTTGACTAGCTAATATTGGGGATAACTTGCAGGAGGTATATGTACAAAAAAAAACGCCTCAAAGTTAAATGAGGCGTTTTAAATGAATATGGCAGCTACCTACTCTCCCGCGATATGCAGTACCATCGGCCATGGGGGGCTTAACTTCTCTGTTCGGAATGGGAAGAGGTGAACACCCCCGGCAATACCACCATAAGATGGTTATTAGCGGTGAACC
>JARLGY010000015.1 GCA_031292525.1 Flavipsychrobacter sp. | reverse complement strand
TGCTGTGTACCAGGGACTTGAACCCCGCTAGCTTCCTCTATTCAGCTACACTCTTTATTATTATTTTAAGAACTTTTTGTTACCCTTTCGTTACTTCTCGTTTTCTAAGGGAGTGCGAAGGTAGAAACTCTTTTTCAAACCGCCAAACTTTATTTTTAAATTCTTTCAAACTTAAAACCCGCTCAACCCGTTACCACTAACCTTCTTAAGAACTTCTCTCTTCCCGTTTTTAACGGAGTGCAAAGGTATATAAGCACTTCGTAAAAACCAAACCTTTTCAAAAATAAAGTTTAACCGTTTCAACACTCAAAGAACTGATATTCAACTGTGTATTCCCTTTTTCTAAAGGCCCTTTTTCTAAGGGAGTGCAAAGATACTCGTTCTTATTAAACCACCAAATAATTCTAAAGAATTTTATTCGGTTTGTGTGTTATTCAAAGAACTGCAGTACCCGTCGTTTTTCTAAGGGAGTGCAAAGATAGGGGTATTGTTTACACCACCAAATAATACTTAGCTTTTATTGAAAAAACATACCCCATACTGCCTTGTAATTTGATATATTTGAGTTGTATTGCTTACTGAGCGTTGTATGCAGACAATAACCACACAATATTTAAACATGAAAAAGAGCTTACTGGTTGCCATTGCCTGTATATATATAATAGGTAGCGGGTGCAAAGACACCACAGAATCGAACATGCAGTATATAGGAGACATGAAAGACAGCATATTTAAGACCTACCCTAACGTAGCCAGTGTTACCATAGAAGTAAAGGACAACAAAACTCTGGATGTAACCCTTGGAGATGTACAGCTATTTAAAGCTACCGATATAAAGCGCCAGCAAGTGGCTAATGAGCTAGGGCAGATGGCATTACGCATCTTCCCAAAGAATACTGAGATAGAAAAAGGAGAGATCGTAATATCAGACGACGAGAAAAGCACTGTAATCGACAGGTCGAACGCTAAAATAGTAGCGATAAACATAGACAGCCTGCGAAAAAGCACAAAATAACAATCAACCTGCCAAGCGGTGTATACTTTAATATAGCGCCCGGCAGGTTACTTACCACCAAAAATGCCCCTTTCACACCAATTACCCCTCCTCCGTTAAACTTTTCAAGTAACCTTGCATCTAAGGGGCTACCCAGACACCATGATACAACACCTAAGAAAACTGGCGCTGTGCTGCATAGCTGCGCTCATACCATATGCAACAATAGCCCAGGCCTACAGCGTCTCTGGCACCTTGCTCGACAGTAAAGACAATTCATCGCTCATACAAGTAACCGTGGTTCTTACCACCCTTTCGGATACCATGGGCAAGGTAGGGGCAGTTACCGATGCCAACGGCGCATTCTCTATAGACAATGTAAAACCCGGCAGGTATGTTTTCAAAGCTATATACCTCGGGTACCAGACCATAAGCCAAACAGTGAATGTAACTACAGGCAACCTGAACCTGGGCACTCTTAAAATGAAGGCAGCCAGTAACGAACTGAAAACAGTAACCGTTAAAAGCACCCAGATACGTGCCACCCAACTTGGCGATACCACCCAATTTAACGCTGATGCCTTTAAAACCCACCCCGATGCTACAGCCGAAGACCTGGTAACTAAGATGCCAGGTGTAACATCGGATAACAGCGGGGTAAAAGTAAATGGCGAAGCAGTGCAGCAGGTATATGTGGACGGCAAACCTTTTTTTGGTACCGACCCTACCCTTGCGTTGCGCAACCTGCCATCTGAAGTAATAGATAAGATACAGGTATTTGATAAGCTGAGCGATCAAGCCCAGTTTACCGGCTTTGATGATGGCAACTCACAAAAAACCATCAACATCATTACCAAGAAGAACAAAAGTAATGGTGAGTTTGGCAAGATATATGGTGGCTACGGAACAGATGATAGGTATATTGCCGGCGAAAGCCTCAACTATTTTAATGGCGACCAACGTATATCATTAATAGGACTCTCCAACAATATCAACCAGCAAAACTTCAGCTCGCAGGATATATTGGGGATAACTGGGGGTGGCGGAGGGAATAGAGGCGGCTCTGGCGGCCGCGGCGGAAGCTCAGCAAATAACTTTTTAGTTGGCCAGCAGGGGGGTATTACCAATACAAATTCTGTAGGGCTCAATTATAGTGACAACTGGGGCAAAAAGATAAAAGTAACAGGAAGTTATTTTTTCAACTCAACCGACAATACTAACAATACAGTGTTGAACAGGGATTACTTCACCGGCAACCAAGACAGTACGTTACAATATGGAGAGCGCGACTATTCTGAAACCAAGAACCTGAACCACAGGGTAAATTTCAGATTCGAATACACAATAGATTCCTTTAATTCTCTCATTATCACCCCAAATGTCAGTTTTCAAAACAACAACAGCTATACAACCCAGACAGACACTACAACCAGTGCGCTGAATGGTATAGACCAGTCAAGAGTTGCGGCTAACAACTTAAATACATCTAACTATTCCGGTTACAGCTTTTCTAACAACGTTCTATTCCAGCATAAGTTTCATAAGCCACGCAGAACCATATCATTAAATCTCAGTAATTCATTAAACGAAAAATCTGGAAGCGGTACCACCATTTCAAACAGCGGTAATTTGAGGGGCAATGTAATTGACACTATTACAATGCTTAACGATCAATATTCCCTGTACAACAATGCTGCATCCTATGCGGCAAGTATTAATTATACAGAACCAATAGGAAAAAAGGGACAACTTATGCTTTCTTACAATCCGTCTTATACCAAAAGCAAGGCAGATCAGGAAACCAATCTGTATAATGATACAACAAAACAATATACTACTCATGATGGTCTGCTATCCAACAAATACGACAATACATATATCACACAGAAAGGAGGCATAAACTATCGCGTTGGCGATAAGAAACTCAATTTTGCAATAGGCGTTAATGTACAAAGCGCTACCCTGGAGGGCCAGCAATATTATCCTTACGATACCACGACAAATCCCAAACCATTCCAAAGCATATTGCCCAATATGTTCTTCAATTACCGGTTTGCAGATGGCCGCAACCTGCGCATCATGTACCGCACCAGCACAACAGCGCCGAGCATATCGCAATTACAAAACGTAATAAACATCAGCAACCCACTACTACTCACCACGGGCAACCAGGCTTTACGGCAGGATTTTGAGCAAACACTCATAGTTCGTTACGGTCTTACTAAGGCTAAGAACGCCCACACATTCCTATTATACTTGTATGCCCAAAATATAAGTAATTACATTGCCAACTCTACTTATCTTTTCAACAGAGATAGCCTGCTGACAGATGGGATAAGAATAAATAAGGGCAGCCAGCTCACTTTACCTGTAAATCTAAATGGCTATTGGAACAACCGGGCATTTCTTACTTATGGTATACCAGCCGATTTTATAAAAAGCAATATCAACCTTAATGGCGGCGTCTCTTACACCCGCAGCCCGGGCACTATTAGCGGTAAAGAATCATTCTCAAACAATTACGCGCCTACGGCAGGGGTGGTGATAAGCAGCAATGTGAGCGAGAACCTCGACTTCACACTTTCTTACACCGGCAATTACAACTTTGTAAACAATACACTGCAGAGCCAGGCCACTAATAACTATTATAGCCATGTGGTGGGCGTTAAAGTAAACTGGATATTCTTTAAAGGAGTGGTGTTTAATACCAACCTTGCAGAAACATACTACAGCACTCTTACCAATACCAGCGGCAATGAAAATTACATTTTGTGGACATCTTATCTAGGCTACAAGTTCCTGAAGAGCAAAGCACTCGAAGCACGTATCACTGCATACGATATGCTGAACCAGAATAAGAGCATCAGCCGTACTGTAACAGACACTTATATAGAAAACAGTACCACCCAAGTATTGAAACAGTATTTTATGTTTACGCTTACCTATACCATTCGTCATTTTAAAGGCGCATTACCTACACAGCAGCAAAATGACCATCCCGACGATGGTGGCGGGCACTTTCACGGTGATGGCCCACCGCCAGGCGGTCCGGGAGGAGGCCCAGGCGGTGGCATGGGTGGTCCGCCCCCAGGCGGTGGTGGATTTGGCAATTAGAACTAAAATAAAAAGAGGGTGTTGCTTCTATACGAAACAACACCCTCTTTTTATTTTAAAAATTGTAACCGCTATTCGTTATTTAGCTTACTGTTTTTACGGCTGTAGCTAAAGTAGATAACCAAACCAATGATCAGCCATGCTATCAAACGAAGCCAGTTAGTCCAACCCAGACCAGCTATCATGGCCCCGCAAACCCCAATTCCTAATATAGGTATAAGCGGTACCAATGGCACTTTGAACTGGCGCGGTATTTCCGGATTTTTCACCCGCATGATCCACACACCTGCACACACTAGTATAAATGCGAACAAGGTTCCTATACTGGTCATATCGCCTACAATATCACCCGGAACAAACGCGGCAAATGCGCCCACCAGTACTAAAAATACCCAGTTGCTTTTATAAGGAGTTTGGAATTTTGGATGCAAGTCAGAGAATAATTTCGGAACCAGTCCATCGCGACTCATACTATAAAACACCCTGCTTTGCCCCATTAACATCACTAGTATCACAGACGAAAATCCAAATAATATAGCCACAGTTACCAGATTGGCCAGCCACCCGTAGTTAGTCATGTAAGTTTTAATAGCGTAGGTAACAGAAGCCTCCCGGCCTTGTGTACGGAAATCGTTTACACTAGCAACCCCCGTTAGTACATGGGCAAACAGTATATATAGGATAGTACAGATAATCAGTGAGCCCAATATACCTATGGGCATATCTTTTTTCGGATTTTTCGCCTCCTGCGCAGCTGTAGATACCGCGTCAAATCCTATAAAGGCAAAGAATACGGTTCCTGCAGCCCCTAGTATCCCCCAGATACCGCCATAATTATGAGCTACTCCCTGTGTATCAGTATATGTAGTAGGTGCAGGTATATAAGGTATGTGGTTAGCCGGTACAATATAGCTCCATCCAAATATTATAAACAGTACCACTATAGTCACTTTGGTGATCACTATAATGCCATTTACAAATGCAGATTCTTTTGTACCCCTTATTAATAAAAGAGTAAGCATAAAGATGATAAAGAGCGCTGGCACATTCATATAAGCATGGTGAGACATGCCTGCTGCGTCTTTAAAGGTTTCAAAAGGAGAATGGCACCACTCCTCCGGGATGTGCAGGTTAAATATTTCAAGCAGCTTATTCAAGTATTCACTCCAGGCTATACCCACCGTGGCTGCCCCTACTGCATATTCCAGTACAAGATCCCACCCTATTATCCATGCTACCAATTCGCCCATTGTAGCATAAGAATAGGTGTATGCGCTACCTGCAATGGGTATCATTGAAGCAAACTCTGCATAACAAAGCCCTGCAAATGCGCATCCTATAGCTGCTATAATAAAGCCTATAGTAACCGATGGTCCGGCATTGTTGGCAGCTGCAGCAGCAGTTCGTACAAACAGCCCGGCACCTATTATTGCGCCCACACCCAGCGCCACCAGGTTGCCAGCCCCTAGTGTACGCTTTAGGTTATTTACACCGTCGCCGCTGTCGAGTATAAGTTTACTTAATGGTTTTTTTGTGAATAAACCTTTCATGTTTTTGGTTGTAGTAGTGGTGTTAAAGATATAAATATAACCATCAAAGGGTTACAGCGATAAAAATAAAGGATGAAGACAAAGGAACCAAAAATGTAAAATTGTAAATTATCCCAAAATTTAGTTCCAGATATAATGGGTTGGGCTTTTTGCAGTAAGTTTGGCAAATGATCGGCAAACCTGTCGTACTTAAGGCGGCACTCTCTATAATTATTAGTCTTTTTTTTATGACCACGCAGGCACAACCTCTGCTTCCAGATATGGCGGGCATTACCGACAAAGGGGTAAATATACTTACCTGGACGTGCCAGTATAGCGGCATCAAATCCATAGCTGTTCAGCGTTCTTCCGATAGTTTGATGAATTTTACCACCGTGGGGTATGTGAGAAACCTTCAAAAAGGAGTTCAGGTGTTTGCCGATGGACACCCACAACCCGGCAATAACTATTATGAATTGGTTATTGTCTTCAGCTCAGATCTTTCCTGGACCAGCAACCGTATAAAAATGTATGTGGATAGCTCTGTAATAAAATATCGTAGAGTAAGGTTGCCATCAAATGATTCTTTGCAGAAATATTTGACTACTTCCACCAAGTCAGATGTAAAAACAGATAAAACTACCCAGAAGGATGTAGAAGTGGCCAAGACTACTGACTCAATTATACAAGCCCGCACGGGAAATGTAAATGTGGCCCAGGGTATAACTGTTCCAGATGAAGTCACACCCTATTCTCCATATGGTTCCATTGGTGCGCACAAAAAGAAAACTGTAATAGTGGTAGGCACTAAAGACGAAGGTGTAATAACTACATTAGACTCCTCAGTTTTCAAAGTAGTGGCAAAAAACGATTCCCTGGTCAAAAAACAACCTAAGATCACTATCTCGCTGGTTACCGATGCTACAGAACTCAACCCATACAATTACATTAAGTCTGAATATGTATTCACAGACGATGTGAGTGGCAATATCAACATCACTCTTCCTGATGTTAAATCCCATGCTTATAGCATGAAGGTATTCAATACCAAAAACAACATGATAATGGATATCCCCAAGTTTTCGGCGTCGCCCATTATTATGGACAAACGGAATTTCCATCAGGGTGGCCTGTACAAGTTTATCTTAAAACGAGATAATAAAGAATTTGAGACTGGCTTTGTTGCCGTGAGCCTTGATGAATAAGGCGAAATTAATAATCCATTTCGTGCTCTTGCAACATTTGTTCCCATTCAGGGCCTAATAGCATTTGCTTACCAACGTATATTTTCATCATGTGGACTAACTTCTCGGCATCCCATGAATATACACCACGTGCAAAGTGCACCTGGTTGCGGCCGCAATAAAAGAATAGGTTACCATTATGATGCAAACTCTGTATCAGATGTTCCTGAGCTTCAAAGCCAAAATAATCATAGTATTTTCCCTTTAGTGGATGATCAGTTTTTTTATCGCGGCCAGCATAGTGTATAGGGCCTATGCTGCTCCAGTAATAAGATTTCATATCTCTGTAAAAAGGAGTGCGCCGTATTATTGTTATGCCACGCTCTTCTACAAGTATCTGCTCATTAAAAAACACCCGCGAAAGAAAACGGTAAATAGCCAGCGGATAAATTAGCGCAGAGCATATGCCTGCAAATATATGCGTAAAGCCTGCTGAGAAAGGTAATGACTGTACCAGGAACATAGTAGCCAGCACTATAGTAAAAATGAACTCTACAATAAAAAACACCCTTATGCCCCGCTGTACACGATTGCCCAGCGATATAAGAAGATGATCTTCGCCCCAATGATATGTAATATCTTTCTTCATTATTTAAATTCCTACTAATTCAAGTTACACATTTTCGCTAGTATTCTTCAATTACTTCAGGAATAATGTTGGCATTAAATACCGTACCAAATTCTTTTCTTAATATATCTTTTACCTCCTGTTCATCTACGCGCTTGCCTAGCTCTTTCTCCATAGATGTTACACTTTTATCGGTAATACCACAGGGAACTATGTAATCAAAATAGCGCATATCTGTATTTACGTTAAGCGCAAAGCCATGTATGGTTATCCACCTGCTGCATCGCACACCCATAGCACATATCTTACGTGCCTTGTTTGTACCTACATCCAACCAAACGCCGGTTGATCCTGGCAAACGATCACCTGCAATACCGTAATGGGCTATGGTACGTATTATAGCTTCTTCCAGGCTGCGCATGTATTTACCTAGGTCGGTAAAAAACAACTCAAGGTCAAGTATAGGGTATCCAACTATTTGGCCGGGCCCGTGGTAGGTAATATCCCCTCCCCTATTAGTCTTATAAAAAGTGACATTTAGTTCTTTTAGCCTGGCATCATTTACCAGCAGGTTTTCCATATGTCCACTTTTTCCCAACGTGTACACCGATGGATGTTCACAAAAAAGTAAGTGGTGACGAGTATCTGGCAAGCTGGCTCGTTCTGTTTGAGGGGTATTATACCAGTCCGCCTTGGCGGTTAATCCTTCCTTCATCAGGGATTCCTGCAACTCCCAGGCCATACCATATTCAGCAAGCCCAAGATCTTTGAAAAATATATCTTGCATATTCACAAATTCCTGTGCAATTTACTACATATATTCATGGCAAAATCACCCTCAATATGCCTATAGGTATGCTTTTTGATTAGCGTTTTATTAACAGCAAATCAATTACATTTGTTAGAATTATTTAATTATTAATATTATGTTGCGATTCATGAAGAATAAGATCCTCATACCGCTTGTAATTACGGGGGCGCTTGCAGCCTTTTTCTCCTTTAAATACAGCGGTGGAGATGACAATCAGCCAGACCAGAAGAAGATTTTAGTACAGAGCACTATTGCCAAGGCCATTAAGGAAGTACATTTTGCCCCTCGCGACCTCAACGACACCTTCTCAAACAGAGTTTATACCAAGGTATTAGAAGACCTTGATTATGAAAAGAAATTCTTTACCCAGCAAGACATAAACGTCCTGAAAAAATATCAGTATTCCATCGATGATGAAATAAGAGATGGTTCGGTAGAGTTTTTTGATAAAATGGACGCGATATACGCAAAACGTATAGATGATGCTGAAGGTTACTATAAAGAAATACTCAAGATACCTTTCCATTTCGATGTGGATGAGCAGATACAATTAAGTGGTGATAAAACTGTTTATGCAGCAAACGAAACCGAACTTAAAGACCGCTGGAGAAAGATTCTCAAATTCAGGGTATTGGGCAAATATGTAGAGCTGAAAAATGCCCAGGATAAGACTAAAGAAAGTAAAAAAGGAGCTAAAAGCAAAGCGAAGGAAGATGACGATGTAACGACTAAGAATCTGACAGAAGAGACCGAAGACTTTAGCGCAACTGCAGAAACCAAACCCGCAGCTAATACCAAACCTAAAACAGACGCTGAATTAGAAGCAGACGCTCGCGAAAGTGTACGCAAGAATATGGAGTACACATTTAAGCGTATGCACAAGATAAAAGGTGATGAACGTTTTACTTACTACATAAACGCCATCACTACCAGTGAAGATCCGCATACTGATTATTTCCCGCCTAAAGAAAAGGAAAAATTTGATGAGGACATGTCAGGTACATTCTTTGGTATAGGCGCTCAACTCCGCGAAGAGGCTAATACCATCAAGATCGCCGCTATTATTACAGGTAGCCCATGCTGGAAGCAAGGTGAGCTGAAGGCAGGAGATGTTATAGTGAAGGTTGGTCAGGGTGCACAAGAACCCGTTGATATTACTGGTTACGATATAGAGGATGCAGTACACCTTATACGCGGAAAGAAAGGTACGGAAGTACGCCTTACCGTAAAGAAAGTAAATGGTTCTATAAAAGTAATACCTATCATTAGGGGCGAGGTGTTGATGGATAACGTATTTGCAAAATCAGCAGTTATAAAAAGTGCAGAAGGTCCTGTAGGCTATATTTATCTACCTGAGTTCTACTCTGATTTTCAGCATATTAATGGCCGCAGGTGTTCTGAAGATGTAGCTAAAGAAGTCGAAAAACTGAAAGGTGCAGGTGTTGTAGGTATCATTCTTGACTTGCGCAACAACGGCGGTGGCTCCCTTAGCGATGTAGTAGATATGGCAGGCCTCTTTACAGGTCCTGGCCCCGAAGTACAGGTAAAAAGCAGTGATGCTGCCCCCATGACATTAAGCGCGAACAATAAAGGTGCACAATATACTGGCCCAATGGCTGTTATGATCAATGAGAATAGTGCATCAGCTTCTGAGATCATGGCGGCTGCATTACAGGACTATAAACGTGCGGTAATAGTAGGCTCTACATCTTATGGCAAGGGTACAGTGCAAAAGGTAATTCCTCTGGATGAATTTGTGGATCCACTGAAAAGGGTACAAATGAAAACGGATGAACTTACAGCCGCCAATGGAGTAACTCCAATGTCATCACTTGGTTCTTTAAAAGTAACAGTACAGAAATTCTACCGTGTTAACGGAGGTTCAACACAGCTAAAAGGTGTTACACCAGACATTCATTTACCAGACCCTTACGAGCTGATCAACCAAGGCGAACGTCATGATAAAGCAGCATTGGGCTGGGACGAAATAGCACGTGCTAATTTTAAACCAACTGCAAACGCTACTAATGTTACTGACCTTTCCGCTTTAAGCAAATCTCGTGTAACTGCTAATCCTACTTTCACACTAATCGAGGAAAACGCAGCACACCTGAAAAGACAAGAAGAGAACAATACCTACTCTCTAACAGAAACCGGCTACAGAAAAGAACTCGACGAGGCTAATGCAACATCTAAAAAACTGGATGAACTGCAGAAGAAAACCAATCCATTGGAATATACCAATCTGAAAGAAGACCTGGAAAGAATAAATCTAGACAGCGCATCGATGACAAAGAATAGCGACTGGTTAAAAAACCTAAAAAAAGATATTTACATATCAGAAACTGTAAATATCATTAACGATATGGCTAAATCCAGTATGAAGCTCAACAACACTACCGGTATGAAATAAGTCCGGACTAATGCAAACAACAAACCCTGCCCAACCGGCAGGGTTTGTTGTTTATAAGAACCATGATTTTTTGTTCTGGTTTCATTTACCTTTGGGCATATAAATATGAAGACCTGGTTATCCGTTTATAAAAGCTTGTTTACTGCCTTTGTTTGTATGTTGGTATTGCTTACTGCATTAGCTCCCATTCGTGCCTATGCCCAAGCCGTGCCCGATACTAACCTGAATACGGTATTCAGAGATACTACCAAACTAATACAAAGTGCAAATGAAAAGAAGACGGAAGATAGCCTGAAGGCTGTAAAACAAGTAACACACCTCCGCGATACTGTAGTAACTGAAAAGAAGGCCGACTGGGCGCCTAACCCTAAAAAGGCGGGTATGTACTCAGCTATTCTGCCAGGACTTGGGCAGCTCTATAACCGCCAGTATTGGAAGATCCCCGTCATATATGCAGGCATTGGCGTATCAGCCTACTATTTTGGTTACAACCTTAGTAATTATAACACGTATCGCCAAGCATATATAGATTACCCCAACGGACAATACAGTACTAAGTACACGCAAAGCCAGCTACAACAAATAAGAGATGATTTTGAACGATATCTCGATTTTACAGTACTGCTTGCAGGTGTAGGCTACATGATACAGATACTGGACGCTGTAGCATCTGCACACCTGCGCAACTTTGATATATCGCGGGACCTGTCGTTAAGGTTACAGCCTGTAGCAGCACCAAACGGTGCGGGGTTTGGTTTGGTATTGAATATGAAACCTAAGCCTAAGAATTATCTAAGTATCCGGTGATAACATGGAGAAGCAATACAAGATTATTAATAGAGAGATACTCGATCTTATAGCACCTATAGGTGGCTGCATTACTACGGATAAGATAACTGTAGATGGCATGCCCGTCAATTATATGTATCGTGGGCTTCCATATAATGATACGGATAGTGGATGGAGGTTTTTTTCAGGAACTGAAGATCAGGACTACCTTAATGACTTGACACATTCTGCCGTATATGATGTAAATACTATTGCTAATTACGATCAGTCGATAATTCCGTATTTATACTCGCCAACAGGTACTATTTTAGAAAGAAACAAACAAGGCACATTTGATATAGTGGCTCAATAGCTTCTTTACTATCGACTTCTAACTATTGACTTAAAAACTTTATACAACCCTTCACATATTCAACCTTAGTTTTGCCATATTGAAACCAATATTGTGCACACCTATGAGGTTGAATCTATACCCTATCTTGATCCTCATATCTGTTAGCTATTCAGTAGGCGCGCAAACCGTTCAGGGTATTATAACCGATGTGGAAACCGGCAAACCATTACTATTGGCCGATGTAGCTAATCGCAGTACTGCCCAGATCACGCATACAGACGCAAATGGCAATTATACATTATTTGCACGCCCAGGCGATACGCTTGTATATTCAGCTATTGGCTATAAACCCGTCCAGCGTATAAGGTATAAGTCACCAACCGAGGTGATAAATGTCCCAATGGCTACACTCAGCTACCAGTACGACGATTTTACATATAAATTCAACAGCTTTACCAAGTACACAGCAGACTCTGCTGAACGTGCATCTACCTATCAACGTCCATTGGCGCGTGCGCATCCCAACGCGCTGGGTAGTCCAGCTTCAGCACTGGCTGAGGCTTTCTCAAAGAAGGCTAAAGAAATATACCATTTCCAAAAAGTGTTTGAAACCACAGAACTTCAAAAGTTCATAGATACCCGTTACACGCCCGAACTAGTTACATTAATGACAAAACTTACGGGCGATAGCGTAGGTTACTTCATGTATGCCCACCCCATGCCGTATGACTACTGCCGCACTGCCAGCGATCTTGAAATAAAGATGTGGATCCGGAATCAATACAAAGCCTGGATCAGCAAGTAGCAACGAATACCATCAACTTCTCATAAGAATTATAAATCCTTATTTTTTACGGATGTTATAATTATGGATCAATTGGCCGTAAGTCCAGTTGTTAGATGCACTATCCACAAAAAGCTTATGCATAGCATTAAGGTCGCTATCATCAAAATTTTTATTGAGCACATCCACATTCCGGGCCCAGTTGGTTTCAGTTACAGGCGTGCGCATTACGGTATACATCTTCTTTTCATTTTGCTTTACCTCTTTATATCCAGGCATTTCGGTAACCAGCATTATTTGGTTTAAGATGTCGCCATAAGTACAGCTATGCTTGGCGTTCACCACTTTTATAACCATTGCGCCGATTACTGGTCCATTGATAAAATAGCGTACATCAATACTATCTAACCCGCAATGCGTAAAGTGCTTAAGTTCTTTAAGCATTTCTTCAGGGTGATTCTGGTCAACTTCTTTTGCCAAAAGTGTATTGCAGTCAAATTGTGCTGTTACGTCATAGGCTATAGATAGGAAAACAATAAGTAGAATCGGCAGTTTCATAAAATCTGTTTATTACTACAGTTAAAGTAACGAAGTCAGCTTAGACCGGCAAAAATTAAATCTAAAATGAATACCCATTAAAGCAATCCAAACCCACACATAGAATAAATGAGCTACTCAACACAACACATTGAGCGTTTCAACACAACAGCCACCTTTGTTCTCACCGACCTTTGCCATACAATTTTAAAAGGAAGAAAATGAAAACAATAGACAAAATTTACATCAACGGCGAATTTATAACACCTCATGGCACTGAACCATTCGACCTCATCAACCCTGCAAACAATGTCCTTACAGGCCAAGTTATCCTGGGCGACGAAGAAGATACGTGTAGGGCTGTTGCCGCAGCTAAAGCAGCCTTTAAAACCTTTTCCAAAACAACTAAGGAACAACGCATAACATACCTGCAACAGATGTATGAAGCCGTGTTGAAAAGAAAAGATGAATTAACCAACATTATGGTGGAAGAATATGGTGGTCCACTGCAATTCTCTGCTGCCAGCTCTGGCAATGCACTCAATGGCATTCTCTCTGCAATTGAAACTTTAAAGCATTTCGATTTCACCAGGAAAGTTGGCTCTTCACGAGTGATCCTCGACCCGCTAGGTGTAACGGGTATCATTACCCCTTGGAACGCTAGCAATGGCTTCATTTGCACTAAGCTGGCTACTGCTATTGCCGCAGGTTGTACTGCCGTAATAAAGCCTAGCGAAATGAGCGCGATGCAAACCCAGCTCATTACAGAATGCCTGCATGAGGCTGGTTTGCCAAAGGGCGTCTTTAATATTGTAAATGGCCGCGGAGAAGTTGTTGGTGCAGAAATAACACGCCACCCGGATATTGCCAAAATATCATTCACTGGCAGCACGCTGGTTGGTAAAACAATTGCTCGCGGCGCTGTAGATACTATGAAACGAGTTACCCTCGAGCTTGGTGGCAAATCACCAAACATCATACTCGACGATGCGGATTTCAGTGTGGCTATACCCATGGCAGTAACCGCAGGTTATATGAACAGCGGACAAGCATGCATTGCCGCAACAAGGCTATTGGTACCAGAAGAAAGGCTAGATGAAGTAAAGAACCTGGTAATAGCTACAGTAGGAAAGATACAAGTGGGCGACCCACACAATGCAGCAACAAATATTGGCCCAATGGTAAACAAAAAACAGTACAACCGTGTGCAACAATACATAAGATTAGGTATTGAAGAAGGGGCTGAATTGCTTATTGGTGGCGAGGGCCAGCCAGCCGGACTAGAAGAAGGCAATTTTGTGCAACCTACTGTGTTTGCAAACGTCACAAATGATATGCGCATTGCCCGCGAAGAAATATTTGGCCCGGTTATTTCCATAATCACATACAAAACTGAAGCTGAAGCAATAGAAATAGCAAACGACACGGTGTATGGATTAGCTGCCTATATAAGCTCATCCAACATCGAAAGAGCCAACAAGGTAGCTGCACAAATCAGCGCAGGTAGAGTTGTCATTAATGAGCTCAGCCATGACCCGCTTGCACCCTTCGGAGGCTTCAAACAATCGGGTATAGGCAGGGAATACGGCGAATACGGATTAGAAGAATACCTGGAACCTAAAGCCATTTTAGGATAAGACATGTAATAGGTTAAATGAATAAAATAAGCATAAAGAGGAGTTACGGCATGGCCAATACTGCAATTCCTCTTTACCTTTATAATACAAAGTATATATGCCCGTAACGCAAGAAAATGAAATGTCCCAGATACTGTATTCATGCTTCGTAAGAAAGACTACTGAAGGTGAACACTTTATCCCACAACATGTATTTAGCTATACCCTATCCGGCCAATCAGAAACCTTTGTAGGCAGCAAAACCTACATGTTCAAAGATGGCGATTTCCGTTTTTTCAGAAAAAACCAGTTGGCCCGTTTTATAAAAACCCCGCCTTCTGGGGGTGAGTACAGATCAATATCCCTGAGTATAGATGAAGAAACACTCCGTAGTCTCGGCAGCGAGCATAACCTGCACATAACTGAACCATACACTGGCGAAAACACTTTGCATTTAAAACCCCACCCACTTCTCCAGAACTTCATTGATTCCCTTAAACCTTATATCAATGGTAGTGGCGAGATCAACAAGGTACTTACACATATAAAGGTAAAAGAGCTGGTTATGATTTTGCTACAAACAAACCCTGCGCTAAAAAATGTATTATTCGATTTTGGCGAACCCGGCAAAATAGACCTGGAAGCCTACATGAATGAACACTATAAATTTAATGTGCCGCTTAGTCGTTTCGCATACCTCACCGGCAGGAGCCTTGCTACTTTCAAGCGCGATTTCAAGAAGATATACCACACCTCACCCAGCCGCTGGCTACAGCATAAAAGACTAAACGATGCTTACTATCTCATCAAAGAAAAAGGCTGGCGTTCGTCCGATGTTTACCTTGAGGTAGGTTTCAAAGATTTTTCCCACTTCTCCTTTGCTTTCAGGAAGGCATTTGGTGTGGCACCAAGCACGGTAAGCTAGGCAGATACACACAATTGCACTGTAACCAAAAATGTTAATTTTTTCAATGCATTTTGAAGGCTTGGAAAATTAGCCTTATTTGGAGAAAAATCAATTGTATCTATGAAAAATCTATTAATCACCGCATTATTCACTGGCATCACGTTTTCCATGTGTGCACAGGAAGACACTCTTAAAAAAGGTTACGAATTACGAGGCAAAGAAAAGTATGGTTATATCGTTAGCAAAGACGACAAAAAAACTGAAGGTATCGTAAAACTGATGGGCACCAAAACTACTCCGTGGGTCAACCAACAGAAGGTAAAATTTGTGGCAAAAGAAGACCTGAATGCCTCTAAAAAAAAGCAGAAGTTCGACAAGCTTGATGTTGATGATTTAAAAGAATACGTTGCGTATGAGAGCGACAGCAAAGAGCGCCATTTTCGTCTTATCAACTACACCAATAAGAATGAGAGTGCAAAAAGCACCACAGTAACTGACCTGGCTGGCAAAAGCAAAACCTTGAAAAAGTCTTCAATTTCAGACCACATGGCTGAAGTTATTACAGACGGCAAAATTACTATGTACAGGTTATACGACTACCCTACACCGATAGATGCAGGAAGCAAAGATGTACATCTGCTGCAGAATGAAGAGCAGAACATAATTGACAATCCAACGTTACTCTACCAAAAAGGTGATAACAAGGTAAAAGAACTGCACATAGCAGATATAAAAGGACTAGTAAAAGATTGCAAGACGGTATCAGACAAACTGGCAGCAGGTAAATACAGTTCTTACAATCCCGCCAAAGAGGAAAAGCCGCAAAGCGAACTTGATAAAATGATAAAACATAAATTAGATGTGGTCGGCAATCAAATAATTGCTGTTGGTACCGAAGTGTTTTCAGACTATAATACCAATTGCCAATAAATATCATTTCTCGTTTTTTTGGGCTGTCTCTTCTGAGACAGCTTTTTTATTTTCAACCTTTTATCAGTCCATTCTTTATCTCAAGATTATATTAAGGCTGCCAAAGCCATACCACATCTTTTTTATTAAATATATTTTACAACAAACAATTCACGCATATCTTTCGTTAATAAGCGTAACCAATATTTATTTAGGTGGTAGATATCGACGTGTAATTTATCTATGGCATGGTTTTATATAGTACGACAAATGACAATACCTTAATCCCTAATCTATCGAATAATACATTTGATTAATCAATTACTATGAACAACAATTTTGATCGTTTGTATACAGTTGAACTTTTCAAAAAGCTCAATTACAATAGGCTGCAAGAGTTTCATGATATTGTTGAGCTTGCTGCCGAGATCTGTGGTACTCCTATAGCCCTCATCACATTATTAGATAGTGAGACTAACCATTTTGTAGCTAAAGTGGGTATCGACATGAATAACGATTCACTAGAAGCTTCATTTTGCCAATATACAATATTGCAAAATGATGTATTAATTGTCAATGATACCTTAAAGGATCTGAGATTTATAGAAAACCCCAAGGTGACCGATTTGGGAGTCAGGTTTTATGCAGGCGCTGCATTAAAGGCAAACAATGGCCATAAGATTGGTAGCTTATGTGTTATTGATGTAGAACCTAAAAACCTTACACCTCTACAAATAAAGACTTTAGAAATTTTATCCCGCCAGGCAACCATGTTGATGGAGCTAGAACTTGCACAGAAGCTCTTAACAGAACAACTATCAGATCTTGAAACTCAAAATAAAAAGCTGATGAATATCGCCCAGGTGCACTCACATGAGTTTCGTCGGCCAGTTGCCTCCTTACTGGGCCTCATGAACATTATCTCAGACGAGAAATATATAGCCAGCAAACAATGCCTCCTAATGATGGAGGAGGCGGTAAAAGAGCTTGATGAAAAGATACACATGGTTGTAGAATATACCCAAATCATCTAACTTGGGTTATTATCCCTTTCCAAGCACCGTCATACCTACCCGCTTCATCCTACTGTGCTAAAATAGTTTTCTTCCTTACTGTATGTGCACTAAAGTAGCCAAGTGAGCCTCCCGTAATGTTACTCTCCGGGTTTGCAGGTGTTGCAGAGTTTTGCTGTATAGTTTGTTGCAGGTCTTTAAAGTATTGAAAAACACCATGGTCTATACATTGCAGTTCTACCGTAATGGCATTCCCACTATTTATCTTTATATCATTGCGCAGCGATGATTGTACTTCATTGCCATCGGTTACTTCATCATCGTGTATGTATATCTGCTGCGATACACTGTCTTGTACTGTAAGCACAAGGTGATAATAGTTACCCGTCCCCGCCGGGTCTCTGTATAATGGTATAACATCTGTATTGTTGCCAAATACAGCTGCTTGGGTATATACACTATCTAAGCCAATAGGTTGCGGCATAGTTGATGATGATGTAAATCTGTTACCATTAACCGATACACTGAGATGATATATGTGCCCACTTACTCCGGTAATAGTATGCGTCTGGTAATTACCTGGAGTTATTTCTGTAAGTGTGTCTGTTATGCCCGCACTAGAATCAGTAATATATACACTGGCACCGCTCACAGGGGGGAATACATTATCCTGGTCAAAGTTGATGCTTTTGGTAATGCTTATGGTGTAGGGGCCTGGCTGGTCAGTAACATTGCCTACTATTACATATTGCGATGTAGAAGAACCAAGGTTCAGGTGTATCACCTTCTGGCACGAGCTGATGGCCATCATTAAAAACAGGAAAGATGTTATTTTATAAGGTTTCATGTTTAGAACTTGAAGTTGTAAGAAATTGATGGAACAACCCTGAACAATGAGGTTTGTAAAGCCTGCGTCTTACTGGCATCATTAGGGTCTGTCTGGAAAGTAATAACATACGGATTTTCATGTCCGTAAGCATTGTACAGGCTGAACGATAGCTCTTGTGTAAAATGCCTATGTGGCTTCAACTGGTATGTAGCACCAAGATCCAGCCTGTGATATGCAGGCACGCGCCCTTGGTTACGATTTGTATAAGAGAAAATAACCGCATTATTTACCTCATATTTCCCGGTTGGATAGGTTACAGCATTGCCGGTATAGTAAACAAAATCTGCCGACAACAACCATTTTTTAGATAGTTTATACATTCCTACTATCGATAGATCATGTGTTCTGTCCTGGTGTGCAGCGTACCAATTGCTATTATTAATACCGTTTATCTGCTGTTCTGTCCGCGACAATGTGTAAGAAACCCATCCGGTAAGCCGCCCCTCGTTTTTCTTCGCCATCAGTTCTACGCCATAGGCTCTTCCTTGTCCGGATAATAGCTGAGGTTCTACGGGGTCATTGCTCAATATATAGGCATTGTCCTTATAATCTATTACGTTTTGCGTCACCTTGTAATATGTCTCGGCACTGCACTCATACATGTTATCTTTAAAATTCCTGAAATATCCCACAGAAAATTGGTCACCTACTTCTGGCTTTATAATGTTGTTGCTGGCCACCCACTTATCGGTAGGGTTACTGGTTACAGAGTTACTCAGCAGATGTAAGTACTGCGAGTTGCGTGCGTAGGCTGCTTTAATAGAAGAAACATCGTTAAGCAGGTAGCTGCCAGACACCCTGGGTTCAGGATTCACATAGGTTTGCACAATAGAACCCGCACTATACTGCATAGTATCTATAATGTTGTGGTTCTGATCCAGCGTATAAAATTTATTGCTACCTCCCAATACAGAGAACGCACTCAGTCGCACACCTATGTCTATGTTCAGCCTTTTAGAGGCTTTCCAGTTATCTGTTATGTAGGCCGCATTTTCCCAGCTGTGCGTATCCGATTGGCTAGGTACGTGTATATTACCATTAAATACACCGGGAGTGATAATGTGGTATATCGAATTTACTCCAAAATTCAGAGAATTCGTAGGACTGATATAATAATTGAATTCTTCTTTCACATTATAGTCCCTGATCACAGACAATATATTTGCATTGATACCAGCCGTATTTACATTGATGTTGTAGTTGTAGTCGCTGTAGATAAGAGAAGTATTAGAAAATAAACGCGGACTAAATATATGGTTCCACCGTAACGTAGCAGTAGCATTACCCCAGTTAATACCAAATAGGTTGCCTAATCCCAAGTCGTCTTTCCCATAGTAACCCGAAAGATAAATGCGGTCTTTATCACCAAGTTTATAATTCAGTTTTGCATTCAGATCATAAAAATATAAGCTACTCTCACGCGTGGTCGGGTTGTTAGATAATCCCAGGAATACATCAGCATAAGTACGCCTTGCGCTTACAAGGAACGATCCTTCATCTTTTACTATCGGGCCCTCCACGGTCAGTCTCGATGATATGAGACCTATACCACCACTGGCATGGTAGGTTTGGTCGTTACCATCATTCATCTTTATGTCCATCACAGAGCTTAGCCTGCCGCCGTATTGTGCAGGTTCGTTACCCTTGTACAAGGTCAGGTTTTTAATAGCATCTGAATTGAATACCGAAAAGAAACCCAGCAAGTGAGATGGATTATACACTACTGCCTCATCAAGCAGTATCAGATTCTGGTCGGCAGCGCCCCCACGTACATAAAATCCGGTGTTACCATCACCTGCACTTTTCACCCCTGGCAGCAACTGCACTATCTTTATTACGTCCTTTTCACCAAACAAAACAGGCAAGGCACTTATCTCTTTCACATCAAGTGTGTTGGCTCCCATTTGTGCCGATGTTACATTTGAGTTTCGCGCCTTGCTATGCACAACTACTTCATTTAGTTGTTGCCCACCTGCCTCCAGGCTCACATTCAGTTGCTGTGCTTTATCAAGCGTCAATATTTTTGTTTGCTCATCATATCCCACATAGCCTATTTTAAGTGTATAGTTGCCGGCTGGCAACGATAACGAATAGAAACCATACTCGTTGGTCACTACACCTATATCTTTACCCTCCACACGTATCACAGCTCCTATAAGTGTTTCACCTGTTTTCTTGTCCTTAATGGTACCACTTATGGTATGCTTTATTTGCCCTATGCTTTGCAGGCTGCATAGTAGCAGTATAGTCAATAAAAATGTCTTGTTCATCGATGAAAACTTACTCAGATAATTAGTGGGCAAAACTATGGTTATAAAAAATGAAAATGTTCTTAAATTATAGAAAACACGCTGCCTTTTATATCAAAGTAGTCTGTGTGTATATAAGCAGTTATGCATTCCGTATAGCAAAAAGCAGTTTGGTATATAACAGCTCCACTTTTGTATAAATAGTAACTCACATGTTTCCCGTTTACCTAATTTTAGTGAAGCATTAAATTAATTTACGTGTCAGAAGATTCCGAATTTCAAAGCAATAATTATTTAAAGTTCTTTGTCCATCCTAAGTATAGGGTACGCAGGCATTTCGTATTGCTAACATTAATTGCGATGGTCTTCCTTACATCTGAACCGGTAATGGCTCCTTGGATACAAATACTAAGTAAGTGGTTCATGTTTTTTTACCTGGTGTCTATGTGCTATGTTAATATGTATTTTTTAATGCCAAGATACTTGCTCCACAATAGGTTTTCAAGTTATTTGACGGGTGTAGCTATATACGTTGTCATTACCTTTTTTATTGTGCAGCTTATGTCTTATCTGCATAAACATTACCTTCCACAGATTCCTCAGAATGGGCCACATGTAAAAAATTTATTTTTTGTATTCGTGACTGTTGTACTTATTGCGGCCTCTACCGCAATAAAGCTGTTTCAAAGATGGGTGACAGATACCCAGCGTATCAACGACCTGGAAAAGCTAACCATACATACAGAGCTAGAACAGTTGAAGAACCAGATCAATCCTCACTTTTTATTCAACATGCTCAATAATGCACATGTACTCACGCAAACAGACCCGCCCAAAGCATCTCAGCTGCTGTTGAAATTAAGTGACATGCTCCGCTACCAGCTTTATGATAGTACCAGGACCAAAGTGCTACTCACTTCCGATATTCAGTTCCTAACCGATTTCCTCAATCTCGAAAAAACAAGACGGGATAATTTTGAATTTATTGTGTATACCAACGGACAATTGAGTGGAATGCAGGTTACCCCCTTGCTTTATATAACTTTTGTGGAAAATGCTGTGAAGCACAATGGAGACTCAGACAACCAATCTTTCGTGCACTTGTTTTTCGATGCAAATGATGAGCGGTTATACTTCAAGTGCATCAATTCAAAGCCACACACTGAAATGCCTAAATATGGACTTGGTGGACTTGGGCTCGCCAACGTAAAGAGACGGCTACAACTACTCTATCCCGACAAACATGTTCTGGAAATAAAAGATGAAAAAGATACTTTTACTGTCAACTTATTGATCAGAACATGAACTGTATTATTGTAGATGATGAACCCCTTGCCAGGGAGGGCATAAAATTACTTGTTGAAAAACATACGAGCCTTGCCATAGTGGGTAGTTTTAATAATGCCGACAGTGCAAAAAAATTCATCACAGAACATCAGGTAGATCTCATTTTTTTAGACATACAAATGCCGGGAACAAATGGTATCGATTTTGCAAGATCTGTAGCCCAGCAAACATTGGTCATCTTCACTACAGCTTATGTGGAGTTCGCCCTTGACAGCTACGAGGTAGAGGCCATCGATTACCTGGTAAAGCCAGTAAAAGAAGATCGTTTCAAAAAAGCAGTTGATAAAGCAGCAGCCTACTTTAAACTACTCAGCACGGTAAATTCACCGCAGAACATAGAACAAGTTGCTACTGAATATTTCTTTGTGAAGGCAGACCGCAAAATATTTAAACTATACTTTACCGATATACTTATTATCGAAGGTCTGAAAGATTACGTGGTTCTGCATACCAACGAGCAGAAAATAATTACGGCAATGAATATAAAAACGATACACGATCAGCTACCTAAAAGCATTTTTGTACGCGTAAGCAAGTCTTACATTATCAATGTACGGCATATTGTCTCTTTCGATAATAACAGTGTCATTGTTCAAAAACACGAGGTACCAATTGGCAATGCCTACCGCACTTATTTCTTCGATGAGTTTGTTGCAAAAAAACTTTTGGGGAGATAATCTGAGTTACATTTTTATCAAAGTATAAGCAACCTCATTCCCAAACATCTCTTACTGAATAGCCGTACAGCTTGTACTTATCTTCTTGGTATCTATTAGCGCATTTACTTCTTTCACTATGTCTTTCATTGCATACCTTCCGCCACAATCGTATAAGGCTATAATAGGATGTTTATCCTTTATCATTTTAAGCATTGCTGCCTGGCTGGGTGGTGTTTCCAGTTTGGCATATTCCATGTAGGTCATCTTCAGGAAAACGGTATTCTTTCCTATACCTCTTTTATCCAGCAAGAAACCTTTATGCAATAAAACAGGAAGCGGATAACCGCTTCCTGTTTTTATATCTGAAGGATCGGGGAATGACACGATCTCAGTTTTGTCACCATTCATAGTTACGGGTACCAGCTTCCGGTAGTTTGCCCTTGTTTTATATATTACTACATGTGGCCCCGCGGCTGATGTTCCTTGCGCAATAGTTGGGGTTGTAGCACATACCATCGCTGCAAAAGCAATCATTGTTATAGTCCTCATTTAGTTACACTGATCTTTTTATTGATCACTCCATTGGCAGTATTGATCTGTACAAGATAGACACCCGGTGCATAATTAGCTACGGGCACAGTTACTATTGTGCTGTTTGCTACCGGTATTTCAGTTATTACGCGGCCAGCAATATCCAATATGGTAATTTTCTCAGCACTCATACCGTGTACGTCAACATTCACTAAGTCTGTTGCAGGATTAGGATATATTTTCACATCGCTTTCAGCTACCAGATTTGCAACACCTGTTTTATTAGGCACGGTTATAAATACAGGATTGGAGTAAAATGTGCTTCCAAAAGGCGATATACCAGTAGTTGCATCATAACTGCCTATGATAAGTTCGTACGTGCCAGGTGTTACATTCAAGTTTGTAGTGCTTGCAAATGTAAATAGGTGGCTATTGTTATCATACGGTATATCAGACGCTGGTAATTGCTGCACCTCATATATACCAAGCTGTGTAGCAGGGTCAAACAAAACAGCGTCAAGTGTTCCGTTAAAGTCACTGCCTATTAGATTATACAGGTTAGCTGTTACACTCACGGGCTGGCCAATTTTCCAGGTATAGCCTTCTGTTGTGTATATAGAATCAACCAACTGGATACCACCATCTGAGGCAATTTCAAGGCTGCTGTAGTTTACATAGTTTGCATTATCACTTACAAGTGTCCAGCTGCCACCGTTAGTCCTGTAATAGATGCGGATGCTATACACATCCGGAATCATCATAAATACGTTCTGGTTAGACGGTGTAAATGTTATTGTACCTGAACTTGCATTATTGGATATTGTTGTAGGTATTGCTGGGAATGTGGTTACCAATTTACCGTTGTGATCAAATACTTCCGCAGTAACATCGCCTGTAAATGCAGCGCCCGTTGCGTTAAGTATGTTGGCTGTAAAAGTAAAAGACTGGTCGTAGGCCTGTGGCGAGTTCGGCATGTTAATATCAGCATTCATTTTCATGTTGCTGGTGCCTGCTACAATAGTAGTTAGCGGCTGAATGCCGAATATTGCGCCTTGGTTATTATTAAAATTACCATTACCACCACCTGCACCTAATGCTGGCGGTGCAAGGCTGTCCACAGAAAAGTATCCGTTCGACTGTCCGCTCCAACCCCAGTTAAAATGGAAGTAGGTATTTGCACCAATGGTTTCGTATCCGTCTGCAACCCAGCAGTGTCCATCTGAAGTACCAAAGCCCGTATAAAGAACTGGCCTGCCTGCATTTATATCAGTTTCAAGGGCAGCAACCCAGGCAGCAGTGTTTGCATAGTCTGTACGGCTATCCCCGTGCAAGGTAGGCTTATATTTAAAATAAGTTTTCAACGCAGTTTCAGCGCAAGTAGTTTGGCCATATGCTTGTCTTAATTCTACTGCGGCACCACTGCCGGTAGGGCTATATCCCATATCCACACTTACACCACAATGGTACATCAGCTTTGCAACAGCGGTCTGCGATGAAGCAGGGCTCGTAGATGTGAGCGACAAGCCCATGGAAGAGAAATTATATGCAGTTGCGCCAAAATCTGCCGACTGTGCACCATAGTTAGGGTCTGTATAACTGTGAGATCCCGCACCTACTGCAGGCCAGCTCCAGAATTTCATTACCTGTGCCATTGCTGTTGCCACACACCCAGTTACTGCCTGGTTTGTTCCTGTTCCAGGACATTGTGCATTATACAAAGGCAATTGATCCCATGTGGTGTGCAACAGAGGTGTTACGTTTGTTGTTTTAGCAAGCGGCGTTATATTGCTGGCACTCGATAAGGCGTTCCATTTTGCCTTTACATCGCTTGTAGCAGCTATGTTGTTCTTGATCACATAGCTGATCTGGTTGGTATAAGTATCCATCCACCATTTTACATGCGCGGGCATAGCCGTAGTACCAAAAGGCAACTCATTTGAGTAAGCAAGTACAGGCATCACATTATCATCTGCCGATACGATAACAAAACCGCTTGCAGCATTGAATACATAATAACAAGGTGTGCTTGTTCCATTAATATTTGCTGTTGCTGTATAGGCAATCTGCAAGTCGTTAATTCCCTTTGAAAGGCTTACATTAGTAGACCTGCTCAAAAAGGAATATCCGATTGTTTTTGCGGTATTCAGGTCAACAGGGGTTGCATTGGCATGACCAATTAGTGTCATACCAAATAGTAATGTTAATAATTTTTTCATGAAAAAATTTTGGGTTTTGCAAATGTAGGGATTTTAGTAATATACATAAAGGAAAGCCACGTAGTTCTTCAATGGCTGCTCTCAATTTATAACAACTACCAAACGTATTCTTTCTTGTTCAGCAAAGTAGCTTCACCCGCTATGGTCTGCTCGCCCGTTGCCGGGTTAAATACACTACATTCATAGGTCACTCTATTCTTTTCGGCGAATATCTCTTTCACTTTTACCACAGCTTCATATTCTGTATCCACAAACATAGGACGCAGCCATTTTAATGTCTGGCTCAGGTAAACCTGCCCATCAGCATGAAAAAGTGACCCAAATATTTTGGTAAATACACTTGCTCCAAGGAAGCCATGCATCACATTACGTCCGAATATGCTTTCTTTTCCAGCCTGGGGATCAGTATGTAATGGATTGGTATCGCCACTTATACGCGCGTACATATTCACATCTTCCTGGCTGTAACTAAACTTATGCCTGAACTCATCACCTATCTGTATCATAGCGTAATTTTTACCGAAAAGTAATAGATTTTAGGAAATATCCATACAAATAGATCAACATTAATCCCTCTAACGAGCTTTGAATCTTCGCACATAAACTACGCCAACTTCAATATGACCGTACCGTTAAGAGATTGTTAGGTAAAAGCAAAATATATAAAAAATAGACTACTCATCCAAAAGAGTCTTATCTTTGCCCCGTTGTAGAAAGTTGGAGAAATATGTTTCTCTTTAAAATGAAATCTTTCTTGAAAATTTTTTAACGCATTAAAGTTATTCCAATGAATCAGGACAACCAAAACATCATCGACAGCATGATGGATGCCCAGAAAAAAGTGGTGGACTCTGTAGTAGAGAACACTAAAAAGCTTGCAGGTGGTAACACTATTGTTGCCGATACAGTACAAAAAGGAAGCGAATGGTACAAAAATTGGCTGGAAAACCAGAAGAACATTTTCACTCAGACAACTGAGAAAGCTAATGTAACTACTGAAACCGCTAAGGAAAATGTTGCCAAAATGAACGATTACTACCAAAACTGGTTAGGCACACAAATGAACACTGCCAAACAAGTTTGGGACATGAACACTAACTGGGTGAAGGAAGCAACTGCAAAAGCTACCAATGCCACTCAAGAATACCCTGCTGCACATTTCAACAACGGTCTTGCACAATGGAATAATTGGTTGAACAGCGTTACCAACTCTGGCAACGCAATGAACAATATGAATAATTTCTTCAGCCAGTTTCAGAATGCTAATCCTTTCCAGAATGCTAACCCATTTAATATGGACGCTTTCAAAAAGGCAAACGAAACTGCTACAGGCTTCTTCAACCAATATTCTGAAATACTGAACAATACTTTTGCTGAATGGCAGAAGAACCTGAAATCAAATAACATACAGGATGCTTACCGCAACATGGTAAATGTTACTGATGGCTTCACTAAGTTCGCAGAAATGTGGGCGCCAATGTGGAAGTCTGTTCAGGATAAAACATTTAACCTTGATGTGTACAAACAGTGGGCTGACCCTGCTGTGTACAAAGATGTAATGGACAAGTACTTTGGCTTTATACCAGATAGTGCGCGTCAGCACCTGCAGAACATTAATGATGTGATCACCAACGCCTACAAAACTACAGGGCGCGATTCACTGAACCAATACAACCAGTTCCGCAACCTGTTTGCTAACATACCTGGTATGGGTGGTAACGAAATATTTGGCAATATGCTGAACTCATACAATACCATGACAGGTATGATGAATGATGCGGTTGCGCCACTTACCAAGATGATGACCCCAAACCAGTACACTAAAGCAGTTACTGAGTGGAGCGACATAGCAAACCGCATTACGGTGTACAACATTAAGAATGCAGAGTTGCAGTACATGATCTACAACCAGGGCACTTCTGTAATGGATAAACTGGCTGATAACATAGTAAGCAAAATAGAAAAAGGCGAAGAAATAAACAGCATCATGGCGTTGTATCAGGAATGGTTGAACCTAAGCGATAAAGTTTATGTTTCCCTGTTTGAAAGCGACGAATACAGCAAACTGATGGCTGAAGTGAGCGCTATGCAGCTGAGGTTGCGTAAGGATATAGAAAACCAGATCGAGAAGAGCCTGGTAGGTATACCCGTAGCTACACGCAGCGAAATGGATGAACTGTACAAAACCATCTACGACCTGAAAAAACAAGTGCGTGAACTGGAAAGGTCTATGAACTTCTCTGAAGTTGCCGCTAATGAAGCTGCTGAAACTGCAGTGAACCCCGACGGTGAACTGACTGAAGATAAGGCTGCACCACGCAAGAAAAAATAATACAGAGAGATAGTAATGAAAGGGACCGGCTCACACGCCGGTCTTTTTTTATAGTACCAGCAACCCATATTTATACATCGTATTCACCGGCTTGTTGTCCCAGAACAGCTCGAAATCCTCAAGGCCAGCGGCCTCATAACTGTCCTTTACCTCTTGGTAAGTATATGTCTTTATATTGCGGATGCTGAGCTTTTGCAGCATATCGGCCAGCCATATGCCCTGCTCGCGGTTCACCTGTATTGTGGCTGTTTCGTGCAGGGCCTGGAGAGTGAGGGCGGTCATTTCCCACTGCATTCCTTTTTTTGATTTTATGTAGTGTTCTACCGCAGGCTGCCTGCCTAGCCATATCACTTTTGCTGTAGGCTTGGGGACTACATATTCATCGGCAGTAAGGGCATTCACTATAAAGCCAGGATCCACCTTGGTTTTGGGCACCTTAAACTCAAACCACTTTTGCAGCGGGTAATCGAAACAGGTGCCGTGCATAAAGTTGAGCAGCGACTTCTTCAACCCGAAACTGAACGTCTCGTGATCGGCCCCGGTAGGGTCGGTATGCAGTATATCGTTATTAGCAAAGGCACCTATGGCCTCTGTCTGTTTTAGTACTTTGTATTTCTCAGGGTTCATACCCACCGGGCTATGTGCCGTCATGGCAAACTGGTGCCAGAAGGCACTTTGCAATATACCAGCGGCAAACATCTGGCGTACCATTTCCAGGCTGTCTATAGTTTCCTGTTCCGTTTGCGTGGGGAACCCATACATCAGGTAAGCATGTACCATGATGCCGGCTTCCGTAAAATGGCGATTCACCTTGGCTACCTGTGCTACGGTGATGCCCTTTTGTATCAGCTCTAATAATCTATCACTGGCTACTTCCAGCCCACCACTTACGGCTATGCAGCCCGATGCTTTTAGCAACAGGCACAGGTCGCGGGTAAAGGCTTTTTCAAACCGCACGTTTGTCCACCAGCTTACTACCAGTTTGCGGCGGATGATCTCTATAGCCAGCGCCCGCATCAACGCGGGTGGTGCAGCCTCATCCACAAAGTGGAAGCCGTTCTGTCCCGTCTGGGCTATTATTTCCTCCATGCGGTCGCAAAGCAGGCTTGCCGTTATGGGCTCGTACACCTTTATATAGTCCAAGCTAATGTCGCAGAAGGTACACTTACCCCAGTAGCAGCCATGCGCCATGGTGAGCTTGTTCCAGCGGCCATCGCTCCACAGGCTATGCATGGGGTTGATGACCTCTATGGCGCTTATGTATTGATCCAGCAGCAGGTCGCTATAGTCGGGCGTGCCCACCTGGCCTTGCTTATAGTCGCCGCAGGCGGGGTTGTTGATGTAGCTTACCCGCCCATCTGCAACCACAAAAGTGCGCTTCAGTTCTGTTTCCGGTATAGTGCCTTCTATGTACTTTACTAGGTTCTCTATGGGGCTTTCGCCATCATCCAGCGTCACAAAATCTATAAATTCAAATACCCGCCCATCGCTTAGCGAGCGCAGTTCCGTATTGGGAAACCCACCGCCCATGGCCACTTTCACTACGGGGTAGTTTTGTTTTATGTATTGGCCGCAACGCAGCCCTGCATACAGATTGCCCGGGAAGGGTATCGATATGGCCACCAGCCCCGGTTGCACCTCCTTCATATGCTCATCCAGCAGTTGCAGCAGCATGGTATCTATAAACGTATGAGGTGCATGTAAGGCCTCGTACAGCTCATCAAAGCTATTGGCACTGCGGGCCAGCCTTTCGGCATAGCGGCTGAGGCCAAAGTGTGCATCTATGCATTCGGTGATAAGGTCGGTAAGATCCTCGAGGTACATGGTAGCAATGTGCTTGGCCTTGTCCTGCAGCCCCATGGTACCAAATGCCAGGTTCAGGTCGTCTATCTGCGCGAACCTGCCTGCCTCCGGTAAAAAGTTCCGCTTGGCTATACGGTGCGCCATTGTGGGGTTCTTCCCTTGAAGGAACGTAACTGCCGCATCTATGGTATTGATGTACTCATCCTGCAGGGCTATGATGCGCCTGATATTATCGGGCAGTTCGCCCCCCTCCTCTATCTCCCCAAACAACCGTGTTAATCCAGGCTTGCTGAACAAGCGCAAAGTCACCTCTATACCCAAGTCGGCCTGGAAGGATGTGATGTTGCGCGTATTTAAAAAACCCTTCAGGTACGCAGTAGCGGGGTAAGGGGTATTGAGCTGGGTAAACGGAGGCGTAAATAAGAAAACAGATGCACTCAATGTAGCAAGAAATGATGAATGCAAAAATACGGGATTTGTAGCGGGTTACATATTCCGAAGGCGCTAAAATTATTGCGGGCTACAAATAGTACTGTTTTATAAATGTCTGCAGGCTATGGGTTTTTAAAAAGGAGATTTTGAGTGGTTGTATGTGCTGTAATCCTTTGCTGTAGCTAATATGCATTTTATGCGAAATGCATGTAAATGTCCGTCGCTTTAAAATGGCAAGTGAATATATTTTGCTAGGATCTAATATTTAATTCCCCCTGCTTTTAGAAAATGCCCGATTGAAATAAAAAATGGAAATCGGGCATTTTATGGTTTGCCATTGGGCTGAAATGAGCTGCGGTGGCTGATATTAACTATTTTCTTTTAAAGTAAAATACCCGAATTATGCCCGATTGTGCCCGATGCCGGGCATTTTTTTTCTTGAGCAGGATCATGTGGATGGCAGAAAAACAGATGCGTATTATTAGTTTATAGGTTAACGATGCCCCTCCTTAGCTATAGCCAAGAGGGTAAAAGACGGATAAAGTTACGTTACCGGGACAGGGGTTTCCAAATTTACATATCCACATTTTGCGATTTGCAATAAGCAATGCTGGCTTGGGTTACAGGGTGCAGACTAATTATGAGCCAATCAAGCTTTCTATCTTATTCCAGGCTATCGCTCTCCGGATGCCGTTCACAGAACGGATTTCTATTTGCAGTTCCGGATGCCCCGCGGATTGTTATGACCTTTCCAAACATTTTCAGGTGGCTTTTTGAAAGCTATCCACATAGGGTCGTTGTTTTTTTATGACTGCAACGGCTCTTAGTACGATCTTGTTTCTAATTGCATTCAAAATACTCATGCTATGCTTGCCTTCCATTTTCTTTCTTTCATAATAATGTTTAAACTCCGAATAGTGCCGTATGGTTGTTAAAGCGCATAGGTGCAACATTTTTTTGAGATCCTTGTTAGCCATTGAGTGAACTCTACTTCGCCCCTTCACGCTAATACCACTGGTATATTCAAATGGAACAACGCCGGCATAACAAGCTAATTGCTTCCCACTTATATTTCCTGCAAAATTATTTGTGCAACAGATCATGTATATCGCTGTAAGGTGACCAATCCCTGGAACTGTGATCAGAAGCTCGTGATTTGTTTTCAGATCATTATTTTCTTCTATCAATTTGGTTATTCTCATTTCCAATTGTTTAATAGAAGCTTTAATACCCTCAAGGGCTTGGCGGTGTGCCTGTTCCATTATTTTTTGAACATCTTTACTATTGACTGCTTTTAGTTCCTTTATATAAACCTTCGTACTGTTTAATTGTGATAACAATTTTGTTCGTGCTGTCATCAGATCTTTTAAATACAATAACACCGGATTCAATGCAGGAGTGGATTTTAGTGTGTCGGCTTCCTTGAAAGCATAATTACAAAGACGGATACTATCTATCTTATCGTTTTTGCCTCTGGCTATACCAAAGCTCCATTTTATATGGGCTGCATTGCCTATATGCACAGGTAATTTTTTCTCTGTGCAGTAAGACCACAAAAGCCGATGATAGATCCCCGTATTTTCAAGCACAAGTAATGTAGCTGGATCAAAAGGAACCTTTTTACTTTTAAGCCATTTATCAAAGCTTTTAATGCCCTCAGGACTATTGATGAAATGCTCGGTTTCAATAACACCCTTTTGATGATTGGTTACAATAAGCAAAGAGGCATCAAAAAAAGGTTTAGAAACATCAATGCCGATAAAATAATTTGATTGCCCGTCCATATTTTTGTCTTTATTTTTATTAATACATCTAACCATTTTGCCCCATCGGTCCAATTCCTTGATAATGGGTATAAAGCCCTAATTGTTATGTGGCCACTAAGGGAAAAACGGCAGCGGATTTTATCCACGGATGGGTAGTTAACCCTGAACAGTCAAAATGAGCCGCTGCCGTTGGTTAGGTGTTTATCAACATAAAATTGTGGATTCTAAAAGAAAAAAAAAGCAAAAAAGAAAATACTAATAATAGTAATAATGTCTTCAAAAAGACTCTTTGCAAATCTAAAGGAAC
>JARLGY010000014.1 GCA_031292525.1 Flavipsychrobacter sp. | reverse complement strand
CGCAAGCATCACCACGTGGAATGGCGCAGCTAGCATTAACGATACTGGTAATGTTGGAACGACATTGGCTTCACTAGCACGTACTGCCGGTGAAAATGTGAGTGGTAGTCCTTATGCAATCAGTGCAGCGACATTCAATGCGTTAACAGGCAGCGCTGCTGGTAACTATAATATTCCTACTTTCACAGGTAGCCCAACCTTAACGATTACGAAAGCGAGTCTCACTGGCGCAATTGCTAATCAAACCAAAGTCTTTGGGGCAAATGACCCAGCGCTTTCTGGTATGAGTGTGACATTGGGCGGTGTTATTAATAATCCAGCGATTGTCACTTGGAATGGAAATGTCAGCGTCAATGATACAGCGTTAGTTGGTGCAACTCCTTCCTCACTCACTCGGGCAGTCGGTGAGATAGTGAGCGGTAGTCCTTATGCTATCACAGCAGGCACCTTCACTTTATCAGGCACATCGGCTGGTAATTATAACAGTCCAACCTTCACGGGTAGCCCAACACTCACCATTACGAAGGCAAGCTTAACCGGCTCGATTGCCAATCAAACCAAAGTATACGGTGCAAATGATCCAACACTTTCTGGTATCGGTGTGACCTTAGCTGGCATTATTAATAACGCAAGCATCACCACGTGGAATGGTACGGCTAGCATTAACGATATCGGTAATGTTGGGACGACATTGGCTTCACTAGCACGTACCGCAGGTGAGTTAGTCAGTGGTAGTCCATACGCAATCAATGCGGCTACATTCAATGCGTTAACCGGTAGTGCTGCTGGTAACTACAATATTCCTACCTTCACTGGCAGCTCAACTTTAACGATTACAAAAGCGAGCCTCACTGGTTCCATTGCTAATCAAACTAAAGTTTACGGCGCGAATGATCCAAGCTTGTCAGGCATTGGCGTGACATTGGCTGGCGTTATCAATAACGCTAACATCTCAACTTGGAATGGCACAGTGAGCGTGAATGATTCTGGTAATGTTGCGACAACCTTGGCTTCACTAGCACGTACTGCCGGTGAAAATGTTAGCGGTAGTCCTTATGCAATCAGTGCAGCTACATTCAATACGTTAACAGGCAGCGCTGCTGGTAACTATAATATTCCTACTTTCACAGGTAGCCCAACATTAACGATTACGAAAGCGAGTCTCACTGGCGCAATTGCCAATCAAACCAAAGTATACGGCGCAAATGACCCAGCACTTTCTGGTATTGGCGTGACATTAGGTGGTGTTATTAATAATCCAGCCATTGTGACTTGGAATGGTAACGTTAGTGTCAACGATACCGCGTTAGTCAGTGCAACGCCTTCTTCCCTTACTCGTGCAGTGGGTGAAATAGTGAGTGGTAGTCCGTATGCTATTACAGCAGGCACTTTTACTTTATCTGGTACATCGGCTGGTAATTATAATAGTCCAACCTTCACTGGTAGCCCAACACTCACTATTACGAAGGCAAGCTTAACCGGCTCGATTGCCAATCAAACCAAAGTATACGGTGCAAATGATCCATCACTTTCTGGCATCGGTGTAACCTTGGCTGGCATCATCAACAGCGCGAACATTTCATCCTGGAATGGCTCGGTCAGTGTGAATGATTCCGGTAATGTTGCGACGACATTGGCTTCACTAACGCGCGCTGTGGGTGAAAATGTTAGCGGTAGTCCTTATGCAATCAGTGCAGCGACATTCAATGCGTTAACGGGCAGTGCTGCTGGTAACTACAACATTCCTACTTTTACCGGCAGCCCAACTTTAACGATTACAAAAGCGAGCCTCACTGGTTCCATTGCTAATCAAACTAAAGTGTATGGCGCGAATGATCCAAGCTTGTCAGGTATCGGT
>JARLGY010000013.1 GCA_031292525.1 Flavipsychrobacter sp. | reverse complement strand
ATAGCCTTACTGCAAGAGAGTAATATTGACCTTATATTACTTTGGAATTTCTTTACAAAAACTAGTTAATTTGACACTTATCTCACTCAAAACTTGTTATTATACTCGAATAAGTTATTGTTATACGTTAAACTATCCGGTACAATGTACAATGCCTTACTACAAAACTTGCTTTACTTCAAAACTTGCATTACAACGTTGCTTTACATATCATCTTGAGCGTATTCTGATGAATCTCAGTTATCGCTGCGCTTTTTGAAGTTTGGAAAATATTTTTTCAAAAGGTGCGGTTTCGCCGTTATGTGCTTTGGGTGAGTGCGTTTACTTCTCTTTGGATGGCACGCCGGTCTTTCCTTGTTTCAAGGTACTTACCGCAGCGGCGTTCTCTGTCGCCTCCCAACCTCAACGAAAGGCAGAGATAGCCGAGAAAAACTTAAGTAGCGAAAGCGAGAGCTGTCAAAAAGAAACTGGGCAGATGAAGATCATGCATCAGCGTCGGAGATTGTTGGTAAAGTAAGTGGACAAGTGGGAGTCGCAGTGCCTTTGATGGATTGCGAATGACAATGATCAGAATTTGAAGTATAATGTACGCAGTTGCTTATTGTCTTATTGCCCCATGCCTATAACACATAAAAATAACTTATTCGAGTATAATAACAAGTTTTGAGTGAGATAAGTGTCAAATTAACTAGTTTTTGTAAAGAAATTCCAAAGTAATATAAGGTCAATATTACTCTCTTGCAGTAAGGCTATGACACATCTACTTCTACAACATAAAGTGAAATACTTGCAAAGTATCATATACTAACAGAAGAATACTACTTTGGCCATTAAAGAGCCAGCTATCATGTATTAGGTCACTTTTAATGCCATCCAATGAACAATATTATGCTATCACCAAGTTCTTCAATAATTCACTACTTTAATGTTTACAACATAACTATCCCGAATAAAAACCACTTGTATAGTCACATTACGAAAGAATCTTAGCCTTATTATTCCGTTAGAGTCATTTAACCCCATAGTCTATGACCAACTGCAACAGAAAATTCCAATATTTGGAAACTGAGTATTTCTCAAATTCAAGAGTATTCTGACACGGACTTTGCCTTGGTTTATTGTTTTAACTATCCTAACAAGTGTTTTACAAAAAGGATTTGATTTAGAAACACTAGAAATGGCACATATTATTGCCTGAATAGCAATTTCAAGTCGTTCTCATTCAACATCATTGTGAGCTCAAATCATTAATTTTTTCTTTCAAAGTTTACAAGAGTTTAAGCAAAGTGTGTTATTAACGGTCTGACCATGAAAAATGCCACTCTATACTATTAAAATTTTGTTATTTTATGGTTTGAAATGAATATCATCAATCTATTTCCACTGAGTGGGGGGTACCCATTTCGCCAGGGGGGTACCCCTTTCGCTCAAGCTACGGTCATCTTGAGCATTTTTTTTCAATGATTCCATAAATTCTTCTGAGTACTGAACGTCACGGACCATATTCTTCCACGATTTCAGTAAAATAAAATGATTGACACATTATGCGAGTAATTACTTGAAGGAGAAATGATTTTCACACAACCATATCTACAGATCGCTTTGATATATGTCTATTCAAACAAAAATTCTCTTACCAGCTACTTCTCTCACACAGCGTATCCCACCACGATCATATTTTCACACACACACAGCCAACGAACACCCAACAGTTAATCATTTTCAAACTTTGTATCAGTAATCATATTCACTCTCCTGGCATTCATAACAGGCAGCAGTGT
>JARLGY010000012.1 GCA_031292525.1 Flavipsychrobacter sp. | reverse complement strand
GTTTTATTTAACATTGTCGTCGTACCCCCATTGTTTTTGCATTATTGGTGGTCGACAACGGAGATAGCAAAAAAAACTTTGAAATTTGCATAAATAAGGCAAATTTCACGGGTATTTATCGAACTATTGTAGAATTGAAACGTAGAAAAGAAATTTATTGTTTATGCGAAGCCTGGTATTTATCGAACTATTGTAGAATTGAAACTAAGAAGTTCCAAGCGCATTGGTCGCAAAACTTTTGGTATTTATCGAACTATTGTAGAATTGAAACTTGCATAATAGTTTGCATTATCTCCACGAATAAAAAGTATTTATCGAACTATTGTAGAATTGAAACACCTTAGCTCCGCCGACCTTCGCTCCGCTAACCTTGTATTTATCGAACTATTGTAGAATTGAAACAACAGTGAGTGAGATTCCTTTGATATTTCCCCTTGTGTATTTATCGAACTATTGTAGAATTGAAACTTGTTATCCTCAAAGGGTTTATATATTCCGTTTTCAGTATTTATCGAACTATTGTAGAATTGAAACTGATAAAACAAGTAATTGTAAATCAGAAAGAACCCGGTATTTATCGAACTATTGTAGAATTGAAACAACAAATGCCCTTATTCTCACCCCTCAGCAACCCCCGTATTTATCGAACTATTGTAGAATTGAAACTCAGGACAAGCGCTTCTATACCAGACACCATCATGGTATTTATCGAACTATTGTAGAATTGAAACTTAAGTCTAAGGGTGCTTCTGATGGATCGTGAACACGTATTTATCGAACTATTGTAGAATTGAAACATAATTATTAACATGATGAAAATAAACATCAGTCGTGTATTTATCGAACTATTGTAGAATTGAAACGAGAGCATATCATTTAAGCCGGTAGTCCATGAATTCGTATTTATCGAACTATTGTAGAATTGAAACAAGGATGACATGACCTCTTCCTTAATAACAGGAAGGGTATTTATCGAACTATTGTAGAATTGAAACTAAGACGGTTTTAGTATAGCTTGTATCTGCTTTGGAGTATTTATCGAACTATTGTAGAATTGAAACTATTTTGTTTTGAGTTGAGGGAGTAACGGTACTATTGTATTTATCGAACTATTGTAGAATTGAAACCTAATCCAAGATATACGGCACATGTTAGCGGTAAGCAGTATTTATCGAACTATTGTAGAATTGAAACATGATTCAACCAGTTGGTTTTACGCCTAGAGATAGAAGTATTTATCGAACTATTGTAGAATTGAAACCTGGCTATCAGTTTAAGACTGATAAAGTCTGGCACTGTATTTATCGAACTATTGTAGAATTGAAACTTGGAACTGCCTTTGTAGATATTAGAGCAAGCAAAGGTATTTATCGAACTATTGTAGAATTGAAACCTCAATCAGAAATAGAAGCATATAAAAAAGCTAATGTATTTATCGAACTATTGTAGAATTGAAACATATATTTATGTCAGCAATTGAAAAATCTCAAGAGGGTATTTATCGAACTATTGTAGAATTGAAACTTGCATTGTTGGCTGTCTTTTGAATATTGGTAGAAGTATTTATCGAACTATTGTAGAATTGAAACGAGGGAGCTTCACGCGTACACTCGATAACCGCAAAGGTATTTATCGAACTATTGTAGAATTGAAACAGAGATGGCACAAAGGGAAAACCTGATCATGCGGCTGGTATTTATCGAACTATTGTAGAATTGAAACAACAATCACTTACGGCGGTAAAAAGGATTGACTCTCGTATTTATCGAACTATTGTAGAATTGAAACTTGGAAGCTGAATACCTTTCAAGGGAGGCAGAGATAGTATTTATCGAACTATTGTAGAATTGAAACTTGTATAAATGACATTACTCGAATCTTTCAACTCGCGTATTTATCGAACTATTGTAGAATTGAAACTGTTCCTGTTGACATTGTAGAGTCAATCGTTCCATGTATTTATCGAACTATTGTAGAATTGAAACAATAACATAATCAACTAAAACGGTTGCTTCGCTTTCGTATTTATCGAACTATTTTAGAATTGAAACACGTCAGCATTATCCTTATCATGCCCTGCTGTGGAGTATTTATCGAACTATTGTAGAATTGAAACATGGGTGGAGTACAGAGCTATACAGCAAACTTTGAGTATTTATCGAACTATTGTAGAATTGAAGCATGGAACGCCTTTCAGAAAGTTAATGCTTAATCTTCGTATTTATCGAACTATTGTAGAATTGAAACGACGAAACACCGGAACAGAAAGATTTAAGAAATCTTAGTATTTATCGAACTATTGTAGAATTGAAACCTACATCCGGAAGCGGAATGGAATCCGTTACAGGTCGTATTTATCGAACTATTGTAGAATTGAAACTTGGGGAATTCTACTTTATCCATCATGCAACAGCGACGTATTTATCGAACTATTGTAGAATTGAAACTGGGTACTTCACAGACATTCAAAGTTATCTATGAATCGTATTTATCGAACTATTGTAGAATTGAAACTTTCATAAAATCAAACAAAATCAATTAAATTCTAACGTATTTATCGAACTATTGTAGAATTGAAACACATAATCGGGAACTACTTTCAAGGGCTGTTTGCTGTATTTATCGAACTATTGTAGAATTGAAACAAGCAATCTTGAACTTTCAGGCTAGGGAAAGGGCAGTATTTATCGAACTATTGTAGAATTGAAACTAATGCGTAATCGGTTTTCCCTCCCCCTGGTGTGGGTATTTATCGAACTATTGTAGAATTGAAACGTTGAAATGGAAGAGTGGAAAGAAATACCCGGGTACGGTATTTATCGAACTATTGTAGAATTGAAACCTGGTCTCCTGGTTGCTGACCGGGTGTACAATCTGGTATTTATCGAACTATTGTAGAATTGAAACGTTGATGCTGCAATTTGCTTGAGTACCTCTGCTTTAGTATTTATCGAACTATTGTAGAATTGAAACTTCCATTTTCATCGGTTTGTCTTTCGGATATTCTGCGTATTTATCGAACTATTGTAGAATTGAAACACTTCACAGCAACCTCAGTACTTCGAACAATCCGCGTATTTATCGAACTATTGTAGAATTGAAACTATGTATCAACACTTAGAATAATTCCGCTGCTGGTAAGTATTTATCGAACTATTGTAGAATTGAAACACACACCAACCACTCCCAATATTGCTCCGCTACTTAGTATTTATCGAACTATTGTAGAATTGAAACTAATTGTAGAACCCGATATGGACATTACTCCTATCGTATTTATCGAACTATTGTAGAATTGAAACTAATAATAAGTCAAGATTAGACCAGCCGCCATAGAAGTATTTATCGAACTATTGTAGAATTGAAACATAAGCTACGCGCTACCTTAGAAAAAAGAATTGAAGCGTATTTATCGAACTATTGTAGAATTGAAACTAATCTTACGGCCACGAGGTGCAAAAATTTCTTTATCGTATTTATCGAACTATTGTAGAATTGAAACAAGTCTCTGTCTGTTGCGCTGCTGTCAGCTCACCGGGTATTTATCGAACTATTGTAGAATTGAAACTATGGAATAGTCTTGTCCATGCCTCTCATTACTGCACGTATTTATCGAACTATTGTAGAATTGAAACGAAGGATATTGGAATAAATCATTATTATCATTTTGGTATTTATCGAACTATTGTAGAATTGAAACATTAACGCCTATCTTATGCCAATAAACTGCAGTGGTGTATTTATCGAACTATTGTAGAATTGAAACTTTTATCAATCTCAGCCCCCATCTCATCAACCCAAGTATTTATCGAACTATTGTAGAATTGAAACCCGGTTCCAGCATTAGAATTGGAACCCGAATCTAAGTATTTATCGAACTATTGTAGAATTGAAACATCCCTGTGTCAATACAAAGCCATGGGCAAAACCAGGTATTTATCGAACTATTGTAGAATTGAAACCCGAAATAGTTAAACCAAATAAGTCGTTTGGTAAATGTATTTATCGAACTATTGTAGAATTGAAACTAATTCCTTTACGATCATAATGGGAGTAACAAGGGGTATTTATCGAACTATTGTAGAATTGAAACGAAGATACCTCTGCCCTATATGGGGCTTGACGCATTGTATTTATCGAACTATTGTAGAATTGAAACTTGTTTCTTGCCCAGTTCACATAGTCGGCCACAATCGTATTTATCGAACTATTGTAGAATTGAAACAAGATAGTTCTCATATAACTGCATTAGGAATGACGGGTATTTATCGAACTATTGTAGAATTGAAACATACTTATAACTATGAAATGAATGTGTCGGTCTATGGGTATTTATCGAACTATTGTAGAATTGAAACATAGAAATAATATCTGAAGATAACAAAACTGTTATTGTATTTATCGAACTATTGTAGAATTGAAACATGGAAGAAAAGGGAGAATATTAAAACCACGCCTTGTATTTATCGAACTATTGTAGAATTGAAACTAAAATGATTGCCAAAACTTGTG
>JARLGY010000011.1 GCA_031292525.1 Flavipsychrobacter sp. | reverse complement strand
TGGATAAAACACACCAAAATGACCCCTTTTGGCCCACTCAAAAAGGCCCCCTTTGCCAGGTGAAAGTGACCACGTTCGCCAAAGCAAAGTGACCCCTCCTCGCCAGGTGAAAGTGACCCCTTAAAAGAGTTAAAGTAATGTATTGATAGGTTTCTGCGGACAAGGTTTTTGTTTAGCTTTTTAGATAAACAAAAACCAGCGAATACATGTCCAATAAACCAATCAAAATGAATAGATTACGACAGATCATCCGTTTGTACTGTCAGGGTACAGGGATCAAAACGATCAACGGGATGGTGGGTATCTCCCGAAACACCATTAAAAAGTATGTCCGTGTGTGGCATACGCTGGGCATTACACACGAAGAGTTTGGCACCAAGAGCGACAGTGAACTCGCTATACTGTTTACTACCACGGTAGCCAAGACGGCAGGCAGCCCTCGTATGCAGGTATTGGAGAGCATGCTTCCTGAGATAAGTAAGCGACTCAAAAAGAAGGGTGTAACCCGTGAGATGCTACATGCCGAGTATATAGAAAAGCACCCTGATGGCTATGGCCGTTCACGGTTCAATAACGCGGTACATACCTATCTTCAGCTTTCAAAACCGGTCATGCATATCGACCATAAGGCAGGTGATAAGCTGTATATTGACTTCACAGGAAGCAAGTTACAACTCGCCACATCCGAAGATGCGGTGCATGATGTAGAAGTTTTTGTTGCCATTCTGGGCTGTAGTCAGCTTACGTATGTAGAAGCTGTAGAAAGCCAGCGAAAAGAAGATCTGATCAAGGCATGTGAGAATGCTTTACACTACTTTGGTGGGGTTCCCGGTGCCATTGTTCCTGATAACCTCCGTTCTGCAGTAACCAGGGGGAGCAAATACGAAGCTATCCTTAATGATGAGTTCGCTTCTTTTGCAGAGCATTATGCTGTTACCGTTGTTCCTGCACGTGTTTATAAGCCGCGTGATAAGGCTTTAGTGGAAGGTGCGGTTAAACTGATCTACCGCAGCATATATGCCAGGCTGGAAGGCCGGAGGTTTAGCGACCTGGAATCGCTGAACTCGGCTATACGGCCTGCGTTGGAGATCCATAACAACAAACCCTTCTCCGGGCGGACTTACTCCCGCAGGGAACAGTTCGAGGAGGTCGAAAGGGATGCACTGGGCTCGCTCAATCCTTTGCGCTACGAGGTCAATAAACAAGTCATGGTTACCGTGATGAAGAACGGATACGTTCGTTTAGGAGAAGATATCCACTATTACAGTGTGCCTTACAACTACATCGGAAAGAAAGTAAAGGTCTTGTATACCTCCATTGCGGTGAAGATCTATTACCAATATACCCTGATCGCTTCTCACCGCCGTAACCGGATCAAATACCGTTATACTACAGATGAGAACCATCTGGCCTCGCAGCACCGCTATACAACCGAATGGTCACCTGAAAAGTTCATCCAGCAGGCAGAAGCTATCCATGAAGATGTGACCCGCTATATTACCAAAGTACTCGAACATAAGGTCTATCCTGAACAAGCTTACAAATCATGCGCTGGTATCCTAAGCTTCGCCAGCCGTGTTGGTGCCGGAAGATTGGCCGATGCGTGCCGCTGGGCCGATAGCCTTGGCCAGTACAACTATCCGGTTATTGAAGAGATACTCAAAAAGCGCCTGGACCAGCTTCAGCACGAGGACGAACCATCGACGATCCCCGCCCATAACAACATCAGAGGAAAAGAATATTACCAGTAAACCCCATAAAACATAGAACAAATGAATAATGAAACATTAGACAAGATGCGTCAGCTTCGCCTTTACGGCATGTATGATGCCTTTAAAACCAATCTGGAGACTTCAGTAAAAGAATCGCTTACAGCCGATCAGTTCATCGCCTTGCTGGTCGCCAGCGAATGGGATGACAGGCGTAACCGGTACGTAGAAAGGGCCATCAGAGTAGCAGGCTTTAGGTATAAGGCTTCGCTGGAACAGATCGACTACGCAATTGACCGGGGCCTGGAAAAGAACCAGGTCCACAGGCTTGCTGCCCTGGACTTTGTTAAGGAGCATAAGGACTTGTTCATTACAGGTTCCACCGGAACAGGTAAAAGCTACCTGGCAACGGCGCTTGGTTATCAGGCCTGTCAGAGTGGTTACAAGGTGATGTACGTTAATACCGCAAAGCTTATGGGGCAGCTGAAGCTGGCCAAAGCAAAGGGCACCATTCTGGCGGAACTGAAAAGAATAGAACGGGCCGATCTGTTGATATTGGACGACTTCGGCTTACAGCCTTTTGATGCGCAGAGCAGGGCCTCTCTGCTCGATATCATAGAAGACCGGCACCAAAAGCGCTCTACGGTAGTCACTTCGCAGATACCGGTAAAGGAATGGTATGATATTATTGGTGAGAAAACCATCGCTGATGCGATCCTGGACCGCATTGTTCACCACTCTTTAAGGGTCGAATTGTACGGCGAATCACTAAGGAGAAGAAACTCTAAATCAGAAAATGTATTTTTGTAAAAATAATAGTTGTTAAACCGGACAAAAACATCCGCTCCAAGGAGCCTATCTGTACAACAACTTTACGCTCTTTCAAACCCTAACTCAGAGGGGTCACTTTAGATTGGCGAAGAGGGGTCAATATTAGTGGTATATCCAGTTAGCGGGCATAGTTGAAAAACCGGAAGATTATTTATACAGCAGTGCGAGGGATTATTGGGGCTGCGTCTGCACGGAGCCAACAAGTTAAAATGTCCGGAAATTCGCACAGCAGTTAAACTGTTTGTTGGTTTGTTTTCGTTTTTCATTAGCAGCAGCAAAAAGTGGTTGGTATTTGTTTTTATCGGGTAAAGCGACATTCCAAACCTCAAGAGGCGAACAGCCGTAAAGGTAATCGTGGTATCGGTTATTGTATGCTTCAATTAAGTTTGGTAAGGCCATAAGATAATGCTTCATGGTTTGCAAACTTGTTACCCCGCTGTCCGTGTCTACGGATTAGCTATGTCTGTAGTTTGTGACTAAAGTAACGAAATATAAGAAAAGAGAATAGAGCCTGGCCACGAGCCGGACTTTTAAGCTTGTAGGCTTTTATTTGTTTTTTGAATACAAAAAAACCAAATTGTTTGATTTTCAGTTGATTGAAGATGTTTCCTGCTGTTCACTGGTGTTCCCATTTTTCTGGAGGGAACACCGGTATTTCCAATTTGCAATACCGGCTTATTGAAAACTATTGCTCAACTGGAATAGCGGCAAATACATCGAAATCAATATAACTGCCACGATGAGGCCCAGAAAAATGATGATCAAAGGTTCCATGGCGCTGCTGAGGGTGGAGGTTTTGTATTCCACTTCATCAATGTATTGTTCAGAGATCTTGCCAAAAAAATAATCGAGCTGGTTGGTTTCTTCGCCAACCTTAACCAGTTGGATCATTTTGGCTGGGTAAACGGGGAATTGCTGCAAACTTTCGTGCAGGGATTTACCGCTCATGATGTCATCCTCTACTTTTTGTAATGAGGATTCGATAGGATAATACCGGATCATCTGCCTGATCAGCGCGATAGCACGCAACAGCGGCAATTTGGCATTGATGAGCAAGCGCATAGAATTACAGAATCGGGCCAGGTAAACCTTTTGCACCAGGTTGCCTATCATGGGGATGCGCATCACGATCTTTGAAACTATACGACGGAACTGCTCTGTCTTCCGGGTGAAAATGATGAATGCAGCAATCAAAACAAGGACGGTGACGCCCCGCCAAAGGTTGTCCTCCAAACCTTTGGAGATATCCATGATCTTTTGCGTGATCCAGGGCAGTTTCCCGCCAAAGCGTTTAAATACATCCCCAAACATCGGTACCACAAATTTCAGCATAAAGAAAACCGCGCTCAGGGATGCGCTTAACACAATACAGGGATAAGTTAATGCCGATACGATCTTGCGGCGCTGTTTGATCTTGTTCTGGTAAAATTTGGCCAGGTCCTGCAATACCTCGATCAGTTTGCCCGTTTCTTCGCCGATCTGCAAACTATATACTTCATATAAGGAGAACCTGCCGGTTATTTGCAATGCTTTAGAAAATGTTTCGCCTTTTAAAACAGCATCCTGGATGCTGGTGTAGAGTTCTTTGTCTTTTTCCTTATGCTGGTCGGCCGTGATGAGTTCGAAACTGCTTTTCAGGTTAATACCAGCCAATAGGAGGGAGCTGAGTTCGAGGTATAAGGATTCCTTCTTTTTGTCGTTGAGTTCGTTGCTGCCAAAGCTGATGTCCTTATTCATCAGCGCTAAAAAGCCACCACCATCATTTGTTTTGGCCGGTTTTGGCTTTTTTTTGTTTTCGTATCTGCTGAGGTCAATTGACGGCATTGGCGTTTCTGTTGATGAGGTTAACGGAACTATATAGTTTATGGTAATGATACGGAATTTTTTCTCCCTGGAATAATATAACCAGGTAAAGGTCATCCAGTCTGTTTTGTTCATCGGTCGATCCAAATTCATTTACCGGCAGGTCTTCAAATGAGGTAACAAGGGAATCCGTTTTCACCTTAAAGGTATCTGCTCTTATTTCAATCCTTACAATAAAATCCGGGTCGAACCTGTATTTGATGCGACGATCTGCACTATTGAGGGCGATTCCTGCGGTATCTTTCAAAACAATGTCTGCGCGGAAAAAATCCTTTTTTAGCCATTCATCAAGTCGGACAACTACCGCCATATCCTGGTTTTTTTTGTTAAAAGCCCCATAGGATTTGATAATAATCGAATAAGCCGAATAGGTGATGCCCATGACCAACGCTGCGACCAGCATGGTGATGGTTACTTCCAGGATCGTAAAAGCTTTTACCCGTTTATTCATGGCTGATCAGGATCACTTTTTCTAATTCGGTAATTTTTTGCTGGTTGCCATCGTAGGCAGTCAGATGGATCTCATACAATTGACTCATTTGATTATAAGGTTTAATTTCCTGTTCGATCCTGAAATCTTCAACATTCAATGACTGGGATGTGGGGTCAGTGCTTTTTTCAGCATTTAACAACGCTTCATGTAAAATAGCCTGCGCCCTGATCTTTTTTACGGATAAGGAACTGCTGGTCACATTCGCAAATATCATCATCGCGATGCTGAACACCACCACAATAAGTACCATCGCGATCACGACTTCCAGTATAGTGGAAGCTTTTATCTCTGCTTTGATATTTATTTTGTTTCCAGCCATTGCAATACTTTTTTATTTTTTCCGGCTACAGGCGTCAGGTCCCCGGTTAAATAGTAGGGGGAAAGCGCTTTTGAGTTCATCGTCATATTGATCAGGTAGTTTTGAAACAAGGTAAATGAATTTTGGTACAAAAACTGGCTGGTGAAAACGCTGCCGTCAACTTCCACAGCATCTTTGGTGCGCATAATTCCCTGTGAGTACACCTGTCCTGCTATCTTTACACCCTTGCCCAAATCGATCATTGGTTTTAGGGAGGTTTCTGTTTTTTCATAGGTAAATAAAATACCGCTAAATGTTGTATGGTTACCCAAATGGATTTTTTCCTGTACCGGAACAATTCCGGATTTATCAAAACGCAGGATGCCAAGACAAGAGGGATAAGAAAAACGGCAATTGCTATCGACGCTAATAGAATCTTTTGCGAAGAATTGGGCATTGCCATGAAAGCCGCTTTTTATATGAATCCCTTTCGCATAGACGATGATATTATTTAGCGTTGCAGTG
>JARLGY010000010.1 GCA_031292525.1 Flavipsychrobacter sp. | reverse complement strand
ATAGTAGATAGTAGATAGTAGATAGTAGATAGTAGATAGTAGATAGTAGATAGTAGATAGTAGATAGTAGATAGTAGATAGTAGATAGTAGATAGTAGATAGTAGATAGTAGATAGTAGATAGTCAAAGTGAAAGAGAGCAATGACATGCATCAGATGTTTTAAAAAAACCAGCAGACTACGCCCATCTACCATACTAATGACTAAAAAACTTATGATTATATAACATGTACGTATCAACAACACAGATAAGGGTGAGGTATGGTGAGACAGACCAGATGGGCTACCTGTATTATGGCAATTATGCGCTGTATTATGAGGTAGGGCGTGCAGAGGCTATACGGCAACTGGGATTTACCTACAGGCAACTAGAAGAGATGGGGGTGATGATGCCCGTGGTGGAACTACGCAGCCAATACCTGCGACCAGCTTTGTATGATGACCTGATCACAGTGAAAACGATGCTGAAGGAACTTGATGGAGGATCGAAAATAGAATTTCATGTAGAGCTATTTAATGAGCATGAGCAGTTGCTGAATAAGGGTGTGGTAAGCCTGGTATTTTATGATGCCAAGGAGCGCAAAAAAATGAACATGCCACAGGAGTTGATGGACCGATTGGAACCGTTTTTTAGAAAAGAAAGCCTGGACTAATACACTATGACTAATACACAAGCATGCTTAATAACCATTGGCGATGAGTTGCTGATTGGCCAGGTAATAGATACTAACTCGGCATGGATAGCCCAGCAATTGAATGCTGAGGGAATAGATGTGACGAAACGTATAGCAGTAGGTGATACCGATAAGGATATACGAGATGTACTGGATGAAGAGATACCTAAGGCGGATCTGGTTATCATAACAGGTGGACTAGGCCCAACATCGGACGATATAACCAAGCCGCTACTGTGCGACTATTTTGGTGGTAAGCTTGTAGTTAATGAACGAGTGAGACAACACCTGCTGGATATTTTTGCACGCCGTAATAGACCCATACTGGAGCGGAATATGAAGCAGGCTGAGGTGCCTGACAACTGTACCGTACTGTTTAACAGGATGGGTACGGCACCTGGCATGTTGTTTACGAAAGGAGAAAAACGAATTATATCCCTGCCCGGTGTGCCGTTTGAGATGATGAACATAATGGAGCATGAAGTGCTGCCGCTGCTGCGCAAACTTGCTACAGGGGAGGCGATAGTACACCGTACTATTTTTACTGCAGGTGAGGGCGAAAGCATTATAGCTGAAAAGATACTGGATATAGAAGCTGCATTGCCGCCACATATAAAGCTGGCCTACCTGCCTAATGCTGGTATGGTACGCTTGCGCCTTACCGGCAGAAGCAATGATAAAAAAACGCTTGAACAGGAAGTACGACAGTGGCAACAACAGCTTGCTGAACGGCTGGACAATATAGTGATAGCACTTGAGGACCAGTCCTTGCAAGAAATACTTAGCAATACGCTAAAGACAAAAAAGCTTACGATTGGATTTGCTGAAAGCTGCACTGGTGGTTGCCTGGGCCACTATATGACACAAGTGCCCGGTGCAAGTGAATATTTTTATGGTAGTATGGTGTGCTACCAGAACCACATAAAAGAAAGTGTGCTGGGTGTAAAAGCCGGTACATTGGCAGAACATGGCGCCGTAAGTGCACAAACTGCTATAGAGATGGCACAGGGTGCGCAACGATTGCTGAAAGCAGACTATACGTTGTCTGTAACAGGTATGCTGGGGCCATTTGATGAAGGTGTAAAATCTGGCAAGGTGTGGATGGCAGTGGCCCACGGAACAGGAGTAATAACCAAGGACTTTACCTTTCATTACGACAGGGCAAGGAACAAGGAAATGGCGGTACAGATGGGGATGCTGCTGTTGTGGAAAGTAATAAACGGGAAGCTGTGAGCCTTATATACCTAATAGGTATGCCAGGTGCAGGCAAGAGCTACTGGGCGCAGGAAGTATCGCGCCAATACGCAATACCTGTAGTGGATATGGACGAATGCCTGGAACATCAAGAGGGCAATACTATTGCAGCTATTTTTGAACAGTATGGAGCAATAGGATTCAGGGAAAAAGAACGCAATGTACTTGCCAGGATTGCTGCTGATAACCCCAATGCTGTAGTGGCCTGTGGGGGAGGAACGCCCTGCTATTTTAACAATATGGACCTGATGCTGCAATCAGGAACGGTAATATATCTCAGGGTTAGCATTGAGACATTAATAGATCACTTGCAGCATGAAGTACATTTACGACCCATGCTGGCCGGAAAAAAAGACGTGCAAGCATTCCTGACGGACCTCTTGGCAGAACGTGCCCCTTTTTATGAAAGAGCACATCATATATTGAACGCAGACAAAGTTTCCATTGCTAACTTTACCCAAATTTTACATCATGTATAAACCAGCACTTACCACTGGTACATTGTGCGCAGCACTGGCCGTAATATTGGGCGCTTTTGGCGCTCATACACTGAAGACAATATTGGCACCTGATCAGCTTGCAATTTTTGAGAAAGGTGTGCAATACCAGTACTATCACAGTTTTGCGTTGCTAGTTACGGGCATTGTATATGCATCGTTCCCGCACAGGAGCGTGAGGCTGGCCAGTACGTTTTTCTTTGTAGGTATACTTCTATTTAGTGGATCGCTGTACGCAATGACGTTGTTGAGCACTTCGGGAATATCCCTTGGCCCTGTGGGAATCATTACCCCGCTTGGTGGCCTGTGCTTCATTATAGGTTGGTTACTTTTGCTATCAGGGTTTATAAAGAAGAAGGTAGTGAATTAGATATTGCAGTTCGCTATTTACCTTTTTTGCTTAAAGTTTATGTCCAATGAAAGACAAGCTGGTTGCATTTATCAGGAATACATTACCGTTTGCGGGTACAAAAGCAGAGGAGATAGCTACCAGTTTTGAAGAAAAGCATATTGATAAAAATGGCTTTTTACTGAAAGAAGGAAAGATATGCAATGACTATTTTTTCCTTGAAGAAGGGTGCATGCGTGCCTACGCCCTTGATGTGGATGGAAATGAAGTAACAACAGGATTCTATTCAGGTGACCAAATAGTTTTTGAGGCTGCATCTTACTTTATGCGTGTGCCATCCAGAGAAAATATACAGGCGCTTACTGATTGTAAAGGTTTGTACATGACCTTCGATCAATTGCAGGTGCTTTTTCATTCGGTACCTGAATTCAGAGAGTTTGGCAGGGCTGTGATAGTGAATTGCTATGTGGGACTGAAGCAAAGGATGCTTTCTATGATAAATGAGACAGCGGAAGAACGGTATGCCAACTTGTTATCGTCGCGGTCAGAAATCATTATGCATGCGCCTCTTAAACATATAGCGTCTTATCTTGGCATCACAGATACTTCTTTGAGCAGGATAAGAAAAGAATTTGCGCACAGGTAGCTATTTCCTGTCATTTGGCAAGTTGTGTGTTGTTGTGTTGGGGTAGGTTTGTGTATAAATTATAGGTTATGCACCAGCTTCCAATCTCCATAAGTATTCTGTTTATTGTTACTACTGCTATAACGGTATTCTTATTTAACCGGGCATCTCATAATTCTATAGCTACTCTTAGTGTATTACTAGTATGGCTTGCGCTGCAAGCGATTGTTAGCGTTACTGGATTCTATACGGTTACTAATGTGTTGCCACCAAGGTTCTTGCTGCTGGTATTACCACCTGTAGTATTGATTATCTTAATTTTTATTTTGCCCCTGGGAAGGCAATATATGGACAGCCTGGATATAAGAAAACTTACACTGCTGCATACTGTGAGGATACTGGTTGAGATGGTTTTGTATTGGCTATACATTCACAAAACTATTCCTGAACTGATGACCTTTGAAGGGTGGAACTTTGATGTTTTTTCTGGTTTGTCTGCTCCTGTTGTTTTTTATTACGGCTTTATCAAAAAACGAATTGGTAGAAAGGGGCTGCTTGTGTGGAATTTTGTGAGCCTGGCTTTGCTTATTAATGTAGTATTCATTGCTATGCTTTCGGCGCCATTACCTTTTCAGCAACTTGCTTTTGACCAACCGAACGTTGCCTTGTTATACTTCCCTTTTGTATGGCTGCCTTGCGGTGTAGTGCCTATAGTACTATTTGCCCACCTGGCTGCAATACGACAACTGATCAAAATGGAATCATTGAAATAAAAAATGGGCTTCGAAGGAAGCCCATTGAGTGGAGTGATAGGATTTATAAGGGGACTAGTGTTGCAATACAATTTTATTGGTATAGTTAACATTGCCAGCGTTGATGTTGATGAAGTACATGCCGGATTGAAGATTTGATAAGTTTAATTGTGTTTTGCCAGACTGTGCATTCATATTCAACGGTGTTTCGTAAACCTTGCGGCCTGTAACATCGCTAACAGTAGCATTTGCGGCCTGCAATGGATTTGTTGAAGACCATGAGATATTGAACACACCTGTACCTGGGTTAGGGAATACATTGAAATTGCTTTTTGCAGCAGCAACATTAGCAACACCAACATTAACCGGAGTTACTGTTTTGCTTATAGTGTGCTGTATGAAATCTATGTCAGTTATTTGTGTTGCACCAACAACAACGGTTGCCGGAGCAGTTCTACAATTCAATATTTCAGGGTATATATGATAAGTGCCTGCTGGGATGTTAGAAAAGCTGTAATGACCATTACCATCTGTTGTTTGATAAGCAAGCACTTTACCGCTGGTAGTTTCCAGGAATATTACAATGTTGCCAACACCTGCGCCATTGCCGGTGGTTTGTGTACTCTTGTTAGCGCCCGAAGTTACATTACCTGCAACAAAGCCAGGACCAGAAGTAACGGTACCCTGCTGCATAATAATATTATTGCCGGTACTTACGCCCGTACCACTATACGTAATTATTACTGCATTATACCAGTAAAGGCTGTCATTGTCGTATGTTGGTACAGCAGCAGTTCCTGATGTGGGGCCGTTGGTAAGCGCTGCTTTAACACGATACGAACCTGCAGCAGGGTTGTTGAAGGTATATGCCGTATAAGACCGGCTGCCTGTAACGCTTACAGAATCTACAGCGCTGAGGTCTTGTGTACTTGCATCGTATTGTATCAGCCATACTTTGTATGCCGGGCTAGTAGGGTTGCCTGTGCCAGTAGTAGTATCTACGCTAATAAATCCTGTTATCTGTTTAGGGGCGGTTGTGGTAGTAACTACTGCCGGGCCTGATACAGAATCCACGCAAATAACTGCATTTGTCATGGAGTCTCTCCATGTTCTAACAAGTTGGGGATAATAAGTGCCCGCAACGGCATAGGTATGGTAGTTGACGCTGTTTGAATTGCCATCGCCATAATACCAGAAGTTATCTGCATTTAAAAGGCCTGAGTAGGTGGGGGGGGTAGAGGTAACTGTGAAGGTAGCAGTGGCACCGCTAACACTTGCTGTAAAAGACACGGAACACTGTGCAAATATGGCAGACTGTGCAATGAAAAATGTGACAATGGTAACAATAAGGCTTTTCATAATTTTTGTTTTGTGGTCTGTGAATTGATGATTTTTGTGCAGAAATAATGACGTCTCTTATTTCTATAACAAAAGTAGACCCCAACAACAGATATTTTTTAGGTACTAATACCCAATTTAAAATACGCGTACATATACCTAATGCAAGTTGGGCGGGAGGCTTAGAGGGGAGAATTGTGTTCCAGTACTAATCTATCATGCCTGTTTGTATGGCTTTCTTTACCAGGGCTGCAACATTTTTAACATCCATTTTCATGAGCAGGCTCATGCGATGATTATCGACTGTACGCTTGCTTATGAATAGCTTATCTGCTATTTGCTGACTGGTGAGATTGGAAGCTATAAATTTAAGCACCTCTTTTTCTCTTCTACTGAGTACAGGATCGGTACTACGGGGTTGTTTGGAGTGCAGGGTATCTTGCAATAGTTTTTCTTTGAGTACAGGTTCAAGGTATTGCTCGCCATTGTAAACAGCGCGGATGGCATCAAGCAAAATATTCTCTCTTGCTGTTTTAAGAATGTAACCGTGTACGCCTTTCTTCAACATATTCTTGATGTAGAATACATTGTCGAGGTTAGTGAGGGCCAGCATTTTTATGAGTGGATACTTCTCACTTATTATCTCTGCCAATTCCTCACCCGTTTGCCCGGGCATTTGTATATCCAACAGCAAGACATCGGGTTGTTGTGTGGCTATCCCAGCCAGCAATTCTTCGCCATTCTGGTAGCTGCCGGTGATGCTCATGTCGGCACAATTGGCCAGTATGTGAGTAAGTCCGTTTATTACCAACGGATGATCATCTGCTATTGCCAATTTGATGTTTACGGTTTCGCTCATTATACTATCGGATTTCCTTGTTTTACCTCGAATTCAATATATACTGAAGTACCCTTGCCTGGCTCTGAACCCAAGGTGAATTGACCTCCCAAGCTTCGTACCCGTGTTTGCAGGTTGTGCAGACCAATTCCCTTTTTCTGTGTAGTGCTTACAGCCAAGGTATCGAAGCCTACACCGTTGTCTTCTACCGTTATGGTGAGCGACTGTTCGTGCATCAATAGCTGTACCAGTACGGTGGTTGCATGCGCGTGCTTGGTTATATTCTTCAACAGTTCCTGTACTATGCGGTATATATTTAGTTTAAAATCCTGTGCAAGTGCGTCAAAGTCACCATAGCTCTGGAAATCAATCTTTACTTTTTTGCCATCCTGCACCGTATTGCAATAAGCAAGTAAAGCATCTGGTAAAGGTTGTTTCAGCAGCACTTCGGGCATGAGGTTATGGGCTGTTTTCCTTATCTCATCACCCATGTCATCAAGCAGTTGCATTACATCGTGATACGCTGGGATCTTGGTGATCTCGCTGTTCTCGTGATGCATGGCGTTGAAGCGCATCATGGCTGCAGAAAGCATACCACCTATGCCATCGTGCAGCTCGCCGGCTATACGGCCGCGTTCTTTTTCTTCCCCTTCCATCAGCGCCTTTAGTACGCTTATCCGGTTTTCCTGCGTTAATGAGCGAATCTGCTCGGTTTGCAGCCGTTCTTTGTGGCGCACATTGCGGTATATGATGATGAAGATGAGGATTACGATGAATATACCACCTGCAATGACACTGATCCAGATGTTCTTGCGAACAATATTGCTTTTTTGCTGGGCTATTAACAGGTCATTCCTTGCCAGCTCGCGGTCTTTTTCAGCGGTTTGGTATTTTATTTCCATCTGGTTGATGGCCTTCGCGTTTTCAATACCGGTTAATCTATCTTTCAGCGCAACAATAGAGTCCATACAGTTGAGCGCTTTTTTATACTGACCGGTGGCCCGGTACACTGCTCCCAGCTTGGTGTAACAGTCAATGTAAATGTCCTTCATGTTATGGTCTGTAGCTTCTTTGAGGGCAAACTCAAGCATCGCTTCAGCCTCTTTGTAGCGGCCGGTGCGGTAATAGACCTCGCCGAGGGAGTAGGAGGAGCTTATAACCACATCATTCAACTTACCTTCTGCCAGTGCATTTGCCTTTTGCAGATAAGACTCGGCTTTTTTGTATTCTTCTTTTTCAATGAAAGCATTCCCCAAATCGCAATTGGCCTGCGCTTCCAGGTCTATACGTCCCATCTTTTTGCTAATATCCATTAGCTCGTTGAACGGTTTTATGGCACTATCAGGCCGATGGATCTCAGTATAGTATTCGCCTTTGTCTATGAGTACTATGGCGAGTTGCTGATCAAAGTTTCCTTTTCGTGCTATGTTTTCTGCTTGTTGGAGAAATTCCAATCCCTTTTTAGGTTGGTTGAGGCGGATATTTATTATCCCAAGATTGGTGTAGACATTTGCGGCAGTGCGAATAGGCTCTGGGGGAAGTTTTTTTAATTCATTAAGTGCTTTGTAATAATATTGAGAAGCAAGCGTATAGTCTCCTTCTGAGAAATAATTGGCGCCAATGTTATTATAACACCAAACAGCTGCGTCTTTTTTCCCTGACCCTTTCGCCCAAGGCAACGCTTCAAAATAACTATTGCGGCTTTTTACAAAATCCTCCTTTGCGCCATATCTAAGACCTCTATTCATCAGTGCATTGAACGCACCATCTGCATACTTTATGTGACTACTTAGTATAGATGCCTGGATATATAAATTAATTGCTGAATCAGGGTCAAGCACGTCATCTGCTTTGGTTATCAGGTGATTTATTTGTGCTGTATCCCATGCCTCTTTTGGAGTGGAGGATTGCGCTTTGCAATGTATATTAATGCACAAAAATATTCCTATGACGAAGTATATAAATTTTTGCGGCATTGGAGTCATTTAATATGCAATATTAAGTGTATCTAAATAAAAGGAGGATGCAAGTTTTCTGCACCCTCCAAGATATCTGCTATGTTTAATAATTATTCTTTTATAAATTTTGTATCATACTGCTTGCCCGTTTCGGGCTCGTATAATAATATGTAGTACATACCTGATGGAAGGTCATTAATAGGCAACGTGATATTTTGTCCATAAGCAGAAAAATGGAAAATCTCTTTACCCGTAGTGCTATATACCTTGACATTTTTATTGTTTGGTGACGCTGTTTTGATATTTATGGTTTTGGATGCTGGATTAGGATAAAGAATGATTTTGCTATTGGACGATGATATATTGGCCACAGCCGCCTTAAAAGGCGTACCCACGAGGCTTACGTTATCAAAAACGGTGCTACCGGAAGTTCGTAGAGGGCTGCCGGAAAAAGTAACACGGATAACCAGCTTGTTGTTATCGCCTACAGTACTGTCGAAAACTACAGTGTTAAAAGTTGGTGCACTAGTCAGGGAATCGAACGTTTGGAAAGGCACACCATTTACACTTTTAATTCCGGTTGTTAACCAATGAGCGCCACTATCAAGACTATAAGAAAACTGTAAATGATATGCACCGTTATTAACCTGTCCGCCAAAATTGAAGATCACATCTTTATAACCCGTAGATGGCACGTAAAAACGGGCTTCCATACTATCGCTCGGGTTTTGAAAACTGACTGCATTGCCAGCTGCATTGGTTACGGAGTGCTGGATATTTACCGTATCACCTGGTGCTGTGGTGTAGTAGGTGAGCGCATTGCCTGTGGTGCCACTAAGTGCGAGGTAAGATATAGCCCCGGCATGCCCTGTTAAAAGAGTATCTGTATAATCGGTAGGGATAAGCGCTAATGAGCTTGGAGGTACAGGATGAGTGTAGCCGCCGGTGTTATTAAAATCCCAGTAGTGAATAAGTGATTGTGCGTTTAATTGGCCCGATGATATATACAGGCAAGCTATAAGGGTGAATAGTTTTCTTTTCATGTGAGGATATTTTAAACGCAAAATAATATATTTAGTACAATAATTGCCTCGAAAATTACCTCGAAACGATACTGTGGCACATTCTATTTCGCTGGTTTTCTTACTGTAATTTACCTTAAAAAAGACTGTTGAAATTGAGTATTAATACCTAATTTTTTTGAAGGCAGAGAGTAGATATATTTATAGGGTATTCGCTTAACGAAACAACATATTAGTTTAGCGGCATGCCCATCCAGGTATATTTGTGAAACATTAATTTTCGACCCAGATTTCCTTTTTGCAGATACTCATCCAGGAACTTTTTTTGATCATCTAAATGCTGCTGCAGATTAGAAATGTTCTTTTGCATAGATTGCATTAATGCCAGGGTGGCACCTGATGGATTGTGAACGCCCTCAACGTTTCTGGTGGCCATGTCTATCTTCGTTTGCACCGTATCTATCATCTTCCTGAGTTCCGGGTCTGATTTTGCAGGTTTGAATTGGTTGTTGTAATAATTGACAAAAACATTGAACAGGTTTGTTGCATCGTTGTAGTTAGCAACGCCTGTATTATATCCTTCTACCATTTCGTTATTGTCAGTTACTGCTAAGTTATGTTTGAGGCTTTCTATCCATGAAAATATCAAGGAATTTTTTACCCCATTACCTTCGCATCTCCTTGCTGTAGCAGCCTGTTTATCTCGCTCGCTTTGTCGCTCATAGGTGGCAATACTATCTTTATAGCTGAAGAAAGGCTTTGAGGCATCGGGTTGTATTTTCCCATTGCAAAATTCATTATTACTTACCTCATAATGTAAGCATTCCCACATAGGATCAAACGGCATATGCGACTTGATGGATATGGCAGGGGTTATCATGTAGTAGGCGTTATTTATCTTTTTTACAAACTTATTATTGTTGATATATCCCGCGCCCCAGGTAGGGTCAAATAGATACCATACCGTATCTATAAGCGCGGCACACCATGCATGAGAGACATAATCAGCGATAGTAGTTATTTTGGTATAGCCTTCTATAGTGTATGTTTTTATGCCGCATTTGTTAGCCACATCGTTGAATATGGCCGCATAGTTAATGCATACTCCTTGCCCGGACTTCAGAGCATTGTCTATCTTTTGCTGCTTGGTTTCATAGAAATTAAAGGAATACATATTGGCAACATCATACTGGATATTGGAGGCCGTCCATATAAATACGGCCCTGGCCTTATCTATAGGAGTGGAGAAATGTGCATTTATATAATCGGCAACATCCTGGGTATTCTTTATAGAAGTGCGAGAAAGCTGCAAGGCTATCTTATCTACATGTACATAAGGGTTTGCAGGTGCAGGGGTGGCTTTTTGGCTATAGGTGCGAGTTGCAAGCAAGCACATGAAAACGGTAAAATAGATGTATTTCATTTGGCAATAAAGATAGGCAAGGAGTTTAAAAAAAATAGTACACTTGCCTAGCTTACAATGTGATATTTCCATAACCATATCCCTTAGTACTTGTTGCCATTTCCTACAACTGATAAAAAATAACTTTTCAAAATTCTGTAAACCTTTTGGACCTTTCAAGAAACTAAGTTTGGACTTTTCAGGTAAGTTGATTGCGAAAATTACACAGAACTTTACCATGTAAATTTTTAAGTCATGGGAAATAAAAAAGCTTATATCATTACCGGCCCCACTTCTGGCATTGGTTATGCCACAGCGCTTGAGCTTGCCAAGCATGGTACGGTAATTCTTGTTGGCAGAAACCCGGAGAAACTTGGTCGGCTACAAAAAGTGATAAAGGACATGGGAGGAAATGCAGTGTCGGTTGTGTGTGATATTTCAGATATGAATAGTGTGAAAAGTGCAGCCAGACAAATCATAGCACTTCAGCTTCCCATTGCGGGATTGCTGAACAACGCAGGAATCATGCCGGCCAAGGCATCCAAAAGTGCCCAGGACTGGGACATGACGTTTGCTACAAACTATCTGGGCGCATTCGCACTGACCGAAGCACTTGCCCCCCATCTCCCTGATGGAGCAAATGTAGTTTTTATTGCTTCCGCCATTGAAGATCCAGAACGCAAACCAGCCAAGGTGATGGGGATGAAAGGCGGCCGTTATATATCTGCTGATGCCAGCGCCCATGGTGAGTGGAAAGCAGGTGGTGCAAAAATGCCTGGCATAGACGCGTACGCAACATCAAAACAGTGCATCCTTGCAGCAGCAATGGCCTTTGCACGAGAGGATACGAGATTACGCTACAATGCCGTAGAGCCTGGAATAACCCGGGGAACCAGTCTCGGTGGCGAAAGTACCAATGCTTTCATCCGCTTCTTGTTTGGCCATCTGATGGCAATCATTCCCCCTTTCTCTACTTATAGCAGCACGCCCAAAAAATCAGCTCATGTCATCGCAAAAATTCTGACGGATGAGTCGGGTAGGACAGGGGTATATTTTGATGAAAAAGGTCTGCCAATGATCGGCTCAGTGCAGGTTCGGGATACTAAATTCCAAGATCGTGTGATGAGTGAGACCCGCGCCTTGTTATCAACAGCTAAATAAGGTAAATTAAGAAGCCACATGCCCAAATCAGACTATCATATTGGAGTAATCTCGCCTGAGCAATTTGTTGCTGAGCATACTTTAGCCTATATCATAAAAGGAGAAATGCATTTGTATGATGGCAGTAACAACCTTATGCTGAAATCTGGCGAATGTGGCCTTGCGCGTAAAAACCGCCTGGTCAGATTTAGAAAAGAGAAAGAAAATGGTGAATTGGAAAAAGTATTCGTCTTTTTTGACGAGCCATTTCTCAGGGCATTTCATAAAAAACATCAGCCAGGGATTTCGAAATTTCAGGCAAGCGAAACGATTTTACGCTTGCCTGAAAATACCTTGATGCCCAATTTCATCCAGTCATTATTGCCTTACTATGACCATGGAAAAATAAATGCGGCTTTTGCTGATGTAAAGCGCGAAGAACTGCTTATTATTTTGCTGCAGGCACAACCGGAACTGGCTGGTTTATTTTTTGATTATGGCATACCCGAAAAAATAAACATCGAGGAATTTATGAACCGCAATTACCAATTCAATGTGAGTATCAAAAGGTTTGCTTACTTAACAGGGCGAAGCTTATCCGCATTTAAAAGGGATTTTAAACAGGTATTTAATGATACGCCAAGTCATTGGTTAGTGCAAAGACGATTGCAGGAAGCCTACTTTCTTATCAAGAAAAAAAATCAAAAGCCTGCCGAAATCTATTTGGAGCTTGGGTTTGAGACTTTGTCACATTTTTCTTATGCCTTTAAAAAACATTTCGGGATGGCACCAACGGAATTGTCCACCCCCCTAAAGAAAATCCTTTAAACGCTTTATAGTTGTTGTTAAATTGAAAATCAGTGGATTACTGAATACAAATAAATATTGTTTTCAAACGACAAAACCCGCGCCAAGCGCGGGTTTTAAATTGTGCGGAGGGATAGGGATTCGAACCCTAGATACCCTTTGACAGGTATACACACTTTCCAGGCGTGCCTCTTCAACCACTCGAGCATCTCTCCGTATTTGAATGGGGTGCAAATTTAGTCAATACTTTGGGTTTAGGAGCATTTGGGGATTATTTCTTTCGTAGGGCGTTATGTTTTGTATCTTTGGTAGTGCAACAACAAAATGGTTTAACCATGGCTGATACACAACTCTGTGCGCATCTTGCAGCAATAAAAGAAGTAAATGTTGGTGATACAGGTGTTTGTGAGGAGTGTATAAAGCACCACACCGAATGGGTGCACTTACGTACTTGCCAGACCTGTGGTGTAACGCTTTGTTGTGACGACTCGCCACAAAAACACATGACCAAACATTGCCATCATGCCCATCACCCGGTAATAGCATCGGCGCAGCCCGGAGAGCGGTGGTTGTGGTGTTATCCTGATGAGCAGTTTATGGAATATTAAAAGAGTGTGGGGTTATTAGTTATCCGTTTGGGCGGTTAGATGGTTTTGGATAGATGTATTATCATCTCCGCCAGTATAAATGCATTCCAATTTCAGAAAAAGAAAAAACTAGTGGCCTCGTCAGGAATCGAACCTGAATCTGGAGCTTCGGAAACTCTTATACTATCCATTGTACTACGAGGCCAATTGCAGGAAGTGTGCAAAGGTAATTTTTATCGGTTATTTAAACCAATAAAAATGGGCGCCCAAAACAGGCGCCCATACATACAATTTCAATATTTATTAAATGATGGCTTTGCCATTATAAGTAGCAGACTTTAGTATTTTTTCGCCCACTTTTACAGCCTTGGCAGGAAGAGGAGCATAATTAAGTGCAGTGCTCAGTTTCTGACCATCGTGGATCATCCACCACAGCAAAGTAAGCATTTGCTTAGCAGAAGCAGCAGAGCGGCTGTTGTAGTTCTGCTCTTTATAAATGATAACCCATGAAAAGCTTGCTATAGGATAGCCATCTTTTGCATCAGTATTTGTCAACCAGATCTTACCATCTGCAGGCATTTCTACGTTTGCAGCAGCAGTTGTAGATGCTATAGAAGGAGCGATGTATTTATGCGCTTTGTTTTCTATTGTAGCATAAGCAATTTTGTTTTGCAAAGCATAAGCCAGCTCTATGTAGCCAATGCCACCCGGAGTTTGCGTGATTAAGCCCGCAACACCTTCGGTGCCTTTAGCAGCCAGACCTGTAGGCCAGTTAACTGCACCACCTTTACCTACTTTATTCTTCCAGTCAGCGCTTACGCTTGACAGGTAGGTTGTAAATATATTGGTAGTACCAGAACCTTCTGCACGGTGTAACACTACTATAGGCATAGCTGGTAATGCAACACCTTTGTTTAGTGCAGCTATCTTTGCATCGTTCCATTTGGTGATGTTGCCCAGGAATATTTCAGCAAGTACATCGCCTGTAAATTTCAATTGAGTTTTAACGCCTGGCAAGTTGTAGCTTATTGCCACAGCACCAGCAGTAACAGGAATATGAAGGGCAGGAACACCTATTTTCTGCGCTTGTTCGTCGTTCAAAGGGGCGTCAGAAGCACCAAAATCAACAGTTTTGCTGATGAGTTGCTGTATGCCACCGCCAGAACCTATTGACTGGTAGTTTACTCTTACATTTGTTTTCTTATTGTATTCAGAAAACATTTTAGAGAACAAAGGATTGTCGAATGAACTGCCTGCACCCATTATCGTATTGTCTTGGGCATGTGCAATAGTTATTGCTGACAACAGCAATAAGGAAAGGTAAACCAGCTTTTTCATTTTAAGATTTTTTTACGTGAATTGATGCCGCAAAAGTAACAGCATCAATGCTTTACGCAGGTTATCTTAAAATTACCTTATTCTGAATTTAATGTTACCACTTACTTAGTGAGCTTGTACACATATACGTGCATATAAGTAACAGAGGACCTAATACCGTCTTCAAACACTATTTTAAGGCCCTGTTTTTTAAACTCGTTGAGATAATGCTTGTGTGAACGGAAATTAAGCGGTACGGGTACTCCTGCCTTCATTTTGTTCAATAACCAGTCTTGAGAGGAGATCCAGGCTTTATCGAGCAGGTGAAGGTACATTTCTTCTATGAGTATGATGCAGCCGGTTGGTTTGATGATGCGTTTTAGTTCTGACAGGTAGTATTCAGGATCTACGGTATGGTGCATGGTGGCAAGGGCCACTACAACATCGAATGTATTATCAGGGAAAGGAATTTCTTTTGTGGTTAGTAATTTGAAAGACAGCCTTTTGTCTGACAGGAATTTATCATCAAGGTTCTGGTCTTTTACCACATCCAGGCCGGTCACCTTTAGGTTGGGTAATGTTTTAAGCAGCTCAACCGCAGTGTACATGTTACCACAGCCAAAGTCGAGCACTGAAGAGTTGTCTGGTATGAGCTTAGACAGGTAGTCAGCAAATTTTTGAGAACGTTTTTGCGTCAGCTTCTTATAAATAGGCAGGTTGGCTATAAACATGTTATTCTTGCAGGTTGAATTGTATGGACTGTAATACTTACAGGCAGCGGCAAATATAAGTTTTATTGTTTCGGCAACAAATTGTGAAGGGGCTTAAGGTTTTTCTAAAATGAGAACTTTTAGTTCAATTCCTTAAGAATTGCATTATTTTTATGGCCTTCAACATTTCTTAGCGCAATTACAAAAAATATCTATTAATGTCTCAAATACAATCTTTACAAGAGAAGGAATCGGCCATGTGGAGAACTGTGTTTCTTGTTTTGAGTGCCTTTATTCTCATATTGCTACCATCCCTCAGTCACAGCTATGGGCAAAACGGTGATGAATGGCTTGAAATAGTATATGGTCAAGATATATACAATTACTTTTTTCATGGTGATAAGCAAGCACTGAGCTACGAAAACAAAAGCCTGCAATTTAAGGGTATGGAATTGTATGGTGGATTGTTTGATTATTATACAGAAATTCTGCACCACTGGTTCCCAAACATATTTATCCTTGACCTGAAACATTTTTGCAATGCTGTAATAGGTGCTGTGATGATGATATTTACTGGTCTGTTTACTTTTCGCATCAGCAAGAAATGGTCTGTGGCTGTTGTAGCGCTATTATTCATTTTCTTGTCGCCGCGTTTGTTTGGTGAAAGCATGAATAACCCTAAGGATATACCACATGCGTGCGGCTTTATTATAGCCATGTATGGACTTATGGCGCTTTTGCTGGATTTTCCTAACAAAATATGGAAGCACGCTATTATACTTGGGCTTGGTTTCGGTTTGGCCTTCGGTTCGCGCCCTGCAGGTGGATTGCTTCTGGGTTCTTATATTGTATTGTTTACGGCTTTGTATTACATCCTGAACAAAAGTTTCAGAGAAGGCCTTAAAGCCAATAATAGCAAATTACTGAAGAAATTATTACTGGCAATGGTTGCTACATTACTTGCCGGTTATATTATAGGATTGTCGGCATGGCCGTTTGGTTTTGAGGCTCCCATAGCTCACTCTTTGGAGTCGCTAAAGGGTATGACCAATGTTAGTATTATTTTGCGTGTTTTGTTTGAAGGTTCTTACCATTATAATAACAATATGCCATGGTATTATGAGTTTAAGTGGATCATGATATCGAATCCAATAATTGTATTGTTGGGTGCACTTCTTTTTGTTGTGCTTATTGCACGGGCGAAAAAGGAATATGGGCTATTCAATGTTATAGTTATAGTGTATGCAGCATTGTTCCCACTGCTGTATATGATCTACAAACATTCGAGCATGCACGATACCTGGCGCCATGTTTTCTTTGTGTATGTGTATTGGACCGTTGCCGCTGCCCTTGGCTGGGACCTGCTAAGCCGCTATATTACAAATGAACGCCTTAAATGGATACCAATAGCAGTAGCTATTGCGGGGTTATTTCCATCGGTAATATGGATATTTAAAAGTCACCCTAATGAATATGTTTATTTTAACGAACTGGAGGGCGGACCCAAGGCTGCATTTGGCTACTATGACCTGGATTATTACCAGAACACGAACAGGCAGGCTGCTGAGTGGATACTTAAAAATGTAAAGCCTATACCGGGCAGGAAAATAATTGTATTGTCTAACATGCTGGGGTTTGATAAATACTTTGCTAAAGATACCAGCTGGTTGGGAGCGGGCTATGGCCGCGCCTTTGAACGCAGCCACTTGCAATGGGATTACTACGTTGATTATCCAAGGTTCATATCTGCAGAGCAATTACAAAGTGGCAACTGGCCTCCGGGAAATGTGGTGAAAGCGTTTACTGTTGACGGGGTACCGCTTAGCGTGATCATACAACGCAAGAGCTATGACGGGATAGCCGCGCATGATGCAATGAATAAAAAGGACCTGCCTACGGCATTAGATAAATTCCAGTCTTATTTGAAGACGGATACTACTGATGAAGCTGTGTATGCAGACTATGCAGTGACGCTTGCAGCGGCCGGACAACTAGATGCAGCTATAGCTGCAATGACAAAAGCTTCGCAGATAGACCCAGGGCAAGGACAGTTCTTTGAGATGTTGGGTAAACTGTACCATGCTAAAGGCGATGAAGCGAATGCTAATAAAGCAATGGCTGTTGCACAGGAATTGAGCCAGCGAGACCAGGAAGCGCAAGGTGAGCCAGAGGCTCCTTAGTTATTTGGGATATCAATACGTGTATTGGTAAACATATAAAAAACAAAAGGCACAGAGATCATTTCTTTGTGCCTTTTACGTTTATAGTGCAAAATATTTTATGGATTGATTGCGACCTGTGGAATAGAGGTGCTATTATTATAATGGTGGATGTGAGTAACGTTGGTATCTGTGTCTTTATTTGTTCCAAACATGAGCACAATGGCGACTGCATAGATGGAAATAAGTACCATCATTAGTCGGATAGGGTTATTGTTGGTTCTTTTGGGTAAGCAATACATCAAGCTAAAGTTGCAGTGTTCATAATATATACTAACGGTTAGTCTCAATAATCAAGCCAAACTTCATTATAAAAGTAAGGCATTTTCAAAGGTGTCGCATCACTAAAAACGAAAGTTTTGTAAAATTATTATGACTTTGTTAAAATTTATTTTTTGTTATTATTTATGAGCCAATTTTCTATTTGCTGCTGACTTAAAGTGACGTAGTTAGCTTTGGCTACAACTGTATCATTATCAATAAAATAGATGGCTGGCCAGCTTGTGCCAGCGAGGTGAATAAAAGGATCCTGACTAAGACGGGTAAAGGGCATGCCAGACGCATGTGTTTTATCCCAAAAAGTTTGAATATCGTGTGTGCCGCCAATGACAAAAAAGAAGGGCAGGGTAGTATCGCTTATTTTCATCAAGTGCATTTTATAGGCAGCCATTTGGCAATGTGTGCAGGTAGGGCTGAAGAAGGCAATGATATGCTTACCCGTAGCCAGATTTGTGGCTGGAGGATCTTTTTTGCCAGGTGCGTACAAGGCTGATAGGTCGAGCAGATACTTATTCTTTCCCAACCATTCCGGCTGGGTTGAGGGGAGGGCAAAAAGAATAAATGGCAGTATAAGTAGCGCTACTAACACGCCGAAACTGACCATATTGCTTTTAGGGAAACGCCACCCATGATGATAACGGAGGAGGAGGCTGATGCCTGCTATGAGCAAGATGTTCTTAATTAAGGACGCGAATGGAGACATCCAGATATCATCGCCAAAGCAACCGCAGTTGATGTTATTACCTTGGGTAGCCCAAAGATATATGAGGTATATGCTGAAAAAAATGAGCAAAGCCAGGGCAGCTTTCAGCACCCATTTCCTGTAACCATAAAAATGAGTAAGGATGAGTATGCCCAGAGTAGCCTCGAAACCGATGAACAGCCTGGCTGCCAGCGCTGCTACCAACCATGGAAGGTGTACGGTATCTACCATAGTATATTCGAAGCGCTGGATAGGGAATAGCTTGGTATAGGCAGAATACAGGAATACCCCGCCAATGATAACAGAAAGTGTGATCAGTAAATACTTGTATATGAGACGCATGCAGATTGGCTAAAACAGTCTTTTCAAAAATAGGGTAATTTGGGGTTTAATGGATAAGGGGACTGTGAGACGTTTTTCATCTGGTTTACAGGCAAGGTTTTTAAATCATGATATCCGGCTATTTCTTTATAGCGAAATTGTTGTTGTCATTTTTAATTGCGGAATCGATCTTACCATTGACAAGAATAGCATAAGGTGTTTGCTGAAAATTACGTCCTAAACATCCTCCTTCCTGCCAATACATTATGGTATCTGTGCTATATAACGCGTGAATTAAATAAGTTTTTTGCAATGAGGGTATGAATATTTTTACATCGATGTAGTTGTTGATCTGCGCGAACCCAACTAATGTATCTGATTGGAAAACCAAACTATCTAAACCATAGACTGGATTACTGATCTCAGTATCAGTTGAAATAGGGGAGGTAAAAAGGTTATTTGCAGGATAGCTTGTCAGGAATAACGTGTCTAAATCGGATAAATTGAACCCTGAAAAAACAATTCCGCCGGCAACCTTAGTTTTTAACGCCTTGCAAGATTGGTATTTTTGCTGGCAAGAGCAAAGTAGTATGATGAATAGGATGAGAATTTTTTTTGCCATTTAGGTAATTTATAGAATTGCGACCTGTGGTCTTACTGTGCTATCTCTCTAAATTGTACTCTTTATTTAGTCCCTGGTAAGTTTTGAATAAAACTTGCCATTTGTGACTTTAGTCTGATCCCAGGAGGAGAATGAAAACGTACCGGAAATAGAATTAGATGATGCCGCTGTGATGGTTATTGTACCATACAGCGCTAATTCATCCAAGCTATCGGTAAGCAAGCACGAACCTAAACAAGTAGTGCCATCAAATGTAAAAGCCCCTGGCGATCCATTCCAGTTAATAATTCTAAGCGCTATGCATGGATATGCTACTTGTTTAGTAAAGTTTGGAACACCAGAGATGTCAAGTGTTCCGCCAGAGAAAAGGGCGTAACAGTTTGGTAAGCTATAATTAACAGCATTTATTGTTGCTGATACTGAATATGAAGGTTGGCTTTTTTTGCAGCCGAACATTAGTGGAAAGCTGAACGCAATGGCAATAAGTACTAAAATATTCTTCATATGGGTTTATTTGAGACTAAAATACTGCTATTTTCGATAACACGGTAAATGACAGGTGATAAATAAAAAAAGGGCTGAAACAGCCCTTTTGAAAAAGTAATAATTTGAGATTTTTGAACTACTGCAGTTTGCAGGTTTCGGTTACACCACTTGCAGTTTGGCTAGCATTACATTCAGTAGAAGCCTGACTTTTCTTAATGTTGTTAAGTGTAATGGTATCGGTAGTAGTTTGCCCGCCTGCAGAGATGGTGCAAATGCAATTGTAGTTACCGGTAGGGTCGCTGCTGCTGCTTTTGCTGCAAGATGTAAATGACAGTGCGCCGAACATTGCAATTACTGCAATAGGAATGAGTTTTTTCATAGGTTTAATTTTGTGAACCGTAAAACTAATATGTGAAAATTTAAAAGCAAATATTTTTCGTTATTTTTTTATTTGAATTTGTGTCACTTATAGTCCTATATATTGTTGTTACTGTATTTTAGCGAACTTTATGTTTTGTTTTGGCCAATTAAATTGCATGTTAATTTTAGGTTATGCGTCAAGGTTGCTCTGCAAGAAAAAATTGGTGTATTAAAATATTGTTTGACTCAAACAGTATGTAAAAGCAGTAAATTCAGGTTGTAATCGTGTTATTGCACGTTAACGTATTGTATTTAAATTTAGTTTGTAAAAATAAATTTTGACTATTTTTGAATAAATTTTCTCATTATCAGAAAATTGGAATATTTTTTGCTTTATTAATGCACCCTTCGTATATTTGCAATCCATTTTCCGGTAGCTTGTACGTACATAAATCATTATTGACCGTATTTTGTTAAGTTAGTTTGTTGCCTGCGCTAAAAGGTTGTGCCTTTTGGAGCGGGTTTATTTTGTTTTGTAAAAAAGTTTTTTTCATATACTATGGCTTTACCACAAAAAAGAACCGCATCCGGCCGTATTAATTTCGGTAAGATCCACGATGTTGCAGCCACGCCAGATTTGCTGGCTATACAGCTGCAATCTTTCCAGGACTTCTTCCAGTTAGAGACAACGCCGGACAAACGCGATAATGAAGGCCTTTTCCGCGTATTCAAGGAAAACTTTCCGATTACGGATACCCGTAACATCTTCGTCCTGGAGTTCCTGGATTACTTTATTGACCCGCCCCGCTACACTATTGACGAGTGTATGGAGCGCGGCCTTACTTATTCAGTGCCGCTGAAAGCTAAACTGCGCCTAAGCTGTAACGATGAGGAGCACGTTGATTTTGAAACTATTGTGCAGGATGTGTTCCTGGGCAATATACCATACATGACCCCGCGTGGTACCTTTGTTATCAATGGTGCTGAGCGTGTGGTTGTATCTCAGCTGCACCGTTCACCTGGTGTGTTCTTTGGACAGAGTGTACACCCGAATGGTACTAAAATATATAGCGCCCGTGTTATCCCGTTCAAGGGTGCATGGATGGAGTTTGCTACCGACATCAACAATGTGATGTACGCGTACATTGACCGTAAGAAGAAATTCCCTGTTACTACACTGTTGCGTGCCATTGGTTACGAAACGGATAAGGACATATTGCAGTTGTTTGGCATGGCCGATGAAGTAAAGGCTGAGCGCAAGAAACTGGAAGAGAATATCAACCGCCGCCTTGCAGCCCGCGTACTGCGCAGCTGGACTGAAGACTTCGTAGATGAGGATACCGGTGAAGTAGTTACCATTGAGCGTAACGAAGTAGTGCTTGACCGTGACAACCTGCTGGATCAGGAGAATATTGACATGATCATTGAAATGGGTATCCAAACCGTGTTCCTGCAGAAGGAAGAAGTAAGCGGCGATTACTCCATTATATATAACACTCTGAACAAGGATACCTCTAACTCTGAACTGGAAGCAGTACAGCACATCTACCGCCAGTTGCGTGGTTCTGATGCGCCGGATGATGAAACAGCACGTGGCATCATTGAAAAACTGTTCTTCAGCGATAAGCGTTATGATCTGGGTGAAGTAGGCCGTTATAAGATAAACAGGAAACTGGGTCTTGAAATCAACGCCGAAACCAAGGTATTGAGCAAGGAAGATATCATTACCATCATTAAGTACCTGGTACGCCTTACCAATGGTAAAGCGGAAATAGATGACATCGATCACCTGAGCAACCGTCGTGTACGTACTGTGGGCGAACAGTTGTTTGCGCAGTTTGGTGTAGGTCTTGCCCGTATGGCACGTACCATTCGCGAACGTATGAACGTACGTGATAATGAAGTGTTTACGCCAATTGACCTGATCAACGCGCGTACCCTTTCTTCTGTTATCAACTCGTTCTTTGGTACCTCACAATTATCACAGTTCCTCGATCAGACGAACCCACTTTCTGAAATCACCCACAAACGCCGTATCTCGGCGCTTGGTCCCGGCGGTTTGAGTCGTGAACGTGCAGGTTTTGAGGTACGTGACGTACACTACAGCCACTATGGCCGCCTGTGTACCATTGAAACTCCGGAAGGCCCGAACATTGGTCTGATCTCTACTCTTTGCGTACACGCAAAGATCAACGAGATGGGCTTTATTGAAACGCCTTACCGCAGGGTGAAGGATGGCAGGGTAGAACTGAGTGGTTTTAAATACCTGAGTGCAGAAGAAGAAGACCTGGCAAAGATTGCCCAGGCCAACGTACCGCTGGATGCGAAAGGTAACTTTACAGAAGATAAGATCAAGAGCCGCCAGACAGGTGACTTCCCGATACTTGAACCTAATGAAGTAGAGTACATGGATGTGGCGCCAAACCAGATAGTTGGTTTGAGTGCATCCCTGATACCCTTCCTGGAGCATGATGATGCCAACCGTGCATTGATGGGATCGAACATGCAACGCCAGGCTGTACCGCTGATACGCCCACAAGTGCCAATAGTAGGTACAGGGCTTGAAGCAAAAGCTGCACGTGATGCAAGAATACAGATACATGCAGAGGGCAATGGCGTAGTAGAATACGTAGATGCTAACGAAATACATGTGCGTTACAACCGCAGCGAAAAAGACCGTTTAGTGTCTTTTGAAGATGACCTGGTTGTATATACACTAACAAAGTATAAGAAAACCAACCAAAGCACCAGCATCACTTTGCGCCCTGCAGTAGTTAAAGGACAGAAAGTAGAAGAGGGTGACTTCCTGACAGAAGGTTATGCAACACAGGGCGGGGAACTTGCACTGGGTCGTAACCTGAAGGTGGCATTCATGCCATGGAAAGGTTACAACTTTGAGGATGCGATAGTTATCAATGAAAAGGTAGTACGTGACGACTGGTTTACCTCTGTACATATAGATGAGTATGAACTGGAAGTACGTGATACTAAACTTGGTGAAGAAGAGTTGACTCCAGACATACCAAACGTAAGTGAAGAAGCTACTAAGGATCTGGATGAAAACGGTATCATACGCATAGGTGCATTTGTAGGCGAAGGTGACATACTGATAGGTAAGATAACACCTAAGGGTGAAACTGATCCTACACCAGAAGAAAAACTATTGCGTGCGATATTTGGTGATAAAGCAGGTGATGCTAAGGATGCAAGCTTGAAAGCACCAAGTGGTACTGAAGGTATCGTTATCTCTAAGCAACTGTTCCAACGTGCTAAGAAAGACAAGAACTCTAAGGTGCGTGAGAAATCTGCACTGGATAAAATAGAAAGCGTACACAAGAAGAACCTGGAAGATGTACAGAACCTGCTGCTTGAAAAGCTGCTGATACTGTTGAAGGACAAATCATCTTCTGGCATCACCAATAACTTTGGTGAACTTGTTATCAGCAAGGGAGGAAAATTCAATTCCAAGACATTAGGATCTATCGATTACGCTAACGTAAATCCTTTGGGCTGGACCGGCGATAAGGAAACCGATGACCTGATCAACCAATTGCTGCATAACTACAACATTAAGTATAACGAAGAACTGGGCCGCTACAAGCGTGAAAAGTTCAACCTGAGCATAGGTGATGAATTGCCAGCAGGTGTTCTGAAACTGGCTAAGGTGTACCTGGCCAGCAAGCGTAAGCTGAAGGTGGGTGATAAAATGGCGGGTCGCCACGGTAATAAGGGTATTGTAGCGCGTATAGTACGTGAGGAAGATATGCCATTCCTGGAAGATGGAACACCGGTTGACATAGTATTGAACCCACTTGGTGTACCATCGCGTATGAACCTGGGCCAGATATATGAAACCATACTTGGCTGGGCAGGTGAAAAACTGAACGTGCGTTTTGCAACACCAATATTTGACGGTGCAAGCGTTGCGGAAATTGAAAACCTGATCAACGATGCGAAACTGCCTGACTTTGGCCATACATACCTGTATGATGGTGAAACAGGTGAGCGCTTCCACCAGAAAGCAACCGTTGGTATCATATATATCATTAAACTACATCACATGGTTGATGACAAGATGCACGCACGTTCTATTGGGCCGTACAGCTTGATCACACAGCAGCCATTGGGTGGTAAGGCACAGTTTGGTGGTCAGCGTTTTGGTGAAATGGAGGTTTGGGCACTTGAAGCATATGGTGCAGCTAACATTTTGCAAGAGTTGCTTACGCTGAAATCGGATGATATTGTGGGCCGTGCGAAGACTTACGAATCGATAGTTAAGGGTGATAATGTACCTAAAGCAGGTATTCCGGAATCATTCAATGTATTGGTGAATGAGTTGAGAGGTTTAGGCCTGGAATTGAAATTTGAATAAATAATATATTGTTGAACCTGCGCCACGGAAACGTTAGCGCAGGTTTGGCAATAAAGTTTTGACCTGCAATTGTAAGCAGGTAGAAGAATAATAAAATATAAAACACTTCTTGTAAATATATGGCTATTAAAAAAGATAACCGTCCTAAGGCGGGGTTCGGCAAAATCACCATCAGCCTGGCATCCCCCGATGTTATACTGGATCGCTCTTATGGCGAAGTGTTAAAGCCTGAAACGATCAATTACCGTACTTACAAGCCTGAACGCGATGGCTTGTTTTGCGAAAAAATATTCGGCCCTGTAAAGGATTACGAATGTTATTGCGGTAAGTACAAACGTATTCGCTACAAGGGTATTGTGTGCGACCGTTGCGGTGTGGAAGTAACAGAGAAGAAAGTACGTCGCGAGCGTATGGGCCATATCAAATTGGTGGTACCTATCGTTCACATCTGGTATTTCAAAAGCTTACCTAATAAAATAGGTTATTTGCTGGGTACCAGCTCTAAGAAACTGGAAAGCATCGTTTACTACGAGCGCTATGTAGTGATACAGGCGGGCGAAGCTGACGATATGATACGTCAGAAGCTGAACCTGAAAGATTCTGAAAATACACATCAGCAGTTATTAACTGAAGATGAATACCTGGAAATACTGGATCAGTTACCAAAGGAAAATCATCTTTTAAACGATGACGATCCTAATAAGTTCATCAGCAAGATGGGGGCTGAAGCGGTACATATGCTGCTTTCACGCATCAACCTGGATTCACTGTCTTACGACCTTCGTAATGCAGCAGCCAACGAAACATCTCAACAGCGTAAGCAGGAAGCCCTGAAACGCCTGAGCGTTGTTGAAGCTTTCCGTGATGCAAATACACGTGTTGAAAATCGCCTGGAATGGACTGTAATGCAGTACATACCGGTAATACCACCAGAATTGCGCCCATTGGTGCCTTTGGATGGCGGCCGTTTTGCATCATCAGATCTGAATGACCTTTACCGTCGCGTTATCATACGTAACAACCGTCTGAAACGTCTTATAGAAATTAAGGCTCCTGAAGTGATATTGCGTAATGAAAAACGCATGTTGCAGGAAGCTGTGGATTCACTGTTCGATAACAGCCGTAAATCTAACGCCGTGAAGGCTGAAGGTGGCCGTGCGCTGAAATCGTTAAGTGATGTACTGAAAGGTAAACAAGGTCGTTTCCGCCAGAACTTGTTGGGTAAACGTGTTGACTATTCTGGTCGTTCGGTTATCGTGGTAGGTCCTGAAATGAAATTGCACGAGTGCGGTTTACCTAAGGATATGGCTGCGGAACTGTTCAAACCGTTCATCATACGCAAGTTGATAGAGCGCGGTATTGTAAAAACAGTGAAGAGCGCCAAGAAACTTGTAGAACGTAAGGAATCTGTGGTTTGGGATATATTGGAGAATGTACTGAAAGGTCATCCGATCATGCTGAACCGTGCCCCAACGCTACACAGGTTATCTATACAGGCATTCCAGCCAAAACTGATCGAAGGTAAGGCTATACAGCTGCACCCGCTGGTATGTTCGGCGTTCAATGCGGATTTTGATGGTGACCAGATGGCGGTACACGTACCACTGAGCCATGCTGCCATCCTTGAAGCTCAGTTGCTGATGCTTGCATCGCACAACATCCTTAACCCACAGAACGGTACACCAATCACCCTGCCATCACAGGACATGGTACTTGGTTTGTACTATATATCTAAGGGTAAGAAAACAATAGGCACTGAAATAGTGAAAGGTGAAGGAATGACCTTCTACTCTCCTGAAGAAGTGATCATTGCCAACAATGAAGGTCGTGTAGACCTACACGCCCACATAAGGGTGAAAGTGAACGTACGTGAAAAAGATGGCACTATTAAGAACCAGCTTTTAGAAACTACCGTAGGCCGTGTAATATTTAACCAGTTCGTACCAAAAGAAAATGGTTTCGTAAATGCACTGCTTACCAAGAAATCTTTACGTGAGATCATTGGCCAGATACTAAAGAATACGGATATACCTAAAACTGTAAACTTCCTAGATGATATCAAGACCCTTGGGTTCCGTACTGCGTTCCGTGGTGGTCTGTCGTTCAATATTAAAGATCTTACTGTTCCTGAAATTAAGGAACAATTGATAGCGAGCGCGCAAACTGAGGTGGATGAGATCTGGGAAAACTATAACATGGGTCTCATTACAAACAATGAGCGCTACAACCAGATCATCGATGTATGGTCTCGCGTAGATACCCGTGTAACAGAAACCCTGATACGTGAAATGGCAGCAGACAAACAGGGCTTCAACTCTGTGTACATGATGCTTGATTCTGGTGCGCGTGGTTCTAAACAACAGGTTAAACAGCTTGCAGGCCTTAGAGGTCTGATGGCTAAACCTCGTCGTAGTGGCAGCAGCGGATCAGAAATCATTGAAAACCCGATCCTTTCAAACTTCAAGGTTGGTTTGAGTGTATTGGAGTACTTCATCTCTACGCACGGTGCGCGTAAAGGTCTTGCGGATACCGCCCTTAAAACAGCGGATGCGGGTTACCTGACACGTCGTCTGGTGGACGTTGCACAGGATGTTGTGATCAATGAAGAAGATTGCGGTACACTGCGTGGTATAGCAACATCGGCCCTGAAGGACAATGAAGAAATAGTAGAGCCATTATACGATCGTATCCTGGGCCGTACATCACTTCATGATGTTATTAATCCACTTACAGGTGAGATAATAGTAACAGCAGGTTCTGAAATAACAGAAGACATAGGAAAAGAAATAGATGACAGCCCGATAGACACAGTAGAAATACGCTCTGTGCTTACGTGCGAAAGCCGCCGCGGTGTGTGTGCTAAGTGCTATGGTAAGAACCTGGCAACCGGCTACATGACACAGAAGGGTGATGCTGTAGGTATCATAGCTGCCCAGTCAATTGGTGAGCCGGGTACACAGCTTACACTACGTACGTTCCACGTGGGTGGTGTGGCCAACTCATCTTCAACAGAAAGCCAGTTGGTAGCCCGTTTCGATGGCACATTGCAGTTCGATGGTCTGCGTACCACCAAGTACAAAGATGCAGAAGGCAACATGGTAGAGTCTGTAATAGGCCGTACCGGTGAAGTGCGTATAGTGGACGAAGCTAACGACAGGTTGCTCATCACCAACAATATACCTTATGGATCATCGCTTGTAGTAAGCAATGGCCAGAAAGTAGCAAAAGGCGATGTGATCTGCACATGGGATCCGTTTAACGCCGTTATCATATCGGAAGTTACCGGTAAGATAAGGTTGGAAAGTGTAATAGATGGTGTGACCTTCCGTGAAGAAGCGGACGAACAGACCGGCCACCGTGAAAAAGTGGTTATTGAAACCAAGGATAAAACCAAGATACCTTCCATCATTGTTGAAGGCAAGGAAGAAAAATCATATAACCTACCGGTAGGTTCACACATCATAGTTAGCAATGACCAGATGGTGCACAACGGCCAGGTACTTGTGAAGATACCACGTGTGATGGGTCGTAGCCGAGATATCACGGGTGGTCTGCCAAGGGTAACGGAGCTGTTTGAAGCACGTAACCCAAGCAACCCTGCTGTAGTAGCTGAAATAGATGGTGTTGTATCGTTTGGTAACATCAAACGTGGTAACCGTGAAATAATAGTGGAATCGCGCGAAGGGCTTGTTAAAAAGTATCTGGTGCCACTTACACGTCACATCATGGTTCAGGATGGTGACTTTGTGAAAGCAGGAACATCGCTTTCTGATGGCGCTACCACACCAAGCGATATCCTTTCTATCAAGGGGCCGTTTGCGGTACAGGAATACCTGGTGAATGAAATACAGGAAGTATATCGTTTGCAAGGTGTGAAGATCAACGATAAGCACGTTGAGGTGATAGTAAGGCAGATGATGCGTAAGGTGACCATTATGGATCCGGGAGATACTAAATTCCTTGAAGACGATACTGTAGATAAGTTCGACTTCCAGGTAGAGAATGACTGGATCTATGACAAGAAGGTAGTAACAGAAGCAGGGGATTCAGAAAAACTGCACCCAGGCCAGATCGTTACACTGCGTGAAATACGTGAAGATAACAGCGGCCTGCGCCGTGCCGATAAAAAGCTGGTTGAATACCGTGATGCAAATTCTGCCACATCAGCACCATTGCTGTTGGGTATTACAAAAGCATCTCTGGGTACACAAAGCTGGATATCTGCAGCATCCTTCCAGGAAACTACTAAGGTATTGTCTCAGGCTGCCATCAACGGTAAGTCGGATATGCTGATGGGCCTCAAGGAAAACGTTATTACAGGTAACTTGATACCAGCAGGTACCGGTATGCGTGACTTTGATGACATGGTTGTAGGATCGAAAGAAGAGTTTGAATTGCTTATGGCCAACAAGGACGTACTGCAGTTTGACGAAGAAGAATAGTAAGTACTTAGTTAAGTATAAAAGTAAAGGCCGCCCTCGTAAGAAGGCGGCTTTTACTTTTTGTGATCCATCCTAAAATAGATGTTGACCTTGTGCAATAAAAAAGGAGGCCGATCAGCCTCCTTTTTATAATGTATTGTGTAATCTACCTGTCTATCACCAGCTTCTCTGTTTTTGTAAAACCATCCTCATCAGTAAGCTGTAAGGTATAAATACCTGGTGGCACATCTATATGCAGCTTTGCTTTGCCACTTACAAACGGTAACACCTGCTGCAATATTAACCTGCCGTTCATATCGCATACACGTACCTGTGCCATTGTATGGATAGCAGGTAACTGCAAGGTAATATCCTGGCGGGCCGGATTAGGATAGATGATGCCGCCCATGCTACCTGCTATATTTTGAATACCTAATATGGGGGCGTTTAGTATGCGGTTAAGAGAATCCAGAAAATCTGATAAAGACGGGTTGTTCCAATGATCATAACTACCGCCTCCCAGTACACTATCGTTGCGCAATATCATGAAATCAAAATAACAGGCACTTATAGCGTAATCACTTAGTGATTCATTAGGTTGTAGCACACCCCATTCATATTGCAGGGAATCTATCATTGCAATCATGGTGTCACCTACATGATAGTAGCCAACAGGATTAAATCGGCACGAATTACCAATCGGATCACCCCAAATCTTTATAGTATCAGGAAGATTATTTACTCCATAATATACATTCAAAACATGAACAGAGAATCCATATCCATTAAGTGTATTACCCACAACCCCCATGATGATGTGCTGCCCATATAAATCATTGTCTTGACGGGAATAATTCAATTCGTAAAAAATATTGTAATACGGACCGCATTGACATGCCCTAGCTGAACATATATACCCAAGCAATAGCAACGTAACAGCTATTAATTTAATCGATCGCATTTTTAAATTTTTATTTACGTTTAGCTTAACTACTTCAGAGGAAGTAGGTGCTATTAAATGTATGAAAAGGATTTTTATAAAAGTATTCTTCTATGTTTTAATGAAGAAAAATACTGAAAATAAAAACGGCTGCCAGGATAGACAGCCGCATGGTATTTTAAAATGTGATTTCCCTAGTGTACTTCAAGGCTACTATGTGTGCCATGCGCATGAAGTAGTTCCTTTGCATGTGCAGTTTCTTCTTCTGTGCCCTGTGCAATGATTAGGAACTTACCTTCTTCAAGGAATTTAGCATACTTCCTGGCTGGTTCTTCAGTAAGGCCAATAGTAGCAAGTACTGTTGCAATACCGCCACCTATAAGTCCAAAATCGATACCAGCTACTGCGCCTACTATTGCGCCTGCACCAAATAGAAATCCTAAGCCGGGTATGGCAAATACACCAATGCCTGTAAGTATGCCTACCGTTGCACCTATTGCAGTACCTGCACCTATACCTACAGGGTTTAAAGGATCTTTGGTAGATAAATTCATATTCTCATCTATCTCTTCAGTTTCTGATTTGCCTATTATAGACAAGTTCTGAACAGGATAGCCTTGTGCTTTCATGTGGGCAACTGCAGCAACTGCCTGGTCGTGAGTTTCGTAAATACCGATTGTAGTTTTCATAATGTGCGTTTTATATGTGTGAGTAATTGTGTGTTTTTTAATTTATATAAAAAGCGTTCCAGCAGAAATGTGTGCTGCAATTATTGAGATAATAATCTGATCTCAACCCTGCGATTCTTATTGGCGTCTTCTTCGGTTTCCTCTCGTACTACTATGGGGCGACTTCTGCCATAGCCAGCATATTTGAGCCTGCTGCTGTCTATGCCTTTGTTCACCAGGTAATCGTAAATAGCCCTGGCGCGGTTTACCGAAAGATTCATGTTGCCAACATCTATGTCGAGGGCATCTGCATAGTCGCGAATGCAACACACATGACCCTCAATTTTTATCTTTAGCGTAGCATGAGTTTCCAGCACATCATACAATTTCTCCAGTTCAGCAGTAGATTGAGGCGTGATAACGTGCCGTTCAGGAAGAAAATAGATATTTTTTAGTACATAGGTTTCCCCCGGGGTATAGATGGCAAGGTCTGTAATGTCGTTTTTGTAGTTCTTTACAGGTGGAGGGCTTGCCGTCTTTTTTACTATAGTTGGAGGGGTAGGAATGGGTGATTTTTTTGTAGCGGCCTTACCGGCCCGTTCTACAACAATATCTACTTTACGGTCTGTGGGGTATCCTTCGGCGTCTTTTTGGTTGCGGTTAATTTCTCCCTTACCAATGCACAATTTTATATCACTTTTGTTAATACTATAGGTAGCCAGGTAATCGCGTACGTTATAAGCCCGGGCATCTGACAGTTTTTTATTTGCTTTTTCGGTGCCCAGGTAGTCTGCATAGCCTACTATAAGAATATTGCTCCCGGGTATTATCCTATCATTATACACTAATGCATCAATACGGGCCTTGGCGGCACTGTTCAGTTCGGGTACGTTCAGATCAAAATAAATGTGAAAAGTATCTGTGGCGTGTTGCGCAGATACAGTAAAAGACGATGCGAATAGAATAACAAACATCAATGCTTTGCGCATATATGCAGCCATAAGAAGCCAAAAGATACAAAAAATAAATACCTACGGCATTAATTTTATGACCGATGAAGCAATAGAGAAAATCATTTAATGGTGGATATGGATGCACTTAACTTTACAAACGATTTTATATTAATAAAAAGACTGCAATGGAAAAGAAAGTCTGGTTTATAACCGGTGTATCGAGTGGCTTTGGACAAGCCCTTGTTGAAGTTTTGGTAGATGCCGGCTACCAGGTAGTAGGTACCCTGCGCAAGGATGAACAAGTGGCAGCTTTTAACAGCAAGTATGGCGGTAAGGCCCACGCCGTTAAAATGGATGTTACAAACAGAGAACAGGTAGTGACAGGCTATGCCAAAGCTCTTGAGGTGTATGGACACATAGATGTTGTAGTGAACAACGCCGGTTATGGTTTCTTTGGCGCTATAGAAGAAGTGAGTGAGCAGGAAGCCCGTGACCAGATGGAGACCAATTTTTTTGGAGCGCTATGGGTAACACAGCAGGCTTTGCCAGTGATGCGCGCGCAAAAGAGTGGACACATAGTGCAGATATCGTCTATGGCCGGTATGCGTGGTGGGCCGGGCGTGGGGATATACAATGCCAGCAAACATGCACTTGAAGGTTTTAGTGAAGCTTTGGCGCTTGAAGTAGCACCTTTCAATATAAAAGTGACCATTGTAGAACCCGGGCCATTCAGGACTAAGTGGGCGGGAGAATCGGCTGCACGATCTGAAAAGGTAATAGATGCCTATGAAGATACGCCTGCAGGTAAGCGTATTGCCCAAATACAGGGCTATAGCGGCCAGCAACCCGGCGACCCGGTAAAAGGCGCCAAGGCCATAATAAAAGCAGTAGAAAGCACAGAGCCACCATTACGCCTGCCGTTGGGGAGTGTGGCAGTAGATGCGATACTTGATAAGCTGCATAGCGTGGAACAAGAGATAAAGAAATGGGAAAAGGTATCATTGGATACGCATTTTGATTGATGCACAAACAGGGGTATCTATAATAATAACGGGTGTAGGTTATTAGCCTACACCCGTTATTTATTTGTTGATAATCAAAAGTTAGCAATTTAATAGGAGGAAATCTAAATGACAGTGCACAGGCTTTTGATAACAGCTCCCAGTCTTATAGAATCGTATATGCGGGCTTCGGTTGCGCCTTGCTCCTTTACAGAGTGCTCATGCGATGTAACACATTTTTCACATCCATTTATAGCAGATAGCATGAGGCTCATCAGTTCGAATAATCCTTTACCCATAACCGGATTCATCATGGTGCTCATGCGCAGCCCTGCAGGTGTATTGTTATAATACTGATTAGCGGCCATGAAATGGCGGAACCTGTAAAATATATTGTTGGTATTCATAAGCGCTGTGCAGGCACAAGTTTCGGCCAGCTCCTCTTCAGTTGCCCCCTGTGCTTTTGCATGTGCTGCAAAGGCAGCAATTAATGCTTCGTTCTTTTCGTTTACAGCTACGGCGTAAGCAAGCAAGTAAGCTTCCTTTTTAGTGTAGTTAGCACTGCCAAGTACAGCATTGGTGTTCAGCTTAAGGTCTTTTAAAAACCTGCTGCTTACTGCAGCAAGCTGCACCAGGGCAGGCGATGCATGAGTAGAAGCTATGCCTAGTTCGGTATACAGGCTCTGAACGGTATCGTTAGTTATATTTTCCATATGGTTTGGTACTAAAAAAACCACTCCTTTTTTACAATTGGAGTGGTTAAGAAGATATATATGATATTTGATTATCCTACTGCGGCGGTTAATGTTTCCTCGCCTTTGTTCCAGTTGCAAGGACAAAGTTCGTCAGTTTGCAGGGCATCGAGTACACGCAAAACTTCTGCAACATTGCGGCCTACTTCAAGATCGTTGATGCATACCCAACGTACAATGCCTTCCGGATCGATAATATAAGTAGCACGATATGCTACCTTTTCACCTTCAGTTAATATACCCAGTTCTTCGGCCAGGCTTTTTGAAGTATCGGCAAGCATGGGGAAGCGAAGACCGGTAAGGTCTTTGTGGTTCATGCGCCATGCGTGGTGTACATACTCATTATCGGTAGACGCACCGATAAGTATTGTGTCGCGGTCATCAAAATTGTCAAAATTATTGTTGAATTCTGCTATTTCTGTGGGGCAAATAAAAGTAAAATCCTTCGGCCACCAAAACATCACAGCCCATTTACCGGCTATATCCTCATTACTTATTTCTTTAAATTCTTTCCCTTTTTCCAGTGAAACCACTGAAGTCTTCCTGAACTCAGGGAATTTTTTCCCAACCGTAACAAAATTGTTGCTCATAATTTTTTTATGTTTTTTAGTAGTGATACAAATATCGGTTTTATAGCCGACATAGGTTATCTGTACTCATTGCGTTTGCCTATCACAAAATAAGGCTTATCAATGCAACAATTAGTAAAACAGTAAATGTGAACGAGATGTGAATGGTGTGTGTAATGTAAATATTGATGTTTTATTGCAAACTATTATCTTTCTATAAATTATGATGACCGCTTCACTATTGATGGATTTACACTCATATTTTGCATTGATATTTGACATTTAAACTTTTTTAATTACTTTTCTAAATCTTTATAATTTTACATCATGGCATCATCAAACGACGTTATTTTCCTGGTTGACGACGAACCAATACAGAATGAAATGCTGAAGGATTATCTTTCAGAGCGCTTTTTATACAATATTAAATTGTTTGACAGCGGTGAGGAGGCACTGAAACACATGGATGAGGCACCTGTGATAGTAGTGCTCGATTTTCATTTGAGTGCAGACAAACCAAATGCGTTGAATGGTGTAGAAATATTAAAAAAGATAAAAGAGAAAAGTCCGGATACAGATGTTATCATGCTATCTGGCCAGGATAAAATAGAAGTGGCGGTGGACAGTATGAAATACGGCGCACACGACTATGTAGTGAAAGGGGAAACAGGGTTTGCGCGTATAGAAAACGCATTGCACAATGTGGGCAGATACCACACCATGCGTATTGCAAATAAAGGTTACAAAAGAACCATTGGTTTGTTGGTGGGAATCCTGGCTTTTGCTATTCTGTTTACGCTTTACATGTTTGTTTTAAGGAAATAGGAAAAGACTATATAGAAGATTAGTTAAACGATGAGTTCCGGGGCTTTAAGTTCCGGAACTTTTTTTATGTAGAGAGTTTTACATAGTCATATTGCGCTCTGCCTCGTAGCCAGTGTCTATTACCCACTGACGGCTATCGGCTGCGGCGGTTGCTAGTTCATCGCAGCGGTTGTTCATAGGATTTTGGGCATGGCCTTTTACCCACACAAATTTTATTTTGTGTTTTTTATAGAAACTCAGGAAGGTGATCCACAGGTCTGAATTTTTTTTGTCCTTAAATCCTTTTTTCACCCAGCCGAATACCCAGCCTTTTTCAACTGCATCTACCACATAGGAGCTATCGCTGTAGACAGTTATTTCAAGTCCGTCTTTTTTCAATTGTTGTAATGCGGCTATTACCGCCATCAATTCCATCCGATTGTTGGTTGTATACCGATAGCCCTGGCTGATCTCTTTACGTACCGTACCCCATTGCAATATGGCACCATAACCTCCGGGCCCAGGATTGCCGCGCGCTGCGCCATCTGTATATATACTTACGCTCAAAACTTAAATGTGCTGTTTAAAAGTTACAAGGCTCAATGCCTATCTTTGAGCCCAAAAGTATACACTTGGATCGCAAAATAAAAGTTGCAGCGGTAAGTTATTTAAATACAAAGCCGCTATTGTATGGCATAGAGCGCAGCAGCGTGATGAATGATATAGAGTTGGTGTTGAATTATCCTGCTGAATTGGCTAAAAGCCTGCAAGATGGCAGTATAGACGTGGCACTACTCCCTGTTGCGGCTATGCAGGGTATAAAGGGTGCTCATATTATTAGCGACTATGGCATTGCATCGGACGGATATGTGGCATCTGTAGCCATATTTAGCCAAGTGCCAATGGAGGAGATAAAAACTGTATATCTCGACTACCAATCACGTACGTCTGTAAGATTGGCACAATTGCTTTTGAAACTGCACTGGAAGCAGGATGTAATATTTAAACCTGCACCGGAAAATTATATTGAGTATATAAACGGAACTACAGCGGGTGTGATCATTGGTGATCGTGCATTGAAGCAGCTTACCAATTTTGAATACATATATGACCTGGCAACCGGCTGGAAAGCATATACTGGGCTTGATTTTATATTTGCTGCATGGGTGGCCAATAAAGAACTGCCAGAAGAATTTGTTGCCGCATTTAACCAGGCAAATGCCGAAGGCTTAAAGCACATTGACGAGGTAGTGGCAGAAAATCCTTTCCCTCAATATGACCTAAATACTTACTATACAGAGAATATTAAGTATTATCTGGATGAAGACAAAAAGAAAGGATTGGCTAAATTTCAAGAGTTGATAAAGACGCTGGGTTTATAGATATTGCCATATCTGAGTATTGTTATTTTTCATATTTTTATATCCCTAGCTATAAAACCTATGAAAAAAATATTATTACTCCTACTTGTATTTAGCTCACCCCATGCAATAGCGCAAGACTATAATTGTTTTGTGCCGGGAGCTTACCAGTATTTTATTAATAGCATTTATTATAGTAGTTTTTTCAGCCTGAACGGTGGTTACCTAAGAGGTATGCATATTGATTCAATACGGCAAGATAGTAATAAGACCATCTATTATCCGTTTCACACTGTACGTGGTTTATATGGAGATCAATTGCCACCACTCGATACAAATGGTGGTAGCTGGTTGGGTAAAGCTGTAGTTCAACTTCAGGATGGTACATTTCAATTCGGTAACTATTGGGGGGATACAGTCGTCATTAAAACACACGCAAATGTTGGTGATACCTGGATGTTTTATAGTGATTCGACCAGCCAATATTTTACAGCTTCAGTTATTGGAATGGATACGATGACTATATTAGGAACATTAGATTCGATTAAGACTATAACAGTAACAGAAATTGATAGCGGTATTATAAATACTGCTAATCCTACAAATATTATTTTGAGTAAAGCTCATGGCTTTGCACAAGTATTCGATTTGTATATGTTTCCCTTTCATCTGGCAGATACTTTATTTGCGCCCTGGAATTTTGATTATTTTACCCACTGTAGTTTGCAGGCAGGCAGCCTATTATTTAAGCAGATTGATTTTCACAATCCAACGTCATCAGAGATTAACAATCATAATATTGGAGACGTGTTTGAAGGTCATGTAAGTGAATATAGTGAAATAAACTATTTAGACACAGTAGTAGACAAAATCGTTTATCCAAATTTCGTTGAGTATATATTCCATACCTGGAGGGTTTATGTAGACAATCCGATTGGAGTGGTGTATGCACCTGCGTTTAGTGTTGATACTTTAACCGTATCCAATATCGAAATTTTAGACAGCACATTTATGCCGGAAAGTTTCAGTAGTCAACCTATTATTGTTGAATATTGGCCAGGGGACACTTCGTTATGTTTTAAAAGTGATGCTTTTTGGATTACTTCAAGCAACATAATACGATACGCCAACGGATTTCAGTTAGCTCCTCTAATGGGATATTGTCCATTGGATTACGCTTTTAAAGAAGGATTGGGAGATCAATTATATTATGGATTATATTACCAGACTAATTGTGTTTATGATTATTCACATGAAAGTCAATTATTCTATGCATACAAACAAGGAATAGGTGGCTGTGGGCAATACCAGGATATTTTAAGCGTTTCGAATATTTCTAGTACCGCGCTTTTTGATATTTATCCTAACCCGGCATTTGAAGATGTTACTGTGAAAATAAAACAAGGCTTCACATATAGCATTGCTGTTGTTAATAGCATAGGACAGTTGTTATACAGCAATCCTTGGTGCAATGGCATTGATCATATTGATGTTAGAAACTTCACGCCGGGTGTGTACTTTATTAGAATAAGTGATGAATCGGGCCATTCTGATAATAGAAAATTTGTAGTACAGCATTAGTACTAACAATAGTGGCGTACACTATACTTACTATACCTTTGCAATTCAATACGCTTTATGCCATCACCCATCACACTTGTTGAATGCCCGCGCGATGCTATGCAGGGCTGGGAACACTTTATCCCAACCGCGCAAAAGATTGCCTATTTGAATGCATTGCTGAGGGTAGGTTTTGATGTGCTTGACTTTGGGTCGTTTGTAAGTGCCAAAGCTATTCCGCAACTGGTGGATACCAAGGAGGTGATACCGCAATTGCAGCTAGATGGTACCAAAACAAAACTGCTGGCAATAATAGCCAATACTCGTGGCGCTGAAGAAGCGGTGCAATACGATGAAATAACCTACCTGGGTTTCCCGTTTTCTATCTCAGAAACGTTTCAGCTCCGCAATACTAATAAGACTATAGCGGCCTCACTTATACAAGTGGAGGAGATGCAGGCATTGTGCGAAAAGAAGGGTAAGGAGTTGGTTATTTACATATCTATGGGTTTTGGTAACCCGTATGGTGATGATTACAATGCCGAGGTGGCTATTAACTGGGTGCGGCAGCTTACCCAGCTAGGTATAAAAACCATAGCTATGGCGGATACTGTGGGTGTAGCCAAACCCGACACCATTGAATATATATACAGTAAGCTGATCCCTGAATTTAAGGATATACACATAGGGGCACATTTCCATTCTACCCCAGATACCTGGGAAGAAAAGATACAGGCTGCCTACAACAACGGGTGCCTGCGGTATGATAGCGCTATGAATGGAATAGGTGGATGCCCCATGGCAGAAGATGAGCTGGTGGGCAATATAGCAACCGAAAATATGGTGATGTGGGCCGATAAAAATAATATAAAACTGAATATAGACAGGGAAGCCTTTGCTATTGCAAAGCGTATGGCAGCAAGTATATTTATATAGAAAAATAGTTTTGCACCCCACCAAAGGAATGTTGTAATTTAAGCGTCCATAAACAATTTCATCGACCGTTAATCTTTACCAGCATGTCTATACACAACGAAGTTAAAAGGGTGACCAGCCATACATTGCAGTCGATGAAGGCAAAGGGAGAAAAGATAAGCATGCTTACTGCCTACGATTTCTCTATGGCCCAGGTACTGGACGACGCAGGTATAGATGTGCTGCTGGTGGGTGACTCTGCATCGAACGTAATGGCGGGCCATGAAACCACATTGCCTATAACGCTAGACCAGATGATATACCATGCACAAAGCGTGGTACGGGCTTGCGCGCGTTGCCTTGTATTGGTGGACTTGCCGTTTGGCAGCTACCAGGGTAATAGCAAGGAAGCGTTAAACTCGGCCATACGCATCATGAAAGAATCGGGTGCGCACGGTATAAAGCTGGAAGGTGGGGAAGAGGTAGTTGATTCTGTTAAACGCATTATTAGTGCCGGTGTACCTGTTATGGGGCACCTGGGGCTTACACCACAATCTATATACCAGTTTGGTACTTATGCGGTAAGGGCCAAAGAAGAGGAAGAAGCAGAGATACTGCTGCACAATGCGCGCTTGCTGCAGGATGCAGGATGCTTTGCACTGGTGCTGGAGAAGATACCGGCAGCACTGGGTAAGATGGTAGCAGAAGAGCTGAAGATACCTGTGATAGGAATAGGCGCCGGTATGCATGTAGATGGCCAGGTGTTGGTAATGCACGATATGCTTGGCATTACGAAGAACTTCTCGCCACGTTTCCTACGCCGCTATGCCAACCTGTACGATGATATAAAAGCAGCAACAGAAGCATATATTAAAGACGTAAAGTCGAAAGATTTTCCCAACGAGAAGGAGCAATACTAATGGTACATAGTGACGTATGGAAGGATCTCACTGTTGAGCTTTCTGCAAAAAGGGTGCAGCTTGTTGCCGTTTCGAAAACAAAACCTGTAGCAGATATAGAGGCGTTGTATGAACTGGGGCAAAGAGATTTTGCAGAAAACTATGTTCAGGAATTGCTGGATAAACAGCAGGTTTTACCAAATGATATAAAGTGGCATTTTACCGGCCACCTGCAAAGCAATAAGGTAAAACAAATAGCGCCTTTTGTGCACCTTGTACATGCGGTTGACAGTTTTAAGCTGTTGCAGGAAATAGACAAACAAGGCAGAAATAACAACCGTACAATTGATGTATTACTGCAGCTGCACATAGCAGATGAAGCAACCAAATTTGGTATGGATGAAAAAGAGATCATTGAAACACTGGATAGGGTAGCAGCAAATGAAGCTATGCAAAACGTGCGTATTTGTGGGTTGATGGGTATGGCTACCAATAGTGATAATGAACATAAAGTGCGCAGCGAGTTTGCCCGGCTATATTCAGTATTCAAAAATCTGTCTCAATCATACTTCATTAAAAAAGAATACTTCTCTATTATCTCCATGGGTATGAGTGGGGATTATAAATTGGCGGTAGAAGAAGGGAGTACTATGGTGCGTATAGGCAGTTTATTGTTTGGAGAGCGTTGATATATTATTCCCGCGCAATAACGTAGAGTTTATTGTCCAGCACCATTATTCCAGAGTCGATGCTGGGGGCTTGGTAATAGCTATTTTTAATTGGGTCGGTAGTTGTATTTGCTAGTTGAAAATGTAAGTCGCTATCATCGGGTTGTAGTACGTAAACAGGTGAAGTGAAAGTATAGTTGTTGAACGTGAAATTTATCAGGCCAATAGTATCCGCTCCGTCGAGGTAATAATAATATCCGCTATGGTCTTTATTTATGACCACGAAAGCCGATTGCTGTATGTTTGATAATGTACCCCAGATACTGGTGGCACTTACAGGATCTAGCGCGTCGACAGCTTTCCACGTAGTACTCTTTTTACCGTTGAGCAGAGAGATGGATGCTGTTGTCTTTATTGCGGGAATTGAAAATGAATTACTAGTACCAAACTTAATGCGCCTGTGTGTGGCAGAGTCTGTGCCAGCCATATAGCTATCGTCCTGCGCCCAGTTTGTGAATGAATAATCATCGCTGTACGTATCCGTGTAGTACCACTGGCCTTTAATGAATTTTGATGACGGGATGCTGCCCGTGGTATTGACAGGAACTCTGATATGCGCTACTACATTAGTTCCATTTGTATAGTCGCTTAAAGATGAATATATATCTACGTTCATGTCTATACCCACATTGTTTACGAAGCTGGTGCCCGATTGTGTAGTTTTTTTACAGCTGAGGGTGCCTATAACAAAAATTACAACAAGCAGTAAGAGTTGTGTTTTATGCATCATAATAGTACAATTATAATACTTTTTGGTTTATATTTTTTTGCAGTTTGGTACGAGCTAATGCAAAAAGGTCCGCTTCAATGTTGAAGCGGACCTTTTAATTAACTTGTGAAGCCTTAGTGCATTGCTTCGCTTAAATCGATCTTCTGTTTCTTGTCTTTTACCATCAGTACGAATGGTACACATACCAGGAACATAAGGCCCAGGTAAAGGAATACATCCATATAAGAAAGTATCTGGGCTTGTTTATTCACTGCAAAGTCTAGCGTGGTATAGGCCGTTTTCAATGCCTGGTCTGGGGGTAAACCATGTGCCATAAAATTGTGCTGGCTACCTGCTACACGTTGCTGCACCAGCGCACTATTCGCATCAAGCCTGGTCACCAGGTCGTTACGGTGCACCATATTCTGGCGCGCCATAAACGTGGTTATCAACGCTATCCCAAATGATCCGCCCAATTGCCGCATCATCCCAGTAAAGGCTGCCCCCTGTCCGATCTGCTGGCCTTTTAGAGATGATAAAGCAAGCGTAGTTATTGGTATGAACAGCATGCCCATTCCAAGCCCACGCAGTATCAGCATCCAGAAGAATGCATCCTTACCGGTATCTGGGGTTAGTATTTTATATCCCCAGAAGCTATATCCAAAGAATAATACCATTCCTATGGCTACCAATATCTGCTTGGGCGCACCTTTTTGCAGTAACTGGCCTATAATAGGCATCATAAATGCAGTGGTCAGCGCCGCAGGTATCATCAAAGCACCAGATTGCTGGGCAGTCCACCCTAATGTACTTTGGGTGTATAGTGGTATAATAAAAGTTGATCCATACAGCCCAAACCCCATAATGAAAGACAATATTGTACCAATGCGCAGGTTCCCATTCTTTAATACTCTGAGTTCTACTATCGGATTTTTGGTGGTCAGCTCGCGCCATATAAAGAAGAACAGGCCAAATATAAATGTGACACCAAGAGTAGTAATAAGAGGGCTGGCAAACCAGTCATCTTCCTGTCCGCGTTCCAGTACATATTGTAATGATCCTACGGATGTAGCCAATAATGCAATACCCAGCCAGTCAATATCTTTTGCTGCTTTCTTTTCGCCATATTTAGGGCTTCTTACATAAAGGATAGTAAGTATGGTAGCTATGATTCCTATCGGTATGTTGATGTAGAATATGTATGGCCACGAAAAATTTTCAACAATGTAACCTCCCAAAGGCGGGCCTAATGTAGGGCCTATGATCACGCCCAATCCATAAATAGCCTGTGCCGTACCGCGTTTTTCGGGCGGATAGCTTTCAGTAATAATGGTTTGTGATGTTACCAGTAACGCACCACCGCCTAAACCCTGTACAAAGCGGAAAAAGACCAGTGTCCATATATCGTGCGCATTACCACATAGAAAAGAGAATAGTGTAAAGATAACAATGGATGCAGCAAAGTAGTTGCGGCGACCAAATTGTTGGGATAACCAACTGGTCATAGGTACTATAATTACGTTGCCTATTGCATATGCTGTTATGACCCAACCAACCTCATTCAATGTAGCGCCAAGGTTACCCTTCATATCGTTAAGCGCCACGTTCACAATTGTTGTATCCACTATCTCGAGCAAGGCGCAGAATATAGCGGTGATCGTAATGATCACGCGCCTGCTGCCGTACTCAACTAAAGAGTCCTGTTGCATAGATTCTTGTTTATATTATTATATATTTTGGTCGGAAGTCTAAAGTAGAAAGCCACAAGTAAGCGAGATATATGCCCACATTTACCAATACTGTCATTCTCTGTCCACGCTATAATTACGTTGTCATTCGATCGGCTTTCACACTTTCACGACTTTCTACTTTAGGCTAGCGACTAGTCCAAATTCACATCCACATCCACATTCATACCCGGGCGCAGATTCTTCAGCAACTGGTCGTTAGGGTTGGCAAACTCTATCTTTACCGGTAAGCGCTGAACCACTTTTACAAAGTTACCAGATGCATTATCCGGAGGCAGTAAAGAAAAGCGTGCACCGGTAGCAGGAGAGAAAGAAGTAAGCTTAGCTTCAAATTCGTGACCAGGATAAGCATCTACACTTACTGTAACTTTTTGACCTATTTTCATTTTAGTAAGCTGTGTTTCTTTAAAATTGGCTACAACCCATGGGGCCTGCGCTAATACTACGTTGAACAGTGACTGTCCTGTTTGTAAGAACTGACCTATCTGAACGCCGACTTTAGATATTAAACCATCTTCAGGAGCAGTAATAACAGTATAGGAAAGGTTGAGCTTTGCGTTGTCAAGTTCGGCCTGGCGTGCCTGGATGTTTGCAGCTGCAACATTCACTTGTTTTGAAGTCGCATTGCTCTGAGAAGTAACGCCATTTGTTTGCTGTTGTGCAGCTGCCTTTTGGCTATTCAATACCTGAAGTTGTTTTTCAGCTATTTGTTTTGATGCTTCAGCTTGTTCAAACTGCTGTTCAGTAATGGTGTGGTCCTTAATAAGGTTAGCATACCTGTTATAATCCTGAGTAGTGCGCCATACATTTACTTTAGCTTCTGCGATCTGTGCATCAACGGTGTTTACATTAGCCTTGTAGCTATTGATATTCACTTCTGAAGCTGTAGTAGAAGCCTGTGCAGCACCGAGACTGCTTTTAGCAGATGCCAATGCAGCTTCAGCCTGTTCAACAGCTATCACTTCATTACGGTTGTCTAATACAATAAGAGTATCTCCTTTTTTCACCTGTTGGTTATCCTGCACACGTACTTCTGTTATGTAGCCAGATATACGCGGTATTACAGGGCTTATGTTTGCCTCTATCTGCGCATCATCAGTTTCCTCATGGTGTTGTGCATGTATATATTTGTACACCCCGAAAGTACCACCCACCAATACGAGGGCAATAAGTATGATCATGAAACGGGGATTTGACTTTTTAGGAGCCTGGGTAGTATCAGCCATTGTTTGAGTATTTATATTTTTTGAATCGTTAGTTTGCGTTGTTTCCATAACACATGTTTTAAAATAGTCTTGTGATGTTTACTTATTGTTGAGCATACCTGCCGCTTGTTGCAGTTTTTTGTAAGCTACCAGTGCGTCAGCGTTAGCATTGGCATAATTCAATTTTGCCTGCAGCTGTGCTACGTCTGCATCCAGCAGGTTGGTAGTGGTTTCAAGGCTGTTATCGTACTTGTTTTTAGTGATCCTATAGTTTTCTGTAGCCTGTTCAATAGCCTTGCGGTATACTTCTATTTTTTTCTGGCTCAGTAAGTAGTTTTCATAAGCCTGGTTTATAGCAAGCCTTACCTGGTCTGTAAGTATGCCCTGGTCAGCTTGCATTTCCCTAAGCTGTGCCTTGGCCTGAGCTACTTTTGCGCCTGTTTTCCAAAGAGATCCAAGATTGTATTGCAACCCTACACCTCCATTAATAGCATTTGTTACGGTGGCAACGCCTGGTATATTGAGGGCAACATAGCCGCCCGAAAGAGCGATGCCCGGGTAATATTCGCCTTTTGTAGCTTTTATATTAGCATCGTAAGCTTTGGTGCGCAATGCGAGTGCAGCTACGTCTTTACGATTTTGCAGTGCGCTTATTTCCCAATCTGAAAGGTTACCTGCGTCGTTCTGTGCAGTAAAGCTATTTGAATCTGCAATAAGTTCTGTCCCTTCATCCAGACCCAGCATCAGATCCATATTGATGTATGTGATCTTCAAATTATTCTGTGCGTCAAGCAAAGACAATTCGATATTAGAAGATTCCAGTTGTGCCTTCAAAAGATCGTTACGAGCTATGATACCGTTCTGCTCCATATGGCTGAAGTCTGTAACACGCTGCTGACTCTGCTTCAGGTCTTCTTGTACCAGATCTACTGCCTTGCGGGCTTTGTAGAGGTTGCTGTAGGCATTGATGGTATTTACTATCACTTCCTCACGTTGGTTTTCAGCATCAAGTTTTGCCGCCTGCGATAAATATTTTGCAGATTCTATACCATAATGGATACGAAAACCTGAAAATAATGGCAAAGAAGCATTCACCATACCGTAAGAAAGTTCATTTACTTTCGGAAAGGTTGAGCTCTGATCGCCAGTGGTAGTGGAGCTGCTGCTTGATGTTTTGATCTTGAGATCGATAGTAGGATTGTTGATCCTTAAATAAGAACCAGACATTTTTACATCGGGCAGCATATTGTCTTTTGCCTGATTAAGAGAAGCTTTTGCCTCATCTACTTTTGCTTGGCTTACCTTGAGTTGTTTGTTGCTTTGCAGGCTCAGTTGTATAGCCTGGTCCATGGTTAGGTCCATGGTCTTTTGTGCCATCAGGTTTTGGAAGCCGAAGACGGAAATGAACAGTAGCGCGGCACGGGCCATACTGCCATGTTTGTGTTTATTATGCATCATAAGTTAGTGTAGCTTTAAATAAAGTTTTTAAATGGTGGCTTAGTTTCTTTTTCATATATCTCTGAAATACTTCTTCAGAGCGGTCTTCCATGTTATAAACACTCTTATAAAAACTTTCTGAGCAAATGAAGTTGTTTGCTGTTCCTGTAAGGGTGCCCATCATAAGCGCTACGTCAATGTTCCTTTTAAAAGCGCCTGTCTTCTGTCCTTCGTTTATCAATTTCTTTATATATTCCAGGTTGCGCTTCTTTAGCTCAAAAATGGCCCCAGATATTGTGCTGTTCTTTATCAGCATCTGCTCGCGCATCATTATTTTATGAAATTCCGGCTGTCCAAGTATTTTTTCAACATAATCGTCTATAAGCGTAAATACTTTTTGTATAGGCGACAGTGCCTCGTTCTGCATCAGGTTTTCTACTCGCAGCTGTGCATTCAATGTTCTTTTTTGAAAAACAGCTTCCATTAGTTTTTCCTTCGATCCGAAATAATAAGAGATCATTGCAATATTTATCCCTGCTTCATGGGCTATATCCCTTACCGAAGTCCCTTCAAAACCATTAGAAGAAAACAGCTTTTCTGCTGAGTCTATGATTTGAATTTGCTTTTCGTTGTATTCCATGTTATATGTCCCTGCCTGTTCTTTCAGGCCAATCACGACACAAAGTTAAACACTCGTTTAATTTAAACAAACGTTTAACCAATTTTTTAACCATTGTTTTTTCTATCGGGATATAACTAAAAACTGTGCCTATGGTAAAAAAGGATGTATTGTTGGATTTTATATTACAACACTGATGTGAAAATTTCTAACACTATCTGTGTTAAGAATGGCTGGTATTTATTGCCAGGAAAGGGTTTGCATAATGCAAGAATACTATTACCAAACCGCTAATTTATATATTTCTATACCTGAAATGATAATTAATTGTGTTGAAATAGTTGATCTAAAAAGATACGCCCATGGGTGGGATCAAATGCAAATGCAAATGTGAAACCATAAATTCCGCCCCATAAATGTGCATTATGGTTTATGTTGGTGCCACCTTTACGATCCATATAAGCCGAATAGCCAACATACAATACACCAAAAATGATACTTGGTATGCCAATAGGGAGAAACATGAAAGATATTTTGGCCCAAGGGTTAAAGTATATGGATGCAAACAAAACGGCTGCGACACCACCAGAAGCACCCAAAGACCGATAATAACTATTGTGGCGATTTTTGAGGAAAGAGGGGAGTGATGCTATAACTATGCCTGTGAGATATAATATAAGAAAAAGTAAGGGTGTGTTAAGGTATGAAAAAGCAGACTCTACAAACTCACCAAAAAAGTATAGGGTAAACATATTGAAGAATAAATGACCTATATCCGCATGTATAAAACCGGAAGATAATAAACGGTAATATTCAGCTGGTTTATCCATTACTCGTGGCCATAGTATCAGCTTCGCAAATATTTCCTCGTTATTGAAGGCTGCGAAAGATGTGAGCGCTGTTACAACTATAATGGAGATCGTTAATACCATACATTAACTTACTTTTTGGGTACTAAAATACGTTTAAGTGTGGTGATAGGGCGAATTATTTAAAATACTGTACGCCCGGTACACTTGCTCTGATACAATGAGCCGTACCAATTGGTGGGGAAAAACAAGTGGAGATAACGACCAGCATTGGGCAGCGCGCTTACGTACATTTTCTGTAACACCAAATGCACCACCTATAAGCAGCACAAATGTTTTGGTTCCCATGTTCATAAGTTGTTGGAACTGCTGCGACCATTGCACAGAATTTAAGCTCTTACCTTTTTCGTCAAGCAGTACCAGGTATTGATTGTTTGTCAACCTTTTTAATATCATTTCTTCTTCCTGCAGCTTGGTACGCTCTACATCCGTAGTAGCTAATTTTTTAGGAAGTTGTAACACAACAAGATCGACAGGTGTATATGGACGCGTTTTTTGAAAATAGTATTGAATACCCTCTGCTATGTAAGGTTCATTTTCTTTACCAACCGACCATATTTCTATATTCATTCTATGCCTTGTACGGTAAAAGTACTACCGACAACTCTATTTTTCTTCAAATGACATTACTTAAATTTGGGAGTATAAGGAGGTGACAGATAGTGCGTATTTAAGTTATATTAAATTTCAATGCGTTAAATTCACTAATAAATTATGTATAATTATTTCACGCTACCAATATTCTGTTCTAATTTTGCACCCTCATTGATTTTGTTTTGGACACATCACATTTTAAGAAGGTCACCGCCGCCGGGCTTTTTATTACTCTTGGTATCATTTTCGGCGACATTGGTACATCTCCCTTATATACATTTCAAACCATATTGAAGGAAGGTGGTTCTGCTACAGAAGATCTTGTGTTGGGTGCGATATCGTGCGTGTTCTGGACACTTACTTTACAAACTACATTTAAATACATTCTTATTACCCTGAATGCTGACAATAAAGGCGAGGGAGGTATATTTTCTCTTTATGCCCTTGTAAGGCGTTATGGTAAGAAGCTCGTATTCCCTGCTATTATAGGCGCCGGTACCCTGCTTGCCGATGGTATTATTACCCCACCAATTTCAATAACATCTGCAATTGAAGGCCTGAACGGTGTAAAGGGATTGCAGAATATTATAATACCCGGTAACAATCTTGTTGTTGAATTGGTGCTTGTTATTATTATTTTGTTGTTCATATTCCAGCGTTTTGGTACCAAAGTAGTAGGTGGCGCGTTTGGACCTATTATGTTCATCTGGTTTTTGATGCTTGGAGTATTAGGAATCAATCAGATCATACATTATCCACAAATATTTGCAGCACTTAACCCTATATATGGATGGCGGCTGCTTACCGAGCATCCTAAAGGTTTTTGGCTGTTGGGCGCGGTGTTCCTTTGTACTACCGGAGCAGAAGCCCTCTATTCAGACCTGGGACACTGCGGCAGAAAGAATATACAAGTGAGTTGGATATTTGTAAAAACAACACTTGTACTTAACTACCTGGGTCAGGGTGCATGGGTGTTGCTGCAACACAAACAACACCTGGGCGATATAAATCCATTCTTTGAAATAGTACCTCACGGATTTTTGCTGCCAAGTATCATTGTAGCTACAATGGCATCCATCATCGCCAGCCAGGCATTGATCAGCGGATCATTTACACTCATTAGTGAAGCGATAAGCCTTAACTTCTGGCCACGTGTAAAAGTGAAATTCCCTACAACTATACGAGGACAAATATACATACCCAGCATTAACTGGATACTGTGTATAGGCTGTGTACTGGTGGTTCTTTATTTCCGAACCTCAGAGTCTATGACAGCTGCATATGGTTTTTCTATAACCATTGCTATGTTGATGACAACGATACTTATGTATTACTTCCTGCGGTACGTAAAGCATTATCCACTGATCATTGTTACGTTAATACTTATTGTATTCCTCTCTGTAGAAACATCGTTCTTCATAGCCAATGCAGTTAAAATACTTAAGAGGCTCATGTTCCTGGTGTTTGAAGTGGGACTTATATTTACCATGTATATCTGGTACAGTGCCCGTAAGATCAATAATCGTTTCTTGAACTTTATAGATCTTAAAGAGCATATACCTCTTATAGAAGACCTGAGCAAGGACAATAGCATACCTAAATTTGCAACACACCTAATATACCTTACCAAGGCCAATAGGGCATCGCAGATAGAGCAGAAGGTGTTGTATTCTATATTTAGCCGCAATCCTAAACGTGCCGATATATATTGGTTTGTGCATATAGAGCGAACGGATGATCCTTATACAATGGAGTATAGTGTAGAAGAGCTACGTAATGACAAAGTAATAAGGGTTGAATTCAGGCTTGGTTTCCGCATACAGCCGCGTGTGAACCTGATGTTCAGGAAAGTAGTGCAGGAAATGGTGGCTAATAAAGAACTTGATATTACAAGCCGCTATCCATCGCTCAGCAAGCACAACTTGGCTGCGGACTTTAAATTTGTAATACTAGAGAAATTCCTTTCTTATGATAATGAGTTTTCGGTTAGAGACGGGTTTATTCTAAATAGTTACTTTGCTATTAAACATCTTTCTATCTCAGACCACAAAGCATTTGGATTGGATACCAGCGACACCGTGGTGGAAAAAATGCCATTCGTTGTAGCGCCTATTTCAAGCATTGCGCTAAAACGTACATCCTTTAAGACGGATTCTTAACATTTTGTAATAGCAGTATTTGAATGAGTATATTCATTTTACATTTACTTTTGTTGTTACATGAAAAAGCTTTTTGTTTTTTTAATAGCAGGTTCAGCATTAGCTGGTTGCTCAGGCAATAGTGGATCCTATACCCCTCCGCAACAGAATAATGTTACCATTGAGAATAATACAACTGCAGGGTTTGACGTAAGTAAACTTGCACCTTTTGTAAAAACCAGTACCGACCCGGCGACGCTTGAAAAAGCGATCAACGATCCTAATAACCATATCAACGACCTTGACCTGGATAAGGATGGCAATGTGGACTACGTGAAGGTGGTTGAAAAGGCCAACAATAAACTGGATATTGTTGATGATGTAAGTAAAGACCAATCTGTAACGGTAGCGTCTATTAACATACAACCAGCCGCAGATAACCGCACTGCTGATATGCAGATACAAGGTAACCCTACCTATGTAAGCCAGCCGTACTATCATTCGTCGTTTACCTTCACAGATTTTTTACTGCTGAGCTATTTTTTACGGCCGCATCCTTACTACATGCCCATGTATCATTATGGGTACTACCCATCCTACTACAGGCCATATAGAACTACCGTTACCCGCACGTACCGGACCACTAACAATAACTACGGCTCTTCAAACAACACTTACAATAGAAAGAGTTTAAGTAATCCTGGTAGCTCGCAACGTTCTTTCCAGGAGCGCAGTCCATCTTCTGGTACACGCAGCGGCGGTTTTGGTCGCGGTTCATCAGGGTCTTCGCGTTCATTTGGGTCAGGTCGTTCGGGCTTTGGTTCAGGCCGTTCTGGTTTTGGAAGAAGAAGGTAATTTATCTACGTTTCGTATCTTTAATAGACGTTTACAACTTCTTTTTAACAGTAAACATTCCACTTAAATAATAAATCGTATGAGCATATTTGATAGAATTTTCAGGATAGGTAAAGCAGAGGCACATGCTGCAATTGACAAACTTGAAGACCCAGCTAAGATGGCTGAGCAGATACTGCGCGAGTTGCGCGAAAATTACCAACAGGCAATAACCGGTGAAGCTGAAATAAAGGCACAAGCTCTGCAACACCGTGCCCAGGAAGTACAGGCAAAAGATAAAGCTACAGATTGGGAAAAGAAAGCCAATGAACTACTAGACAGGGTAGAGCAAAAGCAACTGGACGAGGCTAAAGGCAACGACCTGGCGAGTAAAGCTGCACAAGAGTACCAGGCTGCACTAAATGAAGCTGCCCAATATGGCGCTATGGCAGAAAAGGAAGAAGCAGCTCTGGCCCTTATGGATGCCAAGCTGAAGCAGATAAAAGAAAGTATAACTGAAACAGAGAACAGGGCAAAACTCATTAGCTCTCGCCAGAAGACTGCAGAAGTATCGGAAAACATCAATAAAACCCTATCTAATGTAGATACAGATGGCCTGATGGCTACCTTGAACCGTATGGATGCCAAGGCGACCGCAGGTGAGTACAGAGCAGCTGCATATGCAAGCGTTGCAGATGCCGGCCTTACAACAGAACAGGAGATAAATAAAGTACTCAACAACACATCTACAAGCGCTCTCGATGCCATAAAGGCCAAGCGCAGTCAACAGTCTTAAACTGTGTAATTAAATACTTAGCAACACCGGGCACATGCCCGGTGTTGTTCAATATCACAACCATGTTTGTAACAGAAAGTAATAAAAAAACATTCCAAGGGATTATCCTGTTGAATGAATTGATAAATGGCGCACGTAAGTACCAAACCATCAATAACGGTGATGATACTTTGCTGGAGCCTTTATTTGTTGAGTTGATGTCGCACGGATATGTGCAGACAAGCGGACAGAATTACGAAGCTTCTCCTAAAGGCATAGAAGTATTGAATACTTTTATGAAGCGGTATACAGAATACCTGAAGCTATATGATATCTTTTCGTTTGTAGACTTGGAAAAAGGGGAGTTCGCATTTAGCAGTTACTTCGATTTTGATACCGATGAAGCTTGGGATAATTTTAAAAACAATGAGCGTTTTGATGATGTACGTATTGCTGTTGCCCAGTTTAAAAAGCTGGACCCGGCAGAGATCGTCTTTATGTCGTTTGTAAATGAAGGACGCTTTGATACAACTGCCAATGGCTGGCAGATAGACCTGCTGTCTGATGCCATATGGGATAAGATAGAGCGTATTTGCACCACAGCCATCAAACCTGATGACATAGGGCAGGATGCAATGGAAGATATGATCAGTCAGGGTGCCGACCTAATGATAAAGTTGCTGGAACAAGAAATAAAGCACCAGCAGGAAAACAACCAAAGTAATAACAACGGAGGTGAGGAAGTAGTGGAAGAAGAAACAGTAGAATATTACCAGCCGTACTACAATCCGTTCTATGTGTCGCCTATATGGTTGCTACCGCTGTTTTTGTGGTAGTAGGTTTGCAGCACCCGTTCCTTACATTTGACACTCATACAAACCATGAAGCCCAAAGCCACCAAGATACTATACTGGATAGTAACTGTTATATTCTGTTTCTTCATGCTGTTGGATGGCATTGGCGATCTAACACATCAGAAGTATGCCGCTGATGTAATGCAGCATTTAGGTTTTCCTCTATACACAATGGTCATTTTGGGTCTCTCTAATATATTGGGGCAGGCAGCGATATTACAACCCCGTTTCACTACGCTTAAAGAATGGGCATACGCAGGTTTCGCCATCCATTTTATTTTAGCGATATTAGCGCGCTACCTTGCGGGCGATGCCACATCGACCTTTATACCGCCGCTGCTATTACTCTTGTTCATGCTGTATGGTTATGGATTATGGAAGAAAGTGGAGCGATTTGATAATGTATAGAGAAATAGTGCATCAAGAGTATAGTTACTTATGTCGTTCTCTCAATACCTTATCTATATCATCAAGCTTAAAGCCTTTTGCTTGCAGCAGTATCAGGTAGTGAAATAATAGGTCGGCTGCTTCATTTTTGAAGAGGTCATCATTATTGTCTTTTGCTTCAATCACTAATTCTACAGCTTCTTCACCTACCTTTTGTGCTACCTTGTTTATCCCTTTTTGGAATAGTGATGAAGTATAGGATTTTTCAGATGGATTTGCTTTACGCTCAGCAATAACCCGCTCTAATTGTAACAAAAAAAGTGGACTATCATTGGTCTCATCAAAACATGTGTCAGCCCCGGTATGGCAGGTAGGGCCGGCAGGTGTGGCCTTCACCAGCAACGAATCATTATCGCAATCCTGTAAGATGCTATCCAGCGCCAGGTAGTTGCCAGATGTTTCGCCTTTCACCCAAATGCAATTTCTGGAGCGGCTGTAGAACGTAACGTTTCCAGTACTTTGGGTTTGGTTGTATGCTTCTTCGTTCATATACCCTAGCATCAACACTTTGTTTGTTGTCACATCCTGTATTATTGCGGGTATTAGCCCATCTGCACTTTTGCTAAAATCTGGTTTCATAACCTTATGTTTATGTCGTTGTCTTTTAAATATTGTTTCAATTCGGGTATGCCTAATTCCTTGTTATGGAATATACCGGCAGCGAGTGCAGCGTCTGCATGCCCATCGCGGAACACATCTGCAAAGTGAGCTGCAATACCCCCGCCACCGCTTGCTATTACAGGGATGTTGGTCAATTCTGATATTTGTCGTGTCAATTCTACCGCAAATCCTTTTTTAGTACCATCGTTATCTATAGATGTAATGAGGAGTTCCCCCACGCCCATATCAACTGCCTGCATTACCCAATCACTTGTTTTTATTCCTGTGGGTACTTTACCGCCGTTGGCATACACATACCAGTCGCCGTTTACAACCTTGGTGTCTATAGCCAGCACAACGCACTGATTGCCAAAGCTATTAGCTATACTTTGCAACAATGAGGGATTCTTAATTGCAGCTGTATTTATAGATACCTTGTCGGCGCCGGCATTTAATAGTACATGCACATCGGCCACACTGCTAATGCCGCCGCCTACAGTGAATGGTATATTGATATGCTGAGCGATCCGCTTAACAAGTGCTGCAAACGTTTTGCGTTTTTCATCGGTAGCGCTTATATCCAGGAATACGAGTTCATCAGCGCCTTCATCAGCATAATATGCGCCCAGTTCCACAGGGTCGCCTACGTTGCGCATTTGTTCAAACTGCACGCCCTTCACTGTTACGCCATCTTTTATGTCCAGGCAGGGTATTATCCTTTTGGTCAGCATCAGTTCATGTACTTTTTAAGTTCCTCTATTTTAATATGGCCCTCGTAAATAGCTTTGCCTACTATAACCCCGCTGCAACCTATATTTTCAAGGTCGTCAATGTCCTGGAGACTAGTAGCGCCACCGCTGGCCGTAAGCTGAATATTGGGATATGCAGCTAAAATATCTTTATATAGTTGTATGGAAGGGCCTTGCAGCATGCCATCTTTAGCAACATCGGTACAAAATAACTGGCGCATACCTTTGCTATAAAATGATCCGATATATTCTATGATATTTATGTTTGTCTGCTCCTTCCATCCATTTATCATGATCTTGTGGTCCTTTACATCGCAGCCTAAGAATATCTTATCCCAGCCATATTGGACTGCCCAGTCCAATACCCTTGCGGGATCTTTATAAGCTATGCTGCCTATGTTTATCAGGGCAGCACCATTGTCAAACACCTGCTGCACATCTTCATCGTGCTTAATGCCACCACCAAAATCTATGATCAACTTTGTTTGTGATGCGACCTGGTGGAGACTTTTAGTATTTACAAGTTTGCCTAGCCTGGCACCATCAAGATCAACAATGTGCAATCTTTTTATGCCATGGTCTTCAAATTGTTTTGCTATTTCAACAGGAGAGGACGAGTATATTGTGGATTGAGCATAATCGCCTTGGGTAAGCCTTACGCACTTGCCGTCTATTATATCTATCGCAGGTATTATCTCAATCATAGGTTTATAAAATTTTCTAGTATTTTTTGGCCATCCTTAGCTGATTTCTCGGGATGGAATTGAACTCCATAGAAATTATCCTTGTTTAGCGCACCGCTATACTCAATGCCATAGTTTGTAGTGGCAATAGTATGTGCTCCTTTCTCAGCATAGTAGCTATGTACATAGTACATGTACGTGCTTTCCTCCAATTCCTTAAACAGATTTGATTGAAGGCCGTAAATATTGTTCCAACCCATATGGGGTACCTTGCCGGCTGTTTCAGCAAAACGTTTCACCTGCTGGTCGAATATGCCCAGGCATTGGGTATCACCCTCCTCAGACCAACTGCACATCAATTGCATACCCAGGCATATACCTAATACCGGTTGTGTCAGTTTTTTAATTACGTTTACCAAATTTTTATCAGCCAGGTAAGCCATAGCAGGTGCTGCAGCACCTACCCCAGGAAAGATCACCTTATCAGCGCTGCGTATCTCGTCAGCATTATCGCTAATCACTGCCTGGATACCTATGCGTTGCAGGGCGAAATCGACAGAACAGGTATTGCCTGCGTTATATTGTACTATTACTACCTTCATATGGTGCCTTTTGTTGTAGGTAACAGCATGGTTTCGTAGTCTTTTTTAACTGCCATCTTCAGGCACTTTGCAAAGGCCTTAAATATAGATTCTATTTTGTGGTGTTCATTATCGCCAGTTGCCTGTATGTTCAGGTTGCACCTGGCAGCATCGCTAAACGACTTAAAAAAGTGATAGAACATTTCGGTAGGCATTTCGCCTATGTACTCTCTTTTAAATCCTGCCTCCCATACCAGCCAGGCCCTGCCACCAAGGTCCAGAGCTACCTGGGCCAGGCAATCATCCATAGGTAGGTAGAACGAATAACGTTCTATACCTCTTTTATCTCCCAGCACTTTAGCAAATGCTTCGCCAAGTGCTATTCCCGTATCCTCAATGGTATGGTGCTCGTCAATATGGAGGTCGCCTTTCGTAGTGATATTTAGGTCCATTTGGCCGTGCTTGGCAATTTGCTCCAGCATATGGTCGAAGAAGCCAATGCCCGTGCTGATGTTTGCTCTGCCTGTGCCTTCTAACTTCAGCGTTATATCAATAGCCGTTTCGTTAGTATTCCGCATATGATGCACTACACGGTCCTGAGCTTTCAGGAAATTGTATATCTCGTCCCAGTCTTTTGCTGCCAATGATATATCGTGTTCGCGTTCACCATCCATTTCATTTCCACGGATAAAAATGGACCCGCAGCCCAGGTTTTTAGCCAGCATAACATCAGTTAACCTATCGCCAATAACAAAGGAATGTTCTAGATCGTATATGCCATTCATATAATCCTTAAGCATGCCAGTGCGGGGTTTCCGCGTATCCATTTGTTCGTGCTCGTACGAACTATCAATGTGTATACCATGGAAAATGATCCCTTCGCCTGATAATATCTGCAACAGTTTTTCCTGTACCGTGTTGAAGTTTTCATATGGATTGGACGGTGTCCCCAATCCGTCCTGGTTGGTGACCATTACAAAGGTATAGCCTAGTTTTGTACCTATATTATACAGGTTTCGGATTACCCCTGGCAATAGTTCCATCTGTTCCAGTGTATCTACCTGGAAGGTAACCGGTGGTTCTTTGATCAGTGTTCCATCGCGGTCTATAAACAGTATTTTTTTCATGCTGTGTATTCGTTTAGTGCCTGTAACAGGAATTGATTTTCTTCAGGGGTACCTACGGTGATGCGCACGCAGTTGGTACATAGTGGCACGTTGGTACGGTTGCGTACAACGATCTTTCGTGTCAGCAGGTATTTATACAGCGCATTGGCATCGGTAACTTCAGTCAAAAGGAAATTGGCATCGGATGGATGTACTTTTTGCACAAAAGGATATTGCAGCAGGCTATTTATCAACTGTACCCTTTGTGCTTTTATTATGCTCACTGCATTGGCTACCACAGCAGTATCCTGCAATGCTGCAAGAGCTAGTTGCTGTGCAGGCAGGCTGATATTGTAAGGCGCTTTTATTTTATTGAGGATGGCAATAATATCTTCTGATGCGAAGGCCATACCCATACGTAGCGCAGCCAGTCCCCATGCTTTTGAGAATGTTTGCAGCACTACTACGTTAGGATAGTCAGCTATTTTGCTGATCCATGAAGAGGAGACATCTGCAAAATCGATATAGGCTTCATCTATGATTACGATACCTTTAAAGCTATTTGCTAATTCCTCTATAATAGAAGGTTTTATGCTATTCCCAGTTGGGTTGTTGGGCGAGCACAGAAACAGCAGCTTCGAATTCGAATCCGCAGCCGCCATTATATCTGCTATAATGGGTTGATAGAATGAATTCAACAAAACCTCTTTCACTTCTACATCATTAATATCTGCAGCCACTTTGTACATGCCGTAGCTGGGCGAAATTGCAATGAGGTTATCGACTCCAGGACGGCAAGTAGCGCGAATAAGTAAGTCTATAGGTTCATCGCTGCCATTACCCAGAAAGATATTTTTGGTGTCTATTCCTTTAAGTTCGCTGATGCGTTCTTTCAGTTTCAATTGCAGCGGATCTGGGTACCTGCTGTATTCGTTCCATGCAGATGCCATGCTATTTTCATTGGCATCCAAAAACACTTGCGCCTCCGCCTTAAATTCAGACCGGGCAGAAGAGTAGGGAACCAACTTAAGTATGTTTTCCCTGATGATTTTTTGAAGATCGAATTGTTTCATTGTTTATTTAAGTCTTACTATTATTGCGTTAGCGTGTGCATCCAGCCCTTCGGCCTGTGCCATAGTGGTTACAGTCCCTGCTATGCCGGCCAAGCCTTCCCTTGTCACTTTTTGGAATGTTATTTTCTTTACAAAGCTATCTACCGAAACGCCACTGTATGCTTTGGCGAAGCCGTTAGTGGGCAACGTATGGTTGGTGCCTGTGGCATAATCGCCACCAGCCTCCGCAGCATAGTTGCCCAGGAATACAGAGCCTGCATTTACCACCTGCTCACCAATTGTCTCTGCATCTTTACAGGCAATGATGAGGTGTTCAGGAGCGTATTCGTTTAGCAATTCTATTCCTTCTGCAAGATCATTTACCAATATCATACGACTGTTGTTGAGTGCCGCAGTGGCTATATTCTTACGACCTAAAGCTGCCAGTTGTGTATCCAGGCAAGCGAGCACCTTCGTAAGTACATTTTCATTGTTACTTACTAAGATCACCTGAGAGTCGGGCCCATGTTCAGCCTGAGACAACAGATCGGCAGCTACGTATTCCGGTATGCAACTATCATCCGCCAATATTGCAACTTCAGATGGGCCAGCCGGCATATCTATGGCGAAACCTTGACTGCATAAGAGCATTTTAGCTGCTGTAATGTATTGGTTGCCGGGGCCAAAAATCTTGTACACATTGGGGATGGTGTGGGTTCCGTATGCCATAGCAGCTATGGCTTGTGCACCGCCTGCTTTATAGATGCCGGTAATGCCCAATTGCGCTGCAGCATATAGTATTGCCGGGTGTATGTTGCCTTGTTTGTCGGGTGGGGTACATACTATTATCTCTTTGCAGCCTGCCAGTACCGCAGGTATGGCCAGCATCAACAGTGTGGAAAACAATGGTGCAGAACCGCCAGGTATATATAAGCCAACCCTTTCTATACCCACACTTTTGCGCCAGCAGGTAATGCCTGGGAATGTTTCTATAACTTTCCTTTCCTCAACCTGGGCGCTGTGAAAGGTAGTTATGCTTTTTATGGCCTGCTGTATAGCAGCTTTCAATTCGGCATCTATACTGTCGGCAGCATTCCAATCCTCGTCCTTCACCAGTAAGTTATCCAGCTCTAGGCCATCATAGAGCTTGGTGTATTTATTCAATGCGCTGTCGCCTGTGGCTTTTACATCATCTAGTATACGCTGTACTAAACTTTGCACCTCTTTGCTGTCGGCGTATGGGCGCTTCAGTATTTGTTGCCAGTCTTTTCTTTCAGGATATTTTATGATGTTCATTACAATATCATTTTTTCAATCGCAGATACCAGTATGCCCTCGGCCCCGGCTGCGCTCAGGTTTTCAATAATGTTCCAGAAATCATCTTCTGCCACCACAGAATGCAGCGAGCACCAGCCTTCTTTAGCTAATGGCAGTATGGTAGGACTTTTCATGCCAGGTATCAGGTTGCAGATGGTATCTATCTTATCGTTAGGTGCATTCAGTAATATGTACTTGTAGCGTTTTGATTTCTTCACAGCGCGTATGCGGAACAACAGCTTGTTCAGGATAGCCAGTTTGTCATCTGCTAAATTTTTGGTGCCTATCAGTACAGCCTCAGACCGGAATATGATCTCGGTTTCTTTCAGGCCATTCATAAGCAAGGTGCTGCCAGAGCTTACCAGGTCGCAGATAGCGTCTGCCAGTCCTATAGAAGGCGCTATCTCTACCGAGCCACTGATCTCGTGTATTTCGGCATCTACATTATTGCGGTCGAGAAATGCACGTAGCAGGGTAGGATAGCTGGTGGCTATTTTCTTATTGTTCAGGCAGCGGATGCTTTCATAAGTATCGTTGCGGGGCACTGCAATACTTAGCCTGCATTTGGCAAAGTCCAGCTGCTCTACAACATCCACATTGCGGTTCTTTTCAAACACCACGTTTTCACCCACAATGCCAATATCAGCTATGCCATCTTCTACATACTGGGGTATATCGTCATCCCTAAGGAAAAGTATCTCCAACGGAAAGTTATAGGCATCGCAACGCAACTTGTTGATGCCGGTGGGCATGTCTATACCACACTCCTTCAGCATTTTTACGCTGTCGTCGTACAGCCGTCCTGATTTTTGTATTGCGATCTTTAAAGTCATAAGTTGATAAAATAAAAAAAGGGCTTACCGCGTTGGTAAGCCCTTGATGAAAAATAGTTTATTAGAAACTACATAATACCATCCCGGCTCACCCATTGGGTAAGATGATGATGATGTATATGCAGATTTTGGATCATTGTTCTGTTTGTTATGACAAAGATAAAGCTATAATATTTGTACCGCCAAAATTTATTTTTATGCAGGTAAGTCACCCACCATCTCCTTAGCTATCACCCATTCATCAAACTGCTCAGCCGTTACATAGCCCAGGTCTATAGCTGTTTGTCTCAGGGTTTTGCCTTGTTTGTGTGCAGTTTGTGCAATTTCTGCAGACTTGTAGTAGCCTATTTTAGTATTCAGTGCGGTAACCAGCATTAATGAGTTACTCACGTGCTCTGCAATGTTCTTCTCAATTGGTTCCAAACCTACAGCACACTTGTCGTTGAACGATACACAACCATCGCCTATCAATCTTGCGCTGTGCAGGAAGTTGTAGATCATCACCGGCTTGAACACGTTCAGCTCAAAATGGCCTGTTGCACCACCGATGCTTATAGCAACATCGTTACCCATTACTTGTGCAGCTATCATAGTCAACGCTTCGCACTGGGTAGGGTTTACCTTGCCCGGCATAATGCTCGATCCTGGTTCGTTATCAGGTATGTGCAGTTCTCCAATACCGCTGCGTGGGCCACTGCTCAACATGCGGATATCATTGGCAATTTTCATCAGGCTTACCGCTACTGTTTTCAGCGCACCATGTGCTTCTACTATGGCATCGTGTGCAGCAAGGCTTTCAAATTTGTTCTCTGCTGTGATGAATGGTAATCCTGTTAATTCTGCAATTTTACCAGCTACATTTTCTGCATAGCCTTTAGGTGTGTTCAGGCCAGTACCTACTGCGGTACCCCCCAATGCCAGCTCGCTCAGGTGAGCAAGTGTATTGTTGATGGCACGCAATCCGTGATCCAGCTGAGATACATAACCGCTCAATTCCTGACCCAGTGTAAGTGGGGTAGCGTCCATAAAGTGGGTGCGACCTATCTTCACTACATGCATGAATTCTTTCGATTTCTGTGCCAGAGTATCACGCAGTTTTTTAATACCTGGTATGGTTACGTCGTTCAGTATCTTGTATGCAGCAATGTGCATAGCTGTAGGGAAGGTATCATTAGATGACTGCGATTTGTTCACATCATCGTTAGGCGCAAGTGCTTTTTCTTTATCGGTAAGTTTACCACCGTTCAGCACATGGCCGCGGTAGGCTATTACCTCATTCACATTCATGTTGCTCTGGGTGCCAGAGCCTGTTTGCCATACTACCAGCGGGAACTCATCGTTTAGTTTACCGTCCAGTATTTCATCACATACTTTGCCAATTAGATCAGACTTTTCCTTCGGTAGTACGCCCAATTCTGTATTGGTAAGAGCCGCCGCTTTTTTCAAATAGGCAAATGCAGCAATGATCTCCTTAGGCATCCTGTTGATGTCCTGCGCTATTTTGAAGTTATCTACACTGCGTTGTGTTTGTGCACCATAATAAGCGTTCTCAGGCACATTTACCTCGCCCATGGTGTCTTTCTCAATACGGTAATTCATAGTATTTACTTGTGTTTATTTTGAGTATATCGCCTGTATGTATGGCGGGTCAAAGTTATTGAATGAAGGGGATAGCGCAAAGGATGTTCTGTTTCCTGGATGAATAGTACCGGCATTTCTTTTTCCACGATCTTGCTATTATGCAGTATCCTCATTACTGTCGAACGTGCATTCCATTATATAGTGATAATAAAATTTATAAGGAAAAATTAAAACAAGTTGACTCTTCACCATTTTGTGTTAAACCTTGCCTATACCTTTGCCGTATTAATACAGACGGAAAGTGATAGCTAAGGTAACCGATGTCGATGTTTCACGTAATGCCGAAATACTGGCCCGGTTCAAGGAGATTGTGGAGCGTCATATGGACGATTTTATGGCTGGACGTGTGGATAAAATGTTTGAACTAAAGGAGATAGCCGATATTATCTGCCTGCATCCCAGCCACCTGAGTAAAGTGATAAAACTGGAAACGGGGCATCATGCCTGCTACTTCTATGAGCAAAGGATATTGCTCGAAGCTAAAAAACTACTGGCTGATACAGCTTTACCCATAGGAGCGATTGCTCGCAAGCTAGACTATGACGTTTCAAACTTTACCAAATTCTTTAAACGATTTACTAGCGTAACGCCATCGATATATCGGAAATCTTTAGTGCAAGATGCCTAATAAACATTAAACGATTAAACTACTGTACATGAGCAACAAGGAAATAATTATAGGAGCAGATAGTGCGAACCCGCTGACTGCCCATAAACCGGGTTACGGAACAATGCGCCTGACTGGTGCGGATTTTTATGGAGAACCACGCGATCGCGATGGGGCCATAGCGCTCTTGAGAAGAGCCGTGGAGCTGGGGGTAAACTTTTTTGATACCGCGGATTTCTATGGGCCCGGTGTGACCAATAAACTGTTGGCGGATGCACTATATCCTTACGATACGGACCTGATTATAGCTACAAAAGTGGGTGCCAAACGTGGCGCAGATAAAAGCTGGCTTCCTTACGGCAAGCCGAACGAGCTAAGAAGCAGCATAGAAAGCAATCTAAAAGAATTGAAGCTGGAGCAGCTGCACTTGGTGCACTATGGGAAGGCGGTGAACAGCCCGGGAGATTATGAAGAAGGTTTAGCAACCATGCTGGCGCTGCAAAAGGAAGGTAAGATCCTACATTTAGGGCTCAGTAATGCAACCGTTGATCAGTTTAACACTTCCATTAAAATGGGTAAAATTGCCAGTGCAGAGAACATGTATAGCTATACCCAGCGGGTTACTGACCCGGCCAGTCCTTACGGCTTTCAGGGTGGCGAGTTATTGTCTTTGTGTGAGGAACATCAGATCCCATTTATTCCTTTCTTTTCACTCCAGACTTCATTGCCAACCGCGCAAGACAAAATGAAAGAGTTAGCAGATGCCAAAGGTGTGACAATAGCGCAGCTCAACATTGCATGGTTGCTTCATCGATCGGCGTGGATTCTTCCTATTCCGGGAACTACATCCATCTCACACCTGGAAGAGAATATAAAAGTAGGGGAGATTTCTCTTTCAGAAGAAGAGTTAGCTTTTTTGGGTTAGCGTGTTGCGCCAATAGTAACATGGCGGAATCCGGATTAAATATGTGAGTTTATGTTTGAGAACTGGGATGACAAGGTTGATCAACCATCACATCCAAAAACCAAAAACCACTATCCCACACCTTCCCATCACCACTCTCATAACTTTTATGTACAGCCTCTCCTTGAGTTATATTAATGGGTGCTGAAAAGAAAGGGGCATTGTAAACAAACGTGTGGAACTCACCATTCTCGCCGCAGGCATCAACATTTGTCGGCAGGTCGGCCAGTAGTTGGCGGTCTATTTTCCTGCCAAGGAAGCTTTTATCCAGGTACTTATCGTTCACGCAAACTATTATGGCCTCTATTCCTGCGTCTTCTACATCGGCTACCAATTGCCGGGTATCTTTTTTCCACAGGGGGAATAGTGCTTTGAACTCTGCTATTGCCAATTGTTGCTCGCGGTATGTGCGTAAGTCTTCCAGGAATATGTCGCCATAAGCAGCAGTGGTTATACCGCTTTCTTTAAATGTGGTCAGCACATGGAGCATCGCATTTTTATATAGCTCATCATTGGGTGAGGCGGGTAGTTTTACTTTTACAAGAGGCAGTTCCATACGGTGGGCCTGCATATCCAGCAGATCTTCGCGTACACCATGCATAAATACCCGGTTGTAATCTGCGCTTAAAGTGGTGAGCAAACTACGTACGGCTACACCTTGTTGCGTCAATAAATGATAAGCCATTGCGGCATCTTTACCGCTGCTCCAGTTGAGTACTACTTTATTCTCCATTATTAGTGCAAATGAATGTAATTTGGCTGGTCTTTTAAAAACAAGTATTTCTATGCCCAATGCTATAATAACGGGGGCTACCCATGGTATAGGCAAAGCCATTGCCGAAAAATTATTGTCACAAGGTTTTTCAATAGCTATATGTGCCCGTAATGTTGATGAGTTAGCCGCCTTGCAAAGTACCTGGCAGCAGCAATACCCGGCTGCAACTATCTTGTGTCTGCAAGCCGATCTCAGCAACAAAGCAGATGTAGCAGCTTTTGCTGATGAAGTGCTGAAACAGTTTCCTGTTATTGATGTTTTGGTAAACAATGCCGGTATTTTCTATCCTGGCAATATAGCAGATGAACCTGATGGTCGCCTCGAAACCATAATATCTATTAATTTGTTCAGTGCCTACCACCTTACCAGGAAGATACTGCCATTGCTGAAACAACAGCAGAGTGGTCATATATTCAACATGTGTTCTGTAGCCAGCCTTAAAGCATATGCACAGGGAGGCTCTTATGGTATTTCTAAATATGCCTTGCTTGGCTTTTCAGATAATCTGCGCGAAGAGTTGATGCCCGATAATATAAAAGTAACCGCCATCAGCCCCGGGGCTACTTATAGCAGGTCGTGGGAGGGTAGCGGAGTACTTGCAGAACGCATGATGGAATGTGCAGACATAGCAGATATGTTGTGGGCTGCATATAGCTTGTCGGCTACTGCTAATGTGGAGCATATTGTGTTGCGACCAATTAAGGGTGACTTATAGAAAAACTTTTTAACGTAGCTTTAACCCCCTCCATAGGGTGAAACTACAGTTTCGGATTTATTTTTGTGTACCTACGTGATAATGAAACAGATAAACCACATTTCGGGTACATTGGTACTCTTGTTGCTGGCATGCAATAGCCTGGCGCAGAATGTAGTTTTTACTGCTGCTGCCAGCGCAAACAAAATGGGTCAAAAAGACCAGGTACAGGTTACATATACTGTTACCAATGCCAATCTTAAAGCGTTTACCCCGCCCGATCTTAAGGAGTTTGATATAGCTGGTGGACCATACCAGCAGAGCAGTTCAAACATCAGTATTGTGAACAACAATATGGTGCAGAACATCAACATGACCTTTACATATGTGCTGCATCCGAAACATACAGGAACGCTTATTATCCCGGCAGCCTTTGCTGTTGATGATGCAGGTCACAAGCTCGCATCAAATAAGTTGCAGCTTGAGGTTGTACCGGGTAGTTTAGCTTCAGCACAGCCTCGCCAGACAAATCCGCTTGACGATCCGAACTATGATCCTTTCCAGGCAAATTTCCAGCGGCAGATTCAGCGGTACAACCAGATGCAGCAACAAATGCGTGGCCATGCCCAGCAGCAACAAGCCCAACAGCAAGCGCAGCAACAAGCAAATGCTGCGCCGACAGCCGCAGAAAAAGATATTAAGAATGAGATATTTATAAAGGTATCTGTTGATAAGAGCAAGGTGCATGTGGGCGAACAAATAACAGCCAGCTACAAGTTGTATGCACGTTTGCCTATGCAGGTGGGTATATCTAAGCTGCCCTCACTCAATGGCTTCTGGACACAGGATTTTGAAGTACCTAAGATACCTAAGCCGGTTGAAGAAGTAGTTGATGGTAAGAAATACCAGGTGTTCCTGCTTAAAAAGTCAGCACTGTTTCCGCAGCAAGATGGTACACTTGAGCTGGATCCTGCAGAAGCAGAAGGTGTAGCCCGTATTATGCAACAAACCCGCCAGCGCGATCCGTTTGCAGACATGCTGGCGCGCGACCCTGCATTTAGTATGATGATGAATGACCCTTTCTTTAACCAAGGTTTTTTCAATTCAGTATCTTATAAGGATGTAAAGGTGCACCTGAAAAGTACGCCTGTAAAAATTACTGTGACCCCACTTCCCGCAAGTGGTAAGCCTGATGACTACAGCGGTGCGGTAGGTAATTTTTCACTGTCTAGCAAAGTGTCAAAAACAGACATTACTACCGATGATGCTATTAACTATATGCTTACTATATCGGGCAGCGGTAACTTGAAGCTGATTGGAGCGCCTAAACTGAACCTGCCTAATGGGCTGGACAGTTATGATCCTACTGTTATTGATACAATTACCGGTCGCAGCACCACTATTAGCGGATCTAAGATCATCACTTACGCAATATCTGCACACACCCCCGGCGATTACGATATACCAGCAATACCATTTTCTTATTATAACCCTGCTACCGGGAAGTATGTATTGCTGAGCACCACACCGGTAAAGCTGCATGTAACCCCGGGCAAGCATTACAACCCCAGCGCAACAACAACCGCTACCAATAACCTGGCAACGCTTAAAGACATACATGATATTGCCACACAGCCCATAACCGGCAATACTTCATCAATAGGTAAGCCCTTGTTGTACACGCCACTTTACTGGTCTATGTTTGCCCTGCCACTATTTGCGTTTATAGGTATTGCTGTATGGCGTAAACGCGACGAAGAGCTATCTAAAGACACCGTACTGCTGCGCAATAAACGTGCAAATAAGGTTGCACTAAGAAGGTTGTTAACAGCACAAACCTTGTTGAAACAAAATAACCAAAAACCTTTTTATGAAGAGGTATCTAAAGCTATTTGGCTGTACCTGAGCGATAAACTGAACATCCCACTTTCTAGTTTATCGAGAGATAGTGCACGCGAAGGGATGACGCGACACAAGGTGCCTACAGCACTACAGCAGCAGGTGGATAACGTGATATCTGAATGTGAAACGAACCTGTATGCACAAGCAGGCGGTTCTAAGGCAATGGAACATACATATGCCGAAGCTGTAGATCTGATCAGTAAACTGGAAGAAAAATTTTAAGGTATGTGCGCATTGAGAAATTTCATCATTATATGTTTATTGTTTGCAGCAGGTAATGTTGCAGCCGCTACCAGTATAGATGGCTGGCAGAAGGCCAATGATTTTTATAAGCAAAAACAGTACGACAGCGCAGTTGTTTACTATACACAGCTTACAGCCACACAGCCACAAAATGCCGCATTGTTTTACAACCTGGGCAATACATGGTACAGGCTGAACAGGGTAGGGCTGGCAGTATTCAACTATCAAAAAGCATTGTACCTAGATCCGGGATATAAAGATGCAGCAGATAACCTGGCGCTTACAGAAAGCCGTATCAGCAATCGCATACCCTCCACATCTGATATCTTTTTTGTGAAGTGGTGGCATCGCCTTACGCTTGGTCGTAATAGTACTATGTGGGCGGTAGTAGCATTGCTGGTTTTCCTGGTTATTATTTCTTTGAATTTATTGAAGCAGTTTAAAAAGGGTACACGTGTTATTAGTCCGCAGCTCACCGGTGTATTTGTTGTGTTGTTATTGTGTTTCCTTACTCTTGCATACTTATCGGCCACTAACCAGCAGAACAGTAACATGGCAGTAGTCATGCAAAATGATGCCCCCCTTATGAATGACCAGCATACTGGCAAGGCGCAGAACCTTATACCGGAAGGTACTACTGTTACCATCCTTGACCAAAAAGCCGGATGGGCGCAAGTGCGCCTGCCCGATGGCAGATCGGGCTGGCTGCAGGAAACACTGGTAAACAAAATTTAGCAGAAGTAGTCATTTTTTTGTTGGTTTGCATATGGCTACCATTGCTAAAACTCCCTTCCTGTTAAAGGCTTTGCTGCCATCACAGCTTATATGGAGTATTCCCGTAGAGCAGGAGCCTACAGTTTATTTTACTTTTGATGATGGGCCACACCCTACAGCCACACCTTTTGTATTGCAACAGCTTAAGGCATTCGATGCCAAAGCCACCTTCTTTTGTATAGGTAAAAATGTACAGGCTCACCCTGACGTATTTGCACAGATAACAGAGGATGGGCATACCATTGGCAACCATACTCAAAACCACCTGAACGGATGGAAGACGGCTGATGATGTTTATTTTGACAATATAAATGTGGCAGCAGAAAGCATAGATAGTCGCATTTTTCGGCCGCCATATGGGCGTATCAAACGGGCTCAGGCTAAGCACCTCTGGCGGCAAGAAAAGCCCTGGCGTATTTACATGTGGGATGTGTTGAGCTGTGACTTTGACCGGAATATAACGCCCGAACAGTGCCTGAAGAATGTAGTGAATAATATAGAACCGGGCTCGATTGTTGTTTTTCACGATAGTGAAAAAGCATGGCCACGCATGAGTTATGCATTACCACTTGTGCTGGAACATTGCCGGCAAAAAAACTGGCGCATGGCCGCATTACCCAAATACTAAAATATGTATATAGATACCCATACTCATTTATACGATGAACAGTTTGCCAACGATGACGCTATACCCCGGGCGATAGCAGAGGGAGTAAGTAAAATGTACATGCCAAATTGTGACAGTACTACTGCACCCGGTATGTTGCAAATAGCAGATGCCTGGCCTCAGAATTGTTTCCCTATGATGGGGGTGCATCCGTGCTATATAAAAGAGAATTATAAAGAAGAGTTAGCAATTGCGGAAAAATACCTTGCAGAAAGAAAGTATTATGCTATAGGGGAGATAGGACTTGATTATCACTGGGACCTTACTTTTAAACCTCAACAAATAGAAGCATTTAATCTGCAGATAGATTGGGCATTACAATATGGGTTACCTATAGTGATACACAGCAGGGAATCAACCCCCGATTGCATAGATATAGTAGTGACAAAACAAAAGGGTAATCTAAAAGGTATTTTCCACTGTTTTAGCGGTACTGTAGAAGAGGCTCAACGCATTGTTGATCTTGGTTTATACCTGGGTATTGGTGGGGTAGTGACCTACAAGAAAAGTACACTTCCTGAAGTGATAAAGGCAATTCCGCTTGAACATCTGGTACTTGAGACTGATGCGCCTTACCTTTCACCCGTACCTTATAGGGGCAAACGCAATGAAAGCAGTTATATACCCATCATAGCGGCAAAAGTTGCGGAATTGAAGAGGATAGGCCTGGAAGAAGTAGCTGATATCACGACTCGGAATGCCGGAGCGATTTTCAATGGATAATCCCGAATGGCTATATTTCTACATTGCTATCCAGGATATCTGCAGCCACGGTTTTATCCACAATTCCTCTGATGACCTGATCTAATTTTTCAGAACAGGTAATAATGCCTTCCATTATCTCATCGGTGGTTACATCAAATTCCTTGTTTTTAAACAAGTACACCAGGCCCAATATACCAGATAATGGCCCACGTACTTCGTGAGACTGCATCCACGCAATTTCCCTTAATTGTTTATTCTGGTTTTTGAGTTGTATGATGTTGGCTTTTTGGTCGGTAATATCATTTGCTACTACACTCATACTTACTGCATTCCCCGAAGTATCAAACTCCAGACGCTGCCAGGTATGAAGGTGTTTTATCGATCCATCTTTCCTGATGATACGATGATAGAAATTGACATTGCTTGCAGTAACATTATTTAACTTGGTCACTTTTAATACTTCGTCAATATCATCAGGATGAATATAGCTCAGGAAGTTCTTGTATGACTGAGAATTATCCTCTTGAGACAGTCCAAAGATGTCGCATAGCTGGTCAGACCAAAAAGTAACACCAGTATTATAGTCTAGTTTAAAATTTCCATAGTTGGCAATTTCCTGCGATGCTAAGAGTACTTTGTTTGCAATAGCAAGTTCAGCTGCGCGCTTTTCCTTCTCATAGTTTTGATAGCTGAGTTCAACGTTAGCAATGATCAATTCTGCAGAGCGTTTGATTTTTTCTTTATTTTGGTAAATGAGCTCCACATTAGCAATCACCAACTCTGCCGCACGTTTTTCTTTCTCGTTATTTTGATGACTAAGTTCTGCATTGGCAATCACCAATTCTGCTGCACGTTTTTCTTTTTCTTCGTTCTGATAGATAAGCGCATCGTTAGCAATAAGCAGTTCAGCTGCGCGCTTTGCTTTTTCTTTACTCTGGAAAAGGAGTTCTTTATTTGCAACTACCAACTCAGCAGCGCGTTTCGCTTTCTCACTGTTTTGAAAGAGCAACTCATTATTAGCTATAACTAACTCTGCAGCCCGCCGTTCCTTTTGGCGGTTTTGAAACATATAACTTGCAACCATGGCCATAGAAATAATAGTAAATAACATTATGACCGCAAAGGTTATTAGCGCAAACATGTTGAGGTGAAGCACACTTTGTTCATTTGTTTGTAAGCGCTGCTGACGCAGGGCAAGTTCCTCTTGCTGAACATTATTTGTTATTTGTTGTATGTGTGCAGCCAAACTCTCACCTTCTTTAGTTGAAATATATCTTGTAGCAGCAGCCAAGCCAAATTGGCTTCGTATGTTGATGCTGTTTGACGCATATTCGCATAGCTTTTCCATATATATTCTAAGTGAATCGGCGCGTCGTTGTTGTATTGGATTATCGCTTGTCATCAGCTTTAACTGAGCTATTACAGGGAGTACGTTTCCCCTGGCTGGCCAAAAAGGTTTAAGGAATGCGCTATCATTGGTTATGATAAATCCACGCCCGGCTGCTTGCATCTCTTTTGTATAGGAATATATAAGATGAGATTGGTTAATAACTACATCAGTATGCAATAGCCATCTCTGTGAATTGCGTAGTTTTTGAAAAGATTGATAAACGCTATAGCCAATAAATAAGTTGATAGAAAGAAAGACTACAGAAATAAGGGCTAACTTAATAGGGATAGTTACTTTCATGTTTCTTGCAAGAGCAGGTAGTGTGTAAATAATAAAACGGATGGTGATGATCACAATCTCGCATTCAATCATTTACTTCAAATCAATTAAGATGCTGCTAATATTTACTACGTGTAAAACCGTGCCCTTATATTATAAAAGACTGTTTTGTTTATCTTTATAAATAATTCCTTAACGATAGTCTTCTACAACTAAAATCTCTCTGCAGAAAAAATATTCTCGTACATCGTTAGAAGCTATGATTACGAGACGGCCTGAAGTATATTTTTCCATCCACTCACGATACTGGTCAACACCTTGCTGGTCCAGGTTGCTGCAAGGTTCATCCAGGAGTAGCACGGGAGTATCGCTGAAGATGGCCTGTATCAGTTTTACCCGTTGTTTCATGCCGCTGGAATAATCTGCTATGGGTTTATTTGCCGCCGCCTGCAGCCCCGATATTTCTATAATAGATTCAATATCTAATCCTGGCAACGGTTTCTTGAACGAAAAATGGAACTCGAGAAACTCTCTTAATGTCAATTCTTCAACCAGCTCCATGCCCGGTGCTGAAAAACTAATATACGGGAAGATGCTGTCTAAGCCAACTGGTTTATCGTTGGTTGTATAATGTACTTTTCCCAGAGAAGGCCCTTGCATCCCGGCTATTATACGCAATAAGGTTGACTTCCCACTGCCGTTAGGCCCCAGAAGGGCATATGCGCCGGGTGCAGAAAATGTGTAAGTAACTTCTTTAAATATCCAGTGTTGCTGGAAGCGTTTACTTATATGATCAAGGGATATCTTCATTGTGGCGGCGTATGTAGCCTTTCATGATGCCCCGTCCGGTTTCCCGTACAAAACTGATGATCTCATCGCGCTCATCTGAAACCGGAATGTCTGTCTCAATGATGCTGAGCGCCTTTGAAACATTGAAGCCACGAACAAACAAGATACGGTATATATCCAGTATATGATTGATCTTATCAATGCTGTAGCCCCTGCGTTTAAGACCTACAGAGTTTACACCAACATAAGACAATGGTTCGCGGGCAGCCTTAACATAAGGTGGTACATCTTTACGTACCAGCGAGCCACCAGTGACAAAAGCGTGTGAGCCTATACGTACGAACTGCTGCACAGCCGTCAGGCCAGCAAGCACTACGTGGTCGCCTACAATGATATGCCCGGCAAGGGTAGTGTTGTTAGAAAATATACAGTAGTTGCCGATCTCGCAATCGTGAGCTATGTGGGTATAGGCCATTATAAGGCAGTTATTGCCTATTTTGGTCTTATTCTTATCAGATGTGCCCCTGTTTATGGTAACACACTCGCGGATGGTAGTATTATCGCCTATAATGGTCAGCGTATCTTCGCCCTTGTACTTAAGGTCCTGCGGAATGGCAGAAATAACTGAACTTGGAAATATACGGCAGTTTTTACCAATACGGGCGCCTTCCATTATGGTCACATTGGAACCTATCCAGGTACCTTCTCCTATCTCCACATTCTTATGAATGGTGGTAAAGGGGTCTATATTTACATTGGGCGCTATTTTAGCGTCCGGATGAACGTATGTAAGCGGGTGGATCATTTCTTATCTTTTCGAACGATTTGTGCTACCAATTCAGCTTCGGTAGCCAGTTTATTACCCACATAAGCAGTTCCCCTCATCTCACATATACCACGCCTTATTGGGTTTAGTAATTCAAGTTTCAATATTAGTGTATCGCCTGGCAGTACTCTATGCTTAAACCTTACCTTATCTATCTTTATAAAGTAGGTATCATAGTTTTCAGGATCATCGTAGTTATTTAGCGCAAGTATGCCACCTGTCTGGGCAAGCGCTTCTATCTGCAACACACCCGGCATTACAGGGTTACCAGGAAAATGGCCCTGGAAGAAATGCTCGTTAAACGTAACATTCTTAATACCTACAACGTGGTTATCACTCAGTTCTATGATCTTATCAACAAACAGGAACGGAAATTTATGTGGTAATGCGCGTTCTATTTGTGCGATATCGTAAATAGCCTGTTGTCCCGGATCGTAATGCGGTACATCAGAAAGATGCTTGTTCTTTTTTATGTATTGCTTGATCTTCCTGGCAAACTCAACATTTGATGCGTGGCCTGGACGGCTGGCAATGATGTGTGCTTTTATATTGTAACCTACCAATGCCAGGTCGCCCACTACATCAAGCAGTTTGTGGCGTGCAGGCTCGTTGGTGAAATGAAGCTGTATATTATTCAGGATGCCTTCCTGTTTTACTTCTATTTTTTTCTTGTTGAAGACCTTGGCTAGTCTGTTCAGTTCGTCCTGACCCACCACTTTATCTACCACAACTATTGCATTGCTCAGGTCACCACCTTTTATCAGGTTGTTGTCCAGCAAATATTCCAGCTCATGCAGAAAGCAAAATGTGCGGCATGGGCCAATTTCTTCCTTGAATTCAGACATGTGTTTCAGGGTGGCATGCTGCGTACCCAAAACCGGTGAATTAAAGTCTATGAGCGTTGTGATCTGGTAATCTGTAGAAGGTACAGCCAGCATATCTACGTTCTTTGTAGGATCGTAGTAATGTATGTTGCTGTCTATTGCATAAACTATACGTTTTGCCTCCAGTTCCTGTACGCCTACGCTCTCTATGGCTTCAATTATTTCGCGTGCGCTGCCATCCAGTATCGGTACTTCAGGACCATCCAACTCTATAAGCACGTTGTCAATATCCATACCTACCAATGCGGCAAGCGTATGCTCAATTGTGCTTACACGTGCACCATTATATTCAATTGTAGTACCTCTTGAGGTATCTACTACAAAATCAACGTCAGCTTTAACTATTGGTTTTTCCGGAAGGTCTATACGCTGAAAGCGGATACCATAGCCTGGTATAGCGGGTTTCAACGTCATGTTTACCTGCTGTCCTGTATGTAGCCCCACGCCATGCAGGGTAACAGGACCCTTTATGGTTTGCTGATTTTGGGGAGATGTATATTGTGACACGTGGTCTGAATGTTTTTTTCTTGTCTCTGCTTTAGATGTTATATCTACGTTCACTTCTTTACTTCCAGGTTTTGATTATTTAATAAAGCGGTCAGCTCCTGTACCATTTCTTCCATTTTTAAAAGCCGTTGATGTAATTCGGGCAAATTTCTAAAAATTGCCTGACTTTTCAGTGAACTTTTATATTCAAACGCAGGGCTGCCATTAATAGCAGCGTAGGGTACAGTAACAGACTTAGATATACCGCTTTTGGCGCCTATACGGGTGCCGTCTGCAATGTTTATATGCCCTACAATGCCTACCTGTCCACCTATCATACAGTTCTTACCTACTTTTGTACTGCCCGATACGCCCGACTGTGCAGCGATAACAGTGTTTTCTCCTATCTCTACGTTGTGGGCTATCTGTATCAGGTTATCCAGCTTCACCCCTTTACGAATGTAAGTAGAACCCATTGTAGCCCTGTCAACTGTAGTGTTAGCGCCTATTTCCACATCGTCTTCAATGATCACATTGCCTATCTGTGGTACTTTTTTGTATACACCATCGTTCTGTGGTGCAAAACCAAACCCATCGCCACCTATTACAGTACCCGAATGTATAATAACCCGACTGCCCAAAGAGCAACCATCGTATATTTTTACACCTGCGTACAATTTTGAATTCTCATTGATCACCACATTGTCGCCTATATAGCAACCAGGATATATTTTCACGCCATCGCCTATCATTACATTATCGCCAATGTAGGCAAAGGCGCCGATATAAACATTTTTACCAATCGAAGCAGTTTTAGATACAAAGCATGGCTGTTCAATACCATTTTTGCCTGTCCGTGATATCATTTCGTTGTACTTTTCCAGCAACAACGCAAAGCCACTATATGCGTCTTTCACCCTTATCAGGGTGGCAGTTACGGGCTTCAACAATTCGAATGAATCATTTATAATAATTACTGACGCATTCGAGGTGTAAAGAAATTCTTCGTACTTAGGGTTGGCTATAAAACTAAGAGAGTGTTCTTTGGCTTCTTCAATTTTGGCTACATGGCTTACCTTAACGTCAGGATTGCCCTCAATTTTTCCTTTTATTAATGTTGCTATTTGTAAAGCGGTAAACTGCATGGATCTAATGAAATTACAAACTTTGTTTGATGAAGTACAAAACAAATACTTTTAATCAATAATTATTCCAAATTTTCAAATTTGGGCGTAGCAAATGTAGTTCTTATGTACGGGCCTCGCAAGTGTTTGGGTAACTAATGAATAATCAATTTCTGAAATATCTTTTACTGTGCCATTTTTTAAAGCTATCTGTATCCGCTCATCGGTAGTGTTGTAGGTATTGTTAGAGGTTTCGCCTGTAAAAACAAAATAACTTATGTTGTTATTATTTATGTGTAATTTGGATGAGAATTCTTCTTTTTTGCGGTTAAAAATATCTGTTAAAGGTTTGGAATCTAATATAACCTTATACAATTTTCGCAATACCATCATCTTACATAGATTAGATAATACAAAATCTTCATGTTCCTGCCAGGTCTTAATAGCTGCAAAAACATCAGAATCGTCTAATTCGCAAAACCTTTTCAGATGTTCAGGTTCGTTCCTGAAATCTTCTATAGTCAAATCTTTATATAAGAAGTAGCCAAGTGCCGGTGTAGCAAATAAAATAGCACCTTCGGCAACCAGGTATTTTGCACGTTCAAGTATTTTTATCAATAATTGTTCAGCGCCAAGCACTGTTTTGTGCAGGTACACTTGCTGGTACATCAACCTGCGGGCTATGATGAATTTTTCTATGGAATGTATTCCCTTTTCTTCCACCATCAACTCACCGTTTACAACGGTAAGCATCTGCAAAATGCGGTCATACCCAATAACTCCTTCTGATACACCGGTGTAAAAACTATCGCGATTCAGATAATCCATCCTGTCCACATCCAACTGGCTGGATACTAACTGGTGTAGGTACTTTAAATGGTAAGAATGATCGAAGACTTGTATGGCTTTTTCAAGCATGCCATCCATTTCCGTGTTCAACCTCATCATGATGAGGTGCGATAAAGCTTCGTGCGATATGCCTCCTACAAGCGTATGCTCAAGGGCATGCGAGAAAGGGCCGTGACCTATGTCGTGCAGCAAAGCTGCTATACGTGCAGCAAGACATTCTTCATTAGATATGTGTACACCCTTTGTCTTTAATTCGTCAAGCGCCTTACCCATAAGGTGACAGGCCCCTAATGAGTGATGGAAACGTGTATGTACAGCGCCGGGGTAAACCAAGGCTGCCATACCCATTTGCTTTATGTTACGCAACCTCTGAAACCAGGGATGCTCTATAAGTTGCAATAATTCGGGTTCAGGAAAACGCAGGAAACCATAAACGGGGTCATTAATTATTTTTCCCTTTACTATCATCTAATCTGTTTAACGTTTATGCAGGGAGTATTGTTATTCATTCTCCGGCGGGGCGGTTTCTATTGGGTCGCTGGTGTCTTTACTATTAGGTACCAGGCCATTGCTATAGTAAGTGCTGCTGCGTGCCCCGCTTGTAGGGTCGGTAACATCGCAGTCGTTATAACCAGATGGCACCTTAAATGTAGCTTCGGGACTTATGCCTAGCGACCTGTCTGCATAAACACGTTTTATGAAGTAAGCCCACACAGGTAATGCCGCGGCAGAGCCTTGTCCTAAAGCCTCGCTCTTAAAACGGAATACGCGGTCATCGCAACCTACCCATGTACCTGCAATAAGCTGTGGTGTATAGCCAATAAACCATGCATCGGCCTGGTTATTGGTAGTACCTGTTTTGCCAGCTATATCGCTTTTTATACCATAGCGGTAACGCATACGTTTACCCGTACCAAAATCAACAACTCCGCGCATCAGGTTCACCATCCTGTAGGCTGTGCCTGCATTGATGATCTCTTTTTGTATAGGAGTAAAATTTTTAAGCAGGGTGCCGTTCTTATCCTCGATCTTGGTGATATAATAGGGCTGGGTGTTGATACCGCCGCTAGGGAACATACTGTAAGCGCCCAGCATTTCATATAGAGATATATCTGAAACACCAAGGGCTGACGCTGGATACTTGTCAATATTAGAAATACCACATTTGTGTACAAAGTCAACAAATGCCGGGATACCTACTTGTTTTAGTATATAAAGCGCAGCGTTGTTTAAAGATAGTGCCAGTGCGTACTTCATGGTCACATCTCCATGTTCTGAGCCACCAGCATCATAAGGGTGGTTCATGTATCCCGGGAACGACTGGGGAGCAGTTGACACTGTGCCGCATGGCGAAAAACCATTGTCAACAGCAAGGCAATATAATAGTGGTTTTATAGTTGAACCTACTTGGCGTTTGGTGTTGATATTTACGTGATCGTACTGGAAAAAAGTATGGTCTATGCCGCCCACCCAGGCTTTCACTTCACCAGTGAATGGATCCATAGCCATAAAGCCTGCCTGTAAGAAAACCTTCATGTATTTTATAGAATCGATAGGGCTCATTACTGTATCCTTGTAGTGCACATCGTTCCAGGCAAACACACGCATCTTTATGGGTTTAGCCATTTCTCTAAGCGCCTGTTCATCGGTCATGTCGTCATCCTTCAGCATTTGGTACCGGTCGCAATTAGCAATAGCCGCTTTCAGAATGGTCTTAACTTCAGGGGCATTCCAAATGCTGCCGTCTTTATAGGCCGCTTGGGCAACAAACAGTTTCTGTACATCGCTCATGTGCTCTTGCACCGCTTCTTCAGCATAGTGTTGCATTTTTATATCGAGCGTTGTATATATTTTCAACCCGTCTTTATACAAGTCGTAAGGGGTGCCATCGGGCTTCTTCAGGTCTTTACACAGCAGTTTCACTTGTGCTTCCACAACTTGCCTGAAGTAAGGGGCTATACCCTCATGGTAATCTTGTTTATGGTAATCAAGCTTTATAGGTTGTTTGCTTAGATCTTCATCTTGCCTGTTGCTTATATAATTGTACTTGGCCATTTGGTCCAGAACAACGTTGCGTCTTTCAGTAGCCTTTGCCAGGTGGCGGCGTGGATTATAAAGCGTATTGCCTTTCAGCATACCTATCAAAACTGCAGCTTCTTCAATGTTCAGTTTGTCGGGCGTTTTATTGTAAAACGTCATCGATGCATTCTTGATACCATAAACGTTATCACTATAAGGTACAGTGTTCAGGTATAGCGTAATGATCTCACTTTTGGTAAGGTTGCGTTCCAGTTTTACAGCCATGATCCATTCTTTCAGTTTGATGAATGGCAGGGTGAAGACATTTTCATTCTTACGATGAAACAGATTTTTGGCTAACTGCTGGGTTATTGTAGATGAGCCACGTTTTTTGCCCGTCATTATATAAAATGGTATGGCAACTGTGCCTATAGGGTCTATACCTGAGTGTTCAAAAAAACGGGCATCTTCTGTAGCCAGCAATGCATTGAATACATTAGGAGATATTTCTGTGTACTTACTGTTCGATCTGTCTTGTACATAGTACCGGCCTATGAGCGTACCATCAGCTGCATATACGTCAGAAGACAGGGCACTACTTGGGTTTTCAAGCTCGTACATGGAAGGCATGTAGCCCAGCCAGCCAGAATTGAGCATGATAACAAGCAACGCAAGGGAAGCAATTCCTATAAAAAACGCAGCCCATAATATGCGCACCGACCTTTTGGCGCGACCTGTGGAAGGGCTTTGTTTTTGTGTTTTAGTCAACGTAATATGATTTTAGATCAGTTCTTTAATACTGCTGGTAACTGCGTGCGTACGCGTAAAAATACCCCAAACTTACATTTCTTTTTCCTCTTCGGGCATTACAAAAAAGCTAACAGTACGCATAGGGTTTATAAAACCCGCGAAACGCTTGCCGGGCTTTATTTGTGCACGCACTGTTTTAAGGAAAGGAGCAAGAAAATGATGTACAGTTTCTTTTTCCTGTGCAGTTAATTCCTGTTTCGCATATTTATTCTTTAGGTATGCATTCATAAATACAGATAACGAGGTGCCAAACCGTGGATCTACAACCTGCCTTGCATACTGCATTGGGGTAGATAAGCCTCTGTATATACCTACTTGGTGCAGGTAGTAAGTTGCTGTTCTGTATCCCCAATATGCTTTTGCCCCATCATTCTTAGCGCTATTGTACCTGCTTTTAAAATATAGGTATATAGTATATGGCAATGATAACATCAACAGTATAAGTGCCCCAAATATGCCACCTGTTATCCAAAGTATATGTGATAAGGGCACTGGTTTTGCCGCCTGTGCCACTATTTTTTGTTCAGGCGGTTTGGTTACATCTTTAATTTTCAGGTACACCTCATCAATAGGGGCTGGATTTGGGAACCTTTTTATTAATGAAGTCCCACTCTCGTTATCGCCGGGAACCATTTTTTTGAAAGCTTCGGCATAAGACACGGCCGTGGCTTCTTCTCCCTTCTCAATAGTAGCCAGCGGTACATCTATGCTGTCGCGCCTTATGGCAGCTATTTTCAGATCCATATTCACGTCTATAGGCGCGGGTAGGTTATATTCCTTGTCCTGGAACACCATATGTTTCACCTTCAGCACCATTGTTTTCCTGGTGGTGTCCAATTCTTGGATGATACCATCGGCTGCCAGCCATGCTTTAGGTGGCTGGCTAGGTGGCGTACCGTCTGGTTTGGGGCTTTCCTGGGCATCGCTGTTACCAACGGTGGTATCAAAGTCTAGCCAACCATAACCGGGGAAGTAGACCTGCACCCAAGCATGTGCCTGGTTGGCGTAGTACCAGTACCAACCTTTGTTTTTGGCATCACTGCGGTCCATGGTAAGAAACCCGACCGCTATACGCGATGGTATGCCCAAAGCCCGCAACATGAATAGGGTAGCGCCGGCATAATAAGCGCAGTAGCCTTTATGGTTCTCGAACAGGAAGTACCTGAGCTTTGATGCGCTGGGGATATCAGGTACTCCGGGATTATCAGTGTATTTATAAAGAGGATCGCCGTTTTCGTCTTTTGAAAGGAAGTAGTCGCGAATGGCTATTACCTTGTCAACAGGTGTTATTGCTTTATCAGTCACCTTATGCGACAGGTCGGCAATTTCTTTGAACTTAACATCAGATGGCATGTAGGTATAATACTTCATGAACTTTGTGTCCATGCCTTTATAGTCTGTTACATTCCGCAATACCTTAAAACGTTGTTCCTGGAATTTCTTTATGCTCGGGTCAATTGCATTATATACAAAGTAGGCGCTGTTGAGCAGCGATACATAACTTTTAGCCCTGAATGCGCTGGTGAACTCGCCCCTGAAGTCTTTTTCAACAGTAACCGGTTGTACAAAATACCCGACATTAGGGGCCAGGTAGGTGTTGTTTGATAGTTTTACATTGTATATCTGCACTTCAACCACTTCTCGCAGTTTATCAGCCATGCTATTCTTTATAACTGTAGAGTCAGTTTTAGTAACAAACAATGGTATTTTAGAAACATCGGGAAGGAAAAGGTCATTGGATGGTATGTTAGGGTCTCGTTCGAATGTTTCAGTGAGTGTATCGAATTTAGTATAGTAAAACGCAGTAAGATATAATGGGTTAGGAACCTGTGTGCCCGGGAAGAAATGGGCTATATGAGCGCAGAACAATAATTCATTAGTGCGCCCCATGCTGCCCCGTAACTGGGTTTCGTCGTTCAGGTCAAAACGTCCATCTTTATTCTGGTGCAGCATGCCATTGCCCTGCTTACCACTACCACCGTAATTTGCAACAGTTTCCTTTATTTCTTTTTGCATTATATAGTAAACCCCACCCAGTAAAAGGGCAGCTAATACTGCAAATGCAACCAGTCTGCGGGTGAGAAACCACCAAAATCGTTGCGATTTGTCTTTATAACTATAGATCTGCTCTGCAGTAAAAATAATGTAGATAGTAAACAGCAGGGCAGGGGAGAAGGCCCGCATAAGGGTATATACAGTAGTTACGTTGGCTTTAGCTATCAGTAATATGCAAGAGCTTAACAGGGCTGCTGAGATGAACACAGAAAAATACCGAAGCCTGATAAATCCCCAGCCTGTAAGCCACCCTGCCAGGAAAAGCACCGCAAATACCTGGAACTGTACTGAAATGAAAAAAGTATCAAATTCTCCTATGGCATACTTATCCAGCCCTTTGTAAACAACATATAAGCCGAAGAGTAATAGCCCGAATGTGAGCGGAAAACGAAACCGGAATGAGTATAGCAAAGCAGATATGCCCATGCCTGCAGCAAGATAAATGGTTTGCTGTAGTGCCTGGTTTTGTAGAATGGTATAGTATTGATTAGCATTATAGAGCAAAAAATAGCTGACCAGTATAGTTGGTGCTATCAGGAAGATCAATTTTGCCAGTAACTCATTTACCGGGGTAGCGCGCTGTATATTCATAATTCCAGTCGCTCAAATGTAGGCAATTCGCCATACAAACGATAGCAAAAAAGCCTTATAAAAACTTAATGTTTCTGATGTGTAGAATGGAGATTTTATCTTGCTGTGTATTTAAATACAATTAATTGAATGAATGTGATGAATGTGAATAGCTGTAGTGTATTAGCTTTTATGATAACGTAATGCATTATTAAGTAAAAACTTATCTTTGGCACGTTTTATAAAAATTACTTAATGACACAACTGCAGGATAATATGGTAAAAATTGAAAGTGCCGGGGTAACACAGAATACCAAGGACATGTTGCAACAATTAAAGACAGTAACCATAATAGGTTCTGGTACTATGGGTAACGGTATCACTCATGTATTTGCACAAAGCGGCTTTAATGTACACATGATGGATATTAACCAGGCCGCTATGGACAAGGCACTGGTAACCATTGGTAAAAATATGGATCGCCAGGTATTGAAAGGTGCCTTAACTGAGGATGCAAAGCATGCTGCGCTCGCACGCATCACTACATATACCGATATGGTAGAAGCTGTGAAGGATGCTGACCTGGTAGTAGAGGCGGCAACCGAGAATATTGATCTTAAAGTGAAAATATTCCTGGAGCTCGATAAACTTTGCCCTGCACATACCATCCTGGCTACTAATACATCATCCATTTCAATTACACGGATCGCGTCGCATACAAAACGTCCGGGTAAGGTAATAGGTATGCACTTCATGAACCCGGTACCGGTAATGAAGCTTATAGAAATAATAAACGGCTACGCAACTGAAACTGAAGTAACCAATACTATTTTCCACTTGTCGCAGTACTTGGGTAAAGTGCCATGTATTGTTAATGATTATCCTGGCTTTATATCCAACCGTATATTAATGCCATTGATAAACGAAGCGATCCTGTCTTTACAGGAAGGTGTTGCAGGTGTTACAGAAATAGACACTATAATGAAGCTGGGTATGGCGCATCCTATGGGGCCATTGCAGCTTGCAGACTTTATAGGCCTGGATACTTGCTACTCTATAATGAATGTGCTGCACATGGGCTTTGGTGCCACAAAGTATGCACCGGCAACATTACTGGCCAATATGGTACAAGCAGGGTTTTATGGAGTAAAATCTGGTGAAGGTTTTTATAAATATACCCCCGGTAGTAAAGACATGGTGGTAAGCGAGCGCTTCCAGAATAAGAGTTGGAAAATATAATATTTATAATTAATTAAAATGTTTGTTTGAACCGTCTTTTACTCCTTGTAAAAGACGGTTTTTTGTCGTCCGTAAACGACTAAAAAAATAATGTTAACGTTGTCATCAGATCACAGAATTTGCTATTACTTTACCTTAAATAACCAATCATGAAAAAGATAGGAATTATAGGTTCGGGTATTGTAGCTCAAACATTAGGCAGTGGTTTTTTGGCAAAAGGCCACGAGGTAATGCTAGGTAGCAGGGATGTAAATAAACTGGATGCATGGAAAGAAAAGAATGCAAAAGGTAAGACCGGCACTTTTGAAGACGCAGCGGTGTTTGGGGATATCATTGTGCTTTCTGTAAAAGGCCTTGCTGCATCAGATGCCATAGAACAGGCTGGAGTGCAAAACTTTAATAGTAAGACAGTTATAGATACTACTAACCCGACAGCAGATGCACCGCCGGAAAATGGAGTGTTGAAGTTTTTTACTACGCTGGATGAATCTCTTATGGAGCAACTACAGGAGCGTTTTCCCGCAGCGCACTTTGTAAAAGCGTTTAATAGCGTGGGCAATGCATACATGATAAACCCGGCATTCACAGAAAAGCCCAGCATGTTCATTTGTGGTAATAATGATACTGCTAAAAAAGAAGTGTCGGATATACTTGTCGGTTTTGGATGGGAAGTTGAAGATATGGGTAAGGTAGAAGCTTCTCGTGCTATAGAGCCATTATGTATGCTTTGGTGCATACCGGGTATGCTCAACAATAAATGGAACCATGCATTCAGGCTTATAAAAGCTTAAATACATGGCTGGCTAACCGTTTTTTTATTTTTCACCTCCGATGCACTTGTTATTGGAGGTTTTTTAATTTTACAACTATGAAACCAATAATCACTCTGCGGCACTTGAGTAAAAACTATGGTGAAAAACAAGTGCTAAAGGATATAAATCTTGATATTTACCCTGGGCAGATAATAGGCTACATTGGTCCTAATGGTGCAGGTAAATCTACTACAGTAAAAATCCTTGCTGGTATTATACAAGACTATAGTGGCGAAGTGACAGTTGGTGGAAAAGATGTACGCCAGAATGTAATGGACGTGAAGAAAATGATAGGTTATATACCAGAGTTGGCTGAGCTATATGACCTGCTGACGGCGCGCGAATACTTGTCTTTTATAGGTAAGCTCTATCACTTATCAGATGCTGTAATAGAAGAGCGCTCGCGCAGGATGCTGGATTCATTTGGACTGCTGGGCAATATAGACCAGCGTATGGATAGCTTTTCAAAGGGTATGCGACAAAAGGTGTTGCTGACATCCGGGTTGTTGCATAATCCCTCTATAGTTATATTGGATGAGCCTTTATCAGGCCTGGATGCCAATACAGTAATCATGGTGAAGGAGTTGCTGCAGGTTTTGAAGCAGGAAGGTAAAACCATATTTTACTCATCTCATATGATGGATGTGGTGGAAAAAGTATCTGACCGGATAGTATTGATAGATAACGGTATTATAGTAGCCAATGGCACTATAGAAGAGCTGCGGCAGAACAGCAATGATTCGCTGGAACAGATATTCTCAAAACTTACTGCACGTGAAGGCTATAGTCATCGCGCTGATGATTTTGCTTCCGCACTTAATGATACACCTGCTAGCTAACTCGTACCATGAATAAGATATTTCTAAAGCTGGTAATGCTGCCATCTGGGCTTTGGCGTAGTATGGGGGCCGATACAGAACAATTAGCCGCCATTCTTGATATACGCCTGAAACTGGACGACCGTAAGCCAATACCCTTTGGCAGGCAACGCACCCAAAAAAAAGAGCGTAATAATTCGGTGTGGCTCAACATGTTCATAGCTGCACTTACAGGGCTGGTATACATTTTTGCACTGGCAACTATTAAGGACCGTATATTTGGGCTTACCATTTCGTTCTCTTTCTTTTTATTCATGCTTACGTTCATGCTGATCACTGATTTCAGCAATGTACTTTTTGATACCCGCGATAAATATATTATAGTTCCCCGGCCTGTAAGTGATATTACAATAGTACTATCCAGGTTGCTGCATGTGTTCATTTACCTGTTTCGCATCATACTACCCATGTCATTGCCTATGTGGATAACACTTGGCATCCTGGACGGCTGGAAGTCAGCGCTCCTATTCCCTTTACCACTTATATTATTGGCGTGTATTGCCATTTTCCTGGTCAACTGTACCTACTTACTGTTGTTAAAGCTGGCAAAGCCCGAGCGTTTTAAAGATATTATCAATTATTTTCAGATTGCATTTTCCATAGTATTGTTTGCTTCGGGCTACCTCATGCGCGGTATGCTCAACACAAGCGGCAATATAGAAGACCTCGTTAACCTGGATATCAGCAAACATAGCTGGGTAATGTTTACACCATCATATTGGCTGGCTTCCTTTTGGTCTTTGCTGGGTTTCCCTGTTAACCTGGCTGGTACACAATGGTTCTTTATATTGGCAATAGCGCTTCCTTTGCTCTGTTTGTGGTTGTTGGTTAAATATTTGTCACCACAATTTGCCAGGGCTATTGGCGGTATAGACACAGTGGCCGCAGCAGAATATGCCCCTGTAGCACAAGCAAAAACCACCGGAGGAAAGTTCTATCAAAAGCTTGCCAACCTGATGAATAAGGATGACGTTGCAAAGGCAGGTTTTATCATTACCTGGTTGCAAACATCCCGTTCCCGGTCTTTTAAAATGAAAGTGTACCCGTTTTTTGCATACATGCCCATTTACTTTGTTTTCCTGCTTACTTCAGAAAAGCATATGTCTTTTAAAGATGCCTGGGATAAAGCAACATCACCTGATAACCCCAGCTACTTACTACTGCTGTATTTATCATCTTTCATGCTCATAAGGGTGCTGAACTATCTTACTATATCAGACCAGTATAAGTCAGCCTGGGTGTATTATGCTACTCCTGTTGTTACTCCGGGTAGGGTTATGTCAGGTGCGTTTAAGGCAATGTGGATAAAGTTCTTCTTGCCATTGTTTATTCTATTGGCCATATTTATTGTTTCTGTATGGGGCTGGCCTGCCATTACCGATGTAATACTTGCGCTGATAAACGTAACATTGTTTGCTGCCTGCATGATGAGGGTAAGTTTTAGGGACCTTCCGTTTTCTATGCAAGAACAAATGAACCAGGGCGGCAACCGTTTTCTCAAATCTTTCATAGCTATGGCAATACCTTCGGCTCTGGGTTTTGGCCATTACATGGCTATAAATATTCTTTGGCTGAAGTTGTTATTTATGGTACTTTCCGCAATCCTGCTCTGGCTGGTATGGGATAGCTATGCAAATACAACATGGGATGCCGTGCGAAAAACAGAACTTGAATAATGATTATGAATAAGTATATATACACAGCGTTGCTGTCTTTTATCCTGTTGAGCGCTTGTAAAAATGCAACTACGTCAACTACTGTCGTTGCAACAGCGACAGATACGGTTGAAAAGGATATGCATACCTTGTCCAATGCAGACAGCATAACGCTGAAGCACCTTGATATGGATATAAAGGTAGATTTTGACCAGAAAAAAATATCTGGGAAAGCGACCTGGACAATAGATAACAACAACAAGCTGAACAACCTGAAGCTGGATACATATGACCTTACTGTAGACAGCGTATTTGTGAATGGTAAAAAAGTAAATGCCATACTGGACAGTCCTATAAAATACATGGGCAGTGCCCTAAACATACCTGTTGAAGTAGGAAGCACAGAAGTAACCATATTTTATAAAACAGGTAAGAATGCCACAGCCCTTCAGTGGCTTGACCCACAACAAACCCACGCTAAGAAATATCCATTCTTATATACGCAGTCTGAATCTGTTTATGCAAGAAGTTGGTTGCCATGTGCTGATGGTCCAGGCATACGTTACACCTATACTGCAAGGGTGTCTGTACCTAAAGGCGCTCTGGCTTTAATGAGTGCAGAAAATCCAAAACAGGTAAATGATAGTGGTATTTATCACTTTAAGATGGATCTGCCTATACCTGCATACCTTATGGCGTTGGCCGTTGGGCATATCGATTTTAAAGCTATCGACAATCGCACAGGTGTATATGCGGAGCCAGGAATGATAGACAAAGCACGCTATGAATTTGATGGTGTAGGAAAGATGGTGAACGCAGCAGAGAAACTCTACGGACCTTACAGGTGGGGTAGGTACGATATGTTGGTCCTACCTCCAGGCTTCCCTATAGGTGGTATGGAGAACCCACGCCTTACATTCTGCACGCCTACTATCATCGCTGGTGATCGTAGCTTAGTGAGTCTTATAGCCCATGAGCTGGCCCATAGCTGGAGTGGCAACCTGGTAACTAATGCAACCTGGAACGACTTTTGGCTGAACGAAGGGTTTACTGACTATTTCGAGCGTCGCATAATGGAATCTATAGAAGGTAAGGATTATGCAGACATGCTGTGGGAGCTGGGCTACCAGGATCTGGTGACCAATGTGAACGAATTGGGGAAGGATAATAAAGATACCTGGTTGAAAATAAACCTGGATGGCCGTGATGCTGATGATGGGTTCTCTGATATACCTTACGAAAAGGGAAGTCATTTCTTAAAGCTGATAGAAATAAATGTGGGTAGGGAAAAGTTTGATGCGTTTTTGAAAAAATACTTTGATGAACATGCTTTTAAAACTATAAATACTGAGAATTTCCTCAGCTACTTAAATGCTAATCTTATTAAAGGAGACAGTACACTTGCTAAAAAACTAGACATCAGTGCATGGGTATATGGTCCGGGCATACCTGCCAATTGTCCCCGTGCAGGTAATGTTCGGTTTGCAAAAGTAGATGCACAAAACGGAAAATTTTTAAAAGGTACACCACCTGCACAATTGGATACAACAGGGTGGAGTAGTAACGAGTGGCAGCAATTTTTACGTAAAATGCCAGACAGCATTACCCGAGAGCAAATGAAACAGTTGGATGGAACATTCCACTTCACCCAAATCGGCAACAGTGAGATAGCTGATCTGTGGTTTGTAATGGCCATACGTGCAGGCTATGAGCCAGCCTATACAGCCATGGAGCAGTTCCTCGGCAGTGTAGGGCGTCGCAAATTCATAGAGCCACTATATGCAGCTATGATGAAAACCCCTAACGGAAAGGAAATGGCAAAAAGGCTGTATGCCAAATACCGCATGAATTATCATCCACTGGCCCAGGCGTCTTTGGATAAGGAGATAAAGTAATTTAAATAGAAGGCTTCTCCTCGCAGTCTGTTATATAATTAAAAAATGAGCCTCTTTCCCAAAAGAGGCTCATTTTTTAATTTGATCATGTGCAATGAATTTTATCAATGGTTCGTAATGGGCTTACTTTTTGTTCCATTCTGCTAGTGTCACTACGCCGGCCTGGCGAGGGAGAACCTTAGTGGTTAAAACGCGGTGCACTTCTTCATCTGTATCAGCACAGCAATCTGCTAATATGGTCAGGCGGTAGTCTTTGTCTGCCGCTTCTCGGGTGGTCGATAATACTACGCCGCTTGTAGAAATACCTGTAAGTACCAGGTGCTGTATGCCGAATGCCCTTAACACCACTTCAAGATCGCTGCCTGTAAATGCACTAACACGGCGTTTTGTAACTGTGATCTCTCCTTCCCGTGGTGCAATATCTGTATGGATTTTCATGAATTCTTCAAAGTTCACAGTGCCAAATCTTCCCTTGCTTTCTGCGAAGCCCTTATTATTCATGCTAATTTCTGGCGCTCCTTGTCTGAATCCAACTACTACATATATAACTGGAATGCCGTTATCGCGGGCATGTGCTATAGCTTTAGCAACATTGCCAATAATAGCTGCACTATCCGGCAGCATTCCAACAATGCCGGCCTGCATATCCATCACCAACAGAGCGGTGTTTTGTGTGTTTTGTTCCATTTTTTTATTGTTGTTTTTATGATAAATGTTTTTTGCTACACGTTTTCCTTTATTACCTCTTCTTCTTCAAACAGCTCCATCTCTTTCTTACTTAGTCTATCTCTTGTTAAATACTTGGCAAATATGGCTGCAATAATAAGCGCTACTGCTCCTTGGCAAAGAAGCGTATTGGGTGCCCCTATTTTCTGAGAAATAGCACCGATAATAAGGCTACCCAATGGCAACATTCCAAAGTAAGCCATAGCTACATAGCTCATTATCCTTCCCCTCATTTTTTTATCTGAATTGATCTGTATTATCGTCATGATAATAGTTGTCTGCGACATCATTCCAAACCCCGTTAGTGTGGCAAAAAACATAGCCAATGGGTAATAACTGATGTATGAAAAAAGCATGAGGCATGTGCCAAAAATAAGCGTGTTGATGAGTAGTACAAATTTAAGATCGGCCCCCTTCTTTAAAGATGCCAGGAATATGGAACCAATAATTGCCCCCAATCCTATAAAACTATTGATATATCCATAAGTGGCTGCATTACCATTAAAGATAACTTTTGCAAACACAGGCAAGAGCGTGTTATATGGCAAAACCAATAGACTGGTAGATGCAAGCATTATCATTATGATGCCAATTGTAGGTGTGTTTTTCAGATAGGTGAAGCCTTCAGCAAGTTCAGTAGTGGTTTTCTTTTTTATAGTTGCTGGTATATGCGCTGGTAACTTCATTAATAACAGGGAGGTGATCACGGCTACAAAGCTTACAGCGTTCAGGCTGAAACATATACCTGCACCGAATCTTACCAATACAATGCCCGATAATGCCGGGCCAACTAAACGGGCAAGGTTTACCATAGAGGAATTGAGCGCAAGTGCATTGGGTAGTTCTGCCGGATCAGTTACTAGGTCGTGTATCAGCGGTTGCCTGGCGGGCACATCAAAGGCATTAATGATACCAAGAGCAACACTCAGTGCAAGGATCTCCCAAACCTGGTAGTGATTGGTAAGTGTAAGTATGGCCAGCAATATTGCTTGTATCATAGATGCTACCTGGGTAATGAGCAGTACTTTATACCGGTTATACCTGTCTGCTGCTATACCACCTAATAAAGAAAAAAGAAAGGACGGGAATTGCGCTGCAAATACTGTAGCGCCCAGCATAAAAGCAGAATGTGTCATTGTATAGACAACCCAACTTACGCCGGTACGCTGCATCCAGGTGCCAATTTGAGAAATGGACTGGCCCGAAAAAAATAATCTGTAGTTCTTGTTTTTAAATGCGTTGAATGTACTGATACTCACACTGCAAAGGTGGCTCAAGTGTATAACATAGACCTGTGACAAACGTCACAATCCGGGTTGTTAATCCCTTTTCCCACGTATACGGCTCAGTGTTTCGCGGGTTACACCCAGGTACGATGCTATTTGAGAGAGGGATATACGTTGCAGCAATTCGGGTTTGTGTTCTTCAATGTACCTGTAGCGCTCAGTGGGAGTGTACATTTTGAATAGTTTATTGTGCTCTTCTGAGGCCAGGAGCATATGCATAGCCAACCGTCTGATAAAGAGAACGATCTGGGGATGTGAATCAAATTCTTTGACTATAATGTCCAGATTGAAGATCAATACCGACGCCTCTTCCCCCGCTTCAATGGTGAATTCTGAGGGTTGGTGACTGTTCAGGCTTTTTACATTCGTGGCAAATTCACCCTCCAGTGTAAAGTTTAGATTGATGGGTATGCCATCTTTGTTATACCAAGTACGTAGATATCCTTTTTCAACCAGGTAAAAGGAACGGCAAATATCTCCTTCCTTTAATACAGCATCACCTTTTTTTAGTTGTCTGCTTTGTGCACAACTAATGATCAAAGAAAACTCCTCATCAGTTATTCTTTTGGAGACTTTTTTAATATAGGAGTGAAGCTTGGTATGATCCATTCACGCAAAGATAATGGTACAATTATCTTTATTTTCAACGGCTATTTATTATGTAGATTGGTGGTTTATTGTTAAAGCTGCAGCTACCCGTTTACAAGATCTCCACATATCCATCAGTTCCATTCAGCCGAATTTGCTGTCCATCTTTTATTAGTTTGGTGGCATTTTCTACACCAACAACAGCCGGTAAGCCATATTCTCGTGCTATTACTGCTCCATGGGTCATCAGTCCGCCAACTTCGGTGACAAGACCTTTTATGGATACAAAAAGTGGCGTCCAGCTAGGGTCAGTAAATGTGGTGATTAATATATCCCCCTCTTCTATATTCGCATCCTCCATGTTTAATATGACACGTGCCCGACCTTCGATAATTCCTGAAGAAACAGCCACACCGGCAATAGCGTCTGCTGGAACATTTTCTTGGTTGTACTTACCTGTAATGATTTCACCATCTGAAGTTATAACACGTGGTGGAATAAGTTTTTCGTATAATTTATACTCCTCTTTTCGGTTGGCAATGATCTGATAATCCAATTTATTTGTACGTACGACCTCGCTTAGTTCTTCAAAAGTGAGAAAGTAGATATCTTCTGTTTTATGGATAATTTTGGCTTGTACAAGTTGTTTGGTTTCATTCAGTAAAGCCTGTTTATAGGCAAAGTAGCGATTAACAATGCCGTATTTTGGATATTCACGATAACCGCTGAAGTTCCGGATCATGTCGATCATTCGTTTTGCTTCTTTCGCCTTTTGTTCACCATCTGGTAGTTGCCTCAATCGATCTAATAAATACTGCTCTTTTTTTAAAGATTTCTTTCGTCCGTGCTCAAATCTGCGATTGGCCGCACCGGGCTCAAAGCTTTTTATATTATTAAGAATCATTGGGACAAGCGTAATCGGTTTTTCACTCCAACGGGTTTTTGTAATGTCGATCTCGCCGGCACAACGCATTCCATATTTATTTAGATAAGCATTGATAGCCTTCCGGGTTTCCTGTCCGCCATCAAATTGAACCAGCTCATCCAAAAAATTATCATTTTTGGTTTGCTGCAAATACTTAATTACTTCGAGATAAGGTCTAATCGCATCTGCAACATTCAATAGCTCCAGGCCCATTTCCGAAGTAATATTGTTTGGTACAGATTGGGAAAGTACGTCTGCTGCATTTTTCTCACCTAACCATTCGTTCATTTTTTCATTCATCCATGTTGAAGCATTCATGCCAGTCATAATCACACCAAAACTCTGCGGATCAGAATTTGTTTTCTTTAATTGTTGAATATCTTCCAGGATAAAATCGAATAACGCCGACCCTGATTTTGTTTGTATGTTTTGTTTTAAAACAGCTACTGATGTTTGATTACTCCTGATCAAATCAGAAACGATTGTTGGATCGTAATCGTTTAGCTCTTGGTAATTCGGCAGAGCTACGGGTTTATTGCTCTCGCCGGTGCCAGAGTTTTTTTTATCATCCGGTGCCGATTCTATAAAATCCCTCCGATCTAAAATGGTGGTAAGTGCCCCTTTTATGATCGGATCGGATTTTCCTAGGACGTTTACCATAGTTTCTCTGCCGGCAGGTGATGCCAGCATAGGTGTAATGTCAACAAATAATCTTCCACCGGCAATGCGCATGAGTGCTCGTGTTGTCAACAGAAAAAACGACAAGCCTAATGGTTTCATTGCATCGGTCATCATTTGTTGGTGGCCGACAGAAACGTAAACGTGATTTTCCTGATCATTCGCTTCAGGGATGGGGTATAGGGTAGTGATCGGTCTGCTTTGTACAATATAAAATGTATCATCAACCAAACACCATTCAATATCCTGAGGACGGCCGAAATGTCTTTCGATCTTTCTGCCGATGCGCTCAAGCTGCAAAATTTGATCGTCACTCAGCGCCTGCTTATTCTGCAGTCCGGGGGCAATGTCCTGTTCTTTAGTACCGCCATCTTTTAAAGCATAAATTGCCAGTTTCTTGGTAGATATCCTCTTATCGATGATCTTGCCGTCACGCGCTTTATAATTGTCAGCATTCACCATTCCGGAGACCATGGCCTCGCCAAGGCCGAAGCTGGCATCAATGGATAATACTTTCCTATTAGAAGTGACAGGGTCGGCAGTAAACAAAATTCCTGCTACTTCTGGGAAGACCATTTTCTGAACAACCACAGGCAGGTGTACTTTACGGTGATCAAAGCCGTTTTGAAGTCGGTAAATTATTGCCCGTTCGGTAAACAGCGATGCCCAGCATTTGCTGATATGCTTCAGTATAGACTCTTTTCCTATAATGTTCAAATACGTATCCTGCTGGCCTGCAAAAGAGGCAGTTGGCAGATCTTCAGCAGTTGCACTGGATCGTACTGCATAGGCATCTTTTTCACCAAGCGTGGAAAGTACGTTGTTGATCTCTTTACTAATGTCTTGAGGAATGATTATCCCTTCTATGACTCTGCGGATATCACTGCTAAGTTTGCTGATTTTATCCCTGTCTTCTACCATTAGAAGTGATAGCTGGTCAAGTAATTCGTTGATTGATACCGTTTTCTCAATAATTCTTTTAAATGCTTCAGCAGAAATACAAAAGCCCTTTGGTACGTATATTCCTTCGATCTTTGAAAGTTCTCCGAGGTTTGTCCCTTTACCCCCTACAACATCAAGTTTTGTTTTGTCAATATCCTGAAACCCGAGTACAAATGAACTTATATCCATAACTAGACGTATGCTTTAGATGTGAATTCTTCTACCAAAAACCAGTACTAAACGTTCAAAAATATCAGATATCCACGGGTAAAAAAATCATTTTATACTATATTTTTTTAGCGCAATAATTAGTCTGATCATTACGTTTACCTTACAAATTAGTTACTGTTATCAGTAGTGCTCTAATTAGCAAAAGCCGCTCCCATAGCGGCTTTTTAAATTCTATAAATAAAAACAGCATCAGAAACAGGCACTGCAGTAAAAGCCAGACGAGGATAAGGACGAGTGACATCGCCTATAGTAGCACAAGCACCTAGACAGTGCACCCAACATATTCTGAAGCCTGTATGTGAATTGGACGTGGAACACTTCATTCGCAGTACAGTGCTGACAAAGTCAAAACGGTATGAAATAAAAAAAACCGTCCCAAAAGTAATTTTGGAGACGGCCTCTTGTTATCATACTGATTATTTATTGAGCAATGCTAATTTTTGTGATGCCACAACTCTACCATCTGCAAATAATGTACAGAGCAGTTGATTAGACACAACATTGCCTGGTATGTCCAGGATAATGCTGCCGCTGTTACCTGTTACTGGTTGCATAAGAATTGTTTTGCCCATGTTGTCTGTTATGCTTATTTCGGCATTAGATACAGATCCTGATATAGTATAAACAGCGGTAACCTGGCCTGAAGTGGGATTGGGTGATAAGGATAATGAGCTGCCATTTTTTGTAATACTCGCAGCCATTGACGCTTGAAGTGTATTTATTTGTTGTTGCATTTGGGTTATTTTATCTTGCATATTAGCAAGTTCGTTATCTCTTGTTTCAGCTAATGCAGTTTGGGACTTTGCTTTATATACATAGCCAGCACTATCTATTACAAGTATGTTACCAGTGCCTGCAGGTAATTGTTCAAGACGTAGTCCTGATGGCACCCCTTTTGGAGCCACCGCATTTAAGTGCAACGTTGTAGTTGGTGTTGCAGTAGCAATACCCATATTCCCATTTCCACTACCCTGTATAACTGCACGCTGAATGTTGTTTGTTTTAATAACTACCGGTTCTGCATTTGTGGTACCTAAGAAATCACTAGATGTTATACTGCTGTTGCCACCTACACGCCAGTAGCACTGCAAGCTGCAAGAATCCTCAACGTTGCAAATATTTGCAATAACAGAATCCGATAATACACCATTCCAGATTGAAATGTTATCGATAGCACCATTAAGCCAATAAGGGAATGAAACACCTCCCGCTGGATAGTAACCAAAAACGAGTGAATCGTGAGAGCCGGAATAGTTGAGGACATTGGCAATGGCCACAGAATCGATAATAGTACCATTCAGGTACAATCTCATTTTAGTGCCATCATAGGTGTATGTGTGGCAATACCATGTGCCCGCTTGTATATAGTTTCCGGCATGAAGGCTTGCAGTACTGGTACCAGAAACACCATCTACAAATTCAGTATTATTTGGACTATATATGCTGCAACTATTATCATAGGCATTGTCATTTATCCCCATGTTGTACCAATGTGTGGTAGCTTGTGTACCTCTGTTCACAATAAACTCTGCTTGGCAAGTGTTGGGGTTAAAACTATCTATCCTTACCGTGGCTTGGATGGTAAATTTAGTAATGTCCAGCAGCGCGCTATAAGGCACACTAATAAATGAAGTCGCTCCATTAAACTTATAAGCAGTATTTGCCCCTCCGGATTGACCAGCAGTAAGTGTTGCATTATAGACCGTACCGTTAAGGCCGTTGCCCGAGCCATCATTGGCATTACCGTTAAATTGCCAAGAACCAACAAGGGTAGGTGCTTGCCCAAAAGCATTGGTTGACAGTACCACCAGCGCTAAAAAAGTTAATAGTGATCTCATAAAATTAGTGTTTTTAAGGTTAAATATAAAGATATGTTATTTTACCAGAAAATAACTCTTTATGGTAATTAATATTTAAAATTTAAAATAAATGTTATGGATAAGTATCTATCAGTAAATATTTTATTAAAAATTATCAGAAAAAAAATATAAGTTTTTGCGAAATTTGTAATCCTAACTCTAAGATTGGGTGAGTTCAGGATGATCAATATTGACACCCTGCCATAGAAGACGTGGATATGGTAATTAGAATTGTTGTTGCTGAATGCTTGGCGTGCGAATTTAGTTGGGGAGTATAAGGGAAATAACAACGCGTCAATTGGCCAAACTTTTACTCCGGCATATTATAGTTTCGTGGAGCTACTCCATTGATCCCTCTCCGTAATAGCAAGTCTCTATTAGGGGATTGAAACATCTGTAATAACAAAAAAGCCTCGCAATTTGCGAGGCTTTTCGAGTGATTCCGTTGGGACTCGAACCCAAGACCCATACATTAAAAGTGTATTGCTCTACCAACTGAGCTACGAAATCATTCCCTATGTTCTTTCAGAACGGGACGCAAAGATAGGAATATCATTTTCTCTGCAAAATGTTTTTGTGGATTTTTTTAAAAAAATTTGTTGATGAGCCACAGGCGTACGTTTTAAGCTATTACCAACTTATTAAAAGGCACAAATGATCTTCAAATTCAGCAATCTTGCCGTCAAGCGATTAGGTACATCATAGCTATTCCCTGTTGTTTGGTCTTGTATGTAACTATAGGAAAGTGTATTCTGTATTCCTAACAAATTAAACACCTCGAAGCTTGCCCATATACTGTGTATGTTATTGAACAAGCTATGCGAAGGGTGTTGCCTGCGTGCCGCATCAAGCAACAAGGCTGAAAAACCTATATCCACACGTTTATAATCGGGGAGTCTCAGCGTGTTATCAAACAGGTGGCCATTTGGTGCCTCTACAGGTAACCCACTGGCGTATATAAGGCTCAGGTGCATTTTAAAGTTCTTATTGCGAGGCAGGTAATCTTCAAAATACATACCCAGCATGAAACGCTGATCGTTTGGCAATGGGAAATAGCCACTGTATATCTGGCTGCTGTCTATAAGTTTTTGTTCAGCTTTTAATATACCTATACTTACCCACGATGTGGCATCCTTAACTATGTCCCCATACAACCTTATTTCGCCGCCATATATCCTGCCTACGCCGTCATTCTTGCCGGTATAGATGAGTTGTACATCGTTGTAATAATAAGGGTCCTGATCCCACAGGTATTTATAATACACCTCTGCGGTGAGCTTAAAAGGCCTGTTGTACATTTTAAAATTATAATTTGCACCTAGTACCGTATGAAATGACTTCTGTGCTAGCAGGTTTTTATTTACATCTCCCACTGCATCCCGCATTTCCCTGTAGAACGGGGGCTGCGCATACACACCCGTGGCAAACCGGAATACTACATCGCGTTGCCATTTGGGCTGGTAGGCAAGCTGCATACGCGGACTAATAACCAGTTCGCTATTAAGGTAGCTATAGTTGTATCTGGCCCCTAACGTGCCTGTAACACGCGATGAATCACTGAATTTAAAGTTGTCTTGTACAAAACCACTCAACCTGGTATAATTAAAATTTGCTGAAGAGTTAAGGAAATAACTCATGAACAGCGCAGTGGGGTTATAGGGCTGGTTAAAGGCCGATGAATCGTGCATCTCCCATTGGTGCAGGTTGTCATCAATGCTGGTAATGTTTACATCGCTACCCCACGAAAAATAATTGTTTGTTGCAGTATATGCACCACGGAAACCTACATTCACAACATTTACATTCAGGAAATTACGGGCATAATCGTGTATGAGACCTGTACCTAGATAATCCTTTACCTGGCCAAAGTTTTTCTGGCTCTGATCTGTTTGTAATTCTCCCAATAGGTATTCGCCGCTTTTGTCAAAGGTCTCTTGTTCATTGGTTTGAAAGCCTGAAGCAAGAAATTTCCATTTCAATTTATCATTGGGACGGTAGGTGGCAGATATACCTCCAAAACGACTATCGAACTGGTCTAGTTCGCTGCCATTATAAGACACCTGCAACTGGTAGGCCTGGTTTACGACACCAAAACTGGTTACCTGGCTTTCCGGGTAAAATGTAAAGCGGTTACGTGCATAATTACCAATAGCTTCAATTTCCCACTTACTATTAAAACGATAGTTAATTAAAAATTGCAGATCTGTAAATGAAGGGTTGTACACCCCTTTTATGGGTTGAGACTGGAGCAGGTATTGGTTGCTTTTCTGGCGTGCACCAATAAGGTAGGTGAGCTTCTGGTTCTTAGATGCTCCTTCCAGATGCAAACTGGCACCTAGTAAGCTCACCATTACGCTACCAGAGAAAGTTGTTGGTTTCTTATAGGTTACATCCAACACGCTGGACATTTTGTCGCCGTACTTAGGTTGGAAACCACCAACAGAGAAATAAACGTTAGATACAAGGTCGGGGTTGATAAAACTTAAGCCCTCTTGTTGTCCCGAACGAACCAGGTATGGACGATAGATCTCAAAATCATTTACGTACACTAGGTTCTCATCGTAGCTGCCCCCCCTTACACTATATTGCGATGTAAGCTCGTTATTAGAGCCCACCATTAGCTTAAGTATGCTTTCTATACCACCGCCAGGTGTTGGGATGAGATTGGCTTTTGAAGCGTCTATGCCAACACTGCCCGCTTCGAAGGTTGATCTGTCGTCTCTTTTAATAAAATCGTGTAGTGTGTTTGTTTTTATGGTCAACACCACATCCCAGTTTTTGAACTCACCAGCAACAAAAACAATGTTTTTATGTTCAGGCTCGTAACCAGTGAAAGACGCTACTACCGTTATGCTTTTACCTGCAGGCACCTGTAGGGTGTAGTAACCATTTTTGTTGGTATAGGTGCTCAGGTTACTGTTTATTACCGCTATTGTTGCGGCATCAATGGCTGCTCCACGCTCATCTTTTACTATACCGGAAATTGTAGCCAGCTGTGCATGAGAAAGAAAGCTGGCAAGTATTAAAAGAATGGAAAATCCTAAATGTTTTTGAAGCATACCACAAGCAAACGTTAAAACCGTTTATTTTATTTTCAGAACTCTTTTAATGATTTAATAGCATCTGCCGGATTTGCTGCAGAAAATACTGTATTGCCTGCAACAAGCACATCTGCGCCGTTCTTTATTATGGTTGATGCATTTTCCAGGGTTACACCTCCATCCACCTCTATAAGGGTGCCCACTCCACGATCATTTATCATCCTTTTAAGTACCCTTAGTTTATGTGTGGTCTGATCTATGAATTTCTGGCCACCAAACCCGGGGTTCACACTCATTACACATACAAGGTCTATGTCGCACAACACATCCTCAAGCAGGCTTACAGGGGTACCAGGGTTAATGGCTACTCCTGCCTTCATGCCTAAAGATTTTATCACTTGCAGGTTGCGGTGCAAGTGTGGCGATACTTCGTAATGCACGGTCAATATGTCGGCTCCCGCCTTGGCAAAAGCCTCAAAGTATTTTTCAGGTTCTACTATCATCAAGTGCACATCAAAAGGTTTTTTTGCACTTTTCTTCATGGCAGCTATTATGGGCATACCAAAGGTGATGTTAGGTACAAACCTGCCATCCATTACATCAAGGTGAAACCAGTCGGCATCGCTATTGTTTACCATTTGTATATCTTGCTCCAGGTTCGAGAAATTTGAAGAGAGCATGGATGGTGCTATTATGGCCATTGCGTTTTATGTTTTATTATTTTACTAGATAATTTTTTGTTGCTATTTTACGCCCATGCGTTTCAGCCCTTGTTTGGCGTCATCATACTTACTATTGAACACAAGTGCTTGTTTGTAGTCATTTATAGCGTCTTGTTTCTTGTTCATCATTTCGCTGCACAACCCTCTACTATAGTACGCAGTGGCATTGGTTGGTTCTATCTGTGTAACCAGGTTGTACTGCCTCCAGGCTTTTTCTACAGAGTCTTGTTGCAATAGGATATACCCGGTATTGAAGTAGGCATTAGCATACTGATTATCGTGCAAAATACAGTTTTTGTAGGCGGCTTTTGCGTTTTCATAGTCCTTATTTTCCTGGTAGTATACGCCTGTTGCGTATAAAGGGAATACATCGGCAGTGTCTGCTTTAAAGGCATTCTCAAAATATTTAAGTGCAATAGGGTTATGTTTTTCGCCGTATAGTTGTCCCAGCTGTATCATAGCTTCTTTATCATCGGGCCCTTCCTGCAATGCCGTAAGAAAACTAGATATGGCCCTGGCCGTATCCTTAGTTTCTTTATAAATAAGCCCTTTTATAAAGTAGGGTTCAGGATCGTGTACGTTTTGGCGAAGCACTATATTCAACTCGGCAAAGGCTTCATTATATTTTTTAGTAAACAGGAACATCTTGGCCACTTTTATACGTGCCTTTGGGTCTCTAGGATTTATGGCAATGGCTTTTTGTATATAGGGTAGTGAGCCTGTAATGTCTTTGTGGTCGAAAAGCAGGTTGCCAATAGCACTGTAATATTCAGCTTTGCTGGAGTCGATCGATATAGCTTTTTTATAATCACTTATAGCAAGCGAATCTTTTTTTTGCCTGTGCAGGATATTACCTCTGTCATAGTATAGCGAAGCATCTTTAGGATTGTCTGCTATTTTATCCGATGCGGTCTTCAGTTCAGGCGTTTGGTACAGAGCGCTGCTGGTATCTACGTTTTTTGTGTGGTTATGACAAGAAGTAAAAAGTGCTAAGCCCGCCAATAGGGGAAGCAGCTTTATCCATAAATTCTTCATGGCGCAAACTTAACTGAAATGTGGCAAATACGCATATGCACTTTTCGTGTTAACCTCATCCTATATATGTCACGGTTCATAATAGCTCGTTAATAGAACCTAAATTGATAGTTAACAGAAATTAAACTAATGGTTAACCGCTTTTAAAGGTGCAGTTAAGAACGCCTAAAAGCTTCAATGGGTGCATCAGGTGTATCATCTTTGTGTCAGAGAATAAAAAAAGGCTTTTTAAACAACAGGTTATGATACAGAAAGTTTTTATACCGATAGTAGTTAAGGTGTATATAGGAATGGGAATTATTCTTTATACCGTTCAGAAGATCAAGCTAGCGATCCGTAAGATGCGCATGGGCGAACAGGCTGCACTGCAAAATTAAAACCCATATTAGTTTTTGTTGATCAGGCCATTGCATATTTTCTTTACAATTCCGGGTCCTTCGTATATAAATCCAGTGTATATCTGAACTAACGCCGCTCCGGCGTTTATTTTTTCTCTGGCATCTTCAGCGGTGAAAATTCCCCCAACTGCCATAATTGGTATTTCCCCGTTGCTTTTTTTGTGTATGTAGCTGATCACTTCAGTAGCTCTTTTGGTCAATGGCTTGCCACTAAGGCCGCCGGCACCAATATTACCTATTATATTTCGTGGCGTTTCAAGGCCATCACGGTTAATGGTCGTATTGGTAGCTACTATTCCTTGTATTCCGGTTTGCGTTACTATTTCAACAATATCGTCCAATTGCCCGTCTGTTAGATCGGGTGCTATTTTAAGTAATAACGGCTTCGGATTACCCAATTCATTATTTAGTTCTTGAAGCCTTTGCAATAGTCGGGTTAAAGGTACTTTGTCTTGCAGGGCACGCAGATTGGGAGTATTAGGACTGCTTACATTCACTACAAAATAATCTACAACAGGGTATAGCTCCTTAAAAGAAGCTTCATAGTCGTTTATGGCGTCATCATTAGGTGTGTCTTTATTCTTACCAATATTACCGCCTATTATTATGTGCTCTTTGCGATGGCGTAACTTTTCTGCCGCTGCCGCCGCACCTCCGTTATTAAACCCCATCCGATTAATGAGTGCTTTATCGGCAGGGAGCCTGAATAGCCTGGGCTGCGGATTGCCTGGCTGTGCTTTAGGGGTTAGTGTGCCTATTTCTACAAACCCAAAGCCAAGGCATGCTAGAGCATCTGTATACTTTGCGTCTTTATCAAATCCTGCAGCTAAGCCTACAGGGTTAGGAAAGGTAATGCCCCATAAGGTACGCTCAAGGGAAGGGTGCTGAACAGAGAATATTGATTTAAGTATATTTCTGGAAAAAGGTATTTTGTATGCCCTGTTTAGATTTTTCATTACCATGTAATGTACTTTTTCTGGCTCTACAGTAAACAGCGCTTTGCGTACTAGTTTATACATAGCGTCAAAGATAGCAATTGAATGGCTTTGGTTATTTTAACAAAATTAAATCTCAGAAAAATCAGCTATAATGTAATTTAGTGCGCTATGCGCATACGTGTATTTATAGGTTGCATATTTATATTGGGTGTTATGAGTACCGGGTTGTTTGCGCAATCTATTGTTGGGGTAGTAGTTGACAATGCGGGCAAGAAGCCAATAAATGATGTAAATATTGAAAATACATATACAGGGTTTGTGATGCTTACCGATGAGCAGGGTAAGTTTTTCATTACAGCATCTAAGGGACAATTACTGGAATTTAGAAAACCTGGATACAAGACGGTACATGCACGGATACCTGATGGAGACGTGCCGCCATATTTTAAAATAATAATGGAAGCGGGGCCAATGGTTATACCTCCTTACCTGGCAAATAAATACACTTCAGACAGTCTACGGTATCGTGAATTATATAGTCATGAGTTAAATGTACCTAAGCTTTCAACCTTTGGCTCTATAGAGCATCCTTTTTCTGCTATGAGTAAGAAAAACAGGGAAGTATGGGCCTTCCAGGATGATTATTATGAGACTGAAAAGCAGAAGTATGTAGACAATCTATTTAATCCGGCAACTGTAACTAAGTTAACAGGTCTTACCGGGGATAGTCTTAATTATTACATGAGGCGTTACCGCCCAACCTATGAGCAGGCTAGGGGCATGAGTGAATATGGTTTCTATGCGTACATAAAGCATGCAGCCGACCTGTACCGTGCAAGAGGTACTTATCGTATCTCCCGTTAAGGGAAAATTATCAGCGTATTAATTAACTGAATTTTCTAGATATGCCTGTTAGTAAGCTGATTAACAACTTCTTTATATTGCTCGCTTATAGGTAATTCAAACGCATTTATGTATAGACTGTTCTTACGAATAGCAGTTACTGATGCTTTGCTAACTATATATGATTTATGAATCCGTATAAAAGCTGAAGAGGGGAATATTTCTTCAATACCCTTCATGCTGTGCCTTACCAGTAGGGGACGCCGGGCATTTACAAAATATATTTTTACATAATCCTTGATGCTTTCTATGTATGAGACTTCTTCAAAGATTACTTTTATCAAGCTATAGTCTACATGAAAAAAAGTATGATCTGGTTCCGGAGCATTCTTTTGCATAGAATTATAATAAGCTAAAGCTCTATTGCATGCCTTAACAAATCTTTCATAAGACACCGGTTTTAGCAAATAGTCCAGTACATCTAATTCATATCCCTCTATTGCATAAGATTGGTAAGCCGATATAATAATAAACATTGGTTTTACGGTAAGTGTTTTGATTAGCTGCATGCCCGTAAGACCTTGCATTTGTATATCAGAAAAAACAATGTCTATTTCGTCCTTTTGCAGAATGTCCAATGCTTCCATTGCATTGCCGCACCTTTTTATGAGTTGCAAGAATGAAATCTTACTAATGTAGTCTTCCAGCAAATCAAGGGCTAATGGCTCATCGTCAATAATTATGCACTTCATTTTCTGCCAGATTTATACCTAAGGTACAGCTATACCAATCATCTATTGCGGTAATGTTGAGCGAATGTCGTTTAGGGTATAGCAGCCCTAGCCGCCTTTTTACATTAGCAAGACCTATGCCTTTTGTTTCATCATTACCAGAAGGTAATTGCGGGCTGCGTTTATTTTTTATAGTCATCGTAAGCCTCTCCCTGGCATAGTGAACATCAATAGTAATAACCGGCTCAGCAATAAGGTTATTAATACCGTGCTTAAAAGCATTCTCTATAAAAGGGATGAGTAACATCGGCTCTATAACGCTGTTGTCATTTTCTGATATAAATATGTTGGTATTGACTGTCACCTCATTGGTAAACCTTAATATTTGTAAATCAATATAGCTTTTAAGATATTCAATTTCGCGGTCTATAGATATTTTATGATCTTCAGTTTCATATATCATGTATCTCATGAGATTGGATAGATCAAAAAGCATTTTTTCAAGCTTCTCTGATTTTATACGAGCCAATGAAACCATATTATTAAGTACATTAAAAAGAAAATGCGGGCTAATTTGCCATCGTAAGAAGATTAACTCTGCCATTAAATTCTCAGTTTCTTTTTCTTTTCGCTTTTGTTCCGCTTCTGCATTTTCTTTTATAAGACTGTAACAAAAAGCTACTAAAATTATAATGGCATAGTTAAACAGTTGCATGCCCAATGGCATACCCATATCATCAGGCATCATAAAAGACATAAACAACTTTAGCAGATAGTAAAACAATATGAGACTAGTTAACTGTATGAGTATATACCTTATGTGTCTTTTCTGCTTTGTAAAAATTTTTGATATAAATAATATATTGATATAAAATATTGCAACAATGCAAATGTTTGTAACCAACGAGAGATACAATATGCCATCCCTGGCATGTATAGGGTGAGGGGCAAAATGCTCGTTAGGGAAATGCTCATTAAAACGCATGTGTTCATCCCGTGCAATGAAAGGTATAGAAAAAAACACCAACCAGCACAGAATATGAATCATCGGTACTACCCAAAGCTTATTGCGTGTTGTGAAACTCATTGTCATGTAACTATTGTTTATCCACGTGAAGGAATAAAGTATCAGAATTTATACCTGTAAATATACCAACACCATTAGTGATGCCTGTAGAAGGTGTTGACAGATTTTGTGAACTGCTGCTGTTATTATTATATAGAGATGCATAATCTGCATTGATATGGAAAAGGATCAACCTATGATAGCCGTAATAAGTAAAATCACGAGTATTTATATTATACGAAGTTCCGGTAGTAGGCGAATTCCTGAATATCCGTGATGAATCCACGACAGTTATAGTATCATTAATAGGTACCAGGTTGGTTTCCATATTTTGTACTACTACTACGTAATAAGATTCGTCACTATTAGACCATGTGAGTTTTATTGGATCAACAGGACCGCCCCCAGGCATTCCAATACTAGATGATGATGAGGAAGTGATTTGTGTTATAGCTATAGACGTTGCCGACTGTGCATAATTTACCGGCTTAGCAGGTATTACGGTTGATGCAGTCACTACTTTTCCATTATAAGTAAATTGCAGGCTATACTTGTTTCCCGCTGTGATCACTAATGACGTATCTGTGTAAAGCCCATTACCCTTAGGTACAAGGTGGTATATTGTATCCTTTGATGTGATGGTAATATTAAGTGAATCTAAACTAGGTGCAGAATATTGAGTGGACGTTGTAGATTCCTGGTGGCTCAGCTGCAGGCTTATGGTATTGCCTGGTATTAGATACGAAGTAATTACCGGGTCTGTGTTATACTCAGGTAATGAAGCTTCTTTTTTACATCCGTATATCCAAAGAGTCGCGATAAAAAAAGCTATTATTTTCTTCATGTTATCTAAGTTTTAAGGATAAAGTTAGGTTAGGGGTGAAGCTGAGGTAATCTACATTGGTTTCAACCACATGGCCGCTAACAATAGTGAACTCCTTATACCATACATTTTGCCGGGCATATACGTTAAACAACGATAAACCAACGTAGCCAACATCTTTTTTAGCCTCATTGTAAAAATGATAATTGACAGAGACGTCCATCCTGTGATAATCTGGTAACCGCAAGGTGTTTTTTGATGTTATTGTAACGTAGTTCTCTTTAGTGCCATCAAGTAGGGTAATAGTATATCCGCCACCCGGCGCTGTATATGGTTTGCCGCTGGCATAGATCCATGTTGCAGCAAAATCCCAGTGGTTCATTTTGTACATACTCACTATCTTAAATTCATTTCTTACATCATTGTCTGCCGGAAAATCCTGGGCAGAATATACCGGGAAATGATTCATAGTTTTGGATAACGTATAGCTAACCCAACCTGTAAATTTGCGTATTTTCTTCTGCGCCATAAACTCTACACCTTGCGAGTAGCCGCTACCTGTGTAAAAGTTTTGAGTATAGTTGATGGTGGAAGTTGTGGCAGAATATCGCTCAGTGTACTGCACAATATTATTCAGCGTTTTGTAATAACCTTCTACACCAAATAAATAAGAATTGGTCTCATAGCTTAGTCCTGCTATATAGTGTGTGGCACTGCTTACCGGCACTGTTTTCCCATCTGATAATACCCAAAACTCGCTGCTGCCAGCAGAAATGTCCTCACGTGTTATACGGTTTGCAAATTGATAATATTCGCCATAAGCTGCTTTAAATGAGAGTTTGCGTGTAATATCATAGTCCAATGCAACTCTTGGTTCGGTATAGGTTTTTGCAGTCAGCCCAAAATAACTGAAGCGCATTCCTGCGGTAATGGAAACTTTATCGTTAAAAAATATGAATTTGTCTTGTAAGTAGCCTCCAACCAGATCACTGGTATTATGGCTATTAAGCAAAAGTGAAGAGTCGTTTTGTGAATAAGTATATTTGATATCGTAGTGCGTACAAAAGGCTCCAAATCCTATATGGTTCCATTTTGTGAGTAACCATTCATGATCCGTTCGTAGAGAAATATCTTTAAGGTTATTGTGCTCAAATATGCCTGTTTTGGTGGTTGTCGTGCTGCCCAGTTCACCAAAAGAGCCGTTTGTAACACGATTCCTGTCACTGTAAAAGTTGGAGTAGCTCAATACGGTATTACTGGTCATTTTCTTATTCCATGTCCGTCGCCAGCCCATACTCATGCCTACATTTCCATAATTGGTTACATCAGTGGTTCCAAAGTTGAGTGATATGCCCATACTCGCCAGGAATGATGGTGTATTAACAGTAAAGCTATTATTGAGGTCATCTCCACCACTGAACATGCTATATGTGAGCACGTCTTTTTTAGTAGGTTTAAATGTAAGCCGGGTATTTAAATCGTAGAAGTACGACTTTGCTTTAGTTGTATTGTCTGCGCCACCTGGACCTTGGCCCGATGCACCTGTAGCATTAGAAGAACCAGAACTCTTGTTGAAACTATTGAATATCCAGTTATAGATGGGGCCGTTCCATGAACGCCTCGCAGCAGCTACCAGAGATAGATTTTCTGTAATGGGTATCTCTGTAAATATATTTGCACTCAACAAACTTACATCGCCACCCAAATTAAATTGTTTTGTGCTTCCTTCTTTTCCGGTTATGTCGGTAACGCTGGATAGGCGTCCACCATACTTTGCATCAAATCCTCCTTTGTAAAGTTCAACTTCTTTAACAGCATTAGCATTAAATGCACTGAAGAAGCCATATAAGTGATCTACTTGGTAAACTGTAAAGCCATCGTACATAACCAGGTTTTGATCTGGTGTGCCACCCCGGACGTAAAGCCCTGAAGACGATTCATTAGCGGCACTGATACCCGGCATTAGTTGGAAAGTGCGCATGATATCCTTTTCTCCCACATTGGGTATCTGTTCCAGTTTTTCAGGTGATAGTTTTATTGTGCTGATCGTTTTACCCGACAAGCGCATAAGATCTACTCTGTTTGCAAGGACAGTAGCTTCATCAAGAATATGCTCCGCCTGGTGAAGCCCTATCATGAAATTTGTTTTGCTGATATTGGGCGTCAAATAGATATCGGCAGGCATATAGCCCATATAAGAAACAGATAAAGAAGCCGTATCGTTCGGCACATTGTTTAACGTGAAAGAACCATCTGTACCCGATATAGCAGATATGGATGTGCCTTTAACTGTAACATAAACTCCGGCTAGGCTTTCGTTGGTCGAATCATCAACCACATGACCATAAAGCGTAAAATTGAGACTGGATAGTGCTGAGTTGTTTTTTTCTTCCCGGGTATTTGGTAGCGGCTTTTTCTTGATGTTATGTACGTGTCTGGCCTTTACATATATTGTGTTGGTACTGTCAATTGTATAGGAAAGATCGTTGTTTCTTGTTGTTATCTCAATAGCCAGCGGCGCAGCAGTGGCCATATACCAATAAGAAAAGAATAGTGAATTACAGTACGCGGTATCATATACAATATTGAGCCCGTAGTGGTCGTGCAGAATATTATATACCGTGTCTAGGTTTTCAATGCTAAAATGTTCATCGATCTTAATGTTGTCAAGTTGAGAATGTGCTCTTTTTATTTGCTTTTTAAATATCTGAGCATCTGCATGGTTAAATAATATTGTTACAACTGCCAACAAGAATATATACTTCATTTACATCGCTTTGGATGTACAAAATGCATATAAATCTATCCACAGATACTAAAAATGAGACCAAAGCCGAAAAAGTTGCTTCAAAACAATAAATAATTGAAGTTATTATTTGCCAAGCACAATATTATAACACGAGATCTTAACGGATAATTATTGCCTTGATATAAGTTCCGAAATTAGGCAACTGCTTGCACAGCCAGATAGCGTTCCTTTATTATTTCCATATGATGTATGGCGTGGCCAACTATTGCAAAACCCATAGCTCGTGCCGATACTATTGCGTCTCTTGCAGGGCCCTCATTGTCCAGCATTTCTGTACTCATGCCTTCAAAAAAGGCAATTGTAGCATTTCTTGTAGCCTGTAGTTCGTCAAGTAAATTTTTTATGTCCCTTTCTGTGGCATTGCTATTGCTCACAAAAGCATGTGGATCATAAACAGGCACCTCAATCGCATCCTTTCTTGAAATACGCATAGCACGGTAACAGAAATTTCGTTCGCCGTCCATTAGGTGTTGTGCTATTTCCTTAATATTCCACTTGCCTGTATCATAGCGATATAAAAGTTTGTCTTCCGGGATATTGCTGAATAGATTATTAACTTCAGTCCAGTTTTCCTTAAAGGCATTTATGAGGTCTAGATGTTTTACTTTAAATATGTATCGGTTGTAAAATCCAAAATCAGATTGTGCTGGAGGGGGAGTAATGGGCATAGAAAATTTATTGTACCCTAAAAATAAATAGAAAACGGGCTATCTGCCAATAATAATAGTTACCAAAATGTAAATTGGTAACTATTAACGGAGAAATAATATGTGTAATCAGGCCGTTTTCCTTTTGAAGAATTGGTATTGTTGAAAAAGGGTATCGTACAGGTCTTCTATGGTGGGGAATGTTTTTAGTGAATTGGACACGCCGTACAAGTGACCGCTGATATTGAAATAGGCAATTGCTGTCTGTGGATTTTTGATCCAGTGTTTTTCATCTTTAATAGTATAGCCGTCTACCAAAAGGTTTATTCCGTCAAGCTCAAACCGCCAAATTCCGTCGTTATCCTGGATCTTATTAAATCTATACATGAGGTTACTAACAAATGCTGCAATGTCTATGCAAAAATCAGGCTAACCTTTAGGATCTTAATATTATGTATGTGATATTTATTGACTATTTTATAGGTATTGCTTGTGTTTATTTATAAAATGTTGATTTTCATTATTTTATGATGATTACTTGTTTGTTGGTTATGTTTCTAGCAGTATCTTTTTATATTAAGTAAGTTCATTTATTTAAAGATAAATGAGGAAAAAATTACACAATACTTATCAAGCATAGTCATTTTTTGCTTCGAACAAGTTTATAAATTTTTATTGCACTCATAAGCAATACTACAAATGCAACAAGACCAAGTACTCCCCAAAATGCACTAAGGCTTTGTTTTACCACAGCAAGCATTACAATAGCTATAAGGAAAATTGTGGCCACTTCGTTCCATATGCGCAACTGCTGCGAAGAGTATTTGTAAATTCCTTTTGCCTCCTGTTTGTAAATAATGTGCAACGTAAAATGATAACAATAAAGGCCGACTACAAAACAGAGTTTAACTACTAACCATGTTGGCAGCGCACCCATCATATACCACATCCATGGGCCGAAGATGAGTGTAAGAACAGCTGACGGCCATGTTATACCAAACCACAGTCTTTTTATCATCAAGTTGAACTGGCTATGCATCGCTTCACGAATGCCATCAGGGGCATCATTTGCTTCTGTATTATAGATGAACAACCTGGGCATATAGAACATACCACTAAACCATGTAACTATGAAAATGATGTGGAGTGCCTTTATGTAATTATAATATTCGTACATGTTTTATTTTGTGAGTGCCATCTGTAAATTATTTTCCCTGAATTGCGTGATCCAGCTTGCAATTGTTTTTACCCATAGTGGGTGTATGTTTAGGCAAGGAATAAGAGTGAGTGAAGTGCCACCTGAACTGATAAAGGACTCTTTCCCTTGCATGGCTATTTCCTCCAGGGTTTCAAGACAATCGCTTACAAATGCAGGACAAACAACCAGTAGCTTCTTTACTCCTTCTCCAGGAAGTTCTGTAAGGCGTGCCGCTGTATATGGTTTTATCCATTCTGAGCGTCCAAGCCTTGATTGGAAAGAAATTGCGTATTTGTTTTTAGGAATACCAAGCGATGCAGCTACAAGGTTTGCCGTTTGGTAGCACTGATGCCTGTAACAAGTAGCATGTGCAGTTGAAGGCACGTTACAGCAATCTGCTACCTTCAGGCAGTGGCTATGAGTGGGGTCACTTTTTAGCAAATGTCTTTCAGGTATTCCGTGAAAGCTGAATAATACTTGGTCATAATCCTCATTTAAATAAGAGGCAATGCTATCGCGAAGGGCATCTATGTAATTTGTTTCGTTGTAGAAAGGTTTTATAGTTGTTATCTTAAATGGATACTTGCCTTTGGTGTATGTATCTTCCGCATGCACCACTGCGGTTTCGTAGCTGGACATAGCATAGTGCGGATATAATGGGAGCAATATAACTTCTTCAGTATCTGGCTGCTTTGCTAAAATGTTGTCATAAGCTTCCTTCATGCCAGGGTTGCCATAGCGCATAGCTATTTCTACAGGTTCCTGCATTTGAGCCTGCACAAGTTTTTGTAGTTGGCGTGTAAGTACAATAAGTGGTGATCCTTCTTTTGTCCACACAGATTTGTAAGCGTGTGCTGATTTGGGCGACCGGAAAGGAACAATGATACCATTTACAAGAAGAGAACGCAGCAGGTAGGGGGTATCTAATACCCTTTTATCCATCAAAAATTCTTTCAGATAGGTACCTACATCCTTTACATTAGTAGAATCTGGTGAACCAAGATTCATTAATACAACCGCCCTTTTTATATTATCTGGCATTTTTAAAACTTATTTTTTGTTGAAAACGTATGTTAAACACGCCCTGTTCTTTGGGTGCAAATAAAGCAACAATATAAACATGATAAAGTTGTGTTTTTAAAATGACGAACATGTGACACAAAAATTACCTAACAGGGACATAGGAAACTACCTTTGCGCAAGCATTCACACTTCACTAACAGATGGACAAAGATATCAGGAACATTAATGATTTCAGGATCGTGGGTATCAGTTATAAAAAAACTGATGCAGACATCAGAGGTCAGTTTGCTGTAAATAATGACCAGTATGTTCGAATTCTTACTATAGCGCCTCAGTCTGGTATTAAAGAGATATTTATTCTTTCTACCTGCAATCGCACCGAAATTTATGGCTTTGCGTCTAATTATCGCCAAATGATGGATATGGTTTGTGCGGTGACTGAAGGCGATCCAGCACTTTTTGCAGAACTAGCCTATACTAAAAGTGGCCCCGATGCTATAGAACACCTTTTTAAAGTAAGTGCAGGCCTGGATTCACAGATACTTGGTGACTATGAAATATTAGGACAGATAAAAACTGCAGCACGCTTTTCTAAAGAAGCCGGATTTTTTGGCCCTTTCCTCGAAAGGCTGGTAAACAGTGTGTTGCAATCGTCAAAAGCTATTAAAACTCATACAGCGCTTAGCGGAGGAACAGTATCTGTTTCTTTTGCAGCTATACAATACATAAAAGAACACGTTGCAAGTATTGCAAGCAAGAAAATAGTTTTGTTGGGGACAGGTAAAATGGGGCGTAATACTTGTAAGAATCTGGTGCATTATCTCAATACGAACCGTGTTACACTCATCAACCGTACAGCACAAAAGGCTGTAGAACTGGCTGCAGAGCTTAATTTAAGCCATGCGCCGGTTGAAATGATGAATGAAGAATTGCATAGTGCAGATGTTATTATCGTTTCTACAAATGCCTCACACCCTGTTGTGCTGGCATCGCATGTAACAGGCAGTGGCGAAAAAATGATCATAGATCTTTCCGTGCCGTGCAATGTGGAACCGGCAGCACAGCAAGTACCCGGTGTTACCTTCATAAATATTGATGAACTATCCCGTATAAAAGATAAGACACTGGAAATGCGTCAAGGGGAAGTTCCAAAGGCGCTCCATATTATCAATGAACATATTACCGAGTTTGATGAATGGTGCAACATGCGTAAGCATGTACCTATGCTGAAAGAGGTAAAGCATAAGCTTAGAGAATTAAATAATGATGCTGGCCTTGAGCTGGCATATAGCGGCGCGGGGGATGATAGAATACAAAAAGTGCTGAATGTAATGGCCATGAAGATGCGCAGCAAAAACACAATAGGCTGTCATTATATTGAAGCAATAAATGAATTTATAGCGTAATGCCCAAAATAAGAATAGGTACCAGGGAAAGTGAGCTGGCTGTATGGCAGGCAAACCTGGTAAAACGATTACTAGCAGACGATGGACATGAGGCTGAACTGATTTTTATAAAAAGTGAAGGTGATACAGACCTTAAAACCCCGCTCTACGAAATAGGGGTACAGGGGATTTTTACAAGGGCTCTGGATATAGCGTTGCTTAATGGCAATATAGATATTGCGGTACACTCTATGAAAGATGTGCCTACGCAAATGCCAAAAGGTATTGTTTGTGCGTCTATACTAAAGCGTGCATCTTATAAAGATCTCCTTGTTCCCAAAACAGATATTGCATTTTTAGATGGCACATTACCCGTAGTAATAGCTACCAGCAGCATACGCCGCAAAGCACAATGGCTGAATCGATATCCTGGTCATACCCTCGAAAATTTGCGTGGAAATGTAAACACACGTTTGCAAAAGGTGAAGGATAACAATTGGAACGGGGCAATATTTGCTGCCGCAGGTCTGGAACGTATAAACTTGCGCCCTGCAAATGCTATCGAATTAGATTGGATGCTGCCAGCTCCTGCACAGGGCGCTATTATGGTGGTTTGTCGTGCAGATGATAATCACAGTCTCGATGCTTGCAGTTCTTTTCATGATAACGAAACAGCTTTGTGCACAGGACTGGAAAGAGATTTCTTAAGAGCTTTGATGGGAGGGTGTGCTACACCAATAAGTGCTTTAGCGCAAATACAAAATGGAGTAGTTGTATTTGAGGGGAATATATTGAGTGTAGATGGCACGGAGAAATTGGAAGTAAGGCGAACTATTCCGGTCGATAGCGCGACAGATATAGGTAAAGATGCGGCCGAAGAATTATTACGCAAGGGGGGTAGAGCAATATTGGAAAGCGTTCGTAGTGCTTAATTTGAAGCGTTACCTTTGCAGCTTTTAGGTTCATCTCACAAATAAACAAATGGCTTTAGCCAAAAATGGATAGAAATATATTAAGTACGTCGCCTTTACATCAGTCACTTATAGATAAGCTGGGTGAACACGGTATATCTGTAGATATTTCGTCCATGATAAATATAGAGCCGGTTAAGTCCGACTCCGTTACCAAGCAATTAAAGGAATTGTTTACACAACAGGCGACTGTTGTATTTACGAGTGTTAATGCAGTAGAGCATGTTATTGCGGCTACTGCAAAAGGTGCAAAGCTCGATTGGCGTATTTTCTGCACCAGCAAGGCCACAGCAGACGCGGTGAAAGCTTTTTTTGGTGCCGATAAGATAGTGGCGATGGCCGATAACGCATCGAAACTAGCCGAGAAAATAATTAAGAACAAGTGTAAGAACGTCGTCTTTTTTTGCGGCAATAAGGCGCGGTATGAACTGCCCGATAAACTAATAAAAGCAAAAATAGCTGTACAAAAAATTGTTGTGTATAATACGGTTGTTACTTCTGCAAAAATGACCAGGTTCTACAATGCTATTTTGTTTTTTAGTCCAAGTGGTGTAGATAGTTTCCTTACCGAGAACGAGTTTCCTACACGTACTGTTCTGTTTGCAATAGGCGAAACGACCGCCGATGCTTTAAAAGAAGTGACAAGGAATAGGATAATAATAAGCAGTGTACCCTCAAAGGAAAATATGGTGGAGCTGGTTGTTGATTTTTTTGAACAATCTGAAAGCCGGTAAACAATAAGCAATGAGTAATTTAAAAAACGACCTGTTATTAAGAGCCTTGCGTGGCGAGAATGTTGAACGCCCTCCTGTATGGATGATGCGCCAGGCCGGACGTTACCTGCCCGATTATATAAAGCTGCGTAACCAATACGATTTCTTTACCCGAGTACAGACCCCTGAATTGGCAAGTGCTATTACCTTGCAACCAGTGGATCAGGTGGGTGTAGATGCTGCTATCATATTTTCTGACATACTGGTGATACCGCAGGCTATGGGTATGACTGTGCTGATGGAAGAAGGTAAGGGGCCATTGTTGCCGGATGTGATAAAAACAAAAGCTGATATAGATAACTTGGTAACTGACGGGGTAGAGCATACCTTAAAGTATGTAATGGATGCGTTGTCGCTTACAAAGCAGGAACTTAATGGACGTGTGCCTCTTATAGGTTTTGCTGGTGCCCCATGGACATTGCTTTGCTACATGGTAGAAGGGAAGGGCAGTAAGTCGTTTGATAAGGCAAAGCAGTTTTGCTTTACACAACCTGAACTGGCGCATAGCCTGCTCCAGAAGATCACCGATATGACTATTGCATACCTGAAAGCCCAGGTAAAAGCAGGTGCAGATACTGTACAGGTTTTTGATAGTTGGAGTGGTATGTTAAGCCCGCAGGATTTCAATAGTTTTGCGCGGCCATATTTAATACAAATAGCAGACGCGGTAAGTGAAGATGTGCCGGTGATATTATTCCCTAAGGGGAGTTGGTATGCACTGGAAGATTTGAGTAACAGCAGTGCGGCTGGTCTGGGTATAGACTGGACAGTAACACCACAATTAGCAAGAAAACTAACAGGTGGTAATATTACATTGCAAGGCAATTTTGATCCTTCCCGTTTACTGGCTCCTATCAGCGAGATCAAGAAGTCAGTAAAAGAAATGATAGATGGTTTTGGTACGCAGCGCTACATAGCTAACCTGGGGCATGGCATACTACCAAATGTACCGGTAGATCATGCGCGGGCGTTTGTAGATGCAGTGAAAGAATATAGTATGACTACTGCGCAACAGATAGCATAAGGCAACATTTACTTATCCTTATTCCTGATCATTGCGCATTATATTAGTTAAGTTATGGAGGCTAAAGAACAGTTTTTAGATTTTGTAAAAAACTTACAAAATGAGATTTGTACAGCGCTTGAGGCTGCAGATGGTAAAGCTCGTTTTATAGAAGACAAATGGCAGCGCCCGGAAGGCGGTGGTGGCATATCGAGAGTAATTGCTGATGGAAATGTTTTTGAAAAGGGTGGGGTAAATATCTCTGCTGTACATGGGGCTTTACCAACAGCTATGCAGCAATCATTTGGTGTACCCGAGAGCGATTTCTTTGCATGTGGCATCTCGTTAGTCATACACCCGATTAACCCGTTTGTGCCTACCGTACATGCCAACTGGCGTTACTTCGAGTTGTATAACAAGCAGGGACAAAAGCTGGATAGTTGGTATGGTGGTGGCAGCGACCTTACGCCTTATTATATATTTGAAGAGGACGGCAAGCATTTCCACACCACTTTAAAAAATGCAATGGATGTTTTTGATAAAGGGCATTACCCTAAATTTAAAGCCCAGTGCGATAAATACTTCGTGAACACCCACAGGAATAATGAGACACGTGGTATTGGAGGTGTATTTTACGATTACCTGCGCCCTAAAGATGAGGCCCATGGCCAGGATCTATTTAATTTTCAGGAAGCCGTAGGGAAGTCATTTCTACCTGCCTACTTACCTATTGTTGAGCGTAGGAAGGATATGCCATATACCGAACAGGAAATAAACTGGCAGGAGATTAGACGAGGGCGGTATGTAGAGTTTAACCTGATACATGACCGGGGTACATTGTTTGGTTTAAAGACCAATGGCCGTACTGAAAGTATATTAATGAGTCTGCCTCCTCGCGCGCAGTGGAAGTATGATTATCATCCTGAACCAGGTAGTAAGGAAGCTGAATTGTTGGAATATTTGAAACCCAGGGACTGGGTATAATTATTTTGAAAACGTTTTTATGCATTTAATAAGAAGGAACCGAATACTGCGCCAAACTCCTGCTATAAGGGCTATGGTGGCTGAGACAATATTAAAACCTGCCGACTTTATAGCGCCCTTGTTTATAGTAGAAGGCACTAACGTGCAGGAGCCAATATCTTCTATGTCAGGCTATTACCGCCGTAGTATAGACCTTACAATAAAGGAAGTAAAAGAGCTTTGGTCATTAGGTGTACGAAGTGTGTTGCTGTTTATAAAATGTGATGATAACCTGAAAGATAATAAAGGCACCGAGGCTTTGAACCCCAATGGCCTGATGCAGCGTGCTATAAGGGCAATTAAACATGCTTGCCCCGATACTATAGTGATGACTGATGTAGCATTAGATCCTTTTTCTACATACGGCCACGATGGTATTGTAGAAGGCTCTGAGATAGTAAATGACCCTACTGTAGAAGTGCTTGCTAGTATGAGTTTGAGTCATGCGCAGGCAGGTGCTGATTTTGTGGCGCCAAGCGATATGATGGATGGCCGGATTATTGCCATCCGCGATATACTGGAAAGTAATGGTTGTACCCGTACAGGCATTATGGCTTATAGCGCCAAGTATGCGTCTTGCTTTTACGGCCCCTTCCGCGATGCACTGGATAGTGCACCGGGTTTTGGTGACAAGAAGACTTACCAGATGGATTATGCCAACCGTATAGAGGCAGTAAAAGAAACTTTGATGGATATAGAGGAAGGCGCTGATATTGTTATGGTAAAACCTGCAATGGCGTATCTTGATATTATTCGTGAGATAAAGAACGAAGTAACAGTTCCTGTAAGCGCCTATCATGTAAGTGGTGAATATGCCATGATAAAAGCTGCTGCTCAAATGGGCTGGCTGGATGAAAATAAAGCCATACTGGAGTCTATGACCAGCATAAAACGTGCTGGTGCAGACCTTATAGCTACTTACTTTGCTAAAGATGCTGCTATACTTTTGAACGCTTAAAACTTATTCATTACAATTCTGAATTACCTTATTTATATGCCTGGTACAATAGCTAATCCAACAACTACAGATAAAAGCAAACAACTTTTCGAACGCGCAAAACTATCTATTCCCGGTGGTGTGAACTCTCCTGTGCGCGCCTTTAAAAGTGTAGGCGGTACTCCTCTTTTTATGGAGAAAGCAAAAGGTGCATACATGTACGATGCTGATGGTAACCAATATATAGATTACATTAACTCGTGGGGCCCAATGATACTTGGCCATGCCTACGAGCCTGTTATCAATGCTATAAAAGAACGTGTTGAATATTCTACATCGTTTGGTGCACCAACAGAGCTTGAAGTGGAGATGGCCGAGCTTATAAAAAGCATGGCGCCAAATGTAGATCTGGTGCGTATGGTAAGCAGTGGTACAGAAGCTTGTATGAGTGCTTTAAGATTGGCCCGTGGCTATACCGGCCGCAATAAGTTTATAAAGTTTGAAGGATGTTACCACGGCCATGCAGATGCTTTTTTAGTGAAGGCAGGTAGTGGGGTAGCTACGTTCAATATACAAACAGTGCCTGGCATAACAGCTGGTGTTTCGGCTGATACGCTGACCGCACCTTACAATGACCTTGAAGCTGTTGAGAAATTGGTGAAGGAAAATAAAGGTGAAATAGCGGCTATCATCATAGAGCCGGTATGCGGTAATATGGGGTGTATATTGCCATTGCCTGGTTTCCTGGAAGGGTTGCGCAAAATATGCGACCAGGAAGGTATAGTGTATATTTTTGATGAGGTAATGACTGGTTTTCGCCTGGCTGCCGGTGGTGCCCAGGAAAGACTCAACATACATGCTGATTTGGTTACCTATGGCAAAGTGATTGGCGGTGGCATGCCTGTTGGTGCTTTTGGTGGTAAAAAAGAGATCATGCAGCACATTGCCCCGTTGGGTAATGTTTACCAGGCCGGTACATTAAGTGGCAATCCTATAGCTATGATAGCCGGGTACACAATGCTCAAAACCTTGAAAAACAATCCGTCTATCTATACACAGCTGGAAGAGAAGACGGCCTTGTTGCACAATGGTCTTGATGCGGTGCTGCAAAAGACTGGAGTGCAATATGTAATTAACCGACTGGGGTCAATGATCAGCGTGCATTTTAGTAAGGTACCAGTTACCAACTTCGATTGTGCTGCACATGCAGATAATGCTTTGTTTAATAAATACTTTCACTTTATGCTGGATAACGGAATATACCTGCCACCTTCAGCATACGAAAGCTGGTTTATTAGCCATGCATTAAGTACAAAAGATATTGAGAAGACAGTATCGGTAACAGAGGCTTTTTTTAACGGGCTATAGTTATGCCAGTTTCTTATTTACATTACTGGTATAGTACTGTTCCATCATACCATATACTATTTCCTTAAGAGCAGCTGCATCTTTCAGTGTCAGTCCTTCGGTAGAAACCGGGGGCAAGAAATGAAAATGGATACGCATAGGCCTTGCCCAGAATTTCTTGTTGTGTGGTAAAATCTTTCCGGTATTAAATATCACAGCTGGCATTACAGGTTTTTGTGCCTTTATTGCTGTTATAAATGCGCCATCAAAAAAAGGTTGTAGGGGCTTCCCTGTCTTATTCCTGGTTCCTTCAGGGTAAAGACATAGGTGAATGCCCATGTCTAGCATTCGCTGCATTTGTGTGAAACTTTCCCTGCGGCTTTCTGTGCTTGTGCGATCTACTAATATAGAACCTGTTTTATAGATGAGTCCAAATACGGGAGTACGCGATATTTCTATTTTTGCAAGGGTTTTATTAGGGCCGGGTATCCATGGGGATGATACCGGAACATCCACGAATGAATTGTGATTGATAACCACTACATAATTCTCTCCTTTTTTAAAATGTTCTGTGCCTCGTCTTCTTACCGGGCACCCAACTAATGGCATGAAAATACCCATCCACAATCTGAACACGGGGTGCAGGTATGCCGATTTTTTTGGCTCCTTTATGTACGATATGATCCATATCGGGATGATCACCACCAGCATAGTGATAATAAACAGCAATAGGAAATACACGAGGTATAGTGCGCCTAAGATATTTTTTATGACTTTCATTTCTTTCTGTTCTATTATGTTCACGACCAATCTATAGGCCGTTCTCCATGTTCTCTCAGCCAGTTGTTGGCTTTGCTAAAGTGGTGGCTACCAAAGAACCCGTTATATGCCGAAAATGGCGAAGGGTGTGCTGCCTTTAATACAAGGTGTTTTGTTGTATCTATTAGATCTTGCTTGCCTTGGGCAAACTTGCCCCAGAGCATAAAAACGATCCCCTCTCTGTCTTGTGAGATCTTCCTGATAACGGCATCAGTAAACCGGTGCCAACCTACTGTGCTATGCGAATTAGCTTGATTGGCTTCCACTGTAAGTGACGCATTAAGCAACAATACGCCCTGGTTTGCCCAGCGTTCCAGGTTGCCATTTTGTAACGATATTTCTATTCCGAGGTCTTCCCTGATCTCTTTAAAGATGTTGACAAGAGAGGGTGGGGGTGCAACACCATCCGGCACCGAAAATGATAATCCCATGGCCTGCCCCACGTTGTGATACGGGTCCTGGCCCAGTATCACCACCTTTACTTTATGAAAAGGGGTATGTTCAAAAGCATTGAAAATGAGTTTCCCAGGAGGGTAAATTACTTTCCCCGCCTTCTTTTCTTCTTTCAGAAAATCAGCTATTTTCTTAAAATAATCTTCATTGAATTCACTTTCCAGCTCTTTCTTCCAGCCTGCTTCTATTTGTACATCCATGGCATTAATGTTATATGGCTGTGTGCTTTAGTTTTTAGATTGAGTACGCTCAAGTATGCTGAAGCTGCCACACATACTGGCATGTTTTTGTTTCTGCTGCAGCACTATCAGGTAAATATCGGTTTTAGTGGGTGTGTAGTCAAACGTTATGTACCCCGGTTCCTCTCCGCGTTTTATTTCTTTTTTCATAACAGATTTATCGTCTCCGTCAAAAAGCTCAATAGATGACTTTGATGATATTTCGCTACCCATGTATAGCAATTGGTACAAGTGGCCTTTCTCCAGTTTTACTTCAATGTTATAGGGTGTTTCAGACTCCATGCTTACCATTGCATCTTTAAAGACTTTCATGCCTTTTTCAATAAAGCCATGCTTTACGTCGTCTATACGTAACACAATATCTTTGTCAATGCAGCCTATAGCTGGCGCAGCCTCTTGCTGTGCAAATGTGATAAATGGTATTAGGGTAATGATGATAATGATAAAAACTCTCTTCATGTTTATGGAATGTTTACAGGCAGCAATAAAAGTGGTCAACGTTACTTAATATCTACATCCAGTAGTTTCTTACCTTCAAAAAATCCTTCTAGCCTGTCGCCTACATTTACAGCGCCTACGCCTGCTGGTGTGCCTGTAAAAATAAGGTCGCCGATATTTAAAGTGAAAAATTTAGAAACATATTCTATTACTTTATCAATGCTGAATATCATGTCCTTGGTATGGCCATCCTGTACTAGGTTGCCATTGTGCTTCAGTTGAAAATTCAGATCATTCAAATTCATTTCGGGTGTAATTGGTAGAAACTCACCCACAGCCGCAGAATTGTCAAATGCCTTTGCAATTTCCCACGGTAAACCTTTTTGCTGTTGCTTACGTTGCAGGTCACGTGCTGTAAAATCAATACCCAGTGTTACTTCATCGTAATATTTATCAGCAAATTTTGCCTGTATATAGCGGCCGTTCTTGCATATTTTATATACTATTTCGCATTCGTACTGCAGGTCTTCAGTGATTTCAGGGTAATAGAAAGGTTTTGCAGGCGGCAAAAAAGCATTTTTTGCCTTCATGAAAATTACCGGTTCAGTGGGTATATCATTGTTCAATTCTTTGGCGTGTTCGCTGTAATTTCGCCCTACACAAATTATTTTCATCTTTCCTTTTTTTATGGCCCGTGTAAAAATAAAGTTTCCAGCTCAAACGCCGTTACATACAGTAACAATTCCTGTACGTATAGGCGATGTTAATTATGGCGGCCACGTAGGTAACGATGCTATACTTTCTATCATACATGAGGCCCGGGTGCAATTATTTAATTATTGGGGTTTCACAGAGCTGAATGCCGGTGGTAATGCGCTTATTATGGCCGATGTTATGATAGCTTACCGGGGTGAAGCATTTTATGGAGATATACTTACCATTGAGTTTTACACTGAAGAAATCACAACTCGTTCGTTTGATATACTGTACCACATAACTACCTTGCGCAATGGAGCTGTAACCGATATTGCACATGCCAAAACCGGTTTGGTATGCTATAATTATGAAACGCACAAGACCGAAAATCTGAAACCCGAACTGGAACACAGGTTAAAAGGGGGGGCTTAGTTATCCTTCCCGCCATTCTTTGCCTGTCATGTTCAGGAACACATCTTCAAGGTTAGCAGCTTTCATGGCCTTAGGGCGTTGAAAACCCGTAGCCAATAGTTTATCTATCAACTCGGCAGGTGTGTTCAGTGCTATCAGTTCTCCGCTGTCTATGATGGCAACCCGTTCACAAAGTTCTTCGGCTTCATCCATGTAGTGGGTGGTGATAACAACCGTACAGCCCCGCTCGCGCAGTTGTTTAATGAGGTCCCAAAGGTTGCGGCGTGCCTGGGGGTCTAGCCCTGTAGTAGGCTCATCCAGGAATATAAGTTTGGGTTCGTTAATAAGCGTTGTAGCTATTGAAAACCGTTGCTTCTGCCCGCCGCTTAGTTGTTTAAATTTGTTTTTGGCTTTTTCGCGCAGGTTCACAGTATCCAGCAATGCCATAGGGTCTGTATCGCGGTTGTACAGACCAGCAAAGAGGTTGATGATCTGCTTCAGGTTCAGGTTGGGATAATACCCTGCAGCCTGCAATTGTACACCTATTATATTCTTAATGGTCTGTGGCTCCTTATCAAGGTCCATGCCGTCTATAAATACCTGTCCTGAAGTTTTTTCACGCAGGGTCTCCATGATCTCCAGCGTAGTTGTTTTACCGGCACCGTTAGGCCCCAGCAAGCCAAATATCTCTCCTTCCTTCACGTCAAAACTGATGCCTTTCACCGCGGTGAAATCACCATATTTTTTTACCAGGTTATCTACTTTAATTATATGGTTGCTCATATTGAGTATCTATTGTTGACTAATTGCAGCACAGCGATCTTTCCATCGCAAATTACTTACAATTTATCCAGCAGAAAACAAGAACGGTTCAGTTTACCCTGAAAATCGAATGGGGTAGTGGCTTTGGTTATGTCTTTTATGTTGAAAACGGGTATTGCATCTTTGTCGAGCACAAAATTTCGGTAGTTATTGCTGAAGTATATTTTGCCTGTTTCTGTCGATGCTTTTAACAGTTTTTTTAATAATGCTACATGATCCCTTTGTACGTCAAAGTCGCCCTCCATTCGCTTACTGTTCGAGAATGTGGGCGGATCGCAAATAATAAGATCGTAAGTATTGGCTGGTATGTCGTTTATAAAATCCAATACATCTGTATGTATAAAATCGTGCTGGGTATCTTTGTACAGCTTATTATACTGCATGTTTCGCTTAGCCCAGTTGAGGTAGGTTTTTGATATATCTACTGACGTAACAGTTGCTGCGCCACCGGCTGCAGCGTACACGCTAAACGACCCCGTGTAGCAGAATAGGTTGAGTACATGTTTGCCTTTAGCCTCATCGCGCACCATGCCGCGAGTAATACGGTGATCCAGGAATAGCCCGGTATCCAGGTAATCTGTAAGGTTGATGATAAAGCTCTGGCCACCCTCTGGTACAATGCGCTCTTCTTTCCGCTCATCAAACTTCTCATATTGGCCTTGCCGCCCTGCTTTGCGCATGCGTTCCTTCATAAATATCACATCTGGCAATATCTGCAACACATCGGCTAGTATCTGGCGGCATTGTAGCAGCCATGCATCGTGTGCATCATCCTCCATGCCATGTTTGCGCTTGTATTCAGCAGCATGCACTGCGCCATTGTACCATTCTATAGCAAAAGGAAATTCGGGCAGGTCGTGATCGTAAAAACGGAAGCACGCCACATCCTGGTTGCGCGCTAGCTTGCTGTAGTGTTTGTACACCTTGCGCAGGCGGTTCTCAAACATCAGGAATTTATCGTCTGTACTCAAAAAAAGTTGGATTGTGAGCAGCAAAAATAGCGAGTATTCCCTAGATACTATTTTCTGTTTTAATATCGTCTTCTGAAAAAAAGTGCAAGACTTTTTTCGAAAAATGAGATAATGCATTATCTTTGCTCTCCGTTAAAAGGAACACTGTCCGATTGTGTAATGGTAGCACAACAGATTCTGGTTCTGTTTGTCTTGGTTCGAGTCCAGGTCGGATAACATGTAAGGTAAAACCCGCTCTGAAAGCGGGTTTTACTATTTTCTAATTTTTGGTTTATTTGTAACCAATTCATTTTCAACTATTCTCGGTTCGAGTCCAATTCGGTCACTAAAAATAAAGAGTCCTTTTCAAAAGGGTTGAAATTGCCTCTTATTATATTGTCGTTACAAACGGTTGTGGTTGCATCCTCGTTACAAACGAAGAAAAGAGGGGTAATTGAGTTTAATGTGGCTCAAATTTCTTTTAAAACAGTTCCACTAATAATCTCGGCTCGCAACCAATTCAATACCCATCAAAGTCAAATGGTCTCATCCTTTAATCACATTATTCGAAGCTGCAAAAATTATCAGACTCCGAAAAGCACTTAGTTACTTCGATTAGTTCTATAGGCTGCCTAATTACAGGAGCCCTAAATTTATTTTTAGATGTAGTATATTTTCTAACTGAAACAGCTTATTTTGTAAAAAATACGCTTAAGAGTCGTTATATTAATACTACCTACGATGAGAGTGAGGCTATCTGCCGTAATAGAGTGACCCAAAGCTCGTTAAGTAGAAATACTCCACTGGTGACTGCGCTTAAGTAGCCCAAGAGTAGCAATAGCTGCACTCTCATCTTAATAAATCACCATGGCAAAACACAAATCGAAAGATAGTCCTGGAATTCCAGATTTGTATATCCGATTTTATCATGCTGAACTAGAAAATATTTCAGATGGAACTTTTAGACAGTTGATAAGAGAATATTCGAAGATCACTAACGATATTTTAAGAGCAGAAATTGAATTTCTGCTCTTAAAGATTAATCTAAAGTACAGAGAGAAGCAATCTATTCAGGATAAACTGTATTCAAGATTTTCGGAAACAACAAATTTCTATATAGATAAAATTGAAAAAGGGAGTCTCTTACTTGTAGGTGTAATAGCCGCTACTAGCATCCTCACGCTTGGCTTCATTGTTAGCAGTGTTGTGGAAGAATTTACTAAGGGGCGAAAACAAAAAATTTCGGAAGCAGATGCCGAAATTGTAAATTCTTATCTGATAAAACATCTCTCAGAAAGAAATCAAATTTTGCTCAATCATATTCTCCCGCAATTTGAGAACAAAGCTTTAGGAAACAGATTTTTTATTGAAAGATTTATTTCAGAAGAAAACATGGAGGGTAATACCGTAATTACCGCTCAGATTGCAAGTACAAAAGAGGGAAAGGTTGCGGAGAACATTGTCGAAAACAATTCTTACGTACAAGCAGAATTGCTGAAACTAGGAAAACCCAAAAGAAGTCGGAAACAATAATCCAGAATTCCCATGATGAAAACGTTTAAGATTCTTGCGAAACTTTTATTTCTCTACGTGCCATTCATCATCTTCGCACTTTTATGCATAAATGTCTTCATTAAAACATTCGCCGATCTCGATAATAGTACTTATAGTACTCTGACAAGTTATGGCGCGGCAATTATTGCTGGTCTTGGGAGTGTCACTTTCAACTGGAGTAGGTCTGTTAAGCGCACAGAGGAGTTTGCGGCAAAGCAGGGGGAAAGGCTGTTATTAGCGTCTATTGGCTTTTTACTCCAAGCTGGGATCAAGTATGGCTATGTTGAATCTGTTAAACAATTTGGAAAAGATTATCCATGGTTAAATAAAGACTCAAATTTCGCAACATCCGTCCAGACTACAATCGCGATTGTTTTTGCTATAACGTTCTACATTCTAATAACCACACTGCTTTCGATTGCGAAAAAATTGACTAGCATTGAAGATGATGTCGAAAACGATGAAACGAGGGTTTAGGAGGCTTGTTTTCAGTTTGGTTCCTGTAATTAAACAAAAGCGCAATGACACTATATACTGCTACAAGTTTAAACGAGCTCTTTGAAATTATTAAAGAAATCGAGAATATCGAAGGTGCTGTTTGGTATAGGGGCCACACGAGCGCGATGTATCAATTAGAACCAACCCTATTTAGGCAAAAGATTGTGTTACCAAAGCACAACATATCTGATAAAATAAGAAACTTCCGAATTACTGAAGGAAAAGTAATCTTACCCAACGATATAGGTGTATTAAGTTCGTTTAAAGAGCAGTATAGTAAGTTATGTAATTGTGCCGGCTTTAATGAAATTGACTATTTATATCTCATGCAACATTATGGGATATTAACTCGTTTGTTGGATTTTAGTAAAGAACCTCTAGTCGCTGCGTATTTTGCCGTCTCTGAAAAAAATAATGGTCAGCTATCTGCGGATTCTGTAACCATAGACATTCGTGATTTCATTATGAATGGGGGCTGGTCAGAAAACGGTGCCGCTATTTATTGTATTAATCCAAAGAAAATAAATGAAAATATTCATTTTATAAACAGAGCGGAAATTGTAGACCTCAACGAGTATAACTTCGACACATTATCCAATGTAGACTTTCCATTCGCCGTCAAAACAGACAATAACAATGTAAGAATACATGCGCAAAAAGGTGTTTTTGTCTATTTCGGTTTTTGGGTTAAATCTTTGGAAGAATATTGGCCAATTGATAAATCACTTCATAAAATATTTATTCCAAATGCTTGCCGGAAAGAAATATTTCACGAATTAAGAGAGGAAAAAGGAATAACTCATTATTCGATATTCCCAGACATTGAAGGCATCGCCAAAGACATCAACTTTACAATTATGGCAGAGTTTGAAGCAAATCGTAAAAAGTTGTTTGACGAGGATTAAAGTACAATTGTTACTAAAAAATATTCTCTTAGTATGTTTATCGTAAAATAAGTGCAATGGCCGAGATAATAAAAATAGATATCGAACTCACAGGACAACCCGAAAAACTTTTGCGGATCCCAAACGAAATTGTCGTTCCACTGCACTCAATCATCCAATGGAATATTATCGATTTTTAAAAAAGAATCCGCCCGCACTATTCGCCGATAGGCTTGATTTTTACAGTATATTTTGATAGGAGTTCACCTTTTAGTTGGAAACGGAAGTTTGTGCAAGTGTTAGATATTCCTTTTATCCTTCAGGAAAATGAGAAGACAATTGTTCGAATTGCAGAAGACGAGGCAGAAAAAAAAGGTCATTTTAAATATGGAGTGAAGGTAGAAAGCGGTCAGACCGGTGAAATGCTTTACGACGAAGATCCAACATTAATTGTTACTTAAAGACACGATGCCTTATCCAATAGAAATATTAACAATCAGCCTTGATTTGATTAAAAGTGTGAGCGCAGCTTGCGAATCGCTCAATAAAGTGCAAACCGAATTCCATTTTAGCCTAGCTGAACATGACCTCAGGGAAAAACTGTACCCTTATAAGAGAGAGAAATACGTTTCAAACGATGTTTTTAAATGGCTTATAGAGTATAAAGCGGAGGCAAAGGGCCATCGACCATTCATAATACTAATTGTTAATGGTTATTTATCATCGAACAGATGGGAGGATATATTTGGAACAAGGTCCGAAAATGGTGAATTTGCTGTATTTACGACGTACAACTTCAATCAATTTGTAAACGATAGAGTTAGATACTGCCGTTACTATTTGGTAAGATATGCGCTGAGTTTTCTACAGCCCGAATTAAAATCACACAATGAAAAGGAAAATAAAGATTGCATTTTCCATTTCAAAGAGAAAAAATATGAATTACTTTTATCGTTGGCTTCGGGCCACATTTGTGATAGTTGTCGTGCCAAACTGCAACCCAGGCTGACTATTGGTATAAATGAAGCTATTAACAAATTACTTTTGGTTGTTAGTAACCAACATTCGTACGCAATTATTTTGAAAGGAGGTGGGGTGAAAGGCTTGGCTTTTGCTGGGGCACTACTTGAATTAGAGCAGCATTTTTCTTTTACCGCATATGCTGGTGCAATTGCTGCTGTTCTATTAGGAGCTGGATATACACCTGCTGAGTTACTTATTGAATTGAGTAGCAAAAACTTCAATGATTTTAAAGACGCAGGTGTTTTACAGATGCTTGCTAACCTTTTTTCAAAAGGTGGCTTATATCCAGGGAACGAAATAGAAAGTTGGATTAGCCAGTTAATCAAAAAGAAAATAAAAAAAGAAAATGAAGTCGTTTTAGCAGATATTCCGGTTGAGATAACTTTATATGCAAGCAGAGTAAAGGACGGGACAATAAAATTTGAGTCTCATGGAGATCGGAAAACAGCACATGCTGCATATGCTGCGAGGTGCTCCATGTCAATTCCAATTTACTTCACTTGCAAAAAAGAAGACGGGATAAAAGTTTACGATGGTGGATTACGAAATAATTTCCCATTAAAACGCTTTATTGAAGACAATCCAGAGAAACCGTTCATTGGCCTCTATCTAAAATCGACGACCAAGAGAAGCTGGTCTGTCCTCAATGAGCTATTTAATTTGTCTGTTGACGGGGAAGAAATGGACTTTGTAGATAGAAATCTCGATAAGATTGTAAAAATCGATACCACTCCAATAAAGACAACAGATTTCAAATTAACCTCTGACAAAAAGAAATTTCTGATATTATCAGGTAGAGTTTCTGCACTGGAATTTATTAAAACCTATTACCCTGATATTGCAATAGATGATAATAAACTTATGCAATTTAAGAATGATATGCAAAGTATCAAAAGCAAATTATGAGTTTGAAAGTTGTCCTGTCAACCTCATTTGGTATTGTGCTCGGTTGTATCGAGTGATGTCAAGTTATGCATGGTTAGGCCTACTGATGTAATGATATGTTGAATTGCATGAGGTTCATAAATAAGTTCGAAATTTGACACGTTCTCCCGACCAAATGAGACTATATCTTTACATATAATAGACGACGATTTTCTTCAAATCTTCTACAAACCGGTTCGAAAAAAAATGCAATCCGGGTCATCATATCATGCTGACAATTTTTTCAAATCCTCCACAAACCGGTTCGAAAAAAATCCAGATGGGTTAACTTTCAGCCCCGCATTGCGGGGCTTTTTTTATTTAGTCGAAACCGTGTCGGTTTTTTCGTTCAGCCATTTCTTTCAATGCTATTTGTGTTTTTTCTTTATTTTTTTGCATCTCAGATTGTCCGTCGTAAATAAAGTCTCGTCCAAAGGTAAAAAGCCCGTCGTGGTGAAATTCTAGTTGCCAATTCAATGTTCTGTCCCAAACTATTTGGTCATGAGCGAAAAAAAGATTGTGTGAGTATTTGATCACCATTTTCCAGGTAAGCACAAAAGCGGTATCGGGCTGCTGCGCTATAAAAACCTTTTGGCTAAACGGAATACCTAAATTGTACAAGTATTTCTTAATTGTCTGTTGACCAGATGATCCACCATCAAACGCCGAAATATTTTTAAAAAACTTCTCTGAACATATGATGCCGATTTTTACTTCATGATCCCAAAGAAAATTTGCAGCTTCTTTTGTTAATGGAAAGATTTGGTCTTGATGTTCTTTACTCGCCAATTGCTCGTTTTCATCCGTGAATATCCATTTCGATATGTAGTCGTCTAATGGAATTTTAAATTCCTCTATATTTTCAAGCGAAAAGCCCATATTACTTTGCACGGTATTTTATTTGTATGTCATACGAATAAATAAATATACGAATGTTAGATAATCGAAAGGCCGATTTTCTTCAAATCTCCTACAAATTGGTTCGAAAAAAATACAGATGGGTTAACATGTAAGGTAAAACCCGCTCTCAGAGCGGGTTTTACTATTTTAGCCTCGTTGTTTGAAGTTGCAATGCATTGATTTTCAGTGCTGGTTGGTTCGAGTCAAAATGGGTCATCCTTTTTGACTATCGAACCTATCACGACATGAGCATTTTTAAAAGAGCCTTAAAAATGAACGCTCTTTTAAACGAATAGGAGTTTTCTACCTGCATTTAAAATCAATAATGGCAACTATCGCCATCAATAAAATGATGGCGATAGCTAACCGGATACTTTTCTTTCTCATAACCACTCGTTGAATTTTTTAATGAACCATGTCTTTACAAATTGTGTCAGGAAGCAGTAACTCAACAATATCCCTATAAGCCAAGGGAAATAACTAAGGGGTAAAGCTTGCATTTTCAACGCTGAAGCTAATGGCGAGAACGGAATAAAAATGCCGAGTGCCATGATCAGAGACGTAAGCGCAAGGACAGGTGCAGTAGCCCAGCTTTGGATGAATGGAATTTTCCTGGTGCGGATCATATGGACGATCAGTGTCTGAGACAATAAGCCTTCTATAAACCACCCACTTTGAAACAAGCTTTGATGTTCAGGGGAATTGGCTTTAAAGAAAAAGAACATCACGGCAAACGTCGTATAATCGAATATAGAGCTAATAGGTCCAATGAAAACCATAAAGCGGCTGATACTGCCTGCATCCCATTTTTGTGGTTTTTCGATAAACTCCTTATCCATGCTATCCCAGGGGATAGATATCTGGGAGATATCATACAACAGGTTCTGCACCAATAATTGAATAGGCAGCATCGGTAAGAACGGCAATAAAGCACTTGCGCCTAGTACACTGAACATGTTACCGAAATTGCTGCTTGCAGTCATTTTAATATACTTGATGATATTGCCGAAAGTTCTACGGCCATATACTACACCTTTGCGGATCACCATCAGGTCTTTCTCCAACAAAATAATATCGGCACTTTCCTTGGCTATATCAACGGCAGTATCAACGGAAATGCCAACATCTGCATCACGTAAGGCAGCGGCATCATTAATACCATCGCCCATAAAGCCGACAGTATGACCTTTGATTTGTAGTAACTTTATGACCCGTGATTTTTGTATTGGGCTTAGTTTAGCTATGATAGAAATATCATCGATCTTGGAGATAATATCCTCATCGCTCATTTTCTCCATATCACTACCCAATAACACATTGGTAATAGGAATACCTACATCCCTGCATATCTTTTTAGTGACAATTTCATTATCGCCCGTTAGCACCTTTATACTCACGCCCAATTTATGCAAACCCTCAATAGCTGGCTTAGCAGAAGGTTTGGCCGGGTCCAAGAAGCCAACAAAACCTGTCAGTACCAAGCCATGTTCATCAGCGATAGAATAGGTAAGTGGACGTTCATCATATTCTTTGATAGCAACCAATAAGACCCTCAGACCTTCCTCGTTTAATTTCTTAGAGGTATTGAGAATGATCTTTCGCATGGCATCATCCATCGGAACGATCTTGTCATTCTCAATATGTAGTTGTTTATCTTCGCCAGGATCAAAAGCATGGGAACAAATATCCAGCATCTCTTCCACAGCCCCCTTGCATATCAATAAGTGTTTACCATTCTTTTCTTCGAGGATCACACTCATTCGCCTGCGCTGGAAATCAAATGGTATTTCATCGATCTTTTTAAAAAATTCGTCAGCCTTCAAACAATTATGTATCTCTGCATGTTCCAATACCGCTACGTCCAGCAAATTCTTTAGTCCTGTTTGGTGAAAACTGTTGAGATACGCCCATTTCATCACCTCGTCATCTTCATCACCAAACACATTTAAATGCCGCTCAAGCACTATCTTATCCATTGTAAGGGTACCCGTTTTGTCCGTACACAGGATATCCATAGCACCAATATTCTGGATAGCATTCAAGCGTTTTACGATCACTTTCCTTTTGCTCATGTTCAACGCCCCTTTTGCCAGGTTGGCGGTAACGATCATCGGCAGCATTTCTGGGGTTAAGCCAACAGCTACGGATATTCCAAATAATAGCGCTTCCAGCCAGTTGTGCTTGGTAAAGCCATTGATCAAAAAAACCAGTGGCACCATGACCAGCATAAAACGAATAAGCAGCCAGCTTACTTTGTTAACACCTTTGTCAAAACTTGTTTCAGCTCTTTTCCCTGAAATAGCTTTGCCAATCGAGCCGAAATAGGTGAGGTTCCCTGTGGTGACGGCAACTACGGTTGCCATCCCGCTGACAACATTAGTACCCATAAAGCAGATGTTATCCAGCTCTAATGGTGATTTGTTTTCAGCACCTGCAATTTTTACCTCTCGCTTTTCTAATGGCAGCGATTCCCCGGTGAGCATGGCCTGGCTCACAAACAGGTCTTTGGATTGAATAACTCTACAGTCCGCAGGTATCATATCTCCTGCACTGAGTGATATAATGTCGCCCGGTACGATATCTTTTATCTCGATCTCTTTTTTGGTACTGATACGCAATCCTACCTGCCTTAATACGGTAGCGGTAGTTTTAACCATCCCTTTTAATTCCTCCGCTGCACGGTTACTGGTATATTCCTGCCAAAACCGCAATAGTGAGCTAAGCATCACCATTGTTCCTACCACGATCACTGTTTTATAGTCAGCATCCCCGGGTGCCGCCAGCAGCACATCCATGATAAAAGAAATGATGGCAAGGATAATAAGAACAGCGATGAACGGATTGACGAAAGCCTGAAATAACTGCTTGTACCAGGCAGGCGCTTTTTCATGCTCAATTTCGTTCAAGCCGAATAATTTTATTTTTTCTGATACTTGTTCAGGTGTAAGACCATTGATATTGCTATCAAGTGCTGGCAAAAAATATGCGCTGTCTGTGCGGGCTGCACCGCGAAGTTTGGTAATAGCGCTTTCGTCAAAGCCGCTTACTCCATTTGGGGATAGGTTGCTTTTTAGCTGCTGTATTTTATTTGTAGAACGCATTTCTGAATAGTTTTAAAAATGGTAGGATCATGTTTTTAGGTTAGAACTCTATGTGTCCGCGTATGCCAACGATATTTACCACCGGGCCACGATCCTTGTTATATGCGGGGTTAAGGACAAATTGATAATCGGGAGAAAGCCAGAAGTTATCAAACAGTTTCGCGCTATAATAAAGCTCGATCACGTGTTCAAGACCATAATTCAGTTGCCCATCGCCTATTATGAAGCCATAGCCTCCAGCAGTGAGATACGCTCTATGGTCTTTTGACAAGCCGTCTAGTAATAATGCCGCGCCAAATTGATCCGCAGGCCGTTTCCATCCTGTGCCTTTTACCTGAACTCCGATATTGAATGAGCGGTCTATTTCGGTAAATGCCCATGTTTCGTTTTTACCATCATTCCAGCTATATCTACAGAAGACGCCTATGGAATTACTCAGTTCCTGCTCTGCATTGATCACAAACCCGCCTTTGGCATGTGCATATGACCGTGTCTGCGTAACATCTAAATGATATTGGGTATCTGTCGTTGCTTCTTTATAATTACCCATATCTGCCTGGGTATAATAGCCGATAAGCCGGATTATCCCATTTCGCTTATTGATTGTGATCTTCTTATCAAATTCTACCGTTTCAGAATGGGCATTCCCAATATTCATATCCATATAAGGGCCATTCGCGACTTCTGGCACCATCGTAACTGCGCCTTTTAAACTCCAGGTGGGCTTTATCAGTTCAGCAACAAAACCGTAAGTATATCCTCTGGTATTGGCGGGGTAATCCCAGGCACCAGCGCTCATGGTCGCCCAGTTCATGAATTGGTTGCGCGGATCATGGCTATACGTGTTGGCATCAAAAATGTCTGCCACGGAGAATTTACCAAATGTGAGCACCAGCCTGTTCGTTGATACATAGCCTTTATGAATATTTTGCCCGCCATCTATATTGCTAAATTCACTGTTGAGGTCAAAGGTCTGTCTCAAAAATATCCTGGATATACTAATTACAGGTTCAGGATCGCCAATGCGATAAGTTTCGCCATTGGGAAATCCAGCCATGCCCGTAGTAGAGCTTATTCCTCTGCCGCCACTTAGTTCAGGATTGAAAAATACTTCCGCACCTTTCCACAATCGTGCGCCTAAAAAAAGCGTTGACGTTGCTGAAAGCCGAAGCTTTTCATCTGTGAGCAGACTGTTCTTGCCTGAATAGGGAGCACTGAAATTTTCTTGATGTTGGCCTATCATTGTGGTTTGAAAATGATAGCTATACCGCTCGTTTTTATTAAGAGTATCCAGCTTCGCTTTTCCTTCACTGCTATTTGCTGCTAATGACGGACTATCCTGTGCATATGCGACACCATTGATCGCTGCAAAGGAAAAAAGGACTGTGTGCTTTAAGAATTTGTACATAGGCTGTGCATGTTTATCCCTTTCATATGGGATAGCTAGGACATCCTATATGAATGGAGAGGTGATTAATTGGTTGATACTCGGACCAGCGTCCATAGCGTTTGTTTTTATTATTGTGGCACAAAAGTAAAGCTGGCCTATGGGATAGGCCATTAGAAGATGCTTAGAAAAATATTAGAATTTCATTAGAGCGAACAATACTACACGTGAGGCAAGATAACCGTAAAGGTCGTTCCCTCATTTACGGTTGAAACGACAGATATCTCTGCGTTATGCAGTTTGATTATCTTTTGCGTAAGGGAAAGCCCGATACCATTGCCGCTAACATATTGTTTGTTCTCACCCCTATAAAATGAAGTAAAAATATTGGGTAACTCCTTTTCATCAATGCCAATACCATTATCATGAAAGCGGAGAATGGTCGTGTTATTAAGGTAGGTTATTGCAACCGTCGATTCATGCTCTTCGGAAAATTTGCATCCATTTTCTATTAGATTCATAAAGGCTACTTTCAACAGATATTCATTTCCCATTACCGAGATGAAATCGTCATTTTCAATCTCTTTCTCAAAGACAATATTCACCTTGTATGAATTCTGATCATGTATCACATCATTACGAGCATCTAATAGAACCTCATCAAGGCGAAGTTCTTTAAAATTGATCTCGGTCTGGTCGTAGCTTGCCTTTGCCAGATCAAGCAATCCATTGGATAGCTTGACCAGTTTTTGGGCATCGCTGATCGCATGATGAATAGAGTTTTTATATTCATCATTGGTCCGTTCGTTGCTGACTGTGAGCTGCAGCTCTGCCATCATCGCAGTAAGAGGTGTTCTTAATTCATGAGAAATATTAGATACGAATTCCTTTTGTGCATCAAATGACCGTTCGAGGCGGTTAAGCATCTCATTAAAAGTTACGGCAAGTTCCGCCATCTCATCTTTCCCATTCCCTTCATTGAGCCTTAAATCCAGATTGGTAGCTGTGATTTCTTTTACGTTATCGACCATGCTGGTGACGGGCTGTAAAGCCTTATTGGCAATAAATCGTCCCGCAAGAAAAATGATGATTATCGATACAAAGAAGGAGAGGGCAAGTGTGTATTTGAGATTTCGGAGTTTAGCGTACCCGTATTGGTCGTTGGCTGCTGCAGTGATCACATAGTTGCTATTGTTGTGATGATACAAAAAGCCTACTACCTGAACGGCTCCCTGATAGAACTTGATCTCCTTTTTATTTACGATCGCATCGATCATTGACCGCGTTTCTTTCACTTTGTCAATTTCAACCGCATCATGATACAACAAATGAAAAGCCGTATCATAGATTGCTACTTCTTCCTGGAATAAGGTGTTATCTGAATTGTGATAGATAAGTTGTAATGCAGAAGGGGGCAACTTGGCATCTAACAACAGGTTTGCCTTTGTGATGGCCGTGTGTCGCAACAGACTATAATATTCCTCTTCACGATTTTCTGAAAATGAAAAGTATATTACTAATGCAAATACCAGCAACAAAGCTGCAATGATCGCCGTGAACAGCCAGGTAAGTTTGTTGCGTATCTTCACTGGGGTTCCGCTTTAAAAATAAATCCCATGCCTGATCTGGTATGGATGAGTTTTGTCGGGAAATCCTTGTCTATCTTTTTCCGCAGATAGTTGATATAAACATCAATAAAATTAGTTCCGGTATCAAAATGCGTGTCCCAAACTTTCTCAGCAATTTCCGTTCTGGATAACACCCGTTCGCTGTTTTGTATCATATATTCCAGCAATTTCAGTTCTTTTGGTGTAAGGCTGATTTCCTTGCCTGATCGGGTGACAACTTTGGTTTTGTCATTTATCTCAAGGTCTGCATATTTAAAAATATGTTTTGTTTGCGCTTCACTATTAGTTCGCTTAAGCAGCGCCCGAATCCGTACATGCAATTCCCGAAAGTCAAAGGGTTTTACTAAATAATCGTTCGCACCAGCATCAAAACCTTCAACCTTATCATCTGTTGTGCCCAATGCTGTCAGCATAATGATTGGGATAAAGGAATTTGTAGCTCGGATATTTTTACAAACATCCAGCCCGGATATTTTAGGCAAGATAATGTCTGTGATTATGAGGTCGTAACGGTTAGACTGTACTAACTTATTGCCTGTTTCACCATCAAAAGCCACTTCAGTCGCATATCCTTGTTCTTCCAACCCCCTTTTAATGAGCTCAGAAAGACGTTGGTCATCTTCAATTATTAAGATTTTTGCTGACATAGTAGACAAGCAAATCTACCAATATTTATTTTTTAGTGTTGATTAGACAATCTGAAAGTATAGATAGCCTTATTCCCGGTAATGTTCTATACGATCAGAGTTAAATACTCTGAGCTATTTTATGATGCTATTTTCTTCAAATCCTCAACAAACCGGTTCGGGAAAAATCCAGATGGGTTAACTTTTAGCCATGCATTGCGGGCTTTTTTTATGCTTAGGTTTCCACTGCCTTGTCTTTGCAATATTCCTACACTGTATCTGAAGATCATCTGCCGGTATGATTTCAAACGTATTATTTTCAAAGAAAATGTATATTTAACCTGCAGTATATTTCGTGCAAAAAATACTATACATATGAGGTTAACCAAACAACTGGTATTGGCTACAGGAGCCGGGTTATTATTTTTCGGTACTATGCTTACAGTTAGCTCCTGCAAAAAAAGCAGCACCACCCCTAAAGTCACCCCACCTGTTACTTACGACAGCCTGGCGCACCTTGTTGCATACAAGAATAGCGTGCACCCAATTTTTGTTGGCTACTTGGTGGGCGATGGAAACGACCCCGTAGCCAGTTACAACCCGGCAACTGCGCCTGATAGTGTGGACTATCTGGAGTTTTTTGCGGGCAGGGATGCTAATGTTGCAGACTGGCGTGCAGCACAGGCCAAAGGAACTAAAATAGTTCCCTGTCATTTTATATCAGATGCTTATTTCGATGGTTCTGCAAAAGATCCCGCAACCCAGGCGCCAGGCTATGTTAATCCATCAGGCTTCGATCAGTCTCATTCCACTGCAACCAGCACATATTATCACTGGGCCAGAGACACGTATAACAATGAGATCGTATCACAGAAGCTGGATGGTTTAGACCTGGACATTGAATCGGGTACATTTGGCGGCGACGTGCAGCGCACTGCTGCCAATGGAGATAGCCTGGTAGTGGCTATTGCCCATTATTATGGTCCTAAGTGCACACAATGCAGTGTCATGAATTCTGCTGGGCAAAAACCAGTATTCTTTTACGATACAGATGGATCAAGCGGGCTTGAAAGCACTATATATACACCCAATAAAGACAATTATAGTTACGTACTCTTTCAGTCGTATACTACTGGTGCCCATTACTGGAGCGGTGCCGGTACTGCAAGTTTCGGCCCTCTGGTGAACACCTATGGCGCAGATAAGCTGGTATTCCTGGTAAATGGTGACAGCTTTATATATCCCAACGGTACACAAGACCAGCCCCATGGCGATTCTATAGCTACAGCCAACCTGTATAGCTATGCCGCATGGGTAAAGCAAAATAATGCAGCAGGCGTAGGCGCATATCGAATGAGCCGCGACTACAACCATACACCCTCATTTGCAGTGAGCAAACACGCTATACAACTCATGAACCCGGCACCGTAGATGATGAGATGATAAACATTTATGATTTCTTCAAATCCTCCAAAAACTCGTTCGAAAAAATCCAGATGGGTTAACTTTTGAAAGCCTTCGCAATTGTGAAGGCTTTTTATTATGAATAAATTCAATCCCTGTCTTCGCTAGATATGGCTGCTGACGTTAGGCATTCGGTGATCAAATAAATTTCCTGTTATTTATTGATATCCAGTATCGCATTTAAAAATTCATTCTTTTTTCTTTGTGATACCACTATTTCTTTTTTATCACTCATAGTTATAATTCCACCGCGTCCTTTCTGATACCTTCTTACAAAAGCCTTATTGATTAAATGATGATGATGGACTCGTACAAAACCCATTGGTTTTAATTTTTCCTCAAAGCTTCCTAATGTATGACATACCAAAATCTTAGAATTATCAGTAAAATAAAAAAACGTATAATTAGCTTCGGCTTCGCAACGAACAACATCTTGTATATTAACATATACCAGACCATCGCTTACCGGCAAAGCTATTTTGGGTATTGTATTGGGATAACTAATGTTCCGGATTAATGTATCAAAATTATCTACTACTGTTTGCTGGTCAATGCGCTTTTTAACCTTCTCCACTGTCAAAATCAGATCATCAATACTTATTGGCTTCAAAATATAATCTAAAGCTCCATGCCTTAACGCCTTTAAAGCAAATTGGTCATAAGCTGTAACAAATACCACCTGAAATGAAGGGTTTGGAATGCGTGAAAATATCTTAAACCCGTCTTCATTTGGCATATTTATATCCAGGAAAACCAGCCTGGGCTCATGCTCATGAATAAGAATTATTGCATCCTCAACAGAATTACCCTCACCTACTACACTTATCAACGGGCAATATTTAGCTATTATTTTTTTTAGAGAATTTCTGCAATCTTGTTCATCATCAATTACAATGGTAGTTATCTTATCCTTCTCCATTTTAATTAGTTTTTAAAGGGATAAATATTTTAACTATCGTGCCTGATTGACTTCTGTCAATTTCACTTTTATCTGTCACAGTCACTTTTATATGTATATTGTATATTTTATTTATAACATCTATCCGCTCCTGTGTTATAGCCATTCCAAGCGATTTTTTATATTCACTACCTAAGTTAGTATTTTTAGAGGCGTTAATACCTATACCATCATCATTAACTTCACACACAAGCGTTTCTTTATCCAGTTTAAATGCAATTAGTAAGTTGCCGATTTTTCCTGTGTTTGTTAATCCATGATTGATAGCATTTTCTACATAAGGCTGAATAACCATAGCAGGAATCACTATGGAATTATAACTTTCATCAAATATTATCGTATAATTAAATAGCTTGTTGGCTCTCATTTTTTCCAATTCCACATATAGCCTTATCGTTTCTATTTCTTCTGTTAGTGATATCCAGTGCTCCCTCGAATTATTTAATATCTTCCTTATCAGGGTTGCGAAAGTGGTTAAATATTTGTTGGCAGTTCTTTCGTCATTATTACTGTAATAATTGTGTATTGAATTGAGTACATTAAATATAAAATGTGGATTTATCTGGGCCCTAAGCGCCTGCATTTCCAATGCGGCAATTTTCTGGGATATTATTGTTTTTTCAGTCTCCGCTATCTTTATTTTCCTCAGCCTTGCTCTGAATATGTATATAATAGACACTACGGTAATGCAGAAAGCCCCTACCAAAAACCAAGGCTGTTCCCAGTATGGATGCCTTATCGTGAAATGAATAACTGCAGGTTTAGATAACCAGTTTTCACTGGTACCTTTTTTTGCCCAGACAGTAAAAGTGTAGTTGCCAGGCTTTAATTCTGTAAGATCCACAGAGTTATTGCTTGTATAATTTGTATCGGCTTTTTGATGGTCTAATACATATTTATACTGTACGTTTTTTTCATTGGTAAATGCAAGGCCGGTAAAGCTGATCTGAAGATCATTTTCATTATAATTAAACAGTAATGAATCCTTTTGTTCGTGAACATGCCCTTTTGCTTTTAAGCTCGTGATATATGTTCTAATAAAAGGATCGATACTGTTGTTTTTATCAATTGTAACAATTCCATCCGACGTTGCGATGCAGAGATCATTGTCTCTAACTGCAAAATCATTAATGTCATTGATCGATATGTCTTTTGTGCAAGTCTGATGAACGACAATATAAGTGTTTTTTACAGTGTCGAATAATATTTTATCAAGACCCGTATTAGTACAAAGCCAGATGTTGCAAGAATTATCTACAAATATTTTATTGCATATATTGCTGCATAGGCCATTAGTGTCATTTATATGAACTATACGGTTTTTATTAATAATAAATATACCCTGTTGATGGGTAGTAACAGCAAACGTATTGGTTCCTATTTTTTCAATATCAATAATTCTGCTTTTCGATAAAAGTGAATCTCGATTATATTTTTCTACTATGCCATTTTTGTAAACATACACACCATTTAAAGTCCCCATCCATACAGCGTTATTATCAACGTTTATAGCCGTAGTTCTTATGTTCCATATCTCTGACGATCTATTTTTTTTCAGGTCAATTATATAGGCTCCTGCAGCAGATGCCATATAACAGGTATCATGTTTTATGCAAGCTGATTTTATAGCATGGATATATGTCACTTTTTTTATCCGATTGTTATCTTTGTCCAAGATGTATAATCCCTTCTCACTACTTATTACGTAATTATGCTTATCAATAGGCGTTATTTTCCTAATTCTGTTGAACGAGTTGCTCATAGGCAACGACCAGGTGCTGACATGATTTTTGTCGATAGCCTTAAATATACCACCATCATAACCTGCAAATAAAACGTTGTCGGGAGCAAGGAATAAAGATTGTACATCTCCTTTTAGTTCATCCCGGTCTGTGCCTGATATTTTCGGAAATGAGCTAGGAAGCATATAAACTCCTTTGGTTAAAGTACTAAACCAATAATTACCCTCTACATCTTTCTGGATAGACCCGACTTGCATGTGGTCTAAAATAAAGGGCGCCCCACTCGGATATACTTTCACCCCGTCATCAGTTGCCATTAATATTAATGAATCGTTGAAAGAAGCAAGTGAATATACCAGCCTATCAATAGATGTGGCATTTACAAGACGTAGATAGCCACAATCATTTGTATGACAATATTTATATATTATATTATTATCATGACTACCATACGTAGTACAATACAGCGTATCCTTATAAACAAGTATTTCACCTATTTTCTCATGGCAGCTGGTGGTGTGTATTTTATCATTATTTATGGTCATCAGCTTATAATGGCTCACAAAAAATGTCTGCTTACCAAGTTTAAATAAACTGTGTACTTCATTTACATCAAAAAAATAGGAAGCTTTAATAGCTAACTCATTACTTATTTTGTGATCGAAATTGTAAGCCAGAAAAAGGCTATTGGCAGATACCAAAACACTATAGCCTTCACTCCTGCTTTTGCGCTCTATCAACCGGCAAAGCATATCATTCTGGGCATTGTGCACCTTGCCATTCAGTATATAGCATATTTTACCGTTGTAGCAAGATAGCCATAAACGCTTTTGTTCATCTTCTTTAATATTAAATACAGTATTGTCGGTAAGGCCATCCTTGGATGTGTACTTTTTAAATTCATGACCATCAAATTGGCATATTCCCTGGTCTGTACTAAACCATAAAAATCCCTGGCTGTCTTGCATTACCTGGTAAACAACATTGCTTATCATCCCATCGCTGGCCGTAAAATGACGTAGTAATAACTCTTGTGAAACTGCCCCAAAAGGGAAACATAAGCATAGAATGCCTAAACACCAGCTTTTACGAAGAAGTCTCTTTAATCCTCCTGACATCATAGCATTAAAATAAACAAACAGGAGGAAAGAATATATTTTATTATTAATAACCGCAGCAAAATAGCTGTTTTGAAACACTTGTTAATGCTCAGTTATTGACCATATAACTCACTAAACCCTGTATAGCGCTCAGTTGATAATTACAACTTCTGCATATAGTTTTTACACCCCAATTTTAGACAATTGACAGGATATGAAAAACAACTTATGCAAAAACAGGGAAATACTCTTTTTTGATTCTCAGAGTTTGTATGTTTTATTGTATATTTTTTTAATACTTAAAAACGCAGTTATGAAAAAAACTTTGTTTCATGTATTTATATGTTGTTTTTTACTTTTTCCGTTTTTGCAAGCTATAGCACAAACGAGACAACCCCCCGGTAACAAAATATCGCAAATGACCGCGGGAGGCACACTCGATTCATTATATGACCGATTGGGAAACGTATATACATTCAACCAAATTGCGATAGATTCCGCACTGCACAACTGGAATAATACCCAGCCTTCATCGTTTGTGACCTCAACCTGTAATTCAGGTTATTTCAAGTTGTATCTTGATCAAGGATGTGGCATGGAAGACCCTACTAATCCCCTGCACGTGGCACGCTTAGCTGTTGTGTGCCAAGTGCTCAGCGATATATCAGCGTTCATAAACTCGCCTTGTGCTAATGGACAAGTAAATGTGTGGGTGAAAAACATTAGTACTATTGGGGGAGCTACAGGGGCTCTCGGCGTGGCTTCTTCTTTCTATAATGTGCCGTCACAATCAACAGCATCAGGCATAGTGGATAATACAACCTGGATAACATTGCATTCGGGCACAAACGCCTATGCAAATACAACGCTGCCAATAACTACGCTTGGATCAGGAAGTTCTGGGAATTTTTTCCATTGCTACATGGCGTTCAATTTTACGCAACCGTGGAATTTATCTTTAACAAGTGGCCCATCTAGCGGTGACTATGATTTTTATTCCGTCGTGTTACATGAAATGATGCACGCGCTTGGCTTCAACAGTCTTATAGATGGAAACGGGCAGTCGCTAATAGGTACAAACCGTAAGTACTATTCTCGTTATGATATGAATTTGAAGAACTCATCCGGTGTTCCTCTCATCAGTCAGATACCGGGTTCATGTGGGATATACGGCTATAACTTTTCGGCCAGTTTAAGCGACCTGCAACCTAATCCGTCGACACCCGTTCCTGATTATACCAATTGTACCGCCGCGATAAGATACTGGGGATCGCTTGCCACACCACAACCTGTGTATACTCCTAATGCATGGACGGCGGGAAGCAGCCTAAGTCATATGGAAGATATGTGCCCTCCTGCCGGCAGTTCCAGTGTTAATAATCTGTATTTCCTGATGAGCAATGCATTAAATCCGGGAAGTGCAAAACGATATCCAAAGCCAGAGGAAAGGCAAGTCCTTTGTGATATAGGCTATAATTGCAATACAACATTTGGCAGTAGTAGTAACACGAGTTTTAACTATACCTATACAGGAGGAAGTTGCCCGGGTATAGGGGTAGCCGGAATAAACGATGGGATATCAAACGGCCAGTTCATTTTCAACTGTACCCCGGGTGGCAGCGTGACCATACATGGAAGCGACATACTAAGTAACGACCATGGCGTAACTGGTGGGTCTTACGAATGTGTGGAAGCGATAGCGCAGATGACTCAAGGACTAATAACGGGCAGCACCTCTGGTACTGCATCAAGCACATTTACTTTTACTGCTTTACCAACAGCATCTGGAATACAACTGCTTAGATATATCCCGGTCAGCTCTTCGGGAGCATTGGGAAACATAACGTACATATATGTCTTCGTAAATACGAATGCTTCTTGCACCTATACTTCTTGCAACCTTTTGCCCAACGGAGATTTTGAGGGCGCGCAAAATTGCGGTGCATTATACGCGAACATATATAATCCACCGCCCGTAATAAATTGCTGGTTGCCGGTATTTGGTACTCCCGACCTGTATTCTGCCGGATGTGCTACCGGTAGCCTGTCCACATGGAGCTACAACATACCTACCAATATCACCAGGATTCCTTATTACTTTGATCCCACCTCGCAACATGTCGGCACTACGACTGCCAATAACCAGCATTTTATGGGGCTATGGGGTGCGGAATATGGTGGCGGTACTTATATGGGTGAAGGTATGCAGGTGCCATTGGGAACTTCTCTTATACCAGGCAATAGTTATACTGTATCGTTCTGGGCAAAAGTGGCTAATACTTACAACCTAGGCAGCGGACTGCAATACCTGCCAAGCACCATTACATTTTCGACCAGCTCAGGGCAGACCGTGCCATACAGCTACTCCATGAGCGCACTGCCATCAAATGTTACAGACCAGATATCGTTCACGATACCAACAATAAGTACACCTACCCCGGCAATAAATGGGATAGACCAGAACTGGACGTATTTTACGCAAAGCTTTACCTATGCGGGCACGGCGAATGCGGACTATTTTATTGTTTATAACAATATCAACAATGTAATCCCCGGGGTGTCTTACCCATCGGGAGGTTTTTATGGCACTTATGTTTTCATTGACGACATAACCCTACAAGCAACATCGTTGATACCCACTTTTGCACTGCCATCTACAGCCTCGACCTGCGCATCGCCGTTAACGAACCTAAGCCAGTACCTGACCCCGTATGTAAGCGGCGGCACTTTTAGTGGACCAGGAGTGAACAATGCTACTCAAACTTTTGACCCTGCCAATGCAGGCGGCCCCGGTACGAAATATCTGACCTATACATATACAAATAGCCTTGGATGCACAGAAACTGCTACTGGAAGTATAAATGTACAAGGGCCCATTACTATATCTGCCGCGCTGAATCCTGTATGTTCCGGACAAAGCAATACGCTGACAGCAACGGGCTGCAGTAACTGCGTATGGTCGCCAGCTACGGTGACCTGCCAAAACGCAGCGTGCAGTGTGGTGACGACCACGCAAACCGCTAATACTACCTATACTGTGTATGATGCTGCTAATACTAGCTGCACAGCCAGAGCAACGGTAAATATGTTCTCCGCAGATATACTAGGGCTTAGCAATAATATCTGTACAACAGGCTTTGAATATTTATATGCCACCCCTAATATTCCCGGCGGCTCTTATGCCTGGTATTCATACGCCAACGGTACAGGGACCTATATTAACGGCAGTAATGCTTCCGCTTTTCTAACATTTTCCTCAACAACACCCGGCACCTATCAGCTATATGTAGTAATAAATAACGGCACGTGCAGTGCTACCAGCCCTATACATACATATACGGTGACAGCACCAGCTACGGTGACCACTACAACGCCTAGTGTAACTACATGCTTTCCTGCATGTGCAACACTCAATGCCACCGTATCGCCTTCAGGCAGTTATTCGTATAATTGGTATGAGAATGGCAACTTTTTAATCACAACAACTTCACCAACTTATTCGGCGTGCACCACGGGCACTTACTCACTACTGGTTGCAGACCCAGCCAGCTCATGTATCACTACGCCTATATCGTTCACTGCCAATATTACCCAATTGCCGGTGAGCATTATCGCTGTCGGCTCAGCCACCGGCTGTGCTTCATCGGGCGTGACACTTACTTCGCTGCCCGCGAGAAGTACCGGTATCACGTATCAGTGGTTCAATAATAACGTTGCCATCGCCGGGGCTACATCAGCGACCTACCAGGCATATACCAGCGGTACATATTCTTTGCAAATATTAGACTATAATGGCTGTGGCGGTACATCCAATAGTGTAGCAGTGACCATTAATGCTGCCCCCACAGTATCGGTGAGCCCCGCAAGTGCTACAAGTCTTTGCGCCCAGAATTTCACATCAACGATCGCTGTGCCATCTGGCTATACGCCCGGAACATATAGCTACCAATGGGTGCAAAACGGCACGCCCACTACAAATGTAGGTACCAACAGCAGCAGTTATACAGCCAGCACTACGGGGCAATATTATATACAGGTAACGGATGCGACTAATAACTGTACTTTCCAATCGACCGCTGCCTCGATGACAATAACGCCCCCCCCAACGCCCACACAGACGGGGAGCTTGTGCAATAGCGGCGTAACCTTGAGCATCAGTCCCGTCACCGGCTATACATACCAGTGGTACCGGGGCGTGCCGCCGTCTGTGACAAATATTACAGGAGCCACAGGAACCAGCTGCACAGCGGCTATACCGGGGGCTTACGGAGTGCAGCTTACCTCTGGATTATGCTCCATTTACTCGAACTCTATAGGCGTGGCCACGCCGGTAACGACGAGTGTGGCCATTAACCCCGCACCCGTTGCATTCTATTGCGATGCAGGTGTAACGCTGACGGCGGTACCTTCGCCCACATCGACCTACACCTATCAATGGTATAATAATGGCATAGCCATTAGCGGCGGAACTACCTCTACATATAATGCAAGTACAGCGGGCAACTATACCGTGACCATAACCCGCAGTGGGTATTGCAGCAGCACCTCTGCTCCTACCAGCGTAAGCCACGCCAGCGGCAGCAATGGTGCATGTGCACCCTGCTGGGTATTTGGCGGCGGCAGTACAACAACAATATCAGGCGCTATTACCAACCAATCTTATAATGGCAATGTCTACATATCGGATGATATAACGATAAATGGCACTGTGAATTTTGGAATATATTCTTCGTCGACATCGAGTTATGCTCCGGCATTTGTACTGGTAGAGCCGGGCAAAAAAATAACGATCGCTAGTGGAGCGACGTTGAATATAGATTCATCACATCTGGAAGCATGCGGCGCAACGTGGAATGGAATTATAATGAACGGCAACAGTACCTTGAATGTCGGCTTCGGCAGCCTGATAGAAAACGCAACAACTGCTATAAGCAGTAACGGTATAAATACGATAAACTGCAACGCTGCTATCTTTAACCAGGACAAGACCGCCATTTTTATCAACAACTATACGGGGAACGGCAATAATTTAGTTATAAAAAACAGTGTATTCACCAACTCCATTGTGGTCATTGGTGGCAGCATTAGCTTGTGGCGGAATATTGCAACACTAAGATCGATGTATTCACCTGCTGATGTGAGTTTTTCGGCACCGTATAATATTGCCAACCCGGCGAACAGCACTTACTACGGCTCTACAGGCAGTAACACTATGGCCGCACTGACGGGAACCACAGCAATAGCGCTGAACAATGTAAATAACATTACCATAGGTGATAACACTCCCGGCAATATGAACCTGTTTGTGAATTACCAGAACGGTATCGTCAGCGGCTATACGGCAGCTGGCAGCGGTAATACGCTGACATTGAACAACAATACATTTGCGAACATGACTGTTGATGGCGTGTTTGCAAAGAACATGGGTGTACCATCTGCACTGTCGCTGACAGTAGTGCCCGGAGCTAATAACCAGTTCTATAACTGCGGATCGAGCTGTGTGGAAGCCATTGGGTATAACAATATAAGCGGCCAAGGAGCACGCATGACGGGCACCCACACCACCGCCACTCCTAATTCCAATCTATATGGCTATAACATAACCACCGGCACCTATAATAGCATCAACATCAGCAACAATGTAATCCTGAACGTAGGCACTGGCATAGCGGAGAAAGGATTGGCAGGGTTTATACCTAAGCTGAACAGCACTTACAGTCCTACAGCTAACATAACGATAAACGGGAATACCATACAGAGCGACCCTGCAGTAGGGAATCAGACCAACCCAAGCACCAATCGTTTTGTGCAGACTGGAATATATCTAAGCACCGCATCGGGTAATCCACTGTACTTGGTAGGCTATAGCGGACTTGTGACTGTAAGCAACAACACGCTGTGGGACGTATATAACGGTATAAGTGCCAACGGGTATAACCCACAGACGCTATATGTAAGCAACAATGCTAATCTGCGCCTGTACAAGAAGCCTGGTACGCCGGTAGGCCAGTATGGCATAGCTCAGTATGCGTGCAACTACAGCACCATAAGCGGTAATATAGTTACCTGTAGCTCGCTTGCCAACTCGCAGGACAGTATGCGGGGGATATACAGTGCCAGCAGCACCGGCACTAACATAGGGTGTAACGAGACCTATGAAACAGGTCGTGGCATTGAATTTGCGAACACGCCACCTCCGCTGACGCTGAAGTGGTACCCGGGGAACTCCATGAAGGACAACTACAAGGGACTGGTGATAAATACCAATGGCATAGGGCAGCAGGGCACACTGGTGGCACAGCCGGGGATAAGCACCGTGATGGACAACCAGTGGCTGGGCAGTAACTGGACGAATACTTTGCCCGCACACAACCCTATATACACCATAGGGAATGCTACTACGGCAGCGTCTAAGTTAGTGTGCAACAGTTCATTAGCTATATACTATCCTACACTATACAATGCGTCTAATGCAGGGGCTATTTATACAGCCAATAACGGCCTGCTACCCTGCCAGACCAATTGTGCCAATCCCTCTTGCCCCAAAGTGAGCGGTGGTTCGGGCATAGGTATAGGTGGTGGTACAGGAGTTTCTTATTCCAGCACGCAGAGCTACCAGGTGGCCGATATGGAGCAGGTAGCACAAGACGGTGTGACCTATAGCAACAACCAGACCGTGAGCGCCTGGATGGCGCAGAACGCACTATATAGGGCCCTGCAGGTACGTGTGGTGTATGATGACTATAGTGATGACACTGCACAGGTGACCACCAGCTATGAAAGCCTGACTGACAGCAGTATGATACTGAATAGCTTCTACAGCCTGGCGCAGAACAGCCGCTATAGCTACCTAACCAATATAGAACAGGCCATAGCACTGGACACGCTGGACTATGCCCGATACCTGATAGCCAACATACCGGCAGGCAATGTGTACGGTGACCCGGCCTGGGGTGTGACGGTGGAGGACAACAGCGATGCGGACTATGTGGTGGGCAACTACCTGAGCTACTACACCATAGCGGCCAACTTTACTGACAGCACTATGAGCGGCACAGACAGCAGCAATCTAATGGCACTGGCCAATATGTGCCCCTTGACCAACGGCGATGCAGTGTACAAGGCCAGGGCGCTGTATAATATAGTATACAACGACGCTGCTGTGTGGAACGATGACAGCCTGTGCACTATGGTCAGTGATGGCGGCGACCAGCAGCAGCAACGCATGGCACGTGCGGGCACTATACCAATAACAGCAGCGCAGCAGGCATACAAGCTGGTGCCCAACCCCAACGACGGACATATGGGCCTGCTGCAAACAGTAAAGGACGGGAACCCCGTGCATGCAGAAGTATACAATGCGATAGGGCAAACGATACTGAGCACACAGCTACAGTTTTCAGATCGACAGGCAAGGCTGGATGTGGGCGTGGTGCCGGGTATGTACCTGCTGAAACTACAGGACAGCGATGGCAAGAGCTATGTATTGAAATTTGTAGTAAATTAATATAGCAACGTACCTCTGAACATATATAATGCCACTATAAGCAACAGCAAACTGTTGTTGCTTATAGTTTTGACTATAAAAACCTATACGCACTTGGGCAGGTAAACTAAGAGCAAAATAGCTGTTTAGATGTAACGGAACGCCATCTATTGTTACTATTTTTGACGTGATGGGCCGACAAAAATTTCAGAAATATAACATAAAATTGAATTCACAGAGATTTTCCATCGATGTCTCGAAATGGATGAGTGGGATTTACATTATTCGAGTCTCCAACGATAACGTCCCTGACAGATACTTTAAATTTACAAAATATTGACCTCAGCAGCCGTTTTGATAAAATAGCATGGAATGCCATTGCTTGTTAGCCAGCCCCGCCCGTTCTTTCGGATGTTCCGGGCATCCGGAAGCGCTAATAAAACCCCATCTCCGACGGCATTCAAGGAACTAAAGCTCAATTGTCTGAGCTGAGCGGTTCACCGATTGGAATTTCTTAAACTGTTAATTTCTTCAAACCCTCCACAAACTGGTTCGAATAAAATGTTGGTCGGATAACTTTAAAAGCCCTCGCATTAGCGAGGGCTTTTTGTTTAAACGAAGCAAAAGCTTCGATGGGTTGGTTATACTAATTTTATTTCCACTACTGTATCTCCTTCAGCGTCTCCAGCAAAAACCTCCAGAATTTTTGCACTGAGCTTATTTGTACTTTTTCATCAGGCGAGTGTGCACCAAATATATTGGGTCCAAATGATATCATTTGCATAGTAGGGTAGTTCCTGCCAAGTATACCACACTCCAGGCCGGCATGCACTGCGTTTACATTTGGTTTCGTGCCAAAAAGTTGTTGGTATATGGTACTCATCAATTGCACAATAGGCGCGTCTGGTTTTGGTTCCCAGCCGGGGTAGTCGTTAGTATAATTTACCTCTGCACCCATCAGTTGGAATGCAGCGGTTATTGCATTGGTCAGGTCATCTTTTTCTGTATCTACCGAGCCGCGGGTAAGGCATTGCAGGCTGTAGCTGCCATCTTTCACCAATATGCGCGACAGGTTATTGGATGTTTGTACCAATCCTTTTATATCTGGGCTCATACGGTATATACCAAATGGGCAGGCATACACTGCACGCAATAAGTTTAGCTGAAAGCGGCTATCCATTACCTGCTGCGGCATGGGTACCGGAGCTGCTATCACTTGCAGTTGCGGGTCCGTTGTCTTGTATTCAGCTTTCAGTATTCCAGCAAACTGTGTTACTATTTCCTGCAGTTTTGCTACATTATCGGTTACAACAACAGCCGTAGATTCGCGTGGGATGGCATTTCGCAGGCTGCCCCCATCTATACTTGCTATTTCTGCTCCCGCGTCCTTGGTCAGCGCCTTTAGTACACGGTTCATCAGCTTATTGGCATTGCCCCGGCCCAGGTGTATGTCTCCTCCCGAGTGTCCTCCTGTAAGGCCATTTATTGTTATGCTAAAAGCTTTGTGTCCGGTTGGTGTTACTTGGTTATACTTTCCAGTGCCTGTTACATCTATACCACCCGCACAGCCAATAGTTAGTTCTGTGTCCTCCTCTGTATCCAGGTTCAGCAAAATACTGCCGCTCAGTATATCACCCTTTAGGGCCAGTGCGCCGGTAAGGCCGGTTTCTTCATCTATGGTGAACAATGCCTCCAGGGGCGGGTGGGGTATATCTGTAGATGACAGCAGGGTCATAATGGTCGCTACGCCAATGCCGTTATCTGCACCTAATGTAGTGCCTTTTGCTTTCACCCAGTCACCATCCACATACATCTCAATGCCCTGCTTATCAAAATCAAAAACAGTGTTGGCGTTTTTTTGATGCACCATGTCCAGGTGGCTTTGCAGTACAACTGTTGGGCGGCCCTCAAAGCCTAGTGTTGCAGCTTTTTTTATAATAACGTTGCCGGCTTCATCAACAATGACAGGTAGTTTCAGGCTTTCGCCAAATGATTTTATAAACGCAATTACTCTTTCTTCCTTTTTTGATGGTCGCGGTACTGCATTCAGGTCAGCAAAATGAGACCACAGGGCCACTGGCGATAACTTTTTTATTTCTTCGTTCATTGTTTTTAATGGATTGGCACTGTAAATATAAGAGACTACCGATGTTAAATTTAATGTTCAAAGTCTCATTTCAATATTTACCCCCATTTATAACGTACTATTTATGGTAGGCAAGCAGAGGTTGCTTCGGTTTTAAGGACGATGTGAGAATGTTTGACTACTGGGACGTACTTGCAATAAACTTAACCATACAGTAATTACCTTTACCACCACAAGCCGATGTCACAGTTGCCCGGCCAGGAGAAAACTAATTTCAAAAAATAAAAAAAATGAAAGCGACATTAAAGACAAACAAAGGTGATATTGTTATTCAACTATTGGACAAGCAGACACCTAATACCGTTGCCAATTTTGTAAAGCTGGCAAAAGAGGGTTTTTATGATGGTGTAAAGTTTCACCGTGTTATAAAAGACTTTATGATACAGGGCGGAGACCCGCTAACCAAGGACGATACAAAAATGTCTCATTGGGGTACAGGTGGCCCCGGCTATAAATTTGATGATGAGATAACTGCAGAAAATAATAATGGTGCTGGAACTATTTCTATGGCCAATGCTGGCAGGAACACCAACGGAAGCCAGTTCTTCATCAACCTGCGCGATAACGATTTCCTGAATGCAAAACATACTGCATTTGGCCATGTTACTGCGGGTATGGATATTGCCAAACTTATTGAAGGCACGCCCACAGGTCCCGGCGATCGCCCATTGGAACATGTTGTCATTAACAATATTGTTATTGATGAAGAGGCTTAGGTAAGGGATATTCTATATTATTATTCTTTTAAGGAGGAAGCCGTTCGGCTTCCTCCTTTCTATTTAAGAGTTGTTTTTTCTTAGTTTGAATTCCGGTAGTCATTCGGCGCAAATCCTACTCGTTGCTTGAACATACGAGTAAAATGCTGTGGGTATTTGAAGCCAAGGCCGTAGGCAATTTCACTAATTGATCAACCACAGAACGATACAACCTCACGATGTTGAAATGGAGATTTTAAATATTCGACAAGTTTGTTTTTGAAAAAATAAGGTTATTGACATGTTACGTAAGACCCGCTCTGATAGCGGGTCTTACCTTTGGATAACGGATAGCCTAAACCATCGGTTAGTTTTTATTTCCCTGCGCCTTTAGGAGTATTCAAGATCCAAGCTTATAGGATAAGTTTTAGTCTTAAAACAGACTCAATAGAAGCAATTTGAATTTTATAGTATCTTGTAAAAATCTCATAATTCGGCATGCATGGATTTTAAAAAGGTTTATGGTATTATTAAGATCGATGACTACTCAGCAACACCTAAATATCTTCAGTTAGTTAATTCCATCTTGAATGGAATTAACCTCCTTACTTTAGTTAAGGATGATTTACTCCCATCTATTAATGAACTAAGCTATCATTTTGATATTTCAAGAGACACTGCAGAAAAGGGATATGCTCACCTTAAAAAACTTGATGTTATTGGGTCTGTGCCCGGAAAAGGATACTATATCAAAAATGTAAACTTCAAAAAAACACTCAAGATATTCCTGCTGTTCAACAAGCTAAGTGCACACAAAAAGATCATCTACGATTCTTTTGCCAAAACACTTGGTGATAATGCGGCTATCGACTTTTACATCTATAACAATGACTTCTCTCTATTTAAAAAATTGCTAACCGAAAAAAAAGAGAGTGAGTACACACACTATGTGATTATTCCGCATTTTATGGATAATGTGGAGTCTGTACCAGCATTGATAAATACAATACCCAAGCACAAATTGCTCCTGCTCGATAAGTTGGTTCCAGGTATCACTGGTGCTTTTTCGGCAGTTTATGAGAATTTTTCAAATGATATCTACAATGCGCTCAATACCGCACTGATACCACTAAGAAAATACAATACATTAAAAGTTATTTTCCCCGACAATAGCTACTATCCGGTTGAAATTGTGCATGGGTTTAAGCGATTTTGCAACGAACATAATTATGAGTATAAAGTGATCCATGATATTGCACAAGAGCCAATAAATAAAGGCGAGGCATATATCAATTTGATGGAAGATGACCTGGTGATACTAATAGAACGGATTATTACCTCACGTTTGAAGGTTGGGAAGGATGTAGGAGTGATCTCCTACAACGAAACGCCAATGAAAAAAATTATTTTGAATGGTATCACAACCATTTCAACCGACTTTTTTGCAATGGGCGAAATGGCTGCCAGGCTTATACTTCAGCAGGATACAAAACATCTCGAAGTGCCGTTTCACCTCACTCTTCGAAATTCTCTCTAACCGCTGTAAAATATTTTTTTACGATAACAGGACGGTGCAGGACAGTGTTCTGAAATGAGCCTTTTACATTTGTGAGTAATCGCTCACTCACTACAAAGGTTTACATGCAGGCACTATTCGGCATCATATTTCATTTTATAGGCGGATCTGCTTCCGGGAGCTTTTACATTCCTTACAAGAAAGTAAAAGGTTGGGCGTGGGAAAGTTATTGGATCATAGGTGGCTTGTTTTCCTGGCTTATCGTACCACCTCTTGCTGCATATCTTACCATTCCAAATTTCAGCGAGATCATCCGCCATACAAACGGTCATATACTATTGCTTACTTACTTTTTTGGCGTGCTTTGGGGTATTGGTGGTTTAACTTATGGTCTTGGTGTTCGTTATCTGGGTGTATCATTAGGCAGTAGCATCATTTTAGGGCTTTGTTCTGTATTTGGTGCATTGATTCCTTCTTTCTACTATGATTTTCATCCTGTGGTTGGTAAAGACTCATTTGCTGATCTCCTTAATAATCCTTGGGGGCAAGTGGTGTTAACTGGCATTGTGGTTTGCATCTTGGGTATTATCATCTGTGGTAAGGCAGGTATGATGAAGGAAAAAGATGTGTCATTCGTTCAGCGTAATGACGGAACTCCAAGAACAGAATTTAAAATAGGGTTAGGTTTAACAGTTTCAATTATTTCAGGTATTCTAAGTGCATGTTTTGCTTTCGGTATAGATGCCGGTAAAGACATGGCTATTGAGGCAAACCTGATATGGAAAACATTGCATCCTGCCTCGGGGGAGTTTCTCTTTCAGAATAATGTTACTTACGTGGTTATTTTATGGGGCGGGCTCACTACCAACTTGTGTTGGTGTATGCTGCTCAACGCCCGCAACAAAACATTTGGAAACTACACCGATAAGAATGCCCCATTACTAAAGAATTATATTTTTTCTGCACTTGCAGGCACTATATGGTTTCTCCAGTTCTTTTTCTACGGCATGGGCGAAAGCAAATTGGGCAACGGCCCAAGCTCATGGATACTGCATATGGCTTTTATCATACTTGTAGCAAACATGTGGGGGCTGGCTTTGAAAGAATGGAAAGGTGTAAGCCGGAAAACATTTAGAACCGTAATGGCGGGTATCGCAGTTATTATTTTATCTATTCTTATAGTGGGCTACGGCAATTCTTTAAAACCATAAAACTAACGCAAATATTATTTTTATATGTCAATAGCAAAACAATTTAAGCATGTAAGCCATCTTTGGGATAAAGAAAAAGCTGATAAACTGGCTGGCGATGAAGTTGCATTACTTATTTACCGTTCTAATCTTTTAGGTACAGACCTTCGTCTTACCAACTATGGTGGTGGTAATACCTCATGCAAAGCAATGGCTATAGATCCATTAACCGGAAAAGAGGTAGAAGTAATGTGGGTAAAAGGCTCCGGCGGAGATCTGGGTACGTTAAAAAGAAGTGGTCTTGCCGCACTTTATGTAGACCGCCTTCGCAGTCTGAAAAATATTTACAAGGGTATTGAGATGGAAGATGCAATGGTTGAATTATTTAATCACTGTATTTATGACCTTTCATCCAAAGCACCTTCTATTGATACACCATTACATGGCTTCCTTCCATTCAAACATATAGATCATCTACATCCAGACGCAGCAATTGCAATTGCTGCTGCAAAAGACGGCAAGCGGATCACACAAGAACTCTTTAATGGCGAAATTGGTTGGGTAGAATGGCAAAAGCCAGGCTTTGATCTTGGTCTGCAACTAAAACAATGCCTTGATGAACGCCCCGGGATCAGGGGGATTATGTTGGGCTCTCACGGTCTATTCACCTGGGGAGACACTGCTTATGAAAGCTACATCAATACGCTGGAAGTAATAGAAAAGTGTGCTGCTTACCTGGAGGATAATTATGGAAAGAAAGGTCCGGTGTTTGGTGGACAAAAAATAGATAGTCTTAAACCTGAACTGCGCAAATTGCAGGCAGCAAAGATTTCACCGTTGTTGCGCGGATTTTGTTCTTCTGAAAAACACATGATAGGCCATTTTACAGACGATGTTCGCGTACTGGAGTTTATCAATTCAAACGACCTTGATCGCTTGGCGCCAATGGGTACAAGTTGTCCCGATCATTTTCTTCGTACCAAGATCAGTCCGTTAGTTCTTGATCTTACCCCTAATGAAGATATTACCGACATAAAGACTTTAAAAGAAAAGCTGGCGCCTGCGTTTGAAGCGTACCGTAGGATGTATAAGGATTATTATGAGTCCTGTAAGCATCCTGACAGTCCCGCTATGCGTGATGCAAACCCGGTCATCATCTTGTATCCCGGAGTAGGCATGTTCTCTTTTTCAAAAGATAAGCAGACTGCACGGGTTGCAGCAGAATTCTATACTAATGCCATTAATGTAATGAAAGGTGCGGAAGCTATATCTAAATACACCTCACTCCCACGCCAGGAAGCGTTCAATATAGAATACTGGTTGCTCGAAGAAGCAAAGCTGCAACGTATGCCAAAACCCAAAGCTTTATCTGGAAAAATAGCATTGGTTACGGGTAGCGCTGGCGGAATTGGCAAAGCAATAGCCCGCAAGTTTATGGATGAAGGGGCTGTTGTTCTGATAAATGATAACGATGCGGAACGACTGAAGCAGGCAGATGCTGAATTGAAGAAAATTTATGGTAAAGATACTTACACCACAGTAGTGCTGGATGTAACAAGCAAACGCGATATCTTGAATGCATTTGATACAGCGTCTTTAAACTTTGGAGGCATAGATATAGTAGTCAATTGTGCAGGTATTTCTATTTCAAAACCGCTGGAAGAACATACAGAAAATGATTGGGACCTGCTGTATGATATACTGGTGAAAGGCCAATTTTTAGTTACTCAAGCCGGTGTGAAGGTAATGCGCAAGCAGAATATAGGCGGTGATGTATTGAATATTGTAAGTAAGAATGCATTGGTCTCCGGCCCTAACAATGCTGCCTATGGCTCTGCAAAGGCGGCACAATTACACCTCACAAGATTGAATGCTGCTGAGCTGGGTAAAGATCACATTCGTGTAAATACAGTAAACCCCGATGCTGTGATATCAGACAGTAAAATATGGGCAGGAGCCTGGGCCGAAGGTCGTGCCAAGGCTTATGGTATTACCGTGGCAGAACTTCCCGATTTTTATGCTAAGCGCACACTGTTAAACGAAATAATTTTACCGGAAGATATTGCGAATGGCTGTTTTGCCTTTGTTGGTGGCCTTTTAAATAAATCCACAGGAAATTTATTGAATGTAGATGGCGGTATTGCAGCTGCCTTTGTAAGATAAAATATCAACAATGTCTGGTTATCGAAAATGTTTTAAGATGAAATTATTTGACGGAGCAATTGATGAATATCGTAAAAGACATGATGAAATTTGGCCTGAACTAGTTGACTTGTTGAAAGGCTCAGGCGTCAGCGAATATTCAATTTTCTTAGATGAAAAAGAGAATACACTACTAGGCATATTAAAATATGACAATGCCGAGGCACTAGACATGTTGCCACAACAAAATATAATGAAAAAATGGTGGGACCATATGCATACCCTTATGGAGACAAACCCGGATCATTCTCCTATAGAAACTTCATTGACAGAAATATTTTACTTACCCTGATATTAAAATCAGATAATGACCTTAGATAAAAACAAGATCGCAGACCTCAACCAGGCGAATATACAGGCGCATCAGCGCCGGTTTGGTCTCCTGTCAAATAGTATTGACAACATAGAAGATATTTTACAAAAACTTCAGGAGTTCCAGATCGCCATCCCAAGTTGGGCGTTGGGTACAGGAGGCACAAGGTTTGGTCGTTTTGCAGGTAGTGGTGAGCCACGCAATCTGGAAGAGAAGATAGAAGATGTAGGGTTGTTACATGCGCTTAACCAGTCTAGCGGTGCCATTTCCCTGCATATTCCATGGGATATCCCTGGTAATGCCAATGCTGTAAAGCAATTGGCAGAGCAATACGGTTTGCGTTTTGATGCAGTGAATTCAAATACATTCCAGGATCAACCTGGCCAGCAACATAGCTATAAATTTGGTTCTTTACAGCATGTGGATAAGGTTGTACGTAAGCAGGCAATAGCGCACAATATAGAAGTAATAAAGCATGGTATAGACATAGGTTCTGAGTCGCTCACTGTCTGGCTTGCAGATGGCTCGTCATTTCCTGGCCAGCTAAATTTTCGCCGTGCATTTGAAAATACATTAGAAAGCCTGCAGGAAATATACAGCGCATTGCCCGAAAACTGGAAGCTGTTTGTTGAGTATAAAGCCTTCGAACCTAATTTTTATTCCATGTCTGTAGGCGACTGGGGTCAGTCTTTGCTTTATGCAAATAAGCTTGGTAATAAGGCCTATACACTGGTTGATTTGGGCCACCATTTACCCAATGCAAATATTGAACAGATCGTTTCTTTACTGTTGATGGAGGGTAAGTTGGGGGGATTTCATTTTAATGATTCTAAGTATGGCGATGATGACCTGACTGTAGGATGCATTAATCCATATCAACTGTTCCTTATTTTTCTGGAACTGGTAGATGGTATGGATGCGAAAGGGATGAAACATGCCACAGACCTTGCCTGGATGATAGATGCTTCGCACAATGTAAAAGACCCGCTTGAAGATCTCTTACAGTCTGTTGAGGCTATCATGATAGCGTACGCACAGTCATTGATCGTAGATAAAGGAGCTTTAGATACTGCCCGGAATAATAATGATGTGGTAAAAGCACAAGAGATATTACAGGACGCATACCGTACAGATGTGCGCCCGTTGGTTGCCGCTGCCCGGTTAAGGTCAGGTGGCGCATTAGATCCACTGGCTGCTTTTCGCAGCCTGAAGTTCCACGAGCAACTTGTAAAGGAAAGAGGTTCTAAAACATCAGCAACAGGTTTATAAGTTATGAAGCAGCAAGTGATTGCCATTATTGACGTTGGTAAAACCAATAAAAAACTGTTCTTATTCGATCAGCATTATAGGATCGTATACGAGCGTTCTGCGCGTTTTATTGAGACCCACGACGAAGATGGCTTCCCCTGTGAAAATCTTGAAAGCCTGCGCTTATCGGTGTTTGACTCTCTGCGCGATGTATTACATCAAGGTGAATTTGAGGTCAAAGCATTGAACTTTTCAACCTATGGTGCCAGCATAGTTTATATTGATGACAAAGGAAAGCCCCTGACACCACTTTACAACTATCTGAAACCATATCCACATGAACTGGAAGATCGGTTTTATAAAACCTACGGCAATAAAACAGTGTTTGCAGCAAAAACTGCTTCTCCGGTATTAGGTAGCCTCAATTCCGGCCTGCAGCTGTATCGTATAAAATATGAGCAACCCGAAGTGTTTGCTAATATTAAATATGCTTTGCACTTGCCGCAATATCTAAGCTTTCTTATTACCAACCAGGCATTTAGTGACATTACAAGTATAGGATGCCACACCGCATTATGGGATTTTAGAAAGCATCTGTATCACAGATGGGTTACGAAGGAACATGTCGAATCAAAACTTGCGCCTATTTTGTCTGCTACAGAAGTACTACGGCCGGTATTTCCCACAGGTAAGTATGTGGTAGGTATAGGATTGCACGATAGCTCAGCGGCTCTTATACCGTATCTGGTAAATTTTCATGAACCTTTTATACTTATATCTACAGGAACCTGGTGCATTAGTCTGAATCCTTTTAATGAACAGGGGCTTACAAAAGAGGAATTACTGGCAGATTGTCTTTGTTACATGAATTATAAAGGCAAGGCGGTGAAAGCATCAAGACTATTTGCAGGGCACATCCTTGAAGAAGAGGTAAAAAAGATAGCTTCTGTATTTCATACCAACGTTGCGCGTTATCGTGTCATGGCTTTTGATCCTGCCATAATAGCTAGGTTGAATGCATTAAAACGAGATGATCAGGGAGATGTATCTGGTAAGTTCACCTTTACTAACAGAGATTGGTCTCAATATAAAAACTGCGAAGAGGCGTATCACCAGTTAATGATAGATATAGTAGAACTGCAAAAATGTTCTACGCAGCTGGTTTTAAAGAGTTCCCCCGCAAGAAGAATATTTGTGGATGGTGGTTTTAGTAAGAATGTGATATACATGAATTTGTTGGCAATGGCATTTCCCCATCTGGAAGTATTTGCAGCATCTATGGCACAAGCAACTGCTCTGGGCGCAGCCTTAGCCATTCATGATAGTTGGAATAAGAAACGCATTCCTAATGATATTATAGAATTAAAATATTATTCCGTAGCACAGGAGACCGTTCAGCAGGGCGAGTAATGAACGCCGCATAACAATTGTAAAAGACGTTTTACGATCGGCATGTGGGAGCATTGCTCCTGATGAACAAAGTGTGCCCAATAAGTACCATAATTATTATTCACAATCAAAATGCAAAAAGTAATCTAATGAAAAAAATATTACTTACTATTTATCTGTTGCTGGTTACATTGGTAACGTTTGCACAGACACGCCAACTATCAGGCATAGTACAAACTGCAGAAAAAAGTGAAGTGCTCACAGGAGTTGTCATTCATGTAAAAGGTTCATCCGCAGGTACGGTTACCGATATCGATGGAAAGTTTGTTATAGATATTCCTGATGATGACAAAACCATTCTGGTATTGAATTACATTGGCTACCAGCAAAATGAATTTGCTGTAGGTGCCCAGAAGAATGTGATCATCCAGATGACCTCATCCAGCAAATCATTAAATGAAGTGGTAGTGGTGGGGTATGGTTCGCAAAAAAGAAAGGATATTACCGGGGCTGTATCCAGTTTCAAGGCTACCAACCTTGATGAACGGCCGGTAGGTCGTATTGACGATGCCTTGCTGGGCGAACTGGCAGGAGTAGATGTAAAGCAAACCAGCGGAGCACCGGGAAAACCGATGAGTATACAGGTGCGTGGCACAGGATCTATAAGCGCTGGCAGTGAGCCTTTATATGTTATCGATGGATTTCCGTTGAATACAGCCCAGCCAAACGGGTCTGGCAGTTTTGCATCGGGCAACCCGCTTGATAATATGAATCCGAATGACATAGAATCGATCCAGGTATTGAAAGATGCTGCGGCAGCAGCTATTTATGGTTCGCGTGCTTCCAATGGTGTTGTGCTTATTACCACCAAAAAAGGGAAAGTAGGTAAAAACCAGATCACCCTTAACATGTATACAGGCACCACTCAAGCCAGCAAAAAATTGGATATGATGAGTCCGGAGCAATGGATAAATCGTGCAACTGAAATTATCAATGCGCAATGGGTTGCTTCGGGTACTGGCAGAACAGCATCTCAGACTTCCGATCAGCGCAGATCAATTCTTGGGTTGCAGCCAGGCCAGGTAAATACCCAATATATGCTAGATGATCGCTGGGCACAGCCTGGTCATCCGGGTCTTGCTTTTTTAAACTTGCAAGATCAGGCTTTCCGTACTGCAGTGCTCCAAAATTATCAGGTAACTTCTAGTGGGGGTACGGATCTTGCCAAATATTACATTTCCGCCAATTACCAGGATGAGCCAGGTTTTGTATTGGGTATGGACTATAAAAGTTACTCTGCCAGGGCCAATGTTGATGTTAATGCCAGCAAAAAATTAAAGGTAGGTTTAAACATAGCACCAAGTTATTCCATAAAGGAAGATCCGGGTGTAGAAGGCAAAGACAATATATTACACCATTTAATAAGCATGACACCTGTACAGGAAGCCAGTGCTGGTGCAAATGCCAATTCTGGCTCTTATGGCCAGTATGCTTGGGGTAATAGCTGGAACAGCCCTATACAGCAACTACTCAACAACGTTGGTGAAAGTAAAACATTCCGTACGCTGACCTCAGGATACGCAGATTACGCAATTTTGAACGATTTGCATTTCCGTACAACTGTCAATTTCGACAACGCAAGCAACGAATCTAAATTTTATTCTCCCTACACCGTTAATGGCACACTCCTTAGCAGGACCACACAACCGGGCTTAAATACAATAGGTTCCTATACCGGTTACACCAATCAAACCTTCGTAAATGAAAATACACTTACCTATACCAAAAGTTTCAAAGACGTACATAATATATCTGCTGTTGTGGGTGAGTCATACAACTTCTACAAAATAGACAATGTGGCGCTGGCGTCATCAGGTGGCTATGGAGCTAATATTACTACGCTCAACGGTGCAAATGGTATTGCTGGCACGGGAGGTACAACTGCAAATGCTGGTGGGTCAGTAAATGGTTCTACAAACAGCTATACCTACGAGTCACAGAGCGTATTGCTTTCTTATCTGGGCCGCGTACAGTACGATTACATGGGCAAATACTTGATCTCCGCCAGCATTCGTCGCGATGGGTCTTCTCGCTTTGGTGCTGATACAAAATTTGGTTGGTTCCCTTCAACTTCACTTGGTTGGCGTCTATCGGATGAAAAATTCATGAAACCGCTCAAGTTTATAAACGACATGAAATTAAGAGGAAGCTGGGGTAAGTCAGGAAACAATAATATTGGTGATTATAGCAGTTACGTAGGCTTAGGGTTTGCCAATTATACTTTTGGTGGTGCACAAGCTACAGGCCAGGGGCCGGTAAACGTTGCAAACCCTAATATAGGCTGGGAAAAATCACAGACTTTCAACTATGGTACCGATATAACACTGGCAAACAACAGGATAATAATCGCTTTCGATTATTATTCAAAACGAAATACAGATCTGTTACTCAACGTACCTATACCACAGGTAACAGGTTTTGCTTCGGCACTAACAAACGTTGGCGAAGTACTCAATCAGGGCTGGGAGGGCGAAATTACTACCCGCAATATCGTTCAAAAGAATTTCCAATGGACCACATCCTTCAATATAGCGCACAATACAAACAAAGTGGTAAGCCTTGGCGCCGGACAAAATTCCTTACAGATACCATCTTTATTTGATGTGCCGCATAGTATTTTGCAGGTGGGCCAACCTATGTACAGTATTTATGTGGTAAGAAATATTGGTGTGCTCACACAAGCTGACATCAATAATCACGTGGCGCTTTATGGCAATGAAACCGTAGGCGACCCTAAGTATTATGATGCCAACCACGACGGAAAAATTGATGCTAATGATCGCGTGATAGTTGGGCATCCTACTCCTGACATTATCTTCGGTTTTACCAATACAGTGAAATTTAAAGGCTTCGACCTCAGTATCCTGGTACAAGGCCAGATGGGTGGTTCTATCTATTCTTTATTGGGTCGTGCTATTAATCGTACGGGGCAGTCCTATACCGACCCTACATTGGCCGAATACGATGACCGTTACCGGTCCCCGTCAAGCCCTGGAAATGGTGTAAACAGTAAAGCATACTCAACGTTTGGCCGCATTGTAAATACAGATTGGTTATACTCTTCAGATTACATCAGCATTCGCAGTATCACTTTGGGCTATGATCTGATGCGGATCATAAAAATAAATCATGTAAATGGCGCACGGGTTTATGCTAGTGCAGAAAACTTTTTCAGCTGGGATAAATACAAAGGCGGGTACAACCCCGATGCAGCTAATACCAATTTAGGTTCAAATAGCAGCTTCCCTGAAGCTGGCGATTATGGAGGTCTTCCATTACCTAAAAAACTCATTTTTGGTGTGAATTTCATTTTTTAAGCTCAATAAAAAATTAAGTTATGAAACATATAATAATCAGTGCTTTATCAATTTTCATCCTGTTCAGCTCATGTACAAAGCAATTGAATCAGCAACCTATATCAGTTGAGACAACCGATGCCTTTTACAAAAGCTCAAATGACTTTCTGCAGGCTGTGAATGCGGTTTATTCCAGCCTGCGCACTTATCCAGACAGGCAATTAAATTTATCTGAAACAAGATCAGATAATTTATATGCTTTATCTCCGGGGGGTGTACGCGATTGGGAAGGGATCAATAGCTTTTTCAGTACAATAGCTACAAACCCATATGTAGCAGAGGCTTACCTCACCAATTTTAATGGTATATACAAGGCCAACACAGTTTTAGACCAGCTAAAAAAGAATGGTACTGTAATATCAGATGCAACGCTACGTAACAGGTTCGAAGCCGAAACAAGATATCTGCGTGCCTTCATGTATTTTGATCTGGTAAGATGGTTTGGCAAAGTACCGCTTGTTGATCATCCGCTTACGGTTGCAGAGGCAAATACTATTGGGCGAAGCTCTGTTAGTACTATCTATGATCTCATCATTTCAGACCTGCAGTTTGCGGCTGCTAATTTACCCGCTAGTTATAGTGCTACAGACAAAGGCCGTGCAACCCGCTATGCTGCAACTGCTACACTTGCACTGGTGTATATGACCCGCTCTGGGCCTACTTATGGTATTGAAGGGCCAGGGCTTGGTTTAAATGAATGGAGTAAAGCAAGTGCATTGTTAGATACTATAATCAATGCCAATGTCTATTCTCTTTTACCCTCTTATAGCAGCATATTTTCTTATACAAATGAGAACAATGCAGAAGTGATCTTTGATGTTGAATATATAAGCGGCAATAATAATCTGGGTGGTTCCTTCCCATGGGTATTGGTACCCGATTTTTATTTCAATTCTGTAGGTATTGTGTCGCAAGGTGGGTATGAAATTCGCCCTTTATCAAATAATCTGATCCAGTCGTTCGATACCACTAATGATCTTCGCTACAAATTCAGTGTTCAAAGAGGTTATACTTACAATGGTACAACTGAAACTCAGAGTTTTTTTAAGAAGTATCTCGATATAACAAAGTATGGTACTAACCGTTTTGACTGGCCTATCAATTTTATTGTGACCCGTTATACCGATATACTAATGCTGAAGGCAGAATGTATATTGCATGGTTCGGGTGCAGGCGATGTGGACGGTATCGTTAACCAAGTACGTACACGGGCTGGCCTTCCTAATATAAGTGGTGTAACATTACCGGTATTATTAGAAGAGAGGAGAAGGGAATTTATGGCAGAAGGATTGCGTTGGCACGATCTGGTAAGGAGCGGAAATGTGGTGAGTATAATGCAAGCCTGGATAGCTGCAGACGATGTGCAGAAAAGGATACAGCCATTCCAGACTAACTATATCATTTATCCCATTCCACAATCAGAAATGGATGTTAAGCCTGGGCTTTATACACAAAATCCAGGGTATTAGGTTCATTATAGAACTTAAGTGTGTCAGGTTTACTCTAACTGTTCTTATTAATCTTTAACAGGCAATGCGCAGATCAATAGTTTTGTTTTTCTTACTGTATGTATCTTCCTTGCAGGCGCAGATACTCAGGGAACCCATTCCTGAAAAACTGGTAGTACTCACGTTCGACGACGGTGCTAAAAGCCATTATAGCTATGTTGCACCACTGTTAAAGAAATATGGCTTCGGCGCAACATTCTTTGTTTGTGAGTTTCCTCCGGATTATGCAGATACAAATAAGTATATGACCTGGCAGCAAATAAAGGCGCTGAATAGTATGGGATTTGAAATAGGCAACCATACCTGGCACCATAAACATGTGGATAAAGTGGACGCTGATACATTGAACATGGAGCTTGCCTATATCAACGATCAGTGTGAAAAATATGGCATACCAAGACCCGTAAGTTTTGCATATCCAGGTTATGATACTTACGCACCTGCTATAAAAACACTGCAAATGAATGGCATTGTTATGGCCAGAACTGGTGGAAGCAAGCTGTATGACCCCATACATGACCATCCATTTTATATACCCTCGTTTAGCGCTGCTAATAAAGGCAAAATATTTAGAGTACTGAAACAGGACAACAAGGAAAAGATAATAGTGCTTACAGTACACGGAGTTCCTGATCTGGCCCACCCGTGGGTAACAACCTCACCGAAAAGATTTGAACGCTACCTGCAGTTACTAAAGGCCAAAGGGTATAAAGTAATAGCTATGCGAGATCTGAATAAATATATAGACTTTAGAAACGCGGAAACAATACCATTGCCTGCTGAATATTGAAACAAAAAATAATGGTCACCAAAACAAACGGTCAGTTTCAAAAGACACCATGAAAAAGTATTACGGGATAATTATAGCTTTATTTCTTTGGCAGAGCACCATGCAGGCACAGGTTTCATGGCCCGCTGTTACCCAAATCATGAAACCGTGGACACGTTGGTGGTGGCAGGGTAGCGCTGTCGATAGTTCCGGCCTTACCTGGTCTATGGAGCAATATAAGAATGCCGGGCTGGGAGGAATGGAGGTTACGCCGATATATGGCGTAAAAGGTGCTGAGCAAAAGTTTGTCAATTTCCTTTCACCACAGTGGGTAGCTCTTTTTCAATATACATTGAAAGAGGCAGAACGGCTTGACTTAGGTATTGATATGGCAACAGTTACAGGCTGGCCATTCGGAGGCCCATGGGTCACACCAGAAGATGCCAGTAAAGATGTACACATGAAAATGTACAAGCTGGATGAAGGTGAAGTTTTAAAGGAGACTATCCAATTTGTGCAAACCCCATTAGTACGAACAGAAAGTGGCAAAAAAATAGACATCAGCGCTTTATCCTATCCTATTGCTACGAATAAAAATTTGCAGGCTTATGCTTTTGACCAGGTGCAATATGAGAAAATGCTCCCATTAATAACACTTATGGCCTATTCAAGCAATGGCCAAGTCGTAGATCTGACAAATCATGTAGATGCCGCTGGAAAATTAGACTGGCAAGCATCCGCAGGCAAGTGGACGTTATATGCACTTTTTATGGGCTGGCATGGCAAGATGGTAGAGCGTGCAGCTCCCGGAGGGGAAGGCTATGCAATTGATCATTTCTCTGCCACGGCATTAAAGAATTATCTGCATGCTTTTGATACTGCATTTGCCAATAAAGACATACATCATCTCCGTGCCTTCTTTAATGACTCATATGAGGTAGATGACGCGGTGGGACAAAGCACATGGTCTCCAGGACTTCTTAATGAGTTCAAAGAAAGAAGAGGATATGATCTGAAACAACAGCTGCCGGCTCTTTTTCAAAACGATGTTCCTGATAAAAATATGCGGGTACTCTATGATTACCGGGAAACTATCTCGGAATTATTACTGGAAAAATTCACACAACCTTGGCATGAATGGGCAAAAGCAAAGGGAAAGATCGTTCGTAATCAATCGCATGGTTCTCCTGCTAACATTTTGGATCTTTATGCAACCATTGATATACCTGAGACAGAGGGTGATGACATCCTGCGTTACAAATTTGCAACGTCTGCGGCTCACGTTATGGGCAAGCCATTAGCTTCTTCAGAATCTGCAACCTGGCTTAATGAGCATTTTCTGTCGTCATTGGGCGATGTTAAAGCGGCGGTGGATAAGCTTTTTGTAGGTGGCGTCAATCATATATTCTATCATGGTACAAACTATTCCCCTGCTAATGAGGTGTGGCCGGGATGGTTATTCTATGCTGCTACTCATTTTACTCCGGCTAATCCTATGTGGAAGGATTTTGGTACCCTAAACCATTATGTGGCACGCACGCAATCATTCCTCCAAACAGGCAACTCTGATAATGATGTGCTTGTTTATTTTCCATTTAGCGATAAGATATCAGAACCGGGAAATGAAATGCTGATCCATTTTGATGGAATGAAGGGGTTTCAGAACACTGTATTTGACTCAGTGTCTGAAATGATGCTGGCCCGGGGATATTCGTTTGACATGATCTCTGATAAACAGCTAAAGAATGTGGCTGTTGACGGCAGCCAACTGAGTACTGGCGGTGTTCATTACCAGACTATCCTGCTGGCCGGAGTAAAGTACTTGCCACTTGAGACCTTGAAACAATTATTAAAACTGGCAAAGGCTGGTGCAACCATCATCTGTCTCAATAATTTGCCGGGAGATGTCCCCGGTTATGAGAACCTGGCAGCCAGGCAAAATGAATTTAAAACGCTGTTACAACAATTGAAATTTACTACGGTAGATGACGTACAAACGGCAAACGTTAGTAGTGGCAGATTTCTGCTGGGTGACGATGCAGCACTATTGTTAGCAACGGCTAAGGTCCGTAGAGAAAGCGTTACCGATCTCGGTCTTCGTTTTGTACGCCGTAGCTGGAATAATGGGAATATCTATTTTATATCAAACCCGCTAGTTCATCCATTTTCTGGATATATAAAGCTTGCTGCTACATTTAACAGTGCTGCTTTGTACGACCCAATGCATGGTGAATGTGGAGTGGCCAGGATGCATAACAGCGCTAAAGAAGGCACGTGGGTATTTATTTCTTTACAACCGGGTGAAAGCTGCATTTTGCAAACGGCCCACAGCAATATAACAGGTGCCTCTTTTCCTTATACAGATAACCTGGGAACACCTCAAAAAATAGCGGGGAACTGGAAACTTAAATTTATATCAGGTGGACCTTCCCTGCCCGCACCTGTAATGATAGATAGGCCGGGATCATGGACGGACCTTGGTAATGATTCAATGAAGTACTTCTCAGGCACTGCTGAATACAGTATCAATTTCAAAAAACCTGTATCCAATGCAAGGTCATGGATATTAGATATGGGTAAAGTAGGTGAAAGCGCTGAGGTAATATTAAATGGAAAATCGTTGGGTACTTTAATTGGTCCTTCTTACAGGCTGGTTATAAATGCTAATGATCTGAAAACTACTAATCAGTTGAAGATCTTAGTAACCAATAGTATGGCCAACCGCATTATCTGGCTGGACAAAAATAAAGTACAATGGAAGAAATTTTACAACATCAATATGCCTGCACATCTTAAAGAAAATCGTGGGGCCGATGGGCTATTAAACACGTCGGGCTGGGTTCCAAAGCCGTCGGGCTTGTTATCACCGGTTACTTTGATACCTGTAACAGACAAATAAATTTATCTTTTGAGAGTAAGTACGCGATAGTAAATAATGAAGTATAAAAAATGGTTTTTAGATGGATGTATGGCGCTATTGGCAATATTCTTATTGCCGACAGCAGCCATATCACATACAGCTAAGTATAAGCAAGCAATATTGCAAACACTGCAACAGGCCAACCAGCACTTTATGAATAAATGGCCTGACCCTGGAGCCGTAGTAACCGTGAAAGGGGTATCGAGGCCAAGCAATTTATGGACACGGGCTGTTTACTATGAAGGGCTCATGGCGCTTTACAGTATTTATGGGGAAAAGGTTTACTATGATTATTCAGTTCGATGGGGTAACAGCCATCAATGGGGGCTCAGGAGTGGCGCTACAACAAGGGATGCTGATCATCAGTGCGCAGGGCAAACCTATATAGATCTTTTTGAGATCAGCAAAAACGAACTATGGGTAAGCGCTATAAAAGCTTCGATAGATAGTATGGTTGCGAGTGATAAAGTTGATGACTGGTATTGGATAGACGCGCTGCAAATGGCGATGCCGGTATTTGTAAAACTGGGTAAGCATTATAATGATAGTCGCTATTACGAGAAGATGTATAAACTGTATGCCTATACAAAGTACAAGCAAGGAGGGACCGGTCTTTACAACCCAGTAGATAAATTATGGTGGCGCGATAAAGACTTTATACCGCCATACAAAGAACCCAATGGCTCAAATTGTTATTGGAGCAGGGGCAATGGATGGGTTTTGGCCGCGCTGGTAAGAACATTGCAAGATTTGACAGTGTCAGACCCGCACTACCAGGAATATCTGGATGATTACAAAAACATGTGTGCTGCGCTATTACCCTTACAGCGAAAAGATGGTTATTGGAATGTAAGCCTTACGGACTCCAGTCACTTTGGTGGCAAGGAACTGACTGGCACTGCGCTCTTTGTTTATGGCTATGCATGGGGTATAAACAATCGGATGCTTCCCCGCGCCAAATACCTCCCTTCAGTTACTAATGCCTGGAATGCTATGCAACGGGAAGCTGTGCGCAAAGATGGCTCACTTGCTTATGTGCAGGGAACAGGTAAAGAACCTAAGGATGGGCAGCCAGTCAATTATACCAGTGTGCCAGATTTTGAAGACTACGGATTGGGTTGCTTTTTACTGGCAGGAGTTGAAGTTTATAAATTAAAGAAATGAAACACGATCTAATTTTCAGGCACCTTGTATTGCTTATAGGGGTCGTTCTGATCTCACTCACAATAAGAGCACAGGAAAAAAATAATATTTCCCGGCAGGGCAATGTAGTGTCTTTAAAAGGTGCTGATCATTATTTGCGTCTTGAGTTTTGCACCCCAGCCATGGTAAGGGTAAGGGAAAGTAAATCAACTGTTTTTATTCCAGATGAACCGTGGATGGTAATAAAGTACGATTGGGCTCCGGTAGCTTATCAGGTTAAAAGTGATGCAATATCTTATGTTATCACCACCGATAGTTTATCTATCTCTATCAATAAGCAGTCGCTGCTATTAAGTATTTATAACGAAAGGGGAGAGTTACTTTCAGATGAGAAAGGTATACGTTTAAATAGTGAAGAGGATACTGTTGGCGTGTTGAAAAGTATGGCCACTGATGAACATTTCTTCGGCTTTGGCGAGCGGATGGACTTTTTAGATCAGCGTAGCAAGATGCTTCACCTAAGTGTAGGCCGTGGAGAAGCGAAAGACCATTTACTCGGAGCATACAACGTTACAGAAGCTAACTACTCACCCGTACCCTTCTTTATGAGCACCAAAGGTTACGGTATCTTCTTGCACAATGCATTTCCTTCAACATGGGACATGGGTAACACCAACCAGCATCAATATAGTTTTTGTGCTGTGGGCGGAGAACTGGACTATTACTTTATTAAAGGTAAAAAGTTCGCTGCAATAATGGATGGCTATACTTCCCTTACCGGCAAAGCCCCTTTAATGCCACGGTTTGCTTTTGGCCTGCACATGGGCACGTATGCAGGTGGCACTTGGGGTTATGAAGAAATGACCTCAGATAGTTATGTGATAGCATTGGCAAGGAAAATGCGGGAAATGGGCATACCTGTTGATATTTTATGGCTCGATTCTACCTGGCGGCTGTTTGGGGAGAAGGGTGGCAAAGGCGCCACCTCATTTGAATGGCGGGAAACATTTAGAAACCCGAAGCATATGTTCGATACGCTATATGCAATGAACTACAAGATGGTTGGACTTCATCTTCGCCCACGCTTTGATAATGGAAAGAATATTAAGTTATTAGATACAGCACAGCAAAGGGGGTATACTTTCCCTGAAGATCACTACCCAGGCGAATTTGTTAACTTCTTTGACACCGCAAGTGCCAACTGGTGGTGGAATCACGGCGTGATGCGAGTAGCCTCCATTGGTGCAAAATTTCTTAAAACAGACGAAGGCAGTGCATTTGGTGGCCTGGCCAACGAAAGTGATAAAACCGGCCCTCAGGGGAAAAATATTCCATCCCTGCACAACCTTTTCCCGTTGGCTTATGCAAAGACACCCTACGAAAAGTTTCAACAGCTCAATGGTATTCGCGGTATGAACCAGACACGTGAAGGCTTTGCAGGCATTCAGCGCTATCCTTTCATATTTGCCGGCGACTGGCCCAGTGAATGGCAATACTTTGCACCGGTAATAAAAGCAGGGCTTAATATAGGACTATCCGGGGTAGGCAACTGGTCGCATTGCATGGGGGGCTTTGAGCACAATGCAGATCCTGAATTGTATATGCGTTGGGTGCAGTTTGGTATGTTTAGTCCGGTAGCGCTGGTATTTGGCATGGACCACCCGGGGTATAAAGAGCCTTGGAATTATGGAACAGCAGCACTGAACAATTTTAGAAAATATGATTCCTTGCGCTACGCTCTTATCCCTTATATCTATAGTAATGCATTCAGAATGTACCAGGCCGGTATACCACTCATGAGCGCACTGGTAATGCATTACCAGGAAGACGAGAACGTGTATAATATTACTGATGAATATCTTTTTGGTAATGACCTTTTAGTATGTCCTGTAACTACCAAAGGCGCTCGTTCCAGGACGGTTTATTTGCCTGAAGGCAACTGGATCAACTACTGGACAAAAGAAAGACAACCAGGTCATAAATATATAGAAGTGGCCTGCGAAGCCGATGTTTTACCGCTTTTTGTAAAAGAGGGGTCGATTATCCCAATGCAACCCGCTATGAAGTACATGGATGAATTTGTTGCAAAAACAATTACGTTAGACATATATCCTGGTAGCAAATGCAGCACAGAGCTGTACGAAGATGATGGTAATAGCCTGGACTATAAGATGGGTAAATATGCTACCACGCATATTACCTGCAATGACGGCATCAGCAATCTCAGAATTAACATGGGCAAGCCTGCAGGTAGTTTCATCCCTCCATCTCATAATTACAAATTAAAAATACTATTCGACCATTGCCCTGTATCTGTAATGGAAAATGGAACAACATTGCCATCTGGAAGTGTTACAACAGCAAAGGCTGGTTGGTATTACGATAAGGGAGCTAAAGAACTATGGATACAAACACAATTGGATAACCAAGACAATATCGAAGTTGTAATCAACAAATGACCTATTCTATTACATAAAGAAAAACAAATGAATGTTGCGCTTTTTATTCCATGCTATGTAGATCAGTTCTATCCCCAGGTAGGTATAGCTACGCTTGAACTTTTAGAAAAACTGGGGGTTACGGTCAGCTACCCCATAAAGCAAACATGTTGCGGTCAACCAATGGCTAATTCTGGCTTTGAACACCTTACAGGCGATTGCAATTCCTTATTCATAAATAATTTTAGTGCGTTCGATTATATAGTTTGCCCTTCAGGTAGTTGCACCCTGCATGTTAAAGAGCATCTGCACGATGATAAAAATAAGTCAGCAGCCAAAGATATACGTAGTAAGATCTATGAGTTAACCGAGTTCTTAACGGACGTGCTGCATGTAACATCGCTGTCGGCAAGTTTTTCTCACAAGGTAAGCATGCACCAGGCATGTCATGGCCAGCGTGGCCTGCATTTATCTCAAATGACTGAACTGGTAGCGCCCCCTTATTCAAAACCTGGAAGGTTACTTTCAATGGTAAAGGGTTTGGAACTGGTAACCCTTGACCGGGCAGACGAATGCTGCGGATTTGGCGGTACTTTTTGTGTTGCAGAAGAAGCTGTTAGTGCAAAGATGGGAATAGACCGTGTGGCCGACCATGTAAAGAATGGAACTGAATACATTACAAGTGTGGACATGAGCTGTCTCATGCACTTGGAAGGTATTTTACGCAGGCAAAAAAGCAATGTTCAGATAAAACATATTGCAGAGATCTTAAACGCAGGCTAAAAGATGAGTATGAACGCGAAGAAGCAAGACCACGCCGCACTTTCTGAAATTTTTAATAAAGATGAAGAGCGTGTCAACTGGCACGATGAAACGCTTTGGTGGGTACGGCAAAAACGGGACAAAGCCGCATTTGGTGTCCCCGAATGGGAGGCGTTGCGCGAAACTGCTTCAGCAATAAAGCACCACACCTTGTCTAACCTTCATGATTACCTTACCACTTTTGAGCAAAAAGCAGTTGAGAATGGTATTGTTGTCCACTGGGCTGCTGGTGCAAAAGAACATAATGATATTGTGCTATCCCTCCTTAACAAGGCAGGAACCAATAAGATGATGAAGAGCAAGTCAATGCTCACTGAAGAATTGCATTTGAATGAATTTCTTAAAGAGCAAGGCATTGAAACAATAGATACAGACCTTGGAGAGCGTATAGTGCAATTATTGGAAGAGCCACCCAGTCATATCGTATTACCCGCTATCCACCGAAAAAAAGAAGAGATCGGAGCATTGTTCCATATACATCTTGGCACTCCTGAAGGGAATGCTGACCCCAAGCTGCTGACATATGCTGCGCGCCTCAATATGAGAGATGTGTTCCTCACAAGAAAGGTGGCCTTAACAGGAGTTAACTTTGCTATTGCAGAAACAGGTGAATTTGTAGTGTGCACCAATGAAGGTAATGCAGACATGGGGGCGCATCTGGCAGATATACACATTGCTTCAATGGGTATTGAAAAGCTGATACCACAAAGGGATCATCTCGCTGTTTTTCTTCGTTTGCTCACGCGCAGCGCCACTGGTCAGCCTATCACCACGTATTCCAGCCATTTCAAAACACCGCGGAAAGGCAAAGAGATACACATCATTATTGTTGATAACGGCCGTAGTGTACAATTGGGCCGTGAAGATTTCAGGGCTTCACTTAAATGTATCCGCTGTGGCGCCTGTATGAATACCTGTCCTGTGTATAGGCGTAGTGGCGGCCATAGCTACCACAATTCTATAGCAGGGCCCATAGGTGCTATCCTGGCTCCTAATCTCGACATGAAAGAATATGCAGACCTGCCCTTCGCTTCCACATTATGTGGTTCCTGCAGCAACGTGTGCCCGGTAAAGATCGATATCCATCAACAGCTCTATAAATGGCGACAGATCATAGTACAGGAAGGCTATGCCACACCCGCCAAAAAGGCTGCTATGAGCGGAATGAACTTTGTGCTGTCTAACCCTGGAGTATTTAGGGCTGCAGGAAAGGCCGGACGATGGGTACTAAGACATGCACCTTATATAGCTGCTAATAAATTTGATCCATGGTATAAACATCGCGAATTGCCCCAGGCACCGAAGGCGTCTTTCAATGAATGGTACAGGAAAAACAGAGAGCAACATGAGTAACAGAGACAAAATATTAAGCGCCGTAAAGCAGAACCAGCCAACGCTTGTTTCGCTACCCGAGGTGGCTCAGTTTGATAAGTATTTTACAGAGTCCATTACCGAATTTAAAAAGGTGTGTGAAGGTATTGGTGCAACTTTACATTTTACAGATAGCTACGAGTCCATTATATTACTTCTGGAAGAACAGTTTGCTACCGCCCGGCCTGTCGTTACCTCCATACCAGAGCTTGCCGCAATAAACAGTTCTTCTGCCATCTTCAATTCTCCTCAGGAGTACGAGAATATAGAATTGGTTGTCATTAAAGCCCAATTGGGCGTAGCTGAAAATGGTGCGGTGTGGATAACCGAAGCTGATGTGCTTGAACGGGCCTTGCCATTTATAACACAACACCTGGCTGTAGTGTTGCATAAAGATATGCTGGTGGCAACAATGCACGATGCTTACAAGCTTATAGGTAAAGACAATTATGGTTGGGGAACATTCATTGCCGGCCCTTCTAAGACGGCCGATATAGAGCAATCCCTTGTATTGGGCGCACATGGTCCGCGCACTATGACAATTTTTATTATGGGTACTCTTCTTTAATTACTAATTTTGGTAGCATGATTTTTAAGCATATCCAATTATGAAAGCTGTAAAATTTGATAACTACGGAGGAATAGACGTTTTGAACGTTGTTGACGTACCACAACCTGTACCTGGTAAAAAGCAAGTGCTCGTTAAGGTAAAGGCGGCAGGCATAAATCCCGGCGAGGCATCTATCCGGGAAGGTAAGATGGCCAAACAATTTCCTTCTACTTTTCCTAGTGGTGAAGGCAGCGATTTTGCCGGCATTGTTACTCAACTAGGGGCTGATGTTACCAATTTTAAAGATGGCGATGAAGTAATAGGTTTTTCAAACGAACGTTCAAGTCATGCTGAGTTTGTTTTGGTTGAGTCTTCCAACCTTATTAAACGGCCTGCTAATGTATCTTGGGAACAAGCAGGTAGCCTGTTTGTGGTAGGCACTACTGCTTATGCTGCTGTAAAGGCTATAGCGTTAGCAGCAGGCGATACTGTGGTGGTATCAGCCGCTGCAGGCGGTGTGGGCTCCATAGTAGTGCAGTTGGCAAAGAACATTGGCGCGAAGGTGATAGGGATAGCCAGTAAGGATAATCACGAATGGTTGAGTAAACATGGGGCTATCCCGGTTGCTTATGGCGATAATATGGAGGATGACATAAAGAAAGCTGCTGGTGGAAAAATTGATGCGTTCATTGATGCTTTTGGTAAAGGATATGTAGCTATGGCTATAAAACTTGGGATACCCCCCGAAAGAATAGACACCATCATTGATTTTGAAGCAGCCCAGAAATATGGGGTAAAAACAGATGGCAACAGCAAAGCTGCTACAGTAGAAGTGCTTGCAGAACTGGCTCAATTGATGGAGAGTGGGCAACTGGAAATCCCAATTGCTAAAACTTATCCATTAACCGAAGTGCGCGAAGCTTACCGGGAAATAGAAAAGCGCCACACGCATGGCAAGATCGTTCTTATACCATGATGCTACTTGTATCTCAGCTTTACTGAAAAATATTAAGAGGCTTCAAATGGATAATTTGAAGCCTCTTTTTTTAATGTGTTTTTTTTAATTGTTATGGCTGTCCTGATCCGCCCGAAGAACCATATACCTGGCCTGTTGCAAAGCTGGCATCGCCGGCAGCCAATTGAACGTATATTGATGCTAACTCCGCCGGTTGGCCTGGTCGGCCCATTGGGGTTTGACCACCAAAGTTTTTAAGTTTTTCCTGGGTGGCGCCGCCGCTTACCTGCAGTGGTGTCCATATGGGGCCGGGGGCCACACCATTTACACGGATGCCTTTAGGGCCTAGTTGCTTTGCCAGCGACTTTACGTAGTTCATAGTCGCAGCCTTGGTTTGAGCATAGTCGTATAGGTCTGGCGATGGATCGTATGCCTGTTCCGATGTGGTGCCTATAATAGCCGATCCGGGTTTCAGGTGCGGCAAGGCTGCTTTAATGATCCAGAAAGGGGCATAGATATTGGTTTTCATGGTCCAGTCAAATTGCTCGGTCGAGATGTCAAGGATGGAAGCATGAGTTTGCTGGCGGCCGGCATTGTTAACTATTATGTCCAGCCCTCCAAGGCCACTAACAGCCTCTGCTACCAGTTTCCTGCAAAAAGCTTCATCGCGCAGGTCGCCGGGTATTGCTATTGCTTTGCGGCCCTCTGCCTTTATTAATTCTATCACTTCACGGGCATCAGGTTCCTCGGTGGGGTAGTAGTTAATAACTACATCGGCACCTTCCCTCGCATAGGCTATAGCGGCTGCTCGGCCCATGCCAGAGTCTCCACCGGTAATGAGGGCTTTGCGGCCCTTTAGGCGCCCCGAGCCCTTATAGCTCTTTTCTCCATGGTCAGGTTGTGGGTCCATCTTGCTGGCTAGGCCCGGCCAGGGTTGTGATTGGCCCTGGAATGGCGGCTTTGGATACTTGGTAGTTGGATCTTCCAAACCGCCGGAGTATGAATCGTCTGTGCTAAGGTCTTTAGCTGCACCGGATAACGGTGCAACCGCTGCTAAAGCTATAGTTGCTCCCAACCCGGAAATTATTTGCCTGCGACTTATCCTATTTTCTTCATTAACCTTGTTCTCTTCATTCATGATGATAATTTTTTTGTATTTCGATGCTTTCCATTTTAAAGAGTTACCCCTCACATAGGATCTATACCAAATTTATACCAGATCAGAAGCTGTTATGACGGTGTACAGGCACACCGTCATAATTGCTTTATAATGAAGATTTTAAATTAATTTACTTTTAAATCGGTTGCGATCAGAGACCATTTTTATTTAACTATACAATCCCAAATTCGGTAACATCTTTCCACTTGCGGATATAGCACGCAATGATCATTTTATAAGCAGGTTTTTAATGCCTTGGTTACGGCTTTACAGGTTATAACTTTGTTGCTGGCATCGATCTCTACTGGCGTGTGAATTACAAAATACCCAGATCACGCCCCACATAATAGCTTGGCACAAGTGGTCTGAAGCAGGTTGTGCTCCTAAGTTTTGAAATATCCAAAATACCTTCAAATGGATCAGCCAATGGCCCTTCAGCCGGGTCAAAAGCATCAGCTGCTTGTCCAACGGAATCTGCAAGCTCATACAAAGTAATAGGTGCATCATCTGCCACATTGAATATCTCTCCATTTAGCCCCTCCGTATGAAGCAGTAAGGTTAAAGACTGGGCAACATCCAGGTGATGTACCATATGCATCCTCGACCCGGAGTGACGTTTCATCTTTTTTAGCAGAGGTATTATTTCTTCTATATGAGGATCTTTGTCGCCATACACGAAGCCTAAACGCAGCACGCGCACATCAAAATCCTTTATTTTATGAAGTGAAAGGAGTTCCTGCTCCGCTGCAATTTTGCTCGATGAGTAAGCCCTGGGGTCGTTAATGTTAACCTTATCGTCTTCCCTGGCAGGGTGCTGGTAGCCCGACCCATATACATTACCCGTACTCACAAAAACAAATCTTTTCACTCCTGCAGTTATTGATGCATTTGCAAGCGCTACCGTGCCTCCATAATTTGTTTTTACAATACCTTCATTATCAGTAAAAGTCCTGAACAGTGCAGCCAGGTGTATCACTGCATCTACGCCTTCTACTGCGGCTGGTAAAGTATCCGGGCTAAATAGATCTCCTACAACTACCCGGGCGCCCAATTGGGCTAATGTCGATGCTTTGGCCGCATCGCGCACGAGGATGCTAACGTCGTATCCCTTTGCTAACATCCGTGGAACCAACCTGCTGCCTACCTTTCCTGTAGCGCCTGTCACTAAAATTTTCATACTGTTTTTGTTTAGAATTTATAATGCAAAGCTCCGCCTAAACAGTGCACACCGCTAACAATAATCAAACCAATTAGTATGATTTTCAAACCTGCTATTTTTTTAAAGATTTTGGGGTGGTACCCGTAACTCGCTTAAAATAGTTGTTGAAGTAGGTGGGATATTCGAAACCGAGGGCATAGGCAATGTCTGCCACGCTCCAATCGGTGTGCTGCAAGAGGGCCTGCGCTTCGGCTATTATACGCTCTGCAATGTGCACAGATGTAGGCTTGCCGGTAACTTCTTTTATCGACCGGTTAAGGTAGTTTACATGTACAGAGAGGCCAACCGCAAAGTCTTGCGCTGCCCGCAGTTTGAGGCGGTCACTGGTACGCTCTATAGGAAATTGCCTTTCCAGCATATCCATAAATAAATGGGTGATCCTGGTTGCCGCGTTTTTGAACTGCATTGCATTTTGCGGTGGTTGTATCCTCAATGCTTCATGAATAACCAGCTCTATACAGCTCCTGATCAGTTCGCCCTTGTAAGGATAGTCGCCGTTATGCACTGCTAGCATCTTTTGGAAAATGCCAGCCATAAATGAGGCCTGTTCACTGTTAAGCCCGATTACTGGTGGGTCGCCAACTTGGAATAACGGGGAGTTTTTCAACATCGTGGTCCGCTCCCTGCCTGTAATAAAACCTTCGGTAAAAAGGCAGGCATACCCGGTTGTGGTACCATGCCTTACAACAGAATGGGGCGCTTTAGGATTGACAAAAAACAGTACAGTATCATTTACTTCCAGTGTTTTATCGCCGTGGTACACGGTCATATGGCCGGTAACCAGGCCCATTTTATAAAAATCGCGACGGCCACGGGATGCAGGAATATTTGCGGACGTGGATAACTCGTGGACTTTAAAACCTTTCAGTTTCAGATCCCCAATATTTAATCCCGGAATTTCAAATTCCTCCTTATTGACCATTAAGCAAAACTAAGAAAATCAAACAATAATTTGATTCGCTTTATATGATATTGATCGTATTGATTAACATATAATGAGAAACTTTTACCGCCGTATTATCACCAACTCCACTTTATCACTATTAGCAATCAAGCAAGGGTTGATACCCTCTATACCTTCAGGTATAGGTTGGTGCAGGCTTTGGTAGTAGTCCGTCCATGCGGGGTAGGTGGCATTTGTCTTTGGCGATTTAAAGGTCATGGGCTGTGTGGTAAAGATCGGTGTGCCATTTTGTTTGTAACTATCCCAAACTAGTTCTGAGCAGTACAGGGCAGAATCGCCTGGGAGGAAGGTATCATCGTACGGGGTGCCAATATACTCTTGTGCCTTTTTTATAGCAGGTTTTATAGCCTTTGCGTACTGGGGTTTCAGGCGACCAATATATATGAGTGACGAAGTATCACGTTTAAGAAAGGCCGCAAGGGGCGATTGTTTTACTGCCTTGCCTATAGCTTCTATCACATACACGTCCTTGCCCTCTTTGTGCACAATACCACAATGGTTAAAGGCCCGGCCGGGCTTGCAAGGGGTGGTTTCTATAATAGCATCGCATAGGTTACCGCAAGGTATTTTCTCGAAAATGATATCTCCTTCTTTAAAGGTGGTTTGCGCGAGGGTAGTGGGCACATACAGGAGGGAGCATATAATTATTACTGCACGTAGTAAAATGTTTGCTGATCTGCTTTTTATCTTTTGCATTTCAATTGGGGTTGTGGTGGTTTTTAATAAAAAGCGTTTTCAAAATGCAGTATCTCTTTGGCTATGCCATTTACCAGCAATATACTCACCACATCAAAACGGGCAGTATCGCATGGATTTTTAAACAGGTAAGCTTCAGCAGCTTGTTTTAAAAATTGCTGTTTTTTAGGTGTTACAAATTCTTCAGGATAGCCAAACTTGTAGCTGCTGCGTGTTTTTACTTCCACAAACACAATGGTATCGTTATGGCGCGTAACGAGATCAATTTCCCACTTGCCATGCCTCCAATTGGTATCTAAAGTTAAATATCCCTTATTTAGCAAAAAGATTCCGGCAATTTGTTCGCCTTTTATGCCAGTTTCATTATGTTTGGACATCGAACGTAAAAATATGAAAGATTTAGTATTAAACTTTGCTAGCCAGCTACATGAATCGCTGATCATAGGAGAATCGCACCACTTCATTGCAGATACTACAAAAGACATAAGAAATATAGTACTTACCGGCCTTGGCGGCAGCGGTATAGGCGGCAGCATAGTGCAGAACTATGTGTTTGACAAATGCCCTATACCTTTTAATGTTAATAAAGATTACTACCTGCCTTCTTACATCAACCAGCATTCACTGGTGATCATATCATCCTACTCAGGCAATACCGAAGAGACTACCGCAGCAATGCAGCAGGCCATAAAAGCTAAAGCAAACATTGTTTGCATATCATCCGGTGGAAAGGTGACTGAAATTGCAAAAAAGAAAAACTTCGATTGCATATTGCTGCCTGCAGGCATGCCGCCACGCTCTTGCATAGGCTATTCTATGATACAGGTGTTATTTATACTGCGCCATTATGGTTTTATAAAGGGCGACTTTGTAAAAGAAATTAAGGCAGTTATAAAAACACTGAACACAGAAGAAAAGAACATACAGAAAACAGCCAAGAATATAGCTCAGAAATTGCTGGGCAAACTACCATTCATATACGCAGCCAGCCCCTACGAAGGCTTGACGATGCGTGTCCGCCAACAGCTCAATGAGAACAGCAAGATAATTGCTATAAATAACGTGTTCCCAGAAATGAACCATAATGAACTGGTAGGCTGGCGCGAAAAGGATGACAACAAAGTTGTGTTATTCCTGAGGAATGAAGATGATAATGCACGTGTACAAACACGTATGGACATTTCTAAAAAACTGATCAAGAAAACTACACCAAATATTATTGAACTGTACTCAATAGGTAAGGGCTACTGGGAAAAGATATTTTACTTTATACACGTTACCGACTGGGTATCTGTAATACTTGCAGATCTAAGGGAAGTTGATGCAATGGAAATTAAATCAATAGACTTGCTTAAGAACGAGCTGGCGAAGGTGTAACGTTAACACGAAAGCTTTTAATTATATTGAGGGGTTGCACACGCAACCCCTTTTTCTTAATCCATCGGCTTATGAAGGTCTGCCTATAGTGGCTTTTAGCTTTGTAAAAATCTATTAGCGTGCTATAAAAATAGGAATACCCACCAGGTGCCGCACAGAGTTGATGGTTTCGCCAAATAGCATGTCGCCCATGGCTTTGTGGCCGTGGCTGCCTATAACCAGCAGGTCGCAATTATTTTCGTTTATTATGCGGGCTATTTCTTTACTGCGGTTGCGGAAGCCCAATATTCCTTTTGCCTGGAATCCTTTATCTATAAAGTACTTTTCATATTCTGCCAGGTGCTCTTGGTCGTTACGTGTTTCCAGGTCTTGGGCTTCATCGCCTATCAGTTTGGCTGAGGCGCTTTCTACAATGTGTATTAAGATGAGTGTACTGTCCTTGGGTGCCAGCAATTGAGTGTATTGTATAACCCGTTGGTCTTTATCGCTAAAGTCAAGGGCCAGGGCAATTTTGCGGAACGGTGCAACATTGCCTGCACCCAATGCCTGTGCAGCATCGTTCTTATGTATGTTAATATGCGCTTCTTTCCTTTTGAGGATGAAGGGATAAAAAAAGGTAATAGCCAGTACTATAAGCACCAGCAGTGCTCCAGACATAATAAGATACTGCACAATAAGGCTGTTAGTACCACGCAGCCAATCGGCCACTGTTTCAAAAAACAATTTCATGTTCAGCGCTACTATTATAGCGGTTACCAACCACGCCACGATCTTTGTTTTAAGGGTAAGTGCAAATTTACCCATCTGCTGTTTATCACTCACAAAGTGAACCAGCGGTATAACCGCAAACGATAATTGCATACTCAGCAACACCTGGCTGAAAATAAGCATCTGGTTCAGCATTTTATCGCCTGCAACCAATATAACAATAACTGTAGGTACTATAGCCAGTAAACGCGTCAGCAATCTGCGTACCAGTGGGTTGATGCGCAGGCGGAGGTACCCTTCCATAACTATTTGTCCCGCCAATGTGCCAGTAATGGTACTGCTTTGCCCGGCGGCAATAAGCGCTATAGCAAATAAATAAGAAGCCCATTTACTGCCCATAAGTGGTGCCAGCAGCTGGTGTGCATCTTGTAACGATGCCACATCGTGATGACCATGCACGTAAAAAACAGCGCCCCCAACCACCAATATGGCGGCGTTGACAAGAAATGCTATATTAAGCGCAATTGCGCTATCTATATTATTCAGCTTCAGCGCACGTTTTATGGATTTGTCATCTCTATTGATCTTGCGTGTTTGCACCAGCGATGAATGGAGGTACAGGTTATGCGGCATAATAGTTGCCCCAATAATACCAATGGCTATATATAATGCAGCGCTATTAGGTATGCTGGGTACAAAGCCTTTGGCAACATCACCCCAAACGGGCTTTGCAAAAAATAGCTCTACCAGGAAGCATCCCCCAATAACGGTGATGAGCGCAATAATGAAAGCCTCTAGCTTGCGCATTCCAAGTTTTTGCAGGTACAGCAGCAGAACGGTATCGAGCGTGGTGATGAGCACACCCCATAACATTGGGATGCCAAACAACAGGTTAAGGCCAATAGCCATACCGAGCACTTCAGCAAGGTCGCAGGCGGCAATAGCTATCTCAGCAAAAATATAAAGTACAAAGTTTACTGCTTGTGGGTACACTGCGCGGCTGCATTGCGCTAGGTCGCGGCCTTGTACAATACCTAAACGTGCACTGAACGATTGTAGCACCAGTGCCATTAGGTTGCTCATCAGCAGCACCCATATCAACGTATAGCCGAAAGCGCTACCTCCGGCTATGTCGGTAGCCCAGTTGCCGGGGTCCATATAGCCCACACTCACTAGGTATGCCGGGCCAAAGAAGGCCAGCACTTTTTTCCATTTGTTGCTTGCCAGGGAAGGGTCTATGGATTGATGTACTTCCTGGAGTGAATTATCGTGGTTAGTTTGGCTCATTTAATAACTAATGCAACTACAACAAATCTAACGTAAATTAGTTAAGATGACGTGTGGGAGCCTACTTAGTTGTTCTACAAATAATTCTGTTCCCCAATTTCTACTTCTTTAATGGCATAGGTCACATTGCCACCTTATTGATGATTATCTGTTTGATAAACGCATTCCGGTCTTCTTTTTTTGCCGCATTGCTGCCATCGTTGTCCATCGATATTCTTATGTAAACATCACTGGTGGCTGTTTGCTCAAAGTAAAAGTCTATGTTTTTATAGTCGGCAGTTGTGTAGCTGTCGCCTGCCATATTGTTATCATTAAACACATTCAGGTGTGGGTATATGCCATCCATGGGTGTGCCATTAGCAACAAGTGTTAGTTTGTACTTCCCTTTTTCTAATGCTATTGGTCTTAACTGTATATCTCCTGTCCATATGGCAATTACCTTTTTGCCATTTTGTTCAAACACCTGGTTGGGGTCCTGGCTCACCAGGTCGCGGTAGCTAAGTGTAACAAGATTTGTATCGTTCTTGTAAGCAACCTTGTTGTAAAACTCAACGTTGCCGGTAGTGCTGTAGTAATTACTATCCATTTCCAATTGTATCTCCTTTACTGGTTGCAATGCCTCACGTTTGCTAATGAAGGTGCGAAATTCATTGTTGTCTGTAATGATGTTGCCAGTAAATAAGCCGGCCTTCAAGAGTTCCTTAGATGTCTTGCACGTCAGCGATTGTCCATCTGTTGCCAGGTAGGTTATTTTTATAGGTGGTGTTTTACCCCAGAACGATTTTAAAAAGCCAGCCAAGGTGTAGTTGATATCCAGTTTTATAAAAGATGCATGGTCAGTTGGTATGCCGTGAGTGATGTTTATCTTGTCTTTTTTCCACATGTTTAGTTGCACAGGGGGTGTTACGGCTTTCTTCTGTAATACAAGGCGCATCCTTTCGTTCGATGTAAAGGTGTCAACACAAGTATAGTTATTACCAATAAACATGTTTACCAGGCTTTCATCATTAAAAGGGTAACGTTCGTCTATGGCATCATAATCGTAAATAATAACTTCGGGGGCCTTAGATACATAAAAATCATAGTTCGCTTGCTCCAGGTTTTCAGTAAAGGTAGAATAGGATTGGGGTATAGGGCGGGGAGTATAATTGAGGTTGTTCTCAAGCAAATATGCACCATCCCAGGGGAAAATATCGACGGTGTTTTGCGCTATTTTATCTAGTACATGTTGTGGTATGTACCGTTTGTCCTTCTGGTGAAGCACATTGTAGTCATCATAGTGTTTTATATCATTGATATATACAAACGGACCTTTAGCTCGATTTGATACGATCGTCAGGAGGTTCTTGTCTTTTGAAGTTATGAAGAGTGCTAAAATGAAAATGATAAGTGTAAGGCTAAGTAGCGCTTTCTCTATGCTTTTATTAGTCAACGGATGCCAGCACAGCAAAATTAAAGGAGCAAATGAAAAGTATTCGTAAAGGTGTTGCACATCATTCCTTAGAACAGACTGCTTTTGCAATGAAAAAATGTAAACAATACTTATTAAGAGGAATAGGATCCGGCTGTAGTCTTTGTTTTTTATTGTTACGAATATTCTGAATAACAGTAATGATAGCATAATGTAGAACATGATAGAAAGGCTGTTCTCTATCTGTGCGTGGCTCTCATTAAGGTACATAACGGCATTGTAGCCTTTTATCATTTCGCTGCCGCCATGTATGTATGAGGATATGGAAACATGCAGCAAGGATGCCGAAATGGTAATAATTACAGAAAATAATACTAAGACATACAATAGTTGCACTACGTTTATTTTTCTAGCCACGAGTAAATTGACCAGGTGTGCCAGCAGGAAGATGACTGCAATAAGCCCCGTATTCATTTTTATATAGAACGCCAGGGTCACAAGCAAGGTAAGTATGGTTAAATAGGCATAATGCTGATCGTAGAATGTCTTGTACATCCAATAAATGATAAAGAATAAGATCAGCCAAGCCAGGTCTGCGCCTATAAATTGATCTATTAATAGTGGAATAATAACTAGGATGATGACTGCCAGGGGCTTGCTGGTTGTTCTTTTGAGGAAATCTGCAAATACAAAGAAGTAATTTAGTAGCAGGAAGACATCAAAAACTACAAATATCCATTTTGATATTCCCCAAGCTAACCGTGTAGATAGGAATGCTAAAGGGCCGTAATTGAATATGATATCTTTTCCCCACACCATTTTATGCATCATAGCATAATTCATTGTCATCTGCCACGAAACATCAAGGCCCAACCAGGACGGACCTTTGTCATTAAGCACAAGGTGAAGACTAAGTGGGGTGATGACCATTAGTATTGCCAATAATGCAGCTATTAAATACCATAAGTTCTTTTTAATGAAGTTGTTTTGACTGGCTTGCATAGAAAGTAATGGTTACTAGATTAGAGAAATGGGTAATGTCTTAGTTTAAAAATAATATTTGGTTTATGAATTTCTGTATGATGTTGTCTTAAATGGTAGATAAACTAAATGAAAGCAGAAATGTGCTAGCCGAAAGAACGTGCTTTATATATTATCTAAAGGTTGGATGGTGAGCAATTGCGTCTTAAGAGTGGCTGTAGTTTTTTAGCTTTTTAAATTCATGTATCTTGCTGCATTATGAGTAAAGAGATTGTGGTGAGCGGTATACGCTCTACCGGCTTCCTGCATTTGGGCAATTATTTTGGCGCTATGCGCAACTATGTCAAAATGCAGGAAGACTATAACTGTTATTTTTTCGTTGCCGATTATCATTCACTCACAACGCACCCCGATCCTAAAGATCTGAGGGGCAACGTATATCGTGTGGTAGCAGAAAACATTGCTGCCGGTCTTGATCCCGATAAGGTGGCCTTATATGCCCAAAGCGATCTGCCTGAGATACCTGAGTTGTACCTGATGCTGAATATGTTGGCTTACAAGGGCGAACTGGAGAAGGTACCCACCTTTAAAGATAAAGTGCGCCAGCAACCCGAAAATGTAAATGCAGGTTTGCTTACTTACCCGGTACTGATGACTGCCGATATATTGATACACAAGGCGGTAAAAGTGCCTGTAGGTAAAGACCAGGAGCAGCACATAGAAATGGCCCGCAACTTTGCAGGCCGTTTTAACGGGCGGTATGGAGAACTCTTCCCGGAGCCTCAGCCATTTAACTTTGGCGATACCCTGGTCAAAGTGCCTAGCCTTGATGGCGCTGGTAAAATGAGCAAGAGTGAACATGGAAATGCAACGTTATACCTGGCTGATGAGGATGATGCAATCAGGAAAAAAGTAATGAAAGCAAAGACCGATAGCGGTCCTACTGAGCACAACAGTACTATGCCGGAGTATATTCAGAATGTATTCCAGCTAATGAATTTGGTGAGCACCAGTGAGATTACTGAAAGCTACAGGGCTGCATATAATGGTTGCACTATACGCTACGGTGATATGAAGAAGCAGCTTGCCGAAGATATGGTAAACTTTATAAGACCTATACGTGAAAAGGCCGTAGCGCTGCAGGCAGATGAAACAAAAATGATGGCCGTATTGAGGCATGGTGCGGAAAAAGCACGAGAAAGTGCATCCCGAACCATCAGTGAAGCCAGAAAATTGATCGGGATCAATTATTATTAATTCCTTATTTTACATATTGTGTCGGCTTTGTTATAATTGCAGTAAGCAATTGTATCAAAGCCGCATTGTAAACTGTATTTTTGCCGGATATATATGTCGAAAAAAGCTCCAAAACATATTGCCATTGCCGGAAATATCGGTTCAGGCAAAACTACACTTACCGAAATGCTGGCTAAGCATTACAAGTGGACACCACACTTTGAGGATGTTGACCACAACCCTTACCTGGTCGATTTCTATGATGATATGCCACGCTGGTCTTTCAACCTGCAGGTGTACTTTCTGAACAATCGCTTGAAGCATCTTATAGAAATACATAAAGGCAGCAGCACTGTAATACAGGACAGGACTATATTTGAGGATGCATATATTTTTGCGCCCAACCTGTATGAAATGGGTTTGATGACAAAAAGGGATTTTGAGAACTATACATCGTTTTTCCATAACCTGAAAACATTTGTACATCCGCCCGATTTACTGATTTACCTCAAGACGTCAATCCCCACACTGGTAGATCAGATACAAAAAAGGGGTAGGGACTATGAAGAGAACCTCCGTCTCGACTACCTGAAGCGGCTGAACGATCTTTATAACAAATGGATAGATAGCTATACAGATGGCCCTTTGCTTATAATAGATATAGATACTACCAACTTCGCAGATAATAGCGAGAGCTTTGCCGATGTGGTACGGCGTATCGATGCACAATTACATGGACTTTTTTAGTAGCAATTGAGCGTGCATTTCACCTCTGCTTATGGTCAATATTTCGCGGTTCTTTTTATTTCTGTTTATATGCCTGCATGGTACTGCCTGCTTTGGTGGCATACTTAAGGGTACTATAACTGATGAAAAGGGTGCCCTGCTACCATATGCCACTGTTTATGTACAGGGCACAACCGCCGGGGTAAGTGCGGGTGGCGATGGTAAATATCAATTGCAGCTCTACCCGGGTACATACAAAGTGGTGTGTAGTTTTATAGGCTACAAGCAAAGTACCTACAACGTTACCATAACAAATGATGAGGTAAAGGAACATAACTTTAAGCTCAGTGACCAGGGATTGGAGATGACAGAGGTGGTCGTCCATGCATCAGCAGAAGACCCCGCCTATGCTATTATGCGCAAAACTATTGGTAGGCGCAGGTACCATCTGCAACAAATATCAACCTTCCATACCGGCCTTTATTTTAAAGGGGTAGTACGCAGCCGCCAATTGCCCAAGAAATTTATGGGCGAAAAAGTATTGGAGAGCGGCCTTGATGCAGATACGGTGGGCAGAGGGGTATTATATCTTGCTGAAGAAGATGCAGACTATTATGCAAGCGGTGGCAAAGAGCGCACTATAATACACTCCGTAAAAGAAAGTGGCGACCCTAATGGGGTAGGTTTTGCAAGGTTCCCCCCGGTAATACCTTTTTACAATAACAATATCGACCTATCAGGTAAGGACTCAAGAGGATTCATATCTCCTGTGAGCGATAATGCACTTAATTATTACAAGTACCATCTTGAAGGGCAGTTTGCCGAAAATGGTAGCACTATATATAAGATAAAAGTAACACCAAAGCGATTGTACGAACCTTGCTTTTTCGGGGAGATATACATTGTTGATGGCGACTATGCCATTCATTCGCTCGATCTGTTCCTGACCAAAAGATGTAATCTCGATCTGCTGGATACCTTGAGGATTGAACAGGTGTACCTGCCTTTAGAAAAAGACAATTGGGTTATTAAGAACCAAATATTATCATATGCAGTGAAGCTGCTTGGCTTCGATATAACAGGTGCCGGGGTAAGCGTTTACGATAACCAGACCGTAAACGAAGATATACCTGATGAGGTGTTTAATGACAAGCTGATCAGTAGTTACGATAAATCGGCCAATAAAAAGGATACTACTTACTGGACGCTCAAGCGACCTGTGCCTCTTGAACTTGATGAGAACAGGGACTATAGTATAATGGACAGTATTTATAAGAAAACCCAAACACAGGAATATAAAGACTCTGCAACTATAGCCGGCAATAAGTTAAAAATAAGGGGGGTACTGGTAACCGGGATGAAGTTTGCTAGTAAGAACGGAGCTAATAAATATACGCTCAATCCACTTTTGCTGGGTATGTTTAATTTTAATTCATTTGAAGGATTAAACATGGCGCCAAAGCTTACATGGGAACACCTGATAGACACGGGCAAGTACTTGCGTGGTGCCATTGCAACCCGGTATGGTTTCCATAATACCCACTTTAACCCTATCGCAAGGTTAGATTATGTAACGGAAGACAAAAGTTGGAAAAACCGCTCATGGACCATAGGGTTGCAAGGGGGCAAGTATGTATTCCAATATGACGCTGACAACCCGGTACTACCACAATTTAATACGGTAGCGGCACTTGTTTATGGCGAGAACGACCTGAAAATATATGAGCGTGAAGAGGCAACTGTGCATGTGGCTCGCAATTATGGTAACGGGTGGAAGTGGAATGTAAGCATGTCTTACCAACAACGGATACCTATAGACAGCACAGGTTATGACTATACTTGGGGTAAACCGGTTGCAGGATATACGCAGCCATTGCCAGAACATTTAAAAGAAACTACAGTATGGGAGAAGAACGACGCTGCATTAATGCACCTTTGGGTAAGCTATCAGCCTGGTTATAAATACATACAGTATCCTGATTATAAAACAGGCTTTAGCAACTTGCCTGTATTTTCTTTTATTTATGACAAGGGTATACCCAATATACTGAATAGTAAAAGTGATTTTGATAAATGGCGGTTTACTGCAAGAGATGATTTCAGGGTAAAAGGTCTCGGCAACTTTGCATACAATTTAGCCATAGGTGGTTTTCTCAACACCAACTATGTGTCGGTACCAGATCTGATGCATCTGTACGGCAACAGGGGCATAGGGTATGCCTCTCCTTACCTCAGCAGTTTTCAGTTTGCGCAATACTACGATTTCAGCAATAAGGAGAAACTATATGGGGAGGCTCATATAGAATATAATATGCAGGGCTTACTGAGCGATCGGATACCTTTCCTGCAAAAGGCACGTTGGTATTTTGTAACTGGAACCAATACATTCTATGCCCGTCCTGGCGACTATTATACGGAAGCTTTTTTTGGTATCGACAATATAGGCTACAAAATGTTTCGCTTTCTAAGGGTTGACTTTGTGCAATCATGGGACAGTTATGGCGGCCATAATTCAGGTATCCGCTTCGGGATAAATGCACGAGGCTTGGTTGCATTTAAGTTGGGTGAAGCCAGCGGCGAATGGTAAAACATTCCAGCAGTATTGAAAGATATTTCCCACGCCTGAGCTATTTCTTATAGCAAGCTGCAGGTCTTTCTTCTTCAATAAATTTATGCCATAGCAATTTTTATATATTAGTGCATTAATATTTCCCCAAATAATACTAGGGCTAAAGGCAAGTATATATACATGTTTCTGACGCCAAAATTCTAAAAAGCTGATCAATAATCACTTGCATTTTTTGCGTTTTGGTAACGTTGCCGGGTACGGTTTTTTTTAAGTTTAAGGCAAACTTTAAAACCAAAAAAACAATTTTTATGTCAGACAAAAATCGCAACCAGGGCTGGAATGAAAACCAATATTCCAATCAAAACTCAGATATGAGCAACAGTGAAAATGATAACCGCCGTTATGGTGATGATAGCGACTACGACCGCGGTTGGTATGGCACACGCAGAAGGCAAAGTGAAACTTCTGATTATCAAAATGATTATGACAGAAACTCCGATCAGCGCGATCAGGATTACCGCTCTACATCCCGGGGCTTAGGCTATCAAGGTGCTGATCGCGGTGATAGCGGACGTGATAGATTCCAGAATGGTCAAAGCGGTTATAACGAGCTCGAAGGTCGTCGCGGCCGTGGCGAATATAGCGGGCGCAACCAAAACCAATACAACATCGACCGCAATAGGACGAATAGCTATGGCGAAAGCTATCCGCAAAGCGATTTCCGTGGGCGCAGTTCTTTACAGGGCACAGGCAACGGCTACAGCGCTTATTCTCAAAGCAGCTTTGGCAACCAGGGCAGCAATTATGGCGGTAGCTATCTTGAAAATGAAGGCTATGGCAACAGGCGTAGCGATAGCTACGGCAGCCAGGGCTGGACAACCGGTATGGGTAGCTATGGCAGCAATAGCAATAGTGGAGGTATGAACTCTGGTAACTATGATAGCCAGTGGAACTACGGTCAGGGCAATAATGACTCTGGCATGGGCCTGCACAAAGGCAAGGGTCCTAAAGGCTATAAACGCTCAGACGATCGTATAAAAGAAGAAATAAATGACCGCCTTAGTGATGATGCACATTTGGACGCCTCCGATATAGAAATTAATGTAAGCAGTGGTGAGGTATCTCTGTCTGGCACAGTAGAGAACAGGCAGGCAAAACGTCGCGCTGAAGATATTATTGATTCTATATCAGGTGTGCAGAATGTTGAAAACAGACTGCGTGTAAAAGGGCAGGGTAGTAATGATACAGACAGTCGCAGTACTTCTTCAACCAACACTAAAACAACCGAGGCATCTGGCAGTACTACAGGCACAGACCAGAATTCTACTAATGGCAATTCATCAAAGAAGACAGCTTCAGTTCATAATTGATGCATATATTCTGCAAGGGTTTGCTGTTTAAAAGGTCGCTCACCGCTTATCGGTAGCGACCTTTTTCTATGTATTTTGATGCCGGGTATCAATATTATAGCTGCAAATAGTCTTCCTCCAGTATGGCATATTCATAGTTATCTATCCACTGGCCGCGTATAGGTAGTTTTTTCCTTGTTTGCCCTTCCCGGGTCATCCCTACTTTTTCAAGCACCCTTACCGATGCTATGTTGGCCGTTGCACAGCCTGCCTCAACCCTGTGCAATTGCAGGTCATTGAAGGCAAAATTAAGAAGCCGCTTCAATGCTTCTGTCGTAAAGCCCTGCCTCCAGTGTGTAGGGTGTATCTTGTACCACACCTCCCCCGACTTGTAGTTTGCCCTGCCTAGGTTCAGCCCCATCAACCCAATAAATTCACTTGTATTTGCAAGCTCAAGACAAAAGAAATACGACTCCGTGGGTATTGCATTTTGCCGGGTCAGACAATTGGCAAGCAAGCTTCGGGTATCTTCTATTGATCCTGGTAACCCCAATGTATTATACTCATCCACTTCAGGTATGCTATTCAGTTCATGCATATTGCTAAGGTCTGTTTCAGCTAACGGGCGCATGTGTAATCTTTGCGTTTGGAACATAAGGCGTATATTTTATTATATAGAGGTGATAATAGAATTGAAGGTATTATTTTCAATGGATTTCTTATGTCTTAAGTAAATGCATGCCACTCAATTGTGCTGCAATACAGGCCTTTATGCATTATACGCTAATTAAAGATTAACTTTAGGCCTGATAATTATATATGGAAGCGAAATTTGAGGAGTTGATCGAAGGATTTATTACAGATAAAATTGGTATCTCTGAAAGTTTTTTAAGCATTCCCCTTGCCGCTGCTTTGCAGCAAAATCTGTTACGGCTCAAAAGAGATAGCCGCATGATACGGGCTAACATTGGTAACGCAGTTATTAAAGATAAAAACCAAAAGGCCCGTGGCGATAAAACTTGTTGGTTAGATATCAAAAGTAAAAATCCTGCCGAAATGGAATTCCTCGATATCATCAGGCAGTTTTTGGAACAACTCAATAAAACTTGCTATACAGGCCTCAATGCTTTTGAGTTCCACTATGCCTTGTACGAGGTGGGCACTTCTTATAGCCGTCACAAAGACCAGTTACGCAACGATTATAACCGCAAATTCTCAATGATCAGTTATCTCAATGAGGATTGGATAGAGACCGATGGTGGCCAATTGGTTATTCACCACGATGAAGATAGTACCCAGGAAATATTCCCCAACAATCAAAAAACGTTATTCTTCCAAAGCGATGTGTTAGAGCACGAAGTTGTTACCGCTACACGTCCCCGGATGAGCATTACCGGTTGGTTGAAAAGAGTGTAATCTAATTAACTAGATCTAATGCTTTATTTCAACAGGTAACCCAGCTTTTTCAGCTAGGATAGGAATCTATTGTTAGATAGATTCCGATTGGTTTCATTTCTGTTTTTCAGTGATCAAATTGTCCTAAATGCTTTTTCATTTGTTAAAAGGATGCTCTTTATTGTAACAAGCAGTTTATATTTGAAGCGTTAATTCAAGTCCGTTTCCATGGCGCTGGGCATAAATAAAAAATATCATAGTTCGGGTATCTTACTTGTCCTTTTTGTGTTCTTGGTGCAGGTATTTCTGGTATTTCCGGTTAAAGGCAACGAAGCCGAAGTGCTTATCAATCCGTTCCTTTTATTTGCAGCGGCGCTCATTATACCTGTATGGTATTTAAGGCTGCAATTACAAGGCAACATATTGCAGCAACAGCCTGAAAAGAATAGGTTTCGCACCCTTTTATACTTCATAGCAGGTATGGCTACTATATTGGTCAGTTATGAGGAAGTGAGGAAACTATTTGCTCATTACCCCGACCCTGCAAAACTTTCAGATGTTATGCCGCATATGGAGGTGATCTACGATCGTTTCATGCACCACCAGTATCCTTACACACCAATTCATTTCCCATCATACACCTTGTATCCTGTGTATATGCCATTGCATTGGCTGCCCTTGTATATACCTAAGTATTTGGGCATAGACGATCGTTGGATAGGTTTTATATTCCTTGCAATAGCATCGGGCATATTCGGCATATACATACTCCGCAACACTCGTTACTGGTTGGGCGGTTTCACAGCTGTTGTATTGCCATCTATTACCTTCTGGGCATTTATCATGCTGGGCAATATTGAAATGCCGGCCTCGCTGGAGTCGCTTATTGCGGCTTACTACCTTGTACTGGCTACCGGCTTGGCTATGCGCAACCTGCCGTTGGTTGTGGTGGGTATTGTTCTTTGCCTGTTGTCCCGCTATACCTTTGTTTTTTGGCTACCTTTATTTGCAGTTTTACTATGGCAGAATCTGCTGGTAAAGAAAAGCCTTATAGTTTGGGGCATTGTGCTTACTTGTTTCCTGCTGCTCTACTTTATTCCTTTTTATCTTAAAGATCCAAAGGCGTTGGCAGACGGCCTTGCATACTATAATAACTGCGCTATCAATGCTTGGTCGTCAGCAAATGGCCGGCCTCTTCCAGATACCTTCAACGGTGGTCTCAATTTCGGCCCGCATATGTGGCTTTGGTTTCCCGGTAGCATTACGCATAGGGTACTGCTTTCTCGCTTTGTACAAACAGGCTCTATGCTGGCACTGCTGGGCTGGGGCTTATGGTGGTACAATAAACACAAGGCACGCATTCATTTCTACGACTTCAGCCTCGTTATGTTGCACCTGTTCCTTACCTTCTTTTTCATGTTCACTGCGCAGTTGTTCAAGTACTATTTGCTCACTTGGCTCGTTCTGTCGGCAGTAATATGCGCCAAAGTTATTTTACTTAAAAGCGCCCAATACGGTAAAGACAATAAACAGGATGGTGTCACTGATCTCATCCTATAATCACAATTGAGAACTTGCTAGAGGATATAAGTAAGGCTTTTTCTTCTGCAATAAATGAGTTTACGCCTTCCGGTTTATAATTAAATAACATTGTTATACTACGGAGCTAGGAATAATTGATTAGTATATACTGTTGAGTATTGTACTGCTTTCCCATTAGCATACACCTTCGGCAAAGAAATAAAGGATCGGGGGAGACATGCTTCTTCCCGGTCAATCATCGTATCTGGCGGTGGATATACTGCATGCAGGTAAAAGACATTGCCAGCTTTTGCCAGTTGTATTTTCAGGTCTTTGCTGTCATTTATAACTGCAAAGTCGCTCATATTTGAAGCTCTAAAAAGGTAAATGTCCGACTGGTAAACAGATGGACTAATAACAGTGTCTTTTGATATAACGTTAGAAAAGGTGCTATCAGGTCTGTAGTAAGTTATAAAAAGAGTATCTACATCTTGAGGAGTAAAACCGCTAAATTCTATAGGTGCGTCAACTCTTGTAGTTATATAGGTGCAGGTATATTGAGGTCTGGCACAACTACTAATAATGACGAGACTTACAAATAAGAGGGCTTTACGCATAAAGGAGGTTTAGAGTGCCATAAAGATAATCTATGTACACATTAATTTAACGTAGGTAATCATCCTGTGCTGGCGCATTCTTCATCCTATTCGGTATTTTTGGTGAAGAGCGATTCGCTTGGCTAAAAAAACATAAAACTACAGATCATGGCAACAACAACATGGGCATTAGATACCACCCATTCTGAAATTCAGTTTAAAGTAAAACACCTGATGATCTCTAAGGTCACAGGACAATTTCATAAGTTCAGCGCTACAGTTGAAACTGAGGGCGATGACTTCCAGACTGCAAAGGTGAATTTCAGTGCTGAAATTGATTCAATAAGCACTAACAACGAACAGCGTGACGGCCACCTGAAGAATGCTGATTTCTTCGATGCTGAAAACCATCCGCAGCTGTCTTTCACCAGCACCAACCTGGAGAAAATAGATGAAGAAAATTACAAGCTACATGGCAAACTAACTATGCGCGGTGTTACTAAAGATGAAACACTGGATGTAGAGTTTGGTGGTATGGTACAAGATCCTTGGGGCAATACCCGCGTAGGCTTCACTATCAACGGTAAAATAAACCGTAAAGACTATGGTGTTAGCTTCGGTATGGTGTCAGAAACCGGTGGGTTACTGCTGGGCGACGATGTAAGCATTCATGCACAGGCCGAGTTTGTAAAGGTAGTAGCGCCACAGGAAGCTGCAACTGCTTAAGCAATGCTTTTAATTGATATTTATACTGCCGGACCTCCCAAAAAGGTTCGGTTTTTTTTATGCTTTACGGGGCTAGTCAGTACCTGGTTTCAACACCCTTAAGCAAAGAAAAAGATATACCTGCCGTTACCATCACCTCATACCTATAGTCGCGGTATTGGCCGTTATATTCAAATATGTCTTGGTTTTGGGCCATTTGCAGTCTTCTTCCTTCTAGCCGCACATAGGCATTAGGTACTGGTTTATATGCTATGCCTGCTGTTACCCCATATAGTTTATATCCCGTTAGCTGTTGCTTGGTGTCAGTTATCGCGGTAGATAAAAATGCATCAGCATCATTAAAAACTTCGCCTCTGGCATATACCTGCATTTGGTGGGGTAGTTTATAAGCTATGGTCAGCAGGCCAGCAAACGCTATAGCTGTTTTGTTACTGTCTGTAACGCCCGCATGTTGCTGTATATAAAGGTCTCCTCCGGCTTGCACACATATTTTCCCTTTGTGGTAATTAAAGAACACGTTCTGTGCTACCCGCCGGTGCGATAGCGTAACGCTATCCGGCGCATCATTGCCTATGTAGTTGGTATAGCCCACCCCTGCATGGTCATTAATACTATAAGTGATACCCATACCAAACGACTTTCGGTTATTGTTATCTTCAAACATATTATAACCGTTCAGCAAAAATAGGTTGATCTCTAATTGGGTTGTAGGGTCGTAGTTTAGCCTTAGCCCAGCTTCGTAATAGCATTCATAATAAGTTGGGGTGGCCAACGCGCTGGCAATATTATCCACTGGCAATAGGTTTTCTGTGCCAAAGTGCGATTTAAAAAAGCCGCCATCCAGCCACAGCGTTTTAGACAGGCGCACTCCCGCGTGTGCTTCTTGTATATTGTTGTATGTTTTAGACCAGCTGCTTTGTGCTATATCGCCGTATTGCAGGGTTGCTACGCCTCGTATCTTCTCACCATCATACCTAAAGGAAACCTGCAAGTCGTTCAGCCCCACCGAGTTATTTCTGGGCGATACTGTAGGGAATTTTACAAAGCTGCCATGGGGCGTGTTATCTGTATAGCCTGCATAATATACATCTGTATAGGCTGATATGGAGTAGGTGGCAAACGTGTCAATAGCCGCGCCGGTATTGGCAGTTTGCGCAATGCCGCTCAAAGAGAAAAAGACCACGAACAAATATAATGTGATATTTATGTATTTGTTCAATTTTCTACTTGGTTGTTGCCCGGCAAACATATGGAGAATACTTTAAAAATGCAGCTATAGTTGCTACATAAGTATTCTTTAATGCTTGGCCACTATAGTGCCTATCATTTTGCTATACAACGCCGCGCCACTATCATTCAGGTGTACCTCATCGTAAAACAGGTAAGGGTTCTGGCAAAAGGGGGCAGCTGTAGTGAAGTCATAAAACTCACAACCGTTTTGCTGCAAAATACCTCTTATAGCATAGTAGCTCTGGTTAGTACCCGTGTTCATGGGGAAGTAGAACGGCGATATAACTGTAACCAACCTTATGCCCGATTGCTTTGCCGTGGCTACTATACTTTTAAAAGTAGCTACAAGATCAGGCGCCAGTGGCCCTTGTACATTAAAGTTCTGTACAGCGGTTTTGTAAGTAGTAGAATCTATGTGGCCCACAAGTGGCTCATAGCCCTTTACAGATACATGCCCCATGTGGGTATATGCATTCTGTATAGACGAACCTATAGATGAGTTGTAAGGGTATATATGGCACGCCATAGTTTTGTACAGCTCTTCATTGCCGGCAAGGCTTATAGTGTTCTTCAACTCAGGGTGCCTGTGCAGGAAGGGGAGCAATACCGTTGCCACGCGCTGGTACACCACCTGCTTGTCTTTATTATCTGTAAGTTCAGATGGCCCTACTTCTAGTATCACCACCTTGGGCTTGTACCGTTCATATACAATGGGCAGTACAGCTGCAGCATAGGTAATGGTCATCTCATCACGGCCACCGTTAAAGCAGGTCATACCCGTAGCCTGTTCAAGCACATTGCTGTTGTAGTGGTGCGATGCGCGCGAGCTGCCCAGCACAAGTATATCATCATGGGCCTGTTCCATCAGGTATATGCTCACGTAGTCATCACCATGTTTCTGTTGGTAAAAAAGGTGCTCCAGCCACATGCCAATACCCCTGTCCAATACCAGCAGTATCAGCAGCAATAGCACCGTGTTCCGTAAAAACCTGTATAGCTGTCCTTTCATTTTATTATTTAATATCACTTGCTCAAGCTTATTATTACCCTATGCTCCTGTAGGGGGGGCTCCGCTTTGTAGTAAAACAAACATCACGTTCGTTAGCACCCTGTAGGGGTGCCCCGTACCAAACACCAAAACTCCATAGGCAACCTGTCAAATAACTACTCATGTGTTTTAAAATTGGAAATAAATAAACTGCCCGCCATTAAATACCCCTACCATCAGCATCGTTACAATAAGCAATACATAGCCTGTATAGCGTATCGCAGGCATCCGGTTATACATAAGCGAATACCTGTTCTGGAAATACTCCTGGTTGATCTCGCTCACCACCAGGAAAATAATAAGCAAGATAGAATACACGAATCCCGCCGCAAAACCAATGAACAATGGCCCCGGCTTCAGTGTAAATATGTTGCGCATAATGGTAAAAGCATCGGTAACATTATTGGCCCTGAAAAACACCCAGGCTATAGCCACCAGTATAAAAGTGATAATAAAATTAGGTAGGGTAGCAATTCCCTTTTTAGGCGGCTGCTTCGGGTCTTTTTTCAGGATGTACTTATTCAGTACCAGCTCTATTACCTGGTAGGTGCCATGCAATGCGCCCCATATTATAAAGGTCCAGTTGGCGCCATGCCACAGCCCGCTTATTATAAATACTACAAACAGGTTGCGCATATGCTTGCCCACATTCACGCGACTGCCACCAATAGGTATGTACAAATAATCTCGAAACCAGGTGCTGAGCGATATATGCCACCTGCCCCAGAACTCCCTTATAGATGCTGCCAGGTAGGGCCGCCTGAAGTTTTCCATCAGGTCTATACCCAACACCCGTGCCGTACCTATAGCTATGCCCGAGTATCCCGAGAAGTCGCAATAGATCTGGAAAGTAAAAAATATAGTAGCCACAATACTGCTGATGCCGCTATGGTGTGTAGGGTTATTGTATATGGCATCCACATATAGCGATAGCCTGTCAGCTATCACTACCTTTTTAAATAGGCCCCACAGTATCAGTTTCAGCCCGCTTACCACACGGTCATAGTCAAAGTCTATCTTCTGGTAAAACTGGTGTATCATGTTCTGGGGGCGTTCTATAGGCCCTGCCACCAGTTGCGGGTAAAACATTACATACAGCGCGTAAATGCCCAGGTGCTTTTCTGCTTTCTGGTTGCCACGGTACACCTCTATAGTATAGCTCATGGCCTGGAAGGTGTGGAAACTCAGCCCTATGGGCAGCAGTATATTCAGCGCCGGTATGGGGTTCTTTGCAGCAAAAGTGCCCAACAGAACGGTAAGGTTACCATTCAGGAAGTTGAAGTATTTAAAGAAACATAGGAAGCCCACATTCACCACTATACTCAGCGCCAGCAATCCCTTTTTATGCGCCGGATTCTTTTCTATAAGGATACCTGCTGCATAATCTACAAGGATGGTAAAGGCAAGTATAAGAATATACACCGGCACAAACACCATGTAGAAATAGCAACTGATAGCCAGCAGGAACAGCCAGCGGTACTTATGCGGAAGCAGGAAATAAATTATAGTGGTGACTATAAAGAAAAAAGCAAAATGCAGGGAGTTAAAAAGCATTATCCGTTACCATTGTCTTGATGCTGGGACAAATATAATAATAGAAAGTCAGGAGCGGATTGTGTGAACTATGTTATTTTGATTTTGTGTGGCTTATATAATGAGGTGTTTTTTGTTAGTGGGTTTATTGGTTTCATATTTTGGTCTGCCGATTTAGCTTTTGAATAGGTTTTGCCGGACACAGTTCTGCTTTTTATTGGTTTGATTTAAGTCACCCTTTGGTAGACTTAAATTAGTTGAGATAACTAACAATCATCCTTCTTAGCCATCTTATAATTCTTGGCCGCCAATATTGAAAAAACAATACAGCCCAATAGCATTACGGTTAAAAATGCCCAATAAATAAATGGTACTGTGTCTTTGCCTGGAGGATTTGCTTTCATTGATAGTATAACGCCTAATAATGCACAAAAGATTCCAAAACATACTTCAAAAAATGTTCTGTATGTATTACTGACGCTTAATAAATCCTCTCTTATCACTTTTACTGTTATAGAATCTGGCCCTTCTACATTTAATTTTATGTTTTTATTTAGGTTAGCCATTAGCTACCTCCTTTCCTGAATTAATTGACTTACCGAGATAAAAAGAATACTCAATTTTCTTGAAGTCAGAATGTAATTCTTTATTTATTAAACCGGAAATATGGTAAAGTAAAAATAATTCCCTGTTGTACATCACACCTACTGGCAATGGCGCGTTACGCCAATGACCTGTGAAACTATTATAATTTGTAAAAATAAGCTCCATAGAGTCGGGTGACAATAACTTAATTGCCATTCTTGCCTTACTAGGTTCAGATTCGCTATTTTCAAATTTAAATAATAGGTTTAACGGTTGACCGTCATCTTTAATAATAAAAGTAGTTATTTCATTAGCAGAAACTATGACGCTACCGTTCATAATTAAATCTAAATCTCCATTTTTTATTTGCAAATGGTCACCCATTAAAAATCATTTTTTAGATAAATGTAAAGGTATGAATATGTATGTGTTATAAACCAGTTTACTTTTTGTATTTACTCCCTTTGTTCGAGATGAACATAAGGCATCTCCCACTGGTCGAACGTCCGCTTCGTCCCACTGCACCGGGAGCGTCCGCTTCCCTCAATCCACCAACTCAATATCCAACGCCTGCAAAAACGAAAGCGCCTCAGGCAGGCTAAATTTTGCTTTGGCTATTTTATTAGCGGCAGGGTCTATATAATAATTTTTGGCGCCTGCAAAGTTGGCCTTGGTGAGGTCTGTATTAGAGAACCTCGCTCCTCGCAGGTCGGTATATCCAAAATCTGCCTGGCTAAGGTTACACTCGCTAAAGTCAGCCTCATCTGCTTGGCAGTGCATTATCTTGGTCTTCCTCAGGTTTTTGCCATAAAACACGCTGTAGCTGATACGGGAATGTAAAAATTGAATAGAAAACGGATTAGTAGCCTCACTCCACGCTATCCCCATTGCCTTGCAGTTGTTCACGGTAACATTGGTAAAAGCAGTATCCTGGAATTTCATGAGCGATATGTCGCAATCATCAAACGTACACCCTTCAAAGCTGCTGTCTTCAAACTTGCAGCCTTTCATGCTCGATTTTGAAAAGGTACAGTTCCTGAACACGCGGCCTATTAGGTGTTTGTTTTCGTAAGTAATGTTTTCAAACTTTTTGTCCTTATGTACTATCTCGCCCGGGTTGGTTTGCATGGTGCCTTGTTGAGCGCAAATGTGCTGCATTTTAGGCAAAGAAGCGTCTCGAAATTTATTTTTTTAATTGGTTTAAATACATGCAAAAATGCTTTCATCACTCTTGAGCTTTGAAGCGTTATCTAACAGTTTTAGTAACAATAAAGGCTGCCTCAAAGAAGCAGCCTTTATTGTTATATATCAATCTCAGGAGTTAATACACTGCGACATTAATACAGCCTGTAAAAGGATAATTCGGCGTCCAGTCAACAGAATTTGACGTTGACGAGCATGGTGAAGGAGACGTTGTGAAAGAGCCCATAACAGTACTGCTCACACATCCAATAGGGGAAGATGAAAAGCTGGAAGTTGCAGATGTAATATTTTCTGTAATATACACATCGGTCCAGCTATAAGGACCGCCTACATATGGAGTTGTTAGAGGTTGAGGTCCAGGCCCTACCCATGTCGTCAATGAGTGAGCATCACCCGCAGTTACCACACCTCCCGCTGCAGTAAAGGTATAAACCCAGTCATCTCCGCAAGGATCTGAAGGGTCATCACAGTAAATTGTAACTGTCATACTCGCGCTGCTGCAGATAGCAGTAGCGTCAAGTTGATAATGCGCAATTTGCGCATGCGTGCCTGTCTGTATAAGGCCAACTAAAGCCGTTAATAAAAGTATCTTTTTCATTTTTTGTTTTTAAGATTGTTTAAACCTGTTTTATAACTTTTATAACAATGAATCAATTGTTATAGCCGGCGGGGAATGTATAGTCGTTGCCATATCAGTATTATTTTAAACAGTGAAAATAAACCGGGTTTAACGCTATATATGCAATGCTAATGTGCTAATAAAATTATAATATTTTTTATTAATAAAAAAGCGATTTGATGGTGTTTTTTTTATAGAAAATTTAAAACATAGCATGAAGGGCCATAAGCGATTGAATTATAATGAATTAATTACAACATGAATAGTGTCAGCTTACTTGGTAATAATGACGGGGTTATAAAAGTTAGTGCGTCTGGCTGGCCTGTTCTTTCGCAAATGCTTGCTACTTACGATTTGTACTTAATATACGCTCAAAAATGTGTATATCTTCATTTGCCCTAAATCACATGTCGTCTTACCTTTGTATCGCAACATGCATACTTCTAACGTTGCAATATTTACTCCTCTGCGCTCCTCGCAAACCATAAACCCTTCCTTATGAAAACCGAACAAAAACAAAAAGCCAAAGAACTGTATTTCAACTCTCATATGTCGCTGGCTCAGATAGCCGATGAAATTGAGGTAGATCCCAAAACCTTATATCGTTGGGCTAAAGGAGAAGCTTGGGATAAGTTAAAACAAGCTGCCTTGGTTGCCCCAGCCATAGCGGTCGAGAATATGTTCACCCAGCTGTTAAACCTCCAGAAACACATTGCCTCCCGTGCTGGCGATCAGTTCCCTACCATTCAGGAAGCTGAAATTACCCGTAAGCTAACTTCGTGCATTACCCAGATGAATAAGTACTTAGACTTGGGTATGAACATGAAGATCACAGATAGCTTCTGCGATTACATATACGGTCGCGATCCGTTGCATGCTATGGATCTCATAGGTTGCGCAGACGATTATTTTTATGACAAGCGCTTTGAGGCTCAGGAAAACAAGGTATTCCCGTGGCACAACTTGCAGCAGCAAGCTGCAGATGAGTCACACAACCATATGCAATCTTCCCGGGAAACCAATATTCCGCCAGCGGCTTTCAACCACCAAATGCCCGATACCGATGTTGCAAATACATCGGGCATTTCACCGGTCGTAGACGCTGGAAACCCTTCCCATAAAGCATTACAGCCTGCCGATCTGGAAAGGGTATTCGGGCACAAATCGGGCATTTTCGGGCATTCATCGGGCTCGCCCAAAAGAAATAAAAAGCTTACAATGTCCGAAAGTTTTGCCGCTATGGTCGCTGCCGATAAAGAACGTACAGTTGCCGAAATAGAAGCCATGCATGAGGGCTATTACAAGAAACTCGAAGAATACGAAAAAAGGCAAAAAATGCGCAAAGCAGGGTAACTGGGTGAGAAGATATTCATATGCTCCTCTGATATTATAATCTAAATCTGCTTACGCCACTTACTCCACCACCACCCTCTACAGGAGTGGGAAACATTAATGATGACCTGATTAGTGTTTATCCCAACCCATCTAATAATGAATGGCATATTTCTTTTAAACAGTTTAATAGTATAGGAACATATGCGGTTACTTTGTACAATATGAGTGGTCAGGCATATGGGTTTGCGGCACTTGTAGTGCAAATACATTAACCATTAATAATACTGATTTGCCACAGGGCATGTATTTTTTAAAGATCAACCATGACAATGCTGGAAAAGTGTACAAGATCGTAAAGCAATAATTTAATATTATGAGAAATTCATTTTTTATTTTTATTAGCTGTTTATTAATTAGTTGTGGTAAATCTTCAACTGCTCCAGTCACACAAAGCTATTTGAGCTATTATGCAAATGGTACATTTGCTTCTTATAATGGTCCTTTTGGATATACGAATTCTTATGGTGTACTTTCCGGATACCAAATTTATTCAGATGGAACTGCATCATTTTCATTAAGTTCTGGAGACAGTAAGAGCATACAATTGTATATACGTACGAACAATCCGCCACCTACGAATATAATACTCAAAGTTTCAGATAGTTTATCATTTTATCCTGCTACCGATAGCACAAATAATAATTCATATAAGTTTGATACTACATCTTACATAATATTTTCTGCATTTAATAGTACGATGATATCCGGGACATTTGCTTGTCATGGAACAAATAATAGTGGGCAGAGTATCAGTATAACACAAGGAAAGTTTACTGTATTCAGATGAGTAATAAGAAAGATCATTATTTTTAACCAGTTGCTTAGTATTAAGTTAGCAAAAACAATTCTAATCCTGCAACTGACAATACTCTAAGCTTTAACGCTAATAGACAATCTTATTTTTATACTGGTACATTTGCATGATAACCGATGCTAGCTTACCGAAAGCCGCACTGTTTTAATTTTAAAGATATCGCTATATACTTCATTGCCGGAGTCGCTAAGTCTTATCACGTGATTTTTATTAACATAGTTAGCAAAGAAGTTAGTGACTATGAGATTATTGTTAAACAATTCATCATATGCCTTATTAAAGTCTGTGTATGGAAGTTGGTAGGTATCCTGGTATATTTTACTTAATTGCTTTGAATCTATTGGGCCTGTTTCTCTCATTAGTTCCATCAGCTTTATTGCAGCATCTGTCAAATTCATTTCCTCGTTTAGATTTGTTAAAATCCATTTTAAAAATAATGCCATAATTAAAATAATGAAAGTGATTTAATAAAATTCATAGCCTTGATAGCTAAATTATTGTTGAAACAACAAACTAAATTTAAGTCTAAAATTTTAAATCTACAATACATTTAAAAATAAAATTTTATCTTATTTAATTTCTAACTCATTAATATACAACCGTATATACGTATTGTGCCTAGTTATGTTATGTGAATTTAATGTCTAACTAAATGATAAGGACATTGCTTTAATCAACTTAATATTGGCAAGTTAGAAACTGAATGTACAAGAGAGAGGTTCGTATAAATAAAAGGTAGCTTGTCTTTAGCTGATCTTGCTCCAGTTATTTTCTTTGGTATTTTGCACCATTATTGTGCGTAAAGGCTGGTGCTCGGGTAGGGTAAGGCCGGGATCTTTCTCAATAATTTTTTTGGCCGCTATACGGGTTTGTTCCATTATGGCGCCATCGGTTACTATATCGGCTATCTTAAATTTCATAATGCCGCTCTGGCGGGTGCCATACATATCGCCGGGGCCACGCATGGCCAGGTCTTCTTCCGCAATCAGGAACCCGTTTGATGTGCTGATCATGATCTGCATACGCCTCTTGCCTTCCTGTGACATCTTATTGCCGGTAAGCAATATGCAATAGCTCTGCTCGGCACCACGACCCACGCGCCCTCTTAGCTGGTGCAGCTGAGACAACCCAAAGCGCTCGGCGCTTTCTATAAGCATTACAGATGCGTTGGGTATGTTCACTCCTACCTCTATAACTGTAGTGGCCACCAGCACATTGGCTTCGCCCCGCACAAAGCGCTCCATATTGCGCGCCCTTTCGCCGGCTTCCTGGCGGCCGTGCACCATGGCTACCTTGTACTTATCATCAGGAAACCACACCTTCACCTGCTCATAACCTTCCAGCAGGCTCTCATAATCCATCTTCTCAGATTCATCTATCAACGGATATACAATGAAAGCCTGGCGGCCCTTGTTTATTTCTTTCTTTATAAAATCCATCACCTGCGCACGAGACATGTGCGTGCGGTGTACGGTTTTTATCTCCTGTCTGCCGGGTGGTAGCTCATCTATTACAGATACATCCAGGTCGCCATACATGGTCATAGCCAGTGTGCGGGGTATGGGAGTTGCTGTCATCACCAGCACATGTGGTGCTATCTCGTTCTTAGACCATAGCCGTGCCCGCTGGCCCACGCCAAAACGGTGTTGCTCATCTATCACGGCCAGTCCCAGGTTTTTAAAAGCCACGTGGTCTTCTATAAGCGCATGGGTGCCTACAGCTATTGGTATGGTGCCATCGGCAAAGCCTTTCAGTATCTCTTTGCGTTCCTTGCCCTTTGTGGTACCGGTAAGTATCGCTACCGGTATATCCATATCCTGCAGCAAGGTGCATATACCCTGGAAGTGTTGCTGGGCCAGTATTTCGGTAGGGGCCATCATACAAGCCTGGAACCCGTTGTCCAGCGCCAGCAGTATAGACATGAGCGCCACTATGGTCTTGCCGCTGCCTACATCGCCTTGTACCAACCTGTTCATTTGCTTGCCTGTAGCAGTATCGAAGCGTATTTCTTTCAATACCCGCTTCTGGGCATTGGTAAGCTGGAAGGGCAGGTGCTTGTTGAAGAAGTTATTGAAGTTATCGCCAACCTTTTCAAACTTCCAGCCGCGCTGTATGGTATGTTGCAGCCGCAGCCGCGCTATAGACAGTTGCGACGCCAGCAGTTCCTCCCACTTCAGCCGGTACCGGGCCACCTGCATGTGCTCTTCACTATCAGGAAAGTGTATCCACTTTATGGCATTGTATCTGCTGCACAGCCGGTATTCGCTAAGTATATCAAAAGGTAGTACCTCAGGTATATCGCCGGGGCTTATTTTCTCAAAAAGGCTTTGGGTTATTTTGGCAAAAGAGCGGTTGGTGATGCCGCGCACCCGCAGCTTCTCTGTAGTTGAATATACGGGTTGCAGCCCGCCACGGGTATTTTCTGTATTCACCAGTTCTATCTCCGGGTGCGAAATACTTGGCGATCCGTTGAAGAATGATATCTTGCCAAACACAATGTATCGTTCATTCTCTCGCAGGGTTTTCTTCATCCATTGCGCACCTTGGAACCATATAAGGTCAATCCTGCCGCTATCATCATACAGGGTGGCTACCAGCCTGCTTTTTCGGCCTTCACCTTCTTCATTTATGTTAATAAGTATGCCTGTTAGCTGCACCATATCGGTCTGCTCATTTATGGCGCCGATCTTTACCATCTGCGTACGGTCAAAATAACGGTAGGGGTAGTGGTACAGCAGGTCTTCAAATGTGGCTATCTCCAGTTCCCGGCGCAAGAGTTCTCCCCGTTGCGGGCCCACGCCCTTCAGGTATTCTATCGGAGAATCTAATATGGAAGCAAAATTGGCTATGGTTATATTTTTATCTTGAACACGACTACAAGATTACGGGATTTCAAGATGATACAATTCGCATCCATCCTGCAATCTTCTTTATCAGGTTCAGAAAATTACCTGTTCTTGTTTTCTACTGCCAGTACTGTGCGTATGTTCAGTTCATGGGCTGCGCGCATTACAGCAACTATATTGTCGGCAGTAGCATCTTTATCGGCATTTATAACCACGGTAGGCTCGGCATCCTGAGATTTAGCTACCATACGGGCTATATCACTTTGCAATGAGTCAACCGATACTTCTTTTGTAGCTACAAAAAAATGCTGCTTGGCGTCTATAGATACCACAACGGTCTGTTTAGACTTGGTATCGCTTTTAGCCTTAGGTATAGAGAGCTTCACCACATTCGGGTTAGCTAGTGTGGATATAATAAGGAAGAACAACAGCAGGATGAACAAAATGTCATTCAGCGCCGATGTTGGAGCATGTGGTTCATCATGCCTGAATGTTTTTCTAAGATTCATAGAAGTTAGCTTAACGTGTTGGTTCCTGTAAAATATCTAAAAACTCGGCAGATGCAGCCTCCATGCGGTACACATTCTTATTGATCTGTGCGCTCAGGTAGTTATAAGCAACATAAGACAGCAAACCAATAATAAGACCTACGGCAGATGTAACCATCTTGGTATATATACCACCCGCAATGGTTTCCAGCGAAAACCCTTCGTGCTGCACATTAAAGAACAATATGATCATACCGGCTATGGTACCCAGGAAACCAAACATAGGGGCAATACCCGCAAGCGTGCTGAGGATAGACAGGTTTTTTTCCATTTGGTACACCTCCAGCTTACCAGTGTTTTCCATGGCCTTTTCTATCTGGTCTATTGGCTTGCCTATGCGGCTGATGCCTTTTTCTATCATGCGGGCTACTGGTGTGCCTTCATTTTTGCACTGTGCTTTTGCAGCTACCAGGTTGCCTGCCGTTACCTGCTCCCTTATGCGGAACATGAAATTAGCATCAACCAGCGATGCCTTGCGTATGGCCAGCAAACGCTCCACAAATACATACACCAGTAAAATAGAGCAAAGCAACAAGGGTATCATTAATATACCTCCTTCGCGCAGCAGGTAAAAAAGCGATATTTTCTCTGCAGGTACATTGGTAGCATTTGCGGCAGCTTTAAGTGCTGTATCTGCCTGCAATAACAATATGGAAAGTAAAGTCATGGGTTATTTTAGCTGTTAGACAAATGTAATAATTAGCGGTGTTAAATAAAGCTAAAAAACAAAAAGCCGGAAGTTTTTGCTTCCGGCCTCTTATAAAACTCTAAAGTAGATTAAACTATGGATACAAGTTCTATTTCAAATACCAGGTCTTTACCAGCAAGCGCGTGGTTAGCGTCCAGCACTACAGACTCATCCAGCACTTCAGTGATCACTACAGGAAATACATTTCCTTCGTCATCGCTCATGTGCAATTCCATACCAGGTTCTGGTTTCATGTCAGCAGGAAATTCGCTCAATGGATATTCCAGCAACATGTCATCATTCCTTTCTCCGTATGCATGTTCTACAGGTATTTCAACGGTTTTTTTATCTCCTGGCTGCATGTCCAGTACCGCATCATCAAATCCTTTTATCACTTGTCCGCTGCCTACTGTAAACTCAAGTGGATCGCGACCTTCAGATGAATCGAATGTTGTTCCATCATCAAGCTTTCCATGGTAATGTACGCGTACGGTATCTCCGTTTTTTACTGTTTGCATGTTTTAATTTTTAAAGCAAATAATGGCGCAAAATTAAGAGAATATCTTAAATTGGCAGTATTATCTTAAAGAAAAGAGTATAAATATGAAGTGTAGGGTATTGAGTGTTTTTTTTAATTGTATTTGTTTGTTTGTTCTTATTTGTAATATAAATATTGCTAAGGCACAAGTGGTGTCAAATCAAAAAAAAGTTTCTGCCAAACAGTATAAACCATTAGTATATGGCGTAAACGTAACACCGGCTGACGTAAATTTTCAAGACTATTTAGAAGTGTTGCGTGATAAGCGTGTTGCACTGGTTATGAATCAAACCTCGCGTATAGGCTATGCATCATTACTAGATACTTTGCTGAGTATGAATATAAATGTGAAAAAGATATTTGTTCCAGAGCATGGTTTTAGGGGAATAGTGGATGCTGGCAGTAAAGTAGAAAGTTATGATGACAGTGCCACAGGTATCCCGGTTATTTCATTGTACGGCGATAATAAGAAACCTACAGATGCACAGCTGAAGAATATAGATGTAATGGTGTACGATCTGCAGGATGTGGGTGTACGCTTCTTTACCTACATATCCACACTGGAATATACCATGGAAGCCTGTGCTGAAAATAATATAGATTATGTGATATTGGACCGGCCTAATCCAAACGGTTTTTATGTAGATGGACCTGTACTTGACCCGTCAGTAAAATCTATAGTGGGAATGCAGCGCATACCTATTGTATATGGTATGACGGCGGGGGAGTATGGCAAGATGCTGGTTGGTGAGCATTTATTTCACAATGCTGAGAAGGCGAGGTTGCGTGTGGTAAGGTGTCACAATTATGAGCATAAAACTAAATACAGGCTCTCTATACCGCCATCTCCTAATCTTAAATCTATGACGGCTGTATATGCTTATCCAAGTATGTGTCTTTTTGAAGGAACGCAAGTGAGTGTAGGCAGGGGTACATACCTTCCATTCCAGATATGGGGACATCCTGATTATGTAAATATTTTTAAATACAGTTTTATACCTCGCAGTACTGTGGGGGCCAAAAATCCGCTATATCAGGATAAAACTTGTTATGGCGAATTGGTTGGTGCAAATGAAGAAGAGGTTTTAAAAAAACTAGGTAACAAGGTAAGGCTTAACTGGTTGATCAAGGCATATGGTGCTTTTCGCTTCCAGGATAAATTTTTTAATGCGTTTTTTGTGAAGCTTGCAGGAAACCCAAAGTTAGAGCAGCAGATAAAACAAGGGGTTAGTGAAGAGGATATAAGGAAAACATGGGAACCCGACATTAAAGCTTTTAAACAAATACGGAAAAAGTATTTGCTGTATCACGATTTTGAGTAGAAAATCGTAAAAAAGATAATGGGTACCCTTTTCGAGGATACCCATTATCTTATGGTGATAGAATTGTAATTGCTATTTTAAGACTTTTGTTTTTTAAAAAAGTTAAAAGATTGTTTATAATTTTATTGTCGCCATGTATAATCTACCCTGTATAGCCAAGGTCTGTAATAAGTGATTGGGGAAGCTTTGGTAAGCGGTTCCTTGGTAGTAAGAAAGACGTGAGTTCGGCAAGTTCTTTAAATACATAGTGGCTATCGGCTGCTGCGCGCAGGTACTCTGCACCAGTACTGCCCCCTGTACCTACGCGTTTGCCAATAGTGCGTTGTACCATATGTATATGCCTGTAGCGCCACATTGCCATCAGCTCATCTATTTCAAGTAGTGTATTCAACAGTTCATATGGCAGGTGCAGGATGGGGTAGTCGCGATATAACATAATAAATAATGCGTTCCTGTTTGCTTCTGCGCTGAAAGATCTTTCCTTAGAATAGTCTTCGGTATTTATAAATAAGCTATCAAAAGTGATCAGGTTATTTTTTTCATTTTCACGCAGGCTGGTTGCATAGGCTTCCCTGTATTCTGTCCAGAATGCACTGTCAGTTATGGAATCATGCCAGTATTGGTCATTTTTTACAAATGGCATGCGCTCCAGCCATTGGTTAACCAGGACAAGAAGGGATAGTTGAGATTCTGCTTCTTTGACTTTGGCAATTTCGTTTTCCCTTAATTGAGACGTATAATAATGTTTGCCATGTCTGTTTTGATAAGTAAGGCCCAGGGCAGCTTCTATCATTTTAAACTGTATGCTTTGAAAACCGGAGGCGGGTAGCAGCAGATCTCTGAAATCGAGGAAGTCAAGAGGTGTCATTGTTTCCAGTACACTCATCTGGCTAACTGCAATTTCCATGATACTGCAAATCCTTTTCAGGCGATGCACACTATTATATATGTCAGGGGCATTATTGGCTATGTTGTCTTGTCTGAATATTTGCTGAACAATATGCAATTCGTGCAATATCTGTTTGAACCACAGTTCGTATGTCTGATGTATGATGATGAATAACATTTCATCATCTGCACGTATGCCCTCCTTACTGCTTTCGGTTTTCTGGGCATCAAGTATTTTGTCTAGTTGCAGATAATCACTATAATATACTGGCTTCCTTTCCATGGGCGAAAATTACAGAATGTTCCTTGCAAGTAAAAGTAAAAAGCCGGATTGGGATCATCATTTATGGCTAAGGAAATATAATGTTGATATTAATTTTTAAATCAAATAATTGATTATCAGTATTTTGTAGTGTTTTATAAGAAGTTTTTGTTGATAATTTTTGCGCGTTCTGTTTGGGTGAATATTTCGTAAACAGATTATCTATTGTATTACAACAAGTGCTTTATAGCTAATAAAGAAGAGATGCTGACAATGATCCATAACAAAACGCCTTGCGCAACAGGCCTCCAGCCTACGGTTTTTACAGTGTTGAAAGACAATCCTGCACCTATGAGGAATAGGGTTACAACTAGGCCTTTCTTGCCAAACATATAAGCAAACTTATAGAATGATTGCCCTTGGGGGAAGTAGGTATATATGAAAATGGCTAAAATAAAGTAAAAGATAAAGTAGGGCAGTTTGATCTTTGTCCCGGAATTTTTCTGGAAATAAGCTGTAAGTAGAGAAACAGGAATGATCCATAAGGCACGTTCCAGTTTAATGGTGGTGGCCACCTGCAACGCTTCCTGCCCGAATTTGCTGGCTGCACCTACTACCGAACTGGTGTCGTGGATAGCTATAGCACACCAAGTGCCAAATTCCACCTCATTGAAGTTCATAAGGTGTCCAATCCATGGGAAAAGGAATAGAGCAATAGAGTTGAGGATGAAAATGGTGCCCAATGCCACACTCATTTGCTGCTCGTTTGCTTTTATCAGCGGACCAATAGCCGCTATGGCGCTTCCTCCGCATATTGCAGTTCCGTTTGATATGAGGTAGGATGTTTTCTTGTCTATTTTAAGTTTACGGCCGATAAGGTAGCCAGCGATAAGTGTTATGCTAATGGACGCGATAGTAAATAGCAACCCCTGGCGGCCTGATTTAAGTGCTTCCTGCAGATTCATATGGAAACCCAGGCATACTACAGATAACTGTAAGAGGAGGGTTGTAGCGCGCTGGTTAAGGTGTAGGTAGGGGTGCCCAATGGTGAAGGCTAGCATAAGCCCCATGAGCAACGCAATCGGTGGATCTACATTCAGCACAAGGCAGGCTACCAGTAAAACCAGGAATATAAATTTTTTTGCCCCTTCCGGCATTTTGTTCAGCATTTCTTTCATATCACAAAGGTGGTATGAATAAATACAAAGAGCCAATCATCATTATTTGGCCACTATTACTAAAAGTAATAACAGCTTTTGGGGTATAACAAAAAGTAATAGATTGAAAATGAGGTCATTACTTTTGGTAATGGTGGGGTTTAGGGCATTACTTTTTGTTATAGTTGCGTATGAACTTTACAAAGGATTCCGCTATGGGCAAGGGCTGGCCCTGTCTTTGCACAATATGAAAGTGCCGATGCATATCAAGCCCCTTGACATTTATTATCCTTAATGCGCCTCTATTGAGCTCATTAGCTATGGCATATATACTGAGAAATGCAAAATGATCGCTGTATTCTACAAACTGTTTTATACCCTCTGTACTGGCTAAATGCATTTTTACTTTTAATCTGGCTATGTTTATACCCGCTTTTTTCAGGTGCTCTTCTAGTATTTCATATGTGCCTGAGTCCCCCTCGCGCATCACAAAAGGGAGGGTTGTTATATCAGTAAGGAGGGCATCTTGTTTCTTATACAGCGGGTTCTTCGCACTACAGACTAGTACCAGTTCATCCTCTATATACTGGGTGTATTGCACACTGTTGTTGTTGGTTTTGCCTTCCACAAACCCCATATCTATATCTTTTTGCAGGAGTAATTGTATGATATGGTTGCTATTTTCATTTGTTAAGTGCACTTGTACGTCCGGGTAGCGCTTGTGGAAGCTGGCTAGTACCGGGCCAAGTACGTACTGGGCTATAGTGGTACTTGCACCCACATGTAAGTCTCCGATCAATTTATTATGAATTGCATTCATGTCAAAATCCAGCAATTCATATTGCTCCATTATGTTTATGGCATGGCGGTATAGTAGCTGACCTGCTTCGGTAAGGGCAAGCGCATTGGGTTGCCTGTCAAATAGTGTAACTTTGTACTCCTGCTCCAGTTCCTTAATATGCTTGGTTACTGCGGGCTGTGTTACGTTGAGTACCCCTGCGGCCTTAGTAAAGTTCAATAGTTTGGCCACTGTATGAAAAACGCGTAATCTGAAATCGAGCATAATTATTATGTATAATCCCAAAGGTAACGTTATGAGTAATTATTTTTTGCCTGCTGTAGAGGCCGCAGTCTGGAACCAATTGCAACAAGAGAATAACATTAATGGTATATACGACCAGATCGTAGAGCCGTTACACGAAGAAATGTATCGCCGCCAGAACTTTGAGTTGATGGACGAGTTAACAGATGAGCAGCAACTAATGCTTACATACGACTATGTAAAGATGCAGGTAATGCAAGGTGGCTTTATACAGCTGATACAAAATGGTTATGTTGGATTATTGCCAGATATGCCAGGTTGGCTTTACGCATTGAATATCAATGATATGGCAGAAGTAATTGATGATGCACTTAAGGTTTTTGTATTAAATAGGGAGTTATTAACTAAAACAACTACAGTGGAAGAGTTTGCATTATTATATGCCGAATTGAAAGAATTTGAGGCTATAGATGATCGGTTTATGGAATTGAATGAATCTACAATACTTGCTATGGTAAATAATGCACTGGCACATCCTGGAAATTTTGTTACCCTGATATAGAATTTTTTCTTTTCATTTTTCTTATTCGTAACTTTGCACCTCCAAAAATAGGCCGGATAGTTATTAATTACGCCCATAATCAATAATATAAGATGATCTCAATTTCTAATTTATCGCTGCGTTATGGCAAGCGTGTGTTGTTTGAAGATGTGAACGTGCGGTTCAATGAAGGTAATTGCTATGGTATTATAGGTGCTAATGGTGCCGGTAAATCAACATTTTTAAAAATAATATCTGGCGAAATTGATCCCACAACGGGAAAGGTGGAGATTGGCAAGAACGAACGAATGAGCGTTCTGAAACAAAACCACTATGAATATGATGAAGTGCCTGTACTGGAAGCAGTTATAAGAGGTAACTCTGTGCTGTATGATGTAATGAAGGCAAAGGATGCCATATATGCAAAAGAAGACTTTACGGAAGAAGACGGACTAAAAGCCGGTGAATTGGAAGCTCAATTTGCTGAAATGGACGGTTGGAACGCTGAAAGTGACGCTGCCAACATGCTGAGCAGCCTGGGTGTAAAAGAAGAATTTCATGACAAGTTGGTAAAAGAGCTAGATGGTAACCAGAAAGTAAGGGTATTGCTTGCACAAGCGCTTTTTGGTAAACCAGATATACTGCTGCTGGATGAGCCTACCAATGACCTTGACCTTGAAACTATAGCCTGGTTGGAAAACTTCCTTGCCGACTATGATAAAATTGTGTTGGTAGTATCGCACGACAGGCACTTTTTGGATACTGTATGTACACACGTTGCTGATATAGACTTTGGTAAAATACAAGTATTTACCGGTAACTACTCTTTCTGGTACGAAAGTAGCCAGCTTTTGCTGAAACAGCGCTCAGATGCTAACCGCAAAGCAGAAGATAAAGTAGCAGAACTAAAAGAATTTATTGCGCGTTTCTCTGCAAATGCCTCTAAATCGAAACAGGCCACCAGCCGTAAGAAAGCTTTAGATAAGATAAAGCTGGATGATATGAAAGTATCAAATCGTAAGTATCCGGCCATACTATTTAACGTACAAGTACGTGAGGCAGGTGACCAAATAATAGATGTAAAAGGTTTAGGTAAAACCGTGAATGGCGAAGTGCTATTTAAAGACATTAGCTTTGATCTTAAACGTGGACAAAAGGTTGCGGTACTTAGCAGTAATGGATTGGCTACCAGTGCTTTCTATAAAATACTTTCGGGAGAGGATCAGGATTTTGAAGGGGTGTTTAAGTGGGGGATCACCATTACACCAGCCTACCTGCCGAACGATAATACTGAATATTTCCAGGGTAAGGACAACAACCTGATAGACTGGTTACGCCAGTATTCGGAAGAAAAGGACGAAACATTTATTCGTGGTTTCCTGGGACGTATGCTATTCTCTGGTGAAGAGACATTAAAACAAAGTTCTGTATTGAGCGGTGGAGAAAAAATGCGTTGTATGCTGAGCCGTATGATGATGCAGAAAGGAAACGTGCTGATGTTGGATGAACCAACCAATCACCTGGATCTGGAAAGTATTACGGCCCTTAACAATGGTATGAAGGATTTTAAAGGAACTATCCTGTTTACTACACGTGACCATGAGTTGGCACAAACTGTTGCTGACAGAATACTTGAAATAACACCGAACGGGTTGATAGATAAAGAAATGTCTTTTGATGAATATATGACAAGCGATCGTGTTAAAGTCCAGCGTGCTGAAATGTATGGGATACCTGTGTAGTTTGTTAGTCGTAAATCATAAGTTTGCGAGGTTTGATCTATTATGGTGAATATCGCACTTAAGGTGATGCTTTAACATTGGCTCCCCGGAATATTCAGGGAGCCAATGTTATTTTAAGCAGTTCAATTCAATAAGCTTTTTAAATGAGTAAAAGACGCGTCTGTGAAGGTTTTAATAACGACTTTCTACTTTTAGACTTTTGACTCTCTAATAAGTCACATATGCACTTATAGATGGCCCGGCAATGGCAATTTTGGTCCATGGAGCCTGGCTGACGCCACGCATATAAGTTTTGCTGCCTAGCATAGTTGCGCATAGGAAGATCTCTTTATTATTCATGTCTCTTACCACTTCTACTGATACCAGGAAATCGTGTCGTACCACAAGGTTATATTTTGTCAGATCAACCGATAGATTTTTAAGCGCATCCTTTGTAGATGTACTGATGTATATGGGTTGTGCAAGTATATTGCTAAATTCTCCATCTATGTCTTCTGAAATGTTTAAGCGAAAGAAGATACTATCGGCGGTGCAGTGAGCTATATTTATCCGCACGCTGTCAATGTAGGTTGGGCGACGCTTTATCTTCATCATAGTGCCAAGTTCATGTCCCAGTTTATAATTGGTGAACCCTATTACCAGCTTCTTATTATTATTGGTATTGCCTAGCACCCGCTGCCTGAATTCTTTAGGTTTTATCACTACCTCTTTAAGTTCATTGTTTTTGGGCTGCAGGTTTATATTAGGATGTGCCAGCAGATTTTTTACTGTTATTACCTGGGGCAGGTAACCAATAATCGATATTTTGACCGTATCACCATCGTTTGTACCTGGTAATGGCAGAGTGTAATGGCCAATTTCATCAGTAGTAGTACCTAGGTTTTTGGCCGGCAAGCCTATATTAGCATAAACAAGTGGTTTACCGGTACTTTGGTCATATATGCCTCCAATCGCAGTTTGGGCACCAATTGCTCCGGCTTTTGTGGTAAGTAAAAAAAACATGCAGTACTTTATATATTTCATATAATGTGTTTGTACATCAAAGAAAGTGCTAGCTTAAGGTATGTGTAAATGTATTAGACGAAATGGCCTAAAAATCAGACATAATTTTTGGTCGAAAAAAAAGAGCTACATAATTGTTTTAATCCACCAATTATTTTCACTAGATTCGCGGCCATAAAACAAACCAATATGAAAAACTTATTCGTTATCGCAGCAGTAGCACTTTGCCTTACTGCAACTACATCATTCGCACAGCAGACTGAAGCAACAACTCCAAAAGCTGCTAAGAAAGAAGTAAAAGCTGACAAAGCTAAGGCTGAAAAAAAGCCAGTAAAAGCTGCTAAAAAAGAAGCAAAATCTGAAAAGAAAGAAGAAAAAATGAAATAGTTTTTATCATCTTTTATAAGAGCCTCTGTAGTAATACGGAGGCTTTTTTATTGTTTTTTAGTTGGCATCTAATGTATTTATTTAGTATATTCGTTCTATAAAATGCGTAAATATGAAAAACCTGTTAGTAATCGCCATGCTCGCAGTAGGCTTAACTGCAACAACATCATATGCCCAGGAGAATGCCGCTAAAAAAGAAAGGAAGGCTGATAAGAAAGAAGAAAAGATGATGAAGAAAAGGCGCCATCATAACATTACCAAAACAGAAAAAAAAGAAGAAAAAATGAACAAAAAAGCCGAGAAGGGCATGTGATTCTCATCGACTATGGTTTAATTGTTTACCCACAAGTAAGCTTAGTTTCAATCTTTATATGAAAGCCCGTGCAGTAATGTGTGGGCTTTTTAAATTCCGTATCTTACAGAGCTTAAATAAGAGCCACGAACCGCATGAAAAAACTATTTATAATTATAAATGTTGCCTTTTGTATTGCCACAACAACCACTTCTTACGCGCAAGATACCCAACCGGAAAAGCCAAAGGCCGCAAAAAAAGAGGTGAAGGCAGATAAGGCAGAAACAAAGATGGAAAAATTTGCTGCCGAACATAAAACTGAAAAGGCGAAACGTGAAAAAAATAAGATGGAAAAGAAAGAAGTGAAGTCGGCTAAAAAAGAAGGTAAAAAAACAGAAGTAGAGAAGATAAATGATAATGGAGGTAAGTAACAGTATTTGTTTGCACTAACAGTGTGAAGATCACAAAGTAATTAAGGTGCTTTTATTTGATCATAAAATCAGATCAACAAATGGAAGATTATGTTTTTGAAATGCTCAAGGTATTTAATGAGTATAATGCAATAGAATATGATGTGTTGAATGATATTTATGCTGAACTACACTTTACACAAGAACAATTTATTTCCGCCTACGAAACTTTAAAGCACCAAGGTTTTATTGTTGTAAAAGCTGAAGATGAAATTGACCCTAGTGTAGTTAAAATAACCCCGACAGGGAAGAAAGAATATGAACTTGAAAAGAGTAAAAAACACGAAGAGTTCACCAGATCTATTGTTGAGCGCAAGGTACTGATAGGGCAGGACCGTTTCCAGGAACTAAGTATTAAAGCATCGGAGAAGCAGATTGAAATAATGGAAAGCCAATTAAGGCTGAACCAGGTAATTGAAGAATCGAATACATCTGCAATAAACACCAATAGCCACACCCGACAGACGAATAAAATATTGGTTGTTATATTTTTCCTTATTTGTATTTTCTCTTTTTTGAGCCTTATCCTTTCCTTTTTGAGTTACAGGGCACAGGAGGAGAAAAGTAATGTGAGAAAAGAATCGGAAAGTGCGGAGGTGCAGTATCAATTGTTGGATAAAATGGTTAAAGAAAAGAATGAAGTCATATCTCACCAGGCTTTTGTGATAGATTCTTTAAAAAAAGTATCTCATTAGAATACTCACCAGAAGATTATATTTATTAAGTGAAATCCTGTAAGCGCTACTAAGAATATGTAAGGGGTATTTAGACACTTAAAATGGGCTGGAATGGTGCCGAACCGACAATAAGGAAGGCGGGGTGTTGCAAGGAGGTCTTACTGCTGTGGTATATATATTGGCACACTGGTTTTATTATACAAGCTGATTGACAGAAGCCTCAATAACTAAATAATTGGGTTTATGCGAGACGAACAGATAGACGAAGCCCTAAATGCGCACTGGCAGGCCTCCGCCGCTGGTGATACAAACGCGGAACATGACATTTATGATGACGATGTCGTTTGTGATTATCCTCAGTCAGGTGAGCGAATCCTAGGACGAAGCAATTTGCAGGCTTTACGGAGTCATCATCCAGGTAAACCGTCTGGCTTCAATATTAAACGCATTGTAGGAGAAGGTAATCTCTGGATCACAGAATACACGATCATTTACCAGGGGCAATCATCATATACAGTGAGTATTATGGAATTCTGCAATGGCAAGGTTGTACATGAGACACAATATTTTGCAGATCCTTTTGAAGCACCTGACTGGCGAAGTCAATGGGTTCAACCGAGCACTTGATGTGCACCAATATCTACCGGTGCTGGCTTAGTTAGAGTGACTTACGCAATTCTTCAAACTTTTTAACTTGATCTGAAGCAACCGATCAAGATGGGGGTGGGTATTTTATTCTATTAGTCTAAAATGAAGAAAGCCGCTCATAGAGCGGCTTTCAGATGTAGCACGTACGGGAATCGAACCCGTCATTCCTCCGTGAAAGGGAGGCGTCTTAACCGCTTGACCAACGCGCCGTTTTTCAATTGGGATTGCAAAGATAAGCAGTGTTTTCTTTTTGCCAAACTTTATTCTGAATATTTTTTTATTGCTTTTGTACTCTCGTCATTGCAGCGATTATACCCAGAAATTCTTCTGCCTTCAGCGATGCTCCACCTATGAGTCCTCCGTCTACATCCGGGCAGGCAAACAGCTCATCAGCATTTGATGGCTTGCAACTACCGCCATATAGTATTGTCATATCGTTGGCTGCATCTTTGCCGTATTGTGAAGCTATTACAGCCCTTATATGGGCGTGCATTTCCTGTGCCTGGGCAGATGTTGCGGTACGGCCAGTTCCGATGGCCCAAATGGGCTCGTAGGCTAGTACAATGTTACGCAGATGTGCACCATCAAGATGGTATAGGCCAGCCTTGATCTGTTTTTCCACGTAATCGTTCTGGGTTTCAGCCTCTCTTACTTCGAGTGGCTCTCCACAACAGAAGATAACCTTTATGTTATTATCTAATGCCTGGCTTGTTTTCCGGGCCAGGAGGGCATCATCTTCTTTATAGTATTCCCTGCGCTCAGAGTGGCCAATGATTACATATTCTGCGCCTGTGCTTTTTACCATTGCCGCAGAAATTTCGCCCGTATAAGCACCTGAGGCATTATCGTTGCAGTTTTGTGCGCCCAGATGTACGTGAGCCGTATGCCGGGTGAGATTGCCAATGGCAGCGAGATGTGTAAATGGCGGTGCAATAACCACCTGACTATTATCGTCTACGCCTGTAAGGCTGCTTAATATGCTTTCTGCTAGTGTGGTACCTTCTTGTAGAGTAAGGTTCATCTTCCAGTTGCCGGCTACTATTTTTTTACGCATGCTATATATACTGCTGGTTAAGTGGTATAAGTAATGATAAATTTTGAGTACTAAGTACGCAAAGAAAGTACAAAGTATACAAAGCACATATTGTATATGCGCTTTTAATTTGGAAAAAGAGTGAATTACTGCTCTTGTATGAAAAGCTGGCGATGCACTGCTGTGTTTTCGTACACATGAATGAGCATGGCTTTTTCTGCCTCTGTAAGTTGTTTGTTGCGCCGGGCCATCATGCGATCTGCTGTTTCTATTGCTTTTTGAGACTTGTGGGGCACCATTTTATCGCTGCCACCCCAACTGAATGAAGGGATGAATTTTTCGGGGAAGCCTGCGCCATAAATATTGCAGCATGCACCTACCACTGTACCTGTATTGAACATAGTATTAATACCGCACTTAGAATGGTCGCCCATCATAAGGCCGCAAAACGTAAGTCCGGTGCGTACAGACCGGCTATTATATTCGTCCCATATCTTTACCTCATCGTAATTGTTTTTGAGATTGGAACAGTTGGTATCTGCACCCAGGTTGCACCATTCGCCTATTACAGCATTGCCCAGGTAACCTTCATGACCTTTATTGCTGTTGGCAAACATGACCACATTATTGAGCTCACCGCCTACTTTGCAACCAGGGCCTATGGTAGTGGCGCCATATACTTTGGAGCCCATTTTGATAGCTGCATGATCGCAAAGCGCCAAAGGGCCACGGATGAGTGAGCCTTCCAGCATCTCAGCATCCTTGCCTATATATACAGGACCTGTTTGTGTATTTATTATGCAGCCCGGATGAAGTTTGGCTCCTTCTTCTATAAATATATCTTGCCCGCTCACAATAATGTGTGCGGGTATTGGTTGGCTTGTCCTTGCCTGGGTTATTGCTTTAAAATCTTCGCGTATTGCTCTATCGTTTTGAGCGAAAATTTCCCAGATATTTTTTAGCTGGTGTATTTCTCCATCAAAATATTGGGCAGGCAGTGGGGCGGTATGCTCTGTAATAGTATCTGTGTGTAATACATCTGCTGTTCTTACTGCGATTAGCTCATAGCCTTTCACCAATTTCTGGCCGGGCTGCAGCTTGTTTATTGCTTCAGTAAGTGGGTGTGTACCAAATATGGCCGCATTGATATAAATATGATCGGTACCGAAGGTTGAGGGATAGATAGCTTGCAGGTAAGGTACGGTGAGTGTACCGGTTGGCAGCTTCAGGAAATGCTCCCAGCGTTCGCGCATGGTCCATATGCCACAACGTATGTCTGCTATGGCACGTGTATGTGTAAAGGGTAGTAAATTATTGCGTGTTGTATCGTCGAAGAGTATGAAGGCCATAAAACAAAAATCCCGACAAAAGTCGGGATTTTTAAAACCTTTAGCAAGTATGCTTTTGAAAGAAAACTTAAGCTTTCTTTTCGTAACGCTTTTTGAATTTTTCGATACGACCTGCAGTATCTACGAACATTGACTTACCAGTGTAGAAAGGGTGAGAAGTATTAGAGATCTCGACTTTTACTACGGGGTACTCCTTACCATCTTCCCAAACCATTGTTTCCTTAGAAGCAGCAGTAGAACGGGTTAAAAACGCGCTGTCGTTTGAAGTATCTTTAAAGATGACAGTACGGTATGTCTGCGGATGAATGTCTTTTTTCATTTTGTTGCCTTTTTTGATGCATGGATTTGGCCATGCGTGAAATTGAGTGTGCGAAGGTATATTAAAATTAATAACCTTCCAAATTAAATTTAACTGTCAAGCGCATATGGTAGCACGACACAGGTAAGTTAATAATGGGCGGTTAGTCATTAATTTTTAACCAGCTTCTGAATGTCTTCAGTTGCGGCCTCTATGCTTTGATATTTGCCTATTATTTTGCCAGAAGCATCTATTAGGAATGTTTGTGGTACAAACTGTACACCATATATTTCAGCAGGTTTTGAACCCCAGCCACCCAAGTCGCTCATATGGTAATCCCAAACCAAGCCATCGTGTTGTATGGCAGCTATCCACGCCTCTTTCTTCTGATCAAGAGATACGCTTACTACAGTGAAACCCTTCTTGGCATCTTTAAACTTTTTGGTACTGTAGTTTTTGTATGCAGCTACCAGTGCCGGGCTGCTGCGACGGCATGGACCGCACCATGAAGCCCAGAAGTCGAGCAATATAACCCTGTCTTTATTGATCTTTGACAGTTGGATGGTCTCGCCTTTGGGATTTAAAAAAGCTAAGTCGGGCGCTTTCTGGCCCAGCTGAATCTTTGTATTCTCATATTGCGCATGTGCAAATTGTACCGACAGGGCAAGGAGGAGTGTTGCAAAAATCTTCTTCATTGTTAGGTATCTGTTTTGTGTAAAAAGTAAAGGTAAATATAAAGGATATTATAACGTCTATAAGGTTTTATAAATGTAATGTCAGGCCATCGTAAGCGAGGAACATACCAGTGGGTAATATGCTGTTTACCTCATCGTGCAAACCCAATTGATGGCTTATGTGGGTGAAGTAAGCGGCTTCCGCCCCTGTTTGCTTGGCTATCTCGATAGCTTCCTGCATAGTGTAGTGCGATATGTGTGGCTCGTGACGTAATGCATTGACCACGAATGTTTTACTGCCCTTTATCTTATCCATTTCTTCTGGGGCAATGTAGTTGGCATCTGTAATATAGGTGAAATCATTTATCCTGAACCCGAGTACTTCAAGCTTGTAATGTAATACACGTATGGGGGTAATTTCGAGTCCGTTTATATTGATTACATCGTTACTATTTATGGTATGCAGGTTTACTTTTGGTATGCCCGGATAAGTATGATCGCTAAAAATATAATAAAATTCGCGTCTTAATCCTTCCTCAGTCGCGGCTGTGGCATATACTTCCATGGCCTTATTATCATGGTAATTGTAGGCCCGCACATCATCGAGCCCCGCAATATGGTCTTTGTGGCCGTGGGTGAAAATAATAGCATCGAGCTTATGCACTTTAGCGCGCAACATCTGGTACCTGAAGTCTGGACCACTATCTATAACTATACTTGCTTCTGGCGTTTGTATCCATACAGAGCTGCGCAACCTGTTGTCTTTAGGATTGTGTGAGGTGCATACAGCGCAGCCACAACCTATAAATGGTACGCCCTGGGAAGTTCCGGTTCCTAAAAAAGTTACTTTCACTTAGAGATCCATTTGAGTTTGTACAGAAGGATCGTTACCGGCAGTGGGGACTATAATGGCTTTATACCATTTTAGCATCTCGCCACTAAAATCTTCTTCGTTGACCTGTAGGGTAGGTAGTATTTCGACCAGGGAATTGATGCGGCCCTCTATGCTGAGAAATTTATTGATGACAGCAACCCTTTTATCTTCAAGTACGCAATAGCCAGAATTGAAGTTGCCTTTCTCGTACCGTATCACGTAGCGCGCCTCTTCATAAAGCTGTTCCAGTTTTTTTAGCGTGTTTGGCGTATATTTGAAGTTCATTCCTATTGATTGGTTTCGATGGTTAAAAGTAGAAAATTAACAGCATTTATAACGGTTTGGATCGTATTATTCCTTTTTTCATGTAAAATATATGCCCAGGAAGAAAGTACAGGCTATTATGTTGAAGAACCGCGTATATTTTATGGCGGCCTAACAGCGGGCGCTAACTTCTGCCAGGTAGATGGTGACTATTATGCAGGGTACCATAAAACAGGCGCTAACTTTGGTGGCATTGTATATGCACAGCTAAAAAAGCATATAGCGCTGAGCATGGAAATACTGTATTCTGAAAAGGGTAGCAAAAGCAACTATGTGCGTGTTTTAGGTTCGACAAGTACTCTTGCTATTCTAAAATATGGTATCAATACCAATTATGCTGAGATACCTGTTATGCTGAACTATTTTGACAAACGTAAAAGTCATTTTGGGGTTGGCCTGTCTTATTCGCAGCTTGTAGGCGCTACTGAAACAATACAGACAGATCCTGCACCACCACCAATAGACCTTACTAAGTACCCTTTTAAGAAAAGCGATATAAACGTACTTGCCGGAGTGCAACTGCACCTTGTAAAAGGATTGTTCCTGAATGTGAGGTTCCAATATTCAGTTGTACCGTTTCGTACTAATATACCACCTGAACCATATGCCCGCTCATCGCAATACCAAAACCTTTGGGTGGTGCGATTTATGTACCTGTTCATATAAAAAATGCAATTGCACCATGTACAATTTCCCCGTAAAGTTGCCGCTAAGACTAGACTGGAGCGAGATGGATATGTTTGGCCATATTAATAATGTGAGCTACTTTAAGTATATACAGGCATCGCGGGTAAACTACTGGGAGGCTATTGCGCTGATAAAGATATTTGAAGAAGATAAGATAGGACCTATACTCCTTTCAACATCTTGCCAGTTTATGAAACCCTTACATTATCCGGGAAATATAACCATACAGGCAAGCATTGAGTTTATAAAGAACACCAGCTTTGGGATATATCACCAAGTACTGAACCAAGATAACGAAGTGGCAGCTGAAGCCCATGATGTGATAGTGATATACGACTTCAACAAAAATGAAAAGGCTCTTTTCCCTGAACGCTTTAAAAAGGCTGTGTCAGAATTGGAAGGGAGGACTTTTTGATGGTTTCACTAGTTGATTTATAGAGTCTTCGTATTCTGATCTGCATCTGCGCTTACCTTTAAGACTTGCCTTCTACTAAACATATAATATAAGGATATTACCATCCAGCCTACCCAAAACAGATAAACGCCCAGGTGAAAACGTTCTCCAACTATTTTATGTGTAAAATCGTGACGGAAATCGTTGTAGGTGAAGTATAGGCCAGCAAGCGCTATGAAAAACAAAACTAATTGCATCATTATAGCGACACCCTTGGCTAGTTTCGTGTTTAATATACCCTGTATAGTTAATAAAACGAGGAGGGCTATAAATACTGCCAGTCCGCCCTGCCACCATATTTTTAGGAAATGATATTCTTTATGAATGAGCCAGATACCCATACTGCCAATAAAATTGATCTCAGACATCAGTACCCCTGATATTGCAGATAATATGGCCAGAAGGAGTATAATAGGAAATAATCGTTTCATGGTGCAAAAATAGCTGAAGCAAAATAATATTTCATTTTACTGTTGTTGGGCCAAAATAGGCGGGGGTGAGTTATTTTAGTAAAATGTCCGTTGATAATTGTCGGGTAAAAAGGACATTAATAGCGTTTTTTTATGCGGAGAATAGCCATGGCAAGTGATATTGTGTTTTTATGAAATGCCGGTGAATGTCCATAAATGTCTGTTGTGTTTCGTAAGGTTGTTTTGTGCCTCGCATGACATGAGGTGTAAATCCTTCGCGATTGTAACCACCCTGGCCGTTGGCCACCCCTCCTTGAAAAAAGCTAATCCTTACCCAAAACTGTAAGTTCATAAATCGCTACTGCATGACATAATTTTTGATAACCTAACCAGACTGTTTTAAGCCCCGGTGGACCATCAGATTTTCGTCCAAGATGGCCGCCTAGTTTACCGATCCACCT
>JARLGY010000009.1 GCA_031292525.1 Flavipsychrobacter sp. | reverse complement strand
TCAGCTTTATTTCCCACGGTTACTTCTAAAGAGCTTCCAGCGGATGCTGAATAATAGTTGCTAGAGTTGGCGTCATTGTAGAATGCGGCAGGTTGATGAGTCAGAACCATTGATTATATATTATATTGAGATATTTTTTATAGATTAGTTTCCAAAAGTCAGACTAGAATAATTATAGTCTGCATTTCCATTATTTATATCTTTTAGATTGACTTGATTTCTGAAACTTTGGAAGAAGTTAGATAATCCCTGCAAATATGTTTCTATTGCAGTAATTCTAGTGTTCAAATCAACCCCTCCCAATAGTATTTGATTTGCCTGTATGTTTGCCACCACATCATTACTGATGATAAGATGTGAATTACCATCGGTCGTCAAATTAACCGCTCCTATTGATACTGAACTTGCACCTAACGCACCAACAGAGGATATATTTTGACCTCCTGCATAGTGACCAATTGCTAAAACAGAGTTCAACCCTTGCGGTCCATTCCCACTGTTTTGCATATTATTCACAGTTGTGAGTATTCCTTGCACCTCACTTTGTAAATTTGAAAGAGTAGTATCCAGTGTGCTAAGATTATTGGCCACGACTGTAATCTCATCAGTGTTTGTGACTATGGCCTGTGATAATACACCATCAATGAGATTTGCGTTGCTGTCAAACTGCAATAATTTTAGATTATTTTGGTTGGTGACATTGTAATTGCCTGATGCATCAACTGTATGGGAAACTGTATGTGTGCCATTCGTTACTTGTAAGTTGCTACTCACTACATTTGTTGAATCGATATTTCCTAAATCCAGTACTTTATTACGGTCAAGAATACTTGCGTATGACATCTTTCTTATATTATAATAAATTAAATTAATTTTACTGTGTGCTCCGATACGAGATACTTTGGATAGGTCTTTTTTAGAGTTACCCACCGCCCATAATCCCCCAGTTTTCCAATTTCACTCTGGGGGATGCCCACGTGATGATTCAATAAGTATTTTAATGCGTGGGCGCTTGTGCCATGTGGGTACACAACATATGAGGTGCACTCCGTTAGAATTAATCTACCCTTTTGCCCAATTGTGTTGTAGTGGGAAATACACACCACAGTGATGCCATTGTGACGCCCCATAATGAGGCAGTCATTTAAAAGTTTCCATAACACATCCTGATATTTTCTCCCATCCTTTCCCTTTTCGTTTTCAACTGTGTCCCAATCATCGAAGATAAGCAGGGAGTTGTCAAGGTCGCCACTGTTCAAATCAATGGGGTCGTCCACAATGGCATCCAAACTCACACGGCTTATTTTGCATTTTGCGGAGTCCAACGTGGAATCCTCCGTCAAACTACTTATTAAATAAATGGGACTCTTGCCCTTGTGCAACATATTATAATTCTCACAATAATTTTTTGTCCAATACGATTTTCCTGACCCCGAACAACCAGTCACAAAAATACACTCCCGCGTT
>JARLGY010000008.1 GCA_031292525.1 Flavipsychrobacter sp. | reverse complement strand
GTTAACGCATTGAATGTCGCTGCACTGATTGCATAAGGACTACCGCTAACATTTTCACCGGCAGTACGTGCTAGTGAAGCCAAAGTTGTCGCAACATTACCAGAATCATTCACACTCACCGTGCCATTCCAGGTTGAAATGTTAGCGTTATTGATAATGCCAGCTAATGTCACTCCAATGCCTGACAAACTTGGATCATTCGCGCCATACACTTTCGTTTGATTAGCAATGGAACCAGTGAGGCTCGCTTTTGTAATCGTTAAGGTTGGACTGCCGGTAAAAGTAGGAATGTTGTAGTTACCGGCCGCACTGCCCGTTAACGCATTGAATATGGCTGCATTGATTGCATAAGGACTACCACTAACATTTTCACCCACAGCACGCGTTAGTGAAGACAATGTCGTCGCAACATTCCCGGAATCATTCACGCTGACCGTGCCATTCCAGGATGAAATGTTCGCATTGTTGATGATGCCAGCTAAGGTCACACCGATGCCAGAAAGTGATGGATCATTTGCGCCATACACTTTGGTTTGATTAGCAATGGCACCCGTTAAGCTTGCTTTGGTAATGGTGAGCGTTGGGCTGCCGGTAAAAGTTGGGCTGTTATAGTTGCCAGCTGATATACCCGACAAAGTGAAAGTACCTGCTGTAATAGCATAAGGACTGCCACTCACTACTTCACCAACCGCACGAGTGAGCGAGGAAGGCGTTGCACTAACTAGTGTCGTATCATTGACACTAACATTACCATTCCAAGTGACAATCGTTGGATTATTAATAACGCCACCTAATGTCACACCCATACCAGAAAGCGCTGGGTCATTTGCGCCATACACTTTGGTTTGATTGGCAATTGCGCCAGTAAGGCTTGCTTTCGTAATCGTTAATGTTGGGCTACCTGTGAAAGTAGGTATATTGTAGTTACCAGCCGCACTACCTGTTAACGCATTGAATGTAGCTGCACTGATAGCATAAGGACTACCGCTAACATTTTCACCGGCGGCACGTGCTAATGACGCCAATGTCGTCGCAACATTGCCACTATCATTAATGCTAGCCGTACCATTCCATGTAGTGATGCTCGCGTTATTAATGATGCCAGCTAATGTGACACCGATACCTGACAAGCTTGGATCATTCGCGCCATACACTTTAGTTTGATTAGCAATGGAACCAGTGAGGCTCGCTTTTGTAATCGTTAAAGTTGGGCTACCAGTGAAGGTAGGAATATTATAGTTACCAGCAGCGCTGCCGGTTAATGCAGTAAAGGTAGCAGCATTGATTGCATAAGGGCTGCCACTAACATTTTCACCTGTGGCACGGGCTAGTGAAGCCAATGTCGTCGCAACATTACCGGAATCATTCACGCTGGCGGCGCCATTCCAAGTAGCGATATTTGCGTTATTAATGATACCAGCCAATGTCACACCAATGCCGGACAAGCTTGGATCATTTGCGCCATAGACTTTGGTTTGGCTAGCAATTGAGCCGGTTAAACTGGCTTTCGTAATGGTGAGTGTTGGGCTACCAGTAAAGGTTGGATTATTATAATTCCCGGCTGAGCCACCAGATAAAGTGAATATCCCTGCTGTGATAGCATAAGGACTACCACTCACTATTTCACCGACCGCACGAGTGAGTGACGAAGGTGTTGCGCTGACTAACGCGGTATCGTTGACGCTGACATTACCATTCCAAGTGACAATCGCTGGATTATTAATAACGCCGCCTAATGTCACACCCATACCAGAAAGTGTTGGATCATTTGCACCATACACTTTGGTTTGATCTGCAATAGCACCCGTTAAACTGGCTTTAGTAATGGTAAGCGTTGGGCTACCAGTAAAGGTTGGATTATTATAATTGCCGGCCGATGTACCAGATAAAGTAAAAGTGCCTGCTGTAATAGCATAAGGGCTACCACTCACTATTTCACCGACTGCACGAGTGAGTGAGGAAGGGGTTGCACTAACTAACGCTGTATCATTGACACTGACATTACCATTCCAAGTGACAATCGCGGAATTATTAATAACACCACCTAATGTCACATTAATACCAGAAAGCGTTGGATCATTTGCGCCGTACACTTTGGTTTGATTAGCAATTGCGCCAGTGAGACTCGCTTTCGTAATCGTTAATGTTGGGCTACCTGTGAAAGTAGGAATATTATAGTTACCAGCAGCGCTACCTGTTAACGCATTGAATGTCGCTGCACTGATTGCATAAGGACTACCGCT
>JARLGY010000001.1 GCA_031292525.1 Flavipsychrobacter sp. | reverse complement strand
GAACACTGCCACAGGCTCGCTGCCTCGGCAAACATTATCAGCTATGTCTCTCTCTGAGAGCACCAATGAATAACGGTAAGTTAGTGCGTACTAAGGTTATCTTACAGAGTATATTGTACCTAACGCTGTACATAAACAACACTCCTCCTCAGCTTTTAGTTACAAATACAAATACCTTACATAGCACTATATTCGACTATCGTGTCTGCATTAAACTCCGGACAGCTGACCATTCAGAATGGCTTGTATCAACGGAGAAGCATTACGAACGACAGAGCAAACACACTACTATACACCCTCTCTCTCCACCAGGCTTATATACATACCGAATATACTACAGCTCATCCTTAACTTTGGAAAGTGTAACGCCTGCACACCACTGACCATACAGTGTGCGCTAGCATTATCAAGTAATTAATTCAGCAACCATATGCGACATCAATCACCGTACTAAGCAATGTACATACACAGTACATAAATCAACACCACAGTCGACGCTCAGTATTCATACATAAATAATTACACTTACGTACACGCATGCTTCTAATCAGATAGACAGCACACTAGCAAACTGCAGTCTATACATTACTTAAGAGTAGCGAACTCGAATATAACACAAACGACCACTGTTCACATAACACCAACATCTTTTACACAGGTTTCGACGTCAGTACCAGCTACGATCACACACGCAGCATACTCAGTGCACTAACCACTACACTGAATACCATCACACACCACTATCACTTCAAACACATGTCAAGTCTACAGTGGGTGTGACAACATATTGTGCACATGCTTACTAAACGAGGCCTCATTCAACGCCTTAGTAAACACATCAGCAATATTATCATCAGTTTTAACGTACAGTAATTCAATATCCTTAAATTCAATGACACGTTCTTTAATATAATGATAATACATTTCAATATGCTTTGTCTTACGGTCAATAATAGCTTTAGACGCAATTGCCATACAAGCAGTACTATCAGTAAACATTTTGACCACATGACCACGTAGATTAACACACAACTCATTTAGCATACCTTTAACCCATATGACATCTCGGCACACAAATTGACAAGCTGCATACTCCGCCTCTGCCGATGACATTGTAACACTAGGCTGTCGCTTGCTAATCCAGCATACAGGTCCCCCCGCTAGAATTAGTACTCCTCCTGAGTGCGAACGGCGCGAATCTTGACAACCAGCCCAATCGGAATCGGTATACGCAACTAATTCTAAATTATCATCTGGATTCATTACATATGTTATACCCAAATTAGTACTACAACGCAAATAACGCAACACTCGCAACGCTGCTTCCCAGTGTAACATACCAGGGTTACCAAGAAACTTTGATAAATTACTAACAGCATAAGCAATATCAGGCCTAGTACCAACCATAGCATACATTAAACTACCTATCAACTCACGATACGGATATTTAGACATTTGATGCTTCTCTGAATCAGTCTGTGGACACATATCCATAGTCAACTTCACATTAGCATCACACGGGGTACCAATACCAATACACTTATCCATACGAAACTTTTCCAGCATTTTCTCTATGTAAGTCCCCTGATCTAACTTTATCGTACGTTTCACTCTGTCGCGAGTTACTCTGATACCGACAATAAATACAGGTTCACCCTTATCTTCCATCTTATATTTAGCATTAAACGCATCAACTACATACTGTACTGATGACACAGACGACGACGCAATCAAAATATCATCGACATATACAGCAATAAGAGATGTCTCGTCATCAGTACGGTACAGATACAAGCACGGATCACTCAACAACGGCTCATACCCCATTGATCGCAGAAACTTATCAATATTCTCGTTCCACTTCCGCGGTGACTGCTTCAACCCGTAGATAGCCTTCTTCAGGCGACACTTGATCTGCTCCCGTGGTACAGACTTCAGTGCATGGTCAGTTGGCAGCTGAGCCAGCTCGGCGTCTAAATCATAAAACTCAGGTATATCCATATAAATATCTTCAGTTAAATCAGCATTAAGAAACGCAGTACCAACATCCATCTGTCTTATTTCTAAATCATACTGGGCACACAATGCAAAGAATACACGAATTGATAATAGGTTAGCTACTGGAGAGAATGTCTCATCATAATCAATACCGTATACTTGACTATACCCAGCAGCTACTAAACGTGACTTTAACTTAGACACATCACCATTAACATCCATCTTAACTTTAAATACCCACTTATGTTTCAATGCTTTTCTACCAGGAGGGATACGTGCAATTTCCCAAGTACCATTCAATAGATGTGACTGTAACTCCGAACCAATGGATTCATGCCATATGACTTTATCTCTACCAAACTTAACTTCATTCATAGATGGTGCGTCATTAGTTACAGCAAAAGTCAATTCACACATTTCTTTATGATACCACGGCGGTTTACCATTAACACAATGAAAATCACTTAACTTGGTAGTATACCCTCTGTGCTTGAACATAGACGGCGTCTCAACACCACTACATGTATCAACAGCAGCAGGTTGTACCACCTTGTCAGCACTACTATTGCTATCAGACACAGCACTCATATGCATATCATTCACAAACATAGCACCAGCATCATCATGACATTCAAATATATCGTGATAATAGAAGTTAGTATCAGCACTGTTATAATAGTCATCACAATAGTCATCACCGAATTGATAATCATCAATACACTGCGCAGCAACATTCAACAGATTATTCTTACGAATTCTCGAAGATCTACGCAGCTCAGGTGCATAATTGAACGGCTCAAACTGACCTGACTCTTCTGGTCTACTATCGTTCAAAATAGGCACACTATCACCATGAGAATGTTCAAGACTACCACTTTCTAGACTAAGCATGAAGTTATGACTACTCTTAACGTTGGCAACATCGTTATCCGACGCCACCACCATCTCATCATCATCATCAACTTCAACATCAGGAACTAACAACGGTTCACCAGAATTAACATTTCTACGCACTGCTATTACTTCATTATACACAACGTGACCAACATACGTAACAGGGGTAGTAGCCTCCGGACTATACACTATAATAGTGTTATGCCCAGCATGCTTCATGAAGCCTATAAAATAACACAATACACTACGATCACTTAGCTTAGTGGATACCAGAGCTTTAGGAATGTGCGCATACGCCTCACATCCCCAGCTGCGCAGATTACTAAAATCAGGCTTGACACCAAACAACCAATGAAATGGTGTCTTAGGTACGTCACTAATAGTAGTAATCAATGTACGGTTAAATATATAGTTAGCATGACCAACAGCATACGGCCACAACTTATACGGAAGACTAGACTGTTTGAGAAACGTTCTAGCTAGCCCCATGAGTGACTGCCAGTAACGTTCACTGACGGGGTTGTCTTCAGGTGTATAGGGGGCAGTAACTTTGTGGTGATAACCAAACTCAGTACACTGCCTCTTAAATTCACCCAAATACTCTTTACCACCATCAGTTAACATACGCTTATTCTCAATTACAGTATAATCATCATCAGGCAAGTTACGCGTCTCTAACAATACTTGAGTAAACATATCGGATCTAATCAAATCCATTACTTCTTGTTTAAAGAGAAGCAACTTCTGACTAGACTGGTCCTTGGTTTTCATCATGTATATCCATTTATAGTTACTCTTAACTTCAATGAAGGATATAGCATACAATTCACCATTAATACCCAAAGGATGGATAGGACCCTCGACATCTGACACAATATGCATAAAGAAGCGGTCAGGTTTAGCGTTGACACTACTAACCCTGAACTGTCTACGTTGCATTTTCGCAAGAGCACACGCATTACAAATAGAAGAAGTCGGATACATCTCATTTTTGTTAAGTCTTAACCCATCAACAAGACCTAACTTAGACAACTTCGAAACTAGTTCATCAGACACATGCAAACGCTGATGCCAAGTAAGACTGTTGTTAGCAGGTTTAGTGCTCGCAACAAAACTACTCTGCACCATAGTACCGTCCACAGCAACAGACACACCAACAGTACTACTATCTACACGTCCGATATCCGGCGGCTTAATAACCTTGGGGTCAATCCAAAACAGGTTACCGGAGCGAATACCTTCGCCCTTCACATTCTTAGTCACCGCATCAATAACGACCCAACGGTGTTTTTCAAACATGACAGTATAACCCATATCACACAACTCAGCAATAGACAGTAAGTTTGTACCAAACTTGGGAGTATAGTTAACATTACGCAGTGAACCAATACAACCAACTCCTTCAGTAGACACAGTGTTATTGTCAGCAACGCGAATAGACATACGCTTAGTCTTATCAACAACACCGTCAAACAACTTATCATCATTACAGTGAGTGCGTGTCGATGCAGAGTCACCAGCAAACATACCAGGTTTAATGCGCACATCAACAGCATTCATAGATACTTCAGAAGATAAATAACTGTAATTATTCACGAAATATCCATAAAGTGGAGCATCATTCACAGCAGCAGCAATACCATTTGGATACAGATAACCATCCTCACCTACATGGTATGTGACATTTTCCCCAGCTGGGCCTCTGCCGTCTCTTCCGTTCACTCCACGGCCGCCGGTGTGCCAACCACGACCACGAAATGCAAAACGTCCAAGAGATGGTGCTCGGCCTCCTCCTCGCTGAAATGGCTGCAAATGAGGGGGCTGCGGAATGTACTGCGGTGGCGGGGCATAATACTGCGGTGGCGCGAAGTGCTGCTGCACTGGCTGAGGAGCAGCGGCACCCTTATTCGCTTGAGGAGGGCAGTCCTTCTGATAGTGATTTCCGCCACACGAATAGCACTTAAGATTAGGTGGAACCTTTTGAGGAGCAGCAGTGAAACTCGCGGACTCCTTAGCACCGACCTGACCTTTACCCGCTTTGCGCTTCTTGCGTTTCAGTTTTGTTTTGTTGCTGACGTCACCGCCGACCGGAAGCTTTGTCACACCTCCTTTCACAACATTAGAAACTTCAACGACAGTTTCTTCACTCATTCTCATTTTCTTTCTCTTCAGGTCATCACGGAGATCGGAGCGAATGAGAGCGGTAACATAATTAAATGTTTTCTTTCTTTGAGACAATCGCTTGACTTGTTTGAAATACTCATACAACTTTCCTGGCAGGTGCTTCTTGAAGACCAGGAGAATGTCCGCATCGGACTTGGCCTTGCCATGGACATTGGCCAGGACATCATTGCTTACGGTAAGTTCAGACACAAACTTCTCAAATGCTGCTGAATCTTCTCCCTGACATCTGATCGACTCAAATTCTTCAACAGCGTCGTCATAGTTGAGAGCTCCTTCGGTCGAACTGAAGTGCTCGCAAATCTTCAGGTAAGCTTCAGCACAGTTGTTTCTCTTGATTCCTTTGATTAACGAAATGCACTTTGGTTTGCAACACATGTACAGAGTCGCCCAACAGGAAGCCAATATCCCATTATATGCAACCATCTTTGTCTCATACTTCTCCAATTTCTTATCAGGTACAGAGATCGGATCACCATGGGCATCAAGCAGCTCTTCGCCATTCGCATCAAGACGAGGATCCTGCGGTAAGGGCTCCATGTTATCAGGATCGAGAATCCTATCACATCCTAATTCAGCAAGGTACATCATCAACTCTTCTTTCCAGGTCTCGAACTCGGCGATAGTGAAGTCATTATCTAGCACAGGTATTTGCATTGTCTCTCCTTTTCTTCTTTTGATAGACATCTTTTCTAACTCTTTTCTTTTCAACAACAAATTTTTATTTTTATCACAAGGTTAGTGTTTCAGAACCAATCTATCGCTACCATGTTGAATAAATAGAATAGAGCTTAGAATATCTTCTTATTACAGGAATATAACAAACACAATCAGAACACTGCCACAGGCTCGCTGCCTCGGCAAACATTATCAGCTATGTCTCTCTCTGAGAGCACCAATGAATAACGGT
>JARLGY010000007.1 GCA_031292525.1 Flavipsychrobacter sp. | reverse complement strand
GGTCAGTACACGGTGGCGGTTTCCCAGAACAACTGTGCCTTGAGTTCAGCAATAGATACAGTGAATGTGGATGCCCCGCCAACCACGGTGTCGAACAACGGAACAATAATATGCTCTGGCAATACGATAGTACTTTCTGCAGCCTCAGGTGCAGGTCTCAGCTACCAATGGTATGGAAATGGAGCTGTGCTTCCAGGTCAGACAAACCAAGTGTTATATGATACTGTAGGTGGTTCCTTCCAGGTACAGGTAACGGATGCGTATCCATGTACTGCAATATCTTCAGTAACGAATGTTACAGTAGGAGCACCACCTAGTGCAGTATTACTTGCAACAGGTCCAACAACTTTCTGCCCTGGTGGTAGTGTTTTGATCAGAGCTAATTTAGATACATCGTTGAATTATACCTGGAATGTGTCACCAACGGGAGCAGCAGGTACATATACGGCGTTGCCTCATATTAATTCTTCTACGGGACATTTTGATACGACGAGGGTTATAAGTTCAAGTGACTATGTTACGGTAACAGAAGCTAATGGCCCTTGCCAGAGCACAGCTCTTCCTGTACATGTGGTGGTGGTGCCATATCCAACCCCAACTATAGTTTCAGCAGGTTCAGACTCTCTATGTCCTGGGGGTAGTGTCACACTCAATACCCAGGTGGGACCAAGTTATACTTATCAATGGACTAAGGGTGGTGTAAATATCACAAGTGCTATATCCTCTAGTTATGTTGCCAACGGACCTGGCAGTTATAGAGTATTAGTTACAAATAGTACGGGTTGTACTGGGCTATCACCAACTACAAACATATCCTCATTCACAAATCCAGCGGATAGCATTATATCATTGAATCGTGATTCCATATGTGCCGGTTCTTCCGTGGCCTTGAAAGCACCTTCCGGTGTTGGCTATAGTTACCAGTGGTATCAAAACGGTACGCCCTTATTAAATACAAATACAGATACTGTGACGGTGGGTGGCACTCTTGGTGCAGGTACTATAGGTAACTACACAGTGAAAGTAACAAGTAATGTAGGTTGTGCTGCTACTACACCTACGCCAACAACAATACATGTATTTGCAATTCCACCTACTAATGTTATCCCATCTTCATCTACCACATTC
>JARLGY010000006.1 GCA_031292525.1 Flavipsychrobacter sp. | reverse complement strand
AGGTTCGTTGATCGCAGATGGCGGACAGATCTTAGTGACCGCCCGTCAAGCCCAAGGTGTGTTAGATGATTCTATTAATATGAGTGGTGTTGCACAAACGCGTTCTGTACATCAGCAAAATGGTGTGATTATTTTGGATGGTGGTACAGGCACTGTCACCGTTTCAGGTAAGTTAATTGCTAGTGGCAGTCATCGCCATAGTACCGGCGGCACGATTAAAGTATTAGCCAACAATGTACACCTTACTGGAACAGCAAGCATTGATGCCAGCGGCTCACTGGGCGGCGGTGAAATTTTAATTGGTGGTAATGAACATGGTGCAGGCCCTGAAGCCAATGCAGTAACGACAACGGTGGATGCAGGTGCTACCTTAATGGCGAATGCAGGCACATTGGGTAATGGCGGAAAAATTGTTGTGTGGTCTAACAATAACACCGCCTTTCACGGCAGCATTTCAGCAACCGGTGGCAGTGCCGGCGGTAACGGTGGCTTTGTTGAAACATCCGGCGGCTATCTGGATGTAGCGAATGCCAGAGTGAATTTACTCGCTCCCAAAGGTTTAATCGGCAACTGGTTACTCGATCCAGAAAATATCACTATCATCAGTAACAGTGGCAGCAATACGAATGGTAGTTACAATGGCGGTAGCCCAACGAATACATTTACCGCAACGGGTGATAATTCGATTGTCGATGTCAATTTATTAATAGCCAATCTTAATTCTGCCAATGTCACCATTTTAACGGGATCAACGGGCAGCCAGAGTGGCAATATCACTGTTTCCAGTCCTATTTCCTGGTCTGGCGCAACGACATTATCATTAAATGCAGCGGGTGCCATTGCTATTAATGCGGCGATTACTGCACTAAATGGTACTTTGGCACTCAGCGCATCGAATACGACAGCCAGTATCACCGCTTCGGCTGCGGTAAATGTCAGTAATTTTTTATTAAATCAAGGCCAATGGTCGCAAACCAGTTCTCTACCCGTATTCAATGTAACCAATAATTTTCAGATTGCCTCCGGAGCACAATTTCTGCGTGTCGCCGGTGGTACGGGATCTTCTGGTTCACCTTATCAATTAACGGATGTGTATGGATTGCAAGGCGCTGCGACACTTGCACTTAATAATAATTACATATTGAATAATAATATTGATGCGACTGTCACCGCTCACTGGAACAGTGGCGCTGGCTTTAACGCGATTGCAGGAGGCAATACTTCAACTAACGCTGTGAGCACTTTTACCGGTTCGTTTGACGGTCAATATCATACGATTAATGGATTATTCATTAATCGGCCTACATACAATTTTCAAGGTCTTTTTGGTAATGTGACTTCGGGCGCTGCAACAGTTATCCAGAATCTGGGATTGAGCAATGTCAACATCACAGCGAATAACAGTACAGGCGGCATTGCTGGCGCAATCAATGGCACGGGCTCTAATGTATTAATCAACAATTCTTATGTAACGGGCAATATTGTCTTGAATTCTGGTGGTGGCGGACTCGTTGGCAGTTTTGCAACAGGCTATCCAAGCAATACGGGTGGTATCATTGAAAATTCTTATAATGCAGCGAACGTGACACTCATTGGCGCAGGATCAATAGGAGGAATCGCAAGCGGAACGATAAATGGCTCCTTGTTATACAGTTATAATATTGGCACATTGACGGCGCTTCTCTCGGGAAGCAGTGTATCAATAGGCGGATTAATTGGTGGCATTTGCTACGGGTGTAATGGTGCTGTTGGCAATGCGACCTTGAATTACAGTTATAATTCGGGTCTCATCAGCTACCTTTCTGGAAATTCAGTTGGTGCTTTAATCGCAGGCTCCAACGATTTAAATAGCTATGCCAATTTCTACGATACTACGATAAATCCAACCATCACCGCTTCCGGACCTGGCAGTAATTATGGCATTTCCTCTGCGGGTCTTACTACTGGGGAAATGATGGATATTACCAATTTTAATTCGAATACTACGGCAAATGGCAACATCTTCGGCAGTAATGCAACCTGGAGTATTGCGTCTGCCACAAGCTCGACACCTAATGCTTCAGTCTGGTTTATGGTAAATGGCGCTACTCGCCCAATGTTAACGACTGAAGAATTTTTAAATAATACACCATTAGCAATTAACAGTGGGCATCAATTGCAATTGATCAATGCGGATTTAGGCGCTAACTATATCTTAGGTGGTAATATTGATCTTAGCAAAACGGCAAATACTGTAGCCAATAATTCAGATATTTGGGGCGGTAGTTATGGCGCTGGCTTTGCACCGATTGCTAATTCAACTTATTTTCCTGGTAACTTCAACGGCGCAGGTTATGTCATCAATAATCTCAATATCAACTCACCTAGCGTAAGAGCAGTTGGTTTGTTTGGTTCACTCTCAGGTATGGTTCAAAATGTTGGTGTAACCAATGCAAATATCATCGCATATGATCAAGTGGGTGTGATTGTTGGCATTATAGGAAATAACGGCACTGTTAAGAATGCATATTCTACGGGTTCAGTGACGGGAGATGGAGATTCCTATGGTATCGGCGGTCTTGTTGGGATGCTTAATAGCAATTCAGCATTGGTTGAATATTCGTTTAATGCAGCCACTGTTAAAGGAACAGATCGTGTGGGTGGTGTGGTTGGGCAATCATTTTCGGGCACCATTCTTGATTCCTATAACATAGGTTCAATTTCTTCTACTTCAACTGGTGCTAGCAATGGGGTGGGTGGTTTAATCGGTAATATATGGAACGGTGGTGCCACGATTACAAATAGCTATAGTTTAGGCATGGTTTCTGGCACAAGCACCAACATTGGTGGTTTCGTCGGACTTGTCGGTAACGGTGTCCCGTTCAATTCCACAAATAATTTTTGGGATACAGCAACATCAGGAGTCTTAACCAGCTCAAATAGTTACAGTAATGTCACGGGCGTTAGCACAGCCAACTTGCAAGGCCCTTCAGGCACGGCATCAAGTACATATAGTGGTGATAGCAATTGGACGCTTCTTGCGAATGCTTTTCCTATTTTGAATGGCTTGTATGGTACAGCGCCGGTCATTATTTCAGGTACTGTGCCTAGTTTAACGAGTGGCACCACCGTTTATCTTGCAACGGGTTCAGGTTCAGTAAGCGCCGTCAATTCAAATGGTTTAACAGTAGGGTCAGAGAATTCATTTGCAAATGGATATTACTATTTTATTGAACCAGGTTCAGTGGCAGCAAGTGGTTCTACGATATTAACTTACACAACAGCTAACAATGCTGCGAGCGGTACAGCTGTTACAAACAGTGTGGATTTACTGCCCTCTTCAGGTGTTATTTCAGGTTTGAATCTCACTACTGGTCAGGTGACGGTAGGTGATGCTATTGGTTCGCAAACTAATTTTTCTAATACAACATTAGCGAATGCTTTTTTAAGTGGAGAGAGTTTATATTTAGCTAGCGGAAATAATATTACTTTTAATAACAATATTAACTTTTTGACTAGAGCGAATGCGACGGATCTCTTTACCATTAACGGCAGTATGACAGCACAAGGTACGGGTATTTTAACGTTTGGTAGTCCAACGACGATTAACAATGGCGGGGCTACGATTGCCTCAGCTACTAATCAAAATTATAATGGGACGGTGACATTAGGATCGAATGCGGTTATCACTGATTCAGGTAACAATAGCACGGTGAGTTTT
>JARLGY010000005.1 GCA_031292525.1 Flavipsychrobacter sp. | reverse complement strand
AATCTTTTATTCTACTATACTAGTAACAACTCCAGAACCTACAGTTCTTCCACCTTCTCTGATAGCGAATCTTAATCCTTCATCCATTGCGATTGGAGTAATTAAGTCAACATTCATATCGATGTGATCTCCAGGCATTACCATTTCCATTCCGTCTGGTAATTTGATTGATCCTGTAACGTCTGTTGTTCTGAAATAGAATTGTGGTCTGTATCCATCGAAGAATGGAGTATGTCTACCACCTTCTTCTTTCTTAAGTACGTATACTTGACCTACAAATTTTGTGTGAGGGTGTACTGAATTTGGTTTAGATAAAACTTGACCTCTTTCAATATCAGCTCTTTGTACCCCTCTTAATAATGCTCCGATATTATCCCCTGCTTGCGCTTCGTCTAATAACTTTCTGAACATTTCAATTCCAGTTACTACAACCTTCTTCTTTTCTTCACTTAATCCTACGATTTCTATTTCGTCTCCTACGTGAAGTACTCCAGTTTCAACTCTTCCTGTTGCAACTGTTCCTCTACCAGTGATTGTGAATACATCTTCTACTGGCATTAAGAATGGCTTATCTGTTGCTCTTTCTGGAGTTGGGATATAACTATCTACAGCTTCCATTAAGTCCATTATGCACTTATTTGCTGCATCATCCGCTGGATTTTCTAATGCTTTTAATGCTGATCCTGTTATTACTGGAATATCATCTCCTGGGAAGTCATATTCACTTAATAATTCTCTAACTTCCATTTCTACTAATTCTAATAATTCTGGATCATCTACCATATCAGCTTTGTTTAAGAATACTACTATGTATTCTATACCAACTCTTGATCCTAATAGGATATGTTCTCTTGTTTGTGGCATTGGACCATCTGCTGCTGATACAACTAAGATAGCTCCATCCATTTGTGCTGCTCCTGTGATCATGTTCTTAACATAGTCAGCATGCCCTGGACAGTCAACGTGAGCATAGTGTCTGCTTTCTGTTTGATATTCAACGTGTGCTGTATTGATTGTGATTCCTCTTTCTTTTTCTTCTGGAGCCTTATCAATATCTGCATAGTTAAATGCTTCTGCAAATCCTTTATTTGCTAATACAGTTGTGATTGCTGCTGTTAATGTTGTCTTACCGTGGTCTACGTGACCTATTGTTCCAATATTAACGTGTGGCTTACTTCTTTCATACTTTGCTTTTGCCATTGTAATTTTCCTCCCTT
>JARLGY010000075.1 GCA_031292525.1 Flavipsychrobacter sp. | reverse complement strand
CGGACAACGCAAAACACTTGAGCGCATACAAAGTATTTTACAAACCGGTAAACCGTTGAGGAATTAAAGTAAAATGTTCATTAAGAAAACACATTACTTCTTCCTTATTTGCACCATACTATCTACTTCCCTGCATGCCCAACGCGCCAGGGAAGTAGATAAAACAGTAAGCGGCTACCTGGAACGCATCAACTATTGGGGTGAGGTATTTAAGACACCTACCGATTATAACGATTCGCTTATAGTAGCTAATGACAGGCTCATGAGCTACATGAAGGCCACCTGCCACGACCCTGCAACACTACGCTACGGTTTTGAGAAAGCGCAGGAATCGGGGCTGCTTACCGTTACCTCTGAAGACAGCACCCTGCGTTTTTACTGTTGGGATACCTGGCTCGATGAGACCTTACATTGCTTTGATGCCCTGGTGCAATACAATACCCCAGCCGGCATAAAAGTAAACGTTATTAGCAGTATCAGTAACCTGTACAAGCATGGCGATCCCGGCTCTTACTTTACAGACCTGGTAACCGTACACACCAACACGGGCAAAACCGTGTACCTGGCTACCGACTGCAACATAGCCGGCGACAGCAAGGGCTATGAAGTAAAAGCATACACCATAGAGAAGGACAGTCTCATCTCCATACCATTCTTCAAAACCGGCGACAAGATCACTAAGTCTATTGACTATGCCTACCGCGAAAACTATACCGGTGATAGCACTGGCGGCTACCATGGCCAGTTCAACAGTCTCCACTTCAGTGCCGACAAGTTAAAGCTATTCCTCCCCATTATATCCAACACCGGCATCATGAACGAGCGCTACTACATTTACAAATTTGAGGGCGACATGTTTGTGTACAAGAAGAAAGGTGAGGATAAGCATGATGAGGTGGTGAAGTGAGTTGACGGTGCTACGTTCTTCCGCAACAATGTAAAATGTCTGTTTTCCTTCAAAATGTCTTAAAATGTCCGTTGGCGGGCATTTTAATTTTTGGGTGAAAACCTTTACTGGTGAGCGTTTCAGTGCCACCACTTTCTAAAATGTCTGTTGGAATATTTTAACCCGGAACGGACATTTTGTGTGTGTTGAATGGAGCTGCCCGAAAACACAACCACAGCGCAAGATACTATTGATGGAGGAGGTTTACCAAAAGAAGAAGTACACAGTTCCACGGTTGGCAGTGTTCCACAAGGTTGTTGTGCGGTGGCGTTACTATGCTGTTCGTTTTCTATAGGCACGAGTTCTATTGCAGAAGAACTCGCTAGAGGGTGGTATAACTTTGACCCTATTGTTTTACCTCGAATGAGTTGAATATCGCTGTTTCTGTATTTTCGTATCCGTATTTGTTCAGGGTTTCCTGGCCGGCATAGGCGGATAACATATAGCCCATATCCCCGACTTTGTATATTAAGCCGGTTACTCGTATTGAAGCGCTGTCTTCCACCATGATGTAAACAATTTTCGCAAAATCAAGACCATTTTTATTGCCTGTAGTTTTTTGGATAATTTGCCTTGGAGAGCCATCGCTTGTAGTAGTAGCTTCCGCTGCAAGCATTTGTAACAATTGACCTATGCTGGTAACATGAAGAGGTGCCAGGTCAACGATTTTTAGTGTGATCATGTTGTAGTTTACGTAATTGTAAACTATAGGTGATTGCAGCGCAAATTCAAATTCTTTTTTCTGAATATTCAGCGTCCAGTCTATTGGATATTTAATTGAATAATTGTTGTGCTGATAAGTTTTCATTTCAGTTTGATGATTCATCCCAACCACGCTTTTAGTGTTCATCCGGGTATCACACAAATGTATTTCCACCTTAGCGTTGTTAAATACCTGATCTGATAGTACGCTCGCGAACGCTGAAACCTTAGCCACATATTTCCAGTCATGTGCAAAGCTGTCTTTCACAGGAAAATTTACCTGGTAGAGTTCGCCATTTTTTAAAAGTTGTACAACAAATTTGCCATCATGATCTTGCCAGAAATTACTTTTCACTAAATATTCACCTAGCTTTTCAGCATTTTCTTTAGTGGCTCCCTCTTTGTAAAAAAGGTTAATATCACCAAAATCGACTTCCTTGCCAAAATTCTGGCAACCGGTAAGTGCCACAACACATAGGGAATACAATAAAAGAAAACGTTTGTTGATGGATATATTCATGATTTATAAGTTGCCGCCAAAAATAAATATTGAGTTGAATATTACAAGATAATGCGTGAAAAATGTGGATATCTTGGCAGGAGTTTGTGGTGCAGTATCTTTTTCTATTTCATTTCTGGCGCGAGTCTCCGCAGGATGACTTGTGTGTGCACAAAGCAGCCGGTCTCCCGACAGGAATTTGAAAAACTGAAGCTGAATTGCATTGCTGAATTTATATAGAGATTCAACTCCAACCCTATCACCCCTTGTACTTTTTTCTAAACTTCCCTAATCCACCACTATAATTTACCCGCACAATATTATTTGTATTTCTGTATTTTGTGGTAACATAACCCTATACAATTGTATATTTCTATGAAAGCCATTGCCGTCTTTATCTTCAGCTTGTTTTTACTTTCTGCATGTAAAAAATCAAACAATAATCCCTATTCAATTTGGTATGTAAATGGCCAAAAATATAGCAGCAATGATGTGTATGTGGATGTTGGTAAAGGAGAAACTGATTTTGCGACAAATAGTTTTAAAACCGGATTCGGATTTACGTTCGATCCTGTGTACTATGGAGATATGCCACTGAAGCTCGACTGCACACCACAAAGCGCGCCGCATGTTTGTTTTGGAGTTTATTATAATGATACGGGGTATTCAGCAAAGACAGATATTGCTCGTTATATAAATAAAGTAACGGTCAAAAAGGGTTTGACGCAGTATACCCTCGATTCAACCTGGCTTTTTAATGTCTATAATTTCCAGGATAGTGTCTTTAAGGACAGCATTTTGGTATATGGTGTGTTTAACGAGCCCTATTCTGACTAAAAATAATTCCTCTGGTCGGTCCTCCCGACCGGAATTTGAAAAACTGAAGCTGCATTATATTCCTGAGCTCAATAGGGATTCCCACTACCACATCCCCACATAAATCCTTAGCTTAGCGCTCGCAATCATAATACGTGAAAACCTCCATAGCATACCTGCCACAAGACAAACAAGACCAGCTCGCACAGGTGGTACAGGGGATAGTGGATATGATACAGCCGGAGAAGGTGATCCTCTATGGCAGCTATGCACGCAACAAGTGGGTGGAAGATACCCACTTGGAGGGCCACATACTGCATGAGTACCTGAGCGATTACGACCTGCTCATCATCACACAAAGAGGCGAGAGCAGGGAAGAAAGTGATATAGAAGAAATGGTGGAGAACCGTTTTGATTTCAACACTCCCGTATCGCCCATAGCGCACACCATCGATTTTGTGAACACCCGGCTACGGGAAGGCCACTACTTTTTCTCAGACATCAAAGAAGAAGGCATATTACTGTACGATGCCGGTAACATACCACTGGCAAAGCCCAGCGTACTCACCCCGGCAGAAAGAAAGCAAATAGCGACCGATGATTTTGAACATTGGTATGGCGATGCAGAAGAATTTCTAGTAACTGCTCAGTTCCAGGCCAATAGAAAATTAAATATAGCTGCATTTTTATTGCATCAAGCAACAGAACGCGCTTATGCTGCCGTGTTGCTAGTATTCACCGGGTACAAACCACGCACACACAACCTGGGCAAGCTGCTGCACAAGTGCAAAGAATTTGCACCTGAGCTGGCCGATGTGTTCCCCAGAAAACCCACAAACGAAAAGTACCTTTTTGAGCTGCTGAAGAAAGCCTACATAGACGCCCGATACAAGAAGAATTATAAGATCATAGAAGAGCAGTTGAACGTACTCATAGACAGGATAAAGCAGACACACGCCATTGTGGAGCGTGTATGCCGTGAGCAGATAGCGGCTATTGGTTTTGGCGACTAAACAGGCGGTTAAGGAACAAGAAGGGAACACATAATCTCCTATATTTATCTAATGAAAAAGTACGCCCTGTATATCCTGTTCATAATGTTTATACCCACTATTGCTTACGGGCAAAGCCAATACCAGGATGCGCAATTATTCCTTTCCAATGTGGGTTTCGGGGCTATTTCTTCTGGTATTGGAGCTATAATAAACAAATCCAAAAAAGAAAAATGGGGCAGGCGTTTCCTAAAAGGAATTAGCCAGGGCGCACTTGGCGGCTGCGTCACTTACCTGGGTAAAAAAGCCACTTATCTTATTTACGAAAACCAGGCTCTTGGCTATGCGTGGCCTGCACATATACTGCATGCCGCAGGCTATTCTATTATTGAAAATGCTGCGCAGGCTAAGCCTTTTTTACAAAACTGGAACTTTGAGTTGGGCCCCGTACGGTTCGACTATGCGTTTCACCAGCCACACCCGTTAAGGACGCGTTTGCTACCTATAATTTTTTTAAATATTGCCGATGCCAAAGACGTAGGTGGCAAATTTGATCCTAAAACAAGCTTGCTTATGGGGCAATTGGTTTATAAAACAAATGCGTTGATAGGCCCCCATGACTTCGTAGGTATTAGCTATGGCAGGACTGTTGTATATGCTAATTTCTATGGTACCATATATGAAGTGCTGGCGCATGAAACGGTACATAATTTTCAATTCCAGGAATACCAGGTCATCAATAATTATTCCACACCACTAACGAATAAAATAAAGAATAAGGTGATCAGGAAGATATTTACCAATTATGTGTATGCAGATATTGCATACTTCTGGTATGCTTACGATCTTCAGGGTTACCACGGTCAGGATTACTACAGAAATTATTATGAATTTGAGGCAGAGCGTTTTGCTAGTAATGCGCCTGTACTCAGGTAACTATGGTTGTTACTATCAATGAAGCTATTTTTACTTAGGTAATCGCCCCGGTTTGTTTGCAATGCTATCCACTCTCGTGGAACCTCCCCACCCGTGGATTGTTATGACCTTTCCAAACATTTTCAGGTGGCTTTTTGAAAGCTATCCACATAGGGTCGTTGTTTTTTTATGACTGCAACGGCTCTTAGTACGATCTTGTTTCTAATTGCATTCAAAATACTCATGCT
>JARLGY010000074.1 GCA_031292525.1 Flavipsychrobacter sp. | reverse complement strand
CACCGCCTGTTCCAACGAATGGTGAGCGCACGCTGTTGTGGGGCAGGGGGCCACTTTAAGCATATTAAACTAATTTACGTTCACAAATCATTATAGACAATGTTACCTTGCAAAATTATTACATATTAGATAATACGCGGCTTGCTGCGTTGACAACACTACATTTGTTTGCATTGCAGAATACACCCGCTACCACCACTTGTCACGACAAGTGGCAGACGCCCGCTATGCTTTGGCGTTGGCTGCTTTAAGTACATTAAACTAATTTAAGCTTATACGTTTTTATATGCGATATTGACTTGCAAAAGTATTACGCATACACCAATATGCGGCTTGCTGCATAGACTACAACACATTTGCTCGCATTGCTTAACATATCAAACCACCACTGCCAGTTCCAACATGGTATTGGTGCACGCTATGATGTGGCAACGGATACTTTACACGTACTAAACTAATTTAAGTTAATACGCCGTTACTGGTAGTGCCGCCTTTCAAAACTATTACACGTACACCGATACATTTGCTAATATTGCTGAATACACAAACTATCACCACGGCTCCAACAATTGGTTGGCACGCGCTATGATTAAGTGCTGACTGCTTTAGGTAAACTAAACTAATTTAAGTTCATACATCTTTATATGTGGTATTACCTTGCAAAATTAGTACGTGTATAACAATACAAATCTTACTGCACAAACAGCAATACATTTGTCAGCGTTGCCGAATATACACCCACTACCACTGCCCGTTCCAACGAATGGTGAGCGCACGCTGTTGTGGAGCGGGGGGCCACTTTAAGCATATTAAACTAATTTACGTTCACAAATCATTATAAACAATGTTACCTTGCAAAATTATTACATATGAGATAATACGCGGCTTGCTGCGTTGACAACACTACATTTGTTTGCATTGCAGAATACACTCGCTACCACCACTTGTCACGACAAGTGGCAGACGCTCACTATGATTTGGTGTTGGCTGCTTTAAGTACATTAAACTAAGTTAAGCTTATACGTTTTTATATGCGGTATTGACTTG
>JARLGY010000073.1 GCA_031292525.1 Flavipsychrobacter sp. | reverse complement strand
TTTCCGTCATGGAGGGCATTCGGGCTGCATTCGAGGGCAATTATATCCTCCCCCCCTGCTTATAGATGAAACCCTATTACAGCTTGGGGTGCTTTGCACCTCTTTTTTGTGTTAACTATTTTGTGTATCTGAATAGTTACAGTTTCTTTACATATGGACTATGAGAACCCAATTTTAATGTAGAAAACGTAGGCATGCAGCACCACACCCTTCTTAAAAATGTACTATATGTTTATATACTATGTCATTTTAGGATAAAAATGCGGATTTGGGCTTACATGGATACCCAAATCCGCCACCACAAAATTCAAAGCTACCGGGATATGCCTTGACTACTTCCTTTAGAAGCGTCGGAACAAGTCGGACCATAGTATACGAAAGCCGCCTTATTCGATCAGGCGGCTTTTCGTATACTCTCTTAACCTGTGCTATAAAATTGTGGTTAACTCTAAATTAATTAAGCATTCGTCAAGATATATAGAGTAAAATTAATGGTATTGGAGGTGGCTTTCACTTTGAATATACTACAATACAAGCTAAAAAAACTTACTACTCAAATACGATCTTATGGTCTTCTTGTTGTGCATTGTTCAGCTTGTATGCAATTTGGTTATCCTATCACGGTATAACTCCATTCTTTCAGAACACCCTTCGTCCTGTGATACCAAGGGATATACCCATTGGCCCCTTTTTTTATTTAAAAATAACCCCCAACTGATATAATCTTCAAGGTTTACCCAATGTATTTTCTACTGCTGTGCTGATCAAATATGCAATTGTCTGATATCCAGTAGAGTTTGGACTCAGCTTGTCGCTAGATATAAAACGGTTCAAATTGTTTTTGAACATATCGTAAGTTGGAATAAACGTTGCTCTATCATCATTGGCCAACACGAGTTGTGAATTATAATTCCAGGTATCAAGGTAAGCTATATTATCGGATGTAGAGGCCAAACTAATGGGATTATAGCTCCCTATCACAATAATCTGCGTTTTCTTATTTAACGTTCTTATTTTATTAACAATTTCTTTCAGTTCGGTTATATGGGTGTCTTGCTTGGTCTGGAAGGTTTGTTCTTTGTCTTTAAGGGACTGAATTTCTTGTAGATCGCTACTACCTATAGATATAATTAAAAAATCAGCACCGCTAACCTTATTATCTTGTTTTCCACTCTTTAAAAGAGCATCTAAATCTGCGATCTTATATCCGTCAACACCTACATTGTCAACTTTTATATCTTTCGGCGTTTGGCTTTTCAACAAATCTACTAAATAGCCGCCAATTCCTTTACCCTTCTCATCTCCTGTCCCTTTGGCTATAGAATCTCCCATGAGTAATACATGAACAAGGTTGTGATTACCGGAGATAGGTTGGTTTACTACGGTACTTGCATTTTGTGGTGTTAAATTAGTCGTACCTGTTGCCGGAACGGGTGCAAAATTCAGAGCCTTTAAAAATCCGACCATAATAACTATTAAAGAAATAACTGTAATGCCCATTGAAATGTACCAAAGCTTTTGTTTATACATAATTTTGCCCCCTCTCAAACAAGAATGTCTTGTTTATTAAAATATACAAAGCTCACTATAATTGCAGCTATTGTCCACACCGCAAGAACAGTGACAGAAAACGTCATATCCATTCCCGGAATAGATTGGAGGGAGCCGGAAATATAGTTCATTAAATTCAGGTTACAAGTAAATAAATATCTCGGCAAATTCCAACTTACCATATAGCTTGTCAATTGTGAACCACCCACTAATAGGGAAAGTATTATGCCTAATGAAGCGATCGAACTTCTGGTCAAAACCGAAATCATTAAGGAAATTGTACCGACGACGACGGATACATAATACGCAAGACCGAAGGCCATCAGGATATATTCCCATTGCACGACAAACGCAACATTCGACGTATCTAGCTTGCCTCCAGCAATTTTAAATCCCGTTGCTACCGGTCCCCACCATCCTCCATATCCAAACAATAGTCCGGAGATCAGAATCGAAAAAACAAATGCAAAGAATAATACCACCGCTTCAAGCCCAAGTAGTGCAATATACTTACTGAGCAATATTTTCCAGCGTGGTATGCCCTGCACCAAAAGAAACTTAATAGTTCCTCCGCCCATTTCGCCGGACACCAGATCAGCTGCCAATAAAATCATCAGAAGTGGTAAGAACAAAGACATGGACTGGGAAATAATTTTGGTCGTAAAGTTTGCTGCGGTTAAGTCCACGGTATTGATGTTGTTATCGAGATTAAATTGGGACTGTTCCATCCTTACCCTAGCTTGAACACGACGATCTTCATCCTGATAGGGACTGTCCACC
>JARLGY010000072.1 GCA_031292525.1 Flavipsychrobacter sp. | reverse complement strand
GCGGTCACCGGCGGCACTAGCAATTTAATCTTGAATGCCGGCACCGGTGGTGTTGTCTCCGCCTCCTCCTTCGCTAGCACTGGCAATTTAACATTAACCAATTCCGGTGGCGCGACATTTGCTGGTAACGTTAGCGCGAATACCGTGGCCTTAACTAACACCACCGGCAATGTGACTTTCGGTGGTTTATTAACCGCCGGCACGTTAACCACAGCCGCACAAAATTATGGTTTATTATTGAATGGTGGCAGCGCTATTACTTCAGCTACTACTTTATTAAATACCGGTGCGAATACGTTTGCTGGTACCAATACCTTCACTGGTGGTTTAGTCTCTACTGCCGCTAGCAACAATACGGTGAATGGCATCTTACAAACGAATGGCACGGCATTAAATATCGGTGCTGTTACCTTGAGCGGTAGTTCCACCTTAGCAACCAATAACTCAGTGGCTGCTGGCGCTAACTTGACGGTAGGCGCGGTCGCCGGCGGCGCTAATGATTTAATCTTGAATGCTGGCACGGGTGGCGTTGTCTCGGCCTCCTCTTTTGCTAGCACGGGCAATTTAACTTTAGCCAATTCCGGTGGTGCGACATTTGCCGGTAGCGTTAATGCGAATACCGTGGCTTTGAATAACACCACGGGTACTATTGCATTCAACAACAATTTGACTGCGACTACCTTATCAACAGTGAATCAAGGATATAATCTTTCACTCTTTGGTGTCGGTACATCTACCATTACGAATGCGGTTGCCTTCTTAAACACAGGCGTATTAAATTTGGGTAATGGTGGCACATTAGTCTTTACAAACGGATTATCAGCCACAGGGAATGCCAGTAATCCCGTTGCTGTCAATATTAATGGTTCTATCAATGCCACCAACAACGGTATCACTTTAGATGCAGTGTCATTAGTCGGCGCTTCTACTTTAATGAGTTCTGCAGGTAGTATTCATTTGGGTAGCATTGCGGGTGGCGCAAACAGCTTGATTTTAAACGGATCGACAGGCGTTACTTTAAATGGGGCTATTACTGGTATAACGACGCTAGATGTCACAGGGGCGACGATATTAAATAATGGTACTGTCACCAGCACTGGCACACAAACCTATAATAGCGGCCTTACCTTGGGCGCTACATCCAGTTTGACAAGCACTGCAGGCAGCATTAATTTGGCCAGTGTTTCAGGTGGCTCAAACAGTTTATCGGTTAATGGTAATACTGGGGTTGTTTTTAACGGTATTGTCACTGGATTGACGACATTGGATGTCTCCGGTGCCACAGCGTTAAATAATGGTACTGTGAGCAGTACGGGCACGCAAACCTATAACAGTGCAATGACTTTAGGTGCGGATGCTTTCTTAAATAGTTCTGCTGGTAGCATTAATTTGGTAGGTGTTGTCGGTGGCGGACATAGCTTAGTATTGGGTGCTGACACAGCTGTTATTTTCAATGGCGCTGTTTCTGGTTTAACGACTTTGGGTGTAACAGGTGCTACCACTCTAAATAACGGCAATATCACAAGCTCTAGTAATCAAACTTACAATAGTGGGCTGACCCTGGCAGCCGCATCTCATTTAATCAGTACGGCAGGCACGATTAATTTAGCGAGTATTGTAGGCGGTTCAAATAGCTTAGTAGTGAATGGTAATACGGGAGTCATATTTAGCGGTGGCGTGACGGGCTTGACAACATTGGACGTCACCGGTGCCACAACCTTAAATAATGGTACGGTGACTAGCACAGGCACACAAACTTATAACAGCACAATGACTTTAGGTGCGAATGCTTTCTTAAGTACTTCTGCTGGTAGTGTCAATCTGGTGAATGTGGTTGGTGGTGCAAATAGCTTAATGATTAATGCGAATACGGCTGTTGTTTTCAATGGCGCTATTTCCGGTTTAACCACTCTGAGTGTGTCGGGCGCTACTACGCTGAATAATGGAAATATCACAAGCTCTGGTAACCAAACTTATAACAGTGCGCTGACCTTAGCCGCTGCATCCAATTTAGTTAGCACCAGTGGCAGTATCAAGCTCGCTGGTATTACGGGTGGCGCTAATAGTTTAGTGGTGAATGGCAATGCTGGCGTGATTCTCAATGGCGCTGTTAGCGGCTTGACGAGCTTAGATGTCACGGGCGCTACTACTTTAAATAATGGCAATATTGCAAGCTCCGGGAACCAAACTTATCATAATGCGTTGACCTTAGCTACTGCATCCAGTCTCAATAGTGCAGGTACGATTAACTTGGCTGGCGTCACCGGCGGGTCAAATAGTTTAGCCGTGAATGGTACTGGCGTGATTTTCAATGGTGCTATTAGTGGTTTGACAACTTTGGATGTTACCGGTGCGACTACCTTAAATAATGGCAATATCGCAAGCTCCGGTAATCAAACCTATAACAGTGCGCTGACCTTAGCTGCTGCATCCAACTTATCCAGTGCCAGCGGTAACATTAGTCTCGCGGGTATTACCGGTGGTGCTAACAGTTTAGTCGTGAATGGTAATGGCGGAGTCTCATTGAATGGTAGTGTGACAGGTTTAACAACGTTAGACGTGACCGGTGCTACGATCTTAAATGATGGCAATGTCACGAGCAGTGGCAATCAAACTTACCATAGTGCGTTGACTTTAGCAGCCGCCTCTAACTTAATCAGTTCGGCTGGCATCATTAATTTAACTGATACGATAGGTGGTGGAAATAATCTTGCGCTTAATGGTAATGCAGGCATTATCTTAAATGGTGTTATTAGCGGTGTCAGTGCATTGGATGTCACGGGCATGACGACACTCAATAATGGGAATGTGACTACGGCGGGAAATCAAACTTATCATAGCGCAGTTTTATTAGGTGCAGCTTCTACTCTCACCAGTTCAGTGGGCGGCACCATTACTTTAGATAGCACAGTCAATACAGCAGGCAATAATTTAACAATTAATACCAGTGGTGCAAGCAGCATTATTGGAGCGATCAGTGGCGCTGGTGGTTTAATTAAAAATGGATTGGGCGTATTGACCTTGTCCGGTGTGAATAACTATAGCGGCATCACAACGGTTAATGGTGGTACGTTAAGATTGAGTGGTAATGGCGGTGTTTCAGCAGATAGCGCTTTAACGTTGATGACAGGCACCACTTTTGATTTAAATGCAGTGAATGATACGATTGGTTCTTTGTCAGGATCAGGTACGGTGATTTTGGGCGCTGCTACATTGACCGAAGGCAATGATAATACTTCAACGACTTTTAGTGGCGTTATTCAAGGTACAAGCGGTGGTTTAACCAAAATAGGTACTGGTAACTGGACGCTTTCCAATAGCAATAATAGTTATACTGGCGCCACAAATGTGAATGCTGGCGTGTTAAGTATTGGGACGCTTGGTGCGATTCCTTCTACGAGCGCATTGACTATTGCTAGTGGGGCTGCATTTGGTATTAGCAATATGGATTTCAGTTTAGCTTCTCTCTCTGGCGCAGGTAACATTACGCTGACATCAGCGAACCTGTTTGTCGGAGATAGTAGTGATACGACTTACAGTGGCATTATCAGTGGCACGGGCAATTTTGTGAAAATGGGAACAGGGATGTTAACCTTGTCCGGCGCAAATAATTTCAACGGCACAACAACCATTAATTCAGGTATTTTAAATCTTGCTCATGATGCACTTCTTAATAATACAACCGTTGCCAATGGTGCGGAATTAATGGTAAGCGGCGTGTCACTAACCGCGACATCTTTGAATTTATCCGGTGTTGGTATCGGGAATGCTGGTGCGTTAGTCGGTAATGGCGTGACGACGATTTTAGGTAATATTAATCTAGCGGGCAATTCAACCATCAGCACCACTTCTGCTGCTGATTCGTTGACCTTGAATGGCGCTATCAATGGCGCAAATGCATTAACCTTGCAAGGCCCAGGTGCCATTACTGTGAATGGTGCAGTAGGCGCAAACACTGCATTAGCGAGTTTGACGTCATCAAATGTTGGGACAACCACCTTCAATGGTGGCAGCATTAAAACAACAGGTAATCAAAATTATAATAATGTCATGACATTAGGTGCGGCAACCACTTTCAGTTCATCTGCTGGTGCAATCAATATCAACAAGGCAGTGAATAGTCCATTTGCACTTACTTTCAATAGCGCGGGAACGACAACATTCAATGACGCTATTAATAGTGCAGGCTTAACCACGAATGCAGCGCTCACAACAATAAATACAGCTTATGTCACAACGGTTGGTGACCAAATTTATAATAATGCTGTGTTAGTGAGTAGTAATACGACGTTGAATTCTACGGCTAGTGGCACACTGTCACTGGCTAATGGTGTTAGTGGCGGTAATCTCGCTCTTCTGGGTGGTACGGGCAATACCAATTTCATTGTAGGTGGCGCGCTTTCTGCTAACAGTATTAATGTCAGTGGCGGTGCCGGTGGTAATAATACTTTGGCAGTGAAGAGTACTTCCCCATCGCAAACGTTTAATTTGGTGGGTACGAATAGTGGTAATGTTGGTAATACGGGTGTCGGTGGATTTAACTTCAATAATATTCAAAATGTGGTTGGTGGTAATAATACGAATATCTTTAGTCTGGGCACAGGCAGTTTAGCAGGTACGATCACGGGCGGTAGCGGTAATAATACATTGATTGCAAGTAATGCGAATAATGTATGGAATATTTCTGGCAATAATAGTGGATCAGTAACGGGTATCAATGGTTTTAGTCAAATTCAAAATATCACTGGTGGTAATAGTAACAATACGTTTAGTTTTATGATTGGTGGTGGTATCAGTGGCGCGTTAAACGGTGGTGGTGCTAATACTAATACGTTGGATTACAGTGGTTATGGTCCTATGAATGTTACGATGACATCCGATCACGGCGGTTTGATACAAAATATCGGTGGTGGTTTTCAAAATATCAATAACCTCATTGGCAACGGTGCCGGTACGTTAACTGTTGCTAACACTAGTAAAACCAATATCATTCATATTACGGGTATGTTGCAAGGTTATGTAAATGATCCTTCTAACTTTAATGGATTTAATACCTTTGTCAGTGCATCTGGTGTGAGCACGCAAGTGATATTCGATGGTAGTGCAAATTATAATGTAGTCAACAACACGGCGGTTGTTGGCGGGATTACGCTGAGTTTTTCTAATATCCAACACTTTGCGGGTGCGACGAGTTCGCAACTGAGTGGGTCGCAAAATCAAGCTATCATTAGCGCGATCAGTTCTTCTGC
>JARLGY010000071.1 GCA_031292525.1 Flavipsychrobacter sp. | reverse complement strand
ATGTCTCTAGTGATCCTGTTGGAGCAGGTTCACATCTAATAGAGACATCCTTTTTCCTTTCTTTAGATATGGTCATTATATCTGGCAATACTTGGACAGGCAATACAGTCAGCTTTTGGTCATTTTAGGCTAGCTGAAACACCATATCAACAAGCGTGGGGTGTACAAAAGGTAGAGCCAGATATGTATTTTGGTAAAGAAATAACTGTGTATGAGTTTACCGTAAAGAATCACCCATTGGAGAAAATCTTTAAGGACAGTAAAGGTACTAACGTATTTATTATGCTCTCAGAAGGCAAAGTCATTGGTGGTTACTCATTTCCTAACGCTGATGAGTTATTAGTAGGTTCAGTATACAGTCTAGATGGGAAAACATTAGAGGAAGTAACAGGATTAAATTATCTGCAATGGAGTGAAAACTGGAAAAATAAATACTCTAATTAAATAGTTAATACGCGATATTCTTATTTTGCGCTACAACACGCATCTTCCAATTATTCTCATACCCTTTAGTAAATATGCCGCTCCGCTGATTACCGTTGGACGGAATTGTACCACATTTCATTTGATTTCTGACAAAGGGGAACCTGTATTATGACTGTATATATAGCACTATTGCGAGGAATAAACGTAGGTGGAAAGAATGTTATAAACATGGCTGAGTTGAAAAAAGTATTTGAAGCCATTGGACTTTATGATGTGCAGACCTATATTCAAAGTGGCAATGTATTATTCAAATCAAACGAAGACGAAGAACTTCTTCGGGAAAAAATCGAGTATGAAATAGAGACAGTTTTTGGATTTTCAGTCACGGTTGTTTTGAGAACGTTGGCAGAGTTGGAACAACTGGTTTTTAATTGCCCATTTTTAGAGGAAGAAGTAGCTGAAGCGGAGGCATCGACTCAAGCAGAGAGTCAATATGTTGCACTATTAACCCACGTACCCTTGCAAGAAAAGATTGCATTGTTGGACGCGTACAGAGGTGAAAATGACCAGTATCGAATTATAGGGCGAGAAGTATTTCTCTTATTCCATCATAGTATTCGGAATTCAAAGCTTGCTAACAACCTTTATAAACTCGGTGTATCTGCGACTGTGCGTAATTGGAAGACACTTAATAAGCTTACCACGTTAGCCAAAGCCAAGGACTGACGCTCTTATGCCCATTATTCTTAAGCCCAGCAGTATGAAAGCCGTTCTACATCTATGTGTTGGACGGCATTCGTAGTTAATGCGAAGAAAGGTTGTGAAATATATATGATTGAAAGCGTTAGCCATATAACTTTTGTTGTGAAAAATTTAGATAAAACAACAGCACTATTTAAAGAGGTATTTGATGCGAAAGAAGTATATTATAGTGATGAAAATATTCACTCTTTATTTAAAGAGCGATTTTATATTATTGGGAACCAATGGATAGCTGTTATGGAAGACACAAATATAATTAATAGAACTTATCATCATGTAGCATTTAAAATATTAGATTCTGATGTAGATATATATTTGACTAAAATTAAGGCTCTAAACCTAGAATTAAAACCATCAAGAAAAAGAGTATTTGGGGAAGGTTTCTCCATCTATTTCTATGACTATGATAATAATTCATTTGAACTTCATACCGAAACATTAGAAAAAAGATTAGATTCGTATAAAGAAATAGACAAATTATTTCTATGATAATACGCTTAAACCTATTAGTATAATGCCACCAACCTTAGTTGGACGGCATTCGTACGACAACTGGACGTTGGGTATCTACTATTCCACTCCTTAAAATGTGCCAAGGAAGGGATTTGAGCTAGTCTGGAGAAGATATGGGAGATAAAAGAAGAATCTACGCCATGCTTGTCGTGGTATCCAGCATTAGACGATAAACTCTGATTTACTCAGTCATCCCTTTGGGTAATCGCGTTAAGTATGGGTGATGAAAAGCCGTTTGAGCGACCTTTGAAAGTGGAGGTGTATAATCGTTACCTATCGTGCAGGTTTGAACAGCATTGATTGGCCTCAACTCTTCGATCTATATGATATCGTCGGGTTAGTTGCAGGGTATGGAAGGAAAAAAGATTACGTTAAAATACGAACTGCTTTTGAACACAGCTATAAAGTAGTAACTGCCTGGAATAATGACAATCTGGTTGGTGCGGTCAGAATGTTATCTGATGGAATTTGTTATGGGATGATTTTTGACGTTGGGGTTTTGCCAGAATATCAGAAGTTAGGGATAGGCAGGGGTTTAGTTACAGAATTGCAAAAGGAAAACCAGCATCTTTGCATCCATTTAACATCGACATTTAGGAATGAGGAGTTCTACAAGATCTTAGGTTTTAAAGCACATAAAACTGCATTTGCAAAGTATCCATATGAATCAGATTATTTAATTGGATAAAGCAGGTTCTTCAAATGCATTCGTCATCTAATATCGTATCAGGTTCTAATTATTCTTATTCGCTTTAATAAATCCTCAAAAATGAACTTCCACTAATCCATATGCTGTTACTCATTCATAGGATATTATGCAGTAACCTTTTTAAAGGAGGGCTTTATGATAAAACGAAAGATTTCAATAGCTATAATCATTGGGTTAGTAATTACATTAATAATTGTTTCATTCAAATATAAAAGTCTCTTAGAAGAGTATAATTGGCAGCTAACTAATGCGGATCTTGGAGTTAAAGGTAATTTAAGTATTGCCAGTGCTTCATTTGGGGGTAACTCTTTAAGCGTTGAAAATAGTAAAAGTTATAATTATAACCAGGCTATGTCTCAGATTGCTTCTGCAACACAGTTATTTCAGTTTACAACATATAATAAAAATAATAATGGTTTATTGCTTACATTAGATAATTTATGTAATCTTATGAAACAAGATGAATATAAAGAGGCTATTGTACAAAAATCAGAATTAATATATGATGCCCTATTTAAATTATCTTTAAATCCAGAGGATAAACAAGCAACCGAAAATCTTAGTAAATTAATAGATGAAATAAGACAAAAGAAATAGTTTGGCTAAGTCGCATTCTT
>JARLGY010000070.1 GCA_031292525.1 Flavipsychrobacter sp. | reverse complement strand
TGCCACAGCATCGCCGATAGTAAATGTAAAAGTACTTAGTGCATCAGCTGTAACAATATCGCCATCAGGTCCCACCACCTTCTGTAATGGCGGCAGTGTTACCCTTACTGCAAATGGAGTAGGTACCAGTCCGGTATTGCCTGATTCAAGTATTCATTACAACTGGCTGAAGAATGGTCAGTCCCTTGTTCCGGCAGATACTACCAATGTGTTGACCACATCAACAGCGGGTGTGTATACAATAAGTGAAACATTACGTTCAAATGGTTGCAGTGTGCAGTTCCCCACACCTGTTACAGTTGCAGTGAATGGCCCAACCGCTCCCCCTGCAATAGCAGCCGGAGGTCCATTGTCATTCTGCCTGGGTTACTATGTAACGCTGAGTACCCCCAATGTTAACCAGACGGGTTATACCTACCAGTGGTACCAGAACAATAATGCAATAACCGGCGCTACAGGAACCACCTATACCGCATCAGCATCGGGTCAGTACACGGTGGCGGTTTCCCAGAACAACTGTGCCTTGAGTTCAGCAATAGATACAGTGAATGTGGATGCCCCGCCAACCACGGTGTCGAACAACGGAACAATAATATGCTCTGGTAATACGATAGTACTTTCTGCAGCCTCAGGTGCAGGTCTCAGCTACCAATGGTATGGAAACGGAACATTACTTACAGGTCAAACCAGCCCTACTTTTACTACAGATACCGGTGGTGCTTTCCAGGTACAGGTAACGGATGCGTATCCATGTACTGCAATATCTTCAGTAACTAGTGTTACCGTGGGTGCACCGCCAAGCGCAGTATTACTTGCAGTAAGGCCAACGACCTTCTGCCCTGGTGATAGTGTGATCATAAAGGCTAATATAGATCCATCATTGACATATACCTGGAATGTGTCGCCCACAGGCGCTGCGGGAACCTATATGGCTTTGCCTTTAGGCGGACCATTGTTGGACGGTCATAATGATACGATACGTACATTTTATTCCAGTGGTTATTACACAGTTTCAGAGGCCAATGGACCATGCCAAGGTACTTCTCTGCCGGTACATGTAGTGGTATCTACGTTGCCAACCCCTACAATTAGTTCTTCAGGTTCAGACTCTTTATGTCCGGGAGGCAGTGTAACGCTGACCACGCCAACGGCAAATGGCTATACTTATCAATGGTTGAAGAACGGTGCGAATTTGTCGGGGGCAATAACGCCAGCACTTAATGTAAACGTTGCAGATAAATATGCCGTTATAGCTACTAATAGCACCGGTTGTGTCGGGGTATCAGCACCTGTAACAATATCATCTTTCGGTAATCCGGCAGATAGTATTGTAATATACGGCAATGATTCTATATGCGCCGGTTCTTCTGTTATGTTGCAAGCACCCATAGGTGTTGGCTATAGTTATCAATGGTATCTGGATAATAGCCCTATTCTAGGGGGGACTCTCGATACTTTGGCTGCCGGTGCCACCCTTGGTGCCGGTGCCACAGGTATTATTACAGTGAAAGTAACGAACAATGTAGGTTGTGCTGCTACTTCACCTACGCCCGCTACTATACACGTATTTGCTGTTCCACCAACTAACATTATTGCTTCTTCATCTACTACATTCTGCAGCGGAAGTGGTAACAGTGTAACACTTTATGCAGGTACAGGTAGCGGACTCACTTATCAATGGCAGAGCATGTCAGGTGGTATTAATGGTACCATTACCAATATTCCTGGTGCTACAAGTGCTAGCTATATAGATTCAATGGGAGGTGACTTCCGTGTAGTAGTATCCAATAGTTTTTGTGCTATGGCATCTATTGTTATACCAGTAACGGTAAATACGCCACCTCCTGTGAGTATATCTGCAGCTGGTGCAACTACCATATGTGATGGCAGTAGTGTTACCCTGAATGCAAGTGCAACAGGTGTAGGTTACCAATGGAAATTGAATGGATCACCGCTGAGCCCTAATGGTACAAGTTCAAGCTATACAGCAACACGTGGTGGTTCATATACGGTAGTAGTTAACAGCGGTAATTGCATCGCTGCATCACCTGCGGTAGTGGTTAAAGTAAATGCGCTGCCAAAGGATACAGTTGTGCTGGCGCCATTGAATACTCCACCACTGAACCTTACTTCAAATGCTAACCCTACATGCGCAGGCAACCCAGCTTACCTAACGGATAAAAATGGTGCAGCCGGGTTTACTTACCAATGGAAACTTAATGGAGGTAACATACCAGTTAATGCAAATGGGATAAACTATGGCGCTTTGGATTCAGGGCTGTATAGCTTTACCGTTACAGATACCAATGGTTGTGTAGGCACATCACCATCAGTGATAGGAACCACCCCTGCATACTATGTAGGCTTGCATGCCCTTCCTGACCCTACAGTGATAGTAAGCGGCAGTACCCTTACCACCGGCACATTTGCAGGTTACCAGTGGCAGCTGAATGGTACCGATATCCCTGGAGCGACATCGAATGGCTACACAGCTACGCAAAGTGGTAGTTATAAAGTTAGGGTTACTGATGGTTTTGGATGTACTCAGACCAGTGATGCCAGTTATGTGTTTGGTGTAGGCGTATCAACGGTGAATAAGTCAGACATCAAGATCTTCCCTAACCCGGTTACCTCCATTGTCCATATAGAATCGCCAGTAAAAGTGAATGTGGCTATATCTGCCCTGGATGGTAAAAAGATACTTCAGGGTAATAATGTAACCCAGGTTGATCTAAGTGGATTATCGAATGGTGTGTATATGATCACTGTTTATGATGAAAACAATAATGTTATTAAAATAGACAAACTGGTAAAAACCAGCTGGTAAATACTTTTAAAAAGTTAAACGGAAAGAGCGCTCTAGCATGGAGCGCTCTTTCTATTTAAATAATGTATGATTATTATATTGTATTTTATGGTATAATAATTACCTTTTTTTGTTTAAAACTAACTGAAAGTATAAATAGTTCGTCTATAGTATTGTGATAGTTCTTTTTTATGCGCAAAAAATTATGAATAAATAACGCAACTCAATGTAACGGTGTTATTTACGTATTGTAATTAATAGTTTAAGACTATTTCTTTTCTTTTTGTTTAGTTTTAATGACAGTTAAAATCGCCCAATAAATTTATGAACCGGAAATTTTTACCCAAATCCATCAAAACGTATGTTCTTTTGTTTCTTTTGACATTAGGATGTATTGGCACTCGTGCGCAGGTGACAACAGCCTCAACTTATAGTTTTCAGGCTTTTTCCGGAACTTACACCCCTTTGGTGGGTGGTACGGCTAGCGGTTCAAATGTTCTGCAAGACGATAATGTGCAAACTAGCATTCCTATCGGTTTTACGTTTACATTTTGCGGCGTTAATTATACCCAAGTATCAGCATGTTCTAACGGCTGGGTTTCATTGGGTAATTCCAATATTTATTATTATTACCCAGGTTCTACTTATAATATTCAATACACCAATCAGGGTAATAGCCCTGTGAATCTTGTTAATGGATATTATCAAGGCGGACTTCTTTTTTGGGCATGGTGTGACTTATACGGTGCCGGTGGAACCCCAAGCAGCACGTACTCTACTACCGGTGCTGTAGGAAGCAGGGTGTTTACCATTGAATTCAAAAACTGGGAATTTTATAATCAACAAACACCAATATTTAGTTGCCAGGTAAAGCTTTTTGAAGGTACCAACGTGATACAGTACATTTATAATGATATTGCCCCTTTAACAGCGGGAGTGACTTTCCCAATAGGAATAGCTAACAGCCAGATAGATTATAAATCGCTTAATAACGGTAGTGCTTCTCCTACTGCTTCATCCACAACTTTTACTAATTTTTCTCAAATACCGGCTAGCGGGCAGGTATATCAATTTGCACCGCCCGCCCCATGTTCTGGTACTCCACAGGCACCAACCATTACAACTACATTTGCTACTCCGGTCTGCAGTGGTTACAGTACGACGCTGGCCCTGTATGACCCCAATATTACGACCAATATACATTATGTATGGCAAGTAGGGCCAAGCCTTAGCGGACCATGGACAAATATTGCCGGTGCCCCTGATGCCACTTCATATACTACCCCTGGCTTAGTAGCTACTGGTTATTATCGTGTTGGTGATAGTTGTGGTAATTCACTCCAGATTACTTATTCAAACCCAATAACGGTGCCTGTTAACGTATATTCAATTCCATATACCGAATACTTTAACACTACTCCTAATACTCAGATACCTACGTGTTTTAGCGAAAATGTAACCAGCAGTTTGCAAAGCAAATGGGGAACCAATATAGTTTTCCGTGATGCCAATGGTACAGCATACCCTTCAGTGGTAAGTGAAGATGATAAACAAGGTAATTATCAGTCGGGCAAAAATGCATTCTTTACACTACCTGCATTGCCCCTGAACGCCGGTGAGACTTACCGTATCAGATTTGGGTATGAACGTGGCCGTGCTGATTACTTAACCACCAACGTAGCCCCGGTATATCCGGAGAATCTATACCTGTATGAGAACTATGCAGTGCAGCCTTCTATCGCAGGCAACGGAGTTCCAGGTGGGACAGCCGCAACATCATTGTTCAGTAATGTTGTTACTGTTGATGGGCACCAGACCGCCAGTTTGACCTTTACTCCTCCAGCTTCAGGAGCATACTATTTTTCCTGGTATTCAAACACTCCGCATCCAGCAGGAGGTGTACTTATAGCCGGTGGTCTTATAGCTGTTGATAGTATCAAAATAGATAGTTTTGGTTGTACCCCTCCTAACATTACTTTCCAGCCACAAAATTCGGCTGTGTGTCTTAACGGGACTACGTCATTATC
>JARLGY010000069.1 GCA_031292525.1 Flavipsychrobacter sp. | reverse complement strand
GTCACAAATCGCCTATCACGCCTCTTATCACCAAAATCAAGATGAGGGAAATCCTTGACCGTAATGTTATGCATAGAGATTTTTGTATGCAAAAATAACTATAAGACTTTTGGGTAAGGATTAGTTGAAAAAAGGAGGGGAGCTGATACCTACCCTGTCCGCTTTCCAATTAAAACCCAGACAGGACAACACCACTGGATCATGTGGCACGAAGCAACCTTACGAAACGCAAGCTTACAATATGCAGGCACATCGCGTCACACCCTCAAAACTTAAGGCTGCTTCGTACCTCGCAGTGACACTATTAAAACAAAATAAAAGCAACGTTTTACCTATACCCCATCGCCTGTAACAGGAACAGTTCTGCGTAGCGGCCTTTCTTGTTCAGCAGTTCTTCGTGGGTGCCTATTTCAAGCATCTGGCCTTTTTCTAGCACCAGTATACGGTCGGCCATGCGCACGGTGCTGAAGCGGTGAGATATGAGTACGGCCGATTTATTCTTTGTCAGCTCTGCAAACCGCATGAACACATCGTGCTCCGCACGGGCATCAAGGGCGGCAGTGGGTTCGTCCAATATCATAAGTTGGGCATCTTTCATGTAGGCGCGGGCCAGGGCTACCTTCTGCCACTCACCACCGCTCAGTTCTACCCCGTCGTTAAACCGGCGGCCAAGGGCCTGATCGTAACCACCTTCCAGTTTTTCAGCCAGCTTATCGGCCAGGCTTTTTTGGGCAGAGCTAACAATGAGGGGGCGGTTTTGCTGTTCGTCAATATTGCCCACGGCAATGTTTTGGGCCATGCTCATCTGGTAGCGCAGGTAGTCTTGAAAGATGATGCCCGTTTGCAGGCGCAGATCGGCAAGGTCGTACTCCTTCAGGTCCACCCCATCCAGCAATATACGACCCTCGGTGGGGTCGTACAGGCGGGCCAATAGCTTCACCAGCGTGGTTTTGCCGGCGCCGTTCTCGCCTACCAGCGCCAGCTTTTCGCCGGCATGCAGGGTAAAGCTCAGGTGCCGGTTGGCCCACCTGTCGGAGTTGGAATACTTAAAACCAACATCCTCAAAAGTGAAGCCCTGCTTTATGGGCCTAGGCACGGGCAGCGGATGGGAAGCAACGAGTATCTTAGGGGCTATCTCAAAGAAATCGAAGAAATCGCGCAGGTACATAGCGCCTTGCGATACGGTGGTGAAACGGCTCAGGATGCCCTCCAGCAAGCTCTTTAACTGCCTGAAGGAACCCGCCAGGAAGGTGAGGCTACCAATAGACAAGCTACCATCGACCGCCTTTAGTATAATAATAATGTAGGCCCCGTAGTAACCCGCGCTGCCTACCAGCGCAAAGAATGCACCCCATACCGACCGCTGGCGGGAAAGGCGCTTATTGGCAAGATAAAATTTGTTAGATAACAGCTTAAAACGATCTATAATGAACCCAGACAGGTTGAACAGCTTTACTTCTTTGGCCGTTTCATCGCTGGCGCCCAGGAAGCGCAGGTAGTCGAGCTCACGCCTTTCGGGGGTTTGGCCGCGGGTGAGTGCATAGCTCTGGTCGTTAAAGTAAGACTCCCCCAGGAAGGCAGGCACCACTGTAACCAACAGCAAGAGAAACAGCCATGGGTTGAAGGCCAGCAAGCCACCGGCAAGAAAACCCATAGTAATAAGGTCCTGCAACTGGCTCATTACCTGCGACAGTAACAATGTACGGCCTACGGTTTGCTGGCGTGCACGCTCCAGCTTATCGTAAAACACAGAGTCTTCAAACTGATCCAGATCGAGCGTAGCGGCATGAGCCATTATCTTTACCGATGTGTGGTTGGCAAAAAGATCGCCCAGTAAACCATCGCTTAACGATATAGCCCTGTTGAGCGCATCTGACAATATAGCCAGCCCAAACTCTGCCGCTACCAACTGCCACAAATGCCGGGTACTACTATGGTTGTGGCTTATGAAAATGACCTGGTCTATAATGAGCTTACCCACGTACAACAATGCCAGTGGTATGGCCGACTTTGCAATACGCAGTACAGAACTCACCACTACCATGGCCGGGCTGGTCTCCCACACCAGCTTAAAAAAGCGAGGCAGGTATTGCAGCGATGCCAGCCGCTGGCTGAAAGATTGTTTTTCTTTTATTATGTTTTTGGGTGGTCTGCTCAAAGATGGTAGTTATGGTGCCGTGCAAAAATAAGGCAATGCAGCGGCAAGCACACTTTGAAAATTGAGAAGTGATTATAGATAAGTAATAATATTTAGCAACGTTGCATCACATTCACTTGTCACACTTCTCCAACATTAACCAATTACAAAACAAGCTTGCCAGTGCGGTAAGCCGTACCCTTAAAAGTACTTACTATTTGCCCTTGCTCATTAGTAGTAATAATATCATAGAATGCGGTCTTGTTACCAGTGTATATCTCTTTGGCCTCAACAGTAAACACCTCGCCAGGCTTACCTGCACAAATAAACGCTATATGCACATCGAGCGCTACGCTTATGATGCCCTGGCTATTGCAAGCAAAGGCGAAAGCACTGTCTGCAGCAGAGAAGATGATACCGCCATGTACCATATTGAAGCCATTTACCATGTCGGGACGTATGGTATAATGCAACTTACAATAGCCAAGACGGTATTCATCTATTACAATGCCCAGCCATTGACTAAAGGCATCAGTCTGCATCATTTTTTCCAGTATCTGTTCTGTTTCGGTCATATGGGGCTATTGCTTTCTTTTGTCGGTTATACGGTTTAGTTTGCCACCTTCGCTACGTGGAATGTCATATGGCAATACCAGCTTCACACGCATGCTTAGCCCAATAACATCTTTGATCTTTTTAGAGAAGAAACCACGCAGGGCAACCACCCTATCGTGTTGCTCAAAGTGGTCTTTCTCAGCAATATCCAGCGACTTCAGGAAGTTTTCAGACACCTCTGCCAGCACCTCTACTTCATCCATATTGCCTGCGCGGAATACGATGAGCTGGTAGTTGGGACTGATGTCTTTTATTCCTTCTATTATATCCTCGACCTGTGTATGAAACAGATTTACCCCACGGATAATGAGCATATCATCGGCCCGGCCCCGGATAGCCCCCATCTTGATATGAGTACGTTTAGCGCCCTTATCGTAGTAGATATTGGTGATATCATTGGTCCAGTAGCGTATCATAGGTATAGCCTGCTTGGTAAGCGTGGTGAGCACCAGCACACCGGGTTCGCCTTCCGGCACCGGTTCGCCGGTATCCTTATCCACTATTTCGGGGAAGAAATGGTCTTCCCATATATAGCTGCCTGTACCTCTTTCATCTACATCTTCTACAGAAACTCCCGGGCCCATTACTTCACTCAAACCATATATGTTCGATGCCTTTACATTCAATCCAGCTTCCACCTGGCCGCGTATCGCCTCGGTCCATGGCTCTGCACCCAGTATAGCATACTTCAGGTTAATATCACTCAATGTCATCCCCTTTTTCACCAATTCTTCTGCAATAGTTTGCGCGTAAGAGGGCGTGCAGCATAGCGCCTCCGGCTGAAAGTCTTTCAAGAGCATGAGTTGCCGGTCTGTCATACCGCCAGAAACCGGTATCACAGTCATGCCTAAACGCTCGGCACCATAGTGCAGCCCCAACCCACCGGTGAAGAGACCATAGCCATAGGCATTCTGCAACTTCATACCCGGCCGGCAGCCTGTAGCATACAGCGAGCGTGCTATTAATTCTGAAAACACATCAAGGTCTTGCGCAGTGTAGCCCACCACAATAGGCTTACCCGTGGTGCCACTGCTACAGTGCAAGCGACTCACAGTATCCATTGGTACAGCAAACAGATCAAAAGGGTAATTATCGCGAAGCGCTGATTTTTTTGTAAACGGCAGCCTGGCTATATCTTTTACACTTGTAATAGCTGTGGGCACTATACCTAACTCATCAAAAGCTTTATGGTAGTGTGGCACCTTGCTATAAACGGCTGCCACCAGGTCTTGCAATCGTTGATCTTGTAAAGCCCTGAGTCTGGGCAGTGGCATTGTTTCAATCTCAGCGTTGTACATGGTTACTGCATTTTATACTGCATTGCAAGGTAAGGAAGGATGTGCTTAATAACGAAAAAGACCGGGGCGTATCCCCCGGTCTTTTTAAAAAGTTATGCTAATTATATTATCGCAAAACGCGAACATTCACTGCGTTCAATCCTTTTTTACCTTCCTGCACTTCAAATTCCACACGATCGTTTTCTTTAACCTGATCTCTAAGACCACTTACATGCACGAAGGTTTCTGTGTTAGAATTGTCATGTTTAATAAAACCAAACCCTTTAGCTTCATTGAAAAACTTTACAATTCCAGTTACTTTTTGTGATTCCACTTTAAATAATATTTAATGAAAACAATATTTCAAAGATATAATTTAACATTAAAAAAAGCAATGCACTGGAAGTTTTAATTATTTACCACCATTCAATTTCTTTGTCATCTCAGTTGCTTTCTCAGGCTTATCTTCCTTGCCATATATTTCGCGCAGAGATGTTGCCGTAGCTATGTATGTATTCCTGTCCTCTTTTCTCATTTTATCTCCCTTAGCATCAAGAACACTTAAGCTCTTTTCCAGGTATGGCTGAGCCTGCACAAACAGTGCTAATCTCTGTTTTTTGAGGTCATCGTACTTTTTGTTTTCGGCAGCGCTGGTACCGGTAATAGCATTCATTTTGTCATTCAAATCGACACCCTGATTATAATACATAGCGCCAATATTGTAGTTATAATCTACATTTTCAGGATCAAGCTTAATGGCATTGTTATATGCCTGTACAGCCTTAGCAGTTAACTCAGCTGCATTTGCGGGGGGGGTACCTGTTTTAGGGTTGGCCGTATTCATATATATAGTACCCAGGTTAAACCATAATTCTGAATTATCAGGATGCTCTTTTACTGACTCCTCCAACTTGCTTACCAGTACGTCTACCTTGCCTGTTTTAATATAATAGTTGATTTCCATCGCCCTTAAAGACTCGTCTTTAGGAAATTCGGTTCTACCTTCTTTAATTATGGCTAATTCGTCATCCTGCTTGCCTTCTTTTTTGTAGATGTCAGCGAGATGTACATAGATATCTACACTGCTTACCATGTGGCTATTCTTTACGGTATTCAAGACCGCTACGGCTTCGTTGTCTTTATTTTGATAGATGTAGCAAGTACCTATTATATGAGTAGCTTCCATTGCTATTGTATCGAACTTTTTAGATACCGCAAATTTCTTATTCACTTCAAAATCGTGAATATCAACTACCTTTTGCATCAGCCCAGCAGCTTCTGTATATTTTTCAGGTGTGCGTTCGTTAAAAGCTTTTACACCATCGTTGTAATAATCGTACGCAAAAATGAGCAAATCAGTGCCAATATTTTCTTTATCAGAAAATTCGGACTTAATCTCTACTGCTTTCATAAAAGATGCAGCGGCCTCCTTGTAAGGGCCAGTGCTTTTATACTTAGCATCAGATTGCATTTCCATATAAATATTACCACGGGTCAGCCACGCTTTTTGGTCGTTTGCCCCAGCGGGATCTTTAACTGCTTTTTCAATGTATTCCAAAGCATGGTCATAATCTTTATCTTTCAGATAGTTTATTGACGACTGGATGTTGGATTTTACACTCTGTCCCCAGCTCATAAAACTAATACCTGTACTTACTGCAACGATCAATAATTTTTTCATTCCTGAATTTTTAAAAATATTTGGCAATTTTAGCGATAAAAATAATCTCCCACGACAATGAGGGAGATTATTTTTTATTTCGGTTATTAAACGTTCAGTATTAAGCAGATAAAAAATCTCTTATTTACTCTTCTGTTGCGGCCTCACCTTCTGCGCTTTCAGGTTTAGCATGGTCTGGATCAGTATTCTGAACTTCTGCACCAGTGGCATCTGCGTCAACAATAGCATCTTCAGGATTCACTTCTTCTTCCTGCTCATCTATACGTGCTATGGCAGCTATTGAATCTTTATCATCTATATTGATCAGTTTCACACCTTGTGTTGCTCTACCAGCCTCGCGGATAGCTGATACCTTCATGCGTATAGTGACCCCTGAGCGACATGTAATGATCAGATCATCTTTTTCCTCTACTACCAACAGCCCTACAAGGCCACCCGTTTTTTCTGTGATGTTTATTGTTTTCACACCTTTCCCACCGCGATTGGTAATGCGATATGCCAGTTGGTACCTATTCTTATTACCTTCTGCATCGGCAATTTCAACCGTATTGGACAGTTCTTCCGTATTGCCAGGTTCAATAGGTTCAAGGAATGGGGTACGTTTTCCTAAGCCTTTTTCGGAAACCACCAGTATTTGCTTGGTCAAGCTTTCCTTGCTGACACAGATCATACCCACAACTTCATCCTTTTCGTCATCCAGCTCAATGCCAAATACACCGATTGCACCACGGCCGGTAGATCTCACTTTATCATCTGGGAAGCATATAGCCCTACCCGATTTAACAGCCATCATAATATAGCTATTACCATCTGTAATGGCTACATCCAACAACTCGTCATCTTCCTGGATAGTGATTGCGATGATACCATTTTGTCTTGGACGGCTAAAGTCTTCAAGCGGTGTTTTCTTGATAACACCTTTTTTGGTACATAAAACCACAAAGTGATTTTGGAGATATTCCTTGTTCTCCAATTGCGGTACATCTATAATTGTTCTTATTTTATCATCAGGTGGTATCTGTATCAGGTTTTGTATAGCACGTCCCTTGGCATTTTTATCTGTTTCCGGTATTTCGTACACTTTTAGCCAAAAACACCTTCCTTTTTCTGTAAAGAACATGAGGGTATGGTGGGTGGAAGCTATAAACAAATGCTCAATAAAATCGACTTCACGTGTACGGCCAGCCATAGCACCACGGCCACCGCGGCGCTGCGCACGATATTCAGCCTGTGAAGTACGCTTGATATAACCCAGATGAGAAACTGTTATTACAACATCTTCTTCTTCTATCAGATCTTCAATACGCATTTCATTGGCCATGTAGCGTATTTCACTTTTACGCTCATCACCAAACCTTTTTTGCACATCCAGTAATTCATCTTTTATGATCTGGTAGCGCATTGGCTCGTCATTCAATATTGACTTCAAGAATGTTATTTGAGCCATCAGTTCTGCATGCTCTTCGCGTATCTTTTCGCGCTCCATGCCCGTAAGGCGTTGTAAGCGCAACTCCAATACCGCCTTAGCCTGTATCTCGCTCATCTCGAACTGAGTGATCAAGCCATTCTTGGCATCTTCAGGATTGGTTGAGGTACGTATAAGGGTAATAACAGCATCAAGATTATCGAGGGCTATAAGATACCCTATTAAAATATGAGCACGCTTTTCTGCTTCTCTTAACTCAAATTGAGTGCGGCGAACTACAACCTCGTGACGGAAAGTAACAAACTCACTGATCAGATCTTTAAGGTTCAGCGTACGTGGGCGGCCATGAACCAGCGCCACATTATTGATACCATAAGAAGTCTGTAGCTCGCTATACTTGTATAATTGATTGATAATAACCTGAGCCACTGCATCGCGACGAATTTCGACTACAACACGTGTACCGTCTTTATTGGATTCGTTGGCAACGTGAGTGATCCCTTCAATGATCTTGTTATTAACCAGGTAACCAATTTTTTCTGCCAGTGCATCGCGGCTCACTTGATAAGGAACTTCAGTAATAATTATCTGTTCTTTACCATTTTTGTGTGTTTCCACATTTACCTTACCACGCAAAACGACCCTACCCCTGCCGGTATGCATAGCTTGTTTTATGCCTTCTATACCGAAGATGATACCACCTGTAGGAAAATCGGGCGCTTTCACATGCGTCATCAATTCATCTATAGTGATCTCTTTATTATTTATGTACGCTATGCAGCCATCCACTACTTCAGTAAGGTTATGGGGCATCATATTGGTGGCCATACCTACGGCAATACCAGACGCACCATTTACCAATAGTTGCGGTATGCGTGTAGGCAATACAGTTGGTTCGTGCAGCGTATCATCAAAGTTCAAACCAAAGTCAACTGTCTCCTTTTCCAGGTCATCCAGCATTGCCTCGCCTAACTTTTGAAGGCGGGCTTCAGTATAACGCATCGCGGCAGGTCCGTCGCCATCCTGAGAGCCATAGTTACCCTGGCCATCTACCAGCATGTAACGCAAACTCCATGGCTGTGCCATACGTACCATAGTATCGTAAACCGATGCATCACCATGAGGATGGTACTTACCCAGCACTTCGCCCACTATACGGGCACATTTCTTATGTGGCTTATTGAACGTATTGCCCAACTCGTGCATAGCGAACAACACACGACGATGTACAGGTTTTAATCCATCGCGCACATCGGGCAATGCGCGACCAACTATTACGGACATAGAATAATCTATATACGCCGTTTTCATCTGGTCTTCGATATTAACCGGAATAATTCTGTTTGTATCTCTACCGGAATCCTGTGGGGTTAGATCTTCGTTATTTTGATCCATATTGGTATAAAAAAATATAATGCAAATGTAACCTTTTGGGGGCTAAAATACAACCAAAATATACCTTATTATTCAATACCGCCGCTGGTTTATACACATGCAATACAATGTAATAAAAACATGCACCCTATCCTTAAAAGGCCCAATACCCTGTGATGATACTAACATCGAGTAAATGATGCAACCAGTATATGGTAAATAAAACTATTGCGATCAAAACAAGTACAAGAGTAATAAAATAGATAACCCTGTTATATCCACTCCTGATGAGCGTAAGGTAATATCTCTGGTAAAAAAATAATACAATTATAGTCAGTAGTGAATCGTAAAAAAGCAAACCAAAGCCACGAGCAAATGCTGACAAGGCCTCACGATTATGACTTATAAAGTCATCGCTAAAAAAAGGAATATCTCTAAAAGCTTCTACTCCAAGGTGTTTAAGCTCTAAGCTAAAATGAAAAAGAAAAATGATAAACAAGCTAATAAGTGTGAAAATTATTTTTTCACTTGTTGATTTTCGCATATTATGTTTTTTTTAGTATTGCTACGGTAAGTCTGCTTACGCAGATGAGTTTTTCTTTTTCGTCTCTTATTTTTATATCCCAGACATGGGTAGCGTTACCTATATGCAATGGTTCGGCCGTTGCTATCACTACTCCATCCTTCTTCCCCCGCAAGTGATTGCAATTTAACTCAATCCCCACACACATTTGCGTTTCTTTATCAATACAATATGCTGATGCTACGCTACCTATAGTTTCTGCAAGTGCAGCCGATGCCCCACCATGTAATAAACCATAAGGCTGGTGCGTGGTTGCGTTAACTGGCATAGAAGCTTTTAAAAAATTATCACCAATTTCTATGAATGATATACCTAATACATTTATCAAAGTATTTTCAGACAAAGCATTCAAATCGTGAATTGTTACATTCCTTTCTTGCCAAATACGCGCTTTCATGTTATGGATTTTTCCTATTTATTTTAAACATAGATAACCATTTTTTTGTAATACCGTAACAATACTATTACATTTGATTCGGTTTTTTTCAATATTTTTTAATCATCTATGCAAACAATACTGATTGCCGGTGCCGGTAAATCATCTATTCATTTGATCCACTACCTGTTATCTCATGCGGCCAGGAATAAATGGCGGGTAATAGTAGCTGATAGTGATGCAAACGCTATTGCAGAAAAAACCAGTGGAAATCCCTTTGCTGAAATAGCAGCTATAGATATTACTAAAACAGAACAACGGGAACCACTAGTTGCAAAAGCAGATATCGTTGTATCATTAATGCCACCGAACTTACACATTTTGCTGGCGCAAGATTGCCTTAAACATAAAAAAAACCTTATCACATCTTCCTACATTACCCCTGAAATGAAGGCGATGGAAAAAGAAGTGAAAGAAGCTGGGCTTATGTTTATGTGCGAAATGGGGCTTGATCCGGGCATTGATCATATGACTGCGAATCAAATCATTCACAGCATTCAGCGGGTAGCTGGTATTATCACTAGTTTCAAGTCTTATTGCGGTGGACTGGTAGCACCGGAATATGATGATAATCCCTGGCATTATAAGTTTAGCTGGAATCCTAAGAATGTGGTTTTTGCAGGTAAGGGGGGCGCTAAATACCTGAATCAGGGAAAGCAGGTAGAGGTGCCTTACGAAAAAATGTTTGACAGTAATAAGCGTATAAAAGTAGATGGCATCGGTTCATTTGCTTATTATCCTAACCGTGATTCATTAAATTATTTACAACAATACGACGTACCTGAAATAAAAACCTTTTTGCGGGCTACACTTCGCCACCCAGCATTTTGCAAGGGCTGGAACGCGCTTGTAGCGTTAGGCCTTACCAGCGATGATGATGAATTTGAAGGAACACCTAACACTTATGCATCGTGGTTGAAGAAAAAAACCGGCTATCATAATGGCTTGACGCTTAAGGAATATGTGGCTCAAAAACTAAAGGTGTTGCCAGACGACCGTGTACTGCCCATGATAGAGTGGCTAGGTATCCTGGATGAAAATCCGTTACCAGATGGCAAAAAAAGCTCTGCATTGCACCTGCTTGACCTTTTAGAGGACAAATGGAAAATGCTACCTGCAGAAAAGGATATGGTCATCATGCAACACGAGGTGGAATATACACACAAAGAGAGGAAGATAAAACTGGTAAGCAGCATGACCTTAAAAGGTGAAAGCCGTGATTTTTCTGCTATGTCTAAAACTGTAGGTTTGCCCATGGGTATTCTTGCACGTATGGTTCTCAACAACAAGATAAACGTACCTACAGGTGTTTGCATACCTAATATGCCTGTGGTTTACCGCCCAGTACTTACCGAACTTAAGCATCACGGCATAAGCTTTAGAGAAGAGGTGGAATAAAGGTCAACTTGAGGTAATTGAAACCTGCCAACATTTCATAAAAAAGTGTGCGACATGCTATTCTCGTGCCTTGTTTAATAAACTTTCAACGAATTACTCAATAACAAAAAATTCAATTTCCTTTTTTAAATAGAAATACTATCTTTGCCGTCCATTAAAAAAATGAACTCGTAGCTCAGTTGGTAGAGCAGCTGACTCTTAATCAGCGGGTCCAGGGTTCGAGTCCCTGCGGGTTCACAGACATAAAAGCCGCTCTTGTAGCGGTTTTTATGTTTCTATTCTTTTTGATAGAATCAAGCTGAAATTAACTTCGGCATGTGAGTTATTATTCGGTTGCTTTTATGGTTGTGCCTCGAGGCCAATGGCAGTGGAAATGTCCCTGTGTGAGGAATTATTGATTCGCTTAACACTATTTATGATGCGGGAGAATCCGCAAGCGAATTTGTTTATGTAGCTATAACAACGATCGTTTAATAGCTTCTACCTCATGTGTATTACTCTCATACCATTCATCAGTAAAATAGAGCTTTGAGTATTGCATAGTCGATGAAACTTTCGCTTTTGCAGTAGCATGTATCTCGTTTACACTGCAATAATCAACTATTGCCCTTGCATTCACAGATGTTACACCACATCCCGGCATGATCACGATGTCTTTACCATATTCTTGTTGCAATTTTTTAATTGCTTCTTTTCCCTTTTCTACGTTTGGTTCACCTCCACTGGTAAGCACCCGATCAAAACCCAGATCGATCAATTTCCGCATGCTTTCATGCAGATCTTTTGACCCATCGAATGCCCTGTGAAACGTAGCCTTCATATCTCCACAAGTTGATAACAAATCTTTGCACCTGGCCACATCTATACCACCTTGTATATCCAGCATACCAAACACGATCCCGGTGAACCCCAATTGTTTACACATCACTATATCACGATTCATAATTTCGAACTCGTCGTTCGAATATATAAAATCCCCTCCCCTCGGGCGTATCATTACATAAACCGGTATGTTTATTTTTTCTTTTACTAAAGCCAGCATCCCGTATGAAGGTGTACATCCGCCTTCTGCTAAATTTTCAAAAAGCTCTATCCTGTCTGCCCCACCTTGTTGTGCCGACAGACAAGACTGAAATGAATTAGCCGCTATTTCTAATAAAACGCTCATGTTGCTACATGATATGTTTACTCATAAACTTCTCGTTCTGATACTGATCGCTATACACTGCATAATCGAATTCGTCATGAATGGCATAACCTCCAAAATCGCCAAATTTATTTATAGCCAGGAAGCCTACCTGCTGATCCTTCAGGTCTTTGCTGCTTTTTTTCATGATCCGTTCCACAGCTTTTTTGCAGGCGATCTCGGGGCTATCACCCTGCCTCATAAACTCGACAACCAAATGCGAACCACAGATACGTATCACCTCTTCACCTGTTCCGGTAGCTGTAGCAGCGCCTACCTCATTATCAACAAACAAACCAGCGCCTATTATAGGCGAATCGCCCACACGCCCACGCATTTTATATGCCATACCGCTTGTTGTACAGGCACCACTTAGGTTGCCATGCGCATCCAATGCTATCATGCCTATAGTATCATGATTATATTCGCCGGTCCCTAAAATAGCCGGAGCAGCAGGCCCCTCGTCGTCACCCTTTTCTATATTCATAACGGGGTGATAGTCGGATTTTTCTAACCACTTATTATACTTCCTCCGAGCACGTGGCGACAATTCAAGTCCTTGCAATGTAAACCCATTTTGTACTGCAAACTTTTGCGCGCCTTGCCCTACTAACAATACATGAGGTGTTTTTTCCATTACCAGTCTTGCCACAGATATAGGATGGTCAATTTGCTCTAATGCCGCCACACAGCCGCAATTAGAAAACTCATCCATAATACTGGCATCCAGCGTCACTATACCATCTCTATCGGGGTTAGCTGCAAGCCCTACACAACAATTTCTGACTTCGCTTTCTGTCACCCTCACACCCTGCTCTACGGCATCCAAAGCCCTGCCATTAGCCAGTAATATTTCCCAGGCCTTGGCATTGGCACGGGCGCCCTGTTTGTACCATGTGCTTAGTACAATTGGTTTTCGTACTTTTTTTTCCGTATCGGCCCAAACATTGCCTTGCAATGCAACAAATGCCGAACTAAGAGATACTGTTTTAATAAACTTTCGGCGCGAACTTTGAATCATATATCAAATTGTAATGACAAGGTAATGCTAAATCGCTGGAAAGTCCAATTGGAGAGTTGCCCCTCCATTCCGCCGGATGTTCTGCCTGCCATCTGGAAGTGCTAATAAAACTCCGTTTTCTACAGTGCTCATGAATCCAAAACTAAAAAGTTAGAGCAAAAATTTCAAACTGCAAAAAATACACTGTTCGAGAATAGTACCAATAGGTTCACAGAATAAAAAAAGAAAGGATTGATGGGAAACAGTTTCATGCTTTTTTATTTTTGGATAAACCCTAGTATCAGAATTCTTTAAATCCTTTAAGGACTATCAATATTATTTTAAAAAATACACAAATTTAGCGTTATTGACTGTGGATATTAACTAATTTACCATTTAGATAATCCATCAATTTTTGATAATGAAAATTAATCTGTCAGAGAGAGAAACTGTATTATATGCATTTTGGGAAAGAACTACAGCCATTCGGCCACAACTAAAACCTACTTCTATTGAGCAATGGTACCAGGAAGTTTATCATTTGTCTCAAAGTGGTATAGGAACAGAAGAGGCTTTGACTTACCTATATAAACAAAGGCCAGGATTCAACGCTTTCTTATTATGGTTGCAAAACCATGCAGTGCGAAGCAACAGCATTATTAATGTATATGAAGGGAATGTTTTAACAGCGGAAGATTGGGAATTCTGGGATAAAAATGGTTATATTGTTATCAAGAATGCTGTACCCACGGAACAATGTGTTGCCGCCAAAACAGCTATATGGGAATACCTGGCGGCTGATGCAGAACAGCCAGATAGCTGGTACCAAGACCATGAAGGTAAAAACGGCATGATGCTTCGGTTTTTCCAACATACTGCACTTAATAAAAATAGAAACGCAACAAAAATCAGAAAGGTTTTCGAGGAGCTATATAACGGCGCAGACATCTATCTGCTGATAGATAAAGTAAGTTTTAATCCACCCGAAACCCAGTCGTATAAATTTAAAGGAAGCACGCTTCATTGGGATGTAAGTTTGCAACTACCTATACCATTCGTATTGCAAGGGTTATTATACCTCAATGATGTAACCGCTGACGATGGCGCTTTTCATTGTGTACCAGGTTTTCATAAAGAAATTGATAACTGGATTTCATGTTTACCTGAAAACATAAATCCCAGGGAAATTGCAGCCCAGGAATTGAAATCCATACCTGTGCCTGCTCACGCGGGAGATTTAATTATCTGGCACCAAGCACTACCCCATTGTGCTACGGCAAATAAAGGCGTATCGCCCCGTATGGTTCAATATATTACTTACAATCCTATAAAAATGGAGACTAGCCGCATTTGGAAATAAAGGGAAATTTAAAAGATTCAATTCACACCACGATACAGGGTACTCCCTGGCTTTAGTTTGCTAAATTTTGCAGCTTTTTTTCATTCAGTATTACAATATCACCATGACGAATATCTATAAGTTTTTCATCTTTAAAATCGCTTAAGGTGCGTATAACAGATTCTTTTGCAGTGCCGGCAATGTTCGCAAGGTTTTCACGGCTGATATCTATTTCAAATTCAGGATTGCCGGCGCTGTATTTGTTATAAATTGTCATTAGCGCATCTGCCACTTTTTTTCGCAATGAATTGTAGGCCAGATTCAGCAATTGCTGTTCCCGTTCTGTAACATTATTCGCTAGCAATTTTATAAACTTCTGCATCACATCGCGGTTGTTATTGATGAGATGTTCAAAATCTTCGCGTGGTATAATAGCCAGTTCAGTCTCCTCCAGGGTTTCTGTATTTTCTTTATAGCTAGTATTCTCCAACATGGCAATATAGCCAAAGAAATCGCCGGGGCTATATAACCCAATCACTAATTCTTTACCATCGTCGTTGGTCTTGTATGCTTTTACCTTTCCCCGTTCAACATAATAAATGCGATGCGGATGGTTTCCCTCAGAATAGATGAGCTGCTTCTTCCTATATTGTCCTGTGCTTCTATCATTGGTAAAATTTTTCAACACATCTTTACCGCCTATAGTCGCCACCAAACTATCTAAACCTTCTATGCCTGCCGCAATTTCTTTTTTAATAAAATCTGCTTTGCGTAGGCGACTCTCTACTGCCCCGAGCAACTCCGTACCATTAAAGGGCTTGGTTATATAATCGTCAGCCCCCAATTCCATCCCCTTCCGTATTTCTGTACGCTCTGCTTTTGCAGTAAGGAAGATAAATGGGATATTCTGCGTGTCAGGATTTTTTTGCAACATATGTATTACACCATAGCCATCTAATACAGGCATCATGATATCGCAAACGATAAGATCTGGTTTGTGTTGTATTGCTAACTCAACACCTTCTTTACCATCTGGGGCGGTCAATACTTTATAGTTAGACAACTCCATTATCTCAGCCATATTCTCCCGGATATCCAGATTGTCTTCTATTAGTAAAATAGTTTTCATACTATTCCTGATTTATAGGTTTAAAGTTGACTATAAATTCTGTTCCTTTTTCAAGGCCGCTGTTGCATTCGATCGACCCATTCATTAGCTCGGCGTATTTGGCTACTATATGGAGACCAAGCCCTGTACCTTGTATGTTGCTAACGTTGCCACCTCTAAAAAAACGTTCAAACAAATGTTCCTGATCCATCTTTGAAATACCGACACCAGTATCCTTTACCGAGACATGCAGGTTGTTTGCTTCTATACCGGTTCTTACCTGTATTGTGGTGTTCTCTGATGAAAACTTTATAGCATTTGAAAGGAGATTCATCAAAATATGTTTGAATAACGAGAAATCGAGGTAAAAACTCGCATCTCCTTGATGATGATATATTACCTCCTGATCTTTTTTCAATAACGGATGCATTTCGTTAAGCAAGTCGTTTACCAGATCCTGTACATTGACATCTGAAAAACGAACTTGTATTCTACCCTCTTCTATTTTACCAACAGATAAAAAATCGTTGAGGGTTTCGTTGAGCATATCTACAGACGAAATGATGCGTTGGATATGCTTTTCCCGCTTTGGCTGATCTTCAGTTACTGTATATTTTGACATTAAATAAGCGGAAGAAAGAATGGTACTCAATGGCGTACGGAACTCATGAGAGGCCATTGAAACAAACCTTGATTTTAGTTCGTTCAGATCTTTTTCTTTTTCTAATGCCAGAGATAGAGAAAGCGTACGTTCCTCAACTTTCTGCTCCAAATCTGCATTTAATTGCAGCAACTCTATTTCAGACTTTTTACGAACAGATATATCACTAATAAAAGCCATGCTAAATTGTCCTTTTTCTGTTTGATAAGGACTGAGACTAACCTCGACCGGAAACTCTGTTCCGTCTTTTTTTATACCAAACAAATCCATTCCCAGGCCCATAGGCCTGCTGTGTGCAGAATGTCCGTGATAATGTTCACGATGTTGAATATGAGTGGTTTTATAACGAGGAGGTATCAATATTTCAATTTTTTGTCCTAACAATTCACCTTCATCATAACCAAATTGTTTCAATGAAAATTGATTTGCCAGGATAATAAATCCTTTGGCTTCCACAACAATAATGCCTATGGCAGCATTATCAAATAGTGCATCAAATTGAGAGCCACTCTTTTTTATATCCATCTTCATAACTAACGTATAAAAATAGTTCGTTTCAACTCGTTAATTGTAAAAGATGACGAAGATCATCGTCCGTAGACATAAAGTAATAACACATCATTTATTAATAATGAATCGTGTGAACTTTATGAACTGAAATTGAAGAAGAATTAGAGAACCATTAATACGAATGGATCAAAATATAAAATGATAGAAAATGAGACTGTGATGAACTAGCCTACCCGACTACCCAATCTATGATAGTATTATACAACTCTGGTTTCCCCATGGCCTGCACCTTTATGTAGTTATCTGTGTATCCCTCAGAGATACCATTTTCATTCATCCTTTCGAACAAAACTTTCCGCGTAGTGCCCACATGCTGTTCTTTAAAGTATTGCAGTTTTTGGTAAGAGAGGTTACGCAACGCCTTATTCCGCTCGTTGCGGATATGCATGGGCACTATGGGTTTTAGGTCTATGGCCAACGTATCGGCCCGCTCAGAGTATGTAAACACGTGAAAGTAAGACACATCCAGGCTATGCAGAAAATTAAACGTTTCTTTAAAATGTTCATCACTCTCTGTAGGGAAGCCTACTATAACATCTACACCTATGCAGCAATGCGGCATCAATTCTTTTATATAAGCAATACGCTCTGCATATAACTCGGCACGGTACCTGCGGCGCATAAGACCAAGTATATGATTACTTCCGCTTTGCAGAGGTATGTGGAAATGGGGCATAAACTTCTTTGATCTTGCAACAAATTCAATGATCTCATTTGTGAGCAAATTAGGCTCAATAGAGGATATGCGGAACCGTTCTATTCCCTCGACCTCATCCAATGCCTGTACTAAATCGTAAAAAGTAACAGGTTTTGTTTTACCGCCATTATTGCCCTTACCAAAGTCGCCCAGATTGATGCCGGTAAGTACTATTTCTTTAACACCAGACGCTGCTAATTCTTTTACATTATTTAATACACCTTCGATACTATCGCTACGGCTGTGGCCACGTGCCAGGGGGATGGTACAGAATGCGCAGTTATAATCGCACCCATCCTGCACCTTCAGGAAGGTACGGGTACGATCTGTAAGTGAATATGAACTATGAAAACCCTCCACTTCGCCTATCTCGCACGAATATATTTTGGCAGTGTCGCTCTTCACCAGATCTTTAAGGTGTGTAGATAGGTTAAATTTCTCAGCGGCACCCAGCACTAAATCCACACCTTCTATTTCGGCTATTTCTTTGGGTTTTAATTGTGCATAGCATCCGGTTATTACCACCATAGCTTCCGGCGAACGACGCTGTATGCGGCGCACCAGCATGCGGCATTCTTTATCAGCATTGTCTGTAACTGAACAGGTATTTATTACATATACATCAGCATCCTCTTCAAATTCTTTCTTGGTGAACCCATCGGCTTCAAGTGAACGGCTAAGCGCAGAGGTTTCTGAAAAGTTGAGCTTACAGCCCAATGTATGAAAAGCTACTGTTTTAGAAAAAGACATAATAATGGCAAAAATAGTTATATCCGCATACACATCAACATATTAAAAACGTATTTTTGATACAAATCTTTAAAAATGAAAAAAACGCTAAGTATAATGGCTTGTGCCGGTTTAATATTTGCTGTTGGATGCGCGAAGTTAAAAAGCCTTACCACCATAAATATTGACCTACCTACCTATACCAATCAAATTTATTTGCCAGGAGTATATGATACTGTAACCAGCCATTTCCCGGCAGGAGGCGTTCAGTTATCGTTACCCGCTTTGCCAGTTGTTACTAATGCACAACAATATATATCTACTTACAATACAACTGTAAAAGATATAACTTCTATTTCTGTAAAGCAGGCGACCCTGCAAATGGTAAGCCCATCTGGAGCTTATTTTGATTACCTAGATTCTATAAGCATCTATATGTCTGCAACTAACCTGCCCACAGTACTGTTTGCCAGCAAAATGAATATACCCAAGGGGCAAAACATATTAAACCTTGATGTTGCGGCTGACACAGCCTTAAAAAGTTACTTTTTGAAAGACACTATATACCTGCAAACCAACGCCCATTTTAACAATGTGCCACCGGCCAGCTCGGTTGTAGAGTCAAAGATCACATTCCACATGGTGGCAAATCCTTTGAATTAAATTAACCTAGGTTATTTCAATAGAAAACGTCCGGCAAAAATAATTGCCGGACGTTTTCCTTTAAGCAAATACCAATAAATTATTTAAAACGATAACCAATACGGAAAGAGAATTCAACCAAAGTGTTTGCCCCATCCAGCACACCACCGGTTTTGTTTATGTAAGTGCCTCCAAGACCTAATTCAAGCCCTAAATATACTTTTGGAGTAGGATTAATGTTGAGTGCATTTACAACCATTACTCCCATCATAAACCTGTTTTCACGTGTTTGTGTAGGATAGTAGTAATTATCAAAATTGGTTTGGCTACCATTGGCAAATACTAAATTGGGACCTACAGAATATTTTACTTTCCCCTGACTGCCTGTAGGATATATCTTTATTCCAGGTGCTATATAAAACATAGGATCGTAAACCACCCCATTGCCGGTTTGAGTGCCGTTTCCATTATAATAATTTCCATTTGAATTTACACTCCATGTCAGGTAAGCAGGAACATAAAAACTAATAATACCACCTTTATCCAATGAACGCTCGTAACTAATGCCAAAGCCGATGCCATTGTCTGATAGTTGTAAAGGAGCTATTGCCAGAATATTAGGTTCCATATAAGTTTTAGGACGGGCTACTTTTCTTTCTTGTCTTTTTCGCAGCATTTCCTCTCGTACGTCCCGTAATGATGGCCTCCTAGGCATATCGCCTCCATCAAAAGTATCTTCGCTTCCGTTCTGGTACGTTATTCTTTCTATGTCGTCCTTGGCAATGGCATAATCAGGGCCGGTTTGGTTATCAAATTTTTTATACTTGATATTTTTTTCACTGACCTCTTTTACTACTACATTTAGCACAGTTCCATCGCGCTTATAAATTTTATCCTGGCAAAGGGCAGAAAAAGAAATCATCAAAAGCAATACGGATAATAGAGTAGTTTTTATATTCATCATTATTTCTAAGTTTTAGATGTAAGTAAACAAGCAAATACGATACCATATTTATAATTTGCGATAACTGAATGCGATATGCTTGCAAACAAGTAGTGATAAAATCGATAACTACGATTTTATTGCTCAATATTTGCACTAAAAGCCATCTCAACATCAGAAAATTGTATTGGCATAACAGAAACAACTTTTGGATAAGATTTAATCGTTGCAACAGCTAAAAGCGGTAACCTGCCTGTAAAGAAAAATAATATAATAGCCCCATGTCTTGAGGTGTACTACTGGTATTATTGCTAAAAGTAAGACCACATCCTGCCTCAAGCGCAATATGAATACGTGACATTGCAAGAATATTTAAAGAGTTACTTATAACAAAACCCGTCATAGACCGACTATATCTTGCTCCATCTGTATAAGCAAAGTTATATGTCAATCGCCCGTCTTCGCTTGCGGTAATGGTGCCATTTGCAATGGTATAAGCAAGGCCTAGAGCGTATTTAACAACGCCATTACTTCCTGTGGGGTAGAACTTAATACCCGGCGATACGTAATACATGGGGTCTGTAACAGATTTGGTGTACATAGACTTACCATACTGAATAAGTGTATCTATTTCCACAGAATATGTATTCTTTGTAAAGTAAATAGGAATGTAAAAGCTCAACACGCCTTTTTTACCAAAAAAATGTTCGTAGCCCACACCAAAGCCTTTACCTGTTTCTGTAATTACAAATGGAATTATAGAAACCTGATTGCGCTTGAAATTCGAGGCTTTGTCAATGCTCGACGGTCCTGTTCCATCTCGCTTATAGATTTTATCCTGGCAAAATGCAGCGCCAGATATGACTGAAATGATTATAAGAAGAAGAATGAGCTTTTTAAGATTCATAATATGGGTTTATATAGGATAATAAATATTTTGGCGTTCATATAAACAATGTATAAACTAAAACCAAACAATCAAAGTTTCCCCACCCATGAAGTGTACGTCTATACCAAAGAACATGGCGAAATAATAAATAATTAATTTTAAAAGCGCCCGCCTACACGAACAGCAAATTCTCCTGTTACATGATTACTAACAAACGGAACCACATGTACCGATCCCTCTCCAAAGTCAACCCCTAAGTACAAAAACTTTGTTATGTTGACGTTAATAGATCCTGTAATTATTACTCCAGACATCACAAAGTCGTGTCCAGTTGGATAATCCTGCGACACCAATCTGCCCGAGGCCCCTATGTATGAAAGACCAATTGCAACCCTTAAAATGCCTTGATTACCGACGGGGTAAAACTTAATGCCGGGTGCATAATAAAAAATAGAAGTGCTATACCCTCCTGAAAATGAGTTATGAGTTTGGTATACAGGTAAAAACAAGCTTAAACATTTCGTGACCTTTAAAAAATGTTCATAGCTACCACCAATTCCGTGGCCATTATCGCTGTATTGAATAGGCGCAATAGCTAGTACATTAGAACGGTAAGCCGTTACCTTTTTTACTATCGTATCATATACCACTCTAGCAGTTGCATCATATATTACCTTCTTGACGCTTTTTTTCTCTATGTAATAGTCCGGCCCATCTAGATAGTTAGACTTTTTATAGGTAATTATCGAATCATTTACAGATTCAATTTTAGATTTTATAACGCCTCCAGTTACTGTGTAGATTTTGTCATAAGAAAAAACCTGTTGGGCAGCAACAAGGAATACAAAGAGAATCAGCCCTTTGATTTTCATATTGGGAAAAATGGGTTTATAAAGTAAATAGTGGGTTCAATTATTTCTCGCCAATATACAATGCTTATTTACAAGCTTATAAGAAATACTACATTTAGTTATATGTAAATACTCCATGCTCGCTCTGAATAACTACCTCTTTCTTATCAGCCAGCTCTACATAACCTGATATTTGGGCAGCTATATTAAAACTTGCGGCTATTTCTATTATGGAGTTGGCTGTAGCAACATCAGTAAAAATCTCAAGGCGTTGCCCCATATTAAACACCTGGTACATTTCCTTCCAGCTGGTGCCGGCAGATTTTTGTATGAGCTGAAACAAAGGTGGTATCGGTAATAAATTGTTCTTCACTACGCGCAAAGGTGAGGGAAGATAGTGCAAGCACTTGCTTTGTCCACCACCACTGCAATGTATAATGCCATGTATCTGATCGAAATTATGATTTAATACCTGAAGTATTACAGGGGCGTATGTACGCGTAGGCGATAATAGCAGTTTACCTACGTTCAGCGGTGTATCTGTACTATCCGAAAGGGAATATGCACCATTATAGACTACCTCTGGCGGCAGGTTGGGGTCAACACTTTCAGGGTATTTTTCTGCGTATGTTTTATTTAGTATTTCGTGACGGGCACTGGTGAGGCCATTGCTGCCCATGCCGCTGTTATATTCATCTTCGTAAGTTGCTTGTCCATAGCTGGCAAGGCTTACTACTACATCGCCATGCTGCATTTTTTCAGTAGTCACCAGTTTATCGCGACGCATGCGCGCAGCCATAGTGCCATCAACAATAACAGTGCGTACCATATCGCCCACATCGGCAGTTTCCCCACCCATGAAATGCACATCTATTCCGTAATCCTTCAACCTGTCGAAGTAAGATTGCGTACCATTAATGATCTCAGAGATAACATCGCCCGGAACGAGGTTTTTATTGCGCCCTATGGTAGATGAATAGGTAAATGGCCCAGTAGCACCTACGCATAGCATATCATCAATATTCATTACTATAGAATCTATAGCAATACCTTTCCACACACTTATATCGCCGGTTTCTTTCCAATACATATAAGCCAGTATGGATTTTGTCCCTGCGCCATCGGCATGCATCAAATTGCAATACGCATCGTCACCACCCCAATAGTCGGGATATACTTTACAAAACGCATTAGGATAAAGACCTTTATCCAGTTTAGCTACAGCACGGTGTACATCTTCTTTCTGGGCCGAAACGCCACGCAGATTATATCTATTGTTATCAGACATTTGGTAGTAGAATAAAAATAAAGGCAGATACCACAGTATCTGCAAAAGCAATTACGGGTGAAAATTACTCAAAAAATGAGATTAATTCCGTTTAGAAGTATATTATACGCCTTACTTCTTACACATTTCTTCCAGTTTTCGTTTCCTGTCTGGCCATTCATCGTCAATTATGCTATGCATTACGGTATTGCGATAAGTGCCGTCGGGTCGTGCACGCTCTTTTCTCATGGTACCTTCATAGGTTGCCCCTATCTTTAATATTGCATTACGACTGCGCATGTTTTTCTCACCCGCTACTAACTGGACCCGCACAGCCGCAAGTGTTTCAAAACAATAAGTAAGTAATAGTAGCTTACATTCCGTATTATAGCCGGTACCCCAGTATTCCGGATTGTACCAGGTCCACCCTATTTCAAGTTTTTTATGTTCATGAAATATATTCATCAAACGCGTAGTGCCTATTACATTTCCCTTCAACCTATCAATTATAGCAAAGGGATATTGGTCTCCACTAGCCCGGTTCAATAAGGCTGCCTTAAGCTCGAGCAATAGTTTGTCTGGCGATCCGTCTATAGCCATAAACTCCCAGATACTTTCTTGCCTTGCAATTTCTAACAGCGCCGGAAAATGGCTGCTGTCCAATGGCACTAATACAACTTTGTTTCCAGTAAGTGTTATAGGGTGCTGTATCCAGTTCATGTTATCTTGTTGTATTAGGCCATCAAAAATAGGAATGGTTTAGGAAATACGGCATGCATAAATGTTATTTGCGGTTACATTCACTACTTTTATGATAATGAAATCACAGATGCCTATTTTGGAATGTGTTCCAAACTTTAGCGAAGGCAGAGATATAAATAAGATAAATGCCATAGCCGATGCTATAAAAAATATAGCCGGGGTAAAACTATTGCACATTGATATTAGCGCTGCAGCCAACCGTACAGTAATGACATTTGCCGGTGCGCCGGAAGCTGTAATAGTTGCTGCATTTGAAGCCATAAAAAAAGCAGCGGAAGTAATAAATATGCAGGAACAGGAAGGTGTGCATCCCCGTATAGGCGCTACCGATGTTTGTCCGCTGGTGCCGTTAGCAGGCATTACAATGGATGAAGCTGTAGCATATGCAAACCAATTGGGCCAGCGTGTGGGCACCGAGCTGAATATACCAGTTTACCTGTACGAGTATGCCGCTACCGCCCCACACCGCCGTGCATTACCCGACATAAGAAAAGGACAGTATGAGGGTATGGCGGCTAAAATGCAAACAGAAGGCTGGGCACCCGACTATGGTCCCTCAACGTTTACCCCTGCCACCGGAGCCACAGTAATTGGCGCAAGAAATATACTGGTTGCCTTCAACATATCGCTGAACACTAAAGATGTAACCAAAGCTAATTATATAGCTGAGCGCATACGCGAGCGTGGATTTACCGAAGTAAAAGACGACAAACGTATAAAGCATCCCGGGCTGCTTTCGCACCTGCGCGCCATAGGTTGGTATATGGCTGATTTTGAATGTGCACAGGTATCTATGAACCTGCTGGACTATCGCGAAACATCGCCACTGCAGGTGTGGGAAGCATGCAGTGCGCTTGCTGCAGAAGTAAACGTAACTTTGGCAGGTAGTGAGTTGATAGGCCTAATGCCTGAACGTTGCCTGCTAGAAGCCGGTTCATTTACCTACATGGAACAACAGGCAGAAATACCTGAAGATAAAAATATGATCATACACAGTGCTATAGAACTGCTTGGGCTGCAAAAGGTGAAACCTTTTGATGCGCAAAAGCACATACTGGAATATAGCCTGCAACACGCCGGACTATTATGAGCCAACGCAACGTACTTTATTACGCATTTTCAGCAGTACGCATTTTCTTATATCCTATTGCCCTATTGTATGGCGCTGTATTGTGGCTACGTAACCGCCTTTACGATACCGGCTTTTTCTCATCTATAGAATTTAGCGTACCAGTAATAACTGTAGGTAATCTTTCTGTAGGTGGTACGGGTAAAACGCCCCATGTAGAATACCTGGTGCGACTGCTGGAATATGAATACAGGGTGGCCACTATGAGCAGGGGCTATAAACGCCACACCCAAGGTTTTATAATAGCAGATGAGAGTAGCAATGCACTAAGGATAGGTGATGAGCCAATGCAGTACCACCTAAAGTTTCCGGACCTAACAGTAAGCGTAGCCGAAGAAAGAATGACTGGCATACCAGCACTGCTGCAAAGGAAACCTTTAGTAGAAGTAATACTGCTGGATGATGCCTATCAGCACAGATCTGTAAAGGCAGGGTTGACCATATTGATCACTGATCATGCAAGACCTTTTTATGATGATTACATTTTACCACTGGGAAGGTTGCGCGAACAACGAGCAGCATATAAACGCGCCAATGTGATCATTGTGTCAAAATGCCCTCTAGGAATTACAGCTCAGAAGGCAGAGGAGATCATAAAAAAGATCAAACCACAAACCCATCAGCAAGTATTTTTTACTGGCATCAAGTACTGTACCCCTTATAATTTCATTACAAAAGAAGAGGTAAACCTAAACGGGAAAAATGCAGTACTCGTATGTTGCATTGCCCGTCCAGAACCACTGGTGGCACATTTGCGGAGTAATATGCAGGACGTGCATGTACTCTCTTACCCAGATCATCATTATTTTGTAAGTAAAGATCTTGAAGAAATAAAAGCCACATATGAAAACTGGCAAGTGCCTGGCAAAGTAATTGTAACAACTGAAAAAGATGCTGCAAGACTGCACCTGCATTTTGATAAACTGAAAGATTGGGGTATAGAAATAGTGGTGCTACCCATAGAAGTAGCAGTACTATTGGGTGGTAGAAATGAATTTAATGCCACAGTGATACGATATGTAAGCCAATCGCTGATGGAAAATGATGAATACGGTAATGCACCGGAAGCCCAGGGAATCTATTAAATAGACCGGGCTAAAATTGATGACGATATAAGAGCGTGAAAAAATGAAAAAAGGAAACAATAAGAAAGGAAAGCCAGACAGTAGTAGCAAGGTGACTTATACAGGCAAGCTGGAAGTAACCCGTGGCGGTATGGGCTTTGTAATTGCAGAAGGACTGGATAAAGATATACTGGTAAAAAGAGAACATTTGAATAATGGGCTGAATGGAGACCAGGTGAGAGTAGAAGTGGATAAGCATACCAAACCAGGCCGCCGTATGGAAGGCGTGGTAGTAGAAATAGTGCGGCGCAAACAAAGTGAATTTAGCGGACGATTAGATATACACCCCCACTTTGCTTTTTTGATACCGGACAGCGATAAAATGCCGGTTGATATTTATATACCTCTGCACCTGCTGAATGGTGCAAAAAATGGAGATAAAGCTGTTGCCCGAATAGTGGAATGGACCGGAAAAACTAAGAATCCGGTAGGTGAAATAACCAGTCTGCTGACTGATGAAAGTGCAAATGAGGTAGCCATGCAGGGAATACTTATGGAGAATGGCTTCCCACTTACCTTTCATGATGATGTGCTGGAAGACGCAGCGAGGTATGCAGAAGGCGTGGATGAAAAGGAAGCTGCAAAACGCAGGGATATGCGCGGCATACTTACTATGACCATTGACCCTGTGGATGCAAAAGATTTTGATGATGCCATATCGTTCAAGCCCCTTACCGGTGGATGGTATGAAGTAGGCGTGCATATTGCTGACGTAAGCCATTACATACAGCCCGGATCAGCCTTAGATACAGAAGCATATAACAGAGCTACAAGTGTATACCTGCCAGACAGGGTACTCCCCATGCTTCCCGAACGCTTATCTAACGAGCTATGCTCGCTGCGACCCGATGAAGACAAATACACATTCTCTACTATATTCCAGATCAATAAAGCGGGTGAAGTAAAAAAGACCTGGATAGGGAAAACCGTAATCAGGTCAACTAAAAGATTTGCGTATGAGGATGTGCAGGAAATAATAGAAAGTGGTAAAGGGGAACTTAAAAAGGAAGTGCTTATACTAAACGAAATGGCGCAAACCTTGCGGGCCGCCCGTTTCAAGAAAGGTGCCATTAACTTTTCATCAACCGAAGTACGTTTTAAACTGGATGAAACCGGGAAGCCCATAGGTATAGTAGTTAAAGAAAGTAAAGCAGCACATCAACTTATAGAAGAATTTATGCTGCTGGCAAACAGGACTGTGGCTGAATATGTATCTAACCTCACATTTGAGGATAAACCTATCCCTTTCCCTTACCGTGTGCACGATGTGCCTGACGAAGAAAAACTGAAAATATTCTCCACCTTTGCTGCACGGTTTGGGCATAAGTTAGACCTGACCACACCGCAAAACATAGCAGCTTCTTTCAATGCGATGTTGGAGATAGCACGTGGCAAACCGGAACAGCACGTATTGGAACAATTAGGTATCCGCACTATGTCTAAAGCTGTATATACAACAGACAACATTGGACACTATGGACTTGGATTTCATGACTATTGTCACTTTACCTCGCCCATCCGCCGCTACCCAGATGTGCTTGTGCACAGAATACTTGAAGAATGCCTGAACAACATGATACACCCCATAAAACACCTGGAGCGCCAGTGCCGCCATTGCAGCGACCAGGAACGCAGGGCAATGGAAGCAGAGCGTGCAGCTAACAAGTACAAGCAGGTAGAGTACATGCAAGATTTTGTTGGCGATGAGTTTGAGGCTGTGATCAGTGGAGTTGCCAGCTTTGGCTTTTGGGCAGAGACCGTGGAGCATAAATGTGAAGGCATGGTATCGATGGCAGAGCTTGCCGAATTTGATGACTTTGAACTACTGGAAGGCGAATACGCCTTGCGGGGCCGCCATACAGGAATAAAACTGGGTATAGGCGATAATATAACCGTGCGTGTGCTTAGCGCCAACCTTGTGAAAAGACAGACCGATTATGCCTTGGTACAATTGCCACAAAAACAGAAAGAGAGTACTGAACAAAAGAAAAAACAACCGGCTCCTAAACCCAAAGCAAAACGGAAAAAGTAAACCACATGCATTCTTTTATTGAACTAACCACTGAATTTGAAACCAGGTATGTGTCTGCCCTACCCTTTCCTCAATTTCCAACTACACTATATGATCCTTGTCGCTATCTGTTGAATTTGGGAGGTAAAAGGGTACGGCCAGTGCTTTGCCTGATGGCAAATGAGCTAATGGGAGATATACACGAAGATGCATGGCATGCTGCGGCAGCGATAGAGTTGTTTCATAATTTTACTTTGATACATGATGATATCATGGACAAAGCTCCGCTACGCAGGGGCTTTGCCACTATACATGAAAAATACGGTATGGCTACCGGCATACTAAGTGGCGATGTAATGAGCATATTTGCTTACCAGCAACTGGCACATATCAAGCAGCCACTTGCCTCGATACTTCAATTGTTCAACAAAACTGCAATAGAAGTATGCGAGGGCCAGCAGTATGACATGGACTTTGAACAAAGAGACGATGTAAGCATAGATGAATACCTGCATATGATAACGCTAAAAACATCTGTATTACTGGCGTGCAGCCTTAAAATGGGCGGCTTGCTGGGCGGGGCCACAGAGGGCAATACTGACAGGCTGTATTCTTTTGGAAAGAATCTTGGTATCGCTTTTCAGTTGCAAGACGATTACCTTGATGCATTTGGCAGCACGGATAAACTTGGCAAACAAAACGGTGGAGATATTAAAGCCAATAAGAAAACATACCTTTTGCTTAAAGCGCTGGCCAATGCAACTGCAGAGCAAAAAAAGACGATAGAAGCCTTATTGGAAAATGATGATGATGACAAAGTAGATACTATGCTGAACATATTTACCGCAACAAAGGCAGACATGAGTTGTCGTGAAGCGGTACAACATTATTCAGACCTTGCCTTCAAATGCCTGGACGATGTTGCTGCGCCATCAAAAAGGAAGCAGCATTTATACGAACTAGCATCCTATTTATTGGAACGCGACAAATAATCATATAAACATTAAACATTCAAAGTAGATTTTTATGAAATACTGGCTCGTTAAATCTGAACCATTTAAATACAGCTGGGATCAGTTTGTGAAAGACGGCAAAACTATGTGGGATGGTGTACGCAATTACACCGCACGAAATAACATGCGTGACATGAAGATCGGTGATCGAGTATTCTTCTACCACAGCAACGAAGGACTGGAAATAGTAGGCATTGCAGAGGTATGTAAAGAAGCCTATCAAGACCCTACAACGGATGATACCAACTGGGTAGTAATAGAACTGAAACCAGTGAGGCCACTGAAACGATTTGTAACTCTATCTGAAATAAAAGCTGACTCCTTCCTGCAAAATATGGCTCTTGTAAAACAGGGGCGGCTATCAGTTTGCGGTGTTACTGACGAAGAATATGAGAAGATATTGCAATTAGGAATGGGATAAATTTTAAAAGAGTAAAATTAAAAAGGTAAGATGCGAGCATCTTACCTTTTTAATTTCCTACTTTCTTGCACTCTATTTTGTATATATATTTGCAGTGTTCCTATATCCACTGGCGGTATTGCTATACCAATCTGTATAAGAAGTTCCATTAGATTGAGCCCAGTCGCCAAAATGCAGGTAAGCTGTCGTAATGTCGGTTCCCTCTGTTGGATAACTGAACGGACTAACCGGAATTTCTACGGCATAAGGTAAACCTGTTTTCGTTACATAGTACAGGTTATTGGCCGGGCTTGAATTATCATCGGCTGTACCAAAGTAACCTGTATTAGCCAGATCCGTTGGTAAATGCCCCCAAAGATGTATCTCACGTCCACGATTAGCTCCTAATCCGTAGTTCCAAATAAACGGATTATAACCGGTCAATCCAAAGGTGCTTATAGAAGGGCCGTTTGTAACATTAAATGTAAACGTATAGCTCTTGGCTGGTGTCTGTGCTACGCCAGGTACCGTATTCCATTGTGCCATTTCGTCGCGCATATTGGTAAATAGTATAACCACAGCTTTTGTTTGTCCGGCTTCAAGTGTACCTGCAGTTAAACCTGTAACGCTTGAGTTGCTTATTGGGAACTGTACACCAAAACCATTACCCAAACTGCCACCTGTAGCAAGTAAACTATAGTTTGCGGTTACCTGCACCACGTTATTAGCTGCATTAGTAACCACATTGTAGCGATATGATATTACCAGGTCGTTTAAGTCAAAATCTCCCTTGGTTGGCCATTGGTCTTCAAAGGCGGCTGTTGCCATTCCACTGCTGGATGGATAGTAGTTATTGTACGCTTTTGTAGCATCATTAGGATAGGCGTCTAAATTGTCTGGCACACCATCACCATCTGTATCCGTTACGGTCGGGGTACCATTACCATCGCTATTGCAACTAGTAACAGGTATATATACGCTATTACCTGTAGCTGCACCACCTGTTAAGTAAGAACTGCCAACACTACTTGCACTGGACACCTGCACTGCGCCTGTAATAACTGCACCTGAGTTCCGTATATTCACGGATCCTGTTATCTTAACCAAAGATGTGCTTCCATAACCTTTTACAGTAGAACCATCAAGCACGAAGTTCACAGTTTCCAGCATTGCACCATTATACAAACTCAGTTCATTACTACTATTTATAGTAGTTGTACCCGTCACTTTTATCAGGTTATAATTTTTCATCCTATTACTTTGATTATAATTGCCGCTTATTTTAAGTGAACAATTATTTACAAAACCAGGACCGCTACTATTGAGCTGAAAATTACCTGCAACTATCATAGAACCGTTGTTAGTTGCTGTTGACGGGCTGCCATTCTGCACGCTTCCGCTCACATTCATAGTACCATTATTTACAAAAACTCCCGCATTTGAGTTAAGGTTAAAATCGCCCGATGAGTTGAATGTTCCGTTATTTGTAAATATACCATTATCGGCAAAAGTACCATTCAAAATACCATCATTCTCAATGCTTGCAGAAGATGAATTAAAATTGATACCATTAACGTTTGCAGACCCCGATGTGGTTATTATCAAAGAAGCCGCGCCGTTAAAGCTCAGGTTCTGCAAAGTTACGTTGCTACCACACACCCGTATGGTGCCCCCATTAACGTTAGAGAAGTTAACAGTAATATTGCTACCCGTAATACAAATTACGTCACCGCTATTTACATTCAGGTTATTGGTACTGCTGGTTATTGTATTTGTACAACCACTATTACAATCAACGGTAGTAGTCTTAAACCCATTTTCGCTTTTTCCCAAAGCATTAGGGTCTATTGCCCCAAAAGATACGCTTGCCGAAGAACCTGTAACATCAAGGGTATTGATGATCTTTGAGTTATCAGGAGCTGTTTTAACAACATAGACTTTAGCCAACTGTTTTGAGACATATAACTTGTTTACATAAGGAGCAGTAGTTGTTGCAGACCCAGCGGCTATAAGATTACCACCAGAATAAGGATCACCATCATAGATAGCTATGCTATATATAGCGCTTCCAAAACGTGTGTCTGTTATCTCTGCGGTAACATTAACTGTATGCGAACTTTCCCAACTGAACCTTGCTGGCACCTTTATATCGTTGACACTATTTATTACCGACTTGGTGGTAGAATTTTCGGATTTCTTACAACCAGCAAAGACTATTATACCAAGCGAAGCAGTTAATAAAATGACTTTCTTCATAAGTAATAATTATATTTTTTTTGTAAAAATACAGTTTGCAAAATTCTTTACAACTCAACAAACAAACGATTTGCAATTGAATAACCATGCATTTGCAAATAGATATGATATGAATTTATTAACGATACACATAGGACTGATTTTATAACGGTTACCCTTACAAAAAGTTCAATCTATGCATTTGTCATTTTTTTAAATAATTACATCCAATAGCTTATTAAAGTCTTTCAGCTTGATATGGGAAGATGACTAGCCATAAAGGTGCAAGCATTGCCGCATATTTTTAGTAAGTTTAAACCTAATTGTTTCCCTCATGAATAGATGCCTGTTGATCATGCTCTTTTTAGCAATAGCTGTTGCGCCTTCGGCTGCTCAGAAAAACAGGGATAAAAAAGACAAGGAAAACGATAATCCCATTACAGTTAAAATACGCCTAACTAGCGACAAAGTAAAAAAGTTGCGAGACCTTAAAGTGGTCATGATCATTACAAACAAAGGCAGGAAGTCAGAAAAGTTCCTGTTTGAAAGAGTAGATGCAACCACTTCTGCCCCATTATTTACTTACTGCAATATCTACAATTCTAAAAACAAGCCGGTAGTAAAGTATAACAATCGTATTATTTTAGACACGCTCAGCAAAGTAAAACGCAGGTATGATGATACATACTACACAATGGAACCTACTGAGTGGATCATGAAAGAGTACAATGTGGGAGAATTAGTCATGCTAGACTCTACCATTTGTAAAAAATACCAATTACCTAAGGATAAATACACCATGCAGATACAGTTTCATGGTGCTCAGTCAAATACCGTTTCCTTTACTGTTGATTAACAAACTCTGTCTAAAGTGTTTGCCAGGTAAAGATAAGTAGCTATACTACCATCATAATTATTGACTAGGTTTGTGACTTATTTATAACTGTTTAACCACATGCTATGGGTTTCATTATAATAGGTATCATCCTGCTTATCGCAGGGCTGATTATCAATCGACTAAACGATAAGATACATACATTCGGCAAGCCCCTATCTGGCCTTGGCGGCGCCTTAATATTGATAGGAATCATAACGGCATCCATTGTGCAAATAGATGCAGGCAACATAGGTATTCGGGTGCTTTTTGGGAATGTTCAACCTACAATACTGCAAAGCGGTTTGCATCTTATCAATCCCTTTATCGAAGTTGTGCAGGTAGATACCCGTACCCAGAATTATACCATGAGCGGAGTACACAATGAAGGAGATAAAGTTGGCGATGATGCAATACGAGTACTGAGTGCAGATGGCCTTGAAGTAACTTTTGATCTTACTGTACTATACCGTGTAGTACCCGATGAGGCACCAAGATTATTCAGAGAAACAGGATTAGACTATAAGGATAAGATAGTGCGCCCTATTTCCAGAACGGAGATACGCGACAATGCAGTATATTATGATGCGGTATCTTTGTTTTCTACTAAGCGTGATGAATTTCAGATACGTATCTCTAAAACCATTGAGCAGGAATTTAAAAAACGTGGTTTACTGCTTGAGAATTTACTGATCAGGAACATTTCACTACCAACCTCTGTTAAGAATTCCATAGAATCCAAAATAAATGCTGAACAAGAATCTCAAAAAATGCAGTTCGTGTTGCAGAAAGAGCGTCAAGAAGCAGATCGCAAGCGCGTAGAGGCCCAAGGTATTGCAGACTATCAGCGTATCATTAGCGAAAGCCTTACTGATAAGCAACTGCAATATGAACAAATAAAGACGATGAAGGACCTTGCAGCATCTCCAAATGCTAAAATCATCATTATGGGTGGTAAGGGCAATACGCCTATAATGCTGCAGCAGTAGATGTCATTTTAGTTTTCTCGTTTTGTAGTGAAACTTCCCGATGTTATAGTCATTCCACTAAGAAGTACAATAGAAAAAGTACCTAAAATGGCTGTAGAAGAAACAGACGTAATTGTTACCGACCCTGATTTAGACATATTCATTGGGATATAAACAGAGGTGTATAGGTATTCGCCATAAGTTTCAATTGAAGCACTGTCAGAAACAATTGTACCAGTTTTACCATTCCAATTAAAAATCTGTAAAACAATGTGTGGGTATATATTTGGATCGTTTCCAAGATATCCAATTATAGTTAAACTAGTATCTGTAATTCTTGCTAATGAATATCCATTAAATGTTGTAGATCTACAATGGCATTCATCTTATAAGCCATTGGATTGGATTGCTTTTACTGCACCCTAGCAATCCTAAGGTTATTATTACAATAATAGTAAAAAGGATAAGTTTCTTCATACAACAATTGCCTTGATAGTCCATTAAGTGACATGCACTACGGTATGACAAGAGTCACAATAGATGTTACAGGCATCGATTGCCATCTATAAATATTGAGGAACTACTTATCTACCATATCCTCATCCCATTTGTCAACAATGCGAGTCACCCAATTTAAAGCATAGTGACGTTCATGAATCACACCTGCATTCAGGTCGGCTGGTATGGGTTCTTCATTTGTTTCGGCGTCACTTGTGGCCCAGTGCAACCTGTAAATAATATCTAACATATCAAGTATCTCTGATGTCGGCCTGCTTGTTGCACTCTCTATAAAAGTTTCAGGGCCGTCCTGGAAAGAAGGCAATAACTTAAGAATCTCATTAATATCACACTCCAGTGTAGGCAGATCTGTTATCTCTACCTTATTTATCACCCATAATAACATCCATGTAGCTTCAGCTTGCCATGAAATAAATATTTTATCCTGCTCAGTTAATGCTGCCTTTAACAATAGTAATTTCTCATTGCCTGAAACGTCATCCCAAAGACCTTTGTTTTTTAATGATGCTACAACTTCTCCCCTGAAACTTTCTGCCAGTACTACTATATTCAGATAGGTTAGTATCAAAATGCGCTTTGCAATATTTGCTGCACTACGAATGTTGACTTCATCTTCTGTCACTATCATAGGCAGATCAGTATTTATTCGGATGTTTAGTTCCTTTAACCTGGATTCTGTATTGGCCTTTCTTTCCTGGGGTGTCATGTTTAATATAATTGATGCGCTATATTATACTGTTTTTGTCTTGTTTACAACATTCTGAAAAAGAAAGATCAGTACATCCCAATAAACAACTAACGGCCGCCCGAAGGCAGCCGTTAGTTGTTGTATAATTGTTGATTGATTATTTACTTTATTATTACCAACCTGTCTGTAAAGTTATTGCTTTTGTCATCTACCAGACGCAAGGAGTACACCCCTGATGGTAAGGCTAGATGAAGATGAGCACTTCCTCCATTTAGGGTTACCGCCTTTGTCCAAATCTGCTTGCCGCTCATATCATAGATCTCCAGTTGGGCTGTGCTGCCCTCCCCTTCTATGGTTACTTCATCCTGTGCAGGGTTGGGATATACTTTGTAGTTGCCTGTATTAGTTATGCCTTT
>JARLGY010000068.1 GCA_031292525.1 Flavipsychrobacter sp. | reverse complement strand
ACCTGAGCTCAGGTACAGGTCGGTATAGGTAGGGTACTTACCTACATATACAACGGTACCGTTACCTGCTGCCTGGTTAATTGAGTAGTATGCACCATCTGATGGGGTGAAACCGCTGAGCGGGGTTGTACCCAATGTGCGTACCACAAGATATTTATCGGGCGTAGTAGCTGGTGGGGTAAATGAGCCCGTGATGGTACTTACGTTGCTGGTGAAGTTGAGCGCTGTTGGTTGGGCCGTTGGGCGCACACATGGTGATGCAATATAGATAGCTATATTACCAATACCCTGTGCTGTACCGTTAGCGGGTGAGCTCACTTCTTTTGTACTGTCATACCAGCTGAAGTAGTAAGTGCCTGATGTAGTTGGTGTGAATGTCAGTTTTTCAAAACCTACATTATTAAAGGTATAATAGTCGTCAAACAACTTGGTACCACCCGTTATTAAAGGCGCGCCAGGTATATTAAGTGTACCAGGATCAGCTGTATTTGCATAGAGTTGTATGCGCTGCGGGTAAGTTATATTGCTGCGGCCATAGTTGAACTGTATGGTATAAGTGGTATTAGCTGTAAGCGCCAACGGTGGTATGGTAAAGAACGCATTTTTTGAAGACTGTGGCAAAGCAGGAAAAGCTGCAACCATAGACGGGAAGGGTGTACCATCGGCAGTAGTAAATGACTGTTGCACTTTAAAAGAACCCAATGGGTCAAGTGGGTCATTTTCAAAACATTGAGGTATGGCGCCTGTAGCAGTAGTGCTGAAATCCTGGTAGTATGGAATACCATAAGATAGAATTTGAAACGAATAGGGAGCGGAAGGTGCGCCTGTATAGGTAGTACTTGGAGGTAATACGCAGGTGGGCACGATCTCATACCAATGGTAAGACGTATTACCATAATTTACCGGGAAGTTTGGCGTTTGTGTATAAGATAAACCCGTAGCACCAGTAATAGGAGTCCAAGAAGAAGAATTAGATGCCGGTGGCGTATTGGTTTGCGTAGTTGCAGTTTTCCATTGATAAGTAATGCCTGAAAATGCAGTATTAGGATTGGTCGCATTGAGCGTAAGCACCTGTGTGGCGGCACACACCCCGTTTGTAAGTGGTGAATTACTGATAGATGGCGTATTGGGCATAGCTGTACATTGTGGAGCAAGCGTACTGAACGTTAACGGACCAGCCCATGAACTGGAATCACTAGCACTGCAGTTGGCACGTACATAAAAACTATAGCTGGTGTTGGAAGAAAGACCACTGGTTATGGAAGTACTGGTACTGGTTGTAGTTCCCGACGCAATAGAGGGTGACGTTGCAGTACCACCTGCAGGTACAAGTACCCACTGGTAATTATTAGTAATAGTACTTGGGGCATTCCAGCCTATAGTAGCTGCACCTGCAGTAACCGAAGTCAAAGTAGGTGGCTGTGGTGGAAAACAACTAGCTGGATTGCTAACGGTAAGCGTAACATCAAGCGAAACACCGGCACCATAAGGAACGCCTAAATTATATATGGTTCCGGAGGTCCAGTTACCACAAGGATATTGGGACAATGCAGCTGGCATAGTAGAATTATAGTTCTCACCATAAATAATACGGCAACGGTAATTACCCGCGGCTATACCACCAGGAACGTATAAATTACCATTAGTAAAGGCAACGGGCCCACTACTACTAAAGTTGGGGTTATTGAACTGAACACCACTGATGAATTCACCATAGGGATTACTTGTTGTATTGGGTATGGTACTAAAACTACCATCTTTGTCCCAGTCCACATACATACCCAGAAAGGACTCTAAATATAAGTCTGCAGCAACAGGCGCTGTAGTACCGGCAATAACCGCAAATGAGACACTGGCTGTATAGTCTGCTGTGGGTACTCCAAACGTACTAGAAGGGAAAGAAGTAACACCCGGAAATGTATAGGTAGGTGTGACCGTTCCTATGGTTATATCTTTAGCAGCCAATTCATTACCTCCCGGCCCATAATAGAGGCCATAATTCCACATGGTAATAGTACAATTGACCTGGGCATAGGCATTGTTAGTAATGCATCCCCATGACGCAAGCATTAAAAGTACCGTGAGTACGGTACGAGGGGTAAAAAATCTTTTCATAAAATTCCAGGTTAAGCATTTAAAAAATGGATAGTGTTCGGTAACGAAGGAGGTCAGGTACTTGGAATGCAAGAAATAGAAAAGTGGCTATACATTGCTGTACACAGCGGTGACTGTGTATTGGCAAGTTTGTATAATAGCGGGAATGATCGCGGAGCGTGAAACTGTACAATAGGACATTTGATAGAGGTTTTAGATTGTTAGGGAAATCTACCGGGAAAGAAATGGCGAAAAACAGTTCCGCATACTAAGCCGTGATATAACTGACGAGGGGTTATATGTAAAGGTTAGTACCTTTTTAAAAAAATAACACAAATTGGATGAAAACGTGAGGAAGACGAACAGGGAAAATCAGGAGATTATATCCTTTGTTACCACCTCTAATTCGGATAAAATCATGGCTGTTGCCCCCCAGATAATAGTGCCGTCTTGCAAGAGGTAAGCCTTTACCTGTCTAATAACGTCGGGGATGGCGGGAGAGGTGACATCGACAGTTGTTTTTCTTTCAGCCGCAAAGAGGTCTTTCAATGGTATTTCCATTACATAATCTACCTCGGCCTGGCTGAGATTATACTGCGGTGGCTGGTTAGTATAACCGACAAAAGGATAAACCATAAAATTGCTTACGGGTATGTACAATGGCGTAAGCGCACCTAAGATTTGAATTGCAGCAGCATCGATACCAGTTTCTTCATACATTTCGCGGAGCGCGGTTTCTTGTAAGCCAGGATCTTCAGGGTCGCGCCTGCCACCGGGAAAGCTTACCTGCCCACTATGTGCCCCTTTGTCAGCCATCCGTTTTATAAGAAGTACATGTGGCAACCCATTTTTATGAAATAGCAGGCAAAGCACTGCACTCTCTCGTGCATTTGAAGGTACCTTTAATGGCATTGGGAGTACCCGTGCGGCCATCAACTCCTGCGCAGCTACTCCTGGCAGCGGCTCAAGCAGCCGCTGCTTTATCCATCCTATTAATCCCTGTCTATCCAAAAAAATACCATTCTTTTATTCAACCAAATATACGCTACTCGTCTCTAAAACCATTGCGGGCATGGGTACCATCGCAATAGGGTTTGTTGGCAGATTGGCCACAACGACAAAATGCGGTGACCTTAGTTTTATGCTCTGCTGTGCCGTCCTTGTGTTTTATATCCAGGTTGCCATATACCAACAACGGGCCGTTGGGCATTACTTCAACTATTGCCTTCTCTGTTGAAACGGTTTCAGGCGACATGCTTTCCTGTTTTTCAAGTAAATAACTTAGTGCGCCAGAGGGACATTGCTCTACTTGCTGCATAATGCGCTCCTTTGAAGCTGCCTCCATATTCACCCAAGGACGTTGCGCGGGATTAAACACCTCTTGCAGCCCATTGAAACATTTACGGGAATGGAAACATTGCTCAGGTTTCCAAATGACGGTGAGACCATCTTTAGTGTATTCCTTCATAGCGCATTGCTTTTGCCAAATATATCAAATTGTCCGCTTCGCTACCCAGTTTAAAATTCCATGGGCACTTCGATCAATAATAAGTCACTTTCAGCATCGGCAGATATTGTTACGTCGGCAGTTTCGGATACTCCTACCCCGTCGCGTTTTTTCAATTGTTGTCCGTTTACCTGTACCGCACCATTTATTACAAACACATACAAACCGCTATTACTGCTGTGCAACTTGTGTGTAATGCTCTTACCAGCTTCAAGGGTGATACGGTAGATCCAAGCGTCCTGATTGATCTTTAAGCCTTCATCTTCATTGGTTATAGGAGACACTAAAGCCTGTAATTTATTGATACGTTCCTGTGGATCAAATTTCCGCTGATCGTACCTTGGGGCTACGTCCTGCTTGTTTGGAAATATCCATAACTGCATGAGGTTCACATCTTTATTCTTATTGTGGTTGTACTCGCTATGTACTACACCGGTACCGGCACTCATTACCTGTACTTCATTGTCTTGTATAGCTTCTTTGTGCCCCATGTTGTCCTGGTGTTCCAATGCGCCATCGAGTATCACTGTTATGATCTCCATATTATCGTGCGGGTGTTTGCCAAAGCCATAACCACCTTTAACTATATCATCGTTCATTACCCTAAGGGCCCCGAAGTGCACCCTGGATGGATCGTTATAACCAGCAAAGCTAAAGGTGTGATGCGCATTGAGCCATCCGTGATTTGCATGACCTCTTGTTTCTGCAGCATGAAATACTGTTTTTGCCATAATTTTAGTTTTAGATACCTAAATACATGTAGGTACATGTATCTTATAACAAATACAATGCCCTGTTATATTACTGACAAAATTTCAGAACTACTTGTCATGCTGTTAGTATTCATTAAATTACGGCCTGTAAAATACACTTCATGCGCTACTTTTTACTTATTGCTTTTTGCTGTTGCCTCAACACTGTTTATGCCCAGCATAATGACACTACTACCCAAACAGGCCCTAACGGGCTGGTTTACATGATAGTTAATAATGAAAAGGGGGAATTGCTGTTCACAGGCAGCACCCGTAACGGAGTAAAGGAAGGGGCACAGACCACCTATTTTACAGAAACAGGCTATCCTAAGCTTACGGAGATCTATTATGGTGGCAAAAAGAATGGAATATCTATAACAATAGATGCTACAGGATACACCAACCTTGTAGAACAATATAAAGACGACTTGCTGGATGGGCCACGCAGAGTGTTTGCCAAAGGCGCCTTTATAGCAGAAGAAGCTTATTATAAAAAGGGAATGAAAAATGGCCAATACACCAGCTGGTACCTGATACACAATGTGAAGGAGAAATGCAACTACGTAAATGACAAACGTAACGGTAAGGCAACGTGGTACTATGAAAGCCAAAAGGTGGCTGCAGAATACAACTACAAGGAAGGTGAAATGGATGGTACTTCAAAATCGTACAACGAAAATGGCAACCTTGAAGCTACGGACACGTATGTAGCAGGTATACATACAGGGCCTGCAAAGGAATACTATGCAACCGGGAAAATAAAAGCAGAAGGGGATTATAAAAACGATGTGAAAGTAGGTGTGTGGAAAATGTATGACGAGCAAGGGAAAATGAAAAAAATAAATTATAAAGAAGGAGAACAGAAAAAAAGCTAAGCATGGCACAAAGCATACTGGTAATAGATGACGAAAAGGCGATACGCCGGACCCTGAACGAGATACTTACATTTGAAGGTTTTACTGTGGATGAAGCTGCGGATGGTGCAGAAGCGGTAAAAAAGATAAAGGAGAACAACTATGATTGCATTCTCTGCGATATAAAAATGCCGAAAATGGATGGCATAGAAGTGCTTGAAATAGCACACGAAGAAAAACCTGATGTACCATTCATAGTAATATCAGGACACGGCAATATTGAAACTGCTGTGGACGCGGTGAAGAAAGGTGCGTTTGACTACATATCTAAACCGCCAGACCTGAACAGGCTGCTTATAACCATACGCAATGCTATGGATAAGAAGAGCCTGGTAGCAGAAACCAAGCAGCTACGCAAGCGCATAATCCGTGGCTACGAAATGATAGGTGCGAGCGCTGCTATACAGAAAATAAAAGAGACCATTAAAAAAGTAGCGCCTACAGATGCACGTGTATTGATAACGGGGCAGAATGGTGTGGGCAAGGAGCTAGTAGCCAGAGAAATACACGAGCTAAGCAGCCGCGCAGCCGGGCCAATGGTGGAGGTGAACTGCGCAGCTATACCCTCTGAACTGATAGAAAGCGAACTCTTTGGGCATGAAAAGGGATCTTTTACATCGGCTATTAAACAGCGTATTGGCAAGTTTGAGCAGGCATCGGGCGGGACCTTGTTCCTGGATGAGATAGGCGATATGAGCCATGATGCACAGGCAAAAATGCTGCGTGCCTTGCAGGAAGGCAAAATAACCCGCGTAGGCGGCGATAAGGAAATAAAGGTGGATGTACGTGTAATTGCTGCTACCAATAAAGACCTGCTGAAAGAAGTAGAGGAAAAGAAATTCCGCCTGGACCTTTACCACAGATTGAGTGTGATACTGGTGCATGTACCATCGCTAAACGACCGTAAGGAAGACATACCACTGCTGGTAGAACACTTTATGAAAGAGATAAGCGAGGAGTACAAACAACCCATAAAAGAGGTAGAACCAGCTGCTATAGCAGCCCTTAAAAAATATAACTGGACGGGTAATATACGTGAGCTGCGCAATGTTGTAGAACGCCTTATTATACTATCGGACAAGGTGATCACTGCCAAGGATGTGAGTACTTATACACCGGGCAGTTAAGGCGCTCATGCTATATATAAATCAGGTCATGGCTAAAGCCAAAATATTTTGTAGCATGCACCCTGGCTTGAAAGCCAGGGTGCATGCATTTGAATACGGTGCTCGGCTTAATTAGCTATCCAGTATTGGAATCCCTTTGTGAGTTTGGACAGGGACAAGCCCAACCCCTACCGTATGCTGTTTTTATTATCTGCACATTTTTATGCAACCAGGAGTATAGTTGTTCAATATTGGTATAAAATAACAAAGCCCATCTCAGCGAGACGGGCTTTGCATAAAGATTATTTTGTAATTACAGCATCATATCAGCGTCACTGTCGTCAGCTTTAGGGGCCGATGTTTGTGGCTTTTCTTCAGTTGCTGCTGCAGGAGCATTTTCATTATTTTCTTGTCTTGGACGTTCAGCACGCTCTGGACGATCGCTACGTTCTGGGCGCGGGCCACGGTCGTTGCGTGGACCACGATCTCCGCGATCACCACCTTCACGACGAGGACCACGATCTCCACCTTCACGGCGCGGACCACGATCTCCCCTTTCAGGACGATCGCCACCTTCACCAGGTGCAGGCTCAACATAACCTTCAGGCTTAGGCATCAGTTCTTTGCGGCTCAAGCGGAATTTACCAGTCTTAGGATCGGTACCTACCATCTTGATCTTTATTTTGTCACCTTCTTTCAACACACCATCCAATGTATCGAGGCGTTTCCAGCTTACTTCTGATATGTGCAGCAACCCTTGTTTACCTGGCAAGAACTCAACAAACGCACCATAAGGCATTACAGACTTAACGGTACCTTCATAAGTTTCGCCAACCTCAGGCATAGCAACTATACCCTTGATCCACTGCATTGCCTTATCGATACTTTCCTTATTAGAAGAGAATACCTTAACAACACCTTTATCATTTACTTCTTCGATACTGATGGTAGTGCCAGTTTCTCTTTGTATTTCCTGTACTATTTTACCACCTGGCCCGATCACAGCACCAATGTTTTCACGCTCGATGATGATCTGCTCGATACGTGGTGCATGTGGTTTCAGTTCGCTGCGGTATGCCGGTGTATTTTCATACATAGCATCCAGTATATGCAGGCGACCTCTGCGCGCTTGTTCCAGTGCAGCTGTCATTACGTGGTGGCTCAGACCATCCACTTTAATATCCATCTGTATGCCACAGATACCATCGCGGGTACCGGTAACTTTAAAGTCCATATCACCCAGGTGATCTTCATCGCCCAGTATGTCTGTAAGTACTGCAAACTTGCCTTCTTCGCCAGATATAAGACCCATTGCCACACCACTTACGTGTTTTGGCATAGGAACACCAGCATCCATAAGCGCCAGAGAACCAGCACAAACGGTAGCCATAGATGAAGAACCATTTGACTCCAGAATATCGCTCACCACACGTACTGTGTATGGATAATCGTTCTTAGGGAATATTTTCTTTAATGAACGCATTGCCAAGTTACCATGGCCCACCTCGCGACGACCTACGCCACGCATTGGTTTTGCCTCACCCGTAGAGAAGGGAGGGAAATTATAATGCAAAATAAACTTTACGTAGTCTGATGTTGCAGCAGTTTCTGCCAACAGTTCATCATCGCTAGTACCTAAAGTAACAGTAGTTAATGATTGTGTTTCGCCACGGGTAAACAATGCAGAACCGTGTGGTGAAGGCAGTACGTCTGTTTCCATAGTAAGCGGACGTACCTGATCGAGTGCACGGCCATCAAGGCGTACACGCTCGTCGAGCATCATATTGCGGATCACTTTCTTTTCCAGATCGTGGAAGTAACGGCCTATCAAGGCTGCATCTTCAGGCGCCATTTCGGCAACTTCCGGTAATGCTTTATATTCAGCTTTAATAGCACTAAACGCATCGCCGCGCTCGTGTTTGCCTAAAGCAGCTTTAGAAACGTTGTATATCTTTTCTGTAGCGAAAGCAGCTATTTTAGCTTCGAGTTCAGGGTTGAGGTAAGGAAGTGTGAATGCACGTTTGCCAGCAACACCTTTCTTATCGCGCAGCTCTTCCTGTATCTTCACCTGTACCTGTATTGCCTGTTGCGCTATTTCTATCGCTTTCAGTACATCAGCTTCGTTACATTCATTAGCTTCACCCTCTACCATCATAATATTCTTACTGGTAGCGGCAATGATGAAATCCATATCAGCTTCCTTTAACTGGCTGCGATATGGGTTAATTACAAACTCGCCATTGATACGTGCAACGCGTACTTCAGAAATGATCTCCTGGATAGGTACATCAGAAACAGCAAGCGCTGCAGAGGCAGCCAAGCAAGCCAAAGCATCGGGCATAACTTCTGGATCTGAAGAGATGAGCGTTACCAAAACCTGTACTTCGCACAAATAATCGTCCGGGAAAAGTGGACGAAGCGCGCGGTCTATAAGACGTGATATTAATATTTCGTAATCATTAAGGCGGCCTTCACGTTTGAAGAATGAACCCGGGATGCGACCAGCAGAAGCAAATTTCTCCTGATAGTCAACAGTAAGTGGAAAGAAAGATTGTCCTGGTTTAGGCTCTTTGTTGGCAACAACAGTAGCCAGCAACATACAATTGCCCATGCGTACTACAACCGAACCATCTGCCTGACGGGCCATTTTGCCCGTTTCAATGGATATTTCGCGTCCGTCTCCTAACTTAAAGGATACGGATATGGGACTAGGAGTCATAAATCAATATTTTAATATGTTCAAAAAAAACTATTCCCAACTAAGTAATAGTTGGGAATAGGCGCCAGAAGGCAATTATTTACGGATACCAAGCTTTTCTATGAGCGAGCGGTAAGAAGTAAGATTCTTTTTGCTCAGGTATTGGAGGAGACGTTTACGACGTCCTACCATCGACATGAGGCCGCGATTGGTAGAAAAATCCTTTTTGTTGGTCTTAAGATGAGCAGAAATATGGTTGATACGCTCTGTGAGCATAGCTATCTGTGCTTCGATAGAACCTGTATTGGTAGCATTTCCACCAAAATCTTTAAATATGTTCGCCTTTTTTTCAGCTGTAAAATGAGACATTTGAATCTAAATTTTTAATAAACGACACTTTTTCGAGTGTGCAAAGATAATAAAAACTTTTATCAAAAAATCGATTTACTAAAATAAATTAGGAGAAAGTAGAAAGTAACAAGCTTGCGGTTGCAGATTTATTTTTTGAATGTGCCATTCTCCAAATTGTTTGCAAGGTACAATAATATGCATTCAAAAATTAGGATGTGGCAACGAAACGGCCTTTGAATGATAGCTATTACACTTAAAGCTAGCAGCATTGACAATTACATAATAAACTCCATTTATTATTGCGTAATCAACTAACAGCCTGTTTTCTTAACTTTATGCAATGGGTTCGTATAGTATAGGAGAGGCACTTAATTTGCTTCTGGAAAAAAGTAACTGGAAGCCAAAGGTAAACGAAGTACGTATGCGCGACGAATGGGAAGCCATAGTGGGCAAAACCATAGCGCGCTACACACGCAATATATATATGAAGGACACCACCCTTACCATATACACAGATGTTGCAGCCCTGAAGCAGGAATTATTGCTAGGCAGGGAACAGTTAGCAATAAATATAAATGAGTATTTTAAGGAAACTGTAGTGACAACTATAATGGTGAGATAAACACTTAACGTTTTATAAACTTCTGACTTTCTACCTTAGTGACGATGCGCCTTATTGCAACCATATTGTGTATTTACTTTGCCGGACTTATAGTGCAGCCTGTGCTGCACGCTATGCAACCGGTACAAGGGAAGACTATGAGTTGTTGCGCAAAACATAATGGCAAGAGTAGTCATTGCCCTATGCAAAGCCATAACAAAAAGGGCTGTTGCGATAATGGGAATTGTAATCCGCTATGCAGCCAATGCCTACTATGCGGATTTTCTGCTATCACCCAAACATTTTATAGCCTGACACCTAAGCCAACCGTGCTTTACAAAGAGCAACATTTTGTACGTGACTGGTATATAAAAGGCAGCTATAGCTGTAAGCTGCTGCGCCCACCCCAATTGGTTTGAATATAGACAACGAGAGGTATGCTGCATTTGCGGCAGTTCTATTATTTTATTCAAATCAATTAAACAATCTAAAAAAATGAAAAAGTTCATATTTGCGGGCATTACCGCAGTAGTAATATCATGCGCCATGGGTTTTGCCAGTGCAAACGCTGAAGGCGTAACAGCTAAAACAGAAAACTGCGCCTGTAAAAAATGTGCGTGCGATGATTGCAAATGCAACAATTGCAATGAGCAAACATGCAATAAAGGTTGCGACCAGGACGGCCAGTGCAGCCATAAAGCAGGCAAGAGCTGCTGCAGCAAGTAAACTACAGCAAGTATATTAGAGATAAGGCTCCCGCATTTCGGGAGCCTTATTGTTTCATCATAATCTATAGCGTTGCCAATTGCTTATCTATAAAGTTGATCTCTTGTGGGGATAACTGAATATCAATAGCATGTGCATTCTGGATACATTGCGCCGCATTGCGGGCACCTGCCAGAGCAATGGTGATACCCGGTTGCGCGATTGTCCACCGAAGAACTATCTGTGCCAGTGTTGCACTTTTACTATCTGCCAAAGGTTTTATTTTAGCAAGAAATGCGTTGGTACGCGTAATACTTTCGTTTGTAAAAAATTTATTACCTGCACGATGATCGCCTTCTGCAAACTTTTGCCCTGTATGCATTTTACCTGTTAGCAAACCACGCTCCATAGGACTGTATGCTAATATGCTTTTATGATGTTGTATGCAATACGGCACAGTGTCTGCTTCAATACCCTTATTGACCATACTATAAGGGACCTGGTTGGAAGCCAGTTTTAAAGTCGCTTCAGCCTCGGCCATTTGTGCAGCATTGTAATTGCAGACGCCCGCATACCTCACCTTCCCCTGGTCTATCAATTTTGCAACAGCCTCCATGGTTTCGGAAATAGGGGTGGTTACATCGGGCCAATGAATCTGGTACAGATCTATATAATCTGTGCCCAAGCGTTTGAGACTTTGTTCGCACTCATATATAATACTGTCTTTGCCGGCGTATTTGTAAACATCTATATCGTTACCAGCGTTGTCTTTAGACTTCATAGCTAAGGTACCTTTTGCAACATCCCACCGCATACCATATTTGGTAAGTACCTGTACCTTATCTCGTGGCAAACCTTTTATGGCTTCGCCAACAATTTCTTCGCTTACACCCTGGCCATAAATGGGTGCGGTATCTATGGATGTCATACCGAGATCGTAGCCGGCCCTTATTGCTTCTATGGCATCATTGCGGTCGGTCTTGCCCCACATCCAGCCACCGGCAGCCCATGCACCAAATGTGATGGCGGAAAGCTGCAGGCCTGTTTCTCCTATTTTCCTGTATTCCATGTATGTTGTTTATGAATAACCATTCAGCTTTGTAACAGAAATAAAGATGATAAAGTTTATCACCTGCTTAAAATACCTTTAAACCTGGAGATATTGGCAGCTGGCAAAAGAGGTTCGCCATGTACCAGATGCTGTGCAAGCTGATGGGCAAAATAAGGAGCAAGTGAGCAGCCTTTAGTGCCCATTCCGTTAAAAATACCAATAGAAGGATGCACAGGATGCAAACCAACAAACGGCCTGCGCTCGAGATTTACAGGACGCTCTGCTGCAAAGTGACTTAGTATGGTATAAGGTATTTTAAGAAAGTTATTGAGTTGCTCTTCCACTTTTTTGCGATAGGCTGCGGTAGTGGAAAGATCTGTAAAATTCCACTCGTGGGTGGCGCCCACCCAAAATGTACCCTCGCCATAAGGTGCTATAGTGAGGCCTTGTTTGTAGATATGGTTTTGGGGCAGGCCAGGTATGGAAACGATCAAAAATTCACCTTTATCGCGTGACCATGGCAACGAACTAAAAAAAGGATTATCGCGCCCAGCTACGCCGTCGCAAAAAATGACCTTTGCGGCATTAATTCCATTATAAGTAACGCTATGCGCTGATACAGCAAGATGCTCTAACCTAAACATCGACTCAAACAATGCGTTCTTTGCTGTGAGTACTTTGCGCCATGTGTTTACAAGCTCATTTATATCTGTGAGCCAGCAAGGAGAGATTTGCCCGATACCATAATTATAGTTGAACAGTTGCTGCCAAGGCCGCTCATTTGACGGACGCTGTAAGTATGTATCGCCTTCCGCTATACGAGCCTCAAAAGCATCATACATCTGTTGAGAAGGATGAAAGTCGAGGATATCGCACTGCGTTATTAATTGTTTACCCAGTTGGTTGCCTATGGTTGTATATGCATCCCACGCGAACAGCAACAAGTCTTCTATCATCCATGTACGTACTACACGCCTACCAGTTACGGGATTTATGATACCACTGGCCATTTTACTGGCTGTGTTTGGCTTAGGATCATCTATGACCAAGACTGCAGCGCCCTGCTGCATTAGATAATGACTAAGGAATGTGCCACAGATACCCTGCCCTACTATTATATAATCTAAGTCCATTATGATCCTTTTAAATCGAGTATAGCATTAATGGACAAGGCTACGATGACCGTATTGAACATAAAAGACAAAAGGCCATGCATGAGTACGATACGCCTGATGTGGCGGGAACTAATTGTAACATCTGACACCTGAAATGTCATGCCGATAACGAAAGAGAAATAGGCAAAGTCAATATAATCTGGCTCATCCTCATCGGGGAAACCCAAGCCACCAGCACGCTGTGTTGGTACCTCCTTATTATTTGCATAATACTGGTGCGCATACTTAAGTGTGAACATGGTATGCAACAAAAACCAGGAGCAGATGACGCCGGATATATATATAGCCGCCTTGATCTCTTTATGCACAAGTCCACCGTGCCCCTTGGTAGTAAGAAGTATAATGATAGCTGCAAGACTGGATACAACAGCTACCAATACGAGGAAGAAAACTGCAGTGCGGCTTTCGTCCTGGACCTTGGCTAGACGACGAATATCTTTAGGTTCGAAAACGGAAAAGGTAATCCAACTCAATGTAATGAGACATACACTCATTGCATCCCAACTTATCATGATACGAGTAATGAACTCCATGGGAACTGGTATCAATAACAAAAAGCAGACGATACCTGCTACTACACTGATGGTAAGCTTTATCCCTGCATGCAGGCTGCTTATTTTTTTCATAGGGGTAAAGATAACGCGGCAATGCGATATTCAGACAAAGAGGATGACGTTGAGGCACAAAGCAAAAGGGTTAACCATACACATATAGACAACTCCTATCCTGATCGATTATTACATTACGGACATAACGAATAACTTTAGCGCCCAATGGCTACAGGCAGCACAGATACAAAAAAACTAGAACGGTCTTTATCGCTTACGCAGGCTACGGCTATCAATATGATAGACATGGTGGGTATTGGACCATTTGTGACCCTGTCTTTTATTGTGGGAGCTATGCAGGGACCTGCTTGCATACTTGCCTGGCTGCTAGGAGCATTCCTGGCATATATGGACGGGATGGTATGGGCTGAGCTGGGCGCCAAGTGGCCAGAAGCAGGGGGCAGCTATGTGTTTTTACAGAAATTGTTTGGCCATAAACGTTGGGGCAAGATGCTGCCATTTTTGTTTGTGTGGCAAACAACTATACAGGCACCGTTAGTAATTGCTAGTGGGGCAATCGGTTTTTCTGCCTACCTCACTTACCTGGTGCCACTTACAGCAATAGCACAGAAGGCGGTGAGCGGAGCTATGGTGCTACTTGTTGTTGCGATGCTGTACAGGGATATAAAAAGTATAGGCAAACTATCTGTGGTATTGTGGCTGATAACAGGTGGTACTATTATATGGCTTGTACTGTCGTCTATAGGACATTTTAGTGCAGCGCAGGCTTTTGACTATACAGGTGGCCTTAATCTTTCTACATTGTTTTTTGTAGCGTTGGGGCAAGCTTCGTTAAAAGCAGTTTATTCTTACCTGGGGTATTACAATGTGTGCCACCTGGGGGCTGAAATTAAAAACCCTGAAGTGAATATACCCCGCAGCATGTTTATATCTATAACAGGTATTGCCGTTCTGTACCTGTGTATGCAGGTAGCCGTATTGGGAGTATTACCATGGAAGCAAATAGCTGACTCCCCCTTTGTAGTGAGTACTTATTTTGAAACTATTTACAATGTACAGGTGGCACGGGTGGCTACGGTGCTGATACTGGCTATAGCTATGTCTTCTTTGTTTGCTGCAACGCTTGGCTACTCGCGCATACCATATGCTGCTGCACTGAATGGAGATTTCTTCCCGGTGTTTGCGAAGGTGCATAAGCGACTACATTTCCCGCATGTATCGTTACTTGCAATTGGAGGGCTGGCTTTTGTATTCAGTTTGCTGTTTAAGTTGGGGGAAGTCATTACTGCAATTATCACGATGCGGATACTGGTGCAGTTCATTATGCAGGCAGTAGGCCTCATTATATGGCACCGGGAAAAACCTAATGACATCCGGCCTTATAAAATGCCGTTGTTTCCATTACCGGCAATTCTATCGATAATCATCTGGCTGTTTATACTGGTGAGCAGTGGATGGCATTTTATAAGTATAGCACTGGGGATCATAGCTATGGGTGTTGTGCTTTATTTTGTGAAGGAACGGGCTAAAGCAAGCATTTCTGGTGAATAGTATTTTTTTAAGAAGAATATAAATAACTTTGTTGTCGTTTATATCCTCTATAAAAACTATCCTCATGAAGAACCTTTACATTATAATCTTCCTATTACTTGCCTCTTGTACTTATTGCAATGCACAAACTACGTTACCTGAATTTGGGCCGCATGGGGCTGTCTGGATGTATGAATCCATTGATAAGAGCACCGCACCTTATGCTCATTATTTGGATTCAATGACCGTTCTAAATCATGATACAACAATTGCCGGCAGGACATGCAGGATTTTCGCATTAGATGGTATTACACAATTTTACGCCTATCGCGACTCTTTAAAAATATGGGGCTACCCTGCTTTCGGGCCAACCTCATGGACATTATTGTACGATTTTAACTGGGATTCTGGTAAAATCGTTGCCTTGCATAACATTCACGATTTTACCGATACCATTCCAGCTGTGGTGTTTAACAAGAGTAATATCATAGTAAACGTCGATACTCTGCCAGTACTAATTTTACATACAACAACCTATTCATCTACCTTTATCGTAATCCTGAATATGGGCTGCATCAACAACACTTTTATTCCCAATTTAGGACCTTATATACCAGAATTTGGAGGCCTTGCACTTCGCTGCTACCATGATACAGTTATTGGTACATACAAAGCGCCTGGTGTAGTAGTTTGCGATACTGATTTTCACGTTGGTATTCCAACTATCCTGTCTCCTAATACTGTGCAACTATATCCCAACCCTGCAACAAATGAGGTGCGGTTGCTGAACGCTGGTGGCAATATGTCTTTTATAGAAATACATACGATTGATGGACGAATAATAAAAACAATAGCAACACCCCCTGAGACCATACTACTTGATGGGATTGCTGACGGGATGTACATAGTGGGGATACATTTGAAAAATGGGAGTGTTGTTTCAAAGAAGCTTGTTGTGCAACGATAGCTTGTTTTGTGCAGCAATACCAACCTTTACCGATCCTTACTGGTCTTATGTAGTGACTGATAATAAATTAGCCGCTATAACTAGGCCCGTGAATAAAAAATACTGCCTGCTCTACTTACTGGTATTCATTTGCATATACTGTAAAGCACAAACTGCATTGCCTGAATTTGCGCCGCATGGAGCACACTGGAGTCACCAAACCTATATTACAGACGCAACTGTACCAGATTCATACTTACAATTTTGGGACGTAGCAAATGTTGATACCGTGGTTGAAGGGAAAACCTGCAGGATGTTTATACAAAATAATATCATCCAATACTTTGCATACAGGGACTCTTTAAAGATATGGGTGCACGTAAACAATCCATCGCAGCATTGGCAATTGTTGTACGATTTTGGCTGGGCAACCGGAACACAAGTAACAATGCACGTGATAGGCCGTTACTTTGATTTCGCTAACACAAACAATACATTCGATACACTGCCACAAACCATCATCAGGACTGGCGATACAGTTATAAATGGGTTTACGTTACCCTTATTGGAAACCAATGGCATAACCTATCCAAACTATGGGTCAGTGATCATTATGAACATTGGATGGACAAGTAATTTTTTAGTACCCTCAACAAATGTCAGTTCAGAAACCACAACACCCTTCTTACGTTGTTATCATGATGATGTAATTGGCCAGATTAAAGCCCCTGGAGCAATCATTTGCGATACAGTACCAGCAGCGTCCATACCCGTTATTACATCTGCAAATGAAGTACGGCTGTACCCTAATCCTGCAACTGATGTAGTACACTATATAGCTGATAATGTTTTATCGTTAGATGTGCTGTCAATAGATGGAAGGATAATGCAAACTATAGCTGCTCCTGCAAATACAATTTCTGTCACCAACATGGTTGATGGTGTTTACCTAGTGGTGTTCCATCTTAAAGATGGAAGTACACTTACGAAAAGATTGGTAGTGCAACGATAGCTGGCAGGCAGATAAATTGGATCATTTAGGCATAGCACCATAATCCTGCAGTACCTGGTGTACCAGGTCTATCCTGATCTTAGCCCAGTCTTTGGTGGCTGTATCGCTAACGGCTATATCAAAGTTTTGGGCAAAGAAGTATGGATACAGGCGCACATCGCTTTTATTCATGGCGTCTTTATCTTCTTTTACATTCTGTATCCTTTCTATAAAGCCTACTACCCAAAGGATGCGCTGGTTATCGGGTTTTACTCCCCAACCGGTCTTGTAGTATAGTTTGTATGCGGGAGTCTCTTCGCGCAACATCATGCTGCGCACTATGCGCTGGCTGCGTTCTGAAAACGGGAGTTCGTTGAAGTACATTCTTTTCAGGAAGCCTACCTGCTCATCAGCCGATATCTGCAACGAGTTATCGAGCCAGAAAGTATCGATAGCGCCACCGATGGTAGCATTGCCATACTTAGTTGTATCCAGGTAGTGCTGCATTTTTTGTTTTCCTATCCTGCGGGCTATTTCCTGGTAGTAGGGAACGCAACTTACTTTAAATGCTTCGCGCATGTTCATATCCTTGTCCCAATCCGGGCGGCGCGCTACCCCATCCCATTTTATTACTAATTGATCGTCTGGAGCGACAACGGTTTCAAGCGCAACAAGGCTATTGAAGATTTTGAATGTAGATGCAGGGAGAAAGCGCTGAATGCACCGATCTTTGTTGTAATAGTGTATGGCTTCGTGATTGTTATCACGCAATATGAAACAGGCATTCTTGATGCCTTGCGCCTGGTAGTACTTCCCCCAATCGGCGTGTTCTGAGACGCGGGTTTTGGCGCAAGAGGCAAGCAATAATATGGATACTAAACTAACTATAGAACGTGCATTCTTCATAACGGGTGTGGTAATAACGCGCAAAGGTAAATTAATGTTGAGGGATATGAATATTTATTAGGTAAATAAAGTATCAGCATGCTCAGATCAAAAATTCAATTGTTGTAGATATTCAGCCGATGTAGTTTTGCGTTTGTTTATTAATTCAGGCTACACTTGTAAGGCTTTATATAAGGCTCTGATGCAGGGCTGTACCATAATTGCCAGCGCATATAAATAAAAGATTCACTTTGTAGAAAAAGTTTAAAAACAACTTAATATACATTTTTTTGCCACTGTAGCGAACTAAAGCTTATTTTTGTTGTTTAATTATCTTTAAATCTTTTGTAGCAAGCTACTATATATTTATTTTTTTTCATGGCGATATTGATCTTTTTTGCGGCGCACTGGTATTTATCTCTTTTTTCTCAAACGTTTTTTCAACACAGGTATGGCGCACACAGCGCTTTTAAAATGAGTAAGGGATGGGAAAAATTCTTTTTCATTGTTACCTGGCTTACAGAGGGTTCTTCTTACCTGAGCCCACGTGCATATGCTATTATGCACCGTATGCACCACGCATTTACCGATACTGAAAAGGACCCGCATAGCCCCAGCTATTCTAAGAACCTGATGGATATGATGTGGAAAACCAAGAACGTTTACACCGGCATATTTGACAGCCATGATGGTATAGAACCCCGCTTTTTGAAGGGTGTGCCCAGCTGGCCTGCTTTTGACAAGTTTGCACATGGATGGGTATCGCGCTTTGGGTTTGCCATAGCTTATACTGCCTTTTATGTAGCGTATGCACCGAATGTGTTCTGTTACTTACTGTTGCCAATACATTTTGCAATGGGCCCGGTGCATGGTGCAGTTATTAACTGGTATGCGCACAAGTATGGCTATACCAACTATAAAATGAACAATACTTCTGAAAACCTTTTTCATGTGGATTGGCTGATGCTGGGTGAATCTTATCACAACAACCACCACAAATTTCCGACGAGGGCAAACTTTGGTGTGAAATGGCATGAGGTAGATCCCATATACCCCATAGTACTGATGTTTAAAACACTTGGTATAATAAAGATGAACCCTGTTGCAGTAAACAAGCCAAAATCGTTGAAGCCAGAGCATGAGCTTGAACCAGCCGAGTTTTAGTTAAGATATAAGTGCATGAATGCACACCACACGATATATACAATAGGCCACTCTAACAGGACCGCAGCATTCTTCATAGAAATGCTGCGGTCTTTTGGTATCAGTACATTGGCGGATGTGCGCAGCATGCCCGGATCTAAATGGGTACCGAAATTTAACAGTAAGGCCCTTGCAGCTGTGCTTGAGCAAAATGAGATAAAGTACAGACACTATCCTTCGCTGGGTGGGCGTATACCCAGGAACGCCACTCCCCCAAAGGATACAACAAAACCATTCTCGGCATACCAGAACTATATGGAGACCGATGCTTTTAGAAAGGAAATTGATGTACTGCACACACTGGCAAAGACCGAAACAGTTGCTTATATGTGTGCAGAGGCAAACTGGTGGCAATGCCATCGCGCGAAGATATCGGACTACCTAACCTTGCAGGGGTGGGAGGTCATCCATATTACAGATGTTGGGAAAAGTGTGTTGCATATTATTGAAGAGGATGAAAGCAAGTCAGTACAAGGAAGTTTGTTCTGAGGTGTGTTTTGTAAAATGGCTGAAAATATCATCAGCATGAGCATCCCGGCATTTTGAGTATTTGAATTACAATACTACACCTCCCCTGACAACCATTTAAGAAAAAGAGGTGCCTTTTCTTTGCTGATGGTAATACTTTCTTTTACCGGCACGGATACACTCAATGATAGTTTACGAGAAAACAGGCTAGATACATTTATAATCGCTTTCCTATTCACCAGGTATTGCCGGTTTACCCGAAAGAAACCATCACGAACAAGTCCCTCCAACTCATCAAGGCTTTTACCGGGGTAATAAGTTGTTTTGTTGAATGTCACCAAAGTAACCAGCTCATGCTCGAGGTGGAACAAAGCGATATCCTCGATCTTTACAGGAAAGATCGTGTCTTTGTAATGTATGAGCAATGAGGAGGATGCTTTTGCTGTTTTTGAATCTGAAAACAGGCGCCTGATGGATTCATATTGCCTGGTTATTTCTTCCTGCTTTAACTGGGTGAGTTTATTAAACTTTTGTAATGCAGCAGTAACTGATGCAAGGTTAAATGGCTTCAGTATATAATCTATTCCATACATTTTGAATGCATTGAGTGCATACTCGTCGTAAGCGGTACAAAATATTACCGGGATACCCAGATCGCCAAGGATTTCGAAACTGAGTCCATCTCCCAACTGGATATCGCTGAATATAAGATCAGGCGGCGTATTAGATTTAAACCAAGCCAAGCCTTCTTTCACAGACCTTAATGTTGCGACGATCTCGAAAACAGGATCTGCCTGCCTGATTGTTTGTTTGAGATCTTCAGCAGTAATCCGTTCATCTTCTATAATAACAACTTTCATTTATCTAAGATTTTTATGCCCACGGTGAAGAAGAAACTATCAGACCAGATCCTGATTTCTTCTGCACCTAGCAAACGGTAACGTTCGGCCAGATTTGATAAGCCCTGGCCTGTTGAGGTTTCTTTATAGTTACGTGGCTGTATATTATTAGCGACAAGCAGGTAACCATTTTCTTCAGTGATTATAATTAATATAGGATACTCTTCAGTGAGATCGTTATGTTTTAATGCATTTTCAACTAAGGGCTGCAAAGAAAAAAAAGGCAAATATTTATTTTTTATAATTTCTTCCGGGATAATAATTGAATAGTCTAACGCTATGCCAAATCGGATTTTCTGCATTTTTAAGTAATCCAGGCAAAATTCAAGTTCGTTTTTTATCAAAGTATTTTTTGTGGTGTGGTTTGAAATAGACACCCTTAAAAAGTTGGCCAAGTGCACCAGGTAATCTTCTCCCTGCTGCAGGTCTTGCTTGTAAAGCGATTTTATGGTGTTCAATGCATTAAAAAGGAAATGCGGGTGGATCTGCTGTCTTAATAAAAGGTTTGCAGTTTCGCTGATATTAGCCTGCAGTTGCAGATTCTCGATCTCACTTTGTGCTTTGTTATGCTGCAGGATAACCAGATTCTGTAGAGTAAGAATAAGTGTATTGAGCACAAAAATAGCAACAATGGCAAGACAATAAGCCTGCACTACATTTGCGCCCTCGCCCTCCCACCTCATACCAGTCCCGTAAGAATACAGGGCCCTGACACAAAGCCAGATAGCTATTGTTGTGATATAACTGGAAACGTAAAATTTTATTTTAGAATACAGTAGTCCAGGCTGGCTTTTACTGATGAATATTTTAAGCAAAAAAACATTGGCAAAACTTTGAGCCGACATAAATAGTATTACCTGCAAAAAACGCAAAGACAGCGTGTATATATCGTGTGTAACTGTGGACAAAAAAATAAAAGCCAAAAGGGCTGTCATAAAGGATATCATCCAGTTCAGCCTCTTCAGGTTTTTTAATGGCAGATCGTTTGGCATTGATGCAAAAGTATTTGTTTTGTATTGAGTGGATTAGAATATATAAAACACGCTAACCTGTACATTATTGTTATTAAAGTTGTTCTTTATTGTTGCATTATTAAAATTGCCTACGTTAGATATGCCATAAATATATCTTGCGCCGATGCCCAGACCTATTTTAGACTGGTATCCAATACCGCCGACGATACCTGCATCCACGTTCTTTGCAAATTGTCCTCCAGGCATCCATGAAACATCTTCCTTTATTTTTATTCCCACCTGAGGTCCCGCTTCAGCAAAAAGTCCCAAATTGCTTTTGTATCTGATAAGGAAAGGTACCCGGATGTAGTAAAGGCTGATATCCTGTTTCTCAAATGCATCGCTTTTATTTTTTGCTCCTTCAGTAGAAAATAAAAAATCTTCTTGTATCGAAAAGTGCTTTGTAATTTTAAAACCTACAACACCGCCAACATGAAAACCTGTTAAAGGATCGGTACTGAAACCGGCATCAGTAAAATTGCTATAATTGGCACCTGCCATAACTCCAAATTCTAAGCGATGCAACATACCCAGGACAAAGCCATTGTCGGAATTTTGAGCAAAAGTTTTTGCAGAAAGCAAAACGAAGCAAATCAACATTGTCTTTTTCATAACCTAATTTTAGTTTAGTGATGTGTTATTCCCTTCGAAATTCAATTTTCTACATTAGTAAGGAAAGGAGAATCAACGTGAAACGGACAAAATAGCTGGGGAAACGGAAATGCAATATTTTAACCGACAGGCTCAATTACTCCCCTTGAGAAATTACAAATACAACAGCCGCTATGAATAGCGGCTGTTGTATGCTTCTCTTTAATACATTTTATTAAAATCATTTAAACCTCTTAAAACATTCGCTCCACCTCGGATAAAGTTTTTATTAGCATTCTGACAAAAAGTTTTATTAGAAACCAGAGACTTTTAGCAACGAGTAGAACTAACCAAAACGTCATTGTCTTTCGCATCGTGCTTTTTGCTCAAAATTCAATTTTCAATATTAATCAACGACGTAGAATGAATATGAAACAGACAAAATAATGGGGGAAGCGGAAACACTGGATGTTATAAGACAAGAAAGACCTGTAATTTTAGATTGCTGAAGACGCAGCTTCGATTTGTGACGAACGATCGATTGCAAGACGCCTCGTAAGTCTTATCGTAACAACCACCGCAAATTCCCTGCAAAGGCACTCATTTTACTAACATTCAGTACCGGATGCATCCAATAAAAAAAGCAGTAAGGAATAATTCCTTACTGCTTGTATCATGTTATTGATATATGATCAATGACGATGTTCGCCTTCACCACCTTGGGGATGAGACTGCTGAGGAGCCTGGCGTTGCTGCTGTTGTGGCTGCTGACGCATCTGTTGCTGAGGTGCCTGACGTTGCTGTTGCATTTGTGGTTGCTGACGCATTTGCTGTTGTGGAGCCTGGCGTTGCTGCTGCATCTGTTGTTGTTGACGCATTTGTTGTTGCTGTTGCGGAGCCTGACGTTGCTGCTGCATCTGCTGTTGTTGACGCATTTGTTGTTGCTGTTGTGGAGCCTGACGTTGCTGCTGCATCTGCTGTTGCTGACGCATTTCTTGTTGCTGTTGCGGAGCCTGACGCTGACCTGCCTGTGGATTAGCCTGCTGCATGCCACGCTGTGGCTGAGCCTGCACATTGGATTGCCGTTGTGCATTGTTTTGTATTGCATTATGACCTTGAGCCGGAGTAGCACGGGGCTGTGGCGGAGGGGCTTGTCTGCCACCAGAGTTGAAGCGCTGACCACCGACTGAATTCATTGCAGCTGTTGCAGGCATACCATGATTTACATTGGCAAACTGGCTACGATCGCGGCTAGCAGTTTGCTGATGGCTCATTTGCTGGCTAGTGGGTTGCACATGCTGCTCGCGCATTGCCATCTGCTCTTGCTGTGAAGGTCTTGCACCTACACCGCCCGGACCATTAAAGCTAGTGCGGTTATTGCCATTGCGATTGTTAATAACTGTATTATTTACGTAAGTATTATGAATGATGGTAGTATTGACACGTGTTACTGCGGTGTTGTACCTGAAATGATTACCTTCCCACATGCCACCACCGTAGCCTGAACCACCATAACCATAGCCATAATTAACGCCGCCATAAAAGCCTACGTGACGGCCCCAGTAGCCGCGGTGAAAGCCATAGATGCCACCTTCGTAACCCCAGTAGCAAGGCGTCCATAAATAACCGTATTGCGGTGGCCTTACCCAAACGCCGGGTACCCAATAGTAACCGTCTATATCATCGTAAGACCAATAGCCAGGAGTCCATATGTATCCATCATCGGGGCACATAGGTTGCTCATAAACGGGCAATGGTGGTGGAGCAATACGTGCGGATATACTGATACCAATACTTAGCTGCGCATAAATTTTGGGTGACACGCAGAACACCAAGGCCAGTAGAATGGCTATTCTTGTTATTTTCATAATTTAGTTTTTGCAGATGCTTTTAAGTAGGAGGATATAGAATATAGTAAGAAAAAACTGTGCCAAAAATAAATAAGTATTATTCCGCACTGATGAATAATACTTAAAATAAATAGTTGAATAGTCGAAGATTACTGATATTGATTAGTCGAACGACTGGTTGCCAGATGCAGCAATGCGGACTATGCGCTCGTAATCTGTAGGACTAAGATCGTTGAAGAAGAAGTGGATGGGATCGATCTTATCTCCATTCTTTATTACCTCGTAGTGGCAATGAGGGCCAGTACTTTTGCCGGTACTGCCTACCCACCCTATTACCTCTCCACGCTTTACATGCTGACCTACGCGGGTCTTTATCCGTATCATATGGCCATACAAGGTTTCGTAACCATAGCCGTGATCTATAACCACATGATTGCCATAACCGCCAGGATCGAACGAGGCCTCGCTAACCACACCGTTGCCTGTGGCGTATATGGGAGTGCCCAAGGGCGCCGCAAAGTCGAGGCCAGTATGCATTTTGAGGGTCTTGTATATGGGATCTATGCGATAGCCAAAGCCTGATGCCAGGTGGCTCAATGTTTTATCTGATATTGGCTGGATGGCAGGGATGGATTTTAACATGGTTTCCTTCATCTTTACCATCTGCTCCAGGGTATCGAACGAGCGGCGCTGCACGTGTATCCGATTGTGCAGGGATTTCAGATTCAGTTTTACCTGGTCCAGCATATCCTCAGCCGACAGGTATTCGAACTGATGAGGATCGACGTTGCTATACTTTTTTCCGTAACGTATGCTATCCGGTAAGGGTGCAGCTTCAAAAATGGTACGGTATATATTATTGTCGCGATCTTCGAGCTCGCCTATCGACTCATTCAAGTTATTGACCTGATTCTGTAATTGTTCATATTGCTCGCGGAGGTTATTTACATCACCCGACATTTGCTTTTCACGCGGTGAATCGAGAAAGCGAAAAGCAATGGAAACAATGATGAGGGCCGTAACAAAGGAAGCAGAAACAAACCCTAAAACACGGAAAATTTTTATACGCAGCGATACCACCAGCTTTTCGAACTTGTGGGTATCTGTATTATAATAATATTTCTTCACCTTCTTCACAGCGACAAATATCCTGAAAAAATAATAGTTTGCAGCTATAAGTTCTTGCATATCATATAGTGCTAATAAAAGGTTTAACACTTTTATTGGTGTCTGAAAGCGCAATGCTTTTATTATATTTGCCACTTTCCGAAAGACAGAGCGATACATGCGCAGTATTTTCATAAAAGAGATCAATTCCTTTTTCAGTTCAATAGTGGGTTACGTTGCCATACTGGTGTTCCTAGTGGCATGCGGATTATTCTTGTGGATCATACCCGAGTATAGCATCATTGACTATGGTTACGCCAGTATGGAGAAATTCTTCAGTATAGCGCCATGGCTGCTGCTATTGCTTATTCCTGCCATAACCATGCGTTCTTTTGCAGACGAGTTCAGAGGCGGCACTGTAGAATGGCTATCAACAAAGCCACTAACTGATATGGACATCATATTAGGTAAGTACTTTGCCTCATTAATGCTTATTGTTTTTGCCCTTATACCTACATTCCTATACGTATATACCATAAGCAACCTGGCCCTTACCCCCGGCACCCTAGATACGGGTGGCATTTTAGGATCATATATAGGATTATTTTTCCTGGCTGCTACTTTTAGCGCTGTGGGTATATTCTGCTCTTCCCTTACCAGCAACCAGATAGTAGGCTTTTTGGCCTCCTTATTTGCCAGCTGGCTACTGTATAGCGGATTTGAAGCCCTGAGCCAACTGCCGGCTTTTACAGAAGGTATAGACTATTACCTGAGCATGGTGGGCATGTCATTCCATTACACATCTATAAGCAGGGGTATAGTTGACAGCCGTGATGTTATTTATTTTTTATCAGTAATAATATTGTTCATCTCTCTGACGCGCCTTTCGCTGAACCGCCGCACCTGGGATACAGCCCGGCAGGATTGAGTTATTGACTATGGCAACCACATCTAAAAAAAGAAAGCAACAACAGCGGCAGGCGGCAATACGCCTGGCTATTATGGCAGGCATACTGCTGTTACTTAATATATTGGCTGCCCGCTTCCATACCGGGTTAGACATGACGCGTGAAAAACGCTTCACGCTGAGCAATGCCACTCAAAAAATGCTGGTCAACATGAAAGATGTTGCCGTGGTAGATGTTTATCTTACAGGTAAGTTTCCCGCAGGCTTCCAGCGGCTGGCAGAGGCCACAAGAGAAAGGTTACAATCTTTCAGAGATATAGCAGGCCCACACGTTGTTTTCCGTTTTGTAAACCCTGTAGAAGGTTTGAGCGGTAAGGAAAAACAGGATATGTATAATAAACTTGCCGAGAAAGGAGTATTCCCGGTGAGCCTGAAGATACAAGGTGGTGACGAAGGATATGCAGAGAAAGAGATACTACCCTATGCATTGGTACAATATAATGGTAAAGAAAAAGCGGTAAGACTGCTGGAAAGCCACAGTGGTATGAGCCAGGCTGAGGTATTTACCTACTCTGAAACCATGCTGGAGTATAATTTTGCCAGTGCATTGCACCAGCTGCATATGCCTGATAAGCCACGAGTTGCCTACATATTAGGTAATAACGAGGCCTTGGGTTGGGATACCTATGATGGACTGAACACCATTCCACAGAACTATCACCTGGATACGGTGGACCTTTCTCATATATTGTACCTCTATTCATCCTATGATGCCATTATCATCAACCGCCCTACCATGCCATTTACAGACGCAGAAAAAATGCGACTGGATCAGTATGTGATGCGTGGGGGACATATATTATGGCTGATGAACATGCTGTACACCCCAATGGACAGCCTGCGGACAGCTCCACAGTTTATAAGCCAGGATTACGGCCTGAACCTGGATGACCTATTCTTTAAATATGGCGTACGCATTAACACAGATCTTATAGAGGACTACGATGCCGTACCTATACCTATGATAGTAGGCAGCAATAACCAAGGCCAACCCGATATACAGCCGAGGAAATGGATATACTTCCCGATTATACTGCCGAGCTCTGAACACCCTATTGTAAAGAATATGCCCGCATTGCTGACTAAATTCCCTAATAGTATAGATACCACCAGTGATCCTGAAATTAAAAAAACAGTTTTACTGCAGTCGTCTAAATATAGCCGCAAAGCAATGAACCCGGTGCGCATAAGCCTGGGAATGGTGAAGTACCCAATGCCACCGGAGCTATTTAACAAGCCATACCAGCCGGTAGCCGTACTTGCAGAGGGCAAGTTCCGGTCGGTGTTCAAAAACCATATAACACATGCAGCTATACACGCGCTAGATTCTATACACCAACCCTATAAAACCATGGCAGATACTACCACCAGTATGATATTTGCGACGGGGAGCATAATGGAAAATGGTTTTTACCAGGACCGTGGCCCAATGGAAATGGGATACTGGGATTATACAAAGGATAACTTTTCGAACAAGAGCTTTATACTCAACTGTCTTGAGTATCTCACAGACCGCTCTGGCCTTATTGAAGCAAGATCTAAGGACTTGACCATACGATTGCTGGACATAAAGCGTGTGAATGAAGAAAAAACAAAGTGGCAAATAATTAATATAATCATCCCCATAGGTATTGTATTGGTTTTCGCGTCTTGTTATTTATTCTTCAGAAAGAGACGGTATGAAAAGAAGCAATAAGCTACTTTGACACACAACTTTCAAATCAACAGAGTTACCTGATGCGTAAAACTTTAGTATATATAATATTACTTGTGCTACTTGGCTTTGGCACATATTACTTTATATTCAGCAACAAGCAAGGTTTATATACCACTAATGAAGCCGATTTCACCATAAAGGATACGGCTTCTGTTGGGAAAATATTCATTGCCGGACCAAACGGACACACGATACTGGCAGAACGTACTGATAGCGGATGGATAGTAAATAAACAATATAAAGCGCTTAAGAGCACGGTGAACATGGTACTGCGGACCATTTATCAACAGGAAGCACTGTATCCTGTAGTTCAAAGCAAGTATAACAATGTGATATCTAACATGGCAGGCAGCAGTATTAAAGTAGAGCTATACGACCGCAATGGGAATAAGATGCGCGTGTTTTATGTAGGCGGTGAGACCAATGATATGAAAGGTAGCTATATGCTAATGGAAGGCGCAAAACAACCCTATGTAGTAAACGAAAAAGGCTTCGAGGGTTATATAACACCAAACTACACCTATGAACTTGAGGACTGGCGTGACAGGACCATTTTTCAGCTGGCGCCCGAACAGGTGCAACGCATTTCGGTAGAATATCCCCGACACCCACTGAACTCTTTTGTGCTGACACAAAATGCAGGAAAAATTGCAGTAACCGGCTCTGCTGATATTATACAAGACAAAAAACTGAATGAACGCAGAGCGCAGGTATATACAAAATATTTCCAGAACGTAAGCTGCGAAGGCCACCTTGTACACGTAAAGGATGTAGATAGTATGCTGGGAGTATTGCCCAAGCGCGCTATTATGGACATTACCGGCACAAAAGGACAACACCAACATGTTGATATATACTGGCTGCCGCTAAACAGGAGAAGCAAGAACTTTACTGTTGAAGACCCAAATGTGGATAGTAACAAATTTGATGCAGACCGTATGATAGCTGTAGCCAACAATTTTAAGGATACAATGATCATACAGACCTATGTATTCAAAAACATGTTCAGAAACCTGTATGAATTTTACCAGGGTGACAGTGAGGAAATATATGTTGCCCCACCAGGTGAAGAACATAAGAAACCACAACTTATGCCTGCAATACCAAATAACGGAGTAAAAAAGTAATTTTGATTTCCTATACGATTGAATAATGGCCGCAGCACACAAGGTGACGATTGAAGAGATGACGGCGTGGTGCCACGGTACGCTTTCGGGCGATGGGACCACCGGGATCGAACACTTGCTGACGGATAGCCGTAAAATAAATGATCCGGCAAATTCCCTCTTCATAGCTCTGAAAACGAAGCTGAGAAATGGTCACGATTTTATTGCTGACGCATATGCAGCCGGGGTACGCAATTTCCTGGTTTCGGAGGCTATAAATACAGAACATACGGATGTAAATGTCATAACCGTAAAGGATACACTTACAGCACTGCAACAAATAGTAGCTACGTACCGCAAACGTTTTGATATACCAGTAATAGGCATTACCGGCAGCAACGGTAAAACAATGGTGAAGGAGTGGCTGTACCAATTACTTACCAATACATATACTACCCTACGCAGTCCTAAAAGCTATAATTCGCAAGTGGGCGTTCCACTATCTGTATGGCTGCTGGATGAACAAACTGAAGTAGCCATATTTGAAGCCGGTATTTCGCAACCCGGTGAAATGGAAAAGCTGGAGCAAATCATACGTCCTACAATAGGTGTATTTACTAATATTGGTGAAGCACATAGTGAAGGGTTTATGAATATACGCCAGAAGATAAATGAGAAACTGGTGCTGTTCAGGCATGTACGCCAGCTTATTTATTGTAAGGATTACCTGGAACTGAATGAGTGTATAGGACAATACGCCCGCCAGGTAAACAGTAATGACAGAACGGGGCTCACCTTATTTACATGGTCTGCAAAACATGAGGCAGACCTTACTATAAAAGAGATAGTAAAAACACACGGAACTGCTGTGATACATGCAGTTTACAAAAAAGAGAATATCTCGATCTCAATACCGTTTACAGATACCGCATCGATAGAAAATGCGGTAAACTGCTGGTGTGTACTGCTAGCCATGAACATGCCCCAGGAACTAGTACATGAACGCATGCCTTTATTGCAACCCGTATCTATGCGGCTGGAGCTACGCCACGGCATAAACGACAGTACCATTATTGATGATACTTACAACTCAGACCTTACATCGCTACACATAGCTATAGACTACCTAGAGCAACAAAAACAACACCAGCACCATACCGTAATACTATCTGACATGCTGCAGGCCGGAAGGCCTGATGCAGACCTGTATGAAGAAGTTGCCGCTTTGCTGAACAGACGCAATGTGCAACGTTTTATTGGTATTGGCCCAGCTTTGTATAAAAACAAAGCAACCTTCAGGAAGCATAAAAAGCTACGCAGCATATTCTTCAAATCCACAGAAGATTTCCTAAAGAAATTTCACCTTATCACCTTTGACCATGAAGCAATATTGCTGAAAGGGGCCCGTGCTTTTGCCTTTGAAAAAATAGGGATGCTACTGGAACAGAAGGTGCACCAGACAGTACTTTCCATTAACCTGAGCGCCATGACGCATAACCGGAACGTTTTCAGGAGCATACTGGCACCAGGGGTAAAGATCATGGCCATGGTGAAAGCCTTCGCCTATGGAAGCGGCAGCTACGAGATAGCCAGCCTGTTGCAGTACTCAGGTGTGGGGTACCTGGCGGTTGCTTATACTGATGAAGGTATAGCGCTGCGCAAGGCTGGTATCACCTTGCCTATAATGGTAATGAGCCCGGACGAAACATCGTTTGACCGAATGATAGCCTGGAAGCTGGAACCGGAACTATACAACTTCAGGACATTGGACCTTTTTACAGGCATTGCAGATATGCTATCTGTAACTAACTACCCTGTACATATAAAGCTGGATACAGGCATGCACCGTCTGGGCTTTGTACCTAGCGACCTGGATAAACTAACCGACATACTACGCAAGAACAACACCTTGCATGTAGCCAGTATCTTCAGCCACCTTGCAGTAAGCGATGAAGCTGAACAAGATGAATTTACATTGTACCAAGCCGAACTCTTCACGGAAATGAGTGAGCGTATCATGCATACATTACCACACAAACCTTTGCGGCACCTTTGCAATTCATCTGGTATAGCACGCCATCCGGAACTGCATTTTGATATGGTACGACTTGGGTTAGGACTATACGGTATAGAAGCAAGCGGCACACTACAGGATAAACTGAAACAGATAAGTACCCTAAAAACTACAATAGCACAGATAAAAGAAATACCTATCGGCGACACTATAGGTTATGGCCGCAGAGCGATGGCAGAACAACCCATGCGCATAGCCACCATCAGCATAGGGTATGCCGATGGCTACCATAGAGCATTGGGCAATGGCAAAGCACATGTACTAATACATGGCAAGCCAGCCAAAGTAGCAGGCGTAGTGTGTATGGACATGTGCATGGTAGATATAACACACATACCTGAAGCGGCAGAGGGTGACGATGTAATTGTATTTAGCCCAGAACTCACTGTGAACCAGCTTGCAGAATGGGCCGGTACTATCCCTTACGAAATCATGACCGGCATCTCGCAAAGAGTGAAAAGGGTGTATGTGAACGAGGATTAAACACGCACATTAATAATTTTAACGCACCCTATTAATTTAAACAATGTACTACGGCAATATATTGGCAAGTGCCTATATGGTTTATTCTGGTTTTAAAAAAGACACCTCTTATTTAAGGGTTAAGGGCAGGCTTTTTCACTTATACGTGCCAGGTGCTTCTTTTCTTTCTATGTATAGGTATTTTGAAAAAAGTATCCGGCTTTGATTTAATATTACTAGCCGGAACTAATTTCTCATTATACCTTGTGTCCCTGTTTTTAATCTTCTGTTTCGTATTTTTTAAATACTATTCAGTAGCCAGAGTCAATTCTATAATTGAACAATTCGATAAAAAATCAACGCAGATGCGAAACTTTTGGGGCGTAATTGCACTGCTGTCATTTCTCATTCCAGCATTTTCCCTTCACGCGCTTTTCAACAAATAGAAATACACAAAGTCCAAAAATGGATATCTATAAGACCTCTTTAAAATAGACCTTCTTCCCAAAAATTTGAACACCCTTGTTTTTATATTAACTTGCTTTCATTGATCGATATACTGCAGGCTGCGATACCTTGTATATACCTAAAATAAAAACATCAAAAGATGAGCTACAGGAAAGTGTTTTTATGTGTTTTATTATTAGTCTTTTCTGTGGGTGCGCAGGCGGGTAGCTTCTGCAAGTATGGAGATGTACGTGGGGCACAAGCACGTACTACAACATCTGATCCGAGCGAGGAGAATTATGATATGAAGCATATTGTGTTTCACATGCATGTTACTGATAGTTCCACATACATCATAGGTGATGTGGCTACTACTGCGCAGGTGGTAGTTCCTTCCTTGAGCAGTTATGTTTTTGAACTGGACACGTGCATGCACATAGACTCAGCAAAAGTAAATGGCATGGTTTTGCCCGTAGTTACCACAGCAGGGCAGGTGAGGACCATTACGCTACCGGTGTCACTTTCCTCCGGAACATTGTTCACCGCAGAAGTATATTATCATGGCACACCATTGTCAAGCGGTGTCCAGTTCTTTAATGGTGTTACACAGGATACTTCATCGCACGGATCAAAAATGCTGTTTACCGTGAGCGACCCGTGGGTAGCGCTTAACTGGTGGCCTACCAAGCAGGACATAAACGACAAGATAGATTCTGTGGATATGTATGTGACCGTACCCCGCGGCGAGCAGGATGGCAGCAATGGTGTGCTGCTGAGTGTGGATACCACATCTGCCCCCGGGTATGCAACCTTTCACTGGCAAACACACTATGCCATTACCTACTATCTTATATCTATGGCTGTAGCGCCGTATGTACAAGACAAACACTACATGCACTTCACCGGCAGCACAGACTCTATGCTGATACAGAATTTCTTTTTGGACACAACAACTTTTTACCCGGCTTATAAATCCAATTTCGACAGCCTAGACCAGATCATCAATTACTATGGTTCGCTCTTTGGACGTTACCCCTTCTGGAAAGAAAAATATGGAGTATGCTATACAACGCTACCGGGCGGTATGGAACACCAGACCATGACGACCATAGGTGTGCCCAATACTTACATTATAGCCCATGAACTATGCCACCAGTGGTTTGGCGACCATGTATCATATGCCGACTGGGGTGACGTGTGGCTGAGCGAGGGATTTGCGACATTTTCAGAACAAATGTTCCTTACACACTTTTGGGGCGCAGCGGCTGGGCTGGCACATAGAAAAACCTACCTTACCCAGGCACTCAACAAAGCTTGTGGTGAGCTATATGTAACAGACACATCGGGCCCCAATACCTTGTTTGACCCTATTACAGTATATGCAAAAGGGCAGGGTGTTGTAACTATGCTGCGTTATCTTGCGCCAACAGATAGTCTTTTTTTCCAGGGGCTGAGGAACTACCAGTCTGCCTTCGGCCTTGGCAATGCGAAAACTGCCGACCTGAAAGCTGCCATGGAGAATGTTTATGGCTTCAGCCTAGATACTTTTTTCCATGAATGGGTTTATGGTAAAGGCTACCCGGAATATAGAATGACGTGGGACCAGTATGGTTCTACCGTTATAGTAAAACTAGTGCAGGCGCGCTCCTGCTCCAGTTATGATACTACTTTCAGCACCCCACTGGAATTACAGCTACACTCCACTACTGCAGATACGACAGTGAAAATATACAACAATGCCGATACACAAGTATATACCTTCAACTGGGCGCCGACCATGGCTACAGTGTACCTGAACCCCAATGCGTGGACGATATGTAAACTGTTGGCGGCGGCGAGGCAAGACACTACCTTAAGATACTTGTCGGTAGCACAACTGGCTGTAAATAATGTAAAGGTATTTCCCAACCCATCGAAAGGAACATGGCAGGTGCAAAACGTTGCCCCTAATACGAGCCTCGCAATTATTGATGCAAGAGGTAAGATGCTATGGCAAGGCCACAGCAACAATGGGACCATCATCGTTCCCGGTGATAATCTTGCAGCAGGCTTCTATTTCCTGATGATAGGAAATGATAAAGCGAACACTATAAAACTGGAACATTGGTAGCCACCGTTTGCATGCGTAATAGCTATTGCTAAAACAGCATGTTATCTTTCTATAATAACTGCTTTAATACATTATAGATCACCTTTGGTTTGCCCAAAGTATAAAAGTGCAGCATCGGCACTTTGTTTTTGAGTAATTCGCGGCACTGGTACAGGAGCCACTCTGTACCTACCTGGTCGCTATCTGCTTCTGTTTTAGCGTCCATTATCGCTTTGTATAGCTCTACGGGTACTTCTACATTAAAGATGCTTGGTATCACATTGAGCTGGCGTTTACCCGTAAGCGGCTTCAGGCCCGGTATAATGGGTGCATTCATGCCATGCTCTTTACAGCGTTGAACGTAGTTATAAAAATGATCGTTATTGAAGAACATCTGTGTGGTGACATAGTCTGCACCAAACTCTATTTTACGTTTCAGATATTCAATATCGGTATCCAGGTTGGGCGCCTCAAAATGTTTTTCGGGATAACCAGCAACACCTATGCAAAAGTTGGTCTTTACACCGTCTATAATATCGTCTTCCATGTACTTGCCTTTGTTGAGGCTAATGATCTGTTTTACCAGATCTTCAGCATAACGGTGGCCATGAGGATGAGCGCTGAAGAACTTTTCGTTTGACGCTGCATCACCTCTTAAGGCAAGTACATTGTTTACACCCAGGAAGTGCAGATCAATAAGGGCATTCTCTGTCTCTTCTTTGGTAAAGCCTCCACATATAAGGTGTGGTATAGCCTCTACCTTATACTTGTTCATAATAGCCGCGCAAATGCCCACAGTGCCCGGACGCTTGCGTATCTCTACCCGTTCAAAATTGCCATCTTCACGCTTTTTGTATATCTGTTCTGCACGATGATACGTTACATTCACAAAAGAAGGTTTGAACTCCATTAATGGATCCAGGCCCTGATATATAGACTCTATGCTTTTACCTTTTGTAGGCGGTAGTATTTCGAGCGATATAATTGTATCTGTAGCGTTAGCTAATTGTTCGGTTACTTTCATAAAAATTTCAGAATTGCAAAAATAGATACATTATTATTATCGCGCTTACTTTTATTGTGTTATTGAACCGCTAATACAGGCGTACCCGAGGATCGAGCATACCATAGAGCATATCTGTAAGCAGGTTTATGACTATAAATATAAAAGCAGTAAGTAATACTGCCCCCATCACTAAGGGGAAATCAAACTTATCCAATGCATCTACAGTGATCTTGCCAATGCCCTTCCAACCAAAAATATACTCAATGAAAAAAGCGCCAGCCAGCAACTCTGCCAGCCACCCGGTAACCGCAGTTATCACGGGATTTAGGGCATTGGGCAGCGCATGCCGCAATACCACTTTGTACTTGGGCAGACCTTTAGCATAGGCAGTGCGTATGTAGTCTTGCTGCAAGACATCGAGCAAGGCGCTGCGTGTAAGCTGGGTGATAATGGCAAGCGGCCGTATGCCGAGCGCCAAAGCAGGTAGTATCATGTTTCGGACGGCCAAGTGGCGCCCCGTAAAAGCATCGTAGTCCCAGAGGCTACCGGTCATGTTTAACCCTGTAACACTATGCAACAGGTACCCGAAAATATAGGCAATGAGCAAGCCTGCAAAAAAAGAGGGCATTGATATACCTACCACACTTGCTGTAAGGGCAATGGTATCGGCTATTTTACCTTTATTGAGTGCAGCTACAATACCCAGGGCTATACCTGCTATTGTAGCAAACACCATGGCGGCCAGCGCCAGCAGCATAGTGCCGGGCAGCGCCTCGCCTAATACACTTGTCACCTCCCGGCGGGTTCTGTAAGAGCGGCCCAGGTAAGGCCATTGCAGGGTAAGCGCATATTTACCTGAAACAGGAAACAATTGAATATAACCATACATCTGCTTTGCAGCATCGCTACGCTCGTGCACGGCAATTGGCGACAGATCGTTGAGGAAGAGGGCGTACCTGGTCCATAAAGGCTTATCCAATCCCAGATCGTGCTGTATGTTTTGGGCAGTCTTAAAATCAGTGCGCTGCCCCATGGTGAGCCGTACCGGATCGGCAGGCAACACATTGAACAGAAAGAAAACCACAGTAACCACACCCAGCAATACCAGCAGGCTATATCTTATACGTTTTGCCAGGTAAGTAACCATTATTGCGCTACCGGCAATGTTTTAGGATAGTCGCGATAACTCCATTTATGCACTACTGTACCGTCTTTCAACAACATTAGGCCGGGGTTGGACCTCATCACAGTTTTGCTGATGGTTACGTCCATAATATATGGAGGTATATCAAGCCCCCATTTGCTGGCAAATGCTTTGCCACTCTCATAGTCAGTAGAGCATAAGAAGTAGAATGGTATGTGCGCCTGTTTAGCCTGGGCGATAAGACCTCTCAGTGTTTCCATATTATCGGTACGGGCGTCTTCTGTACGACGCAGGAAGAAGAAGCACTGGTAGCCTTTTGTTTTGAGTATCTCTTCAGTATGATCTTTCTGATCGGAGTCGAGGATTGCAAAATCGTGTGGAATGGCGGGCTGGCCTGTACCTGCTTTTATCAGTTTATCTTTTTTGTCCACAAACTTCCAGGTACTGTCCTGCCATGGATAGTTGGTACTATTAAATTCTTTTTTTACACCACCCTTCTCATAAATGAATGTGGTTTCGTAAACGTCTGGCGTGGCATCTGGCGCAGGTTGCATTTTTTCAAACAAGTTGTTACCAGGTTTGTAAGCCAGGCAATCGTAGAATGGCAAATGCTCCAGCATATACCATTGAATGAAAAAGCTAAAGAATACGGTAAGTATCATTAAAGCGGTAGTAACATACCTGCTGAACAACGGTGCCACACGGGAACGATAGGCAAACAATATTACTGACATAATAAGCAGTACAACATCTTTACCAAACGTAGCCTCGTTGCTTATTTTGAAGCAATCGCCGAAGCAACCACACTCCTTTATATTGCCTGAGAATAGGGCGTAAGCAGTGAGAAAAGTATAAAACAGGTTGAGCAATAACAGTAAGAAAGACAATAGCCTAAATGCATAGCCAATAAGCAGCGCTACACCGGCAATGATCTCGAAAGCTATCATTGCAATAGAAAAATAGAGTGTATATGGCGCCATGAAGGACATGTGCCAGATATCAAAGATCTCATCCATCTTGTAGGTGAGTCCAAGCGGGTCGTTAGCCTTTACAAGGCCAGAGAAGATAAATAAGACCCCAACTACGATCCTAAGGAACCAGATAAAATACTTCATAATCAGAGAAAGGTTGTACAGTTATTGTTAGTAAGGTAAAAATAATGATAAGCGATTATTATTCGTGCATTTTGATGAGGGCGAAAATTGCATAATTAACAATATCTATAAAATTGGCGTCCATGCCTTCTGATACTATTGTTTTGCCATCGTTTGCGAGTATCTGCCTGATGCGCAGCAGTTTTACCAGTATGAGATCGACAAACGATTGCTGTGACATAGCGCGCCATGCCTCACCATAGTCATGGTTTTTTTGCAGCATCAGGTTTTCTATCTCTAATGCATAGGTTTCGTATAGAGCTTTAGCTTCTGCACCACTGAGTTCTATCTCAGCATCGGCAGGCAGAGCAGCCTGTATCAAGGCAATTATGCCGTAGTTTACGATGCCAATGAACTCACTTTCGATACTGTCGGCTATTTTTTGGTTGCCGGACTCCTGTATCTGCCTAATGCGCCATGCTTTTATATATAGCTGATCGACTATAGAAACCGGCCGTAATACGCGCCATGATGTACCATAGTCTTGCGCTTTTTTTACATATAATTCCTTGCATTGGTTTACTACTCCACGGTATTGTGATAATGTATCCGGCATTCTGTTGATCTTGTTTACAAACGTAAATTTATGATTAGATTTTTTGTTAGCGTAGTTTTGATTTTCCAGAACACATTAATATGTTGCATCAATTGTTTACAGTACCTACTCTTTTGCAGAGTAAAGGACAGCTTTTAGACCTTTCGACCCCGGTGGTGATGGGTATATTAAATGCGACCCCCGATAGTTTTTACAATAAAGGGCAGGACAGTGATATGGATGCTCTGCTGAGGAATGCCGAAAAGATGATAGGCGAAGGGGCCAAAATACTGGATATAGGCGGGGCAAGCACGAAGCCTGGCTCTGCAATAATTGAAGTTGAAGAAGAATTGCTGCGGGTGATTCAAGTTGTGGAGACCATTCACAAACACTTTCCGGATACCTGGCTATCGGTTGATACCTACCATGCCCAGGTGGCCCGCGAGGCCGTTGATGCTGGCGCAGCAATTATAAACGATGTGAGCAGTGGGGATATTGATGCTGAAATGCTGAAAACTGTAGCCGAGCTACACGTACCATATATAGCCATGCACATGCAGGGAACGCCAGAAACCATGCAGCAAAACCCACAATATACTGATGCTGTGATAGAGGTACAAAACTACCTGAACAACATATGCGATAACTGCAAAGCACATGGGATACAAGATGTGATCATAGACCCCGGCTTTGGATTTGGAAAAACAACAGCGCATAATTTTCAATTGCTCAGAAGCCTGCACACTTTACGCATATTGGGCCGGCCGATACTAGCAGGTATATCGCGGAAATCTATAGTCTGCAAGCCACTGAAAGTATCGCCAGCCAATGCACTCAATGGGACCACAGCACTGCATATGATAGCCTTGCAGCAGGGTGCAAACATATTGCGGGTGCATGATGTGAAGGAAGCTGTGGAGTGCGTAAAATTATGGGGTTGGATGCAAGCTTAAAATGCTACAATACCCTATGCCGTTTGAATTCTTTGGTCCTGTCAAACAAATAGCGATAGGTGCTTAAAATACGGCTGCGTACAGGATCCAGTGTTTCTGCCACATTTATCATCTTAGGATTAAAATCTCCAATCCACTGCATTTCGAACTGGGTATAGCTAAGCTCATTCTGTATGACTTTTGCGGCTTCCATGATCATGAATGCATCTACTCCCTTGCCCTGGTATTCAGGTATAATACCAAATACGATACCTACTATCCTATCGCACTTACCAAAGCGCTGCAGATATAAGAATTTCAGTTTTTGCAGCAACCCAAATTTGCCATTCATATATTTGAAGAACTGGTTCAGATCTGGCAGATTTACCCAAAAAGCTATTGGTTCGTCTTTATAATAGGTAAACCAGACTATTCGTTCATCCATCACCGGCTTCATGGTCTCAAACATTTTTACTACCTGGCGTTCATCCAGCGTTTTACCCCCGCCATGACTTGCCCATGCTTTATTATAAATAGCAGCAAAGTCTTTTGCGAACCGTGGCAGCTGGTCTTTCTTAATATGAACTGCCTTGTAATTACCGTCTTCCGCCAACTTCTTGTGACGGGTATAGTACTTATCAGAAAAATGATGATTGAGCGGCGCGGCAAAGCAAACCTGGTTAAAAAACACCTGGAAACCGTAAGACTCAAACAAGTCTTTATAATAAGGCGGATTGTAGTTCATGCCATAAAGTGGCTCTGCAAATCCTTCTACTACAAGTCCCCACCATTTATCGCGTTCGCCGAAGTTTATAGGACCATCCATTGCCTCCATACCACGTTGCTGCAGCCAATCTTTACAATAACCGAACATAAAATGCGCTGCCTCCCGATCGTTGATGCACTCAAAAAAACCGATTCCACCAGTTGGTTGCTCCTCTTTATATTGCTTATTTACAAAGGCAGCAATACGACCTATTGGCTTATTGTTGTCGTCAAACAATATCCAGCGGATGCAGGCTCCCTTTTTTAAGAACTTATTTTTCTCCGGATCAAATACCTCTTCAATATCCTTATCTAGCGGGCGGATATAATTTGGATCACCTTTGTATAAACCAACGGCCATGTCTAAAAATGCCTTTTTATCGGCAGCCGTACTTACTTCATGCATCCGCATTTTACAATACACTTTAATTGCTGTTGCCGGGAACAGCGCAAATAATTAAAGCAATGAAGATAGTCAATTCCAAAACATGATAAAGCCCCTGCACAGGCAGGGGCTTCGAAATGAAATATTATGGCTATTTATCTGTGATTACTGCAAATCCATAGCATACTTAACCAACTCATCGTGGCTATAGTCTTTAGGAGATATGTTGGTGCCATAAACCTGGTTGATCTCATCGACCAGTTTCTTTTTTGCACCAAGTACCCATTTTTCATTCAGTTCCTTAACGTTACCGTCGTAGGTTACTACCATATTTTCTATATCTACTTCCCTAGGTTCTTTGCTGAATACAAAGTGACGGTCGTACATAGTCATTTTGCCCTCGTGTACAAGCCTATAGAATTTATTATTGAAATTTTTAAACTTAACAAGCTTAATGATGGTGCCTTCCCTATTGCTTATTGTTATAGCGTGCAAGTGCCTATCGTTAATTTTATACTTACCGGCAGCATTAAACATTCCATTTTCTATCCATACAGCTCCCATTTTAAAACGCAGCAGCCCACGTACCGTGTCTTTTCTATACACAACATACCCTTCATAATTCTGGCCTTTAAGCAGCTCGAACGGGTATTTATGGCTTTCAAAATGTGTTGCCATTAGTGGAGTACGTCCTTTTTTTGCTATTGAATTAAAAGACAAAAGCAGCAACATGGGCAATACTAGTGCGAAAATGCGCTTCATATGTGTAGATTTTAGTGTGTAAAAATGAGTCTGTTAAAGATACCTAAAAAACCACGCCAATATCACATTTCCCCATTTTATCTGTTTTACTTAATTTTTCTTTAGCTTGCTGTCGATGCATTTTATTTTTTGGCTCTTAGCCTTTGTACTATCGGGTGGAGCAGGTTACTGGGTTTATAATACAGATAAGAAACGGGCGGTACCCTACCCGTGGCTTACTGCGCTACTGCGCAGCCTGGTAATATTCCTTACGTTATTGCTGGTATTGGCACCAGTTTTTACCATAACACGCAACGAAACACAGAAACCCGTTATCGTATTCCTGCAGGATAACTCAAGATCTATAATCCCAGCATTAGGAGCAGACTCTGGTACCTATGGGAAAAACGCAAGACAACTTATACAACAACTTGGCGAAAAATATAAAGTAGTACAATGGGGATTTGGGAGTGCCGTGCAGACAGACAGTCTTTTTCAATACCACCAAACAGCTACTGACATATCCGCAGCACTTACACGTGTGCAAGATTTCTTTGGGCGGCAAAACCTGGGGGCTGTTATATTGGCAACTGATGGACGGTTTAACCAAGGGATGAATCCGCTGTACCAGCCATTGGCCTTGCACAGCCCGCTTTATACAGTTGCCATTGGCGATAGCGCTGCACAAAAAGATCTGCGCGTAGCACAGGTATATGCCAATAAAGAAGTAACACTTAACAGCCAATTTGAGATCAGGTGCGATATTGTGGCAACACAATGTAACGGATACAGTAACGGCATACAATTGCTTGATGGCAACACCAATGTAGCATCGGCATCTATTAGTATAACCACAGACCGTTATGACCGTTCTGTTTCTTTTACAGTTAAGGCCACTAAGCCTGGAGTACACCATTATATAATAAGTGCACCATATGCCGCAGGAGAAAAGAATATAACCAATAATCGCCGCGATATTTTTATAGATGTTGTAGAAGAAAAGAAAAATATACTCATAGCCAGTGCAGCTCCTCATCCTGATGTGAATGCAATAAAAGAAGCATTGAGTGGCCTGGAAACGTACAAGGTAACCGTACGAACCATTGATAATTTCCCAACTTCGCTAAGCGACTACCAGGTTGTAATACTACACCAGTTGCCCATGGCGGGTACCAAAGTAGCCGAAGAGATACGTGCTGCCGGAAAGCCCGTTTGGTATATACTAGGGCCACACAGCGATGGGCCTGCAATAACCCAACTACAGAGGCAGCTGAACGTAAATATGAACATGAATGCCCAGCACGATGTACTGGCCAACTACAATACAACTTTCAACTTATTTACATTACCGCAAAACACGCAGGCCGTGCTAGACAAAATGCCACCTTTATCAGCGCCTTTGGGCGTAGTGCAGGCAGGACCTAGTGCCGGAATTTTATTTACTGATAAACAAAGTACTAACTCACCCATTTGGTTATTGCAACAAGGGGTGCCCGCTGCTGCGTTGCTTACAGGGAATGGCATATGGCGCTGGCGCTTGTACGAATATAAGAACTTTGGCAACCATAGTGTGGTGGATGAATGCATCAGGCAAACGGTAGCCTTTCTGGCTGCTAATACCAATGACAAACCGTTTTCTGTAAGCCTACCCAAATATGTGTGGCGCGATGAAGAACCAGTGATGCTAAATGCTACTTTGCTGAACGCAAATAACGAACAGGTGAACACACCTGAAGCGCAAATAACTATTACGGACAGTGCAGGCAATAAACACAACTTTGCACTGGAACGCAATGGCACAGCCTACCACCTAAACGCCGGTGTGTGGGCAGGCGGTACCTATACCTATGCTGCACACACTGTGTACAATGGCAAACCATACACTGCAAACGGCAGTTTTGTAGTGGAAAGTGTGCCACTGGAACTGATGGAAACCGGCGCTGATTATCCGTTACTCTATGGGTTAGCCAAAAAATATGATGGCAGCCTCGTACCTGCAGCGCAGGTAGCATCACTATACGACAGTATAACCCATAACCAGAACATAAAACCTATGATACAAACCAATACACAAACGGTGCCCCTTGTGGATTGGAAATGGTACTTCTTCCTGCTACTGGCCATAGCTGTGGCCGAGTGGTTGTTGCGTAAATACTGGTTGGCACAGTAAAAATAAAATTCCATTATCGGAATAGGAAATACAGCCTGATTTTCAATAATTTAGCTTCCACAAGCATTCTAAATTAATGGGTATCAGGCACCTTTTAACATTGCTGTTGATAACATGTTTTTGCCACGCTAATGGGCAAGTTGTATTTGGCATACTCGGCGGTTATGGATTGCCCCTATTTGACAAAGGGAACAAGGCACCAGGCGACCCCAAAAACTCATCGGCTGACTTTGCAGTGATGGAAGGAGGAAGTATAATGGTGCACGCTGGAAAGTCGATAGGATTGGGATTGGCAGTATATGGCCAAACGTATTCTTTTACGATGCATAACGGAACAAGTAATGCCACAGGATATAATGGCACTGATCTTGTTCATCACAGCGATTACCTTTTTGCAGCGCCAACAATAAGTTTCATCCTAGATCATCGCGACCATCTGCAGTTTAACCTTAGCCCGGCAATTGGACTGAACACCCGTGGGCATGAATATGTGAAGGGCTATACCTTCACTACTTTAGGCAATACAACAACCACCGATAGCATTAATACAAGCGAAAACATTGCACAGTTCATTTTTTGTATTACTGCACAGTTCCAACAAAACCTTGCCCTTTCGCGACACTTCCGTATAAGCTTTATTGAGAGCTATAGCTACATGGCCACACAATTGTCACAAACAAATATTCCCAACAGAAACATTAACCCAGGCTATGCATCACTACAACTAGCCTTTACTTACCGCATACATAAAAAAAATGTAAAGTTCTTTACACCATCATTCTACTAATCCTTAATAAAAACAGAAATAATAAATTTTGTATTTTGAAATAATATTTAGACATTTGTCTAAATAACTAACAGTAGAGTGAATATACTATTCAAAGCTTTGAACGATGCCACACGCCGTGAGATACTGGAATTACTGAAAGAAAAGGAATTGACAGCTGGTGAAATTGCTGATCACTTTAACATTACAAAGCCCAGCATATCTCATCATCTAGACCTGCTTAAACAGGCCGGCCTGGTGGATGCCGAGAAACAAGGACAGTATATATATTATGCGCTCAACACCACTGTGGTTGAAGAAATACTTAAATGGTTCATGCAATTTAAATCAAAATAAAAACTGCAATCATGATCAAAAACAGCTTACTCAGAAACCTGCTTTTTACGTTCATCAGTTTTATACCAGCCATATACTTGCTGATAACCTGGAGCAACATCCCCGCGATAGTGCCAACTCATTTTGGACTAAATGGGCCCGACCAATATGCGCCGAAAGAAACGTTACGGACAATTGTAATTGTTCTTTCGGCCATAACAGCGAGTGTTTACCTACTGATGCAATACCTATATAAAATAGACCCTAAACGTTTGAACAAACCACAAGCACCAGTATTCAACAAAATGGGGGCGGGGTTGGTACTTTTCCTTTCGGCAATCAATATAGTGCTAGTGTACACCGCCCTGCATATCGGTGCAGGATCTGAAAAAATTACTATGGTACTATCAGGTCTCCTCTTTGCTTTTTTAGGCAACATTATGTATTCGCTGAAACCTAACTATTTTGCCGGAATAAAAATACCATGGACACTGAGCAGTGACTATAACTGGCGTAAGACACATCAGCTGGCAGGTGTGCTATGGTTTACAGGTGGTATATTACTTACGATAGCGTCGCTGATATACAGCTATGAGATAGTATCGCGAATAACACTTTGCATGACGCTCATTTTTGTGATCGTACCGATAGGCTATTCTTATTTTCTTTTCAGAAAAGAACAGAATAACCCGCAAATAAATAATGTAAAAAACGAGCAATAAAGAGATGATGATCGTGGTCATCGTTTAAGCAAGGAAAATATGTTAGTATTGAATGTTCATGCTAAGACACCAGGGCTCAACAAGAACCTATAGTCACAACTTTAAACTGGCAACTTTACTGGGAATGACTGCAGGGTTTGTAAATGCAGCAGGCTATTTGGGCTTTGCTGTGCTGACCACTAATGTAACGGGCCATGCAGCTCTATTTGCGGAACAATTGGTACTGGAAGACTGGAAGACCGCACGAGTGATAGCCCTATGGATGATCCTCTTCCTTGCAGGTGCATTCATTTCAAGCCTTATTGTATCGACAGTAGGCAGAAATAAAAGGTTTTCTTATGCCATACCTATTTTTATTGAGGTGGGTATTTTGCTAACTATTGCGTTTGCAGGACACACATACAACCATAGTTTAGGCGAAAGAGAACTGTTTGCAGGCAGCCTGCTTTTTGCCATGGGATTGCAAAATTCTTTGGTTTCTCTTGTATCAGGGTCTGTGGTACGTACCACCCACCTCACCGGTACTTTTACAGACCTCGGAATAGAGCTGGCACAGGTATTTCATAAAAATACGAGGAACGATCCGGCGCTAAAAGCACGGATCAAACTACATTCAGCGATTATCTTTTTCTTTATGAGCGGCGCGGTTGGGGGCGCCTACTTATTCCGCCTATTTCATTTCTATGTTTTCTTTATCCCCGCAGCCATTTTATGTTTTACGCTGGTGTATGATGTGTTCAGGATAAAAGTAAAACGTTACATAGGCCGATGGAAGAATACTGTTGCAGGCAACGCTATTCACTAAACTGCTATAACACAACCTCCTTCTCCTTCTCAACAGCAGTATATAACTTGTAGTAAGCTCCTTTATCAGCTAGTAGTGATTGATGATCGCCACGTTCTATAATGTGACCTTTATCCATTACTATGATCTGGCTGGCCTTGCGGATGGTGCTGAGCCTGTGGGCTATCACTATAGATGTACGCCCCTTAATAAGAGTATCTATGGCGTTCTGTATCAGTTGTTCGCTTTCGCTATCAACTGATGATGTGGCTTCATCCAGTATCAATATACTAGGGTTGTATAAAAGCGCACGTGCAAAAGATAATAGTTGCCTTTGGCCTTGCGATAATGTATTGCCCCTTTCCATTACATCGAAGTAATAGCCACCGGGCAGAGACATAATGAAATCGTGAATGCCCAGCATCTTCGCAACTTCTTCTACACGCTCTAGTGGTATCTCAGTATTACGTAAAGTGATATTATCATACACGGTGCCCGAAAACAGGAATACATCCTGCAATACAATACCAATATGCTTACGCAGGCTGTCTATATCATAGTCTTGTATATCGCGGCCATCAACCATAATAGCGCCGCTTTCAATTTCATAGAGCCTATTAAGTATGCTAATAATGGATGTTTTCCCAGCACCGGTATGCCCTACTACAGCAAGCGTATTACCAGCAGGCAGATTGAAGGATATACCTTTTAGAACCGGCACACCAGGCTTGTAACTAAAGTGCACATTCTCAAACGTCACTTCTCCTTTTACCGTGGCTGGCGTATAGTTGCCATTGTGCTGCATGTACTCTTCGCTATCCAGCACAGTAAATACGCGCTCGCCCGAAACTATACCCATCTGCAATACATTGAACTTGTCTGCCATCATGCGCAATGGGCGGAACAAGAGGTTGATGTACAATACAAAAGAGATGACTATACCCGGTGTGGTATTGTAATGTAATAATTGCACAGCCCCATACCATACTAACAGGCCAAGTGACATAGCCAGTATGATCTCCACGACAGGAAAGAATACCGAATAGGCAAAAATGCTTTTAATGTTTGCCGCCCGGTGCTCACGATTGATATCTTTAAATTTATTCAGCTCACGTTCCTCGGCTGCAAAGGCTTGTACCACATACATACCTGTTATGTGTTCTTGTACAAAAGCATTCAACTGAGCGACAGCATTGCGCACCCGCTGAAACGATTTGTGCACACTTTCTTTGAACACGTATGTAGCAACAATCAATATAGGAAATGTGGAAAGACACACCAGCGTGAGCTTCCAATCTGTGAACAGCATTACCGTTATAATGGCTATGATGGTAAGCACATCGGCCATAATAGAAATAATGCCTTCGGAGAACACATCATTGAGCGACTCAATATCGTTGATGGTGCGGGTGGTAAGTGTACCAATGGGAGTACGATCGTAATAGGCTATATCCTGATAAAGTATTTTATGGAACACCGCTTTGCGCATATCATTCACCACCGTTTGTCCCAGCCAGTTGATACGATACATGAACCAAAAACGCAAAAGACTCTCGCCGATGAGTATGCCTAATTGTATAACGCTGATAATGATGAGCCACTTTAAATTGTGCCCACCTACATATTTATCTACAGAATATTGTATCAGGTAGGGACGTAGCGGTGTTACTACGGCCAGCACTATAGCCAACGATACGGTTAGCATTAAAGTGCTGCGGTAAGGATGTGTAAATGAAAATATGCGCCGCAGCAAGTGCAGATCAAATACCTTCTTTTTCTTTTTTTCTTCTGCCAAGCTGTTTACCTTTTATGCGTATGGGGCACCCCTACAGGGTGCTAGCAATTTCTATATTTTGTCCTACAAAGCTCAGCCCCCTACAGGGGCATCAATCAATCCAAAATATTTTCTCAAATTACACCACCTCTTTGTTCTGCGACATGAGGTATGCTTTTATGAAATCATCCAGTTCACCATCCATCACAGGTTGCACATTGCCAACCTCATAATCTGTACGGTGATCTTTTATCATTTTGTAAGGATGGAATACGTAACTACGTATCTGCGATCCCCATTCTATTTTCTTCTTAGTGCTATTGGTTGCATTCTTCAACTCTTCCCTTCTCCTCAATTCTTCTTCATACAAACGACTTTTCAGCATGGTCAGCGCTTTCTCCCTGTTCTCACCTTGTGTACGCGCCTGCTGGCACTCCACTATTATACCTGAGGGTATATGCTTCAGACGCACAGCGGTCTCCACTTTATTTACGTTTTGACCACCCTTACCACCCGAACGGTAAAACTCCCATTCCAGGTCGGCGGGGTTCACCTCTATAGCTATAGTATCATCGATTAGCGGATACACAAAAACTGACGCAAAGGACGTATGCCTGCGTGCATTGGAATCGAAAGGGGATATGCGTACCAAGCGATGCACACCACTTTCGGCCTTGAGCAAGCCATATGCAAATGCACCATCAAACTCTATGGTAGCCTGTTTTATTCCTGCACCATCGCCATACTGTACATCAATTTCAGACACTTTCCACCCTTGCTTTTCGCCATACATACGGTACATGCGCAAAAGCATCTCTGCCCAATCCTGGCTCTCGGTACCGCCGGCACCAGAGTTGATGACCAAAACCCCAGGCATTTCATCTTCAGGCTCGTTCAGGGTTGATTTAAACTCCAGGTCATCGAGTTCTTTTATAGCATGGTCATAAGCAGCTTTTGCTTCTTCCTCCTGCGCTTCACCTTCTTTCCAAAATTCAAAAAGAACAGCAAAATCCTCAACAGCGCCTGCTACCTTTTGGTAGAGACCCGTCCAGTACTCGTCTATCTTTATTTCTTTTAAAATACCTGTAGCACGCTTATTATCATCCCAAAAGCCTGGTGATAATGTAAGTTGTTTCTCTCTTTCTGTTTTTGCCTGCCGGTCGTCTATATGCAGGAAGCGGTGCAGATGCTGTACGCGTTCGCGCATTTCTTTCAGGTTTTCCTGAGTCATAGTAGGTACAAAGTTACGATAAACACCTCTAAATAGTGGTATCAGATATGGTAATGGCGCAATATGGAACTACTTATTGTGCAACCGGTTTTTCGACCTTGAAGGTGAACTTGCGCTGTGAGAAATAGCTGAATACCGCCAGTATAACACTTGTAGCAGCATTTGATGGTGTAGGATAGAAACCGCAGACCTCAACAAAGAACTTGATGAAGCAGTAAGAAAGAATGAGGCATGTGGCTATAAGCACAATATATCTAAAAAATTGAACATGCTTATGTAGGGCCGACTCTGGAAATACAATATACCGTGATAAGAAGAAGCCCATAGGAAAGCTAAAACAGAAGCTGATGAGGTAAGCAGCGATAGGTGCAGTGATCTTGACACCATCAAAAAGCGGGATATCGTGCTGATGGAGAATAAAATTGTAACTTACCCAATACAGAAAAATACCAAATACCTGGTTGGAACCTCCGCAGGCTACGTAGCGGAAGGTCTGTTTATCGATAATACGGCTGAAAGGCCTATGAAAGAAATCGATAAACGCAAGTATGCTATGTCTTATTCTGTTAAACATTTATATGGTGCGCAAAAGTAAATTTTATTTTCGTAACTAATCGCATAAACACTTTATATCATTACTAACAAAGTAATATTTACACTAAAATGTCATTCCACCAGATACATTAATACAGGAAAATGATCGCTATAACCGTGCAGCCAATAAGTACCTGCAAATGACCGGCGAGGTACTTTTTCAGCCGTGTTATGACTATCGGTGATGAACGAAGGTTTAAACACCTCCACATTATCGAAGCGGAATCCGACTTTATTGTGCATGAGGTCTTTTGAAACCATTACCTGATCGAACAGATACCAATGATGATTATATATTAAGGTACCCTCCCCTATTTTGTGCAAGGTGGTGAAAGGATCATATAGCATACTACCGGCAGTACTATCGCCACTTGCATTTAAAATATTTACAATGCTACTATCGTCAGGGTTTTCATTAAAATCGCCCATCACTATAACTTTTGCCTGGTGTTGCAGTAACACATTTAGTTTGTTACGACATATGGTAGCGGCCGTCGCCCGTTTATGTTCAGTTTCTTCTTCTCCGCCAAGACGTGATGGCCAATGATTCACCAGTAAGTGTACCGTATCGCCATACAGCACACCTTTCACATACAATATGTCACGTAAAGCCTTTTTATCGCTGTCATTTGTAACTACTGGTATTGGCATGCTACTTATTGGGTAGAAAGCCGAGGGATCGTATAGCATAGCTACCGCAATACCTCTTTTATCCGGACCGTTGTACCATATATAATGATAATACCTGCGAGCAATTGATGGCTGGCTCACTAGCGCTTTCAATACCGCAGTATCCTCTATCTCTGCCAAACCTATTATTGCAGGTCCATTAGGTACGTCATCTGTCACCATTTTTGCCAATACAGCCGCTATATTGTGCAGTTTTTCGTTGTATATAATTGTAGTATAATGGTACTTGCCTGTTGGGGTAAATTCTCCATCCTCCTTCCCGGCTTTATGTATTGTATCAAAAAGGTTCTCGCAATTGTAAAATGCAATAGCTGTTTTATGAGGTGCGTGATTACAGGCTGCGAAAGTAAATAGTAAAATAATTCCGAAGACAAGACTACAACCTTTCACAATGATTAATTATAATATAAAGAAATCAAACTGCAATTAATTAAAATAAAATGATTTATTTGCAGCAAATCTTTCTTTTATGTCAATGACTAAGCCTTTGATCGCAGAGCTGGCTATGGAATCAGCCAATACAAAAAAAATATTTGAACGTGTTCCCTTCGACCAACTGGGTTGGAAACCGCATGAAAAATCTATGACTATGGGCCGCCTGGCTACCCACGTAGCTGAACTTCCGGGTTGGATCACCATGACGATAAATACAGACGAGTTTGACCTTGCAAAAATGGAATATAAGCCAACTCCTGTAAACAGTAATGAAGAACTGATAGCGCTGTTGGATAAAAATGTACATGCCGCTGTTGAAGCTTTAGAAAAAACCACCGACGAAGACATGATGAAAATATGGACTTTGAGGAACGGCGAACATGTGATCTTTCAGTTGCCTAAAGTAGCGGTTATACGCGGCAGTGCTATGAACCACAGTATACATCACCGTGGCCAGCTGACTACTTATCTACGCCAGCATGACATACCGGTACCTGGTATGTATGGACCATCGGCCGATGAAATGAACTAAAAGCAGTACAATAAAAAAATTAAGAGCGGCTCAACAGCCGCTTTTTATATGTAACCTCTTAGTGACGATGATAAAATAAATACCACCATTTGACTTGCTCTTTTCCATTTCTTCTTTGTTGTAAAAGTCTTTAAATAGGCTTCTATTCGCAGATTTTACGCCTAGAAGAAAAGAAAAATAACTGCGCCATCCGGTAGTATTTATTTCATCAACGTCACTTACCTTTATTGGCATGAAGTATCTTTTTGTAATAGTTACACTTTTTACCGGCTATTATGCTTTTGGACAAGTGCCGACTACCGGTGTTTATAATGGCGTTGCGACAGTTACCATTTTCAGAAACGAACAAACAAAGACGATTTACGGAAATTTCAACACCTGCCTGCACGATGGACATGATTGCTGTGCATTCAATTTTAAAGGGGAATACAAAGCCATTAAAGACAAGAAAATAAAGATAACCACCTCGTGGCCAGACGATAGTGCAGCTATAAAAGGCAGTATAATCATTCAATCGGACACGAGCTTTACCATAAAGCTTAAACATTTACCACTTGGGTCTACTGCATGTACCGGCCTTGACAAGGATGGTTATGAAGCCAAACTGGTACAAAAAGAAAACTGGCTGGGAATAAACATGGCGAAGAGCCGTAAAACATTTTTCTACGCTGAGCCAGATGTGAATAAAAGAATGCAGGCTTATATAACGGTATATGACATTGTGGGTATTTTAGAATACAGTGGTGAGTGGGTAAAGGCTGAGTACGTGAACTATAACTTAAAACGCCCTGTTACCATTTCTGGCTGGATAAAGAAAGCCGATCTCTTTACGAACGCATTTTAATCCTTCATTTTATTACAATGATTGGCAAAACGAGTATATATACTCATTTCTAAAGTACGTGCGCCTTGTAATTTTATATTAACCTGCTAAGGTAGCAGGTATATATATCATTATAAAACCAATGCTTTATGAAAAACTCATTTCTTTTCATCGCGATTGTCAGTGTCACCCTGTTTATTGCCATAATATCCTGTAAAAAAACCACCTACCCTAACTATACGCCACCGGGCAGTACGACTGTTACCCCATCTCTTAACCAACTATTTGCCCCCTTGCGCAGCACGCCACAATCTATTTATGTTGTAGCCGGACGGGATACTGTTGTATATGGAACAAACGGCACCATGCTGCACTTTTATGCTAACTCGTTTAAAGATGCTATGGGGAATGTTATTCCTAACGGCATTATTAACCTGCAACTTATAGAGATGTATAAGGCGGGGGATATGATCCGTAACCGAGCCACTACTATGGCAAATGGTCAAATATTACAAAGTGGCGGTCAGATAACAATGACAGCATCTATGAGCGATGGCGCGGAAGTATTTGCAAATACATATGGTATCGGCTTTAAACAAGCTAATGCATCGGGGGCATCTATGGCATTATTTTATGGTGCCGCTGGTAGCACTGATTCAACTATTACCTGGACACAAAGTGACAGTACTCAAAAAGGCAATAGGGTTACCGGTACAGTTAAAGATACTGCATCCCAAGGCCATACATCATCTCCAAGCTATTATTATTTTGATACCTGCAAAAGTCTTTCCTGGGCTAATTGTGACTGGTTCAACAGCAATGATTCCTCAAAAACAACAGTAAGCGTCATTCTTCCTGACACGTCGTTTAACGCAACCAATACCCAGTTATACCTTGTTCTACCAAATGTAACCCGGTGGTCTAATACAACAAACCCCTTTATTGCAGTACTCAGCAGCATAAGTGACCATTATGGAAGTGATAGTTATAACGCAGCTACAAATACTATGAAACTGATAAGTGAAGGACAAACCAATATTGTTCCTGCGGGACTAAATTATGACCTGGTGGTGATTGCCAATAAAGGTGGAACTTTTTACTATTATGAGCAGTCTGGCATTATACCACACAATGGCCTAGTAGCACCCGTAAACCCTGTAGCATATACACAAACTGTCATCGCATCAAAATTGCAAGGGTTATAACAATTACGATGGTGGCAGATCTGGTATAAAATCTATTTCATAAGTTATTAAAAAATTCAACATTCAGCACAAGTTCCATATGGTTTATTATTTTTGCGCAAACGACAGCACAATTGAATATATACACGAAGGGACTTGTGAAGAAGTATGGTAAGCGTACTGTTGTGAACGATGTATCGTTTAACGTGAACCAAGGTGAAATTGTAGGGTTGCTTGGACCTAACGGGGCAGGCAAGACCACATCGTTCTACATGGTGGTGGGGCTTGTGAAGCCGGATAAAGGCGCTGTGTACCTGGATGACCTGGATATAACCAGCCTGCCTATGTATAAGCGCGCACAAATGGGCATTGGCTACCTGCCGCAGGAAGCATCGGTATTCCGTAAGCTATCTGTTGAGGACAACATTTCGGCTGTGCTGGAAATGACAAAACTTACCAAGGGCGAACAATCGAACAAACTGGAGTCTTTAATTGAGGAATTCCACCTGGGGCATGTGCGCAAAAGCCCGGGAGATGTACTGAGTGGTGGCGAAAGAAGAAGGACCGAAATAGCCCGTGCATTGGCTGTTGACCCAAAATTTATCCTACTGGACGAACCTTTTGCGGGCATTGACCCTATAGCTGTTGAAGATATACAGACCATAGTAGCCCGCCTAAAATTTAAAAATATAGGCATTCTCATCACAGACCATAACGTACAGGAAACACTATCTATAACAGATCGTGCTTATCTGCTGTTTGAAGGAAAAATACTGAAATCGGGGGTGGCAGAAGAACTTGCGGAAGACGAAACCGTAAGAAGGGTGTACCTTGGGCAACATTTTGTGCTGAAACGCAAAAACTACACACCCGAGGACAAAATGAATAAATTATAGTATTTTAGTGTAGTATATACAAATAGTTTTTTTGGTATAAATAGTAACTGAGTAGAACGACATGAGTATCATTAGCCCTGCATTTAAAGGTTTTATCAAATTACGCCAGAGCGCTATAGATAACTTTACGCTTAACCCTATAGATACACAGCAACAGGTATTTAACCATCTTATAGGTTCGGCCCAATTTACAGAATATGGTAAAAAATACCACTTTGAAAAAATAAACAGCATCATAGAGTTTAAAAAACTGGTGCCTGTAAATGATTACGATACATTAAAACCCTATATAAATAGAATCCTGGAGGGTAACCAGAATATACTTTGGCCTTCTCCAATTACCTGGTTTGCAAAATCGAGCGGTACTACCAGTGATAAGAGCAAGTTCATTCCGGTGAGTAAGGAATCACTCGACGAAATGCACTACAGGGCCGGTCGCGATGTACTTGCATTATACCTCCGCCAGTTCCCGCAATCGGGTATTACATCGGGTAAATGCCTGGTGATAGGTGGCAGCAACCAGATCAACCAGCTGAATGCAGATTCGTATTTTGGTGATCTGAGTGCAGTAATGCTGCAGAATATGCCGTTGGCAGGCCAGCTGTTCCGCACACCAGAGCTTTCTATAGCGTTGATGAATGAGTGGGAAGAGAAAATAGAAGCGATAGCACATACCACCATACACGAAAACGTAACTTATATAGCCGGTGTGCCTACTTGGACCATCGTACTAATAAAGAAGCTATTTGAACTGACCGGAACGGATAACCTGCTTGATATTTGGCCCAACTTAAAACTGTATATACATGGCGGCGTAAGCTTTAAGCCCTACCGCAAACAGTTTGAGCAATATATAAAGTCGCCAGACATGAACTACCTGGAGACCTACAATGCAAGTGAAGGCTTTTTTGCTGCCCAAGACGACCTGGATAATGAAGGCATGCTGCTGTTTGTAAACCATGGTACTTTTTATGAGTTTATGCCGGTAGAAGAATACGGCAAGGAGCATCCCATAACCTTGCAGCTAAAAGACGTGGAGATAGGCCAGAAATATGCGCTGGTTATAAGTACCAATGGGGGCCTGTGGCGTTACCAGCTAGGCGATACCATACAATTCACATCCCTGGACCCATACCGCATAAAGATAGTTGGCCGCCTGAAGCACTTCATTAATGCCTTTGGTGAAGAACTTATTGTGGATAACAGTGACCAGGCCATAGCCATGGCATGTGAGCAGACAGGCGCGCTGGTAAATGACTATACTGCTGCCCCCGTTTATATGACCGGACAAAATAACGGTGCACATGAGTGGATCATAGAATTTGAAAAACTGCCATGCCCATTACCGGTTTTTGTTGCAGCATTGGATAAGGAACTGCAAAAAGTAAACTCAGACTACGAGGCCAAACGTTATAAAGATATAGCCTTAAGGATGCCTATAGTACACGTAATGCCTAAAGACGGCTTTAACAGGTGGCTAAAGGATAAAGGAAAGTTAGGCGGCCAGCACAAAATACCACGCCTGAGCAACGACAGGAATTACCTGGAAGACATGTTGCCATATACACACGGTAAATAGGCAGGAATCTAATCTTCTGGCTTTACTTCCGGTTCTTTTTCAAACGTAGCGTTTAGTTCATCGATATATTCTAGAATACCACGCCGGCCTAAGAACTTTGTGGTGCTGGTTACAAAGCTGCGGGGGATGAACTCCCAGTCTTCCTTCATTTTTTCGATAAAAGTTTTCACATTCTTTGCAACTATGCGTTGCGTACTTTTATCAGCCTTAGTGAATATTATGTTGAAGGCTACACCCCACTCCCCTAGCTTAGCCATAAATTCAAGATCCAGTTTCTGGGGTTCCAGCCGGCTGTCTATAAGCACAAAAATGGTCATGAGGTTACTGCGCTTCTGCAGGTAGTTGGCAATCATCTTTTCCCAGCTGGCCCGGGTATTTTGCGATACTTTGGCATATCCATACCCCGGAAGATCGCATATATACCATGCTTCATTTATCAAAAAGTGGTTAATGAGCTGAGTTTTACCCGGCGTGGATGATGTTTTTGCCAGCTTGGTCTGGTTGGTCAGCATATTGATCAACGACGATTTACCCACATTACTGCGGCCTATGAAGGCGTATTCCGGCTTATCGGGCTTAGGCGCCTTGTCGAGAGAAGTATTGCTGATTAAAAATCTGGCAGAACGTATTTCCATTGCTTGTTGTAGTGTACTTTTGCAGACCATGAAGTCAGCAGGTAATGGCACAGGTACAATTGTAGTACCCGATGCGGGATCAAATTTAAGCAAGAAAGCGCAGGTTGCAGATATGTTTAACCATATTGCCGGCCGTTACGACTTCCTGAACCACTTCCTTTCACTAGGAATAGACAAAGGATGGCGCAAAAAAGCCATTGCCGAGATAGGAAAAATAAACCCTAAAAAAATACTGGACGTAGCCACTGGTACGGGTGATCTGGCCATAGCTGCCATGGTGCTGAAGCCAGAAAAGATAACCGGTGTGGACATAGCAGACCAAATGCTGGATGTGGGCAGAAAAAAATTAATTGCCCAAAATTTATCGCATATCATTACCCTTGAAAACGGCGATAGTGAAGCATTGCCTTTTGAGACCGGCAGTTTTGATGCTGTAACCTGTGCGTATGGTGTGCGTAATTTTGAGCACCTGGAAGCCGGACTTAAAGAAATGAACCGCGTAATGCGCCCCGGTGGACGTATGGCGATACTGGAATTTTCACACCCTAAAGCTTTCCCTGTAAAGCAATTGTATCAGTTCTACTTCAGGTACATACTGCCTACGCTGGGTAAAATGGTTTCTAAACACAGTAATGCATATACTTACCTCCCCGCTTCTGTAATGGCTTTTCCGGAAGGTAAAGTTTTTTGCGATACACTTACACGCTGTGGCTTTAAAGAAGCAAAAGCGAGGCCGCTTACTTTTGGCATCACAACCCTATATACTGCGGTAAAATAACATTACCAAAAACACGTCATCATGCAATCGGCAAAGATCCATAAATTGTTAGAAAAGGACGTACAAAAGGTTGCCAAGGCTGCTAGTTGTGTAGCACCCAACTTCAAGGCAGATGACATACACGCATTTAGAGTAGGGATAAAAAAGCTGCGCGCATTCATATATTTTATCAATTCGGTAAAAGGTCAGCCACAGTTGAAACTGACCAAAAAAATCCATCGTTTATACAATATAGCAGGCACCCTGCGCGATGCCCACCTGAAATACGAGACACTTACCGAAAGAGAATTAATATTGCCACAGTATTATGCAAACCTATCTGTGGTAGTGCTGCGCAACAAGGCGGAATGGCAGAAGCTGTACAGTAAGCAGATAATGAAAAAACTGCTTGAGCAAATGACTGATAATCTGTTTGTACAATTAACCCCAACAGACCTTGCCAATTTTTATGCGCAGCAGGTGAAAAGGATAAAGAAGATAAATAATGACGTGCCGGATGATGAGCACGTGCATAAAATGCGCAAGCTGATAAAGCATATGGTATATATAACTGCGCTTGCAAAGAAAAAATGGGAGGGTGCTGAAGAAGTGATAGCATGCGTACCCTATGGTCAGCTTATTGATATATCAAACCTGGTAGGCAATTTTAATGATGGTTCTATTTTGCTGTACGAGCTATCCTCTTTTTCATCGATGGGTATGCAACAGCAAGAAGCTATAGCAATGGCACGCTATGTTGATGAAGCGAGGGCACGACACAAAGCCCTGCGCAAAGACCTATTGCGACAAATAGGTGAGTTTGTGGATGTTGTAGAGGAAAGATTGGCCTAAATCATTCTTTCTTATTTTGCAATAATCTCCAATACCATTATGAGAAACTTACTTTCAATAATTCTGTTTGTCTTTGCAACCAATAGTGCACTGCATGCGCAGATATCATGTCCCGTAAACTTCTTTGGTAAAGATCTTATGCTTGCAACACATGATGTAAAAGGCTGGGCAGGTAAAATAATTGCTTTCAACGCCATTATTGTGGAGATAAAAGACGGATATGCTGGCAAACCGTATTATAAGGTGGCACTGGATACCGGGCAGATATGGGTTGCATCCCTGATGAAAAGCGGGTACGAGGTGCCCGGCAATCCCGTGCGCATACTGGGCTATTTTTCTGATGTGGAACAAGATAGTGTTGCAGCAAAATACAATAAGACTACTTACCAGGTACTGGCATTTGGCGTGGTAGATCTCTCTACCAAACAAATTTCTATGGTGCCAGACGCCAAATTGCAAGTGCAGGAATGGATAGATGGAAAGATGCCAAAAGCTTATAAATGAGGACATTAACCACCTATTAACATTAACTAAGGGTTAAGAAATTGAGGTAACATGGAATTAACGTTACCTTTATTTTACAAAATTTTTTTCATGCAATGAAGGTGATGTCCATCAAACGGTCATTGATTATTGCCGCTATAACCACCGGGGCTTTTTTCTATAGTGAGGCTCTGTATGCGCAAGACAAAGCGCCAGAAACAAAAGCGAATACAACAACTGAACCTGACGGATACCCGCTGCCCAAGGGCTGGCACAAATCGGGCACAGCACCATCTAAATTTATGATGGGTATTGTAAAAGGCGCAGGGCAAAAAGGAGCCAATGCAGCTACTATAAAAAGTATAGGCGCCATAAAAGGCACTGGTACTCTTATGCAAAGCTTTGACCCTGAAAAGTACCTGGGTAAAAAAATAAAGCTTACCGGTTATATCAGATCAGAACATGTGGTGGAATGGTCTGGTTTATGGATGCGTATTGATGACTCGACCAAGAAGAGCCTGGCTTTTGATAATATGGTGAACAGGCCAGTAAAAGGTACCACAGGATGGACAAAATGTGAGATCGTTCTTGAGGTTCCTCAAAATGCTGCCAACATTTCTTATGGTGCTTTACTGCATGGGGCAGGGCAAATATGGTTTGACAACCTGACCTTTGACATTGTGAAACCGGCACCGCTAGTTGAAGCCCGGTTAAAAGAACCCACCAATCTTAATTTCGAAAAGTAAAATACCGTAGTTTTAGCATAGCTATGAAACGTTATGCAACCTTCCTGCGTGGTATAAATGTGAGTGGACACAACATTGTAAAGATGGATGTGCTGAAAGAATTATTTGCCATGCCCGGCATCAAGAATATTGTTACCTATATACAAAGTGGTAACGTGATATTTGATACCAAGGCAACAGACAATGCCGCCCTAGAACGAAAGATAGAAAAGCAACTGCATAAGGAACTGGGACTTCCTATAAGAGCGTTAGTAAGAAGTCTTGAAGAGATAGAGCAGGTGATTGCTGCAAATCCATTTACAGATATACCCGAAGACGATAACCGAAAGCTATACGTTACCTTCTTAGAAACAATACCTGCAGCTGATAAGGCCACAGCACTACTAGCATTGTGCAGCAACGGAGATGAACTCATGCAGATATCTGGCTCCTCCCTTTACTTCCTCAGCCCATCGTACGGCAAAACTAAATTCAGCAACAATTTTGTTGAAAAGAAACTAGGTGTAGCTGCTACTACCCGTAACTGGGCTACTTTGAATAAAGTGATCGGCCTATAACTATGCACTTGTTCATTTAAATATTTTTTGATAGCTCAAATATCAATCGTAATATTGCAATGAATAGATGAAGAATGGGCGCAACTAAAACAGATTTATTTACTAAAAAACAAAATGAATTTGCCAATATGGCCAAGGCAATAGGCCACCCGGCCCGTATTGCTATACTGCAGCAATTGGTGAAAACCAATGCATGCATCTGCGGTGATCTTGCTGAGGAACTGGGGCTTGCACAACCCACAATATCGCAACACTTAAAAGAGCTTAAAAATGCCGGCATCATACAAGGAACGGTTGAGGGTACCAGCGTTTGTTATTGTATCAACCCAAAGATGTGGAAACAGTACAGGCTCTTCTTTACCGAATTTTTCGGGGATGTAAAACTGGATACTAATACGTGCTGTTAAGTATTTTTTTGTATCAATTAAACGCAATATTGCAATAAATAGATTGACTAAAAATTGAATCATGTCAAGCATTAAACACAAAGTATTATTTGTTTGTATTCACAACTCGGCACGCAGCCAGATGGCTGAGGCTTTTCTGAACAATATGGGTGGCGAGCTATTTGAGGCGGAAAGTGCAGGTATTGAGAAAGGAAAACTTAATCCACTGGTGATTAAGGTAATGGCAGAAGCAGGTATTGACATAAGCGGTAAACAAACAAATGAGGTTCTTGACTTTCTAAAAGAAGGCAGAAAGTATGATGCTGTAGTTACCGTTTGTGATGCTGCAAACGCAGAAAAATGCCCGGTGTTTCCGGGCAAGGTAAAAAGGCTTGCATGGTCGTTTACAGACCCTTCTCAATTTGCTGGAACAGAAGAAGAAAAACTAGAAAGAACCCGGCTTGTGCGAGATGAAATAAAAGAAAAAATAGCGGGCTTTATTACGGAAGCCAGTGAATTGAAATACTGGATGTAATTATCTTTTGAATCTTAATAAAACAATAAAAGTGAAAATATCAGAACTAAAAAAATACTTAACAGAAGTATCCGCAGTCAATTTCAGGCTTCCGGACAACAGCTACTTACCTGTACACTTTCATGTTACAGAAGTGGGGTTGATCACAAAACATTTTATTGACTGTGGTGGCACTGAACGTAAAGAAACCGCTGCCAATTTCCAGCTATGGGAAGCTGGTGACTACGACCATAGACTTGCCCCCCAAAAGTTCTTGCATATCCTGGACCTTTCCCGTAACATATTAGGCAGCGAAGATCTTGATATAGAAGTTGAGTACCAGCAAGGAACTATTGGCAAGTTTGGTCTTGAGTTTGACGGCAAAGACTTTTTACTGACACCAAAGCAAACCGCTTGCCTGGCACAAGATGCATGTGGCATACCCGCAAAAAAGAAAATTGCACTGTCTGAATTAACCGTTCAAGCCGATTGCTGTACACCCGGCGGGAGCTGTTGCTAATCAATTACCAATATTAAATACAAAGGCAAACATGAGTGCAAATAATTGCAACCCGACCACCGGGCGTAAAAAGCTAAGTTTTCTTGACCAATATCTTACGCTTTGGATATTTATAGCCATGGGGCTTGGTGTTGCTATTGGCTACTTCGTTCCTTCATCGTCGGCATTTATTAATTCGTTCCAGAGTGGTACAACCAACGTGCCGATAGCTATTGGACTGATATTGATGATGTACCCACCACTTGCAAAAGTGAAGTATGAGCAATTGGGCAAAGTGTTTCAGAACAAGAAAATTCTGTCGCTGTCGTTAGTGATGAATTGGTTGATAGGCCCAGTGCTTATGTTCCTGCTTTCCATTATCTTTTTAAGGGATAAGCCGGAGTATATGGTCGGACTCATAATGATAGGCCTGGCGCGCTGTATCGCCATGGTTATTGTATGGAATGAACTTGCAGATGGTAACAGGGAATATGCTGCCGGACTAGTTGCATTTAACAGCATCTTCCAGGTATTATTTTACAGCCTGTTTGCCTGGATATTTATTAAAGTGCTGCCGCCGTATTTTGGCTTGAAGGGCTTTGATGTTGATATAAGTATAGGACAGATAGCGCAAAGTGTATTCATCTATCTCGGCGTACCATTTATTGCTGGTTTTGTTAGCCGTTACAGCCTTATTAAGGCAAAGGGAAGGGATTGGTACGAAACAAAATTTATCCCGGCTATTAGCCCCATTACGCTAGTGGCCTTACTGTTTACTATTGTTGCCATGTTCAGCCTGAAAGGGCAATTGATCGTTGCCATCCCTATGGATGTCATCAGGATAGCAATCCCGCTGGTTATTTACTTTGCCATTATGTTCCTGGTAACGTTCTTTATGGGTAAGTATATTGGCGCGGATTATTCGCAAAATGCCGCACTGTCCTTCACCGCTGCGGGTAATAATTTTGAACTGGCAATTGCTGTTTCTATTGGTGTATTTGGTATCAATTCAGGCCAGGCTTTTGCCGGGGTTATAGGGCCATTGGTGGAAGTGCCCGCTTTGATAGCTTTGGTGAATGTTGCTTTTTATTTAAAAAAGAGATTGTATAAACCCAACGTTGCAGTATAGTGAACGTACTACATTAAATGAGTATCAAAGCGTATTGAGCCTATCTATTTTCTAATCTAAATACGATTGGGAGCGTAAAGAACACCTTAACGGGCTGTCCATTTTGCTTACCAGGTTTCCATTTCGGCATTTCTGAAATAACACGCATGGCGGCTTCGTCGCAACCAGCGCCGATGCCTTTTACAATCTGAAGGTTTGATACAGTACCGTCTTCGTTTACAACAAATTTAGTTACTACCCTGCCTTCTATATTGTGTCGACGTGCAAATTCAGGATAGAATAGGTTTTCTCTAAGATATTGGTTGAGGTCGACAGTTGGCTGAGGCATCTGCTGTACAAAAGTAAATGGCTTTTTAGAAAATGGTACTTCTTTACCTGTCGCATCGTATATGTGGCCTTCAGACATCGTATCGTTGTTGTACGACTCTAATCTTTGCAATGTTCCCTCCTTATAATAATCCCTTAGTATTGTTTTTTTACAATTTGTATAAACTACTTCTTCTATTATAGCATGGGTACCTGCATAATAATATCGCGCGGTGTCAATAGGGCACTTACCCCTGCTTTTGCTTTCACCGAGTATGGTATGAGAAGTTGAATCATACCAGATTCTGTAGGCAAAAGAATCTTCACCGTATTCTGTTTGTTCTCTTACGATGGAACTATTTCTAAAGTACGATTTCCATATGCCTGTGCGTTTCTTGCTTTTTACCTCTCCTTCATATTTTGTAGTGTGAAGAATAGAATCGTAAAATATGCCGTAAAATGAAGAATCCGCACGGTATTGTAATTGCTCCTTAATGTAAGAACTACCATTAAAATATATCTCCCATTTACCCATATGCTGGCCTGCTGAAAAAGACCCTTCTGATTTTATATTACCCTCATGGTCATAGTAAACAAAGTGGCCGTCTCTTGCTGCTTTATTTTCCGCATCTGCCGACAAATAGCTGCCCGACATTTGTAATTTCCCATCCAGGAAATGATCCTCAACTTTGTAGTGATCGTTTTCTTTAGGCCACGTAAGCCTGTAAAAAGCAGCCTCGCTTTTACTGGCTGGCTTCCACTTATCATTTAGATAAAGCGTATCCTGAGAAAAAGAAAGGAATGGAATTGCCAGCAATAAGCACAGCATTAAAGAGCGTATAGGTATCATATATCGTTATTGGGATGCGAAAGTATTTAAACTTTAACGTTAAACGACGTCCTATCTATAAAGCACAACAGATAAATAACAAGCTGCTGGGGCTATTAAATATCACAGGTCAGCCAATCGTTCGTTTGCTTTGTTGATGATAAGCTGAACCTCAGCACTATTTTCTATATCAGTGATCTTTACAGGCGTGGTCGGCTCTTGTATGTGTTCGGCAAGATAGCGCTGAAACCATTTTGTATCGTGCCAATTGCCAAACTTGTAGCCTATTTTTTTAAAGACACCGATCTCCTCAAAACCAAGTGCCTTGTGGAAACCTTCGCTTTTTTCATTGGGCATACCTATACCGGCAAACATGTTGAAATACCCTTGAAGTTGCAAGATTGAAAACAGAGCCTCATACAGAACACGTGCAATACCCTTCCCATGAATCTCCTCGGATAAATAGATGCTGACTTCTGGAGACCATTGATAGGCTGTTCTATACCTATGCTTACTGGCGTAAGCGTATCCTGTTATCTTGTCGTTTTGCAAGCAAACCAACCAGGGATATTCCGTAATATTTGTTTTTATTCTTAACGCAAAGTCTTCGAGTGTAGGAACCTCATATTCAAATGAAATGATGGTATCGCGAACGTATGGTGCGTATATATCAAGAACAGCCTGTGCATCATTTTCGGTTATTAACCGTACCTCAAATTGATCTGCCATAAGTATTCTTTTATACAATTAAAAACACATTCGCTGCCCAATCAGCATTATCATTCTTTACGACAAGCATACCACTATCCTCATCAATTTTTCCTACTAACGTTCCATTGCTGTTCCAGAATGCACTTTGTCCTGCTGACTGTAAATTATATGATGTGCCAGTGTAATTGGCCATCAAAATATTCATGGAATACATTTGTGCATATTCGCTTAATTGTTGATAGGCTTCTGATATACCACCTTGCGTATAAAACAAGCTGGCCACATACAATGACGTTTCCTTTTTTGCAGCATTGCCTGGATGCAAAGGATTGACGATATCGGCACAAATAGCTAATGAAATTGTTTCTACAGACAGTTGTATTACAGGGTTGAAATTTACGTTGGGGGAGAATGCTACTTCTTCACCCGGATGTAAAAACTGCTTGGTATAGATCGACACTGTATTATCGGGAGAAAAGATAAAGGACCCAACATGAAGCTGCTGACCGATCTTAATTGGAGCTCCCGCGATAATGACCATGTTGTGCAAAACGGCCGGTTCTTTCAATACGTTCAATCTTGTATCGTCGGGAGTAAAATAGCATTCAAGTGCCCGTTCACGTTCATAGCCAGTCAACGACATTTCCGGGAAAACAATCAATTGCACACCATGCAAGGCAGCTATTTCAATAAAGCGAAGATGATCATTGATATTAGCCTCAATGTTGCCGTTGTGCGGTTTAGTTTGGGCTGCTGCTATTATCATAGTAGTGTTGTTTACGAACTACAACAATGCCACCATGCCAGAAATGGAACCTTTTCTATATCCAGCTCAATAACAACTGTGGGAATATACCAATGAGTATAACGAGTCCACACGTAATCACTAAGAGTACTTTCTCACCTTGAGTCACAGGTGCATGCAGTTCAGCGTTACCTTCCTTAAAGTACATGGCTATAATGACACGGAAGTAGTAATAGACGCTGATGGCGGCCATGAGGAGACCGAAGATCACCAGCCATAAGAATTGGTTTTGCACCATTACGGCCTGAATCACATAGTACTTCGCCATAAAGCCACCGGTGAGAGGAATACCTGCTAAAGAGAAAAGGAATATGGTAGTTACAAATGCAAGTAAGGGTTCTTTTTTAGCCAGGCCGTTAAAGCCGTCGTAGGTATAATCTTTCAGTTTCATCAACACTGTGAAGATACCAATGGTGGCTATGCTGTAAGCAACTGCATAAATGATTATACCTTGCCATGCAACAGCGTTAACCGCCAGCACTGCAAATAACATAAAGCCTGCCTGCGCTATTGATGAATAGGACAACATGCGCTTTACACTCTGCTGGAACACAGCAGTAAGATTACCTATGAGCAAGGTGGCGGCAGTGATAACAGACAGTACCACTGTCCATTGACTGCTGATGCTGCCGAAAGAAACCTGGAACAAACGAATGAATGCAAAGAAAGCAGATGCCTTTACCACAGTGGCCATATAGGCTGTAAATGGTGTTGGTGAACCATCGTACACATCGGGCGTCCACATGTGCATTGGCGCTGCAGACACTTTGAAGCCAAGCGCTATCATTACAAATATTACCCCGCCCAATGCCAAGGGATTAAGTGCGTCGCTTTGCAGGAAGCTGTATGCAACAATATTGAAAGAGCCGGTAGCCCCATACAATAGCGTAATACCCATCAGCAATATACCTGTGGAGAATGCCCCCATCAGGAAATACTTCAATGATGCTTCGCTGCTTTTCAGGTTCTTTTTATCGCTGCCTGCGAGTATGTATTGCGGTATGCTCAATATCTCTATACCCAGGAACAACATAAGCATATTGTTATAGCACGAGAGAATGTACACACCACATAGTATGAAGAATATAAGCGCAAAATACTCTGCTACATGTACCCCTACTTTTTGTATTTCCTTACCCACAAGCAATGTATATAACACAGTAACCCCCGTCATAAGGGTACTGAACCAAAGCGCATACCTATCTATACGCAACATGTTGTTAAAATAACCCACAGGCGCAGTAGCCGGTGTGGCAACAAGATCCCAAATGTTTACACCCAGTAACAGGAATGCAAGTACTATAGCTAATGTAACCACGCTGCTTTTGTTCTTCATTTGCAGCCCGGCAAACATCATAACTATACCCAGTATTGTAGCAGCAATAATTGCCTTCATGTTTTTATTTAATTCAAGTCAATATTCAAAAATCAAAAAAAAGTCTTCTTACTTAATGTATCAGCGTGTTCACTACCCCCGCTGTAAGATCCAGCAATGGCTTAGGATATACCCCCAGGAATATAATAATGGCAATGATAATAGCCAGTCCTATATATTCATTCACATCTAAATCTTTATTTATAACCTGCTCGCGTGTATTGCCATAAGCTACTTTCTGTACCATGTTGAGGGTATAAACGGCACCAAGTATTACGCCAAGGGCCGCTACCACCATAAAACCAATATGATAGATAGAAGCGCTCTGGAATAAGCCAGTGAACAACATGAATTCACCTACAAAACCATTAGTAAGCGGCAGGCCTATGCTTGCAAAAGATATAATGAGCAATGCTATAGCCATTTGGGGAGCAGAAGTTGCCATACCACCCATTTTGGTCATATCGCGCGTACCCCAGCGGTTCTCTATCATGCTTACTATAACCCACATACCGGTAATGTTGATACCGTGGTTGAACATCTGTACCATGATGCCATGTATGCCTGTATTGGATGGGGAAAAAGCTGCTGCACACATGAGCCCCATGTGGGCAATAGATGAGTAAGCAAGAAGCCTTTTGATATCAGCTTGTACGATTGCAATGAGCGAAGCGTAGATAATACCAATAATAGAAAGCACTACTACTGTATTGCCCCAGTATGCAACACCAGCAGGCAATACCGGGAACAACCAGCGCAGTACGCCAAACATACCCATCTTTACCATTAAGGCACTTAGGATGATTGTAACCGGCGTAGGTGACTGCTCGTAAGTATCGGGCTGCCAGGTATGGAAAGGGAAAATAGGCATTTTAATAGCAAAGGCTACGAATATGAGGCAGAACAACCAAACCTGTTGTGCAGGTGGTAATGAAGCGCCCGCATGGGCTATGCTTGGCCAGCTGTAACTATTAATACCCGGTGTTTGTGTAGATAAATAGATAAGGCCCGCCAGCATCATAAGGCTACCTACAAAAGTATATACGAAGAATTTGAAGGTTGCGGGAATACGTTTTTCACCACCCCATTGAGAACACAGGAAGTAAACAGGTATCAGCGCCAACTCCCAGAACACATAAAACACTAAAGCATCGTAAGCCAGGAAGACCCCCATGAGGCCTGCTTGTGCCAGTAGCATCAGACCATAAAAGGAACCAGGCTTTTCAACCTCTTTGTTCCTGTTCACTATCATTACTACCAGCATTACAATACCTGTCATCAGGCACAGCATGCTGCTCATACCATCGCCTATAAGACTAAAGGAAGTACCCAGGTTGGGTATCCATGGCACATTAAAATAAGAAGATTCGGTACCAGCTGTGCAACTTAAACATACAGATAATACAAGTGTAGCCAGCGTACTCAGCAATGCCAGGTTCTTAGCTCCGTTTCCATTAATGGAAAAACTGAGGATACCTGTAAGCAGAGGAATAAGAATAAGTAATACTAAAATCATATGCTAATGCAGTGTTTGCAATTGGCTTTATATTATAATTTAACCCCGAAAAAAGTAATTGCGAACAACGCCACTATACCCAACACCATCACAAATATATAAAAGCCTACCTGGCCGGTCTGCAGCATACGTATGCGGTCGCTGCCGTAACGTACACCTTTGCCCACTCCATTTACAATGCCGTCTATCCCGGACTTTTCAACAAACTTATCTAACAAACCGGATAGCGCTGCTAATGGACGAACTATGACGGCATCATATATCTCATCTACATACCACTTATTTTCGAGCAGTTTTGCAAGCCCCGTATTTGGTACAAATGACGGAACCTTGTTAGCAGTGAATGCATATATGATCATTACCACTGAAAGACCTGAAGATAAGCCCATAAGCAACCACTCTGTACCGGCGGCCATGTGATGTTCACCTGCATTACTTACAACAGGTGAAAGATAAGATGCCAATGCATGGTGCTCACTGATAACAGCAGGCAAGCCTACATAACCACCTACTACGGATAATATAGCCAGTACGATCAACGGAATGGTCATAGCAGAGGGACTTTCGTGCAGGTGATGTTCCTGATCGTGAGTGCCGCGAAACTTACCTGTGAATGTAAGGAAGTATAGACGGAACATGTAAAAGGCGGTCATCATAGCGGCAGCCAATGCCATGTAGTATAGAATAGGATCGTGTGCGTAGGTAGCAGCCAGTATCTCATCTTTAGAAAAGAAGCCGGAGAAACCTGGAATACCGGAGATAGCCAGGCAACCAATAAGGAACGTAATCTGTGTGATGCGCATTTTCTTGCCCAAACCACCCATCAACCTGATATCCTGCTCGCCACCCATAGCATGTATAACACTACCAGAGCCGAGGAACAAAAGCGCTTTGAAGAATGCATGCGTCATAACGTGGAACACGGCCGTAGTATATGCGCCGACGCCGAGCGCCAGGAACATGAAACCCAATTGGCTGACTGTAGAGTATGCCAATACTTTTTTAATGTCGTATTGTTTGATGGCTACTGTAGCGGCAAATATGGCCGTTGCTAAACCGATTATTGCCACAATATGCAGCGTAAATGGGGCAAGGTTATATAAAACACTACTGCGGGCTATCATGTAGATACCAGCGGTAACCATGGTGGCAGCATGTATGAGCGCAGACACTGGGGTTGGACCAGCCATAGCGTCGGGCAACCATGTATATAAAGGTATCTGTGCACTTTTACCAATTGCACCTATAAAGAGGCAAACAGCTATCCAATTATAAGTATTCTCGCCAAGCGCACCGGGTACAGTGCCTAGCTTACCAAAGAACTCGCCATAAGACAGTGTACCATAATTGAATAATATCATCATCATACCCACCAGGAAACCAAGGTCGCCTATACGGTTCATCACAAAAGCCTTCTTTGCAGCGTTGGTATAATCGCGATTCTTGAACCAGAAACCAATAAGCAGGTAAGAGCACAAACCCACACCTTCCCAACCAATGAACATAACCAGGTAATTAGCACCTAGTACCAGCAGTAACATTGAAAACACGAACAGGTTAAGGAAGGCAAAGTATTTTACCATACCCTCATCGTGGTGCATATAAGATGTGGAATACACATGAATGAGGAAACCAACACCTGTGATGATAAGCAGGAACAAGGTAGAAAGCGCATCTACCTGGAAGGTAAATGGTATATATAGTTTACCTGTTTGTATAAAATCGAACAGGTGAACCAATACCGGTCCGTGAAAAGAAGGACTGTTGACTTCAAAAAAGATACCTACCGATACCACAAAGGAAGCAAGTATAGCAAGGCTGCCAATAATGCCTGCTGCTGTTTTAGGAATTGTACGCCAGCCCAGCCCATTGATGAGGAAACCGATGAGGGGAAATAAAGGAATTAAGTAAACGAGTTGTGTCATATTTAATATTCAAAAGCCCGAAAGCTGCAATTAATGTTTTAGCCTGTTCAATATATTCACGTCAACAGAATGCACTTTTCTGTACATCATTACTATAACTGCCAGCCCCACAGCCACTTCTGCAGCTGCAACCACCATTATAAAGAATACAAATACCTGGGCGCCTGCATCCACATACATTTTAGAAAAAGCTACCATTAATAAGTTCACGGCATTCAACATAAGCTCCACACACATAAATATGATGATAGCGTTGCGACGAATAAGCACGCCCATGATACCTATACAAAAAAGTGTAAGGCTCAGGAACATGTAATGTAGTGGTAGTATTGGCATAAAAAACTAAAACCTTAGTATATTAAAAATGCTGCACCCAATGGGAACAGTAATTGATCTGTATCTAGGCACTATGTGTGCTGTCTTCTTTTTTACCTATTACTATAGCACCTATCATTGCACTCAGGAACAGCACACTGCTGATCTCGAACGGCAATACGTATTGGGTGAACAATACTTCACCCAGGTTCTGTATCAATCCTATTTCATTAGGTGTACTTTCAAGCGTAGGATATTTTGCGGTGCGCAATGCTGCCAGCAATACAAGTAGCAATGCACCACCCGATACCACACCAGCCAATTGCACCAATCTGCCCTTTTGTGGTTCTACATCGGCGTTCAGGTTCATGAGCATGATAACGAACAGGAACAATACCATGATGGCACCTGCATAAACAATGATATTGACTATGGCCAGGAACTGGGCATTGAGCAACAAATAGTGCCCCGAAATTGCAAAAAAGGTAGCGATGAGAAATAGTACGCTATTAATGGGATTGCGACTTAAAATAACACCAAGTGCACAACCTATGGCTATAACAGTTAGAATCCAGAAAGCTATATCGTAAATGCCCATAGTTATTTACCTTCCTGTTTTTGAGGGTGAGGGATAAGCAGATCTTCTTTTTTATAAATAAAGCTTTGTCTGTTGTAATTAGATGGCATTACAGTTTCAGTAAGATAAATAGCGTCTTTAGGACAAGCCTCTTCGCAGAACCCGCAGAATATGCAACGCAGCATGTTTATTTCATATTTAGCTGCATACTTTTCTTCCCGGTACAGATGCTCTTCTCCTGGTTTACGTTCTGCAGCCTCCATAGTGATGGCCTCAGCAGGGCAAGCCAATGCACATAAACCACAGGCAGTGCAATTTTCGCGGCCTTCTTCGTCCCTGTTCAATATATGCAGGCCACGGAATACCGGACTGAATGGACGTTTTTGCTCGGGATAACTGATCGTTACCTTCTTCTTAAATATATGCCCTAATGTTATACGCAATCCTTTCGCCAGGGCCGGCAGGTATGCACGCTCAGCGAGCGTCATAGGGCTGCGGTTAACGGCAACAGATCTGTTTGTTAGTTTTTGCATTGTATGCTTCAAAAATCTTTAGTATGCTTCATTTATATTTTCAACACTTTTCAACCGCACTACTATAAATACCTGCATAAAATTTACATCATTCTCAATTGGTTGTTATTCAATTCCTAAGCCTAAGCTTATTATTTGTTGAAAAACAACAGTATTACTGCAGCAGTTATCAACATATTTACTAAGGCCAATGGTATCAAGGATTTCCAACCCAACTTCATAAGTTGATCGAAGCGGAAACGTGGCAATGTCCACCTCACAAACATGAAGAACAATATCATGCAAATAACTTTGGCCATAAATACCAATACACATATCAGGGTAAAGAGTATTGGGCTATTAAGGCTGGTAGCCATTTGATCCATAAAAGGGAAATTATACCCCCCAAAGAATAAGGTGATGAGTATTGCTGAGCTTACAAACAGGTTGATGTACTCTGCAAACAGGTAAAAACCAAGTTTCATTGAAGAATATTCCTGGTGGTAACCCATGTTCAGTTCACTTTCGCACTCAGGTAAATCGAATGGTGCCCGGTTCAGTTCTGCAAAAGAACAAGTAAGGAATATAATAAAACCTAATGGTTGTTTAAAAAAGTTCCAGCTAAAATATCCATCTGCCCAGAAACCATGTTGCTGTTGCACTATTTCGCGGAGGCTTAAAGTGCCTGTCATCATTAGTAACGCTATCAGGCTGATGCCCATAGGCAACTCATACGATATAGCCTGCGATGCCGAACGGATACTGCTCAACAAGCTAAACTTATTATTTGATGCCCAACCACCCAGCATGATACCATATACACCAAGGCTTACAACACCGAAAACATACAGTACACCTATATTAATATCAGCAACCTGTAAAGTGAATATATGGCCACTAGCCGCAACAAAATCTGGCCCCCATGGCACAATAGCACTTGTCATAAGCGCTGTAAGCATAGAAAGACATGGACCAAGTATAAACAAGAATTTTGTAGAACGATCCGGGATGATCTCTTCTTTCATGAAGAGCTTCAAACCATCGGCCAAAGGCTGCAAGAGCCCCAGGGGACCCGCTCTATTAGGACCTAAACGGTCCTGCATCACGGCAGCCACTTTACGCTCGCCCCATGTAGCATACATAGCTATACCCAACGAGCCAAAAAGTATCACCGTTATGAGTAATATCTTTTCAATAAGAAACGCCATATCGACCTGGAGTAAAAGCATAGCCGCGCAAAAATAATTTAGTTTGTTATAAAATTCCCTATTCAGCCAAAGTAATTGTAATTATTAGCTGCTATATGCACATGTGCATATTTATGTATTATTTATTATGCTCAAAATCATCAGAGTGCGCAGGGCCTTCTATCTGCGATAAATCTACATCAGGCCTGTTCACATCGCTTATGCTGTGAATGTCCATCAGTAACTTAGGCGCTTTACCTATAACCTGGTCAATAAGTCTTGGCTGTTCTTTAACCATACCAACCTTACCCTGGTAGTGCCCTTGAGCTATCACGCTGCGCCTGTCCACTACAGATGGGCCTTCGATTACCCAGTCTTTTGTTTCTTTTTTATGGAAGCGGCAATCGTTGCAGATAAAATCTTCAACCTCACCCCACTGATCTTTACGGGCTGTTACGCGAAATACCTCTTCGCCACGCATCCACAACCGTACCTTACCCTTGCAGGTAGGACAATCGCGATGTGCATCTACGGGTTTTGCAAACCACACGCGATTCTTAAAGCGGAATGTTTTATCCGTTAGTGCACCCACAGGGCAAACATCTATTACATTCCCTATAAAGTCATGGTCCAGCGATTTGCCCAGCAATGTGCTGATCTGCGCATGGTCGCCACGCTCCAATATACCGTGCTCACGCTTATCTGTAAGCTGATCGGCAGTATATACGCAACGGAAACACATAATGCAACGCGTCATGTGTAACTGTATGTAAGGCCCTATATCTTCTTTCTCAAACGTACGACGTTTGAATTCGTAACGTGTTTTCTCTGAACCATGTTCATAGCTGAGGTTTTGCAGATCGCACTCACCAGCCTGGTCACACACCGGGCAATCCAGCGGGTGATTGATCAACAACATTTCAACGATCCCTTTACGGGCATCCAGCACTTTTTCAGAAGTAATGTTCTTCACTTCCATACCGTCCATAACGGTAGTACGGCAGCTTGCTACCAGCTTAGGCATAGGGCGGGGGTCTTTTTCAGAACCCTTGCTTACCTCTACCAGGCAAGTACGGCACTTACCACCGCTATCTTTCAGCTTGCTGTAGTAGCACATAGCCGGCGGGGCTACCTCGCCACCAATAGCACGTGCAGCATTTAGTATAGTAGTTCCAGGCGCTACCTCTACTGTTATATTATCTATCGTTACTTTAAAGTTCTGAACCTCAGACATTTTCTTTCAATATTATCAATAACCAATAGCAACAATACATTGCTTATGACAACCATCATTACACCACACCAACCATTGGTAACGGATCTGCATAATGTGCGATACCGTAATTACGCCTCTGAGATTCTTCAGGATTCAGCACATGCCATTCAAATTCATCCCTGAAGTGGCGAATAGCCGCGGCCACGGGCCATGCTGCTGCATCGCCCAACGGACAAATTGTATTACCTTCTATCCTGCGTTGTATATCCCAAAGCAGGTCTATATCACTTAGTTTACCCTGACCGTTCTCTATATTCTTTAATATTTTGTACATCCACCCGGTACCTTCGCGGCACGGGCTGCACTGACCACAACTTTCGTGGTTGTAGAAACGCGCAAGTGTCATAGTATGCCTTACTACGCACTGGTCTTCATCTAATACAATAAATCCACCAGAGCCCATCATGGTACCGGTTGCAAAACCCCCGTCAGATAAACTTTCGTAGTTCATCATGCGGGTCTCGCCTTTTGCCGTTTTAAACAACAGGTTAGCAGGTACAATAGGTACTGATGATCCACCCGGAATACAAGCCTTCAGCCTTTTGCCATTCGGTATGCCACCACAATATTTATCGCTATATATAAACTCTTCAACCGAAATGGTCATGTCAATTTCGTACACACCGGGTTTGTTTACGTTACCGCAAACAGACAACAGTTTTGTACCAGTAGAACGGCCCACACCAATTTTAGCATATTCTTCACCGCCCATATTAATGATGGGTACAATGGCAGCCAATGTTTCTACATTGTTCACAACAGTAGGACGCATCCATACCCCCTGTATAGCCGGGAATGGCGGTTTCAGGCGGGGATTGCCACGCTTGCCTTCCAGTGATTCTATCAACGCTGTTTCTTCACCACATATATAAGCTCCAGCACCGCGATGTACATATATCTCGCAATCGAAACCACTACCCAGAATATTCTTACCCAGCCAGCCGTTTTGTTTGGCTTCTGCTATAGCGTGTTCCAGTATATCCGTTATCCATGCATATTCTCCACGTATGTATATGTATGTTGCATTACTGCCCAGTGCGTAACTACTTACTATCAGGCCTTCTATCAGCAGGTGTGGCAGAAACTCCATCAGGTAACGGTCTTTAAAAGTACCCGGTTCTGATTCATCGGCATTGCACACCAAGTGACGTGGCACGCCTTCGGGTTTAGCCAGGAAACTCCACTTCATACCCGTAGGAAAACCGGCGCCTCCACGACCACGAAGACCGCTTTTCTTCACCTCTTCCACTATAGCATCGGTACTCATCTTAAACGCCTTCTCTACAGACTGGTAACCACCATTCTTACGGTAAGCATCGTAAAACCTGATACCTTCTATATGTGCGTTCTGTAATAATAGTTTCATCTTATACCGAAAAATTAAGCAGGAAATACCCCTCCAGCTTTAGTATTTAATTATTGAATCTTTTCAACTAGCTTAGTTACCAGCCTTTGCTGTTAACTCACTTATTAGTGCATCCACTTTTTCTTTGGTCAGGTGCTCCCTGAAATTATTTCCCAACTGCATCATAGGTGCATATCCACATGCGCCAAGGCACTCCGCTGGTTTCAGGGTAAACAAGCCATCTGGTGTAGTTTCGCCTTCATTTATGCCCAGCTTACTTTTTATGTATTCTATGATTTCGTCACTGCCATTCAGCATGCAAGGCCCTGTACGGCAAACTTCCAGCAGATACTTACCTACAGGTTTTGTATTGAACATGCTATAAAAAGTAGCCACCTCATACACCTCTATTGGCAGTATGTGCAGCAATTCTGCAACGTAGTCCATAACAGGTGCATCCAGCCAGCCACCAAACGTATCCTGTGCCATATGCAGCAAAGGGATAAGAGCGCTCTTTTGTTTCCCTTCCGGGTAACGGGCTATTACTTCCTGTACCTTATTTAGTTGTTCCTGAGAAAATTTGATACTCATTGGTCCCTTCGTATTTCTTAAGTGCCTCAGCACGGTCATTCTTTGTATTTCAAAAACTTAAGCATCCAGCTCACCAGCAATTACATTCAGCGAGCTGAGCGTAATGATCGCATCACTCAATAAACCATCTTTTATCATCTCAGGATATGCCTGGTAATAGATAAAGCATGGTCTGCGGAAGTGCAGCCTGTACGGTGTACGGCCACCATCGCTTATGAGGTAGTAACCTACTTCGCCGTTGCCACCTTCTACTGAATGATAAACTTCACCCGGTAATGCATCTATCTCACCCATTATCATTTTGAAGTGGAATATCAGCGCTTCCATCTTAGTATATACATCTTGCTTTGGCGGCAGATGAAAATGGTCAGCCTCAGGAGCATAAAATACATGCTTCTGATCTGGAAATTCTTTTTCCAATGCCTCTACTTTTGCAAGCGCCTGCCGTATGATGCTTACACTCTGCCACATTTCTCCCTCGCGCACCAGGTAACGGTCGTAAACATCACCATTAGTCCCTACAGGAATCTTAAAATCAAATTCCTCGTAAGAGCAATAAGGTGAAGCTACACGAACATCATAGTCTACACCTGCAGCGCGCAGATTAGGGCCTGTAAAGCCATAGTTCAACGCTCGTTCAGCGCTAATAGGACCAGCACCAATGCAGCGGTCCATAAATATCCTGTTACGGTTCAGCAATACCTCAAACTCCTTTAGCCCCTTGGGTAGCAGGGTAAGCAAGTGATGTATTTTAGTAAAAGATGCTTCTGTAAAATTGCGTTCGAAACCACCTACACGACCTATATTGGTAGTAAGGCGAGAACCACAAACTTCTTCAAAAACTTCATAGATCATTTCACGCAACTGGAACACGTACGTAAATACCGTTAACGCACCTGTATCTACTCCAATTACGGAGTTACATACCAGGTGATCTGCAATCCGCGAAAGCTCCATGATAATAATACGCAGGTAATCTACACGCTTAGGTGTTTTTATACCCAATAGCTTTTCTATTGTCATGTGCCAGCCCATGTTGTTGATGGGAGACGAACAATAATTAAGCCTGTCAGTAAGTGGTGTTATCTGGTAGTAAGGGCGGCGCTCAGCAATTTTTTCAAATGCGCGATGTATGTAGCCAATTGTAGGTACAGCCTCCAGCACACGTTCCCCATCTATCTCCAATATATTCTGAAACACACCATGCGTTGCCGGGTGCGTAGGACCCAGGTTAAGCGTGGTGGTCTGTTTTTGTAACGACTCTTCAGCCAGTTTTATATGATGCTGCGGCTCAGACATTAATCTCTGTTTTTATCACTTAACTCTATAATTGGGAATATTATCTCCCAAACATTTCATCATCTTTATCTATACGGGTTGGGTCTTCCATTGGGTATTCCTTACGCATAGGAAAGTAATCCATTTCATCTACATTCAGTATGCGTATGAGGTTTGGATGACCTACAAAGTTGACACCAAAAAAGTCATATGTTTCACGCTCCATCCAGTTAGCAGCTGAGAAAAGCTGGCTTGCAGTAAATACATCCGGTGTTTCTATGGGAACATAGATCTTCATTCGTATTCGTGCGTTATCAACCAAGTTGTGCAGGTGGTATACTACAGAAAGCTCTTCACCTTTTCTATCCGGAAAATGCACAGCAGTAAGGTCTGTAAGAAAACGAAAACGGAGTGTCTCCTCGTCATACAGATATTGCATTACCTTCAGGTTCTGCGCAGCAGGCACTGTAAAAGTGAGCATACCATAGGGTTCTTCCCAGTTGGTTATCTGCTCTCCAAATTTATCAGTAAGCTTTTGTTTTATGAATTCGTTTGTCATTTCCGCTTAAAACTAAACACTTGATGTTTCAATGTACTACTGAATATTGTAGCTTTCCAATAAACCTTTATATTGTTCGCTTCCCCTTCTGCGCAAGCTTTCATTATGCACAAGATCTTGCAGTTTTAGTATACCATCTATAATACCTTCTGGTCGCGGAGGGCAACCTGGTACATAAACATCTACAGGTATTACCTGGTCTATACCTTGCAAAACAGGGTAAGAATCAAAGATGCCGCCTGTGCTTGCACAAGCACCAATAGCTATTACCCAACGTGGCTCAGCCATTTGCAGGTAAACCTGACGCAGTATCGGAGCCATTTTTTTAGCAATGGTACCTGCCACAAGTAACATATCGCATTGACGCGGAGTGAAACCCATACGCTCTGCGCCAAAACGCCCCAGATCATAGTGAGACCCCATGGTAGCCATGAATTCAATACCGCAACAGGATGTTGCAAATGGTAAAGGCCATAGTGAATTGGCTCTTGCAAGCCCCACAACTTTATCAAAAGAAGTGGCAAAGAAACCCTCGCCCGTATAGCCATCGGGCATCTTTACTATTTTTATTTTCGTGTTATACTGAACAGGACGTCCCATAAATTGTACTGTTTAAATTTCCGGAGATACACTTTTCATTACTCACAACAACCATACTGCACCTCCAGGGTTAAAAAATCATTCTATCACATTCACTCGCAACCACTAATTAATCCTCCCACTCCAACGCACCTTTCTTAATGATGTAATAAAACCCACAAAAAAAGAACGCTACAAATAATAAAACTGCATAAAAACCTTCTAACCCCAATGACTTGAAATTGACGGCATAGGGATAAAAGAATATCACTTCCACATCGAACAACACAAACAATATAGCCACCAGGAAATATTTGATACCCATTGGCTGGCGGGCATTGCCTATTGCCGGAATACCACTTTCAAAGTTGATCAACTTATCTTTTGTGCGTCTTTTAGGACCAAGCAGATGTGTGGCGGCCATCATAACTACAACAAACCCTACTGCTACTACCAATTGTAAAACGACAGGAAAATAGTTGAAAGGGGTGTTTGTGGCTACCAGCATTAAAATATTCATATCCGTTACTTGCTTGTAAGATTTTAATTTATTTTATCACCTACGCGTAGATGGGGGTAAAGTTACGGCTATGTAGTTAAAATACAAGGGCGTTTTAAAAGCATTCATTCATTTTTAATATAGCGTTTACATTCATTGATAATATAAAATTGCCTCATGTTAGCGGCAACTTATTATATTTTTCATATAATATATATAACATCCTATTTCATTATCAATAAACGATCAGCAAAATAGTTTCCTTGCTCGTCTGTTAATTTTATAGTATAAACGCCTGTCGGCAGTGATAATGGAACTTTAACCAGACCGCCTTTAAAGGTTACCGCCTTTGTCCAAATCTGCTTGCCGCTCATATCATAGATCTCCAGTTGGGCTGTGCTGCCCTCCCCTTCTATGGTTACTTCATCCTGTGCAGGGTTGGGATATACTTTGTAGTTGCCTGTATTAGTTATGCCTTT
>JARLGY010000067.1 GCA_031292525.1 Flavipsychrobacter sp. | reverse complement strand
TGTGGTAGATAACTATGTAACAGGTGGCGGAACAACGCCTCTGGTATATGCAGAACGCAGTGGCGTATCACTGAGCGACCTGACCACAGGCGCATGGTATGTAGGTGCAAACAATGCAGACATTAGCGGCATATGGACAGCTATACTGACCGGTAACTGGAGCGCGAATGCTACATGGGACCAAAACGTACAGCCCCCAACTGGAGCTATCTGCGTGATCAACCCTAAGGTGGTTGTGAATCTGGACGCGAACAGCAACATCATTAAGGTACTTACTAATAACGGTACACTGAACGTGGCAGCCAACACGCTGACCATAGACAGTGCATTGTATAACAACGATACAGTAAACGCAACAGGCGGTACTATAAAAATAAACGGTAACGGGGCTGTAGCCAATACAGCAGTAGGTATCACCAACAGCGGCCTGTTCAATCTAGCAGGTGGTACAGTTACCCTAGGTCCGTCAGGTGGTGGTAACAAACCATTTATCAACAACAACAACCTGGTAGTAAGTTCAGGTACATTGACCATCAATGGTAACTTGCTTGTAAATGGATATACAACCTCAAGTACTACCCCTAATTCATTCTTCACCCAGAGTGGTGGTTCTATAGTTGTGGATGGTAATGCAGGTGGTTCAGCAGCATCAAGTGTGGGTACCGGGTACTCGCTGGTGAGTTTGCGTAGTCCTAATCTGAATCTTACAGGCGGTACGCTTACAATAACTGATCCTCATCAAAACTCAAGTTCGTCTGTATATGCGTTTGAATATAACGTAAACGCTACCAATGCACCATTCTATAACTACAATGTACCTGTAACCAATTTGGCCACAGCACATACCATTATATTCGGTGATGGTGTGTCCACTGATGCAGGTGGTAATAGTAATTCAGGTTTTAAAATTAATCCCATTACCAGCAGTGGTCGTTTCAACTTTGGTAATGTGATTGTAAATGGTCCGTCAGGAACCAACAGGTTTGTAGGTCTCTCAACAACTACGGGTATATTGGGTAACCTCACTGTAAATAGCGGTGGCCAGTTCTGGGCCTATAGTCCAGGTGCAAATGCTACTATATTCCTCAAAAACAACCTTACTGTAAACACTGGCGGTGTATTTACAAGTACAGCCATAGGGTTTATGGATTATTCATTAGCTTCCTCTAGTGTTTACTTACCGGCGAGCCAATCTCAAACGGTTAGCGGTTCAGGTATATTCCGTAACCATTATAATGCGGGATCTGCAGGCGCTAATTTTACTAACATGTATGTTTCAGCAGGTTCCAATCCTACCTTCCTTGATTCATTCTCATTTACGGGATCAATAAATTTCTCACAAACCTATTATTATCCAACATCTAGTAATTATGTGCTTAGTCATATTTACATACCCAATATCAGTAACTATCGCTTACAGGAACTGTCAGGTGCCGGAACCAATGGTAGCGCAACTAACGGTTGGGTAGCAGGTGCATACTCTAAGCATGCTAATGCAGGTGGGTTCCCCAATGTTTATCCTGTAGGCGATTCATTGTATTATACCCCCGTTACTCTTGGCCTTACTTCAGGTAGTGCTGTAACTACAGGTGGAGATGTTTATGTGCGTGTGACTCGTGGTTTGGAACCCAACATCGTATCCTCTACACTTAATCCACTGAAGACCGTAAAACGTTATGTTACCGTAGGTATATCAGGCGGCAACCCAATAGCCTTCACCAATGGTGGTGTAACCGTAAATATGAGCTGGGTTACAGCAGACCTTCCGGTAGGCGCTAATACTAACGTATTTAATGTAGCGCAAGATTCTATTCCTAAGGGTAGTCTCACTCCTACAGGCAACTGGGCTTATCCTACTTCAATATTCAAACTGGTTAACCAGATCACAGCAACAGGACTTAACCCGAGATTTACCGGTAACTATGCTGTTGGCGAAACCTGCCCTCCATCAACCCTTACTCCATTAGTTCCATCAACAATCATATGTGCCGGTACTCCGGATACACTCAGTGCGCTGGCTACCGGCTTAGGTCTTACGTACCAGTGGTTCCATGCCGATGGTACTCCTATTAATGGCGCTACCAATGCAAATTATGTCATAGCTAACCCGCAGCAGGCAGATTCAGGTGCTTACTATGTAGTAGTAACCGGTATATGCTCTGCTCCGTTAACATCTAATATTACCACATTAAATGTAAATTCGTTACCGGTCATTACAGCGGCACCTGCTTCCGGCAGTGTATGTATCGGCGGTAATGATACGCTTTCTGTAACAGCAACAGGTACAGCACCACTCAACTACCTATGGAACAAGAATGGTGTTATTATACCAGGTGCAACATCAAGCACCTATACAATAAGTAATGCGGTTTTGGGTAATGCAGCAGGTTATACAGTTACGGTAAGCAACAGTTGCGCATCTGTTACCTCATCCATAGCATCGGTATCTGTTAACCCATTGCCAGTGGCTTCAATAACAGCGCTCAGTTCTACTACAGCATGCCAGGGCAGCACAGTGGTATTGCAGGCGCCTGCAGGCAATGCTGGCTATGTATGGACCAATAATGGTGCAGTATCTGGCTACAACAGCCGTTTTGATACGGTGAGCACCAGCGGCGGTGTACAGGTTACTGTAACCAGCCTCGCAGGTTGCAGCGCTACGTCAGCAGTTGACTCCGTTCATTTTATACTGCCACCACCTGCCACCATCACTACATCAGGTAATCCTAGCTTCTGTCTTCCAGGTAGTGTTACCCTGTCAGCAGATACAGCTACCGGCTACTCATATACCTGGCTGGATAACGGAACCCCTAACGGATCAACAGGTTCTTACTATACAGCTCTTGTCTCAGGCAGCTACCAGGTTATTGTAAAGAACTCTTACAACTGTCCTGATACATCAGCAGCAGTAGTGGTAAGTGCCAGTCCTGTACCTGTGCCAACTGTTACCACAGCACCGGCACCGGGTGCGCCTACTACCTTCTGTGT
>JARLGY010000066.1 GCA_031292525.1 Flavipsychrobacter sp. | reverse complement strand
TGTGGTAGATAACTATGTAACAGGTGGCGGAACAACGCCTCTGGTATATGCAGAACGCAGTGGCGTATCACTGAGCGACCTGACCACAGGCGCATGGTATGTAGGTGCAAACAATGCAGACATTAGCGGCATATGGACAGCGATTATTTCTGGTAACTGGAGTTCAGGGTCTATATGGGATCAAGGTAGTGTTCCGCCTTTAGCTACAACAATGTGTGTCATTAATCCCAATGTTGTAGTAACGTATAATTCAACCAATCCAACAATTAAAGTACTCACCAACAATGGTACCCTCAATGTAACAGGAAATACACTAACTATAGACAGTGCATTGTATAACAACGATACCGTAAACGCAACAGGTGGTATCATAAAAGTAAACGGTAATGGAGCTGTAGCCAACACGGCCGTAGGTGTCACCAACAGTGGTTTGTTCAACGTAGCAGGTGGTACAGTTACCCTTGGCCCGTCAGGTGGCGGTAACAAACCATTTATCAGCAACAACAACCTGGTAGTAAGTTCAGGTACATTAACCATCAATGGTAACCTGCTGATAAACGGCTACTACAATTCAACAGTTGTGCCTAACTCATTCTTTGCACAGAGTGGCGGAGCAATAGTTGTAGATGGTAACGCAGGCGGTGTAGCAGCAGCAAGTGTCAACAGCTCTACAGCCATTGTAAGTATAAGGACCCCCAATCTGAATCTGACAGGTGGTACCCTTACAATAACAGATCCGCATCAGGATAACGCTCCTAATACGTTTGAATATTACGTATCAAATTACAATGCTCCTTTTTACAACTACAACGTGCCTGTAACCAATCTTGCTACAGCCCACACTTTCATATTTGGCGATGGCTTATCATCCGATGCTGGTGGTAATTCAACTTATGGATTCAAGTTAAATGTCGCTGCAAACAATGGTTATTTCAACTTTGGTAATGTCATTGTAAATGGTCTGTCAGGAACCAACAGGTTTGTAGGTATATCTAATTCACCAACAGCTATTTTAGGTAACCTTACCATCAATAATGGTGGTGAGTTCCGTGGCAATACTTCCAGCTCGCCAACCAACTCAACAAAGTTGGCATTGAAAAATAACCTCACTGTAAACTCAGGTGGTATCTTCACCAGTTCATATCTATACTTTACAGATTACTCAAATTTTGGAAGTCCGTATTTACCGGCCAGTCCCACTCAAACTGTTAGCGGTGCCGGGTCATTCCGCAATGCCTCTACGGCGGCCAATTCCACAGCCAACCTTTATTATCTTTGGTTAGCAGGTGGTTCCAATCCTACGTTCAATGATTCTTTGTCTTTCTCTGGTAGCCTTAACTTTTCGAGTAGCCTGGCGTATCCTTCGTCAGGAGGTTCCATATTGAGCCATATTATTGTACCCAATGTTAGCAACTACAGGTTGGTAGAAATGGGAGGTGCAGGTGGCAGCAATGCTACTGGCCCTTCAAACGGCTGGGTAGTTGGTGCCTATCAAAAACATGCTAATGCAGGTGGGTTCCCCAATATTTATCCTGTAGGCGATTCATTATACTATACCCCCGTTACCCTCGGCCTTACTTCAGGTAGCGCTGTAACTACAGGTGGAGATGTTTATGTGCGTGTGACTCGTGGACTGGAACCTAATATAGCTTCCTCTACACTCAACCCATTGAAGACGGTAAAACGTTATGTTACAGTAGGCATACCAGGTGGTAATCCAATAGCCTTCACCAATGGTGGAGTAACCGTAAATATGAGCTGGGTTACTGCTGACCTTCCGGTAGGCGCCAATACTAACGTATTCAATGTAGCGCTTGATTCTATCCCCAGGGGTAGTCTTATCCCTACAGGCAGCTGGTCTTATCCTAATTCAATATTCAAACTGGTAAACCAGATCACTGCAACAGGTCTTAACCCAGGCTTCACCGGTAACTATGCTGCTGGCGAAACCTGTCCTCCATCCACCCTTACTCCGTTAGTACCATCTACAACCATATGTGCCGGTACGCCCGATACACTCAGTGCGCTGGCTACCGGCTTAGGTCTTACGTACCAGTGGTTCCATGCAAATGGTACTCCTATTAATGGCGCTACCAATGCAAATTATGTCATAGCCAACCCGCAGCAGGCAGATTCAGGTGCTTACTATGTAGTAGTAACCGGTATATGCTCTGCTCCGTTAACATCTAATATTACCACATTAAATGTAAATTCATTACCGGTCATTACGGCTGCACCTGCTTCCGGCAGTGTATGTATCGGCGGTAATGATACACTGTCTGTAACAGCAACAGGCACTCCACCGCTTGCTTACCAGTGGTATAAGAATGGTGTTATCATGCCCAGTGCTACCTCAGGCAGCTACGCTATAACTAATGCGGTTCTGGGTAATGCAGCAGGTTATACAGTTGCAGTAAGCAATAGTTGCGCATCTGTTACCTCATCCATAGCATCGGTATCTGTTAACCCATTGCCAGTAGCTTCAATAACAGCGCTCAGTTCTACTACAGCATGTGCAGGTAGCACAATTGTATTGCAGGCGTCTGCAGGCAATGCTGGCTATGTATGGACCAATAATGGTGCAGCATCTGGCTATAACAGCCGTTTTGATACGGTGAGTACCAGCGGCGGTGTACAGGTTAAAGTAACCAGCCTCGCAGGTTGCAGCGATACCTCAACAGCTGACTCAGTTCATTTTATACTGCCACCACCTGCCAGCATCACTACATCAGGCAATCCTAGCTTCTGTCTTCCGGGTAGTGTTACCTTGTATTCAGATACATTAACCGGCTACTCATACACATGGTTGGATAATGGCGCCCCTAACGGTTCAACAGGCGCTTACTTCACAGCTCTTGCCTCAGGCAGCTACCAGGTTATTGTAAAGAACTCTTACAACTGTCCTGATACATCAGCAGCAGTAGTGGTAAGTGCCAGTCCTGTACCTGTGCCAACTGTTACCACAGCACCGGCACCGGGTGCGCCTACTACCTTCTGTGT
>JARLGY010000065.1 GCA_031292525.1 Flavipsychrobacter sp. | reverse complement strand
CTTGGTGCAGGTACTATAGGTAACTACACAGTGAAAGTAACAAGTAATGTAGGTTGTGCTGCTACTACACCTACGCCAACAACAATACATGTATTTGCAATTCCACCTACTAATGTTATCCCATCTTCATCTACCACATTCTGCAGCGGCAGTGGCAACAGTGTAACCCTTAATGCAGGTACCGGGAGCGGGCTCACTTATCAATGGCAGAGCGTTTCTGGTGGTAGTCTTACCAATATACCGGGTGCTACAAGTGCAAGCTATGTAGATTCTGTAGGCGGTAACTTCCGTGTAGTAGTATCCAACAGTTATTGTGCCGTAGCATCTATTGTTATACCCGTAACAGTGAACACACCGCCTCCTGTGAGTATATCTGCAGCTGGTGCCACCACCATATGTGATGGCAGTAGTGTTACCCTGAATGCAAGTGCAACAGGTGTAGGCTACCAATGGAAATTGAATGGTTCACCGCTGAGCCCTAATGGTACAAGTTCAAGCTATACAGCAACACGTGGTGGTTCATATACGGTAGTAGTAAACAGCGGTAATTGCATCGCTGCATCACCTGCGGTAGTGGTTAAAGTAAATGCACTGCCAAAGGATACAGTTGTGCTGACGCCATTGAATACTCCACCATTATACCTTACTAAAAACAATAATCCTACATGTGCAGGCAACCCTGCTTACTTAACGGACAAAAATGGTGCAGCCGGGTTTAGCTACCAATGGAAACTTAATGGAGGTAACATACCGGTTAATGCAAATGGGATGAATTATGGTGCATTAGATTCAGGGCTGTATAGCTTCACCGTTACCGATACCAATGGTTGTGTCGGCACATCACCATCAATGATAGGCACAACCCCTGCATACTATGTAGGCTTGCATGCCCTTCCTGATCCAACAGTGATAGTAAGCGGCAGTACCCTTACCACCGGCACATTTGCAGGTTACCAGTGGCAGCTGAATGGTACCGATATCCCTGGAGCGACATCGAATGGCTACACAGCTACGCAGAGTGGTAGTTATAAGGTTAGGGTTACTGATGGTTTTGGATGTACTCAGACCAGTGATGCCAGTTATGTATTTGGTGTAGGAGTATCAACGGTGAATAAGTCAGACATCAAGATCTTCCCTAATCCTGTTACCTCCATTGTCCATATAGAATCGCCAGTAAAAGTGAATGTG
>JARLGY010000064.1 GCA_031292525.1 Flavipsychrobacter sp. | reverse complement strand
ACCAGATTCAGTGACCCTGTATCCTGGAGATTCTGTACAGCTGAACCCACTTACCAACTGCTTATATTTCACATGGTTCCCGCCATTAGGTTTGGATAACTCAACAATATCTAATCCTACAGCTAAGCCTGGGGTAAGTACAAGGTATAAACTTACAGGGATAACAGAATTTGGTTGCTCTACAGTAGATTCAATAGACGTATTTGTCGCCCCGGATTCTTACATAACTCTACCTAATGCTTTTGTACCGGGTACTGGTGTTAATTCTCAGTTGAAGGTATTACACCTGGGTAATGCAACCCTCACCAGCTTCCATATCTTTAACAGATGGGGTGTTGAAGTGTTCCAGAGCACAGATATAGAAAAAGGCTGGGATGGTACCTTTGGTGGTCAGCCACAACCAATGGGAGTGTATGTATATACCGTAGAAGCTAAGACTTTTAAAGGAAAAATAATAACCAAGCAAGGAAACATAACGCTACTGCGTTAAGTATAAAGTTCTGGTTGGTTTATAAAAAAATAGTCCCGCACATGTGCGGGACTATTTTTTTATTGCAGATTGCTGATGTGGTAAGTGAAAGGAAGAGTGTATTTCTAAAACGAGATCTTGACGGAAACTGCATAGCAGCCTATAAGTGAGATATCGTAATTATACTAACACGCGCAGGGATACTAAATAAAGAAGAACTGAGATTGCTGACTTGAATATCATGATAAGTATTTGCCAACAATAGGTACGCGCCTGCCAATACCAAATGCCTTAGGGGATACCCGTATGATAGGGCAAAACTGGTTCCTTTTATATTCATTAGTATTTACCAACTTCAAGATCCTGTTTACTAATGCAGTATCGTTGCCCAGGGCTATAATCTCTTTAGGACCTTGCCTACGTTCAATATACTGATATAGTATACCGTCAAGTACCTCGTAGTCAGGTAGACTGTCGCTATCTTTTTGGCCAGGGCGTAATTCTGCACTAGGGGGCTTATTTATGATATTTTGAGGTATGATCTCCCCGTTGCGATTGAGGTAATTGGCCATAGCATATACCTGCATTTTATAAAGATCGCCTAGAACGCCAAGACCGCCCGCCATGTCCCCATACAATGTGCCGTAGCCAGTTGCCAGCTCACTCTTATTTGATGTATTAAGCAGTATGGAACCAAACTTATTGGACAGCGCCATTACCAATGCTCCGCGTATGCGGGATTGAAGGTTTTCCTCCGCAATGCTAAATGGAAGGTCTTTAAAAACTGGTTCAAGTGTTGTCGCAAAAGTTTCAAAAATGTCTTTTATTGGCAGTATATCATAAGGGCTGTCCAGGTTTTGGGATAGTTGTACGGCATCTGCTACCGAATGATCTGTGGAAAACTGGGAGGGCATTAAGAGCGCTCTTACATTTCCGGCACCCAATGCTTCGCAGGCAAGTGCCAGCACAACTGCGCTGTCTATACCGCCTGAAGAGGCTACAATAGCCTTAGTAAATCCCATCTTGTTGAAGTAATCGCGAATGCCTGTTATGAGGGCTCTGTGAATTACATCTGTACCTTGATGCGCATCAAATATGCCTGGATTTGAATGTGCCAGAGGTGTAATCGTAGTATTAATTTCGCCTGGTGTAAATGTGCCATTGTCATTAAATACTACATATTGTAATGCTTCTTCAAAGTAGGGAAGGGTGGTTACAATATTTTCATCAGCATCCATTACAACAGACCCCCCATCAAAAACTATTTCGGTCTGGGAACCGGTTGCATTACAGTAAATAATTGGCAGATGGTATTTGCGTACATTTTCGATCACTATACTTCTTCTTCCATCGGCATGCAGGTAATCGAACGGAGATGCGCTGAGATTAATCATCAGGTCGGGCTTCAAGTCTATAAGCATGTCCATAGGCGATATCCTGTATAGCGGATTCTCGCCTATATTCCAGATATCTTCACAAATGGTGACCGCTAATTTTTTGCCTTTAAAATGAAGGACGTTCCATTGATATCCAGGTTCAAAATATCTGTATTCATCAAATATATCGTAGGTAGGCAGCAGGGTCTTGTGTATTATTCCTTTTATATCGTTTTCGTAGAGCAGATAAGCACTGTTGAAAAGGTTCTTGCCCTCTGCATTTGTGTTGCGTGATGGTGCGCCAACCAGTACACCTATTGTATCAGCCGCTTGTTTTATTATATCTATAGCCTTAAGGCATTCTGCAATAAAATCTTCAAATTCAAGAAAATCGCGTGGCGGATAACCACACACAGCCAGCTCTGAAAAAACAATAAGATCGCCGCCTTGTTCTTTTGCTCTTTTTATATCTGCAATTATTTTTGTTGTGTTAGCCTCAAAGTTGCCAATATGATAATTTTGCTGGGAAAGAAATATTTTCATGAGAATACCTTCTTAGGAAGATTACAAAGTTAACCCCCATTTTCATTTCGTTAAAAGAAAAGGCCAAGTCTTAAAGCAATATTATTCAGTCTTACATACCCATCTGTGAAACTTCCCTTGTACCCAAGGTCATAATTTTTAGGGCTCACCGTATTGGGCAGGAAAGAATTATTGAAAAATAGCCCGGTATAAAAATGCAGTTTTGGGCTTATAGGATACTCTATTCCGCCACCCAGGTTCATTTGCAGCATCACTGGCGATGTTGCAAGTGTGCCTGTAAGCTTCTCGTTAGTGCCCTGCAGAGTTTGGTTATTACCGTTCTCATCATTATAATTTACTGTATAGGTTGCTTTTTTACTGACGTTAATGGCTAATGTAAGCCCGATTTGCCCGTAAATTTTTAATCCGTCTTTATTTAGCTGATCAGACCTTAGTTTGAGTGCAAAAGGTATATCAAGATATTTTAGGTTATAATTGAAGTTTGTATTTAAAACGGTACTTGCTGCGCCGCTATTTACCTGGTTAGTATTGTAAGTTGTGGCGATTTTGCCACCGCTTGTATTAAGATCGAACCCAGTTGCAAAACAGTAATTTTGGGCAAAATAATAATCAAGCATCAGCCCCCACATATACCCGGCCTTACCTCCATTGTTATTTACATAGTATTTTCCGTCATCGCTTTTTGATGCAGTTGGATGCATCCACGATACATCGGGGGCAATATATAACCCCAAATGTATTTTCTTTATGTCAATCCTTGGTGGTGCTGTAGGGAGCTCGCTATATTCCTGGGCTATTAAAAAGCCAGGTAATATAGCTAGGAGAAATAAAAAAATGATTGTTTTCATATTGACATCGTTACGACGTAAAAGTATTCCAAAAATAATCGGCCAAGTCACGTTCAGCTCTTTTATTTTTGCATTCCAAAGTAAAATATTTCTGATGCTTTATTTAGTACGTGTGTCCGGCAAATTGGTTGCCAGTTGTTTATGTGGTATTTTTATTATGTCTGCTCTTTTTGTGAGTAGTTGTAATAATGCTGATAAGATACCCGACGTGTCAGCTATTAAAGTGGAGATGCGTACCCAAAACCTGGAACAAGACCTTGCTATGCTGGATACAAACAATCTTGCTGCAGGGTTGGTACAGTTAAGAAACAAATACCCAGACTTCTTGAATTTTTATTTAGATACCTTAATGGGGTTTAGCATTCACAATAACTATAGCGATACAACCAGTGGTATCAGGCTGGGATTGCGTTTGTTCCTAACCAATAAAGACTACCGTGGCTTGTTTGACACCGTTGCCAAGTATTACCCAAATACGAAGGATGTTGATGCAAAGCTGGAGAGCGGTTTTAAATTTGTTAAATACTACTACCCTGATTACAAGGTACCCGAGGTAATATATTTAGTATCGGGCTTAAATAACTGGGGCGCATTTACATTTGGTCGTGAGATAGTTGGAGTAGGGCTGGATATGTTCCTTGGGGGACAATATCCTTTTTACAGATCAGTGGGCTTGCCCGATTACCTGAATCCTCATCTTTGTCGTGCTTACATACCCGTAGCTGTTTTTAGTACTGTTTACCAGGGCCAGCATCCATTTATGACAGGAGACCGCCCACTGCTTGATATGATGATACAAAAAGGTAAGGAACAATATTTTCTTCACAAAGTATTGCCGCACGTTGATGATACCACCCTGTTTGGATACAATGGTAACCAATTGGAATGGTGCAACAACAGTGAAGCTATGATCTATAATTTCTTTGCCACGCGCAACCTATTTTATGAAAAAGAATTTGACAAAATAATGAGGTACGTAAATGATGGCCCAAACTCTACCGGCATGCCTGCGCAGAGCCCTGGTAATATAGGTACGTGGCTGGGATATAAAATAGTTAACGCATATATGCAACAACACCCTAAATTGACAATGCAGGAACTGCTGGCAAGTAAGGATGATGCACAGGCATTTTTAGAGGCGTCAAAGTATAAACCACGTTAGGGTTGTCTTGGTATCGTTGCGTATCTTTACTATATTACAATAACTAAAATTGCCGGATGTCTGCATCTTACCAGATAAAATTACCCCAGTTTGAAGGTCCTTTCGACTTACTTCTCTTTTTTATAGAGCGGGATGAGTTGGATATATATAATATACCTATTACTGGTCTTACAAACGATTTTTTGGATTATATCCATTCTCTTAAAGCGTTGAATATAGAACTGGCCAGCGAATTCATCCTGTTCATCAGCACGTTGATGCGCATAAAGTCTAAAATGCTGTTGCCTCGCCGTGAAGTAGATGCTTTAGGAAATGAGATAGATCCGAGAAATGAGTTGGTTGATAAAATACTGGAATATAAAAGGTTTAAGGAAGCTGCCGCAGAAATGGCACTCCTGGAGGCAGATCGCCTGATGCAGCTGAAACGTGGTAATGCACGTCGCGAAATGGAAATGCTAGGCGAAGAATATTCTGAAGGTACAGAGATACAGACGGTAACTGTATATAAGCTGATGCAGACCTATGAAAAGGTGCTGAAAAGACTGGCAGAGCGTACCAATAAACCTCAGCACGTGGTAGTAAAGTATAACTATAGCCTTGAAGGCCAGCGCGGCTATTTGCAGACTTATATGAAAGAACAGGGCAGAGTAAGCTTTGAAGCAATGTTTGCTATTTGCGAAGACAGAATACATGCCATATTCACTTTTCTAGCTATGCTGGAGCTGATACAACAGAAATACCTGGGCATCCTTTTAGGTGAAGGACGTAATAATTTTATTATAGAATGGAATAACGAGAGGGATGCTGCAATGGAAGGTGTGGACACACCTAATGAACTGGCATAGAATTTGTTATACAATAGTTGTACTTCGGTACATAAAAAGATTCCCCAAATACTGTCGGACAGTGCGTTTGGGGGCTTTTCATTTTAGAGAGTTTCAAGTTGATATTTCGTAGATGATACGTACAACTACTTTCTAAGTGGGTTGCGTAGTTTAAATAATTGCATTTGTAATTGGCACTTTGATATTATGAAGTTATCTTTTTTGCTTTTCTATTTCTATTCGCCGATTTTTGCATATCAATGAACAAACCTGTACATATCCTGGCCATAGAATCTTCCTGCGATGATACCAGCGCCGCTGTTATCAGTGATGGGCAGGTATTAAGTAATTTGATTGCCACACAAAAGGTGCATGAAAAGTTTGGTGGGGTTGTGCCTGAGATGGCATCGCGAGCGCATATGCAAAATATAATTCCTGTAGTGGATGTTGCTCTGCGGGAGGCAGGTATTGAGAAAGAAGATATTCAGGTGGTAGCATTTACACAATCGCCTGGCCTTATCGGTTCATTACTCGTTGGTGCATGCTTTGCTAAAGCTTACGCCCAGGCATTGGATGTTCCTATTATTGCGGTGAACCATATGCAAGCGCATGTACTGGCACATTTTATTGAAGAACCAAGACCGGTTTTCCCTTTTCTTTGTTTAACTGTATCGGGCGGGCATACACAGGTTGTACTGTGCCGAAGTCACCTGGATATGGAAATATTGGGGCAAACCATGGATGATGCCGCAGGTGAAGCTTTTGATAAAGTGGCCAAAATGTTGGGTCTGCCTTATCCCGGTGGTCCGTTGGTGGATAAGTATGCGCAGCAAGGCGATCCACATAAATTTACTTTTCCGTTGCCTGAAATGAAGGACTATGAATTCAGCTTCAGCGGACTCAAGACATCGGTACTTTATTTTTTACAGAAGCAAAAGAAGATAGATCCTGATTTTGTTGCCAATAACTTGAATGATATTTGTGCTTCTGTACAATACACTATAATAAAGATGCTGCTGAACAAGCTGCACAAGGCTGCTAAAGCATTGCGTATAGACCAGGTAGGAATAGCCGGTGGCGTATCGGCCAATAGCGGACTGCGCAAGGCTTTGGTTGAGATGGGTGAGAACGAGGGCTGGCAAGTGTATATACCCAAATTTGAATACTGTACTGATAATGCTGCTATGATAGGGATAACCGCACATTACAAATACCTGCATGGGCAATTTGCAGATATGGCAGTGAGCCCTGCAGCGAGAGGCAGCTGGTCATGAGCAATGCATACTTTCAATTCAGGCAATTTACCATAGTACAAGACAAGTGCGCTATGAAGGTATCTACCGATGCCTGCATACAAGGCGCTTATACGCCCATACCTGAAATGCACAGCCGGGTGCTGGATATTGGGGCGGGTACAGGTTTGCTATCGCTAATGATGGCACAACGTGCCGCCAACGCAATAATAGACGCTATAGAGCTTGATGAAGAGGCAGTGATACAGGCAAAAGAGAATGCAAAAAACTCACCATTTGCCGACCAGGTAAATGTAATGCAGGGTGATATTAATGCTTACGTAGCTACCACTAGTTATGATCTTATTATCTGCAATCCACCATTTTTTACTAATAGTTTGTTGGGCGATACTGCGAGGAGGAACATGGCCCGTCATACCATAACTCTTACATTCATTGAATTGCTCACCGCGATAAAAAGGTTATTGAGCAGTGATGGTCATGCATCGGTGTTGCTTCCTGCATTGCAGCAGCAGCAATGGGAAAGCCTTTTAGCCGAAAAGGATTTTAATATGCACTCCCGGTTGTTTATAAAGCCATATCACACACAAGCCGCCAATAGGGTAGTAAGTATTTTTGGCCCACAAGCTAAGCCTTGCACAGATAGTGAGTTGGTCATCTATCGTGCCCAGAACAGCTATACAGCTGCCGCTATACAGTTATTATCACCATTCTATGCAAAAGAAATGAGGTGATCAGATGGCGTTTATCACTTCAGCAACTTGTTTCCCGCTGGCTAGTGCGGCATCTACAGTACCTACAACAGTATCTGTGAAGTAGGCTTCTCCGGCAAAATACAAGGTTTGGGCTACGGGTTTGTTTAAAAGTTGCAGTGCATCATGCGTAGCAATAGTTGCATAGCTATATGCCCCCAGTATATGTGGATCCGCAGGCCAGTTTGCGGCCTTGGTTATAAGCAAATAATCTTCAAGAGATTCTACTGTAATATTGAATATAGCTGCCAGCGATCTTTTGGCAATGACTATAAGTTCTTCGTCGCTACTGTTTTTATATTGTGCTGCATTTGGGCCACCCAGCCAACCTGTGAGTATCTTGCTACGATCTGGGCTTTGCGTCCACCAGGTAGGCACCTGCTCGTCAGAAAAGATGAATCCCATTTTTTTATTATTCCCATCCACGTTTTTTACAATGTCCTTGTTTTGCCATATAGGCTCCTTAAAAACGAAAAGTATTTTAATGACGCTGCCCATGCCCATGCTTTGCAGCGCTGCCATGTGATCAGGAAGTGCAGGGATAAAGCGAATGCCGCACTGTGCATTATAACCGGCTTGCAATACGCCAAGAGGTAGCGCAATAATACATTTTGCTGCACCATATTCTTTATGGTCTGCAGTAATGACAGTTACGCCACCTTCTGACCATTCCACATCCTTTACAGTATTGTCCGTTAGTATTGTACCGCCATGCTTTTCGATTTCATCAGCCATGTATTGAATAAGAGACATGTACCCGCCATTTACTTTATGCTGGTCGCCTTCGTCGTCTTCTATCCATTCTTTTCTCAGCGCCAGTGCGCTTGCTCGGTTGGGGTCTGCAGTATCATACCCTGCTGCGTATCTCCTTACCGAAGTTTTCAAATCTTCATATTCATTTCCCTTAAACTGTTCTTCCAGGAACGCATTGATAGACATGTCTTCTTCAAGGCTTTTCAACCGCTCTTCAAACAATTGCCAACCGGGCAAGAAAAAATCTTCTTTTTTTATGGTACCATCTGCAGCATGCCAGGTTTCTCCTCCTGATGGCCTGTAGTTAATATTTGCCTCCTTTAATGCGGCCAATGTCACTTCCAGGTCGCCATGTATAAATTCGGCGCCCAGCTCTATATAGTCAGTGCCTGGTACGTTGTATAAGGTGTGAATACGTCCCCCTAAACGATTATTGGCCTCCAGTACGGTAACTTTTTTGCCTGCCCTTGCTAGTTGCATAGCAGCCATTAGTCCTGCGGCGCCTGCGCCTGCTATTATGATGTCTGAATTGTTCATGGTATTGTCTGCTCCCATCCTCACCTGTTATAAAAAGTGAGCCGTTGCCGTGAGCGCAAAGTTATACCCCAAATTGTTGTAAAGATTAATGTCGATTTTCTAGGGCTGAATATAATTGCAGGCTTGCTGCATTTATCAAAATGCTGTCTTAATTTTAATCCATTATGGAAACAACAACTTTAGGTATAGGCAGCAGGGTAGAGCATCCGCATTTTGGTAAAGGGGTAGTGGTAGATACGGCCAGCGAATTTTATGTGATCTGGTTCAAGTCGCAGCTGAGTACTAAGAATATAGACAAGGACTTTGAGCTGAAAGTATTACAGTCTGTAGAGAATGGAGGTGGCGAAAATGGAAATATTACTATTGCTGACATAGAACATGCCCTGGAACATATACTAGACCAGCGCCTGCACCAGATGGACCTGGTGCCCATGGCTATGAAGTGGAACAATGGTACCATGATATTGAAGCCAAAGGACACCACCATGCAGGCTAAGGAGGTGCCTATAGAAACCTTCTTTCATAAAATAGTAATGGTGCGCGACCGACTTAGACTGATAGAACAAAAGATAAATGCCAGTAAAGTACTTACGGATGAAGAGAAGGTGGATATGCAACAATATGTAACGGCCATCTATGGTTCGTTGACAACATTCAATGTGCTGTTCAGAGAAACACATCACCAGTTTAGAGGTGTAGCAGGAAAAGAATAGATATATAGTTGAAAACTGAATGAGCTTTATGAATAACTCCCAGATCGCAGATCATTTTACATTAGTGTCCAAGCTAATGGACATACATGGTGAGAATAGTTTTAAGTCGAAATCTTATGCCAATGCTGCATTCAATATAGATAGGCTCACAATTGAAATATCTAATATGGATGATGCTGAACTGTACAACATAAGGGGTATTGGCGAGGCTATTGGTAAGAAGATAAGGGAGCTGCAAGCCACCGGTACGTTTCCTGTTTTGGAATCACTCCTTCAGGTTACACCTGAAGGAGTGATTGAGATGATGCGTTTAAAGGGCTTAGGGCCAAAGAAAATTGGGGTAATATGGAAGGAGCTGGAAATAGAAAGTGTTGGGGAGCTGGAGTACGCCTGCAATGAAAACCGACTGGTAACACTAAAAGGTTTTGGTGCTAAAACGCAGGATAACATTCTGCAGCAGATCGCGTACATCAAACAAAATGAAGGTTTTAGCTTATGGGCTCATGTAGTTACCGTTGCTAATTTATTGGTAAACAATCTAAAAGGAAAATATCCTAATCATTTGTTTGCGCTTGCAGGAGCTGTAAGAAGGCAATTGGAAACTGTAGAGTATATTGATATTGTTACAGATGCCACTAAGAAAGATATAATTGAAGGCTTCAGTAATATAGTTGGTATGGAGGTAGTGGATAACGCAGATTCATGGATAATAAAAACGCCCAACAATCCTAGTGTTAATTTTATAAGTACTTCAAAATCAAATTTTTATACTACATTATTTAATGCTAGTGCTAGTGAACAGTTCCTGAGTGCTTTTCATGAAAAATATAAATTACCAGATGAGGCAGAAAGTGAGGAGTATATATTTGCCATAAACAATATTCCTGTTGTTCATTCTGCACAAAGGGAAACAGGAAAAGTATTAGGGCAGCCTGCTTTTCAGTTGATACAGCCAGATGAGATAAAAGGTATAATCCATTCACATTCAACATGGAGCGATGGTTCAAATACTCTTGAGGAAATGGCGAAGGGCGCTATTGATAAGGGATATGAATATTTGGTCATAAGTGATCATTCGCAAGCAGCGTTCTATGCCAATGGCCTTACTCCACAACGCATAGTCCAGCAACATATAGAGATAGATGCGCTGAACGAAAAGCTCGCTCCCTTTAAAATATTTAAGAGTATAGAAGCCGATATACTCAACGATGGCAGTTTAGACTACATCCCCGCAGTGCTCAATACTTTTGACCTGGTAATAGGTAGTGTACATAGTAACCTGAGGATGAGTGAAGAGAAAGCTATGGCAAGGGTGCTTGCAGCCGTTGCAAACCCTTATCTTACCATATTAGGACATCCTACAAGCAGGCTGTTGTTATCGCGCCCTGGATACCCCCTGGATCATAAACAGATAATAGATGCCTGCGCTGAACATAAAGTAGTGATTGAGATAAATGCACATCCCCGCCGGTTGGATATGGACTGGCGCTGGATAGACTATGCCATGGACCGTGGTGTGTTGCTGAGCATAGACCCTGATGCACATTCCATAAAAGGGTTTGAAGATATTTACTATGGCGTGATGATAGCCCAGAAAGGGGGGCTTACCGCAAGTAGTAATTTAAGCAGCTTTAGTTTGACAGAGTTTGAGGCGTTTTTGGAGGGTTACAGGAGGAAGAGAATGCACTAATGCCAATGTAATATTTACAGAATACTATAAATCCCTCCTGGAAATAATAAAATTGAAGTCACCGCCAGAGAATACACTTATAGTATTCGTAGGTGACTGCATAACTGCCGAGCAGGTGCCGGTAAGTACATATGTTTTTAATGGATAACCTAAGGTGGTATCTTTCTTTAAGAAGACTACATTAGTGATCTTCACATTGTATGTAGTGTTTGATGTATCTACAGAAAACCAATCACCTGTTGCCGGGTCTTTCCCAAAACTAACTTCAGGGTGTACCAGTGTATCTGTAAAATACAATGTTTTGCCTTTAAGTGCCATTACATCCGCTTCTCTTACAGTGTCATAGTATGGCCAGCTTAGCCTGATACCTGCACTCGGATATAAATTAAGACTTCCTACCTGGTAGCCACCTATCTCATTTGCATAAAAAGGCATGTATTGAGGAATGTCCGCGTTTAAATTATAACTCGTTGTATCCAGTTTAAATTTGAAATAGTAAGGATTGGCCGTCGGGTTATTGGTTGTTGGGTTACTAGGGGGTGATGAGTTGTTGTCTTTTTTACAAGAGCCTGCAAATAAAAGAAAGCAAGATAGGGCAACTAAGGCCAGGTTTTTCATAGGGAGCTATTTAGGACACTAATATAGTACCGATTTTCATAAGACAAAATGTTGCTTATGAAGCGGTGTAAAAATAAATTTCATAGCCTTTTCTGTTCATTGTTTTATACTAACCGTGACATGATCCGTATCCATCTCGTATTTTCTATTATACTACTGTGTATTGTTCTCAAATATGGTGTTTGAGTATGTTATAAAGCCACTCATTTCCGCCAGCTACGTTTGATGCTTACTTCGAAAAGTTAGCTAACGCTAGTATTATATAAAATCAACGCCACTCCCTGATTCAGGGAATGGTATGCAAAGATGTACCAAAAACTAAATTGCGCTGTTAAACACGTACGTCAATAGAAAATAAAGTACACCTATTGGTAAAATTCGGAATAGCATATTGGTGTACAATACATTCTTAGACAATGTTTTTCTGACAAGAAAATAAACAAAGGCAATAAACAATAATTTTGCACCCAAACTTATCAGACTGTGGTGATTTCTGTTATGTACCAAACTTAATGGTCTCATAAAGGGCATCATAAGTACCGATAATGAAATAAAAAAGCTTCCTATAGCGCCTTCTAATATTTGTTGGGTACCAACCGATACATAGCTTGATCTCTTTATAATATCCCGGAGCCTAATATTATTAAATAATGCAAAGCCGACTAAAAGATATAGCAAGCTAATTAAGTATAAAGAAAAGCCTGCTGTAGGAATTGAATTTCTTATGTGGAATTGTGCCAAAACAAAGCTCAGCACAAAAATAATAACCAAAACTCGTTCTGCAATTTTCACTTAGACTTTGTTTATTTAAATGTAAATCCTGGCTGTCGTCTTTTATGTACTATTATTACAAGACTTCAACTGTCTTTCTGATTTTCTTCAGCATTCTGATAATATCCTCATTACCCAATATTAGGCCGGTTCAAAAAACGGATGGTTCTGTTTGTTTGAATATCGCTTGGACCATGAATCAGGGCTCAAGCGAGCCAGACTTTAGCGATATGCCTCTATAAGTGTAATGATCTTACTCTTGATCTCATAAGGGATAATAACATAAAAGCCGCTCACATGCGGCTTTTATGTTATTATTTATATTCAACCCTTATACCAACATGGTAACCGGGTTCTCCAGGAATGCTTTAAGTGTTTGCATGAAACGGGCGCCTACAGCACCATCTACCACGCGGTGGTCGGCACTCAGGGTTAATTTCAGCAACTGGCGAACAACGATCTCTCCATTTTCAACAACCGGAGTAGGGGCTATTTTGCCTATAGCCAGTATGCAACTATCTGGTGGATTGATGATAGCGGTAAATTCGTCTATATCCATCATACCCAAGTTACTTACCGTGAAGGTATTGCCAGTAAATTCAGGAGGTTGTAATTTTTTGTTGCGTGCTTTAGCATTAAGGGCCTGTGCTTCAGCAGCTATTTGTGATAGTGATTTCTGATCAGCAAACTTGATAACAGGAACTATCAGGCCTTCTTCAACCGCCACTGCACTACCAATGTGTATGTGCTGGTTCTGGCGGATAAAATCACCCATCCACGAGCTATTCACTTCAGGATGTTTGCGCAGTGCCATAGCACATGCTTTTATAATAAGATCGTTGAAAGATATTTTTGCAGGCGATGCTTCGTTCATTGCTGCACGCGCTTTCATTGCATTGTCCATGGTAATGGTCATGCGCAGATAGAAGTGCGGTGCGGTGAACATGCTCTGCGACAAACGTTGTGCAATGATCTTGCGCATTTGCGAAAGTGGAGTATCGGTATAGCCTTCCTGTCCTGCCGGCAAGAATGGTTGTACCTGTGCCGCAGGGGTGGCTGGCTTCTGTTGTGCAGCTAATGACTGAGCAGCAGGTGCGGCTGCTGGTGCCTGATAATTGTCTATATCCCTTTTAATGATACGGCCATTATCGCCGCTACCCTGCAGGTTATGTACATCAATACCTTTGTCGGCGGCCAGTTTTTTAGCTAATGGCGATACCTTAGTGCGTTCGTTACTATCCTGGGGAGCCGGAGTTGCTGCGGCCGGTGCAGCAGTTGTCTGCGTGGGTGCAGCCTGAGGCTGGGCGCTTGCTGCGGCTTGTGGTACAGCTGCAGGTGCATCCTGCAGGTAAGGGGTCACATCAGTGCCTGCCTTGCCCACTATGGCTATTATATCATTTATCTTAGCTGCTTCACCTTCTTTAGTGCCTATGTACAGTAATACACCATCAGCATAAGGCATCACTTCCATGGTTGCCTTGTCGGTTTCCACATCGGCAATTACATCGTCGCTTTTAACGGTATCGCCAATTTTTTTGTGCCAGGCTACAATTTTTCCTTCCTTCATGGTGTCGCTGAGCAGTGGCATACGCACTACAGTAGCATCACCTGGCTTGGGCTGTGCAGCCGGTGCAGGAGTAGGCGCTGCAGGAGCTGTGTTTGCAGCTGGTTTAGGCGCTTCCTCTTTTTGTTCAGCGACAGGAGCTGGAGCCGCAGCAGGGGCCGCGCCGCCAGTTGGATTACTTTTTTCAGCATCCAGTATGGACTGGTAATTCTCGCCTTCCTTGCCTACAATGGCTATAATGCCATTTATTTTTGCAGCTTGTCCTTTTTCTACACCTATATATAACAATGTTCCATCCACGTAAGGCATCACTTCCATAGTTGCCTTATCTGTTTCTACATCTGCTATAACATCATCACTCTTTATTTTGTCACCAACTTTCTTGTGCCATTCCGCTATCACTCCCTCTTTCATCGTATCACTCAGTAGTGGCATACGTATCGCTTCGGCCATAATTACAGGTTCTTTTTATTTTGTTTCAAAAGTAGTCAATTAGTTGATTTGTTGAAAACGTAAAAAAACGATTTATTAATAGCTGTAACCTTTTTAACAAAGTAACTGCTACTCCTATAATATACTGCTGCGGGATAAATATAGAGCAAATAGCTTAATAATCTATCTGCAAATTCAAACCATCTTTTAGTTGAGACAAGTATGGATTCTTTTGCGCCATCTCGTCATATATTTCGCTCTTGCTTAGCACCTTTACCTGCACGGGGGCATTTTCATTTTTTCGTACTTCGGTAGTTATACGCACCATTACGCCTGTATGCTCCCTGAAGTAGCCTATCAGCTCATCCCTTTTATCCTTTGCATATGCATCCACCAGATCATCATTCACAATAAAACGTACTTCTTCTGGCGGTATCATCTCAATCTGCATACTCGAAAATTGGGCGTGGTAAACACTTTTATTTTCTGCGCGCAGCTTAGCCTTATATAGTTCAAAAACTTCCATCACCTTATCATAGGTCAGCTCTATCTTTTCAACCTGGTGCGATGCAGCGTTGTTGATGGCGTCTTCAAGTCCACCCAGAATGTTTTTGCTAATGCGCCTGTTGCTGCCGGGCTGGGATTGTTGTTGCTGTTGAATTTGTGGTTGGGCAACAAATGGAGTTGGTTCTGGTGCTTTGTATTCAGGTACTGGTACCGGCTGTTGTGGCGGCAGTACATTGTTTATTGGTACACTACTTATAGGGGGCACATTTGCAACTCCAGCAGGTTCAGGCTTATGTATATTTTGTACAGGTACCGGGGCTGGTATGCTACTGCTTAGGTTAGTGTTTTTTTTTTCGCCTGCAGGCGCAGGTTGTGCAACAGGCAGTGGTATCGCGCTATGCTGCACCGGCGCACTATTTGTAGCAGCCATTACATAGCAAAGTTTTATGAGGCACATTTCTATGTGCAGGCGCTTGTTAGTTGCATTTTTATATTGCAGTTCACTCTCGTTGATCACATTAAGCGACGATAGAATGAAGGATGGCGGAGCCTGGCCTGCCTTTTCATGATACATGGGTTTATGATCATTAGGCACATCCAGCAGTTTTGCCATGCGTGCATCTTTGCACAGCAGCAAGTTGCGCATGTGTTCTGCAAGGCCCCCCAGTATCACATCACCTTCAAACCCGCGTTCCAGTGTTTTATCCAGTTGCAGTAAAGCACCAGCTACATCCTGGCTGAGGAGGTGATCGGTAAGGGTAAAATAAAAGTCAGCATCCAACAGGTTCAGGTGCTCCATGGTGCTGTTGTAGGTAAGCATACCATTTGTGAACCCTGCGATGCGATCGAGCATGGAAAGGGCGTCGCGCATACAGCCTTCGCTTTTCTGTGCTATAATGTGCAATGCCGCCTCCTGGGCTATCATATGTTCCTTTATGGCTATGCCTTGCAGGTGGCTTACTATATCATTGGTGGTTATGCGCTTGAAATCAAATATCTGGCAGCGACTTAATATAGTAGGTAATATTTTATGTTTTTCAGTAGTTGCCAGTATAAATATGGCGTAGGGTGGTGGCTCCTCAAGCGTTTTCAGGAAGGCGTTAAAAGCCGCTGCGCTCAGCATATGCACCTCATCTATTATATAGATCTTATACTTGCCTTGCTGTGGTGCAAACCTCACCTGGTCTATAAGGCTGCGTATATCGTCAACCGAGTTATTGCTGGCAGCATCCAGTTCAAAAACATTAAAGGATGTATTATTGTTAAAAGATACACAGGTTGGGCATACACCACAGGCCTCAGTATCGGCAGTAGGGTTTTCGCAATTAATGGTTTTGGCCAATATACGTGCGCACGTGGTTTTACCCACACCCCTTGGACCGCAAAATAAGTAAGCATGTGCCAGATGCTGGTTACGGATGGCATTTTTTAATGTGGTGGTAATATGCTCCTGCCCTACAACCGTATCAAAGGTTTGCGGGCGGTATTTCCTGGCCGATACTATATAGTTTTCAGACATTCTTAGGTTCGAAAGATAATAAAACGAACAGGCAAGTTACTTAAAAATATTAAGAGGCACGGGATAGCACAATGCTCTGACGTACCTTAAATTTTATGTGGTTATTGCATTGTATAGATAGTTGGATACCAATAACTTACCTGTTGTATTGTCACTTTAAAATTATGTTCAGAAACTATCTCTGTAAACAAAGTTTTATACAATACATAAAACTTTATCTTGCAGCAATTTCCGGATAATACATGAAGAATAGAATAGAAACATTAAAACAGGCAATACAACCTTTGCGGGAACAATTGGTGAACCACGAAGTATATGCAAGCATCAAAGGTATAGATGGTTTGCGGCTATTTATGGAACATCACGTGTATGCAGTATGGGATTTCATGAGTCTCTTAAAAGCTTTACAAATACAACTTACCTGTGTGCAACTACCCTGGGTGCCTAAAGGTAATGCAGGAACACGCTACCTTATTAATGAAATAGTGACCGGGGAAGAAAGTGATGTAGATCAGCATGGCAACCGTACCAGTCACTTTGAATTATACCTGCAGGCTATGGAGCAGGCAGGTTGTAATATAATACCTGTACAGGATATGATAACAGCTTTGCAGGACGGTGTAAGTATAGATCAAGTGCTACAGAGCATTCCCGATGCATCAAGCAAATTTGCCCAAAGTACATTTGACGTTATTAATACAGGGGCGCCACATGTACTTGCGGCCGTATTTACCTTTGGCCGTGAAGACCTGATACCGGGTATGTTTGTAAGTATGGTAGCGGAATTGGCAAGACTGTTCCCTGGTAAAATGGATGTTTTTTTATACTACCTGGAGCGACATATAGAAGTGGATGGTGGACATCATAGCAACCTGGCATATCAAATGACTGAAGACCTTTGCGGTACTGATGATACTAAATGGCAGGAAGCTACCATTGCGGTACAGGAAGCACTGTGTGCAAGGATGAAGCTTTGGGACAGCATAGCCGCAAAAACAAAATACCTGATACCTAACTTTTTCTAAATTTTTGTCCAATTTCGTTTGTCGTGATCGTTATGGAGTATAAAACATAAAAACATGAAAGAATTTGTATTGCTTTTCCAGAACGCACCAGCTGGTGACAACAAACCATCGCCTGAGCAGATGCAGGCAATGATGAAAGAATGGGATAACTACATGGGCAGCATTGCTGCGCAGGGTAAGTATGTAAGTGGCAGCCGCCTGGGCGGTGAAGGTAAAACGCTGAAGCCGGGTAATGTGGTGACAGACGGACCGTATGCAGAAATAAAGGAAATATTAGGTGGCTTTATCATTGTAAAAGCCGACTCTCTCAACGATGCTTTTGAATTGGCTTATGGATGCCCTATTCTAACTGTAGGTGGCTATGTAGAAGTACGCCCGGTAATTGGTACCAACGAATAATATTTATTAATTTAACCAACATGCCTTCTTGTTTTGTATCTTTTACGGTATAAGCAAGAAGGTTTTTTGCTATCCGGATCATGCATCAGGAAAATGAACTGATACCACATTTATTTCGCACAGAATACGCTAAAATAGTTGCTGTACTGTGCAAGTTGTTGGGTATTGAGCATATGCAGTTGGCGGAAGATGTGGTAAGCGATACGTTTTTACTAGCGGCAGAAACTTGGGGAATGAAAGGGTTACCCCAAAATCCTGTTGCATGGTTATACACAGTTGCAAAAAATAAGGCGCGGGATGTACTGAAACGCAATGCTATATTTAGCAATAAAATTGTTGCAACGTTAAAGCACAGCGGTTCAGAACAAATTGCTGAAGATATAGATATTGACCTTTCTGAACAGAATATAGCTGACAGCCAGTTGCAGATGATGTTTACTGTTTGCCATCCGTGTATTCCAGCTGAGTCGAGGATAGGATTAGCACTAAACATATTATGTGGCTTCAGTGCTGATGAGATAGCTGATGCCTTCCTCACCAACAGAGAGGTTATTTATAAAAGGCTGCAACGCGCAAAAGAAAAGCTGTATGCCCAAAACATAAAAATTGAAATGCCTGGTGTGCAACAGGTGGCTGAAAGGCTTGGCGATGTACTTACCACGCTTTATCTTTTATTTAATGAAGGTTATTATTCAGCATCGCAAAATACTGTTACCAGAAAAGACCTGTGCCTCGAGGCTATGCGGCTTAGTCAGCTATTAACGCGCAATAGATACACCAATACCCCGGAGGTGAATGCACTGCTGGCGCTGATGTGCTTTCATGCGTCACGGTTTGATGCCAGGACAGATGCAACAGGCGCAACAATTTTGTATGATGAGCAGGATGAACACTTATGGAATAATGAACTGATAGAGCAGGGTAAATACTTTTTAAGTAATGCGGACACACAAGGGTTGGGCAAATACTATTTTGAGGCAAATATTGCTTACTGGCATACCCACAAAGCAGATAGTATTGAAAAATGGGAGAATGTACTGCACCTATACAACCGGTTGTTGCAGTTGGAATATTCACCAGTTGCAGCGCTAAACCGCACTTATGCACTTTCAAAAGTGTATGGCAAACAAGTTGCAATACCTGAGGCTGAAAAATTGGGCCTCCGTACGCACTTATACTATGTATTGCTGGGCTATCTTTTTAGCGACATTGATAATACGGTCGCTTTGGCACATATGCAAATGGCGCTTTCTTTATGCCGGTCTGAGAATGATAAGGCATCTATTAAAAAAAATATCGAACGATTATCGTCTAAATGATACACCAACCTTTGTACTTGAATATTGGGATAATGGATAAGGTGCCATTTTGGGGTGAATAAAGCCTTTTTAAAGGTTAAAAATGTGTTGGTACATGTATTTGTGTATACTTTCTGCATAATTTTACACATGTAACTTGGTTACGAAACCACACAAACATGAAAAAAATTGTTTATTCTTTATTGTTATTAACTTTTTTTAATACTCAAAGTATTGCCCAGGTTCGCCAGTCTGGTATTCCATTCACTTTAAACGACGCTTACCGCAGCATTTTCTCTTCAGAAACCTACATTCCACAAACTGAATATAGTGCCCCTGATCTGAACAAATTAATGAAGGAGGATTTATCGAGGGTACATGGCCCATTGGATAATAAGCGTATAGGTGTTGCAATACCTGTCGATTTCTCTTTCCCCTCGGCTGGTAGTTTCACTACGCTTAATGACGGCAGACAAGTATGGCGCGCCCAGATCAATGTAAATGGCGCTTTGGCATTGGGTCTTTATTACGATAAATTCAGCCTGCCAGACGGCGTAAAATATTATTTATCCAATACCAATGGTAAACAGCTTCTGGGGGCATACACATCTGCAAGCAACCCTGATGATGGCCTTTGGGCAAACGAAAAAGTACAGGGTGGGCAGATAAATCTTGAAATGGATATAGAAGCCGGTGTAGATGTCTCGCAGATCAGCATGCATATTAATAATGTAGCGTCATTTTATGCTTCAATATCATATCTCCAAACTTATGCACCTGATTCAGTTAGTGCTATTTATTGGGCATACGGAATATCATCACCTTGCGAGATCAATGCAATTTGTCCAATTGGTGCTGCTTATCCCGACCAAAGGCATGCATCTGTACACATAGAATATTATAAGACTGGTTATATATATGCTGGCTCTGGTACTATGATGAACAATGTGAGGCAGGATGGAACGCCCTACCTGCTTACCGCCAGCCATGTAGAGGCAACAAATAGTACTCTTAACTCAACATTCAGTACATGGGTCTTCTATTTCAACTACGAGACACCGACGTGCACATACACAGGCGGACGGCCAGATAGTACACAAACAGTATCTGGAGCAACATTTAAAGCCAGGTCTTCTTACGATAGTGCAAGCACACAAATAGTTGGAGATTTCCTGCTGTTGCAGCTCAGGACCCAGGTGCCAACTTCTTATGGTGCGTACCTTTCTGGCTGGGATATAAGCACCACGGCACCAACTGGCACCTCTATTGGCTTCCATCATCCAAGCGGCGATGTGAAAAAGGTTTCAACAACAACAAGTGTAAATGCTACAGGTGATTTTAATGGAGGACAAGCTAATTCACACTGGGAAGTAAAGCCTTTCCAAAATGGTGGGTTTGAAGAAGGATCGTCAGGAAGCGGGTTGTTTAATCCAAGTGGCCGTCTTATTGGGGATCTTACAGGTGGGAACTCTCAAAATGAGGCTTGCACTACCGTAAATTCAAGCGGTGTAGTTATGAATAATCACGGAGAATATAGCAAGCTTAATTTAAACTGGTTGTATGTTTACCAGACACCGTCAAGTGCAGCAACGCGCCTGAAAGATTGGCTTGATCCGGATTTGACCGGGGCTACTCAAATAGATGCGATTCCGACAACCGGGTCAAACACCGCGGTGAGTCAGTTGAATACTACGAACAATACAGTTGCGGTTTTCCCTAGCCCTAGTACGGGTATGGTATATGTAAACGGCAACTTCAGCAATGCAACTTCAGCTAAAATAGAAGTATTTAATATAATAGGCAACAAGGTTCTGGAAGTACAAACTTCATCTTCACTGCTGAATAATTATCCGTTAGATCTCACTGCAATGGCGCCGGGCGCTTACCTAGTACGTATAAGTGCAGGTACCTCAATGATCACAAAGAAGGTGCTCATCGCAAAATAGTTTTTCGTCTATCTATCTATAACCATGTGGGTTCCGGCTGATACCGGAGCCCATTTTTTATTGAGAATGAATACATTTGTACATCACTTAGATGACCTTGGCATAATTATATAGTAACCATAACCACAATAATTGTTTTCAACTATGAAATTATCAAGACTATTAGCATACGCGGCAGGTGGGGTAATATTGGGCCTTTTGTTCGAAAATAAAGCGCTGATATTGAAAAGTGATATAAAAGAAACTTCAGGCGACATCAAACGCAAAACAGGCCAATCGTGGCGTAAAGCAAAGAAACAATTGCACCTCAGTAAACAGTAAGCGAGTATTATTATCTTTAACTGCTCAGCTTATAAAAATCAATAATGCAGCTACAATCTCAAAGGCCTCTATATACAAAACTTGCACAGGTACTTGTTAGTTTGATAGCTATAGGATTCTTGTGTATAAAAGGCAAGGAAATACTGTGCCCGCTTATCTTCTCCTTGTTATTTAGCATATTGCTGCTTCCCATAGCGTCGTTTATAGAACGTAGGCTCCACCTGCGCCGTGGTGCAGCTTCTATGCTTAGTGTGTTATTGTTTGTTAGCGTCATTACCAGTATACTTTACCTTGTAGGTAGCCAAATATCCAACCTGGCCAGCGACTGGCCACAATTCAAATCACAGCTTACGAGCTCTGTAAACGACCTACAACATTGGATATCTGCTACTTTTCATATAGGTACCAGTAAGCAGATCACTTATGTAAACGATGCAACCTCAAAAATGCTGGATAGCGGTACCAATATAGTCGGAGCCACTGTTCTGTCGCTTTCATCTGTATTGCTGTTTATGGTTTTTCTTTTTATCGATACCTTCTTTCTTTTGCTTTACCGTAAGCACATGTTCCACTTCTTGTGTGCAGTTTTTACGCCACAGTACAAACCTATTGTTGATGACATTGTAGAGCAGGTGCAGTCTATTTTGCGCCAATATATTATTGGCTTATTGGTAGAGATGACCATCGTTTCTTCTGTGTGCTGTATAATCTATTCTGTAGCTGGTATTAAGTACGCTATTCTGTTAGGGCTCATTACCGGGCTGTTCAACATAATACCTTACGTAGGCATTTTTACAGCATTGGGTATAGGGGCACTCATCACTTTTGCAACATCTGGTGGGGCGCCCGGACATGTTTGGGTGGTAGTTGTTACAACTGTGATCATGCATCTTATAGATAGCAACGTGATACTGCCCATGGTAGTAGGCAGTAAGGTAAAGATCAATGCACTGATAACGGTACTTGGTGTTGTGGCCGGCGAAATGATATGGGGCATACCTGGCATGTTTCTTTCCTTGCCTGTCATGGCAATAGTAAAGATCATCTTCGACAGGGTAGATAGTTTAAAGCCTTGGGGTATGCTATTGGGCGATGAGGTAAAATCGTGATCTCTAATCCTTTATAAACAAACGGGCTATATCACAATAGTCCGTTTGCTTTTTTTAAGAATTTATCCTCAAATCGCATTACTTCGGCATTTTACTCATATCCATGTGCAGCACATTCCAACGATGACCATCCAGATCGGTAAATACACAGCCGTATAGCCAGCCTTGTTCATCCTGGGGTGTATGGTCACATTTACCACCCGCAGCTACAGCCTTACGTGCCATTTCATCTACTTCTTCAGGGCTTTCTGCATCTATTGAGAACAATACATCTGTGAAGTTGGTAATGTCGGGAATGTCGGTGCCGGTAAAACTCTTGAATGTTTCTTCATTAAAAAGCATGAGTATTACATTTTTTTTACCTATCATCAGGCTGGCCTGGTGCGCATTATTGCCAAATTGTTCATTGAGTTTAAACCCCATTTGCACGAAAAATTCCCGCGACTTATTTACATTTTTAGATGGCAGATTCAGCCAGAATTGTTTTGTCATTTGTCTATTATTTAGTTGGTATGATAATGATCTAGATAAATGTAGTTGTTATATTCCTTGTTCCAGTAGGGCATCCAGGCGTTCATGACCTTCATTCACGCCACGTTCCATACCGCTTTGTATCATACCATCACGATCTGCAACCGACTGAAAAATGGAGTGAATGGTAAGTTTCGTCCTATTGCCTGGTAATTCTTCCAGTCTTAAGTTATCCAACGATACATGTCCTTTCTCAGGTAGTCCTTCATACTCAAAGGTCTGTATCATACGGTCTATCGATATTTCGTGGAATACGCCACGGAATACATACTGCTCGCCGTCCTTGCTGTGTATATATCGATAGCTGCCACCACTTCTGATGTCATACTTATCGATGGTCATTACCAGGTCTTTAGGGCCCAGCCATTGCGCCACGAGTTTGGGATCAGTATAAGCTTTAAATACAAGCTCACGTGGCGCATTAAATTCGCGGGTAATGAAGACCTCCTGCTTGCCGGGTTCGGCAGTTATTATGGTTTTGTTTTTCATCGCGTTTAGATTTTATTATTTATCACTTTTTATTTTTACTGGTTTGCATTTGTTGCAATAAGTTATCTAGTTTATTAAATTTCTGATCCCAGCTTTTCCTGAAGCTTTCTATCCAGTCTGTTACTTCATTTAGCTTTTGAGGTTGTATGCTGCAATAGCGTTCTCGTCCCTTTTGTTCTATTAATATGATGCCGCACTCTGTAAGTATTTGTATGTGTTTAGATATTGCCTGCCTACTTACATCAAAGCTTTCTGCAACGGCATTAGGGGTCAGTTGTTGGCTGGCTATCAGGTTTATTATATCCCGCCGGGTGGGGTCTGCTATTGCCTGGAATACATCACGTCTCATCTTTGTAATTTTAAATGCGCAACCGATTGATTGCAAATATATGCAATCAATCGGTTGCGCAAAATTTATTTTGTAACTTTTTTATTTGAACTGATCAAAAAAAGTTGTCGCGGCCTGCTTGCCGTTATTATACAGCAATTGTTTCTGCCAGCTTTTTATCTTTTTTACTTTGGGGCTTAAATTGCTGGTACTTATAAAAATAGTGCGTGCAGGGTCATTAGGAGTGCTGTTGCTCTTGTCCAGGGTTTCAATAGTAATGTTGTATAATGCCCCTAAGAAATCGGTGAATGAATGGGGTAGGGTGCAAGGCCTGGTCGTTTATAATCTATTTGTTCCGGCCGTACTAAGTCGAGGCCCAGGGTTTCCATATTAGGGGTGCCATTGTCGAAAATATTCAACGGATAGTTCGCAACAATACCGCCATCTACATATGCCTGGCAAGGTACGACTGAGTTTTTATTCACCTCATGTCCGTTGCTGTCCAGCAAAGTGGCTTCAAAGTAAAGGGGAACAGAAAAACTGGCACGTACCGCTGTTTTTATACACATATCAGGATAGGTCTGCCAGGAGAAAACTTCAAGCTTTTGCCTGGTGAGGTTGGTCGCGGTAATGTAAATATTCTTATACCGTTTGTCCTTCAAAGCCAGTTCGTGCAGCTGGCGAAATGTGATATCTGCGTTGCCTGTTTTTTGTTGTATCAGGTCGCCTATCCAGCGTTCAAGGGCTACTCCTTTATACCAGCCAAAGTGCTTGCGCAACCTGTGCTGGCCACCAATAAAAAACCAGCCCCCATCATTAAACCGCTGCACTTTCATGTTGTACATAATATCCTTCATTTCTGTAGCATTATAACCCATACTCAACAGTGTACCCACAATAGCGCCGGATGATGTACCTGCAACATTTTCGATCTTTGCAGTCACTCCCTTGTCTTCCAGCACCTGCATAGCGCCAGTGTAGGCAATACCTCTTATGCCTCCACCTTTAAACGCCAGGTTTTTGTACTGTCCCTGGCATAGTTAAAAAGTAAAGAACAGTACGCAAAAAATCCCCCACCTTTTATTCATTATAAAATAGGTTATTGCAGTCTTGTTTTGGAGATGCTGTAAAATGAACGATTCTGCAGTCGTTTATTGTATGTCTCTAATTATACCCGTACTACTAGCCTCACAATGGTCAGCACAGCCATTACTACTGAAAAATAATTAAACGGCTTGCTGGTCTTTTTATGACTTGCAATAAGTATCAGAAAACCTATCATGTTCCACTGACTGAATATACGTACAAACCCCCAGTCGTCAGTATATATGTTGAGCGAAAAGCAAAGCGCAAAAGCAAGCCAGGATAAGTATGTGATTTTTAAAATGCTGATGAGGTCACAACCATTATTACTTCGGCTAAAAATGGTTTTAAGCATGGTTCCCACAAAAAAAATATTCCAGGTCAAGTAGCCGATCCAGAAAAGAAATTGGAGTTTATTTTTTGTATTGGTAAGATCAAAGTTCACCATAAAACCGTCCACTATACCTTTAAATGGTGCACCTATAGAAGTATAGCCAATTGTAGTATCTGCCAGTGAAGGCATGTTGTAATAGATAAAGACCTTCCAGGCGGCAAATATTATAAAAGGTAGGAACAGGAAAACAAGTTGCAGTCGCTTTTTTTTGCGCATATATCCATATATAAAAGTGCAACCGAGCAAGGGCAACAATGCTATGATAGATGTATCGCGGGTAAGAATAGTGCAGGTAGCAAATATGGAGCACAAAAGGTAATTATTCCTGAATAGATAGTAGATGGTGCCAGTGAGGAAAAAAAGTTCTACAACTTCTGATAAGTCCCTACCCAGCGACATATACAGCCCGCATAAGAACAATGGTAACAGACCTTGACGCATATTGCCCCCCACAAGCACGATGAATTGCGCTAAGTAAAAGAAGATACCTGCAAATGCAAGTATGTTCACAATAACCATAGCCCACGGTACCATGCGGGGAATGCCTCCAAATGAAAACAGCCAGCTAAGAACAGGGTAGGCTATCCGCTGCACACGATAAGGTGGGTGGTCCACATTTACACCGAGTGCATCTTTTTTGAAGTTCAGTGGGTTGAGTGCATAGCGGTAAAAAAACTGCCCGTCATATCCCTGCCCTGGTTGTACTATAACCGGCGATAAGGTTTTGGTAGTGTCAACAAAATCGGTACCCGCAACTATAAAGTAAGAAATGTGGAAATTACTTTTTACCAATCGCCCAATTGTCATGGTCAACGCCACAGCCAAAGCGATTAGCACAATGTTTTTCCGTGAAAGGGAGTTCATTACACCTGTTTAAGGCGAAAAATACTGTAAAAAAACAGAATGACCGTACAATGTTGCAAACTTACAGTTTGCTGATTTTTGTAATTACTTTTTACATTTGAGTATTAAAAATTAGGTATTATGGAAGTTACTCAACCCAAAGCTTACAAAGCATCTGCACAAACAGAACGCAGTCGTCACTACCTTGGTGGTTATTGGACATTCTTAACTACGGGAGCTGATACAGGTGGCGCTTTTGCACTGATAGAGGCACACTTACGGAAGAATATGGAACCACCACGCCATATTCATACCAAAGAGGATGAAACATATTATGTACTGGATGGTGAAATAGATTTTGTAGCAGGCGATGAGACACATCATTTAAAGACTGGTGATGTGATATTTTTGCCTAAGAATCAGCCGCACCATTTTAAGATACAAAGCGACACTATAAAGTTACTTGTACACCTTGCTCCCGCAGGTCTTGAAGAAATGTTCCTGGAACTAAGCAAACCTGCGGAAGTACATGGTATGCCACCTGCAGCAGCCGGGCCACCACCCCCTGAGTTTATAGCACGTGTGAAGGAATTACAACAGAAATATGGTATTGTAGGAATGAATAACAACGAAATAAAGTCTGCGTAGTTATTGACTAAAAGATGCAAGGAATCAAGAAATCAATGATCCGGTGTCTTTAGTATATGCTAAAGACACCGGATCATAATTTATTTTGATGCTGTACTTTTTGCAGCAAGAATAGCTTCTGTTTTCTGTTGCTCGGTCATTATTTCCTGCAGGTTAGGCTGAATAAGGGCCTGGATGTCGTTCGCACTCATATCAAGTGCATGTGGGTTTTGAGCCAGGGCCAGCCACGGCTTGCGACCGCCAAACGGATAAGCACCAAATACCATGACCGGTGTTCCATGGGCTTTTATATCATCTGTGCCTTTCATCGTCCATTGGTCTACCCATTGGTACAAATATGCTGCGTCCGCATCCATAAGGCGCAGGCAACTATGTGAGGCAGGATATCCCGGCAAGTCGTATTCGTGAAACCCTACTCCGTCTTTGTTGAGTATGTTTACATTCCATTTCAATATCCACTCGTCCTTTACGCTGCTGGTATCTACTTCTTTTTTCCAGTTCGCATAGGTAAGGCCGGTTGGGGTTGGGTCTTTTTTGCGCCCCATATTTGTTGCACCCCAACGTACCAATTTGCCATGGTCGTAAGCAGCAAACGCCTCAGCCGGGTATGAAAAGAAAATGATCTTGTTCACATTTTGCAGTGCAGGCACATCCTTGGGGAAAATGGAATATTGCATGACATCGGCTTGCACATTGTCGGGAATGATCAAAGTATCAATCTTAGACAGATGTTCTTTATCTACCCGGTTAAGGGTATAAATAGTTTGGAGTCGGTTGCTGTCCATATTTTTCAGCGCAGCCACCCCCAAATCTTTTGTGGACATTGCCCTGTAGGTAATGTTTACCGGCTGAGAAGGGATGGGTGTTACTGTTTTTGTGGTAGCGCTGTCACCGGTTGAATTGCTTTGCGTGGTTGTCTGTTCACAACTCATAGCTAAAATAGAAGTGATACTTAAAATTGCAATAGTATTTTTTAACATGCTTGTTTTTAGTTAGTGTAACTAAATCCATGCCAGATAGGTAGTTAGATAAGAATGAGTAAGCTTGAAAAAATAAAGTTGCACGGTGTAGGCGGCTAACCTGTGCAAATGGCATTGCCAGAAATTATTGATGTGAAAAATATCCTCCTTTCTTTTAACTAAATTTGTGAATGGGCACCTTTAATTGTTGCCATTTGCTTTGTTTCTTTGCATAAGTACAACCAATATCCAAATGAGTGAAACTATTGTATCCCTGCATAATGCCAATATATTTCAAAGCAGCAGCCTTGTGCTTTCTAATGTGAACTTTGAGGTAGATAAGGGAGAATTTGTTTACCTGATAGGGAAAACGGGTAGTGGCAAAAGTAGCCTGCTGAAAACATTGTATGGCGATCTGTACCTGAAAGAAGGCGAGGGGAATGTAGCGGGTTTTGATTTGAAGACATTAAAATGGCAGACCGTACCCCTGTTGCGTCGCAACCTAGGTGTAGTGTTCCAAGATTTCAGACTGCTTACCGACCGCAATGTGTATGACAACCTGGAGTTTGTACTGAAGGCTACCGGCTGGAAGGATAAAGCCCTGATGAAGGAAAAAATTGAAAGTGTATTATCTAAAGTTGGTCTGCGCAACAAAGGTGTAAAGATGACCTATGAAATGAGCGGTGGTGAGCAGCAACGTGTGGATATAGCGCGAGCCTTGCTCAACAATCCTAAGTTGTTACTGGCAGATGAGCCTACAGGTAATCTTGATCCCGAAACAACCGATGAGATCATGCAATTGCTCTTCAATATATGTCGCGATTACAATACTGCATTCATTATGGCTACACACGATTATACTATTATACAGAAATATCCTGCGAGAGTGGTTAGGATTGAGCAGGGGTTTGTGCGAGAGATATCTGCGGCAAGCTTATAATTATTTTCTGCGCGTTTATTGCATTGTCAAAATTTCTCACCATAAATACAGACCTGCTGATCACATCATCTACCGTAAATGGTATATGTTGCAGCTCAGTAATGTAGTCTATAAACTCTATGGGGCTATTGGCAATATGACATATGTCATCAAGGCCTGTGCCATGCAGCATCTGGTCGTTAACCAGTACATGCCGACCACTGTACAGGCTATCCAACAACTTTAATTTCATGCCGCTCACCTGGTAGGTGGGCAGTACTATTATTTGAGCATTCTGCAGTAGGTCTGTCATTTGCTCGGCTGTTGGGTTGATGATCAGTTGGCACTTATGCACCTGTGCGCATAAAGCCGCCATCTTGGGCGAGGGGTTGCGTCCGGCAACAATAAACGGCAACTTCACCCTTGGGGCAACTTCTTTAAGCAGGAAGTTCACCGCCTCAATATTTTCTGGATGTGCCAGGTTGCCATGATACAGGCAGTAGCCTCCCCGGCCAGTCTTTATCTCTGGTTTTTCATATGCGTGAAAAGGAGGCAGGTACACATGTCGTACATCCGGGAATGCTTCGGCAAAATAAGTGTCATCGGCAGTAGAAAGCGCCATCAAAACCTGTGCATGTGCTAGCCGTTGCTCATATCTTTTTAGCTTTTTAGATTCCCTTAAAAAGTAAGCCCGTTTTATAAATCCTTTACCTTTCTTATATAACTGGCGATAATAATCGTGCTCAATATTATGTGTACGTACTATCTTAAACCGTTCTTTCAGCGTTTTATGCGTAAGGTAGTAAGTGGTATGTAGCCCTTCAAAAAATATTGGGGCGTCTATATCCTTCAAATTGCGCAGCAGTGCCGGGCACTTACGCGAGCTAACTATGTATGGTTTTGACAAAGACAATCCACGCAACCCCGTTCGGCGTGGATAGTAAAATACCTGCTTGCATATAGCTTCCAGTTGCGGGGCTTCTTTTCTTTCCCCGTAGGTAAAGCAGTGCAGGTAGATCTGCACACTGGCGGCAGCAAGTGCCTTTATTTTATAAAAAACATCTATGGCGCCTCCATAGTCAGGTGGTTCCGGCACATCAAAGGCTATGATATGTAGGCTATGATTTTGCAAATTGAGCGTATGTTTTGAGTAGGGTTTTAGCTTCTTGCTGCCAGCAATATTTTTCGCGTGCCTTCAAGCAATTGGCCTGCAGGCGTTGGTAATAAGGTTCATCATTCAGCAGCTTGTTTAGCGCAGCGGCAATATTTTCGGGCGTAGGGGCTTCTATTAGATAAGCTATCTCGTAATCTGCATTTATTTTTTCATATTCAGGGTACTTGATGCATAGCTGGGGTACAGCAAAGTGCATATAATCAAAGAACCTGTTGGCTAGCGATAGGCGATTGCTGAGACTGGTTTCTTCAAAAAGAGTGATGCCAACCCAGGCATTTAGTGTGTATTCTGTAAGTTGGGCTGGGGGCACATATCCTTTAAATGTGATCTTATCCTGCAGGTTATGTTGTGAAACCAGCGCTACGGCATCGTCATAAAAATTACCAGCGCCACAAATGATAAGCGGTGCGTCAACCAGTTTCATTGCCGGTATCAGTTGCTCAAAGCAACGGCCTACATTTACGGCACCCTGGTATAGTATATATTTATTGGGCTTGGCGGGTATTTCCAAGGGCTTTAGTATGGTGGCGTTGCGTACTATACCATAGTTAACTCCGTACTGTTTGTGTAGTTCTGCAGCATAACTCTCGCCAATGGTGTAGCCCACAGGGAAGTTGGGTATGGTATGCCTTGCTATCCAAAGCCACATTTTATGTATGGCTGGTCGAGATATTACTTCCTTCAGTTCTGTAAATAGCTCATGAGCATCATACACCCTTTTCTTGCTGCGTATAATAGAGGCATAGTAAACCGGCATAATGGTATCCAGGTCTATAGCACAAATGACATCCACCTTTTTAAACATCAGGAAGAAGAACAGCTTCAGCCAGTAATCTATATACAAAAGCTTACCTTGTTCTGCAATTATGGGTATGCGTACCTGTTTAAAAGGGCGTTCTATTATGGGCTTACTGTTTTTTCTTTTAAACCCCACCAGTGTTACATTATATCCTGCATAAGACAATTCAGTGCAGATACGTATCATGCGCTGATCGTAATTGAGGTCGTTAGTGACGGTACAGGTTATTTTTAATGGTTTGCTCATGAGTGCGGCAGCAAGATATACATTTTGACCAATGACAATACAATATCAATGCTCAAATAAGTCTGTTCTACGTTGTTAAGTTTATGTTTAGTAAGCTGCTTTTAAGGCTGAGTTAACCATCAGCAAAAATATAATTTCAAAGTTGCATTTTATTTCTGTTAATTAGCGGTCATGTCGCAACATAGTATCTTAATAATAACGAACCGGGTACCCTATCCTATGAATGATGGGGGCAACCTGGCCGTGCAGGCTATGATAAATGGTTACCGCGATGCCGGTATGGATGTTTACCTTCTATCGATGAATACATCCAGGCACAACATACCTCCGCAACAGCTGGCTACCTTGTTTCACGATATAAAAGGCTTTGAAGTTTCTGATATAAATACAGATGTCCGTAACCTGGATATTATATTTAATTTTCTTTTTAGCAATAAGCCTAATCATGCGGTCCGTTTTAAAAATGCTGCATTTGCCCACAAACTGGAAGAGGTACTTAAAAAACTGAAGCCTGACATAATACAGATAGAAAGCATATTCCTTACTTCTTATCTGCCTGTAATAAAAAAGATCGTACCCAACGCTGCCACTATATTACGTTTGCACAATATAGAATACCAGATATGGCAGCGTTTCGCGCTGGAGACGAAATCGCCCCTGAAAAGATATTACCTGAAGAGTCTTGCCCACCGTTTACGCAAATACGAAGAAGCTGCCTGGGCCAGCTACAACCTGTTGCTGCCCATAACAGAGGTTGATGCTGCACTGGTGCGTGGTAGCGGCATACATACCCAAATGGTGGTAGCGCCTTTTGGTATAGATAATGCAAGTCTTCATCCTGATAATGAAAAAACGGTCTGGAACGGCTATCACCTTGGCGCTATGGACTGGATGCCAAATAAAGAGTCTCTCAATTGGTTTTTGGAAGATGTATGGCCTGAAATGCACCGCCAGCTTCCCGCATTTGAATTTTATTTTGCAGGCCGCCAAATGCCTGAGTCATACAAAGCTTTAAACTTGCCAGGTGCTCATTGTATGGGCGAAGTGCCCGATGCAGCAAAGTTTGTAGAAGATAAAAAGATACTAATAGTACCTCTCCGTTCAGGCGGGGGAATACGGGTAAAGATACTAGAGGCTATGGCTTTGAAAAAAGTGGTCATCAGTACTGATGTAGGCATACAAGGCATAGACGCGGTTCCCGGAAAACACTACCTGGCGGCTAATACCAAGGAAGAATTTATAAAGGCCGTAAAATGGTGCCTTGAGGATAAAGAGCGTGCTATGGAAATGGGTGAGCAAGCAGCCCAATTGGTGAAAGATAAATACGAACGTAGAAATATTACAAAACGCATCATTAATAAGCTCAATCTGATGCGGCCAACATCGCATTAGACCATTATCAGTATTAACAATTATAGTATTTATTAAATAAATACAATACACTGTACCTTTACATTCTTAATAGTAAGGGTTAATATGCTTGATACAATAGAAGCGGCACTCGAAGATCTGAAAGCCGGGAAATTATTAATTGTTGTTGACGACGAAGACAGGGAAAATGAAGGCGATTTTGTAACGGCCGCCAGGAATGTAACTCCGGAGATCATAAATTTCATGTCTAAACATGGCCGTGGGCTTATATGCGCCCCGCTTACAGAAGACAGGTGCGATGAATTGAAGCTGAGCCTTATGGTACAAAACAATACAGTTTTGCACCAAACGCCATTTACAGTGTCTATAGATCTTATAGGTAACGGATGTACTACCGGTATATCTGCGCAAGACCGTGCAAAAACAGTGCAGGCTCTTATAGATCCTAATACAAAACCTGAAGACCTGGGCCGCCCGGGCCATATATTCCCGTTACGTGCGCGTAACGAAGGAGTATTGCGCAGGGTGGGGCATACAGAGGCTACCGTAGATCTGGCCCGTATGGCTGGCTTTGAGCCTGCAGGGGTACTGGTAGAGATCATGAATGATGATGGTACCATGGCCCGCTTACCGCAGCTGATGGAAATAGCTAAAAAGTTTGACCTGAAGATCATTTCTATAAAAGACCTGATAGCCTATAGGTTAATGAACGAAACACTCATTGAAGAAATAGTGAGGGTGGATATGCCTACTATCCATGGTGATTTTAAACTGGTGGCCTTCAAACAGACCAATACCGGCGAAAACCACCTGGCGCTTATAAAAGGCGAATGGAAAAAGGATGAACCTGTGCTGGTACGTGTACACAGCTCTTGCTTTACCGGTGATATTTTGCATTCTTTACGTTGCGATTGCGGCGAACAACTGCAAAGAGCCATGGAAATGGTAGAACACGAAGGTAAGGGTGTAGTACTATATATGAATCAGGAAGGGAGGGGTATAGGTCTTATCAACAAACTGAAAGCATACAAGCTGCAGGAAGAAGGCAAAGATACTGTGGAAGCTAATCTGGCCCTGGGCTTTAAGAACGATCAGCGTGATTATGGTGTGGGGGCACAGATACTACGTCACCTGGGTATTAAGAACATAAGGCTCATGACCAACAACCCGCGTAAACGCGCAGGGCTGAATGGTTACGGACTGAATATTGTGGAAAACGTGCCTATAGAAATAGTGCCAAACGTACACAATGCTTTTTACCTGGAAACCAAGCGTGATAAGCTGGGCCACGAAATATTGAAATAAGTTCCTGATAAAGCACTTCCCGTTTGAAGATACTTTTTTTAGCCAACCGCATACCTTATCCGCCATACCGTGGCGACAAACTGAAGATTTTCAACCTTGCAAAAAGGCTGGCAGGTAAGCATGAGCTTTACCTGCTTACCTTTACGCAATCGCCAGAAGAGCTGCAGTATAAAACAAAGCTGGAAGAGTACTTTAAAGAGGTGCACCTGGTGCACTTACCCAAATGGAAATCGGCCGTTAACTGCTTAGCCGGTGCATGGGACAACAAACCGATACAAGTGCTCTACTTCCAGAGTGCCGAAATGAAGCAGCAACTAGCCGAATTGATGGACAGGCATCAATTTGATGCGGTGCATGTGCAGCACCTGCGTATGTCTCCATATTTATCACAAAACAAAACAATTCCTCGTATATTAGATCTGCCCGATGCGTTCTCGTTGTATTGGGAGCGGCGCAAACTGATAAAGCGTGGTCTGGCTACCCGTATCTTTGAAAGTATAGAACAGAAAAGGGTGCTGAAGTATGAATCGGTATTAAATGATTACGATCTGAACTTGGTATGCTCGCAGGAAGATCTGGAGTATTTGAAACAGTCTCATCCTACAGCCAATCTGAAGTTGTTGCCTAACGGGGTAGATCTTACCACATTTGCTGCAAAGGATCACGATTATGAGCATAACAATACTTTGCTTTTTACCGGTAATATGGACTATGCACCCAACGTGGATGCAGTAGTCTATTTTACAGAACAAGTATTGCCCATCATACGGAAAAAATTTCCTACAGTACAATTTGTTATAGCCGGGCAACGCCCCGTAGCTAAGGTTGCTGAACTGGCAAGTGAACATGTAACGGTCACTGGTTTCATAAAAGACCTGGCTGCAACTTATAATACAGCAAGTGTAGTGGTGGCTCCCCTTCGTTTTGGCGCTGGTACTCAGAATAAAGTACTGGAAGCTATGGCCATGGGTGTACCTGTAGTATGCTCACACATTGGTTTTAGAGGCCTCGGCATAGAAAGTGGCGAAGGCGCCATTATGCAGCGCGAACCCGAGGCATTCGCCAATAGCGTAATCGAACTGCTTAGCTCAGTAGAACTGCGTAAGTCTGTAGGCACAAAAGGGATAGCCGTAATACGCCAAAAGTTTGACTGGGATGCAATAGCAGAAATACTGGATAAATATTTTAAAGAAATTGCCCGGTAAAGTTAGTCTGTACCCCCAATTTTCTTCAACCCGGTAGTATCCGGTACCATTACCGGTTGCTTTTTAATTAGCTTTTCTTCATATTTTTCGCTGTGGAAAAACTCGTTAAGACCATCAAATGTTTTTCTCCAGGACATACCTACACCTGCCCTGTTTATATTCCTGTCAAGGGTAACATCGTAGTCGCTGGTACGGAATACATTTGCCCGTAACGCCCCTCCCTGGGTCAGCAGGTACTGCACTCTAAAGTCCCCAGCTACATTAAAGGTGGAGTTTGCACTGGTGCTTACAGGTTTCCCCCAGTCCGATGTACTGCCCACTTCTACTATCAATCTATCGTTAAGGTAGTTTTTTCTTAGGTTCACGCTTACCTGGTTCCTATTTATGCCTGCCCCAGTAATGGATGGGTCGGCCAGGTTGTAGTTTTGGTAACGCAAGTCTATAGATACGTCATTGTTCCCTGTTATTTTATTGACCAGGTTGGTAAGTTGGCTGGATGCTGTTGATGATACGATCTGGCTGATGTTATTCACAGCTCCCGTACGGGCTATAGTACCCCCCACGCCTTCAGGCGGTATAAAGTCGTACACTAGTAGTAGCGATGCTACCTGGTCAAACAATTGCTGGTCGTCCTGGTTTAGGCGCTGTAGTTTGGTATAAGCATACGTACCTACAGATCTTTTGTCTGGCAGGTCTATATTAAAAGTGAGTTTGGGGTCTTTAAGTGTACCGTTCATGTGCAGCAGCACATCCACTTCCTGTGGTGTTTGCGCATCAGCTATTTCGCTGGGCGATAAGAAGCCGGTTGCTTTTTCCGCATCGCTCAATAGGTCGTATAAGCGTGTTTTGGTGCTGAAGGTGGCATCCACATTCATACTGGTTTGGGTCACTGGTCCGTTGAACTGTATGGTGCTGGCGCTATTTAGGGTAAACCTTCTATGTATAGCTACCTGCCTGAAGGTAAATGCATAATCACCTTCGTCAATATTGTAGGTGCCAAACATCCGTATATCGTTGTTGGATGGTATTTGCAGTTGTATATGGCCTGTTCCCTTAGCGCTTATCGCATCCCCGGTTGAGGGGTCCATTACCATTGTCAGTTCGGCCAGGTCATTCAGGTTGCCATCTATGCTTATGTTTATTTTGTCCCTGTTTTTATATTTTACCTTTTCCTGGTTCTTGCCATATGTTTTGAAAGATACATAGCTATATGTACCCACATCGGTAGAGTTGCTCAGTGGCAGGTATATATGCGATTTAGCAGCAGGTACTCCGTTCACTACGCGTATATCTATATTATTAAATGGCCCGAATATGACGAGCGAATCCACACCGCAAATAAGGTTGCCATAAAAATATTGGTTCTCGTAGTCATGCAAGTTAAAGGCTTCAAACTTTTTTGTTTTCATCACCAGCCGCATACGCATGTTTTTGAAATCCTGATGTGAGAAGTGCCCGGTAAGTGATGCCGTATTTTTAAACTCGTCGTACAGTGTCACCTGCCCCAGTTCTATCCTGTTGTTAGTAAACACAACCCTTGCAGATGGAATGGTATAGGTAGTGCCAATAAAATCGATATGTGTTGATGCATCAGCAACAGCTACTGTACCGCTTATTTCAGGCGCGTCCGATGTTCCGGCTATGTTTACTGTGCCATTCATGGTGCCCTGCAGATGACTCATAAAGCCCAGCAGGAAAGGCGATGTCCATACCACCGGTGCATTGTTGAATTGTATTTTTCCATCTAGTATTTGCTGGTTGGTACTGTCAAACGACATGTTGCCAGACAATACCAGGCTTGAGTTGCCTTTATATATGCCGGTCTGTGGGTCAAGGGTGATCAGCTTTTTATTCCGATTATAGTTGCCTATGAATACTACATTGCCTATGGTGTCGGTGCCAAATTGAACACCTGTCGCTTTTAAATTTGATGATACCTGGAGATCCTTAAATAAGTTACTGATAATAATACTTCCATCCAGCCTCCCATCAGGTTGGTACGCACCAAGGCCTGCCAAAGTACCTATTTGCCCAAGATCCACATGTTCTGTATTTATAGCAATGCTCTGGGCATTATCGGCTGAAGAGTTAACAGTGATCTTTTGTATTCCTGACTGTAGCGACAGGCCTTGGATAGAAAGGTACTTGTCTGAATAGACCACGCGGGTAGCGCCTGCGATGTTCCATTTTGCCTGGCTTATAAAAAACTGCGATGGCAGCAGGTTCATAAATAATGAATCGTGCCGGGCAAGTATTTGTCCGTTCAGGGTAACTGAGCTATTAGCATCTGGGGTTACAGTAGCAATATTAAAGTTCAGCGAGTCATTACCTAACGTTGCGGTAATACCCAGCGATCCGTTTATGCTGCTATCGCCAATGGATACATTATCCACGCTTGTATTCACTTCTATCAGGCTCAGGTTGCCATCACCGTTTATATTTACATTATTCAGGTGAAAATTGCCAATGGTTCCGTTTGGGACCTTCGCGTGTAGTGTAAGTTTTTGATCTCTTGTATTCAGTGAGCCACTCACCACCGAATTGTCAAATCCCCTGAAAAAAGGAGTAAGCACTCCCAGCAAACTGTCTATTCCTGTGGTGGTAACATTAAATACCAGGTTCTGTTCTGGAGCATTCTTTACAGGTACTTTTATATAATTGGGTATGTACTTAGAAAAGTAATATTGTACCGAATAAGGGAGTTCGCTTAGCTGGTATTGGCCGGTAATGCTTGCTGTCACATCGTTGCTTTGTACGGTAAGGGTCTTGCTACTGCCGGCTTGTGTGCTGTTTATATAAATAGAATCAAGGTTTAGTCGGTGCTGATTCCTTTTTATATCCAGGTTGTACAGCTTGGCAAAGCCAGTAAAGTTATCTATGTTGCTGCCGCTGAAATTCAGATTAAGGTCGGCTACAGCCAGCACCGTATCCTTGGTCAGGTGCAGTGCATTAAAGTCACTTTTTAGCAGGTTGGCCGTAGCGTTAACGCTGGCAACATCTGTACTAAAGTCCAGGCTTCCGTAAAATGCGGCAACCAGGTTGGGGTCATTAAGTAATAGATTGCCCGTAAACTTTCTGCGGGCCAGTGTGCCATGTGCATATATATTCTGATAATTATAGCCCTTCAGGTAAAGATGGTTAACAGTTGCATCTATATCGGCACTGGCATGTAGTGGGTCAAAAGCCTTTCCGCTTACATTTGCTTTAAAGGTTATAGCTCCCAGGTCGGGTTGTGTAAATAAAGCTCCAAGATCTACGCCATCGCCCGCTACAGTCCCTGAATACACAATATTATTGCTGGTAAAATCAGGGGCCTGCATTTTAATGTTGGGATATATAGTGCCGAGGTTGGTCTTTAGCATACCATTAACGGCAAAGTTTTCTATATAACCAGTATAGCTTCCTTTATAGTACGCATATAATATTCGGTTCAGCGCAACATACCCATTATCTTTCACTGCCGGGGCATATTTCATAATGCTTGCCCCTGTGGTCATTATTTCACCATTGGTATAACTGATAAATGTTTTGTTGATGTCCGGCAATCCCTTCATGTGCAGGTCGCCCTTTATGGTAGCATAGCCATCAGTAACATTCAGGTTCTGTCCGGTAAGGTCTGCCACAGTGCCCTTGGCGCTGCCGGTTACCTGCATCTGGTATAGTTGCAGCCTGCGTAGCTGGGGGGCAAAATAAGCAATGTCCTTAGGGTCAACAGAGGCGTCTTTTACTTTTATTACCATCACCACCTTGTCTATGTAATCAAGGAAGTCGGGGAAACGTTGGTACAGCATTGCATAATAATGATGCAGCTTGCTGTTATTGGTTTCCATATACAGGTTGTCGCATATAGATGCATTGGGCGAAACAGTTACTTTCGCCTTCATTTTTTTGATCACTATGCCACATCGTTCAATGGCTGTAAGATTATCAATATTGCCGTGTATGGTATCACCAATAATATTTACGTGGCTGGCATCTATATTTATCCCTTTTATGTAAAGGTGGTCAGGGTCAAACTCATTGGCTACAGGTATAGTGGTACTACCTGTTAATCCGAAAATGGTATGCGCCAGTGATATTTTATTTACGCTAAGTTTCCATTTATCTGGATTGAATGGTGTAGTATCTACCGGCGGGAACACTTTTCTGTTTGGGTCTCTCGGCTTGCCAGCTATATACTCATTCAGTATTATTGAGGTATTGTCAACCTTCAGTGTGTTGGCTGCACATATCTTTTGCTTAAAATCAAGTGTTTTTACATCCAGTGTAAGGCTGCCGATGTCAAAATCCATGTCTTCTCCGCCCCAGGCATCATCCATATGAAACCGCACCTGCTCCAGGTCCACATCCTTTAGATCAAAATCCAGCTGGCTCTGCGATTTTTTTTCAGGTGTCTTTTTACCTGCAAAAGCGTCGGCTATAAAATCATAATTCCACACTTTACTGGTTGCCGTACGGTACATATGTACATATGCATTGTGCAACTCCATACTTTGTATTACAGGTCTTTCACTCCGTAGTATAAACCAGTCGGTTACCTTCAGCTTTACTTCACCCGCATATAAAATGGTATCGTGTTCGTGCCCCTCAATAAAAAGCCCCTGCAATATCAGGCTATTCAAAAAATCGATACGTATGTGATTTAGTGAAACAGTAGTCTTTAACTTGTGCGATAAGGCTTCTGTTACCTTACGGGCCATAAAATTTTGTACTGGAGTCATATTTACCAGTACAGACAATAGCACCAATAGCCCCACAATTATGAGGATCGTATTCCTGATTATATTTAAAAAGCGTTTCAGTAAATGCGTTAATTTATGGCTCCTGCAAAAATACCTTCCTTTATTTGTATTGTACTGAAGATTCTGTTAAACATAGCATATACAATGCCAATTGTGTTCTTTACACAATATATGAAGTTCTGCCTTCCTACGGATAGCCCTGGAAAGCCTTATACAGCCTGTTGAATAAAATACTTATTTTAGCAACTCCAATATCAATGTAAAAATGAAAACTTTATCGGCATCTTTCACTTTATTGTTCTTTAGTTTAATGGCATCAGCACAATCTCCATGGTTATTTACGGGTACATATCCTGAAACCAAAACCGTAAACCAGGTTGACAGTTATTTCCTGCATCCTGTAGCAGACCCCTATAGGTGGCTCGAAAATGACCGTGCAGAAGACACCAAAGATTGGGTGGTTACACAGAACAAACTTACCCAGAATTATCTTGCAGCTATACCATACCGTGATGCACTTAAAAATAGGCTCACTGGTTTGTGGAATTACGAAAAGTATTCTTCTCCTTTCAAAGAAGGAGCCTATACTTATTATTATAAAAATAACGGCCTGCAGAATCAGGCTGTATTGTACCGCCAGCAAGGTGATGATGGGAAGTCGGAAGTATTTCTTGATCCTAATACTTTTTCAAAAGATGGCACCACTTCTCTTGGTGGTATAGATTTCAGCAAAGATGGCTCTCTGGCTGCTTACCAGATATCAGAAGGTGGCAGTGACTGGAGAAAAGTGATCATTATAAATACCACGACAAAAAATAAAATTGAGGACACTTTATTTGATGTGAAGTTCAGCGGTATATCATGGCACAATAATGAGGGCTTTTATTATAGCAAGTATGATAAGCCTACTGAGGGCAGCCAGTTAGCAGGTATAACACAATATCATAAATTGTTTTATCACAAACTTGGTACTCCGCAGAAGTCAGATATGCTCATTTTTGGTGGTAATGAAATGCCAAGGCGCTATATTGGTGGTGCCGTAACAGAAGATCAGAAATACTTGGTCATTTCAGCTGCAAATAGCACTTATGGCAATGAACTATATTTAAAAGATCTTACCAAAAAGAATACTCCTATAGTACCTATTGTTACTGGTTACGATAATGAACATGAGGTAGTACATGCGGAAAATGGTAAATTATATATACTTACCAGCCTGAACGCACCTAATCGCAGGTTGATGGTGGTTGATGCCAGCTCCCCGGCACAGGTAAACTGGAAGGAGTTAATAAGGGAGACAAGGGAGCCCTTGTCAGTGACAACATTTGGGCACAAATTTTTTGCACATTATCTTACTCACGGTTCTTCGGTCGTTATACGGTTTGCATTGGATGGCAAGATTGAAGAACCAGTAAAACAGTTTGGAATAGGTACCATAACCGGATTAAGTGGTAAAATGGATGATGATGCGGCTTATTACGTATTCTCATCTTACCTTCAACCACCTACTATATATAAATACTCGTTTTCAGAGCATGAGCCACATGTATTTAAGAAAACCAATATTAGCATAGATGTGTTTCAGTATGAATCAAAACAAGTTACCTATAAATCTAAAGACGGTACAGAAATACCGCTTACAATAACCTGTAAAAAAGGTACTGTACTAGATGGGCGTAACCCTGTGCTTTTATACGGATATGGAGGGTTTAACATTAATCTTACCCCGTCTTTTAGCATGAGCAATATGGTGTTTTTGGAAAATGGTGGTGTTTATGCTGTGGCCAACTTACGCGGTGGCGGTGAGTATGGAGAAGCATGGCACAAGGCGGGTATCAAAATGCATAAACAAAATGTGTTTGATGATTTTATTGCAGCTGCCGAATATCTGATAAAGGAAAAATATACTTCGCCCAGCCGTTTGGCGATAGCAGGTGGCTCGAATGGTGGCCTGTTGGTTGGTGCATGTATGACACAGCGCCCCGATCTTTTCCAGGTATGTTTCCCATCTGTGGGGGTATTAGATATGCTTAGGTACAATAAGTTTACAGCAGGCGCTGGCTGGGCATCAGATTATGGCACAGCAGAAGAGAGCCAGGATATGTTCCTTTACCTGAAAAACTATTCGCCGTTGCACAATATCAAGAACAATGGTACATGTTATCCCAGCACATTAATAACAACCGGTGATCATGACGATAGGGTAGTACCTGCACATTCATTTAAATTTGCGGCTACTTTACAGGCAAGTCAAGGTTGTCAGAACCCTGTACTTATTAATATAGAAACTAAGGCAGGGCATGGTGCTGGCAAATCTACTGCACAAATAATACAGGAGCAGGCCGACAAGTGGGCATTCCTCTTTTGGAATATGGGTATGACCCAGTTTGTACCAAAATCTTAAAATATAGAATAAATAGTGTGGCCATTTTAATGAGCGATCATTAAAATGGCCTTTTAATTTAGCTATGGCTTCGGGTTAATGGGCAACAATCAACCATTCACCTTATCTTGCAGCGTTTTTAATTCTTTTTTTATGTATCGTACACATACGTGTGGAGAGCTGAGTATGCAGCATGTGGGCACAACCGTTACAATGGCGGGCTGGGTGCAAACTATCAGGAAATTTGGAAGCATTACGTTCACTGACTTGCGCGACAGGTACGGCATTACGCAACTCTATTTTAATGAAACGCTGAATGCTCAGCTGGATAAGACACCCCTGGGACGTGAATTTATTTTGCAGGTAAAAGGCAACGTAGTAGAGCGGAGTAATAAAAACCCTAAACTAGCTACCGGAGATATAGAAATTGAAGTAACCGATTTCACTATAATGAATAGTGCTGCTACGCCACCCTTTACTATTGAAGATGACACGGATGGTGGTGATGAACTGCGTATGAAGTACCGATACCTCGATTTGCGCCGCCCTGTGCTCCGTAAAAATTTGGAATTACGTTATAAAGTAAATCGTTCTGTAAGGAACTACCTGGATACGCTTGGTTTTTGGGATATAGAAACACCTTTCCTTATAAAAAGTACCCCAGAAGGTGCGCGGGATTTCGTAGTGCCGTCTCGTATGAACCAGGGGCAGTTTTATGCACTGCCGCAAAGCCCGCAGACTTTTAAACAATTACTAATGGTAAGTGGTTATGATCGCTACTACCAGGTGGTTAAATGTTTCAGGGATGAAGATCTGCGTGCCGATCGTCAACCTGAATTTACCCAGATAGATTGTGAAATGAGCTTTGTAGAGCAAGAAGATATACTCGGTACATTTGAGGGTTTATTCAAACACGTGTTTAAAGATGTAAAGGGGGTTGATATAAAAGAAGAATTTCCACGTATGACCTTTGATGATGCTATGTGGAATTACGGAAACGACAAGCCGGATATTCGCTTTGAAATGAAGATCGGCAACGTGAAGGCGCTAAACAAAGTGTACTGTGATGTACTAAACAGTGTAGATTTTAAAGTTTTTAGTGATGCAGAAACTATAGTTGCCATAAGCGTACCAGGTGCAAGTGAATATACACGCAAACAGATAGATGAACTGGTGGATTGGGTGAAACGCCCGCAGATTGGCATGAGCGGCATTGTGAATGTAAAGTGCAATGCTGATGGCACTTGCAAAAGCAGTGTTGACAAATTTTTTAATGAAGAGCAATTGAAAGGCTTGGCTGGATTTTGCAATGCAAAACCGGGTGACCTTATCCTTATCTTGGCCGGTGCCGAAACGCGTACCCGCAAAGCTATGAGCGAATTGCGACTGGAAATGGGAAACAGGTTGGGTTTGCGTAATCCTGACGATTATAAACCATTATGGGTAATTGACTTTCCATTGTTTGAATATGATGAAGAAGATGACAGATGGGTAGCCCGTCATCACCCATTCACTTCTCCTAAGCCTGAACAGATAGCGCTAATGGATGACCGGAGCAGGTATGGCGAAATAAAAGCAAATGCTTACGATATAGTGCTGAATGGCACGGAAATAGGAGGGGGAAGTATACGTATATTCCAGCGCGACTTGCAGGAAAAAATGTTTGCGGCCCTGGGTATGGATAAAGAAGAAGCAAACGAAAAATTTGGTTTCCTCATGGGGGCTTTTGAATATGGTGCTCCGCCACATGGTGGTATAGCGTTTGGTTTCGATCGCCTGTGCGCACTTTTGGGCGGCCAGGAAACCATCCGCGATTTCATAGCATTCCCTAAAAATAATGCTGGCCGCGATGTGATGTTGGATGCTCCGTCTGCTATTGATGATAAGCAAATGACCGAGCTAAACCTACAGGCAAAAGACGCATAAAATAGGACTTGCTTTTTCACGAAAGCGTTTGAAATGTTGATTAAACTTTCTATCTTTAGCAATACAATTTTTTTACATGAAAAATATTCTATCAATTCTTTTTGCAGTTTGTGTATGTATTGCTTTTGCTTCATGCTCCAGTGGCGACTATAATGCCAATCCGGCAAATGGAGGCACTACTATTGTTAAAAATGATACTACTAAAAAAGATACCACTACTACGCCAGTTGGGCCTGGACCAGGTACAGGAACAGCCACTTATACGGCTACAAGTGGCACGTTTACAGCTACAATAAATGGTACATCATGGACCGCAGATCTATCTTCAATAAAAATAGTATACGATTCTGCGACCAAAGAAGCAATTATCATGGGGAATTCTGGCAGTGGGTCTTCTGCTCAAGGGCTTGAGTTAATAATGCTTCCATTTACAGGCGCAACCACCTATCCAATTAGTAGTGATGGTACTACTTCAGGAGCTCTTCTCTATATTTTGGGTATATCTCCTACTCAGGCTAGTTCCGGTAGCATCGTTCTTACTACATATACTGCCAATCACTATGTAGGTACCTTTACTGCTGTATCATCTTCAAACCCTAATTTTGTTCAAGGTGGTACTTTCGATATTCATTTATAGTTTATAATGTTTGTTGTAAAAGAAAGAGCGCGTTGCATCAGCAACGCGCTCTTTCTTTTTTTAGTTTAGGAGAATGATATTAAAGTGGATTACTCATTGGGTACCAGCAATCTGTCGCATTCATCAAGCAGTAATTCTTTGTCAATAGGTACTACACCCACTTGCTCACATACCAATCCTCCTGCTATGTTCGATATCTCGGCCATAAGGGCGGCATCTTTAGTTATGGTATATACAAGGCTTGCTGTAGCTATTACAGTGTCTCCTGCGCCAGATACGTCTGATATGCTCCTGATGTGAGAGGGGATGATGTGGCCCCTGTTTTCGTCGGTATAGAAAACACCTTTTTCAGAAAGGGTAATGAAAGTAATATGGTGATGCAGCGCAGCATGCAGTTTTTTATGCACAGCATCCAGGTCTTGTTCAGTTACTGCTACATCCATAAAGAGTCCTTCACGTACTTCCTTCAAATTAGGCTTAAATATCGTTACGTCTTTGTATGCTAAAAAGTTTTTGGTCTTAGGGTCCACAGCTATCACAATGCCTATTTCGCGGCAGTGCGCAGTTATCTTATCAATCACGTTTTGCTTCAGCACACCTTTATTATAATCTTCAAATATCAGCACATCAGGTTTCACACGTTGCAAAAAACGCAGTACAAGATCTATAAAGGGATGTTCTTCTTCCGTATATAGGTCGTCGCTTGTTTCATCATCTAACCGCATCATTTGCTGGTTACGACTTATTATGCGGGTCTTGGTAGTGGTGTGTCTTTGCTGGCTGTACATCAGGAGGTCGGTATCTATTCCTGCATCATTTGCCAATCGGGTTAGTAGTTGTCCATCGGTATCGTTGCCTACCACTGTGGCTAGGGTTACTTTGGCACCCAGCGCCTTACAGTTCAAGGCTACATTTGCTGCACCGCCAAGTCTGCTTTCCCTTTTTTTTAGGGCCACAACAGGTACAGGTGCTTCCGGCGATACACGTTCCACATCTCCCCACCAATAATTGTCCAGCATCACATCGCCCGCCACTACAACGTGCAGGCGGTTCATATCATTAAACAGGCTGGTTAGTGCATTTTTAGTCATTCTTCGCTTTACTTCTCTTTTCTATAAAATAGTAAATGGGTAACCCTGCCAGCACTATTATGAGTCCGGCCAACGAGTTTTCCCGTTTGTATGCCAACAGTACTATGCAGATAAATGTGGCCAGGGCTATATATAGCGTGGGTATCACAGGGTATCCAAATGCCTTGTATGGGCGTGGGTGATCTGGCAGTTTTTTACGCAATACAAATATGCCGCCTATAGTAAGGATATAGAATATCAGTACTACAAATACAATATAGTCAAGCAGGTCGCCGTAGTGTCCGCTCAGGCAGAGTATAGACGCCCATGCACATTGCATCCACAGGGCAGTTACAGGCACACCTTTCTTATTTAGTTTTTTTGCAGCAGGCAAGAATAGACCATCATTTGCCATAGTATAATATACACGAGCGCCCGATAGTATAAGTCCGTTATTGCAGCCAAATGTAGAAACCATGATCATCAGTGCAATAATGGTTGTACCTATACCTCCAAATATTTTTAACGCCGCAGCAATAGCTACCCGGTCGTGAGGCGCATTGGCAATTTCGCTCACGCTAAGTACATTCACGTACATCAGGTTTACAGAAATGTAAAGTATGGTAACAGTAAATGTGCCTATGAAAAGGCTAAGGCCTATGTTACGTTCCGGTTTTTTTATTTCTCCGGCTATAAAGGTTACATTATTCCATGCATCACTGCTAAATAAAGCACCCACCATCGCCAGGCATATAGCAATGGTAAGTCCCGCGGGGTTCAGTGTTTCGTGCTTTATTGCCCCGCCCTGTGTTTGTATGGTTTTGGCCATCCATCCCATGGTCCAGTTATCATTCCATACGTTATGGTCTTTGATGAACATGAAACCACAAACTGCAAGAGAAAGCAATGCCGCTATCTTGGCAAAAGTAAAAAAGAACTGTATCCATTTGCCGCTTTCTACACCTTGCGTATTGATCCAGGTGAGTAAAATAATAATACCTATAGACAACATTTGTGCTGCAGAGATATGAAAGCTGCCTGCACCAATCAGTATATTATCTTCACCCAAGGTGGGTATAAGGTATGAGGCAAATTTGGCAAATGCCACGCCTACAGCAGCAATAGTTCCTGTTTGTATTACAGCAAAGAAGGACCAGCCATATAAGAATCCAAAACGTTTGCCAAATGCTTCTCTTAGGTACACATACTGGCCTCCCGCTTGCGGAAACATACCGCTCAACTCTCCATAGCTAAGTGCGGCTGCTAGTGTTATAAAGCCCGATAAGAGCCATACCACTATCAGCCAACCAGCGCTGCCCACATTGCGGGCTATATCGGCGCTTACAATAAAGATCCCTGATCCTATCATGGAGCCTATTACCAATAGCGCCCCATCCAGTAGGGTAAGCGAACGATGAAAAGCGGTTTTGTTTTCCAAGTCAGGGGCGTGTTTGGTATTAGTTATTTTTTCTGGTCGGCAGTATTCACTGGTATACTGTTCATTCCTTTTATTACATCGTCAGTTATATCAAACTGTTTAGCTGCATATAATATAGTACGGCCCGATCCCGCATCTGTATAAGACATAATGTAATCGTAATGCTTGTCTTTATTATAGTTTTCCAGGAATAGATCCAGGCGGTGTTTTATATCCTTGCTGAAATCTTCTTGTTCCTTCATCAACTGGTCAGTAAGTGCTTCTTTGCGGCTTTCCAGGCTTTGTTGCATTTGGGCAAGGTGTTTTTGGGCTGCCTCACCTTCTGCCTGGGTAAGAGCATTAGCCTGAGCCTTTTTTTGCAGTTCCATTTGTTCGTTCTGCATCTGCTGGTAAGAGCGTTGCAGTTCGGTGTTCATCTCTTCTTGTTTCTTTTTGAACTCCTCGTTTTTTGCTTTCAGTACATCAGAATGTGCTTCCAGGCTGTCTATGTTTACAAATGCTATTTTCAGATTTGCACCACCCACAGATGATGTATTGGCTTTGCTGCCTCCGCTCTTATTTTGGTTCATATACAGACCAAACAATATTAATACGCCAATTAATGACAGCGTACTGAGCACTATAGAAACATTTTTCATTTAAGTTGATTTAAGTTAAAGTATCCTTATGTAAACACCGGCAAAAGTAATAGGTTATACTGTACGTTGTATATACCTGTTGCTTAAAGTTATGTTTATAAAAAAGGCTACCCATAATGGATAGCCTTAGATATTATAAAGTAAATTGAATTACTCAAGTTTGAAAACAATAGGCAACGTGAAGTAAACCTTCACTGCACGGCCATTTTGTTTACCTGGTTTCCAGGCTGGCATTGCAGCAAGTACACGTTTTGCTTCTTCATCGCAACCGTTACCTATACCACGTACTACAGTTATACCAGATACTGTACCATCCTCATTTACCACGAACTTCAATACAACCCTGCCTTCTATATTATTAGAGCGGGCCTGTTCAGGATATTTAAGGTTCTTACTCAGGTAAGAGTTCAGGTCAACAGAAGGTACCGGCATTTGCTCCACGTAAGTGAATATCTGCGGTGGTGGTGGGGCTGCAACAACACCGGTTCCTGTACCAGGCTTGTCCACAATACCCGGGTCAATACCATTTACATCACCTTGTTCGGTTTTAATACCTGCAGCAGCATCCTTCATTTCAGTCTGCTCTGGTGGTTTTTCATCCTCCTTCACTTCCTTATCCTTTTCTATCACCGGTGGGGTAAATTTCACCGTTGGTTTTACGGGTGGTGGTGGCTCAGAAGGTGGCGGTGGTGGTGGTGGCTTCTTTGGGTCCACCGGTGGTGGTTCTGCTAATGTTACCTGTGTCATTACTACAGGCGGTTTTGATGACTCCTTAGGTTTAATAGCGCTCACTATCAGCGGCACCACAATGATCAAAGCAACGATACCTATTGTGGTAAGCGCGGCATTACGCATGCGGTTCGGATATTTTTTGCGCAGATCGTACCCACCGTACTGTTTGTTACGGCCCTCGAACAGGATGTCGAGGTAGTCACTGTTTAAAATTTTATTAATATCCATTTTAAATGTTTTAAATTCTGAATAAAGGCTGGTGCGGATTACTTACCGCCATTGGCCTGTTCTGTCAGGTGTATAAATTCCTGGTCCTGGCCAGATATGTCAACAATAGCGTAAGTTTTTACGGCATTGATGCTCATTTCATCCAGTATATTCACCAGGTCATCATAAGTACTGGTTGTGTCTGGTTTTATCAGGATGGTAGTCTGGTCTTTAGGTCCAAGCTGCCCGGCACGTTTCATAGCGTCAACCTTTGCTTCTTTCGCTATGATCTCGTCCCTTATCCCGCCTTTTTCCCTGAAGGTTGTTGCCTCAAGCTTAGGAGGGGTATTAGGATCGCTACCAATACCTTCGTAGTAATAAACGCGATGGTTTTTGCTCAGCAATATGGTTAGGGCAGTACTTTCCTTTACCTTGCTCTGATCCTCTACTTTCAGATTCGGATCTTTGTAAGGCATGTTTATCTCCATGGTCTTCGGTTTAGCCATTGTTGTGGTAAACATGAAGAAGGTGATAAGCAGGAACCCAAGATCCACCATTGGAGTAAGGTCAATTCTTGTAGATAATTTTTTCCCCTTTTTGACGCCGGGGCCTTTCTTATGCCCCCCGCCACTCGAGGTATCCATTTCTGCCATGGTAAAAAGCTTTTTTAGTTACTAATATGTTACAACAACTTTGCCTGTATTTGAATGAAGGCAAAGCAGGTGTTTAAAATTATTGTTTTTTCTCTGCCGCCGCCTGTGCTTGTATATAGGCTGCAGAACCTACAGGTACCGCTTTCAGACTGGTGATCAGGTTGAACTTGAATATCTTCCAGCCTTCCAGTGTTTTGATCACTTTCTGTACAGATGGATAAGAAGCATCGCCGTCAGCCTTTATGCAGATACGAAGTTTAGGATTGGTATTCCTCGCACTTCTTATCCATGCAGCCAGTTCATTATTGGGATTATCTACAGACGTATCTACAGGTATACCCGTTGCATTGGCGCTATATTTGGCAGCCTCGTCTGGCGGTGCGTCCAGGTAAGATTTCAACTGGCTGAATGGTACACCAACAGATGAACCTATTGCGAAAGAGTTCTTCTCAGCGTCTGTTAGACCCAGTTTTTTGTATTCGTCTATATTTTCAATAAGGGACTTGCGCATATTCTTATTGTCAATAGCAAAGAATACCCTTCCTTTCTGGTCAATGGTAAGCAGCATTACATCTACATCAGGTAATGGAATTTCCTGTATGGATGAAGGTGTCCTTACCTCAACCGGTTCGTCTGGTTTGAATTTTGTCGCCAACATAAAGAATGTCAGCAGCAGGAACGCAACATCGCACATGGCTGTCATGTCAACGTTGGTACTTTTGCGTGGTAAGCTTGCGTGAGCCATTAAATATTATTTTCTACTGTTACTAATAAGATGTAAAACCGTCAATTTTCCACAAATCTTTTTCACCTTTTCATCCGGCCGGATAATTATTACTTATAGTTAGCAGCAAAGCTCTGTGTAAGCGTGAAACCACTTTCGTCTATACCGAAGGTGATACCATCGATGATAGTTGTAAAGAAGTTATAAAATACGATAGCCAGGAATGATGTACTGATACCTAACGCTGTGTTGATCAACGCTTCAGAGATACCACCTGCCAGTGAAGCTGCATCTGGTGCACCTGCCTGGTTCATTGCAGAGAACGCACGTATCATACCCATTACCGTACCAAACAGACCCAATAGGGTAGCGCAAGATGCGATAGTAGAAAGGAACACAAGATTCTTTTCAAGCATAGGCAGTTCAAGCGCTGTTGCTTCTTCTACTTCTTTCTGTATGTTCATTAATTTTTGGTCTGTACTCAGTTCGTTGTTAGTAGTCATTTCACGATACTTAACAAGGCCCTGGCGCATTACGTTACCTACAGAACCTGCTTGTTTGTCGCATTCTGCAATAGCAGCATCTACATTTTTGTTAGCCAGGTGGTACTGTACTTTACGTACAAACTCGCCGCCGTCAACTTTACCTTTTGCTTTAAATACTGTAATAAAACGCTCAGCAATAAAAGAAACCAATGTTAATAGTGTTGCCAAAAGTATAGGTACTACAAATCCACCCTGGAACATGGTTCCCATTGCATTCTTAGCTTTTAACCTTAATTCACCATCTGCGAAATTGCTGGTGCTTCCCAATACAAATTTCCAAACAATAAACCCAACAATCACACAAGCAACAACAACAAGCAAGTTGGTCATGAAGTTGTTTGAATTCTTTGGTTTACCTGCATGAGCCTGTGGAGCGGATGGTCTTGCTGCGGCTGTTTTTACATCTGCCATAATTCTGTTTTTTTGTTTTTTGTTTTTTTAATTTGTTAGTTAACTGATAATACTGGTTTACACCAAAACATAAGGTTGCAAAGATATGGGTACGTATCAAAAAAACCATTTCGGATAAAAAAAATATCCTGAACTTAATTTTATGCTACTTTTTCCATGCTACAACGTACTACAAGACGTTTTATTGCAGCCTTATTACTGGTATAAGGTCGAAAATTAATTCCTTTTTTCCTGTTATTAGTTATGTACGGGCAGTTTTAACATTTACCTTTGCACCAAAAGTAAAGAACATGAATTTTAACCCCTGGCACTCTGTAAGCTATGGCAATAACGTGCCTGATGTAGTTACCGCAGTTATTGAAATCCCAAAGAACTCACGTGCCAAGTACGAATTGGACAAAGAAAGTGGTATGCTGAAGCTGGATCGCGTACTGTATTCCTCCGTTTATTATCCTGCCAACTACGGTTTTGTGCCCCGCACTTACTGCGATGATAATGATCCACTGGATATATTGGTGCTTTCTCAGATAGAAATGGAGCCTCTTTGCCTGGTTGAGGCCAAAATAATAGGTGTAATGCGCATGCTTGACCAGGGTGAAGCAGATGATAAGCTCATAGCAGTATGTAATAATGATATGAGCGTAGCTCACGTAAATGATATCAGCGAACTTTCATCTTATTTTATAGATGAGATGCGCCATTTTTTTGAAGAATACAAAAGATTGGAAAATAAAGTGGTGAAGATCGAGGATTTCCAGGGCGCAAGATTGGCTAAGAAGATATTAATGCACAGCATAAACGATTACCAGGCACTGATGGCTAAAACAGCGGCAAAAGAAATATAATACATGAAACGTACACGTATAAAAGATATACTGCAAAATCCTGAAACCGGGTACGCAGTAAATGTAAAAGGTTGGGTGCGCTCTTTTCGTAACAACCAGTTCATAGCCCTTAACGATGGTTCTTGCCTGGGTAATTTACAAATAGTTGTCACTCTTGACAGTGTTGATGAGTCTTTGCTGAAGAATATTACTGCCGGTGCGTCTATGAATATAGAAGGTACCGTGGTAGCCTCTATGGGTAAGGGCCAGGCGGTAGAAGTAAAGGCGGATAAGGTAGAAGTGATAGGTACTTGCGACCCAGAGAAATTCCCGTTACAGCTAAAGAATAAACCTAGCCTGGAGTATCTGCGTGAAATTGCACACTTACGCTTCCGCACCAATACATTTAGTGCGGTGTTCCGTGTGCGCCATGCTTTGTCTTTTGCGATACACAAGTTTTTTAACGATCGCGGATTCGTTTACCTGCATACTCCGGTCATTACAGCATCTGATGCTGAAGGGGCAGGGGAGACATTCCGTGTCACCACCTTACCTTTTGATAATCCTCCACGCACCGAAAGTGGTGATGTGGATTATAAAGAAGATTTTTTTGGCCGCAGCACAAACCTTACGGTTAGTGGCCAGCTGGAAGCCGAACTGGGGGCTATGGCGTTCAGTGAGGTATATACCTTCGGGCCTACTTTCCGTGCCGAAAACTCTAACACTGCCCGTCACCTGGCTGAGTTCTGGATGATAGAACCCGAAGTTGCATTTAACGACCTCACTGCCAATATGGATCTGGCCGAGGATTTTATCCGCTACATCATTGACTATGCTGTAGCCAACAACCGGGAAGATCTTGAATTCCTGGCGCAAAGGCTGGAAGAAGAAGAAAAACAGAAACCACAGGCCGAACGCAGCGAAATGGGCCTGCTTGAAAAATTGCAGTTTGTACTCGATAATAAGTTTGAGCGTATTACCTATACAGAGGCTATCCAGATATTATTGGATTCGCCTGCGTACAAGAAAAAGAAATTCAAGTACGATGTATCGTGGGGCATAGACATGCAGAGCGAACACGAGCGTTACCTTGTAGAAAAGCACTTTAAGAAACCGGTTATCGTTACAGATTATCCTAAAGACATAAAGGCATTCTACATGCGCCAGAACGACGATGGTAAGACAGTTGCGGCGATGGATATACTTGCACCGGGTATAGGCGAAATAGTTGGGGGAAGCCAGAGGGAAGAGCGCCTGGACAATCTCGTTACCCGTATGGAGCAGATGCACATACCGGTGGAGGAAATGTATTGGTACCTCGATACCCGCCGTTTTGGCGCGGTACCACATGCAGGCTTTGGCTTGGGTTTCGAGCGTATAGTGCAGTTCGTAACCGGCATGACCAATATCCGCGACGTAATACCTTTCCCGCGTACCCCCAAGAACGCAGAATTTTAATTATAAACAATATACAGTACCAGTAGGGGCGGGGTTTATCCCCGCCCTAGCTATGCGTGGTATGTCGTACCACGTAGTTTTCATTACTTGCGTATATTTACATCAAACCGAATTATGTCAGATTATAAGTTAGATAGGACAGCATTCAAAATGATGACCTTCGAGGAAGCAGACGCGCAAAATATTTTTGATAAGGAAACGCCACTTGCAGAACGTTTGCGCCAGGTATATTTTCTCACATCACAGGCATATGGTTTCCCCATAGATAATCCACCCAAAATGGATAAAACCGTATTCTCATCCCGGAAACATAAAAACTGATGGGGGATCTTTTTAATGATGACTTCAGGGATTTCATTAATGCGCTGAATAACCAGCAAGTTGAGTACATACTTGTAGGTGGTTTGGCAGTCGCCTTGCATGGATATAGAAGACCCACCGGTGATATGGATATTTGGGTAAACAAGACAAAAGATAATTACTTAAAATTGGTAAAAGCTTTTTCTGAGTTTGGTCTTTCTATTTTTGATATGACCGAAGAACGATTTCTTGGTGATGTTGTTGACGTTTTTACTTTTGGCCGTTCCCCTGTTAGTATCGACATTATGGCAAAATTGAAGGGGTTAGAATTTGAGGATGTTTTCCAAAAAGCACAATTTTTTAATGAGGACGGCATAAATATCAGGTTTATACATTTGAATGGGCTTATTGATGCTAAAAAAGCAGCTGGCCGATACAAGGACCTGGATGATATTGAAAAGCTATCAGACCAATAATTCTTTTTTTGTCCCATGCGCAAACCCCTTCGCTCCTTCACCACCTTCAACCGCAACGAGAAATACGGGGTGGTTGCGCTTACCAGCCTTTTGATGATATTGTTACTAGTAAGGGCTACTATGCACTTTTTTATACATCCGCATATAGACGAAGTACAGCAAACCCGCCTTCAACAAAACTGGCAGCAATTTCAGCAAACACATACAGATACAGCAACTACGCAACCCGGCTACGTGGATAACAATGATGATGGTATCACGCCCATGCCAGCACAAATAGATATTAATACCGCCGACTCAGCCACATTGGTGCGCTTAAAAGGCATAGGCCCGGTAACTGCGCACAAGATACTGGAATACCGCAGCAACCAGCATTTCACTAATTTTGAAGAGTTAAGGAAGTTATGCCGGATGTCTGCAACAAATGCTGCTCTGCTAAAGCCGCATATATTATTAAAGTAATCCGGACATCATCTTGATTTCTATAATAAGGAAAATTTGTCGTAAAATTGCGTCCTCAAGTATATATAGTATATGGATTTTAAATACACCGACACCCAGTTACAGATAGCGGATATGGTGCGCGATTTTGCTAATAAACATATTCGGCCGGATATGATGGAATGGGACGAGTCTCAAAAATTCCCTGTAGAAGTGTTTAAGAAACTGGGTGAGCTGGGTCTCATGGGTGTACTTGTACCTACACAATATGGTGGCTCTGGTCTCGGTTATTTCGAATATATTACTGTTGTAAGCGAAATAGCAAAGGTCTGTGGCTCCATAGGTCTTTCCGTAGCTGCACACAACTCGTTGTGTACCGGGCATATACTTTACTTTGGTAACGAAGAACAGAAGCAAAAATACCTGCCTAAGCTCGCCACCGCTGAGTGGATCGGCGCATGGGGACTTACCGAAGCCAACACTGGCAGCGACAGCGGCAATATGCGCTGCACTGCCACTAAAGATGGTGATCATTGGGTATTAAACGGTACCAAGAACTGGATAACACATGGCATTAGCGGCGATGTGGCTGTAGTACTTGCCCGTACGGGTGAGCCACGCGCCAAGCGAAATGTTACTGCTTTTATAATAGAGAAAGGTACCCCAGGTTTTACAGCGGGTAAGAAGGAAAATAAACTAGGGATGCGTGCTTCGGAAACAGCAGAGCTGGTGTTTGATAATTGCCGCATCTCCGATGCTCAGCGTATGGGCGATGTTGGCAGCGGTTTCGCACAGGCCATGAAGGTGCTCGATGGTGGTCGTATCTCCATTGCTTCATTAGCATTAGGCATCGCCAAAGGTGCTTACGAAGCGTCACTAAAGTATTCAAAAGAACGCTACCAGTTCGATCAGCCAATATCTAACTTCCAGGCTATCAGCTTTAAGCTGGCCGACATGGCTACCCAGATAGAAGCAGCAGAAATGCTCATCTACCAGGCTGCCGACTTGAAGAACCGCGGCCAAAAAATGACCAAAGAATCGGCCATGGCTAAGTACTATGCATCAGAAGTGAGTGTTCGCGTAGCCACAGATGCTGTGCAGATATTTGGTGGCTACGGCTACACCAAAGACTTCCCTGTTGAAAAATTTTATCGTGATAGCAAGCTTTGCACTATAGGCGAAGGCACTTCTGAAATACAGAAAGTGGTCATCTCCCGCGAAATATTGAAGTAAAACTATTTTTACATAAAATGCCCCGCATGCTATCAGCTGCGGGGCGTTTATTTTTAAGTTGTCTTCAATCTATTGCACATGGTAACGCAGCAGCTTCCGCTGTGAATAAGTAGCATAGTAAGAATAAGTGGCAGGTGGCACCTGCGAAACCATACCTACTCCAGCCGAGTATCGGGTACTGCATCTGCGTATGGATGGCCCGAATTTCCAGAAATATTGGTTCAGGTCATAATCCCATTCCAGCGTAGATGTTACAAATTTTCCCGCTGGTGTTGTTTCCGTGCTATCCTTGCCGGTCATCCGCACTTGTATTACCGCCGGTGTGTCCACCATACTTATATTATGGTTAGGGTCGGTCTGGTATATAGTATCAAACACATTCTTAAAGTCCTGGGCAGCAAAATAGATATTCGATTTATCGTCAACGATATATTGCAGCGAGTCGCGCAGGTAAGTGAAGAAATAGTCTGTACCGCCAAGTGTCTTAGGCTGCCAGTATTTGTGAAAAGTATTTCCACGAATCACAGTGTCTTTATCTACGTAAATACTATCGGTACCTGTTTGCACAGAGGTTACCTGGTAGTTACTGTCCAGTTTGTATAGATTATATATCCAGTAATTGCCTGGAGCCATCTTACTGTAAGATGTATAAATAACATCCGGCATGGTTTGCTTTGTAGCTGTGCTGCTGCTTTTCTTGCAGGACGTGTTAATAAAAGCAAGGGCAAAGAAGCCTGCAATAAGTATAGATGTACGCATGGATAGGTTTTTGATAACTTTAAACGCTTTTTAAGAGATTTTATTTTTCAATGTAAAAATAACGATTTTTCATTTTAGTGACGTTGATGAAATAAATACTACCAGATGGCGCAGTTATTTTTCTTTTCTTCTAAGCGTAAATCTGCGAATAGAAACCTATTTAAATACTTTTACAACGAAGAAGAAATGGAAAAGAGCAAGTTAAATGCCGGTATTTATTTTATTGTCATACCTTAAGTCATCTTTCCCTTTTAAGACAATGTTTTTCCCAATTATAAAAGCCCTTCTTGTCATTGCGTCTTTCCTTTGCACCTCAATAATACACACGCACAGCAATGATTCGATTTATATCTGGCACTCTCTTATTAAGTACACTTTTTATAACGCATAGTTTTGCCCAAGCCAAGTGGGACAATAGCGAGCAAAATGCAAAAACACCTGCGCAGCAATTGGTGGCTGGTACGGGTGAAGACTCCATGAGCGCATATGGTGCCGCTAAGCCCCATACTGTTATTTCCGGTTATGGTGAGTTGTACTACCAACGCGACTTTAATCAGAAAACGGCAATAGTTGACTTGAAGCGTGCTGTTCTGTTTGTGGGGCACCAGTTCACTGGCCGTATTGCTTTCTTTTCCGAGCTTGAAGTGGAAGATGCCAAGGTAGCAGCGGGTGGAAGCATTGGCGAGGTAGGCATGGAGCAGGCATATCTTAAATTCAGCCTTAACCCCAGGCAGTACATAGTAGCAGGTTTGTTCCTGCCACGTATAGGTATTACTAATGAGAACCATCTTCCCATCAATTTCAACGGTGTAGAGCGCCCATTGGTAGAGCAGCTGATAATCCCTAGCACCTGGCGCGAGATAGGTGTTGGTTTCTACGGGCAAACTTCAACCTTGCCGCTTACTTATAGTGTGGCTGTAGTTAATGGAGTGAATAATGCAAGCTTCGAGCATGGTACTGGTTTCCAGGCAGGCAGGGAAGAGGGACAGTTTGCCGGGGCCAACAACCTCGCCGTTACTGCAGCTGTTCAGTATTTTGCCGGTAATTGGAAATTTCAGGTATCTGGCTACATGGGCGGTACCACCACACTTGGCCCACGCGCTGCCGATAGTCTGCAGCTGGAGTCTGGCGTATTTGGGACGCCAATGTACCTGGTAGAGGGGGATATCCAGTATTACCACAAGGGTATTTCGTTTAAAGCTTTAGGTTGCAATGTTTCCCTGCCCGATGCATCAACTGTCAACAGGGCTTATGCCAACAACGTAAGCAGCCAGATGTATGGCGCTTATGCAGAGTTAGGATACAACCTGCTGCAATCTTCCAAAACAGAAAAGTGGCAAAAAAAGCAACTTAACATCTTCGCTCGTTACGAGATGCTGGATATGAACGCACAAATACCATCTAACGCAGTGTACGATGGCACAGAGAAGCAAACGCACATCATTGCCGGCCTGGGCTACTTTCCTATACCCAATGTAGTGATAAAGGCAGATGTCCGCTTGCTGCACACAGGTCCGCAAAATCCTGAATTGTTGGTAAACCCCAATCCAAACGCAGTACCGTACAACCAGAACAACACATTTCTTAACATAGGTATTGGATACTCATTTTAATGAACAGGAAAGATTTTATAAAAGGTTCTTGCGGTGTGTGCATGGCGCTCGGCTCCGGGTTTTTAATGAGTGCTGTTTTAGAAGCTTGCAAAACCCCGCTGGGCGTTATAAAAACGGCCGCCAACAATAACGTGGTGGCTATACCACTCACCGAGTTTGCTGCCAGCGACTATAAATTAATACGCCTGCGCAATTATGATTACGACCTGGCCGTTCAAAAAAATAAAGACGGTACTTATGAAACGTTGATACTCATGTGTACCCATGCCAGCAATCCACTTACAAAAACGGGAAACGGCTACTACTGTACACTCCATGGTAGCGCTTTTGATCGTGAAGGTCATGTAACCAAAGGCCCTGCAGAAAAAAACATGATTAAACTAAACACCACCATTAAAAACGATCAAATACTTATTCAACTCAAACAATTATCATGAAAAAAATAATACTGATTTCCGTAATTGGCATATTTGCATGCAGTTGCAAAAAAAGCAGCAGCAATCCTTCTACCGCAGTTACAGAAACACAAGTGCTTACCGATTTTGTGCAGAAGCTCGCATTGCCTGAATATGCAAACCTACAGGTAAAAGCTACCGCCCTCAACAATGCGGTGTTGGTGCTCAATGCATCGCCTACTAGTGCTAATCTGGCTGCGGCGCAGCAGGCCTGGCGCGATACCCGTACTGCCTGGGAAACCTGCGAAGGATTTCTGTTTGGCCCGGTTGAAGATTTTAACTATGACCCTAATACCGATACGTGGCCTGTTGACTATCACGAGCTGGATTCCTTGATAGCTAATAGTCCTAACCTGGATGTAAATGTTGTACAAAATCTTATATCGTCCCTTCGCGGTTACCATCCGCTTGAGTTCATACTCTGGGGTCAAAGTGGCAATGCTACGGTTGATTCCATTACTGCACAGCAAAAACAGTATATGGTGGCCCTATCGCAGGATATACTTAATAATATAGATAGTCTTAATTACAGCTGGTCTGCAACCGGTGGTAATTTCCAGAAGCAAGTGTTGCTGGCAGGTGCAGGCGCCACACGCTATACCAGCCACCAGGATGCTTTTCTGGCTATTGTTGGTGCTATGAGTGATATATGTAATGAAGTAGGACAGCAGGCCACGGGTGGAAAGCTCTACGATCCTTATTCCACTCGCGATTCTTTTCAGACAGAGTCTCCTTTCTCCCATAATTCTATGGCCGATTTTAAGAATAATATTATAGGCGCACAAGATGCTTACCTCGGCACCTACAATGGTGTACAAGGCGCAAGTATCAGCAACCTGGTATCAGCAAATAATATCTCTCTTGATAATACCATAAAACAGCAATTCACAACCGCTATCAATGCACTCAATAACGTGAATATAACTTTCGAAACCGCCATATTCCTGCAACGTACGCAACTGCTGTCTGCAATGACTGCTTTAAATACCCTGCAGGCTACGCTCGATGGTCCGTTGAAGGTGCACATACAAACATATGTGAAGGACTAAGAGTATTTGCTCCAGAATAAAGAGTTGAAGGAAGTTCATCCGGCTTTTAAGCCGGATGAACTTTGAAATAAAAGTTGCCCATCAAACGAGTAGAATACTTGATGGGTGATGATAAAAGAAATAGTAATGAAGAAATTATCTGTTATAATATGCATGCTGGTTATTATATCCGGCGCTGTTAAATGTCGCAAAGCCAACACCGTTATACCCGGTGACGATGCAAATTTTGATCCCCGGCTACTTGGGGGTGCAGCTACCGTTTTCGACATTAGTTCCGCATCTTTCAGCAGCCCCATACCCGGCCTCAGCGCATGGAATCAGCACATACACGATTTGGGTGATAAAATATTCTCTCAGGCATTTGTTGCCGCCCCTGCACCTTACTTCGGTGGCCTTGGCCCTATCTTCAATAATACATCATGCACCAATTGCCATCATAACGATGGTATAGGTATACCAACCTTCGGTACCTCAAGTTCTTCACTTCTGTTGCGCATCAGTATTGCGGGTAAAGATCCTTTTGGTGGCCCCAACCCCGCGCCTGGTTTTGGTGGTCAGTTGCAAAATATAGCGCTCTTTGGTGTACAGCCTGAAGCTCAGGTCAATATCACTTATATCGAAAACTACTTCACCTATCCCGATGGTTCTATTGCCAGCCTGCGTACTCCGACATATGTACTTACCAGTCCCTATATACCGTTACCTACCGGTTACATGATATCTCCACGCATGGCTCCTGCGGTAGTAGGCATGGGGTTGTTAGAGAATGTACCTGAGGCTACTATATTGGCTTTCCAATCAGCCAATGCAGCAGCGGGTGGGGCGGTAAAAGGTCATGCAAACTATGTATATAATCCTTACACCCACCAAACTGAGTTGGGCCGTTTTGGCCTTAAAGCAAATACCAGCAGCTTGCAAGTGCAGGTAGCTACTGCCTTTCAGCAAGATATGGGCATAACCAGCTATGTACAACCTCAGAAAAGTGTGCACGGTCAGTCGCAATGGAGTGTAGTACCAGATACCACAGGTACTGATATCCCTGATAGCATACTCAATGCCGTTACTTTTTATGTACGCACTCTGGCTGTGCCTGCCCGTCGCAACGTTACAGACGCACAAGTAATGCAAGGCGAAAAATTGTTTACTCAGCTCAACTGTACAAGTTGCCACCAGCCTACCATGTACACTGGGGTAAACGAAACGTTGCCCACCCTCAGCCACCAGCGCATACACCCTTATACCGATCTGCTGGTGCACGACCTCGGCGTAGCGCTGGCTGATAACCGGCCCGACTATCAGGCTAATGGCAACGAATGGCGAACCACTCCTCTTTGGGGCATGGGCTTACTAGAAAAGACAAATGGCACGCCGTATTACCTGCACGATGGCCGTGCTCGTACTCTTGAGGAGGCCATACTCTGGCACGATGGCGAAGCGCACAACACCAAAAACGCTTTCACCCAGCTTCCCAAGTCTGACCGCGATGCTGTAATAGCCTTTCTCCAGTCCTTGTAAAAGATCGTTAACTCTGTATGTCTTTATGACTACCCCTTCTTTCAAGGGGGTAGTTATGTTTTCAAAGGATAGCGATGAAATTTGGAGTGGTTTTCTTGCCTAAGCAAATTGCACTACACTTTATTATTATTCTATTTGCTTTTATTATCTTTACTAACGGTGATCATTTATTTAAATATTATGTCGTTGGGTCTTTCATGCCCGGCACCATCTCCCAGGTGCTGGTAGGCGCATTCCATTTTAGCACCTATCAGTCATTTACCCAAGCATTATCTTAGATCATTTCATCTTCCTAGAAGAAGACCTATTCTGTCCACAATAACGCTAAATTGAATACAATGAAAAAAATTGCCATACTGGGTTGTGGTAACCTGGGCCTTTCCATAGTTGACGGGTTGCTGAAAAGCAAATTCTGCTCAGCTGCCAATATAATAATGACACGTCGCAATCTCACATACTTGTCATCATATCAGCAGCAGGGTATTTACATTACTACTGATAATGCCCTTGCAGCAAAAGATGCCGACATCGTTATCCTAGCAGTAAAACCCTTCCAGGCCATAGAAGTTATGAAGCAGATAAGTAACGAACTGACACCCAATAAAATACTTGTTTCAGCCGTTACAGGTGTAAGTATAGAGGAGCTGCAAAGTGTCCTGCCCCCCAAAGCAAAACTATTTAGGGCCATGCCCAATACCGCAATTGCCATTCAGCAAAGCATGACTTGCATTAGTTATTCTGGGTCTGACATAAATGACCTGGAATGGGTCCGGCAACTTTTCTCGGTTTTAGGCAAAGTAGCTATTATCGATGAAAAGCTGATGGATGCCGCGACTGTCTTAGGCGCCTGTGGTACTGCATTTGCCTTGCGTTATATTAGGGCCAATATACAAGGCGGTATTGAAATTGGTTTTAGCGCAGAGACCGCTAAGCTTATAGCTGCGCAAACAGTAAAAGGTGCTGCCGCATTATTGTTAGAGAACGGGCTACACCCAGAGCAGGAAATAGATAGAGTGACCACACCCAGGGGTTGTACCATTGCCGGTCTCAACGAAATGGAGCACCAGGGGTTCAGCTCATCACTTATTAAAGGATTGATAGCTAGCTATAAAAAAATAAATGAGTAGTAGATCCTACCATTCCTCTACACCAATCAGGAATTCCTGACGAGAGAACAAGTCAACGATATAATATATTGAACAGATGCCTTTGTATTGAGTCCTGTTAATATCATTTATTCTCTTAGGCTATTTAGAAAGAAATGGCAAATTATGCCATTTTTATTTGCCACATATTTTAGGATACTGTTCTTGGTAGTTACTTAATAGTAATTATCTCTAACGTAAACTATGATATTTTCAATATTTAATTTTAATAAAATATTTATTTTCCATATAAATATCAAAAAATATGGTTTATGATCTTTGACTTAAATTTGCAGCAGGAATACGGTTTTTTATAATAAAGGAGAGACTTCATACAATGGTATCGAGAGAGGAAAACATTCAAACAGAAGACTATAAGCATTTTTTTGATGATCTGCCTGTGCCAATGATTATTTATGATAGTACAAGCTTAGAAATTCTTGCAGTTAATAGGGTTGCAACTATCAAATATGGATATAGTGAGAAAGAATTCCTTTCTAAAAATGTGCTGGACCTTAGACCTGATGAAGATGGTGAACTTTATAAAAAGAAGATCACTGAAATTGAAGATCAGGGTTATGCTGACGCAGGTGAGTGGTTGCATAAGAAAAAAGATGGAACTGTATTTTACGTGCATATTTTCTCAAGTGCTACCTTTTTTAAAGACAAGAGAGCTAGGCTATCACTTGCTTACGACATTAATCAGAGGGTATTAATTGAAAAAGAAAACCAGGCTCTAAATGATATCGTCAGGGATCAAAAAAAACAACTTGATGATATACTCTCTTCCATGAAAGAAGTGGTATGGTCACGCAGGATATCTGATGGTAAGCTAACATACATCAATGATGCCAGCATTGATGTATTTGGATATACCCCCGAAGAAATGACAGCAGGTAACGGAAGGCATTTAGAACACGTACATCCTGATGATAGGGCTGAACTTGAAGAGAAAATAAGGCAGAATTATAACGAAGGTCATTCGGATATGGAGTATCGAATATTCCATAAAAATGGCGCTCTTAAATACGTTCATACACATGCCCATGTAAGAAAAAATGAAAAAGGTGAACCAATATCTTACCATGGTATCACTATCGATTTTACCAATTTGCGACAGACAGAACTCGCATTGAAAAAGAAGATACTGGAAATAGAAAATGTTTTTGAGAGCATAACTGATTGTTTCATTTCTATTGATAAAGAATGGAACGTAACCTATGTGAATAGGCATTTTGAAGCAATGTTACATGTTAGTAGAGAAGAGGTATTAGGTAAGAACTTTTGGGCCAGTTTCCCCAAAGTTGCAGCTTCACCATATTACCAAGATTATATAAAGGCTATGAATGACAGGGAGGTGGTCCATTCAGAAAGGATATCACCTACAACAGGCAAAATATTGTCGGTTTATTTTTATCCTACTGATACAGGTGTAGCAGTTTATTTTAAAGATATATCAGACGAAATAAATCTAAATGAGAAGATCGCCAACAAAGAAAAAAAGCTAAGTGCTGTCATCAATAATACTAAAGATATCATTTGGTCTTTTGATACCCATATGAACCTTTTGTCCGCGAATGATGCATACTATGCAAGAGTTGCCTTACTTACAGGCAACAAAAGGTATGAAGAACTCAATGAGTACGATTTTGATCAGGAACGATTAAAGAAGTGGAACAACTATTTTAAAAGAGTATTAAGTGGCGAAACGTACAGGGTAATAGAAGAAGACGAAGTTGAAGGCAAAACTATCTATGAAGAGATCAGCTTTAATCCCATTTTTGACGTAAACAATAATATTGCAGGCGCAAGTTGCTTTTCAAGAAATATTACTGATAGGGTAGAGCATCTCTTGATGATACAGGAGCAAAATGAAAAACTTAAAAACATAGCCTGGATACAATCACATAAAGTACGTGGGCCGGTGGCAACTATTCTTGGATTGGTAGAATTGCTAAATACTAATGGCAGTGAAGATATAAACAACAAGGAAATTCTGGAAGGTATAAAGAACTCTACTTTACAACTGGATAGTGTGATAAGAGAAGTGGTAAATAACACCATCATTGACAATGATTAAAATTTAGATTTACAGAACTATTATTCAAAACGCTTATAAGAGGATAATTAGCAGAATAGAGTATCTGCTATACAAGTACTTCTATCTCATAAACAAACCTGCATAGTGCTACAACGGTAATATTCACTTGCGGCTTCTTCTCATACCAACAGGCATCTGTTGGTATGCTGTATAAATTCAATACCTGGTTCCCAAAGTATTATAGAGCATCACTATTCTATAGCCTTTTCATCTTTTTCAGTTCAGGCACTCCACACTCATCATTATTTTATAAAACACAAAATAATGAACAGGTAAAAATGCCTGTTTTTTAAAACAGGTATTTTTACGGTTGAATTTGATTATTATTAAAATTTACTTTGTACTGTCATTATGAAGCGCTTCACAATGACAAACACACAAGAAATCAAACACCATTTTCAACCTTCTAAAAAACAAAAAAATGCCAGCAAGTAATGATGCTATGCAGACGCTAACTGCACAATGGTACAACGCAATGGTGACAGGTCTGGGACTAAGTAATCAGGCTTTCCAGCTATACCAGGGACCAAATTCTATGGTCACTACTTCACAGCAAATGTGGAACATCTTCAATGCTGTTCCGCCCACAGCAGTGAATAATTATTACGACCCTACCCAGGCTAATAACTTTGCGCCTGATTATAACAATATCCTCGTTGCTCTTGTTGCTACAAGCGATACTAACTTCCAAACCTGCATGGGAGATTATTATGCCCAATGGCAAACGTACTTTCAAACACACCAGCCTAAAACCTGGGACTCTAAGGGCATATCAGACCTGTTTACTCAATGGTCAATGATGTTTGCCCCATCAAAATCAGGTTGTGTTACAGCGCTTACAAAAGCGTTCATCAACCCGATAAACACTGCCCAGAACATGTTTGCAGCAGCTGCAGGCAGCTATGCATGGAATCAGACTATTGATGCCTTGCAAGGTGCTTTGGCAGGTGGTGCCACTAAAAACTTTTCTATGGACAGCTTAACGCAAAGCAGCGATCTGTCTCATACCTGGGCCAATGGTGGTACATCAGTGTTCTTTGATCTGTTCTCTTTTGGTGGTGGCGGCAGCTACGATAGCTTGAGCCAGAAAGCAACATCTGCTGGTTTAAACATTAAGGCCAACTTTAAAAAGGTAACCACATTTGCTGCAGGCCCATATGCACAAGCCGATCCTAACAATCCTGTATTGGCAAATTATAATCCATGGTACTATAGCGCAGCATTGGCCACTGCTTATACCCACCCTAATGATAATACGGTGTGGAATAACCAAAGTGCAACCACATGGAACTCAGCTTTTGGCCCGGGTGGTTTCTTGCAAAGAATGGCTACAGCAATAGTAGTTGCCGATGGTATAGATATTACCATTACTTCTACTGCTAGCTACAGCAGCTCTGAGCAAACACAAATCACAGCGGCTGCAAAGGTTGGCTTCTGGCCGTTCTTCAGTGCATCAGGTGGTGGCGGCTCTACTACTGTTGTTACGTTCAACGACAATGGGCAGTTTACCAGCACCACTACCATTGCGCCAGGTAATCCGCAAACATTGGGCATTCTACAATCCCCAATGTCAAGCATTTTTTAAATTCCTTATTTTGTAGTGGAGGCTGTCTTTTGAGGCAGCCTCCACTATATTTTTATCATTTCTTCTCTATGGCTTTTTGGTTTCTTTTTAGCATAAAAAAGAATATTATTTAACCTCTGCCAAATGCTTAAAAAGAGTCTGCTTAGTCTACTGGTTATGCTGTGCTTAGTGCAGGAGGTGCAGGCACAGCTTAGTAATCTGGAACAAAGCGCTGTTGAGTGCTGGCACGCAACCCTGGCCAGGCAGTTGCATGTGCCCGATAGTCAGTTTCTGTTATACCAGGGTACCGCCACGTTGGGCAGCAGCTCTATATGGCTCTGGAATATCTTTAATGCAGTAATTATGGACGAAGATGATATCTATTACAATCCCGTTCAACTTAACTCCCTTTCAGGAAACTACAATTGGCTGATCTATGATGCTTTAGCAACAGATACCCTAACGCCAAGTTGTGATCTCGAGAAGGCTATAGAAAATTTTCAGGATGCCAAAGGTACATTCGCCTGGAACAAAACCCTTGACGATTTGCAGGCAGGTTTAAGCAGTAGTCCCCCTATGCAGTTTATGATAGATACAACATTTATTGAAAATGGAAATAACAGTAAAGCTCCACCAATAATGATGCACATGATCGTACAGGCTAGCTTTACTCATGTGCTCAAATTTGTGTCTTATCCTTATTCCCCGTCCGATGCACCTGCTTGGCAGCTTCAGCAATATTCCCCATGGTATATGCAATGTATATTGAAGAAGGCATACTATAACGTAGATAACAGTTTTCTTTCTCCCATTGACTGGAATTCAATATTTGGCCCTGATGGCAGCCTGCACGAGATATGTTATGCGCTTGTGGTTGTAGATGGTGAAAATATTAAAGTAACGGCATCTGATAACAATAATACCTATTCAACAACCATCACATCACCCCAACCTATAATTTTAGGTGTGCTGGTCGCAACTGTCCCAGATTATATTTTGCAAAATAAGTAGTTTGCCATCGTAATATTTCAGTCAGCCTTGTCTCTGTGAATATAAAGGATGCCAGAAACACAATGCATTTATAGCTTCTTAGGTTGCCACTTCAGTTGTGTAAATTTCTTCTTGCCCAGCACAAAATAATCCCACACTATACTACGTGGATATATTCCTTCAAGATTACGACGGGTGATAAACTTGTGGTTGTCTTTGCGGCGGCGCAGCCATATAGGTAATGTGCGGTAAACATGCATGTGGGCCTTAAAGATGGTGTATGTTTCTTTAAAATGTCCTGTGAATAACAGACGCATACCGGCTACGCCATCTAGTAACAGGCGGAAGGGAAACAGCCATACCAGGCGGCGTTTCTGCTCGTTCTTTATAATTAAGATCAGGTTGTTGCGAAAATTGTAGTAGAGCTTTTGGGGGCTACCATAACTGATAACACTGCCCCCGACATGATAAACCACGCTTTTGCCAATATAGCCAATACGGTAGCCGGCATTCTTCAGTCGCCAGCATAGATCCACTTCTTCCATATGGGCGTAAAATTCAGGATCAAGCCCCCCCACCATGTGATATAGGTCGGCGCGCACTACCAGGCACCCGCCCGATGCCCAGAACACCTCTATATTGTCTTCGTATTGTTGTTTGTCTTTTTCTATATCAAAGAAAATACGGCCCCGGCAAAACAAGTATCCCAGCTTATCCATAAAAGCACCACCTGCTCCCGCGTACTCAAACAGTTCACGTTCGCGCCAGTAGCGTATCTTGGGCTGACATGCTGCCATATCAGGGTGCAACTCCATGGCTTGATGGAGTGGAGGAAACCATTGCTCGGTTACCTCAAAGTCAGCACTAAGCAATATATAATACTTAGCTTGTATGTCTTTAAGGGCCTGGTAATAACCATTGGCAAAGCCCATGTTTAGGCCAATACGCAATAGTTTTACCGTAGGAAAGTTGGTGGCAACATAGTCGTAAGTATCGTCTGTAGATGCATTATCTACCACAATAACATCATAGCCAGTAGCTGCCTGTTCCACTATTTTGGGTAGGAAAAGCTCATGCCATTTCGTGCCATTATAGCTAAGTATAACAACGGCAGTATCATGCTGGCATACGATCATTGCTAGGGTTGCGTACTACTATTTGTACTTAGGGTCGTAAAGAGTATTGTCAGGTACTTTCACGTCATCGTTCTTCTGAAAGCGATGTTCGTATAGGTTATAACAGCCAGACCAAGCAAAAATGAAGAAGCCGAAAAAGCCCAGCAGGAACAAAAAGCGTGATTTTGTGGGCTTGCTCAGCTCAATATCGCCTTGGTTATCTATGATATGCTCGTGGTTGTTTGTTTGTGTGTCCATGCAAGGATAAAATTTCCGAAAGCAAAAATAATAGTTATTACTACAAATTCACAATATTTTTACCATTGTCTTCGTTTATTTTAAAGTAGCATGGGTCAATATCTTAACTGGAAAACATATCTCGTAATAATAGCTCTTTTTATAGTAGGTGCCTCGCTGTTCTATACCAGCCAGCTTGCCCAAAAATTAGCTATCGAAGAGAAGAAAAAAGTCCTTCAGCTTGTCGATGGTATTAAGACCATAGACAAGTCTGTAAATGGTCAGGAAATAGCTTTTGCTAGTACCGTGGTAACACAAAATACTACTATCCCTCTTATCATTACAAATGAGAACGGAGTTATACTCAACTTCATCAATATAGATACTACACACTCTGGCAATCCTACCCGGCTGGTGCAAGAAAAGCTGGCAATGTACAGAGCCGCCCACGCCCCTATTATTTCTGACTTCGGCAACGGTAAGAGTTATGTGTATTACGGCGAGAGCTACCTGCTTACTCAACTGCGTTATTTTCCCTATGTACAATTGGCTATTATATTGCTATTCCTGTTTGTATTGCTTATAGCCATCAGTTCTGCACACAGGTCTATACAAAACCAGGTATGGGTAGGACTTTCAAAAGAAACAGCCCACCAACTTGGTACCCCGCTCAGTAGCATTGAGGCCTGGCTGGAACTACTAAAGGAGCATGAAGTGAATGATGAAGCCGTTCTGGAAATGGGTAAAGACCTGGACCGGTTAAAGCTTGTTGCAGATCGCTTCAGCAAAGTGGGTAGCGCACCACAACTTGAAGAGGAGAATATTATACCTCGGTTGGACAGCATGGTAAATTACATGCAAAAGAGGGCACCTCACAAAGTGAAAATAACACTGCACAGTCCAGAAAGCGATGTGCCTGTATATATGAGTGGCCCGCTGTTCGATTGGGTGATAGAGAACCTCATCCGCAATGCCTTGGATGCTATGGCAGGGAAGGGTACTATTGATATAACAGTTACCAATACGCCACAACAGGTTTGGGTAGATATACAGGATAACGGTAAAGGAATACCGCGCCACCAGGTAAAGAAAATATTCAATCCAGGGTTCACTACCAAGAAGAGGGGGTGGGGACTCGGCCTTTCATTATCACGGCGTATTATTGAGAAATATCATCATGGCTCGCTATTCGTTAAGCATTCAGAGCCTGGCAAGGGTACTACTTTTCGTATTATTTTAAGGCGATAAATAATGTGGAATAATGCTGTTTGTGTATCTCTATAACAAACACTATTGTTATGGCCGACATACAAGTTGCCTCAAAAAATGGAAAAAGAAAAACCGCCGTACCGCGTATCGATCTGACACCCATGGTCGATCTGGGCTTCCTGCTCATTACCTTCTTCATGTTCACTACCACTATGGCAAAGGCAAGATCTATAGAGCTAAACATGCCCTCTACCGAAAAAACAAACCGGCCTACTGCATATGTAGCAGAAAGCACGCTTACTATTATAGCAGCAGACCATCATTTGTATTACTACTATGAGGGCCTGCCAGACAATACACATAATTTAAAAAGAGTAGGAGTACAGGGATTGCGCAATGTGATCATTACGAAGAAAATGGATGCCTACCGGTTACCACCTGCATTTAGTGTTGAAGCGCATAAACTGAATGTGCTCCTAAAGCCAACTCAAACATGTAGGTACGATGATGTAGTAGCACTGCTAGATGAAATGACAATTAATGCAGTTCCTTATTATGCTATGTGCGATTTAACAACTTACGAGCAACAGTGGCTTAGTACCTTAAAATAGAACAGGCAATCTTATAGATTGCCTGTATGTGATGGTATTAGGGGTTACTTAATTCTTAAGCCATTTTAAAGTCTGTATGTAGTTATCGTTGCTGCGCTGCACCTGTATAAAATATATCCCCGGATTAAGGCTTGAAGGCAAAGGCGTATTTTGTTTGCCCTGCCCCTCCAGCGTCTGTTCCCAAACCGCCCTTCCGGTAACATCAGTTATAGAAATTGAAATGGTAGCCGCTAATGAAAGGTTTGTTTGTAAGTAACATTGGCCACCTGTTGGCGAAGGGTTAGGTGCTACCACTGCAAATATGCCAGTAGTATTTTGCGTAGCATTGCTGATACTTGTGGGGTTAGCAACAGTAGTATCGTTAATAACGTTATAACCCGTCAGGGCATTGCCATCATTATCAATAATGGTAACATTGTCAAAATACAGAAATGCCCATGAATTGTAGCCTATCCCTTGCGGTACTACGAAATTAAGATTGGCAATGGTGCCTTCACCAGTAATATTGTTATGATCGGTACGAGCATATGCCCAACCTATATTATTTACAGTTGTGTTACCGCTGGTAGTTAATTTGGCAAAGCGCAGGGTATTGCTTTGCACACCCAGCCAGCTAGATGGGTAGGTAATGGTTGGTGGAGTGCTGAGTACTAATCCTGATATTTTTATATTTGCGGCTATACCCATTATATTGTACACCTTGTTATTCAGGTTCCCAAGGTTAATAGGCACAGATACAGTCTCTCCAGGATAAAAGTTGGGGTAGTTGGTTAGATCGAAATAAAGGTCTGGCAGTCCGGTAGTTTTCGCTAGTGGAGCGACAGGCATTTTGGAATGCATATCGCCGTAGTTGGCGTATATGGCAGCCAGATCATTACTGTCTATGCCACCGCTGCCATTACAATCGCCATGTTTCATATTCACACCCGGCAGTATTTCTCCAGACCAGTCAGCACAGAATTGACCTGCAAATACATTTGAAATTGAGGTGCGTGCATAGCTGGTATAGTTGAAACCAAGCGCCAGGTCAAGAGCATCGTTATTGTCAACAACATGGTCTGCATTCACATCGCCCGGCCAAACAGAATCCAAACAGCTAACTACTACATGAACGGTATCTGCATTTAAACATCCATTGTTTGACACCTTTACTATGTATAGGCCAGAATCAATAGGTGAACCCATTGGGGTTGATATATTCTGTGTAGCAGCAGCAAATCCACTTGCGCCAGTCCATGAGTAAGTATAGCCTGCAACAGCGTTGGTAACAATGCAATTCAGGTTATAACTCAGACATACAGGGCTATTGGTTGTCACAACTGGTTTGGCGGGAGTCATAGAAAACGTAACCGGAAGCGGTGCTGAAGTCTCACTGCAACCGTTATTGTATACGGCTGTGACCTCATAAATACCCGATGCTGTTGCAGTATAAGTATTACTCGTAGCGCCTGCTATTGGGTTATAACTACCACCTGCAAACTTATACCAGTTATATATAGCATTTGAATTAGGGGCGGTAGAAAGGAGGGCAGAGAGGCTATCGCATACAACAACAGGGCCGGTAGGTGTAAGCAGTGGAGTAGGAGCCAGGCGTTGAACTATGCCAATACTGGCAGATGATGCCGAACAGCCGTTAACATCTGCCTCTCTAACCCAATAATTGCCGCCCGAACCGGCTAACATAGAAGTACCTGTAAGTCCCGCCAGATTAACACCATCCCTTACCCATTGGTAAGTGATCTGATTACCTGAGTTTGCAGATATCACAACGGTTTGCCCGGGGCAAATACTATCGCTACCAGAGAGGCTGATTACAGGAGTTGGTAACTGGTCAAAAGAAAGACTATAGTAATTTGAGGTAACATTACAGGTAGTGCCGTTTTTGATATTCACTTTATAGTAACCTGTAAGCGTAGTAATATAAGTTTGGGAAGTGACACCAGATATAGTTGCATAGGTGCCGGAAGGTGTGGCAGAGTACAACCATTGATAATTATTACCTGCTGCATAGCTGGCAGACAAAGTATCAGAAGTTCCGCTGCAAGGTACTGCGCTCGATGGGGTAATAACAGCCACACACTGTCCCAACGCATGTATGGTCAGCGTAAAAAATATTAAAAGCAATAAAAATGATCCCTTCAAACGCATAAAACCTCCAAAACTAATTGCCTGCAATAAACAAGACGACAAATGAGGCAAAAAGGTTAGTAAAGATAGGTGAATGCCGGCTTTGTGTGGGTGTTTGGGACATGCAATTCTATTTTTTGGGAAAAATAATGCTAAATAATATGTGGAATTTCAAGGCAGTGGATTCTTTATAGAAAACATATCTTATGGAAATCCAATCAATTCTTCCTGGTTATTTAGATGTCCTTTTTAACGGTCGTAACAAGGCTTATGGGGGTTACGAGTTGCGTGTAAACTATCCGCATCGTGCCCGCAATGGTGCCTTGTATGCTTTCCTGGTAACAGCAATTGTATTAGGTGGGCTGATGCTGCCTGTAAAACAAAAAGCAAAGATATCAGAACCTTATCATCCAGCAGATGGTCCATTAGTGTTTCATACTTTCGAAGAATCGCCTAAACCGCTGGCAGCTGCACAGCACCGTGCCAGTGCTCCTGCGGCTCCAAAAATACATACAGATGTTTTTACACAACCTGTCATAGTCACCAATAATACTCCCGATCCTAAATTACTTGCCCCCGTTACCCAGGTAAGCGCGCAACCCGCAGCAACTTCAGGTACAGGTGCAGATGTGCCTGCAGGCAGCGCCACTGGTAATAGGAATGGACTAGCTACAGACGTTGGCACTGGTAATGGTTTAGGGAGTGGTGATGGTAAACCATTTAAATATGTAGAGCAAATGCCCGAATTTTCAGGTGATATTAATAGCTACCTAGCTGCAAATATGCGTTACCCCGAAGCTGCCCGAGAAGCAGGTACAGCTGGAAAGGTGGTAATAAGGTTCATAGTAAATGAGGATGGCAGTATCAGTGGCGCAGAGATAATACGTGGAATAGGTGGAGGTTGTGATGAAGAGGCTTTGCGGGTGATAAAGAGTATGCCTAAATGGAAGCCTGGCAAGCAAAATGGGCGTGCCGTAAAAGTTTACTTTATGTTGCCCGTGCTTTTTGTATTGCAATAAGCGAGTGAGGTAGTTGTTGTAAGATCCGTAATTTTGCGCTGGATTATGTTAGAGATCGTATTGCAGGGGGAACAGGTATTCTTGTTGCCGGAGCGGGCATTGTGGTGGCCTGCACAGAAAACGCTTATATTATCAGATCTGCACTGGGGCAAAGGGGGGCATTTCAGGAAGCATGGCATTGCCATACCGGTAAATGCACAGGCTGGCGATGAGGCACGGCTGGCGCAATTAATATCTGCTTACTGGGCAGATCGGCTCATTATAGCGGGCGATATGTTCCACAGTAAGCAAAATAAAGAGGTCGATATGTTTGCACACTGGCGTAGCGCACATAGTTCCTTGCACATAGATTTAGTGGCTGGTAACCACGATATACTGCCGGTAGGACAATATGCTGAATGGAACGTGACCTTTCACGAGCCGAATTACAACATAGCCCCGTTTCAAATTGTACACGATCAGGTAGAGGACGCTGAAGGTTTTATAATACATGGTCATGTACATCCGGCCGTACGCATCAGCGGCAAAGGCAATCAGTCTTTTAAACTCTGTTGTTACTGCCACGATGCCAACCGGTTAATATTACCCTCATTCGGCCAGTTTACAGGCAGCCACCTTGTAAAGGCTGAAGACCACAAGCATATTTACGTAATAGCAGAAGACAAGGTGCTGCAATGGAAGTAATGCGCTATCTAACTACAATTTTACAAACTTCTTCACCTCTTTTCCATCCGCACTTTTAAACACAAAGAAATAAATACCTGGTGCCAGGTCAGCAACATTAACTGTCGTCAATGCTGATAGCAAGGCTTGTTCACGCAATATTTGCCCTACACTGTTTGTAATGCTGAAGCTATTGTATATCCGTCCGTTCGTCTTTATGGTGATCTCAGTTGATGCAGGATTAGGGAATATTTCCAGCCCATGGTTAGCATTAATAGTTAAAACGCCTGAGCTGCACAATGCTGGATCGCCCACGTTAATAACTTTTGATATGCTCCTGGTAGCACATAAGTTACTCACTTGGTAGGTAATAGTATCCAGTCCGGCTTTGTTACCATATACTTTGCCGTTATTTACTACTGCATTACCATTGCTGCTTGTCCAGGTGCCATTTTGCACTGTGTCAACCAGCGTTATCGTTGAGTCGATACATACGTTAGCTGGCCCTGCTATAGTGCCGGCCGATGGCATTGGCTGCACATTGATGATCTTTGTTGCAACGCCAATACCCGGAACAGTATAAGATACTGTAACATACCCTGCATTGATACCAAAAATAAAACCGGTTTGGGAAATTGTAGCATTGCCATTATTGGTGCTCCACACGCCTCCTCCGAAAGTCGTGTCTGATAGCTCAACGCCCGTACCAACGCATAGGAGTGCCGGGCCTGTTATTGCCCCAAGGTCCTCGTAAGTATTTACTGTTGTGTTGGTAACAACCGCAGGGTTATAGTCAAAATAGATACCCGCATCGTTGGTGATCTTCGTTCCCGGTACAAGTCCTGCTTTAGGGCCAATATTATAGGCAATATAACCTGTACTTCCCCTCAGGTTGTCAGTACTATCGGGCAGATTTATGTTGTTGAATTGGAACCGGATTACATTGCCTGTGTCCTGGTACGCTGCTACAGGTGCGCTTGAGCTAATGATCTGAAGCGTTGAAATATCCAGGTACGGGCTTATAGTATCGCGAACAGCAATATTGCGTGCAGGAGCTGTGCCGGTATTTTGAAAATGAATGAGGTAGCTTAACGGTGTTTTCATAGGAATATAACCTGGGGTTCCTCCGCCTTGTGGTGAAACTTGTTTTTCATTAGGGTCCCATGAGCTTTTTACCGGTTCGCACCAGCTGTAACCATTATTGATCGTATCGGGGTCTATTAATTGAGATGATGTAACATATAACGTATTGCATACTGGTGTGGCAAATGCAGCAGTAGTAGCGGTGAATATTTTTACATGCGCGTCAAAATCAAACAGGTCATTAACGGTGGCAAATGTCCACGAAAGGGTATCTCCCGATATATATGTTGGCGCAGGCCCATCCCACATCCCTAAGTAGGTAAGTAAAGGATCTAGCGTAAGTGTAATTGTGGCATACAGTGAATCGCAGATATAGCCAGTAGGGCTGCCTGACCATATGCCAATTATCCCGGTGTCTCCGGGCACATAGCCCCAACCCCATCCATTCACTGACATATCCACAAATGCTGGTGGACTGCATGAAAATGCAAAATCCTGCGTATAACTATTGCCGGCCAAGGCAGTAACGGTGAACGTACCACTCGCAGGGCAAAAAGCATGCAGCGAATCCCCCATACCATTTACATTAAAATAACCATCCGGGTTTGCAATAAGGGTATAATTGTCGCCGTCAATAAGGGCGATTGAATAACGTCCGCTGTCGTCGCACCATCCATAAGTTGTGTCTCCAATTGTATTATTGATCAGTGCATATGGCCAGTAACCTAATACAACCTCATTCGGTTGATGGATACAGTCAAGATTCTCATCCATGTAGAATATGCCGCCTAAAGAAATTCCATTAGTACAATTTGATATAAAAAATGGTGTGATGTAGCCTGGGAAAGTGTATTTACCTGAAGATGTTACTGTATGGACCTGTGGTTTATAATATCCAGCCTGATACACATGCGATATGGTGTCAGAAAAATAATATACCCCAGCAACATTGTTGTATGCAATGATGTGCATATCGTGAGAAGTATCATTTTCGTCATATTGGTATACTATATACATAGAGTCATTTATCGACGGGGTATCTACTATATAACCTTTTATAGTAAAATAAACAGTTGCTGGAGATACACAAGAAATAAAAGTATCAGTAGAGGATGTCACAAAGGGATCAATGCCAGTCATATTGCAGTTTTTCCCTACCGTTATTGGTGCAGCGTGTGTTACATCCGTATAGCCGCCAATGGTGCATAATGTTATTTCCGGGCTATATACCCCTGGAATATGATATGTATAGCTACCTATTAGACTGTCGATATTTCCGAATCCATTAGACGTTGAATAGGGTATGGTATAATTCCTAGTAGAATTTGTTGCAAATTCTCCATAATCTACCGAAATAGACAACGAATCACTGGCGGCAGGAGCACCAGTAAGTGTACCCGTTAAGCCAAAACTAATAGTAGCTGGCAAGCTACAAATTGCTGATGTTAGTGTGTCTTTTACAGATAGTTTATTGATAGCACTACCAGGTGCTATTATTTCAGATACTGTCCACAACTGATCATCTACATAATAAATGTTGCCTGCTGGAGTTACCCATATATATGTATTATTCATTGTTATACTATCGGCATTGGATGTAAAGCCATTAAAAAATGGAAACCAGGCACCAGCTACTTTGTTTATTATACCTGTGCTGGCATTTATTTTTCTGATACAATCTGCATCACTAAAGTAAACGTTGTCTGCACTATCTACGCCTATTCCTCTTGCAAGGTTTAATATAGCAGCTGGTGCCAGCCCGCCATCTCCAGCAAATAAGTGGGAACTAAGATTTCCAGCTATAGTAGTTAACATGCCTGACGTATCTATTTTTTTGATAGAATAAAGTTCGGAAAAATAAATATTTCCGTTCTTGTCGCCTTTAATATCGTATGCGCCAGTTACTACAGATGATAGTGCAGGTCGATCATATTCTGGGCCATAATTTCCAGTGCCTGCAATGGTATGAATCATACCTGTTGATACGTCGACTTTTCTTATTCGTTCATTAGCTGAAATGTAAAGATTCCCATCTGCATCTGCATACACAACTTCAGGTGCCATTCCTGCATTTATTGCAAGGCCTCCATCTCCAGTAAACGTATCTATTCCGTTGCCTGCCACGGTTGTGATTTTGCCATTTATATGGTCAATTTTTCTTATTCTATGTTGTATTAAGTCCGGGAAGTAACAATTTCCTGCAGGATCAGCACAAATTTGAGTTGGGTAGGTTGAATCTATTTCTGCAAGCGGCCCAGGTCCACCGTCGCCTAAAAAACCGTTAATTCCATTGCCTGCAATGGTAGTAATGATACCTGTGGCATGATCCACTTTACGTATGCGCGTATTTGATGCATCAAAAATAAAAATGTCTCCTGCTGAATCAAGACTTATACCACCCGGAGATGAAAACCGTACCGATGTATCTGTAGCCAGGTGGCCATCACCTCCAAACCCACCCAAGGCACCACTTATCATATCATAATAGCCCGCCACCCGCACCACCGTACCATATTGTGCATAACAATTGTAAGAAAGGAAAATAGTGCTCAGCAGCACGATCAGACAAGGATAGGTCTTTTTCATAGCAGGTATTTATAGGGTATTTATAGATAGTAACCGAAAAATACATAAAATTTTCAATTTATGTGTATTGACCAGCTAATTATGAAAAAATATTTTAAACAACGATAAGCAACATAAAAAAGGAACGAAATTGCTTCCGTTCCTTTTCCTTTTATATACATGTGTTAGTCATTACTGCTCACCACCACCTGCGCTGATCATGCCTTTTATTTTGGGGTACATATCTTTCATATGTTTTTCCAGGTAACTGCCTGTAGTAGTATCTTTCTCTACCATGGCCATGCCGCCCAGTGCGCGCAGCATACGCCAGTCATTGTCCACTTCACCACTCAGAGATGGTCTGACATCTTCACTCAGTGTTTGTATGTAGTTTACATTATCCTCAGTGTTCTTCAGTATTTTACGGGTCATCAGGCCGCCCATTTTTACGTCGCCTGCGCGGTAGTAGGCGTTAGCCAGCAGGTAGCCAGTATAGTCGTAGTAGCAGGAGTGCTCTGTAATCCCGCTATATACCTTGTCTAGTATGGCTATTGCATCCTGGGTTTTACCCTTTGCGCTCAGCACATTGGCTGTAAATGCAGCATCCATACGGTATATCATAAACTCCCTGCGGTTAGGTTCATCAAAGTAAACATCGGTCTTATCTGCACCACCCCATATATAAGTATTCAGGAACAGTTTCGATGTTTTGTCCAGGTCAACAGAACCCAGCAATTGCTGGTTCTTGAATGCTGAATCCTCACTCTTATACGGCATCACACGGTACACCAAACCTTCAAGCCTCAGGTAGTCAGCTACACCGGCATAGTTGTCGGTAGGCAGGCCTGCATCAAAGTAAATAGGACGTTTCCAGCCCTGGCTTGCATTGGCCGCAAGTATGTTCAGTATGGCTATATCGCCTTTGTATGCTATATCCTTAGGATATACAAACTTCATGTCAGTATTCAACAGCGCAGTATCTTCTGCTTTTGCAAGGCCATTCTTTACCAGGTCTGCTTTGCTCAGTGTTGGCAGGAAGAACTTCTTGGTAGGGATGTAATTATCAAAATCCCCACCTTGTGTTTGTAGTTTGTTTGCATTGTCACTGCTCGACATGAATTTGCATATCTCAGCAAGGTTGATGTATTTGTCTTGTGGTATCTGCGGACTGTTGTAATAGCGAATGTAGTTGCTATGGTCACCTACATACGCGTCCTTACTCCATACCATAGGTACAGCGTCAGCATCATTTATACGGTAGGTCAGCTGGTCCACGTACCAGTCTATACCCAGCAAGCTGGTATTAATGAGGCGTACATCTTTTCTTATACCTTCCACTTCCTGCAGGTACCATAGCGGGTAGGTCTGGTTATCACCAGCCGTGAACAGCACTGCGTTTGGCGCGCACGATTGCAAAGTGTTATAAGCCACAGCTCTTGCAAGTGTTTTGTTAGACCTGTCATGGTCATTCCATTCCACTTTTGCCATAAGCGTAGGCACAAGCAGCAAGCATATGGCTGTAGTTGCAATAGCGCCGGCATTGCCTTTTATTGCCCGGCCCACGTATTGCTCTAAGAGTAGCACACCAAGGCCTATCCACATGGCAAATGCATAAGTACAACCGGCATAGGCGTAGTCTCGCTCACGCGGTTGCACAGGTGGCATGTTCAGGAATATGCCAATAGCTGCACCGGTAAGGAAGAATAACACAAGTACTACTATGCCGTCCTTAGATTTACGGTTGAACTGGTAAACCATGCCGCACAGTCCCAATATCAGTGGCAGGAAGTAGAGCTCATTACGTGCTCCGTTGTTTACAAAGCCGTCAGGCATCTTATCCATATCGCCTACGCGCGGCTGATCCAGGAACTTGATACCCGATACCCAGTTACCATTTTTAGGATCTCCCTGGCCTTCTACGTCATTTTCACGTCCGGCAAAGTTCCACATAAAGTAGCGCCACCACATCCAGTTCATCTGGTAACCCATGAAGTACTTCAGGTTATCTGCCGATGTTGGCGTTTCGCCATTAGTAAGTCCTAAGTAGTTTTTGTAAAAATTGATGTGCATCTGGTCGTTATTATCCCAGATACGAGGGAAGAAACGCATTTGGTCCGCAGCATATTCAGGTTCCAATTTCTTACCTACAATATCATAGTGCGATTTGCCATCCTTGTTAGACAGGGAGTAAATAGGTCCTTTGTCATTAATAGCCGTTGGCTGGCTGGTAAAGTCAGGCCCCATGAATAGTGGCTGTTGGCCAAACTGTTCACGATCTACATACGATACGAAGCTGATTACGTTATCCGGATTGGTCATGTCAATAGGTACATCGGCACGAGAACGTATAATAGGAACTATATAGCTGGAATAGCCAATAATGACAAACAGGACACAAAGTACACCTGTATGTAACAAGTAATAGCTGCGGCGGCGGGCAAAGAACAACAGCCATACCAGCGCGCCACACAACAACACGATAAACGTGATAGCGCCTGAGTCCAGAGGCAGACCCATATTATTTACAAATGCCACATCCAATTTAGATGCTAGGATAGGTACATATTGTATGATGCCAAATTGCACCAAGCCAAGGAATACACAGCCAATAAGGAATGCAGTAATAGTGCCGATTGTAGTTATATTATTCTCGTAGCGTTTGTAATAATATACCATGGCCACCGCAGGTATAGTAAGTAAGTTGAGCAAGTGTACGCAAACTGAGATACCTATAAGATAAGATATCAGTATCAGCCAACGGTCTGCATATTTAGTGTTGGCAACGTTCTCCCACTTAAGTATAGCCCAGAATGTAATGGCAGTAAAGAAAGACGATGTTGCATAAACTTCTGCTTCAACAGCAGAGAACCAGAAAGTGTCTGAAAACGTATAAGCCAAGCCACCTACAAGTCCGGCACCCATTATCAGTATGGTTTGTCGTGTATCGGGCTCTATGCTATTGTCGCCTACTAAAAGTTTTTTTGCAAAATGGGTGATGGTCCAGAACAGGAATAATATAGTAAGACCACTGGTAAGTGCAGATTCTGAGTTGATGAACCATGCTGCGTTACCAAGGTTGCCACCAGCCAGCAAGCCAAACAGGCGTTGCACCATCATAAAGAAAGGGGCTCCAGGTGAGTGGCCTACTTCAAGCTTATAGGCACAAGACAGGAATTCACCACAATCCCAGAAGCTGGCGGTTGGTTCCATGGTTTTCAGGAAGACGACATAGGCTATAGCGCCGGTTATCCAACCTACCAGGTTGTTGACTTTGCGATAATTCATGATAAAAATTTAGACAGGCAGCAAAAATAGCAAAATACACGTATGAACAAGGCTAAAATAAGAATTAGCGTTTTTTTGGCTAAAATAAAGCCAACCCCGGCTGCTTAACCTAGGTATTAGATTAATAAGTTATTCAGATTTTTGAGCTGGATGGGCAGTAATATTTGTGCCAGTTGCACATCTGGTATAGTGCGCAGGTATTTAATAAAATCTGCAGCATCTTTTTCAGGGGTGGAGCTTTGTATCATCCACAGGTAATCCAATTGCTTTACTTCCGGCAATAATTTTTTGTCGTTGTTTTTAAGGCTGTACAGCATATGTGTATGTGTACCTGTTGGCAACGTATATTGGTATACAGGAAAATAATGGTCTGGTGTATCTTTTTTACCCGGCAGTTTTACATCCAGTTCGGGTTCGCGGGTAAAATTGATATTAAAACAACTGTTGAGCAACCAGCAGAAACGGTATATGGGCAATGCACTGGCTATGCCTATAAGTGAGCTGTCAGCAAAAAAATCTTCCTGCATAGCCCCTATGTCAAGTACCAATTTAGCTGCTGCCGCCATGCTTGCTGAGATATAATTATTTCAAAGTTCGGGCATATTTGTATATTTCCAAACAAATCCAGACCACTATGGAATACGTACTGCTTTTTATACTGCTTGTTGTTGTTATTATGCTTGTTATGTGGGTAGTAACAGTACAGCAAGGTACAGTAGCCGTGATCACTGTTTTTGGAAAGTTCAAGCGCATCATGCGCCCCGGGCTTAATTTCAGGATACCCTTCATTGAACAGATATACCGTCGTATATCTTACCAGAATCTTTCTATGGAGCTGAAATTTCAGGCTATCACGCAAGATCAGGCAAATGTGTATTTCTCGGCTATGCTATTATATGCTGTAATGAATACAGATTCTGAAACCATAGAGAATGTAGCTTTTAAGTTTGTAGATGACCGCAGCTTTATGCAAGCGCTCATACGCTCTATAGAAGGCGCTGTCCGCGCTTTTGTTGCCACCAAGAAGCAATCTGAAATACTGCAGTTGCGCACCGAAATAATACTGCATGTAAAAGAACAACTGGATGCACAATTGGGAGGGTGGGGCTACCACCTGCTTGATCTGCAGATGAACGACATTACTTTTGATGAAGTTATTACCACTTCTATGGCCAAGGTGGTGGCTTCTAATAACCTGAAAGCTGCTGCTGAAAATGAAGGACAAGCTTTGCTGATCACCAAGACAAAGGGTGCAGAAGCGGAAGGTAATGCCATAAAGATAACTGCCGAAGCTGAGAAGCAGGCCGCACAGATGCGTGGCCAGGGGGTGGCGCTGTTCCGGGAAGAAGTGGCAAAAGGTATTGCCCAGGCTGCAAAGGAGGTTGAAAATGCCAACCTAGATGCATCGTTCATTTTATTCTCAATGTGGACAGATGCCATCAAGCATTTTGCTGAAACAGGTAAGGGAAATACCATATTTCTTGATGGGTCGGCTGACAATTTCCAACGTACTTTGCAACAATTAATGAGTACCATGCAATCGAAAGGAACAGATAAAAATATAGGATAGCCGCATGTTTGCGGCCCCTGCATATGCTAAAATTAGATGTTTTGAAAACATATATGCATTGGCCGATAAAATACATGTAGTTAAAACGGTTTACGGTTATTAATTTTGACCAATAAATAGATTTTCATGATCGATGTTTTGTTAGGTCTGCAATGGGGCGATGAAGGGAAAGGCAAGATTGTTGACTTTTTAGCCTCAAAGTATGATATCATTGCCCGTTTCCAAGGTGGGCCAAATGCTGGCCATACGCTGTATGTAAACGGCACTAAGGTGGTGTTGCATACTATACCATCTGGCGTGTTTCATACGCATTGCCTCAACCTCATAGGCAACGGAGTGGTAATAGACCCTGTAACCCTGCAAAAGGAAATTGATAAGGTATTGCCCCTGCAGCCCGATATGCTGCAAAGGCTTTATGTATCCAGCAAGGCACACTTGATACTACCCACCCATAGGGCTCTTGATGCTGCATCAGAAGCGGCTAAAGGCCAGGACAAGATAGGTAGCACCCTTAAGGGTATCGGCCCCGCTTACATGGACAAGACCGGTAGAAACGGCTTGCGTGTAGGCGACATACTGAGTAAGAACTTTAAACAGAAGTACGATAAACTGACCCAGAAACACCTGGAGATGCTGCGCCAATATGAGCACCAGGTGGACTGGAAGCAGTGGGAAGATGCTTTCTTCGAATCAGTAGAATATATACGCACCCTGCAGATTGTGAACGGCGAGTACTGGCTGGACATGCACCTAAAGGATGGTAAAGAAGTATTGGCTGAAGGCGCACAGGGTAGTATGCTGGATATCGATTTTGGTACCTATCCGTTCGTTACTTCTTCAAATACCATAGCCGCAGGTGTGTGCAGTGGTTTGGGTGTTGCCCCATCGCGCATTGGCGATGTGTATGGCATAACCAAGGCATATTGCACCCGTGTTGGTGGTGGTCCGTTCCCTACAGAACTGCTGGATGAAACCGGTGAGGAACTGCGCAAAGCAGGCAGCGAATTTGGCGCTACTACAGGCCGCCCAAGGCGTTGTGGCTGGATAGACCTTGTTGCGCTCCGCTACACAGTAATGCTGAGCGGGGTAACCAAGCTTATAGTTACCAAGGCAGATGTGCTGGATGAGTTTAATCCCATCAAAGCGGCTACTGCATACCTCATAGACGGAAAGGAAACCAAGGAACTCCCATTTGATTTGTGTACCGAAGATATAACACCTGTTTACCAGGAATTTGATGGCTGGGATAAGCCAATAGGTTCTTGTGTAAACTACGATGAATTGCCGCATGTGTTTAAAGATTATTGCCGTTTCCTGGAGCAATATCTGGAGACCAAGATCAGTTATGTATCCAACGGTACAGGGCGCGATCAGCTGCTTGTAATTCCTTAGAAAAAAAATTATGTTTTTGTTACTCAAAAAAAATTTGGGAATTTCCCAAAACAATTAAAAATTTACGCCATTAACGGGATGAGCGCTATGAAATCAAACACCAACAAAGACGACGTTACAAAAAAGAGCGCTGATAAAAGCGTAAAGCCTGCAGCAAGCAAAGCTGTAAAATCTTCGAAGAAAGCAAAAGATGATGATGACGACATGGATGATGATATAGAAGATACTCCTAAAAAGAAAGTTGCAGCCAAAAAAGCGGCTCCGGCAAAGGCAAGTAAAAAAGCTGCTGACGACGATGATGAGGATGATGCTGATGACGATGATCTGGATGAGGCGCCCAAAAAGAAAACTGCCGCAAAAAAATCAACATCATCTAAAGCCAAAAAATCTGCTGACGATGACGACGATGAAGATGACGACGACATAGATGATGAAGATGACGACTTTGAAAAGGGCGATGAAGATGAATTTGACCTGGACAAAGAGTTTGAAGAGTTTGATTTGCCAAAGTCTAAAACTAAAGCTGGCAGCGCACCTAAAAAGAAAGGTAAGGCTGATGATGATTTCGACATAGATGATGAGTTTAAGGACCTGGGCTTTTTTAGCGAAGGCAGTGGATTTGATGACGATGACGATGATTTTTAATCACCTGTATATTGGAAAGAAATAAAACTGTATATCCCCTTCAGCAGGGAGCATATCAAAACATAAAACAAAGAATGCTGGGCTGGGCCAACCAATTCAGCATTCTTTGTTTTCTGGATAGCAATGAGTACCCGTCTGAATACGGACGGTATGAATGTCTGCTGGCCGTTGCCGGTAATGATACGCCCGCTGCAACATCTTTGCCTGCACTGCAGGCCCTGCACGATAAGCATAAAGACTGGCTATTTGGCAACATTGGTTATGAATATAAGAATGACCTACACCCCATGTTATCATCACGACATAGGAGGAAGCTGGGCATCCATAAGTTTCACTTTTTTGTTCCGGAAACGGTTTGCTACATCAGTAAAGATCACACAACACTTACTATAGAGACCTTGTATGCCCAGGTGGCAGATGTTTACAAGGCTATTATGAGTACAGAAGTTGAAGTAAGTGCACCTATGCCGCAAGTAGAGTGGACCTACACAACTGGTAAGGATGAATACCTGAAAACCGTTGCTGCGCTACAGGAACATATAATAAACGGCGATTGTTACGAGATCAACTATTGCACAGAAGGTTTTGTGCCAGAGGTGAACGTAGCACCTATGCAAATCTTTACCCGGCTCAACCAACTTTCGCCTGCACCCTTTGCTGCATATTACAGGCTGTATGATCTGCATATGACGTGTGCCAGCCCCGAAAGATACCTTTATAAAAAAGGTAACCATCTTATTACGCAACCTATAAAGGGTACCATAGGCAGGGATGCCGATAGTGCAAAAGACAACCTGCTAAAAGAACAGCTGCGCAATGATATAAAAGAACGAGCTGAAAATATAATGATCGTTGACCTGATGCGTAACGACCTAGCCCGTTGCTCAGAAACAAACAGCGTACGTGTAGATGAACTCTTCGGCATCTATACATTCCCCCAGGTGCACCAGATGATATCTACAATAAGCAGCACGCTGAGATCTGATATGACGTTTACAGATGCATTAAGGTATTCTTTCCCTATGGGCAGTATGACAGGTGCACCCAAGATAAAGGTGATGCAGCTGATAGATAAATATGAAAAGAGCCGCAGGGAACTCTATAGCGGTACTGTTGGATACATAACACCCGATGGCGATTTCGATTTCAACGTGGTTATTCGCAGCCTGTTTTATAATGCGGCTACACAATTCTTATCGTATCATACCGGTGGCGCTATAACTGCCGACAGTGTGCCTGAAAAAGAATATGATGAAATGAGGCTGAAGGCCTGGGCATTGGAAAGTGTTTTTAAATAACCAACATTTAGTGATAGACGATGGGTTTATAGCGGAACTGCAGTTTTAGTACTGCAGTTTGTGCCTGTCGAAGCCCAATTTGCGTAGCTGATCGAGCTCGCCAAACTGGATCTCGCGTTTCCTTTTTAGTTTAGCATCGTACACCATACCGCGGCCCAGCCATTTGACACCGCCGGGAAGTAAGGGTATGTGTGGCCATGTATTTTTTAGTTCTTCGGGGATAACATGCTCAATTTCAGAAGATGGTTTAGCGGACAGCTGTCTGATGGTGTCCGGTACCGGACAGGGTATATTTGAGGGTTGAGGTGGGGTAGATGCTTTCTGGGTAGGTGTTTCGGTGGATCGGGATGTTGGGTTGTCCTGTCCGGTTTTTAAACCGATAGTTGGTAAGCTTTGGTATTCTCTCAGTTTTTCAGGCGTGTTATTTTCTTCCCATTCTACATCGAAACCGAGATCGCGGAAGGCTTCGGCTTCATCTATTGTCATTTTTCGATAACAGTGTTGATTATAATCGAGCACTTCGCCATTGCCCTGCCAGAGTATTTTGCCATCGTGAAGGGATGGTGGAAATTCATTTCCCAGTTTTGCCCAGGTCTTTAGTTTTTTATGTTTGGCAGGTTTAACAGATGTACTATTGGCGGGTTGACAATTGTTAGTGGGTGTGTTTGTTTTCTCATCTTCTTTGACTGTTGATGGCGCGGGCGTGTTGGTAACTACTTCGGGCGCTTTTTCGCCTAACGCTTCCTGTACATCTTTTATTAAGTCAGGGTCTGCGACTGGCACTTCGACACCGTGGAGAAACTCATAAGGTTTGTAGCCGAAGTTGTTGTAGTGCCAGAGATAGGTTTCGGCATAATCGACCAACTTTTTGGAGAAGTCGTTGTCGGACTTCAGCATGTAAGTGGCAAAGTTCATAAATATCTGTTTGTTGGTATCTTGTGAGTGGGCTATGCCCAGCTTATCGATACAGGTGATGAGCTTGCGGATGATCTCTGATTCCTGGTGTGTTGGAAAACGTTTTCCCTCTTCGCGACTAGCAATGTGGTTTTGTAACTCGATGACCTCGCTGTACAGATGATTGACCATGACAGCGGGTGCTGCAAAGCTTTGTTTTTTAAGTCCATCCCATTCTTCTTTTTTCATCCACCGATAGATGGTTTTCTCAGTGACGCCAACAGCGTTTGCTATTTGTTTTTGTGTGTAACCGGAACTGGTATATAGCTCTTTGGCTTGCTGCTGTTGTTGGGTATAGTCTATCATGATAAGGGTTTGACAGGTTTTTAAGCACAAAGGTTTTTATTTTGGAACTAGTAAAAAAATTGGATCTACATGGTACAACACGTGGTGTATGTTATGGCACCTTTGGGGAGGCAGCATGCTTTTTTTATTTGGCTGTATGGGTTGCCAGAGTTGGATATTAGAGTTTTGGTGTATTGGTTTTAGGTTTATTTTAGAACCTATAGTGAAGACGTTCCGGACACGGCGATAATTTTATTGGGTACCCAATATTTATACGGACACGGGCGTTACAAACGCCCTGCCGTTGCATCCTCGAATTTTTCGAGGACGAGAGATGTTTATATGGAAGAATGGCATTATGGAATTACTAAAAATGCCATTCCTGCTGCCATCTCATTAAAATATAGTCTTCCAGCAGTGGTATTTGATTTTCGGGATGCTGAATATTATATGCCCCTTGCTGATACAGCGCATTGCCCGATGGGGTCAGTAGCTTCCGTTCGCGAATATTGTTGCGGCTGCAGTATTGCACTGCGGGGTTCCAAAGGTGTTTCCAAAATGCCTCGCTAACGCCGCGGGTAAGATATACGTTCTTTATGGTTGGCTGGCGTTGTAGTATCCTGGGTATATCGACATAGGTAAAATCTTCAAAATTGTATTCTATTCCTTTGTCTGACATACCGCCCAGTATCTTAGCGTGTTCCTGGTTAGTTGGCTCGGCATCATCTACTGAGCTAATCAGGTCGGTAAATGCGATCTGCTTATTGTGGCAAAACTGCTTCCAGTTAGCTTGAGTTGCGTTGATCAACGATCCTTCGCCATAGAGGCGAGGCAAAACATCCCAAAAGTAGTTGCTGGCTGTATTTCCATAAAACCATTCGGTTGTGTTACTGGCAGGCCATGCAGGGTTGAACGTGCCCACAATTAGCGTTGTTGGCTCAAAATCAATTTTTGTAAGATCAAGATGATCCTGGAATTTGTGATTGCAGGGCATAGAAATAAGTTTGGTAAAGGCTCGCACCCTTCGCGAGCAAGCGCGAAGTTAAGTATAGGATGCATTTGGTTGTGTTATAACTTATTTTGCTGTTTAGCTGTAGCACTGGCGCTGGTCTTTCTATAAGATGACCAGTATCTGCAGTGCCCTTGTTCCCTAGGGTTATGCAAAATATAATATAGCAAAAAAGTCGGCCACGAGGGCTATACATAAGAATACCAGGTAGCCTATACCCAGGAACAGGGCATTGAGTGTGGCCCTGGGCCAGCCGGTCTTATACACCTTGCGCTGGGCCACTACAAGATATAACAAGGCCAGGGCCAGCAGTATAAGCAGCAGATGGGGGATATCCTTCACAAGTGGGATATACAGCAGTGTAAGTAGTGTGAACACAAAAGAATGGTAGTGTAGCGAAAACACAGAATGATCGGTAAAATAAACGTCTTTCCTCTTTAGGAACAGTACTTCGAGAAACAAGGCCATCAAGGGAATAAGGAAGAAAAATATTTTAGGCAGGGTGTGGTATAGGTGTTCTAAAATGTAGACGCCACTGTTGCCATCTGTTTCTTCATCCAGCTTATTGCCATGCACATACAAAAAATGCATCCAGTTGGCGGTATCTCTTTTTGGATCGTACAGGTGCCATGGTTGGGGCCCCTTATTTTCCAGCTCCGCCGCGGTTTTCTGACGTACAGCTGTTTCGGTATCGTGCGTGCCTGTTGTGTTTACGTGTATGAGCCCCTTATGTGCCGAGAGTATCTTGTGCGGGTTTACCAGCACTATTAAAAAGAACATAGCGCTGATAAATATATACAGGGAAATAGGAGCTATGTACCGCATGCGCTGCCTGTTGCTATAAGCAATGGTAAGCTTGCCGGGACTGAATAGAAGGGTGTTTATGGTTTGCCAGAACTTAGAATCGTAATGGACATAGTGGCCAATAAAGTGCATGACCATACCCCAGAATGTTTCGCGATGCAGGTGAGTTTCCTGGCCACACTCGGCGCAGTAGTTGCGTGTGGTTGCAAACCCGCAGTTAGGGCATATGTTACTCTCTGGTGTGTGTGACATAGAATACAGGCCAAAAGATAATAAACTTTTTGCAGTGCAAATACGATGCTTTTTTCTTCTTGTTTCCTCTAACTGGCACTTTTTAAGATTGGCTTGGTTGTTTAACATTTATTGATATCTCTGATCTTATTGGCAATCAGCCAGTCGTGAAAGGTGAGCGAATCATCTGGGTGGTAGTGGATGACCTGGCCATCTTTAAGGGCAATGATAAAGTGGTGCATCTCGGCAAGGTAGGCCGATAGCTGGCCGGCATGATATGCGAAACCTGGATAGGTATTGAACTCTTCCTTTTTTCTTTTGTTGAATGGCCACATGGTTGTTGGTTTAAAGTATGATGACGTTTATAAAAGGCGTATAAAACAGGTGTATTATGAGACAAATATAATACTCATACCTGTATGAGCAAATTATTTTTCATTCTGTTGGTTCTTTACATACACAGATTGGTGTATGAATAGTCCTGAAAAATCACAAATAGAGCAGCATGTAATAGACGCCATCAGGCAGAAAAGGAAGGAGAAAGGTATCTCTCAACGGGAGTTAGCTTACTTGCTTGATGTATCGGTTAGTTTTATAGGAGAAGTAGAAAGCGGCAGGACAAGGGCGAAGTACAATCTGAATCATATCAACGAAATATCGAAAATACTCGATTGCTCACCTAAAGATTTTTTGCCGGAGAGGGGTTTGTAGAAAAGTCTATGTCAGGTGGCCTTTACGGAGATTATATGGGGAAGGAAAGGCTTCGGTTCTATGTTTTGGCTGCATTGCAATGAATGCCGTTCACAGAACGGAGCTATATTGGCACTTCCAGATGCGCTACGCTAACATCTGGAACATCAGGTCACCGGAAATTAATGCAAGTATTTCTAATTCGATAGCAATAAGTTATATGGGGATAGGGTCAAAGGCTAAGAAGGATATTTTGGAAGATCTATCGCGATTAAGCATTAATGAGAGTACAATTTTTCCTGGAATTGAATATCAAGCTAAAATTGTCAAAGATTTATACGCATACTCTATTTGAATGGTAATCGTATTTGTAATTGGGAATCTGAAGATTCTCGCGCCTGTTTCGACGTAGTCAGAAAAAGACTAAGCCGGGCATGGTGAATTATCTTATTATTATGAGTATAATTGAGGTAAGTCGATGATAGTTATTTAATATAATAAAATGAAATAACAATAGTTATGGATACTTGTTTTGTAATACAGCCCTTTGATAAGGATAAATTTGATAAAAGATATACGGATATTTTTGAACCTGCAATTAAAGCTGCGGGTCTTATGCCTTATAGAGTGGACCAAGACCCATCAGTTCGAATTCCTATAGAACAGATAGAGGACGGAATAAAAAAGTCAGTATTATGTTTTGCCGAACTTACCAGTGATAACCCAAATGTATGGTACGAGTTGGGATATGCTTTCGCAATGGATAAAGACGTTGTTATGATTACAGAAGAGCGACAAAAATTTCCCTTTGATATTCAGCATAGGCAAATAATCACATATAAAACTAATTCAAAAAGTGACTTTGAAAATTTAGAAAATCATATCACGGAGAAGATTAAAGGTTTATTACAAAAACGTACTAACGTCAGACGATTTATTGATACACCAGTTAAGGAAAGCGAAGGCTTAAAGCAGCATGAAATTACTATGATGCTTATATTTTTAGAAAATCAATTAACAGAAGAGCATACGGTTTCTGCATTTAGATTACAACGCGATATGGAGATTGCTGGTTTTACAAAAGCTGCATCAAATTTAGGTTTTCGGCAATTGCGTATTAAAAATCTTATTGAACAATTTAAAGAGTACGATGAGCAGGGAGAAGAATATATTGTTTTTAAGTTAACAACTTCGGGTGAAGAGTGGATATTAAAAAACCAAGATAAAATTGAGTTTAGAAGCAAATCACAGCAACTAAATAATGACCTGCCATTCTAAGGTTCGTAATTCACAGCAATGATATTTTGAGCGTTGATAATAACCTCTGCGCGACGAAGTTTCCACCTTCGTCGCACATGCAGGCAATATCAGATTGCCGTCTCTGTGAGGCAAATGCCATTAAACACTACCCCTCAATCGCCCCCACAACACTCCTTCTCACCAACCCCACCAGTAATAACACACTTACCCCCATAGCAGCCCATACCGGCCAGCCGGGCAGGAGGGTGAGCTGCAAGTTTTGGTCCTGTGCCCAGTAGCTGGCAGCGGCTTGTGCAGCAATGGCTATACACATAGACAGACCAACCATAGCCAGTACCATGGGCAGGAAGCGGCGCAGCATAAACCGGCTGAGGTAGCGGGGGCTAACACCCAGTTGCAATAACAGGGTAAGCGATTGCTGGGCCTTGCTTATGGTAAGCTCTATAAACAATATGAACACCAGCGTGCCAATACCCATGAGCAGTATGGCCAGCACACCTGTGGAAGTCGATACTACGGCTACTATGGCGCGCACCTTGCTCCAGCGCAGTTGCTCGTTGTTGGTCACATAGTCGTGCCGGGCCAGGTAGTCGGTAAACTGCTTGCTGCTGGCATCCTGTACCTTCAGTATCAGTCGCGATGGGGTAGAGGGGGCATTGTCGCCATATACTTTGTTGCCGTAGGTAATGAACGACTCAGGTACCAGCACAGAACTGATGCGGTCTGAAAAGCCGGTGACGTGGGCCGCGTAGTGCTGGGCGTTATTCCCGTAACTGATCTTAAGATCGAGCGATATGGTTTTGACCGTAGATTGTGACAACTGCGGCAGGCCACGGCTGAGCGCGAAGCCGTAATTATAAAGGTTCAGAAACTCGGCCGAGAGTATGACAGGCACTTGAGTATTGCCGGGCTGCCAGTTCCACCCATCGGGCTTTTTATCTATAAACCTGTCGGGTACCGCCTCCAGGAACATCTCGGTAGCAAAGCCCAGCTTGTCGTTCAGAGATGCATATACGGGGAAGTGGTTGCTGATGAGCATACCGGCATCCTGCACCTGTGGCGCCTTGGTGATGTCTTCAATTTCCTGCGGGGTAAAAATGGTGGCACCGGGCTTGCCCATGTTGTCATCAGTAACCCGCTTGCTTACAGTGAGGAAGGTGCTACCCAGGCTATCGCTATCACTCTTGCCATGGAGGAGTTCATTAAAGTTCCACCATATCATTACAGAAAGCAGCAGCAGGGTAGTGCCTATGCATAGCGCCAGCAGGGCTGCGCCGAGGCGTGATTTACGGTTGCTGGAGAGCAATAGTTTACGGAGTAGTGCTACGTGTTCCCTCACAGTTGTATTGTTTTGGTGTATGGGAAATCGTGTGGCTCATCCAGATCGGCGAGGAGCAGGCCGGCATTGTTGGCGGTTACTACTTCCTTTATCAGGGCGCAGGCCTTTTGGGTGTTGGCTTTGTCCAGATGGCTAAAGGGCTCGTCCATCAGCAGCCAGTTAAAGGGTTGCAGTAGTGCACGTATTATAGAAACCCGTTGTTGCTCGCCATAAGATAGGGTATGTGCCAGGCTGTTTTTCTTGTCCTTTATGCCCAGCCGCGCCAGCCAGTCTTCTACGGTTTGCGGTGTTATGGTATTGGTGAGTGCGCGCTTGATCTCCAGGTTTTCCCATGCTGTGAGTTCGGGGAACAGGCGCATGTCCTGGAAAATGATGCTGATGTTGTTGGTGCGCAGACTGGAGAGCTGTTCTTTGGATACTTTCTTTACGTCGTCTGCGCCCCATTTTATTGTGCCCTCATAGTCTTGGCGCAGGTTGTAGAGTATGTGAATCAGTGTGGTTTTGCCGGTGCCGGATGGGGCTTGTATAAAAACATATTCCTGCGGTTGCAGCACCAGGTCTTGCCTCCATATACCAGAAGGACGTTGGGTTAGTTTGTCGCGCAGTGGAATGGGCATTACCTGCTGCAGGGATAATTGCATAGAAATTGAGCGTTGCTATTGGTGTATCAAAAGTAAGGAAATGGGTATTGGTTTTTTTGTGTTTTTATGTTGACTATTTAGTTACGTGTCCTCGTGATCCTACTTTCTTTTGGATGCCCAAAAGAAAGCAAAGAAAAAGGCAGTCGGCAGCTATGACAGCTGCAGCCGACGCTGCTTTGCGCAGGCAGTGGTACTACTGTTGTGCCGGGCTTGGGGAATGCTACATTTTGATGGCCTGTCTTGGGATACTTTCTCACGTGGTCCTACTTTCTTTTGCATGCCCAAAAGAAAGTAGCAAAGAAAAGGCAGTCGGCAGCTATGACAGCTGCAGCTGACGCGGCTTTGTGCAGGCAGTTGTACTACTGTTGTGCCGGACTTGGGGAATGCTACCTCTTGATAGTCTGTCGGCTTTCGGAGATACATTCATCATGCTACCTCTTAAACTATAACAGAAGAATTACAATATCGCGGATAACTATTTATCTATAGAGAATGCGATAGCTTCTTTTCAACATCCTGGTTGCAACGTACTTCCTTTTTAGTAAATTTATGTATGATTCAGCGTCTTTTCGACATCGTTGCCGGCCGCGCGGCAGAAGAGCCCGGCGCCACCATGCTTGCGGCTAAGGAAAATGGCCAATGGGTGACCTATAGCAGCGAACAGGTATATAGTACAGCACGTAAACTGGCCGGCGGGTTGCTATCGCTGGGTATTACCAACCAGGAACTGGAACCGCTAAAGCAGGAAAAGATATCCATCATCAGCCCCAATAATCCGCAGTGGATGATTACGGATATTGCGGTACAATTGACAGGGGCTGTGCTGACGCCTATATATCCCACTATCAGTCCTACTGAACTTGCCTTTATACTCAATGAAGCAGGGGTGCGGATATTGTTTTTGGCGAATGCAGAACTGTACGAGCGTTTCAAAGAAACATATCCTTTAGTACCTACGCTACAGCATATTTTCTCTTTCGACAAAGTAGAGGGCGTAGCTAACTGGAACGAACTGATAGATAAGAACCTGGATGCTGATGAGTCTGTAATATCTCGCATTTTGCCGGATACACTGGCTACCATCATCTACACATCTGGTACGACCGGCAACCCCAAAGGGGTAATGCTGAGCCACCACAATATAGTATGCAACGTACAGGACTCTATGCCTGCATTTACCTTTGCGGATAAGGGCGCTAAGGCGCTCAGTTTCCTGCCGCTGAACCATATTTTTGAACGTATGGTTACCTATATATACCTGCAGGCCGGTGTGGCCATATGGTATGCCGAGAGCATGGATACCATAGGGGCCAACCTGAAGGAGGTACAGCCCATAGTCTTTACTATGGTGCCACGCTTGCTGGAGAAGGTATATGAGCGCATCATAAGTACTGCGCTGGAGCTTAAGGGTATAAAACGTGCGCTTTTCTTCTGGGCGTTAGAACTGGGTAAACGGTTTGATAACGCCACACCTATGGGCTGGTGGTACAATTTACAATTGAAGATTGCTAACATACTGGTGTTCAGCAAATGGCGCGAGGCGCTTGGGGGTAACGTAAAGGCAATAGTAAGCGGCTCGGCAGCCTGCCAGGTAAGGTTGATAAAAATATTTACGGCCGCTAATGTGGTGATCATGGAAGGGTATGGCCTTACAGAAACATCGCCCGTGGTAACGGTAAACCGGTATGAAAGTGAGAACCGAAGGATAGGGACTGTGGGCCCACTGATACAAAATGAACAGGTGCAGTTAGCTGAAGACGGCGAAATATTGGTGAAAGGCGCAAACGTAATGATGGGTTATTATAATAAGCCAGACGCTACCGCTGATGCAATAAAGGATGGCTGGTTCCATACTGGAGATATAGGTACCTGGGAGGAAGGCCGCTTTTTGAAGATAACAGATAGGAAGAAGGAGATATTCAAAACATCGGGTGGGAAGTATGTTGCCCCGCAGGTGATTGAGAATAAAATGAAGGAAAGCATTTTCATAGAGCAGATGATGGTGATTGGCGACGGACGAAAATTTGTAAGTGCCCTTGTAGTGCCCAATTTTGCCCAGGTAAGAAAGTATATGGCTGATAACCAACCCCAGCTCACACTTCCGGCATCTCACCAAGAGTTTGTAAAAGTGCCACAGGTAGTAAGTCATATACAGGCTCAGATAGATAAATACAACCCATTATTTAGCCACCCCGAGCAGGTGAAGAAAATAACACTGCTGCCTGATGAGTGGACCGTTGACAGCGGCGAACTAACACCGTCTTTGAAGATAAAAAGAAAGGTGATCATGCAGAAGTATAGTGTGGCTATAGAGAAGATGTATGAATAGTGGTTAAAACGTTTTGACAAGGTGTTATCCCTCCCTCGTTGTCTTACTTTCTTTTGCATGCCCAAAAGAAAGTAACAAAGAAAAAGGCAGTCGGCAGCTATGACAGCTGCAGCCAACGCAGCTTTGTGCAGGCGACAGTGCTACTGTTCTGCCGGGCTTTGGGAATGCTATCTCTTGATTGTCTGTTCGGTGGCTGTAAAGAGGTGGGTGAGTATAGGTTCTATTCCATCAGATTCTATACTCAATATCAGACCAGAGCCCAGTACTTGTATTTCTGATAATAGTATCATATAAAATAAATTTTTGAATAGTTGCGTAAATGGCCGACTTTTGCAGCTTAATCAAGATTTTGCCACAGGCATAGTATAATGACATTTAATGAATTGAATTTAGCAGCGCCGCTACTTAAAGCGCTGCAGGACGAAGGATACACCAACCCCACACCCATACAGGAACAGGCCATACCGATAATACTGAACAAGAAAGACTTATTGGGTTGCGCGCAAACAGGCACAGGAAAGACTGCGGCTTTTGCACTGCCTATGCTGCAATTGCTAAGTGAACTGCCCAAAGAGGGTCATCGCAATATAAAAGCACTGGTGCTCACCCCTACAAGGGAACTGGCTATACAGATAGCAGAGAGCTTCGCGGCTTACGGCAAGCACCTGGCTATAAAAAACACGGTAATTTTTGGTGGTGTACCACAGGGTGCCCAGGTTGCTGAGATAAGAAGAGGAGTTGACATACTGATTGCTACTCCGGGTCGTCTTTTAGACCTGATGCAGCAAGGTATTGTGAACCTGAGCCACATCAGCCTTTTTGTGCTGGATGAGGCCGACCGTATGCTGGACATGGGTTTTATACATGACGTAAAGAAGGTAGTACAGAAGCTGCCATTGCACCGTCAGAACCTGTTTTTCTCGGCTACTATGCCACCGGAGATACAGAAACTTGCAGATATTATATTGGTGAAAGCTGAAAAGGTAGAGGTAACACCTGTATCATCAACGGCAGAAACTATAGACCAGAGTATATACTTTGTTGATAAAAAAGACAAGCGTAACCTGCTTACTTTTTTATTGAAGCAGAAAGAGGTGACCAGTGCACTAGTGTTTACCCGTACCAAGCATGGTGCCGACAAGGTGGTCATCAATCTGGATAAGGACGGTATACATGCTGAGGCTATACATGGCAACAAGTCGCAGACGGCAAGGCAGCGCGCACTGAACAACTTTAAGAGTGGCAAGATAAAAGTGCTTGTGGCTACAGATATCGCGGCCCGCGGTATTGATATTGAGGCTATATCGCACATTATTAACTATGAGTTGCCGGAAGTGCCGGAAACTTATGTGCACCGTATCGGTCGTACAGGCAGGGCCATGGCTACCGGTACTGCGTTCTCATTTTGCGATGAAGAAGAACTGGACCTGCTGAAACAAATAGAAAAGCTGACCCGCATCAAAATACCAGTTGTAACAGGGCATCCTTACCCGAGCTCAATGTCAGGTATTGTGAAGATCAACCTGCCGAAAGGTAAGGATGTGGTTCTGAGACCGGATGCACAGGTACATCCACGCCCATCAAGGCCCAAACAGGCTGGCGGTGGCAGCAGAGGGAAAAGGTGGTAGTTAGTAGTGATCTATAAAACATAAAATAGTAAATGCCCTGGCCATCGGTCGGGGCATTCTCATGGTATAGTTTTGATATGATGGTAGTGCAAATGCATAGCGGTCATGAAGTACCTGTTTTATAATATTGTTGCGTCGGTTGCTGTAGCAGCTATTTTTTTAATGATGAATGGGTGTACAGAACGTGGGACGAATACTCCTATTTATACACAGGAATCGGGGGCAGATTCAATAAAGACGGGTGGTAACGGGCTGGTAAATACAAGCCGCGGTAAAGATCTATTTCAACAGAAATGTATGGCTTGCCATGGTGTAAATGGTAATGCACAAAATAATAAGGCTGCTAATCTTACTCTTACAAGACTGGATAGCCTGGGCATTGCTACTACTGTACTCAATGGGAGAGGGACTATGCCACCGTTTAAAGATGCAATAGCTGATAGCGACCTAGCCAGTATAATAGTTTATGTGCGGACGTTGAGGGCTGATATGCCCCACTAGAACTAACCTTTCCCGAATGTGATGAACAAGTACAAGTATATCATACGGGAAAGGCGCATGAGCCAAGGCTGTAATATAAGTACAACTGCAACGCTTGTAAATAGAAAATAAATGAAGCTGTTGTCTTTATAGGATAAGCCAAATATAGGCCAGTACCAAAGAACGTTGAGGAAAAACAGCATCATAGTAAGCGCATAGTTGATGCCGCCACCGTTATTACTCTCATTTACCATTTTGTGGCCGCAAACAGAACAATGGTCAACCATTTGCAGGCACTTACCCAAAGGGAAAACACTTTTGTTTACAAAGACATTTCCGCGACGGCAATTGGGGCATTTCATTTTAAAAAATGCCGGTAATAGCGCTGGTTTGGAAGTGTCCTGGTTCACAATCAATGATTTAGAATTGCAAAGATAAACTAAATGGACGCCATTTAATAGGATATAATAAACTGAGCACATGCTGAAATGCAAGCCTAACGGCATCTTTAAAGAGTTTATGTGATATTTTTATAGCAAATTGTACCATTTTATACCGTCTATAGAAATATTCATAAAAGCTATTTTTCATTTTTCGCTTTGCTGTTATATCTTTGCACATGGCAATAAAATCCAAATTTTATGGCGAAGGCCTCACATTTGATGATGTGCTCCTTATGCCGGCTTACTCAGAAGTCCTTCCGCGCGAAGTAAGCATTGTTACCAACCTGACAAAAGATATACAACTGAACCTGCCCATGGTATCGGCAGCAATGGACACAGTAACCGAATTTCCGTTGGCTGCAGCACTTGCACGTGAAGGTGGAATAGGCATACTGCACAAGAACATGAGTATTGAGCGCCAGGCTGAGCATGTGCGCAAGATAAAGCGCTCTGAAAGCGGACTAATAGTAGATCCAATCACACTATCGCCCGATGCTACCATGGGGGATGTACAAAAGCTAATGCGTGAAAATAAGATAAGCGGCATACCCATAATAGATAGCAATAAGAAACTAATAGGCATTGTTACCAACAGGGACATGCGCTTTCAGAAAGATACTCGCAAAAAGGTATCTGAAATAATGACCAGTGAAAACCTGGTAACTGCGCCACACGGCACAGATATGAAAAAGGCCGAGAAGATACTGGAACAATACAAGATAGAAAAACTGCCTATTGTTGATAAGGCCGGCAAACTGATTGGACTTATCACTTTCAGGGATATCATGCATTTGAAAAGCCACCCCAATGCCTGCAAGGACCAGTTTGGCCGTTTGCTTGCAGGTGCGGCAATTGGTATAACCGCCGATATATTGGATAGGGTAGAGGCATTGAAAAACGCAGGTGTTGATGTGATAACCCTTGATAGCGCCCATGGACATAGCAAAGGCGTGATAGACGCAATAAAGCAAGTAAAGAAAGCATTTAAAGGTATACCTATAATAGCAGGCAATGTTGCTACAGGTGCGGGTGCAAAAGCACTGGCTGATGCTGGCGCCGATGCAGTAAAAGTAGGCGTTGGCCCGGGTAGCATCTGTACTACGCGTGTGGTAACAGGTGCAGGCGCCCCACAGCTAACAGCTGTGATAGAAGCAGCACAGGCCCTTAAAAAAAGCGGTATTCCGGTAATTGCAGATGGCGGTATCAGGTACACGGGTGATATGGTGAAGGCTATAGCGGCAGGTGCATCTTGTATTATGGCAGGGTCTATTTTTGCAGGTACTGAAGAAAGCCCCGGGGAGACCATTATATATGAAGGCCGTAAATTCAAGTCTTACCGTGGCATGGGGTCAGTAGAAGCTATGCAAGAGGGAAGTAAAGATCGTTACTTCCAGGATATGGAAGCTGATATAAAGAAGCTGGTACCTGAAGGTATAGTGGGCAGAGTACCTTACAAAGGAAATTTGAATGAGGTAGTACAACAGTTTATAGGTGGTTTACGTGCAGGTATGGGTTATTGTGGTGCGAAGGATATAGCGACATTGCAGGAAGAAGCACAGTTTGTTAGGATCACATCGGCTAGTATGGCTGAAAGTCATCCACATGATGTGGTGATCACTAAAGAAGCGCCAAATTACAGCAGATAGTTAGGTTAATATAATTTGAAAAGCCCACTCTCGTTAATTTGAGAGCGGGCTTTTTGCATTGTATGTTTCGTGCCGGCATATATTGCTGATAACACTTTAGAAACAAATGGTGTTTAGTAAAGCCAAAAAATCCCGCGCGGAAGCGCGGGATCCGTTTAATCTATCCATCTATCTACTTTTCAGTAGTTTCTTTTGCGGCTTCAGCCGCTGCTTGTTTTTTCTTCATAAGCCTCTTGGCGCCGTAGCTAACGCCTGCTACTATTGCTATGCTTAAGCCGCCATCCAAGGGTACGGCTTCATCAGGATCATTTGGTATTGTGCCCTGGGCTATTGCTTTGAGCGAGAAAATACCTGCTACAGCAATCAGCAGTAAAAATTTCTTACTTATTTTCATATAATTTCTTTAGTGTTTTTAGAATTAAGGTTAAGGTTAATTTTTGATAAAGCGTTCTGTAATTGATTTGCCGTTTACAATTGTCTTTATCAAATACATGCCATTTGCCATATTATCGACTGGGATTGTGATAGCCTGATCAGCAGTGCTTATCTCCTTAACTACCTGGCCTACTACATTTACAATCCTGATGATCTTTGAACCTGCAAACTCATTGCTATAGCTAACATTTATGTTACTGGTAGCAGGGTTAGGAACTATTAAGATTCCAGCAGTACGGTTAGCAATATTGCCAATACCGGTATTGCTATTATTCTCATTGAAAATTAGTTCCAGCCTGTTTTGTCCCTGAGAATTTGCATCGCTATTAACTGTAAGCGGGTAGTTAACGCCGTTGCCTACAAGAACGTAGCTGTTAGTGTATTTATCGTGCAGGTAAACTGTTTTATCAGATGGCAGGTTGTATTGGCTTACCTGTATTGTGTAAGTAGCTTGTGGTACTGAACGTAAACCAAGCGTTACTATTTCTCCGTCTGTAATGCTGTCTGCATCGCGAGCATCCCTGTATAAAGATTTAGTGTCCTTTGAAAGTGAGTACAGATCCATCTGTGTATTTGATATTTTAGGAACGTCACCGATATCGCCAGCAGCGTTGCGTGTACCTGGTTGCATCATCATGCTCCAGCTATCCCAGAAAGTATTGCCATAGTAAACAGACAACTCGACAGAAGGATAGATGTTAGTTGCTTTTAATAAGCCACTAGTTGGTGTACCAGCAGTTTTAGTGCTTTCGGTAAAGCCCAGTGCAACATCTGAACCAGATGCATTGTAGGCAAGTACTGCACCGTTTATAGGAATAATAGTTGTTCCGTCGGCGGTACCATATGAAGTACCGTTTACATAATTGTTACCCAGATTCTGTCCACCCGGATTAACAGTGATGAAGCTGATACCAGTAGCATTGTAGTTAGAGATGCTGCTTATCTGTATCTGAGAAGGATAAGGATTTGAGATAATGTTATAGCCACCAGCCAAAACGGTTTCTGTTTTACTGCCTTGATTGATAGGAGCACCTGTAACCATAGTTGTGGGGGTAACAGTATAAGACGTGTTGCTCACACAACCAACATCTCCTGTACCACCTCTTACAAAAGCCAGGATACCATTTGCAACTGAACCGCTAGACTGTGCTGCTGGGATAGCTGTACTGCTACTTGTGATACCCACATAAGCAGGTGAAGTACCTGGAGTGTAAGTGTAAGTAGAAGGATTAGTGCTAGGGCAGTGTGTTGCGGCAGGCCCGATGTTACCACCTGATAAGCCAGTGACATCGAAATAGTTACCTAAAGTAGCAATAGTAGGTTCGTTGCCTGCGGTATAAGGATGGCCAATAAGGCGGTATCCACGTTGTGCAGGGATGTAACGTTGAATATTTACAGCGCCGCTTACTGTACCAGAAAGGGCAGCAATACGAGCAGTACCATTAATATCTGACAGCAAGGTTAGATTGCCACCTGTAGTAAGTGTAGCACCCGTGCCTACAGTAACATTGCCCGGACTAGTACCGGCCGCCATATTAAGCATATTGCCCAATGTAGCATTGCCATTAACTACTAACGTATCTAAAGTTGCAGTGGCTGTTGAAGTCTGATCGAAATAAACGCTACCAGAAAGGTTGCTGTTGATAACAAGCCCAGAAGTAGAAGAACCCGTAATAGAGCTGCTACCACTTGCACCCGAAATGTCATTGATGATAAGTTTGTGTCCATTAAGATTCAATTTACCACCGTTCATCATCAATGTGCCATTTACTGTAGTATTTGCAGATATGGTAGTGCTATTTGATACTTCCAGATTAGGGAATGTAGTTTGGCTACTAGGTATAGTGTTTGATGAAGCACCATATATTACTGTAGCAGTTGCATTCAATACACCTAAAGTTGGCGCTGTTGTATTATTGATAGTTAATGTTCTTCCTGCTCCAACATCGATAGTACCGACAATGTAGTGACTAGAAGATATGGTAAGATCTGTACCATTATCAACTGCGATTTTAGATGACGTACCAGAAACAGTCCATGATGCACCGCTAATAGCACCGCTATTGCTGTTGCTGATATGGAACACCTGGCCAATAGTTACGAAATCAGTCGGGTTAGAACCAGTACCGTCGGTGGCAGTTCCCCATGTGGTTGTAGCATCAAGGTTGCCGGTGCTTGCAGAATAATAATCTGTAATGCTAAAGGTAGTAGTGGTATTACCTGTGGCCGGAGCTGCAATATAATAATCCTGTGAATTTGGATTACCAACATTGTACTCGAACACTTTGAAGTAATAAGTGGTGCCCGGTGTAAGGCCAGTAACGGTAACTACGTTGCTACCAGTTGTAGTGCCATCATATACAACTTTGTTGCCGCTGCCCTGGTCTGTTGCTGATGAGAAGACAGAGTTAACACCCGTAGCAGGTAATCCATTAACCGGAGTGTATGTAACACTACCACCAGCACGTGCAACAATAATACGATTTGTACCAACACCAGTTGCTGTTGCATAATTAACAGGTATAGTTGTATTGGTTGCGGTACCGAAAGTTAATGTACCGCTTGCAGTGGGGATAAGAGAAAGAATAGTATCGGATACAGGTATAGTTACAGTGGTTGCACCTGTACTTGTAAGTGTGATATTTGCAGTATAAGGGCCATATCCCGGACCTGCTGTTCCAGATGCAATAGTGCCATCGGGGTGTATATACACTGTATCGCTACCCGCAGGTATTGTACCACCTGTTTGTGAATATGTTTTTGATACGGGGCCTACGCTGAATCCGCTAGTGCCAGGTACGGCTGTAGAGATTTTAAAGCCTAATGGAACATTCACTGAAATGCTAGCAGTAAGTAATGTGCCACCTATCATAAATTTCTTTGTTGTGCCATTTCCCGGAGGGGCAAAAGTGCCAAAGTTGCCAGTACCGGTACCACCAGACCAACCCAGGATAGAATTGGTAGATGTGGTTGGTAAAGTATCGGTTATTACCGGACCAGTAGTAGTAGCATTTGCAGTAGCAGGAGTAGCATAATAATTTTCGAGCGTGCCAGTAGTACCGTTGTATTCATATACTGCGAAGTAGTATTGTGTGTTTTGGGTAAGCCCAGTAACAGTAACAACACTGTTACCAGATGTGGTGCCATTAAACACGATGTGGCCATTACCTGTTTGGTTAGTAGCGGTAGTGTAAACAGCACTTACTGTACCGCTAACAGCGGCACCATCCGCAGGAACATAACCAGGAGCTGCGCCTGCATAAGCTACAATGATACGGTTGGTACCACCACCCGACGTGGCCGGTGCATAGTTAAGAACCATGCTGGTATTGTTTATTGTACCAAATGTAAGTGTGCCAACAGCGGTAGGCTGAGCTGCGGTAGCATTACCAGACACTACTATGTTTTGAGTTGTTGCGCTGGCGCTGGCGTTTGCTATATTTTGTGAACCACTTGCGCCGGTAGCTGCTGCCGGTGCATAATGAACATATATAGTAGTTGCCGGTACTGAACCGCTAGTAGGTGTAATTGAAAGGTTTGAAGTAGACCCTACGAACCCAGAACCTGTAGTAAGTGATACTTCGAAATCTGCAGGTGGAGTGACAGTAAGATTACCTGTGAGGTTGGCTGCACTTACCTGGTAAGTTTGTTCTGCAGAAATTGCGCCTGCACCAACACTACCAAATGATGTTAACGTGCCCGACGTTGTAACGATTGGTGATGGAGCAGGGATATTGAAACCAGCAGATAATACATTTGTGAATGTGCTGGCGCTGAATGCGATAACTGCGCTTGTAACATTTGCAGTACTACTAGCAACTAAGTTTGTGAAAGTTGCAGTGCCGTTGACCGCTGTTACTGAAGTTGTACCAGATAAGGTCCAAGTGCCATTGCTAGATGCATCGTTTGCAGCTGTTACTGATAATGTACTTGTAGTAGCATTGCCAAACTGATCTTGTATTTTAACTACAGGCTGTGTAGTAAGTGGTACACCATTAGCAGTAGTAAGAGGTTGGGTGTTAATGGCTAGTTTGCTAGCTGCACCAACTGTTAAGGTTTGACTTACTGTGGCGTTTTGGTAATTTCTTGCCAAAACAGTTATGGTGTAAGTGCCAGGAGTATGTAAAGCTGCTGCACCACCAGATGTAGGTGTAAATGTAATTGTATTGTTGTTTGAAATAGTGTAGTCGGTAGTTGGGGTGAGCGTGGTTACGCCCAATGTTATAGAACTAATAGAATCGGTATAAGCTATACTTGTAGGAAAAGTTACTGTAAAGCTACTATCGACAGTGCGGGTAGGCGTTGTTGCGGTAAGCGTAGGTGCGGCAGCGCCATTAGATAAAGCAATTGACTTTATATTAGCTGTACTCAACGTGGTAAATATATTTGAGTAGTTGTATGCTTTATCGCGCTGCATGATAGCATAATAGTAAGTACCCGTTGCCTTTGTTGATGTGTCTTTATAGGTAAGCGTACCTGATGCTACTGAATCTATAATCGTCCATAAGCCGGTTGAATCTGTTGTTGGGCCAAAAGCGCCTGTTGCGCCATAGATGGCTTGATATATACCTTGGTCGTGAAGGACTGGTTTATATGCATTACTAGTTGCGCGCAGTACATAAGTTGCCTGCAGGCCTGTTCCAGCATCGGTACCATTTGTCCAGGTTAGCGTAGCAGTATCAGCCGATGCAACGGGTGTGCCTAACGTGGCTACGGCACCAGGTTCTGTAGTATCGGTTGTAGCAACGTTATCGCTATAAAATATAGCATCATCTAACCAGAAAGGGCTTGCACCGCCTGTGGTGCTTTTATTTACAGAACCATAGAAATAGGTACTTGTAGAAGCACTGCTTGAAACAAAATTGAACTGAGTCCAAATATTAGCGGACGTAGCAAAACTACTACTTTGTGTACTACCCGCCCACACCGTACTTGTTGTTGGAGCCCCGGTGTTCTTACCTATACCTGCTTTGTATTTTTGAGCTACAGTACCATATACCCAAAAGATGACATGCACATATGGGTTAGCGGTACTACCAGCAATATATTCTAGTGGGCTGTAATATGCATTTGTTGTTGTAGATGGAGATGTACTTGTAGTTGTACATTTTAATGAATAGGTGCCAGTTCTGGCGTGAAGATTATCTCGTGTTACAGCATCGCTTGTTCCAGATGCTGCAGGGTTGGCCTGCCATGTGTCTAATCCGTCTTCAAAACCCGAGAGATAGGTAGTTTGTGCGGCAGACTGAAAGTGTGCCATCGTTAGAGATGAAAAAAGTAACAGGGTGAACAGTTTTAATCCGCGAGAGAGAGCTGGAAAAAACTTTAGATGTCTACTCATATAGATGGTTTTTAATTTTTGGCTTATAATAGGGATGTGCTCAAAGTGAGTACTCACTCTATAATTCAGTTGTCAAATTAATGTCTTTATATGGAGCATGGATATTTTTTGTAAGCATTTATTTGTGCAATCGATGTCGGTATCGATTGCGGAAATTTAAGTTTTATAAATGTGTCTAGTGTGAAGGTTAAAAATTTTATTTTAAGATAATAATTGTGTAAAAAACACACAATCATTGTACTGGGCATTATTATTTTTCTGTACTTGTTTAGTATTTAACATGTAATAATCCCGAAAAAAGAATTTAAAGTGTTGATTTGTTTTTGGTTACAGACAATTGATATAATTTGGAAGTCAAATGGAGGAAGCAACCAACAGCAATAAGTATGCACTGAATGGATATTTATTTAGTGTATTTAGAAAGGGAAGTTTGTGGTTATTTCCGTTGTTGATTATTCTGATCACGTTCGTTGCATTCATTCCCAGTCTGTCTTTATACTTCGTGCATTGGGATGACCCAGGGTATTTGACAGAGAATAGGGCTTTAGAAGTTTTTAGCAGTAAATGGAGCTGGCAGGCTATAGGACACATTTTTACGTCGGATGTTGGAGCAAACTATGACCCGCTGCCGATCTTCACCTTTGCCATTGAAAAGTATTTTTTTGCAAGCGATCCTAATACAGCTCCCTTCATTTTTCATTTTGATAATCTTTTACTGCATATAGGTTGTACGCTATGTGTATTTGTACTATTCACCAAGATGGGGCTCAAAAAAAGCAGCTCGTTTATCTGCGCTGTATTGTTTGGCATACATCCTATGCGTGTAGAGTCGGTAGCGTGGGTTACAGAGCGGAAAGATGTGCTATATGGTTTCTTTTATTTGTTGGCTATGGTAACCTATGTGAACTATTTGCAACGAGACAATAAAAAGAAATGGTACTTACTCACCGTATTGTTTGCCATACTATCTTTTTTTTCAAAAATACAGGCGGTGTGTCTTCCATTATCTATGGTGGCAATTGATTATTACTTTAACAGGAAATGGTATTTGCCTAAAATATTGATTTTAGAGAAGCTGCCATGGTGGCTATTCTCATTGATATTTGGTTTTATTAATTTGTATTTTTTAACCAAGTTTAAAGTAATAGATGCGCATCAAACCGTGGCGAGCTATAACTTTTTGGACAGGTTTGCTATCGGGGCGTATGCATACATGACCTATGTTTTGAAGTTTATCTATCCCTATAAGATGTTGGTGTATTATGATTACCCAACGACCCTACCTGATGCCGCATACTTTTGCCTGGCGGCAGTACCTGTGCTCATTTTTTTCCTGGCATGGAAACAACGGCAGAACCGAGCAATAATATTCGGGCTGGCATTTTTTACATTTAATGTGATGTTTATGTTGCAAATACTATCTGCAGGGATGGCTTTCCTTGCAGACCGGTTTACATATGTAGCATATACCGGTCTTTTTTTTATAGTAGGATGGGGGCTTGAGCAAGTAAGGACCTCAGCATACAAAATGAAACCGCTGGTGTATGTTTGTATAGGTTTGTATTGCCTTCTTTTAAGTTATAAGACCTATTATCAATGTAAAGTGTGGGAAAATACGATCACATTATGGAACCATTACAGGGATGTGGAGCCAGACAATTATTTTGGCTATTTTCAGTTGGCAACTTTTTATGAAGGCGTGGTGCTCAATAAAAAACAGGACCCTTACATACCACAAAATGATACATTGTATATAAGAAACTCATTGCGCAATTTTGATATTGCAGAATATATTGACTCCATAAATGGAAGGACAGTACCAGCAGTGACGGCAAACATTTTTCTTGATCACGGAGTTGCATGTGGGTTGGCAGGGCTTAATGACTATGCAGTATATTACTTTACCAGACTTATAGCCATATTCCCGGACAGGAAGGAAGGATATTCTAACAGGTCTGCAACGTACGATAATGAGAAAAAGTATGATCTTGCAATAGCTGACCTGGATAGTTGTGTGAAGATAGATACGGCGGACGACATTGATTATTACAAAAGGGCCACGATTTATGGAAAAACTAAACAATTTAGTAATGCACTAGCTGATATAAATAGTGCTATAAAATTGAAGAATGCTTACCCGCTGTATTATATTACTCGCTCTAAACTATACAGGGCAATGAACAACGTTGATTCGGCAAGGATTGATGCAAGATATGCCAAAGAGCTAGGAGGTAAGGTGCCAACACATTTATTTGAATAATTTCACCAGCGTAAAATTGCGTTCTATAATATTTAGTATTCTATGCCTTCGATCTTAGATACATTGAAAAAAGAAAATAACTGGTTGTTTCCTGTGCTATTGTTACTTATAACAATTGCCACATTTGCACCCTGTTTTTCATTAGGATTTGTTTACTGGGATGACCCAGGGTATATTTTTGAAAACCAATCGCTGGCAGTATTCAAGGATCATTGGAGCTGGCAGGGGATATGGCACATATTTACTACAGACGTAGGAGCAAATTATAATCCGCTACCGATTGTAACTTTTGCTATTGAGAAATACTTCTTTGCGCCCAATCCGCTAGCTGCTCCGTTTATATATCATTTTGATAACGTATTGCTGCACCTGGGGTGTACATTGTGTGTTTATGTACTTTTTCTGAAACTTGGGGTAAACAAGACAGGTGCATTCATAGGTGCTTTACTGTTTGGTATCCACCCTATGAGGGTAGAGTCTGTGGCATGGGTTACAGAGCGAAAGGATGTTTTGTATGGCTTTTTTTACCTGTTATCGTTAGTATATTATGTAAAGTTTGCTGAAGCCACATCGGGTAAGGGCAAATGGTTTGTTTACACATTGTTGTTTGCGTTATTAGCATATTTCTCAAAAGTGCAGGCGGTTTCATTGCCACTATCGATGATTTCCATTGATTTTTATTTAAAGCGCAAATGGTATTCTCCAAAAGTATTAGCGGAGAAGCTTCCATTTTTCGTTTTTTCACTGGCATGTGGTATTGCCAATCTATATTTCTTAAATAGAGGGAAGGTATTGACGCCGCACAACGTGGTACAGTATAATTTGCTAGATCAGATAGCTGTAGGCTCATACTCGTATTTTATATACCTGTTGAAGTTTATATACCCTTACAAAATGGCAAATACGTACCCTTATTTGCTAAAAATAAGGGCAACTTATATCACGTTAGCGCTTTCGGTTATTTTGACTGTAGGTGGCCTGTTATGGGCAAAACGAAAGGAGTATGACTACCTGATCTTTGGGTGGCTATTCTTCTTTTTTAATATAGTTTTTCTACTGCAGGTGATACCTGCGGGTATAGCTTTTATTTCGGACAGGTTTACATATATAGCTTATGTTGGTTTATTCTTTATAGTGGCTAAAACCTATGAATATACAGTGAAGCGCTTTGCTGACGCCAAACCTGCAATATATGCGGGGCTAACTATTTATGTGATCTTCTTTATTATTCTAACAACCAATCAGATAAAGGTTTGGCAGAATACAGTAACGTTATGGTCTCATGCAATTAAGGTACAGCCCGATAATTATTTCAATTATGTATCTCTTGGAGACTTTACGATGAAGGCCGCGCTGGGTGAATATGATACTACAGGTATTAAAATGAAACCAGATGAGTTGGCTAAAACAACTGTGAAGAACTTGATCATTGCGAGTGATATTGATTCATTTAATCAGAGGCCGGTAAAGAGTATCTCGTTTGGCATATTTGAAGGGTTGGGAACTGCTTATGGGTATTTGAAAATTTACGACAAAGCTATAGAGAACCTATCCCGAGCTATAGCAGTAGAGCCTAATGAAAAAGAAGGGTATTTGAACAGAGCACTCACTTACTATAACACCAAGAACTATGATCTTGCATTGGCGGATTACAGGCAGTGTATAAAATTCAACCCTAAAAATGATGGCGCCTATTATCGTTGTGCGCTTTGCGAAGGGCATACAGGCTTATACAGAGCTGCAATTAGCGACATGACCGTTGCTATACAATTAGATACGGCAGAGGGTAATTATTATTTTACAAGGGCTAAGCTGTACAAGCTGTTGAGCGTTACTGACTCTGCGCGGATGGATGCAATGAAGGCTAAAGAGCTGGGGTTGAATATAGATAGTAGCTGGTTGCAATAACGGGATGGTGTATTGGTTTGCCGGGCTCTATTTGTGCCAGAATTTCAAGCCTTAGGAGATGGCTTTGGGATTTTTAGATGCGACAAAGGAAATGGGCGTAGAGTTAGTTCTTCTTTAGCTTTGAAAAGATGTATAAAATGAAAAACGGTAAAGGACTACAGAAAAATATCCTGAATTTGTAGAAAGCGTAGAGGACATTGTATGGAATGTACATGAAGTGTGCCAATAAGCCTGTAAAGAAAAGCACTGCTAAAGCAAACAGGTAAGCATACCACCAAAGCGCGCGGACCCACTCAACAGGGCTTTTTGCCCATGCGAAGCCACCAACTAGCATAACAGCTATAAGTAACAGCAGGTGACTGATGCGGCGTATGTTTTCTGATATAGGGAAGCTGTGTGGAAACTGAGACAGGTACTGAAAATCGAACCAGGAGATAAGGATAATAATAATGACCGCGCAAACGAACCGAACTTTACGCGACATAACGCCTGTCTTTGCAATAGATGACCCACATGCCTGCCATTGCCCCGTATACTAACAGGCTAAAAACATACTTATGGGAGATGACAAAAAGATCTTTATGGTTGTATATGATCCATGTGAGGCTTGCGCAACGTATAATATTGAGTAAAAAGATAACTACGACACCACCCACCAGGTAAGCGAGTTTACGCCATATATTTTTCTTAACAGTTGGCATTGCTATAATGAAACCTGCATATAAAACCATTACCTCAAGGCCATTGCAATGGTCTTCAACACGTACACCTTTGCCCGCACTTGTAAATATGGTATGATATATATAATATGCAGCCGGGTAAAACAGGGATAGCAACTTTGTACTGCCTGAAACAATGAGCGCTGTAAGTTGACTATCGGGAATGTTGATGGGCTGAAGCCATAATACATAAAGCAGTTTCCACCCTGCAAAAAGCAATATGGCTCTAAACAGAAAGGTTTTTACTGACTTGGGTATTTGATTTAAGGCTAGACTCATTTTGACAAAAATAGTTATTAATTGTCAATGGTTTAGTCATTGTAAAGTGAATAAATATTAATGATGAACGGAACTTTGTAATTTTAAACCACTACTTAAATCAGTTTATAATATAGAGACAAGGCAATGATAACAGGTACGCCACATGATATAAAAAGTAACAGTATTATTAGTAAGCAGCCCGCAACCTGGATGCTTCTATTGCTTCTGGTGGGGCTTACTTTTCTTGTATTTTATCCTACGTTGTCTGCTTATTTTGTTGATTATGATGATCCTCAATATTTGCTGAGAAATGTAGCACTCAGCAAATTTGGGCAGGATTGGAGCTGGAGTGGGGTATTGCATTTATTCACAGCTGATGCGATAGGTAATTATATACCACTTACTTCCTTTACATATGCCATTGAACACTTCTTTTTTGCACAGGACACTTTATCCTCGCCCTTTATATTCCATCTGGATAATTTGCTGCTTCATTTGTGTACGACAGTATGTGCGTTTTTTCTTTTCAGAAAAATGGGCGTTGGGAAATGGGCGGCTTTCTTAGGTGCGCTATTATTTGGCCTTCATCCTATGCGAGTGGAATCTGTAGCGTGGGTGACAGAACGTAAGGATGTTTTATATGGATTTTTCTTCTTGCTTTCCTTGCTGGCTTACATTAATTACATAAAATGGGATAGGCATAAAATAACCTGGTACCTCTGTGCCCTATTGTGTTTTATATTGTCGTGTTTTGCGAAGGTGCAGGCTGTTACTCTGCCGTTGTGTTTGGTGGTTTTGGATGTTTACTTTAAAAGGAAATGGAACACCCCCAAAACATTAATACTTGAAAAACTGCCCTGGTGGCTTTTGTCTATCGCGTTTGGGGTTGTTAATGTGTATATACTTACCAGCCAGAAGGTGATAGGTTCTGATGAGGTACTCGTACATTATAACGTTTTACAAAAGCTGGCGTTGGGGGCGTATGCATATGCCGTTTATGTGGTAAAGTTTGTTTATCCATACCAGATGCTTGCCTATTATGCCTTTCCTCTTCATGTGCCTATTATGGCCTATCTGTGCCTGGTACTTGTGCCTGCAATAGTAGTTTTGATTACCTGGAAAGCGAAGCGGAATACCATTGTATTGTTTGCGCTTGCTTTTTTTACATTCAATGTAATTTTTGTATTACAGATAGTAGCATCGGGCAGTACCTTTCTTGCTGACAGATATACTTACATAGCTTATATAGGGTTGTTTTTTTGGGTTGCCAAGGCTTATGAATGGACTATGCTGCAATTGCCCAGATACAGGTTTCATATCAATATTGTGTTGGGGCTCTACTGTGTGCTTTTTGCTTTTATGGCCTATAATCAAAGTAAGGTATGGCGAAACAGCGTGGCCCTGTGGCAACATTACATAGACGATAAGCCGAACGACTACTATGGGTATTACCAGATGGCAGAATATTATACAGATATACTACAATATAATTTGCCTGATCCGTACCTGGATGTAAATGATCCCCAGTTTAATACACTGCCACTCAAATACCTGGATACAGCAATTGCTAAGGATTCTATGGATGGAAGGCCAATAGTTAGAACAACGGCAAATTTATTAGTCAATCATGGTGTGGCTTGTGAGTTTACAAAGATGTATGCTACAAGCATCAGCAACTATACACAAGCACTAGCCTTGCAGCCAGATATGAAGGACGCTTTGGAGAAACGGGCATGGACTTATTTTTACATCAAGAAATATGATCTTGCCATGCAGGATTACGACCGCTACCAACAACTGGATTCTAATGACGACCTTATGTATTATCATAGATCTCTTTGTGAAGGTAATATGAACAGGCTTGATGACGGGATGCGCGATGTGAATAAAGCTATAGCACTGAATGGCAATGCTGCGTTGTATTATATTACCAGATCTGATTTTTATAAACTTCGTAACATGCCAGATTCGATGCATATAGATGCGCAAAAAGCAAAGCAACTGGGTGGTGATGTTCCCGCTATGTTATTGAACTAGATCTTAAAAAAAAACGCCCCATACGTTGATGTATGGGGCGTTTGTATATAGTTACTTAACTATTTATTATTTGCTTTACTTTCTTCTTTTACTTTTCTGTTTTTCATTAATCTTTTGGCGCCGTAGCTTACACCCGCTACAATTGCTATACTAAGGCCACCATCCAATGGTACTGCTGTATCCGGATCGTCAGGTAATGAACCTTGTGCCATCATTTTAAAAGAGATAGTACCGGCAACTGCAAGGAGCAATAATATTTTACTGAATTTCATATCGTTGGTTTAGCTGTTTTTTATTGCTTGAGATTAGTTTTTAATGAAACGCTCAGTAATACTGTTGCCATTTACAATTGTCTTCAGCATGTACATGCCAGCAGGCAGGTTGTCAACAGATATTGTTAAACTACTCTCAGCAGTACTTATGTGAGTCACTACCTGCCCCATTAAGTTTACAATGCTGATGTCTTTACTGCCTGCAAATATGGTTGCATAGGTTACTGTGATGTTGCGGATTGCAGGATTAGGTACTAGAGTGATACCTTGGGCACTATTGCTAATGTTGTTTACACCGGTCTTGTCGCTATTAAATACCAGTTCCATCCTGTTTTGTCCCTGGCTTGCTGTGTCAGCGTTTACTGCAAATGAATAAGTAAGGCCATTACTTAATAAAGTGTAAGTGCTGGTGTATTTATCGTGCAGATAAACCGTTTTATTTACCGGCAGGGTATATTCACTTACTTCAAGCGTATAGTTGCTTTGCGGTACAGAACGGATACCCATATGTATGATGTCTCCATCTGCTATGGTATCTGCATCGCGAGCATCAAAGTTCAGGGATTTATTGTCTTTAGATAATGAGTAGATGTCAAACTGAGCGTTGCTTATTTTATCCAAATCACCTGCATCACCTGCAACTTCGCGGGTGCCAGGTTTCATGTTCAACGTCCAGTTATCCCAGAAGGAATTGCCGTTGTAAACAGACAGTTGCAGGGTAGGGTAAGTATTAGTTGTTTTAAATACTGTGCTTACCGGTGTACTAGCTGTTTTGTTTGTTTCACTGAATGTAAGTGTAAGATCAGAGCCTGTACCATTATGTGCAAGGAAAGCACCATTTACCGGAATGATAGTACTTGAAGAACCATCTGCATACTGTGTGCCATTGGTATGAACATTTACAAACTGACCTGCAGGATTCACTATTTTGATGTGATCGAGACTGCTGATGTTGGTAACGCTACTCAAATCGATCTGTGAAGGATATGGATTGGCTATCAGATTCCAGCCATTTGCAGGTACTACTTGTGTGATGGTACCCTGGTTGATGGTGCCTGAAGTAACGACAGTTACATTTGATGGAGTATAGTTAAGGTTACTGTTGCAACCTTCACCTTTAGCACCCCTTACGAAAGCTAATATACCGTTTGACTGTGATGCGGATGTATTAGTTGCAGCAGGGAAAGCGCCAGTACCAGAGGTAATGCCTGTAAAAGCAGGAGAAGTACCTGGCGTATAACTGAATGCAGATGCACTGGTGCCTGAGCAAGTAGAACCGCTTGTAATACCCGTAATGTCGAAGTATGGAGTTAATGCAGATAGGTCCTGGTTGGCAGTATATGGCTGACCCAAGAGACGATAGCCACGCTGGCCGGGTATATAACGCTCAATGCTTACAGTACCTGTAATTGAGCTTGAAGCAGGCATTTGGTCTATGCGACCTGTACCCGTGTTGTCAGATTTTAATACTAGTCCGTTTGTGCCAGATGCAAGTACTGTAGTTGCAGCGGTTGGCCAAGAGACAACAGCACCAGGTGCAATATTGATATTGGCACCAGATGATATAGTAAGTGTGCCACCAGCGCCTGTTAACAGTAAACTATCTGTAATGGTTTGTGTGCCGCTTGTAAGGTTGATATTGGCTGTTCTTGCATTTTCAAGGACGCTTATAGAACCAGTACCTGAGATTGTTGGCACCAGACTAGTTCCTGATAAGTAGAACTCACCAGTTGTACCAGATATAGTACCGTTGTTTACTAAGCCACTGGCACTGCCGGAGCTTTGAAGACGATTGTTCAACACAAGGTTTGCGCCCGAGTTAATAGTTGTAATCATTACAACTTTAACAGGTGCAGAAAGTGTGACGGTGGAGGATGTGTTTGAAACAGTCCAGTTATTGAAATTTATACCAGGTGTGGTAACGAATGCTGAAGTAAATGTTTGAGCTGCTGTACCACTAAACGTGATAGAACCAATAGAGCCACCTGTAGTTGCTGTGAGATCGGTTGTTGGGTTGTAGGTGAAGTTGCCACCCAGATTTATGGTATTTGCATTGAAGGCGATCGCCTTAGCCGTGGTCGCTGCCACTGTAAATGTGCCTTTTACATTAACTGTACCTCCGCCCGAAGTTGGATAGAAATTTGTAATTGCAGTGCCGGTAGTGTTGACCTGGAAATTGTTTAAAGATGCAGCAATTGCTGAAGCTCCGCCGCTGTTAGCCCCTACGTTTGCAGATCCTGAAGCTGCGTTCAGAATTATTGTACCTGTAAAATTATATCCTGCGGCATTGCCATCCATGTACAAATTGTTGCCAGCAGTTATTGTATTTCCTCCATCGCTGAACTGGTTGCTACTTCCGTTCTGTACAAGGGTTATATTATCCTTCACAGCTAAAGGTGTACTTGCAGCAAGTGTAAGCGTACCGGTAGTATTTGTATTGTTGGTTAACCTGTACAGCGTAATGGTATTGCTGTTGCCGGTAATGGTTTGGTTGCCAGTACCTGCAATGTTGAGTGTGACGCCGGCTGAAGATGATACGCTGTTTATTGAAGCGCTATTCTGTAATGTAAGATTGCCTGCAAGGTTAAGGGTTTGTCCCGTCCCCGGGGTATATGAAGTGTTATCAAATATTACATTACCATAGGTGGTAGCTGAAATAGTAGAGATGCCACCACTGATATTAAGATAGTCAACAGTACTATTTGCGGCCATTGTGCCAAGTGTTGGTAATGTAGCGTTTGATATAGTAAGCGTTCTACCCGCGCCCAGGTTGATGGTACCTGTTATAGCTTTAGTTGAGCTAATTGTAAGATCTACACCCTGGTCGAGCGTTATTGCAGATCCTGTCCCGCTTACTGTCCAGCTACTGCCTGAAATAGCAGCCGCATTACTATTGGCAAGGTGAAATACCTGGTAGTTGGCGGTAAAAGAAGTTGGTGCTGACCCACCGCTGCCAGCTGTATTCGTATTCCAAGTAGATAAAACATCGATAGAACCGTTACTGTTTGAATAATAGTCTGTGACGTTGTTATCTATTCCGTTAGGAACAATTTCTCCGCTTGATGTTTGTGTAGAAAAGTAATAGTCGGTACCGTTGTAGAATAAAACCTGAGCCAATTGTGCAGTAGATAAATTGCCAGAGGCTGAACCTACATATATTCTACCACCAGTAGGTGAACTGCCGTTGGTATAATTACCCTGCCAGCCATTGATTATCAGTGTTTTTCCCGATGTCCAGCTTACTGCGCTGCTTGCGGCAAACGACAATGTGTGTGAACTTGCGGATAAAGATATAGTAGAATTGTCGGTAAGCTGAAGTGTAGTGAATGTAGCTGCGCTTGACGCGATACCACTAGTGCTTAAAGACCCTCCATTTAGAATAAGTGAAGTGGAACCGCTTGTTACCGTAGTATATGGGTTCAAAATAACGGTACCCCCAGTTATTTTTAATGTACCGAACGTGTTGTTGCTTGTACCCGAAGTACCGCCGGTTGTAAGTGTGAGCGTGCCAACACCTTGTTTTTCTACCGTACTTGTAGATGTGCCATCTGTAATAGTAACCAAGCCAGCCGCTGCATCGCCAAACGTTGTATTACCAGATTGATTAATGGTTAAAGTACCACCTGCAGGCAAAGCTATATTTTGTAGACCTGCACCTGCAACACTGGAAAGACTGCTTATTGTTTGCGATGTATTGTTGAGCGTAAGGGTGGTTGCATTGCTACCCGGGAAGGATAATGGTCCGTTACCTATAGATGATGTAGAACTAACGGAAACATTTCCGTTAGCCATGATCAATCCACCAGACCAAGTATTTGGTGTGCTGCTGGTAAAATTCAGATTACCGCCGCCTTGTTTTTGTATTACATAACCATTGCCACCATCAGATACATTCCCTTGCAGGTTGATGTTGTTTACGTTAGTGCCGGTTGAATAGATATAAGTTGTAGCGCCTAATGTAACATTGCCTGTAAAAGTTAAAGATGGAACACCCGCGCGTATAGCACCTGCATCGGTACTGTTACCTACGCCATTCAATATTAACGGATTAGAATAGCTGACGCCGGTTGCTGCAACTAGTAAACAGCTGCCTGCATTGATTGTTACTGTACCTGTTGAAGGTAAGGTGCTTGAAGTTGCGCTAACCGGCAATGAAAGTATGCCGATATTAGTTGTAGCTGCGCCACCAACAGTAAGCCCGCCAGTGAATGTATTTGTGCCGTTTAATGCTAGTGTAGCTGCACTTGTTGTAGAGGTGCCCAAAAATGTAAGCGGACCCGCTGCAGCACCAGTAATATTACTTGAGAAAGTTATTGAACCACCTGCAGTACCGGTTAATGTACCCGGATTGCTATTTGCCAGATGAAAATTAATGCCGGTAGTTGTAAAATTAGCAGGATTGCTGCCACCGCTACCATTTGTATTTGAAGACCAGGTTGCAAGTGTATTTAAATCGCCTGTGCTTGCAGAGTAATAATCGCCTGCATTTACATTGCCAGTTACAGCATAGTTAGCAGAAGAAACGCCACCACCTGAATAAGTGAGGTTTTCATTGTAAGTGCCTGAAGATAAACCTGATTTTAAACGTGCCCATACCGTTGTTGCACTTAACGCGGTACCTGTATAGGGGATAGTTAATGAACTGTGGTATGTACCTGTGCCACCTGCATCGGTTGATATTTCATAATCGGTAGAACCATTTACCGTGATATTGCCACCGCCGCTTGTAAGATTAGAACCGGTTAAAGTGAAAGATTGTGCTGTTGAAGGACCATTGCCTGCCACATAATTAAAGCCTGTAAGAGATGCAGGTGAAGGAGCTAAACCAGAAACACTACCTGTTATAGTGAGGTCGTCCATCCTAAAACTACCACCTGTAGCAGTACGCGTAAATTTTAGCTGCAGGGCCAAATTGCTTTGGTTGTCGAGGGGGCTTCCTGATATATTGCTTATTGTTTCAAGGTTTGTGAATGTTGTATTTGAAAGTCCACTGGCGGCAACAAGCGTGAGCAATGGAGTAGAGTTCCATGTTGTACCACCGTCGGTACTATAGGATATGGTTAATGTTGTTGTTTCTGAACTTGAAGATTTATAGGCACCGAAAGATATTGCTATACCTGTATAGCCTGCGGTACTTAAGCCTGTTATAGTGGCAATACCTGTACCTATTACGGGAGTTCCGGCGCCATCCTCAAATGCGCCACCACCACTGGCGCCGCTATAGGTGGTAGAAGAAACGGATGTGCCTATGGATAGATTTCCTGATTGTGCACCGCTTAATGCCCAGGTAATTCCAGAGCCTGAAAGTGTACTGGCTACACTTGACGAGGCAACTACTGCAGTACCGAAATTTTGACTGTAGATAGTTGACGTTTGAGCCCGTCCCACCTGACCAATCAATAAGATTAGCGCTACTGTGAAAAACTTAACTACTTTTTCCTTGTTTTTAAATGTTGATAGATTTCGTTTGGTGGCCCAATCGTGTCTTGTACATGATAATTTCATATGCCTTTTTCGTTGTTAATTAGTGAAATAAGAAAGAGAGAGATTGCTTATTTACAATTTGCAGCGAAAGTAGGATGAGCATGTTATCAAAGCCCCAATGGCATGTTACCAAAAAGTGATGAAAAGGTTATGTCTTTGAGAGTGTTACTTAATGATTAAGGTAATGTTAATCACCTAGCTGTATTGCGTGGTAAATACTTTTTTATTCTTTTTTTTTGCCTTTTTAAGGAAATGGCAAAAAATTAAAAAGCCGCTTCATATATGAAACGGCTTTAAGTCATTTTGAGTTTTCACTTCTAGATATTTACTAATTCTTAGCGTTTTAATAAGCCTGTTTTTGTATACCGAGCGTTGAATTATATGATCACTTCACCTTCCAGATCATAATCGTAAGCTTTGGTAATGCGTACTTGTACAAAATCTCCAGGATTCAGTCTTTCAGCACTTTCAATAATTACTTCGTTGTCCACTTCAACACTGTCAAATTCTGTACGACCCAGATAGCGGCCAGCTTCTTTCTTGTCAATGATCACTTTGTATTCATTGCCAATTTTTTCCTGGTTTTTTTCATAGCTTATTTCCTGTTGCACCTCCATTATTTCCTGTGCGCGGGCTTCTTTTTCTTCAGCCGGTATCAGGTCTTCAAGCACATGGGCGCTGGTGTTTTCTTCGTGCGAGTATGTAAATATACCCACGCGGTCCAGGCGTACATCTTCGAGGAATCCTTTAAGCTCGTCCACATCATCCCTTGTTTCGCCAGGAAAGCCTGTTATCAGAGTGGTACGTATGCAAATACCAGGTACACGTGTTCTTATCTCGCCCACCAGATCGTATATTTCCTGTTTGTCCATCTGACGTTTCATAGCCTGCAGCATATTGTTGCTGATGTGCTGCAGTGGCATATCCAGGTAGTTACAAATATTATCGCGTTCCTTGATCACGTCAAGAATATCTAACGGGAACTTAGAAGGATAAGCATAATGCAATCTTATCCATGTTAATCCCTCTATATCTGACAGGTGCTTTAACAGGTCGCCTAATGCCCGTTTCTTGTATATATCCAGGCCGTAGTAGGTAAGCTCCTGCGCAATGAGCATTATTTCCTTTACACCCTTTTGTACCAAGCGCTTAGCTTCGTTTACAACTTCTTCTATGGTTTTTGAGACGTGTTTTCCACGCATCAATGGTATGGCACAAAAAGAGCAGGTGCGGTTACATCCTTCTGATATTTTAAGATATGCATAGTGGCTGGGAGTAGCCAATAGCCTTTCTCCTACTAATTCAGTTTTATAATCGGCATTGAATTGTTTCAGTATCAAAGGCAATTCCATTGTGCCAAACCACGCATCCACTTCAGGTATTTCTTTCAGTAAGTCGTTACGATAACGTTCGCTGAGGCAACCTGTAACATATACTTTATCCAGCTTGCCTGCACGTTTCAGATCCACTTGTTCCAAAATAGTGTTCACACTTTCTTCCTTGGCCTTGTCTATGAACCCGCAAGTGTTGACTACAACGATATTATGATCGAGCCGGGTGTTTTCGTGCATCACTTTTATGCCGTTGGCATTAAGCTGACCACCCAACACTTCACTATCCACCATGTTCTTAGAACAGCCCAGGGTGATGATGTTTACTTTATCTTTTTTTAATGTCTTCGTTTTCAAAAAAAAGTATTTTTTACGTTCACAAATCGTTCTGCACCCCCGTACCTTGTATAAAAGGGTATGGGTTGTCTGGTTGTTATTTCTTTCTTATAAAGATACGTATTGGCACGCCGCTAAACTTGAAGTGGCTGCGTAGTTTATTCTCCAGGAAATTCTTGTAAGGCTCCTTAACAGAATCGGGGAAGTTTGCAAAGAATGCGAACGACGGAACTGCAGTTGGCACCTGTGTTACATACTTTATCTTTACCGTATTGCCGCGTACCATTGGCGGGGCAAAGTGTTCTATTTCCTTCAGCATTATTTCGTTCAGTACAGATGTTTGTACCCGGCGATTACGGTTTTCGTAAACCTGCAGGGCAGCTTCCATACCCTGGAATATGCGCGTTTTCTCTTCTGCTGATATGAATAGTACTGGCACATCTGTGAATGGGGCTATTTTTTCCTTTATTGCCTTTTCAAAATCGCGGGCAGTATTGGTTTCCTTTTCCATCAGATCCCACTTATTTACCAATATCACAACCCCTTTACCTTTACGGCTGGCAAGGCTGAATATACTTACATCCTGTGCGGTCATGCCGTTGGTAGCATCTATGAGCAACATACACACATCAGCTTCATCCATGGCACGTATGGCGCGTATCACTGAATAAAACTCCAGGTCTTCGTGTACGTTTTTCTTTTTTCTTATACCGGCAGTATCTATAAGTATATACTCCTTGCCAAACTGCTTGTAGTGAGTATGTATCGTATCGCGGGTAGTACCAGCAACACTGGATACGATAGTACGTTCGTGCCCAACCAATGCGTTGAGCAAGGTGGATTTACCAGCGTTAGGCTGACCTATGATTGCAAACTTGGGTAGTGGATTACCTTCATCGTCCAGGGCTACTTCATCGGCGCCATCATCTTTAATATGGGTGGTAACCTCATCGAGAAGTTCACCTGTACCGCTACCAGATATGGAAGAAACGAAGAACGTTTTATCAAACCCCAGCGAGTAAAATTCGGTTGCGTATAAAGCACGTTCTGAATTATCTACCTTATTGACCACGAGTAATACTGGTTTAACAGTACGGCGCAGCACATCGGCCATGTCTTGATCTTCACCGGTAATACCGGTGGTGGTATCTACAACAAACATTAACAGGTCAGCCTCATCGAGGGCTATATGAACCTGTTTGCGTATTTCGCGTTCAAAAACATCATCAGACTGAGCTACAAAACCACCTGTATCAATTACATTGAAGTTTTTGCCATTCCATTCAGAAATGCCATATTGCCTGTCGCGGGTTACACCGCTTATGTCGTCTACTATTGCTTTTCTTTGCTCCAGCAGCCTATTAAAGAGTGTGGATTTTCCTACATTTGGTCGGCCAACAATGGCCACCGTGAAACCGGGCATATTAAAAATTTGAGGACGCAAAGGTACTTCTTAATATGCAGTTAATTATATTCTTTATCGCGGAATGGTTTAATTAACTATAATCTTTAACTTTAATGCTGTTTTATCCATCAAAAAAAGCTTTTAAATGAAAAAACGTTTTCACTTATTTCTTGCAGTGATAGTATGCAGTTTGTGCAGTATTGTTGCCAAAGCCAACCCGGGCGATACTACCTGGGTGCAGGCAAATATTGCACAAATGGCAAACACGACGAATTACGATACGACAGTTTTTTTTCCAAATTCTACTAAAACCTACAGGAAGATATACATGATATTTACACTTGGTAAGTATGCATGCCCTGCTGGTTCTCAATACTGTGGTAGTTGGGATTATATTGTTAACAACTATGTAATGACGAAGACCGGCGATACAATGGAAATATCGAGGCTGATAACGCCTTATGCCACAACCAGCAGCAATTTTCCACTTACATGGACGCATGATTATGTATATGATGTAACTGACTACGCGGGTTTGCTGAAAGACAGTGCGACTATACGTATTGGTTATGGCGGATATAGCTATGGGTTCACTGCAAACGTACGTTTTGCGTTGATTGAAGGTACACCAGACAGGACAGTAATTGGTTTGCAGCGCTTATGGCATGGCATCTTTAACTATGGTCAACCTACTGACCCGATAGAAAATCACGTGGCTACGCTAAGCGAGACTGCACCAGCTAATACAGCGGCAACTGAAATGAAAATGCGTATAACAGGTCATGGAGAGGATGCTAATGACTGTAATGAGTTTTGCCCTAATACTTATGATGTTATAGTAAATGGCAGTGATATATTTACACAAAACTTTTGGAGAGACAATTGCGGGCAGAATCCCGTAGCAGCACAAACAGGGTCATGGCCTTACAATAGATCTGGCTGGTGCCCAGGTGCATTAGTTAATACAATTGACAATCCTTTGGGTGTAACTTCTGGCGCGTATTCAGTGAATGTTACCTTCCCATCGTATACCACTGCTATGTCCAGCAGTGGTAACAGTAACCCTTCTTATGATGTAGAAGCTATGGCGGTTTATTATAGTGGTATTAATAAGACTCTCGATGCATCGCTTGAAGAAGTGCTTGCACCCAACAACCAGAATGAATATACCAGGTATAACAATATTTGCAGTCAACCCATTGTGCACGTACACAACAGCGGCAGTACACCTATTACATCTATTCGCTTTGATTACGGTGTTGTAGGGAGTTACATAGGTAATTATACCTGGAGTGGCACTCTTGCGCCGTTGCAGGATACCATCATTTACCTGGCCACTCCATGGCAAATGCAGGCATTATCTGGTCTTACATCAACACCGCAGCAGTTCATCGCTACTATCACACAGGTAAATGGGCAAGCTGATGCAGATGCATCGAACAATAGTATTACAACTACGTTTGTACCTGCACCACTTTGGGGTAACCAAATAGTTGTAAAAATGAAGACCAGCCAAACGATAGATCCCAATGCCGTAGCGCAAACGTGGCAGATCGTTGACGCAGATGGCAACGTTCTTGCTCAACGTACTAACACTACACACCAGACGATGTATATTGACACTGTTACACTTGGGCTGAACTGCTACCAGTTCCAGATGACTGCGCCAGATGGTTATGGATTAACTGAATATTGGTATGAAGGTTTAACATCTGATGCAGGTTCTTTAACAATAAACAAGTTGGGTACGGCGCTTTCTCTTAGTGTCCCCAATTATAAAGCCGGTGATTTTGGTTCAGGGTTTACCCAAAACTTCGGTGGCAGTCCGTTTAAGGCTGGTATAACTAATATAGAAACAGGTAAAAATATTACCATTGATGCCTATCCAAATCCAACAACAGGTAATGTAACTGTTTCGCTTGTTGGTTTCCAGCAGGTTAAAGGAACTTTGCAGCTTATAGATGCAATAGGCCGTGTTGCACTTACACAGCCTTGCAATGATGAGGTACAAACTATTAATGTATCCCGTTTTGCAAATGGTGTTTATACCTTGGTGTATATTGACAATAATGCAAATGGTAAAATACAGACCAGGTTGCTGATAGCTAAATAATAATACCAGGTATTGATATTAGAGAAAGACGGTGTATGCCGTCTTTCTTCATTTAAAGACAGGCTATTCCTGTAGCGTTTATTAACTTTACAGTACAGAAACTAAACAATGAGTGACAGGATAGAACGACTGAAAACATTTTTGAAGGAAACACCTAATGATTGCTTTTTAAACCATGCTCTTGCCCTTGAATATGTGAAGCTGGGTGATGAGACAGCAGCCCGGAATCTTTTTGAACATAACCTTGCAACTGATGCAGGATATATTGCTACCTATTACCATCTGGGTAAGCTGCTGGAACGTTTAGGATTGCCACAGGACGCCATACCAGTTTACGAAAAAGGAATGGAAGCGGCCAAGGCGGGCAAAGATATGCATACATATAATGAACTGCAGGGCGCTTATGAAGACCTTGTTTACTAATGGAACTACAGGAACAATTTAAAAAGAACTGGAAGAAGTTTGCTATTGATGGACCCGTTTTGCTGGGTGTGAGCGGAGGTATAGACAGTATGGTAACGGCCACGTTATTTGCAGCAGTGGGTATTGATTTTGGTGTAGCGCATTGTAATTTTCAATTACGTGGAGCAGAGGCCGATCTTGATGAACAACTTGTGCGCGACTGGTGTAACACAAACAATATACCGTTTCATACTACACGTTTTGATACCAAAAAATGGTGCGAAGAGTGGAAGAAAGGTACACAGGAAACCGCCCGCATACTTCGCTATGAATGGTTTGAACAGATATGCAGTATTCATGGTTACAGCAGGCTGGCTACTGCACACCATGCTAATGATAACGTAGAGACATTGCTGATGAACCTGTTTAAAGGTACTGGTATGAATGGTATGCACGGTATTCCTGAACGCAATGGCAATATTATCCGGCCATTACTTTTTGCTACCAGGGATAGTATTGTAGCTTATGCTGCAGCAGTGGGTGTAGTTTACAGAGAAGATGCATCGAACGCTACAGATGCCTACTTGCGTAATGCAGTGCGATTGAATATACTACCTGTTGTGCAGCAGTCGTTTCCTAATGCGATACAAAGTGTGAGTGATACCATAGGAAGGCTTGCGCAGGCACAACAACTTTACAATCGTGCTGTAACACAAGAGCGTAAACGCCTGCTAGAGCAACGGGGAAATGACTATTATATACCTATCCTTAAGTTGCAAAAGTCTGCCCCAGTAGAGACATTGCTGTATGAACTGGTGACGCCATTTGGTTTTTTGCCCACACAGCTGCCACACGTATTGCAATTACTGGATGCGGAAAGTGGGCACTACGTAGCGTCGCAATCACATCGTATCATCCGGAACCGTGACTTCCTAATCATTACTCAATTAGCTACGGAGCTGGCAGATATGATAGTGATAGAAGCGGCCCCATGCACTGTTAGCACTAATAAACATGATTTTACATTTGATATTACGGACAGACCGGATGAAGTGCCCCTGCAAAATGACCTGGCTTGTATAGACCTGAGTAAAATAGAATTTCCTATTATCCTGAGGCGCTGGCACATTGGCGACTATTTTTACCCGCTGGGTATGAAGATGAAAAAAAAGAAGCTGAGCAAGTATTTTATTGATCAAAAAATACCGCTGCATGAAAAAGAGCAAGTTTGGGTATTGGAAGCACAAAAGCGTATTGTATGGATCGCGGGAATGCGATTGGACGAAAGATTTAAGGTAAATAATGGAACCAAGCAGGTGTTGATGATAAAGATGACGGTAAGTTAATCTGTGATAAGAAGTCTCTTTCGGTTTTCATTTTAATATTGCTTCTATTACCTCTTTTGTGTTTTATAAAAGGATGGCACAATTTTTACGAGTAACATTTGAAAACCACACATGATTATGAAAAAAGCTTTTTATTCAGCCACATGCCTCTTCCTGGCGGCAACCATGTTATCGTCTTGCGTAGCCAAAAGAAGGTTCATAGCAGCACGCATGGATGCTAAAAATCAGCACACACATGTTATGCAGCTACAAGATAGCGTAAGCATGCTAAGCGGACAGATAGACCGCATGAACCATAAAATTGACGAATTGAATGGCCAGGTAGGCGCATTGGGCGACATGAACCAGAATGCAACCAACCAGCTTAATATGAGCAAAGAGCAGATAGCTGCCCAGCGCCAAAGGCTTGCACAACTGCAAAACCTGATAGACCAGCAACAGAAAAATACTGAAATGCTGCGCAGCAAAATAGCAGATGCCCTGGTAGGTTTTAATACTAATGAACTTACCGTTTCCATGAAAAATGGTAAAGTGTATGTAAGTATGCAGGAAAGCCTGCTTTTCCCATCAGGAAGTGCGGTAGTAAACCCTAAGGGTAAGGACGCATTATCTAAACTTGCAGCAGTACTAAATACCAACCAGAATATTAATGTGGATGTGGAAGGCCATACAGATAGTGTGAAAATACACAACAAAATGTATGGTGATAACTGGGCTTTGAGCACAGCACGCGCCGTATCTATTGCGCATGTATTGATAGATGATTATTATGTATCTCCAAACCGCCTTATCGCCAGCGGACGCAGCCAATACGATCCGGTTGCTGATAATGGTACAGAACAAGGCCGTGCAAGGAACCGCCGTACTGAAATAATACTTGAACCTAAGCTGGATGAACTGATGAACGTGATAAACGGTGGCAGCAAGTAAAAAAGATTATTGTTACTAATAGATCCGGCAGAGTTTTCTCTGCCGGATTTTTTATGATAATTGTTAGCTAGCAGCTATTTTACGAACTATAAGCATTAAATTTATTGTCATTAAGAAGCAAATGAAGAAATTATCTAAAAAGCCATTTTTATTGTTGTCTTGTGGCGCTGTCACTGTTTTGCTTATTGCCAGCATTTTTGCCTTCAGGAAAGGTGAAACTGGTGAAAGTTCTGTAGATGTAAAACAGGATGGCAGGTTGCAATACAAATGGTCTATACCACCAAGTCCAACATCTATGTCGTTTGCGGGTGAGAAGGTGCCACTAGACAGGCAGGATGTACGTGAACAACTGGACCGAGAGATATTGAATAATTATTATAGCATCATCAGTACTTTATCTGACATCCGGCTATCTACCAGGTACTTCCCTGAAATAGAAGACCGCTTAAAGGCAAATGGTATTCCAGATGATTTCAAATACTTATGTGTAGCCGAAAGTGCTTTGATCAACCAAACATCGAGAGTAGGGGCGGTAGGTTTCTGGCAGTTTATGAAAGACACTGCGCCCCGCTATGGGCTTGAAGTTAATGATGAAGTGGATGAGCGATATAATGTAATAAAATCGACAGACGCTGCTTGTATGTACTTTAAAGAAGCATATGCAAAGTTTGGTAGCTGGACAGCGGCAGCAGCATCGTACAATTGCGGTATGGCAGGGTATAATACCCAGGCTACTTACCAGCGCAGCAATGATTATTACAAATTGCTACTTGCAGAAGAAACAATGCGCTATGTGTTCAGGATACTAGCATTAAAATATTATATAACGCAGGCTGCCAGTGTGGGCTTTGTGGTAATGCCACCGGATGCATACAAGCCATACCGTGTGCATCAACTACAGGTCACAGAGACTATACCCGATCTGGAGCAGTTTTGCATAGATCATAACATAACCTACCGCACGTTAAAATGGTTTAACCCATGGATGCGCGGTCACTCCCTTACCATAAAGAATGGCAAGGGTTACACAATTGATCTGCCAACGGGTAATTGGTGAAAAATTACAGTTTAAAAAGTATAACATGCGCGTATTGCGGGCCATAGTATTTGTTATTCTTACCATTATCTTGGTGTGGGTATTAGATAAGACATTGGGCTCACTGCCTGCCATAGGCAGACTGTTGGATCCTGTACAAGGCTGCCTGGCAAATGCCGAACCGGTAAATTATGACTTTAGCCAAAACATAAAGTGCGCATCGCTGCAACACCCGGTAACAGTGTGGCTGGATAGCCGGATGGTGCCCCATATCCATGCAACTAATGATTATGATGTTTATTATATAGAAGGATATATCCATGCCATCTTCAGGCTATGGCAAATGGATATGGAAACAAGGGCAGCAGCAGGCAGGGTAAGTGAAGTTATAGGCAGTAAAGGATTTAACTACGACAGGTTGCAACGCCGGAAAGGAATGGTATATGCAGCCGAAAATTCGCTAAAAGCTATAGAAGCTGACCCGCGTGCAAAGCTGATGCTGGATGCTTATAGTGCAGGTATTAATAGTTATATAGCCACGTTAAGATACAGAACACTACCATTAGAATACAAATTGATGGGTTTTACCCCAGAGCCTTGGACCAACCTGAAAAGCGCATTGCTGCTGAAATATATGGCAGATGATCTTACAGGCTATACTGAAGATATACCGCTCACTTACCTGCGCGATATGCTGCCTGCAGCAACCTTTAAGGCCCTTTACCCTGAAAAGATACAGGATAGTAAACCTGTGATACCGATGGGTACAGTATTTGCCCCGCCGTCTTTAACTGCTTTACCACAACCTAATGATAGTGTGTGGAGTCATTTTAAGGCGTCGGATTTTGCGCAGCCGCGTGATGAAGGAAAGGGAAGTAACAACTGGGTACTAAGCGGTAGCCGTACACAAAGCGGTGCAGCCATATTGTGTAACGATCCACATTTGGGTATTAACCTGCCATCGCTATGGTTTGAGGTACAACTGCAAGCCCCGGGAATGAATGTGTATGGGGTATCGTTGCCAGGAGCGCCTGGGGTAGTTATTGGTTTTAACGATAGCATTACCTGGGGCTTTACCAACAACTACAGGGATGTAAAGGATTTTTATGAAGTGCACAGAGTAACAGGTGGCAAGGACAAATATTGGTTTGCAGGAAAGCAACTTGGTTTTGATAATCGGGTAGAGCGAATCAAAATAAAAGACAAGCCTGACTACGTTGATACGGTACGGTACACTATACAAGGGCCTGTGCTGTATGATGAAAACTACCACGGTCCGGGAGGATTACAAAAACCACTAGCCATGTGCTGGATGGCACACCGGGCTACAAGTGAGTTGCTCAGTATTTATCTGCTTAACCGTGCAACAAACTATACCGAATTTGTAGATGCAATAATGCATTTTGAATGTCCTGCGCAGAACATGGCCTATGCTGATAGGGCAGGCAACATTGCGCTGTGGGGGCAAGGTCAGTTTGTAAATAAATGGAAGGAACAGGGCCGATATATTATGAATGGTGCTGACAGCGCAGGCCTTTGGAAGGAGCTGATACCCATGCGAGAGAACCCGCATGCGCTTAACCCCGGGCAGGGATACCTTGCATCAGCCAATCAGTCGGTAACGGACAGTACTTATCCTTATTACTATAATGGTACATTCTATGAGTTTAGGGCATGGCGCATTAACCAGGTGCTTGATACTATGCATAAAGCTACTGTACAGGATATGTTTGCATTGCAGAACGACACCTATTCTATATTAGCGGCAAATATGCTGCCTGTGATGCTTGCAAATATTTCGTTTGTAAATGATAAATACACACAAAAGCTAAAGAACTGGAACTGCAGACTGGAAGCGGAAAGTAAAGCTGCCACCATTTTCCAGGTGTGGTGGAACTACCTGTATGCGGGATTGTGGGAAGAACATTTTAAAAATGTACCTGATAACCTGTGGCCCTTGCCGGAACGGACCATGCAACTAATACAATCAAGGGAAATAAACAGTTATTGCGGAAAGGGGAATGGTATAGGCACATTTGAAGAGGTAGTGCAGCTTAGTTATCAAAAAACTACAGACAGCCTAAAGAAACTGGAAGCCACTACCGGACTTGAATGGTACAAGGTTAAGAATACGAGTATTAAACATCTTACGAAATTACCTGCATTTAGTGTGCCCGGCTTAAAGATAGGAGGCTGGGGTAATGTGGTGAACGCAGCAAAGAGTGATCATGCACCATCGTGGCGTATGGTAGTGCAGATGGGTAAGGAAATAGAGGCTTATGCAGTATATCCGGGTGGGCAGTCGGGTAATCCTGGAAGCCAGTATTATGCTGATTTTGTAAATAATTGGGTAAGTGGCAAGTACTATCGTTTGCAGTTCTTTGCCAATACAGCACAGCAAGCAGCAGATAAGGCAAAATTTACGATTAACTTTAATCCACAATAAGATGCGGTTCCTGTTACATGTTTTATTGATCGCGGTTATTTCTGCCTACGCAGAATGGATATGGGCATGGTGGATGATCGCGGTAGTTGCCTTCATGGTAATGGGGTTTACCCGTGCAAAACCGGCCGAGTCTTTCTTGTCTGGTTTTCTTGGGGTCGGCCTTAGCTGGTTATGTATAGCGCTGTGGAGAGATAGCGCGAACGCGCATGTTTTGTCTGGGCGTATGGCAGGCGTGTTTAACTTACCAGGGTATCCGTGGTTTATTGCGGTTACTGCACTAATTGGGGCATTAGTTGGTGGGCTATCGGCTCTCACTGCGAGCTATGTGCGGCGGATAGTGTAAGATGTTGATAATTTAATGTGCCTTTTTACGGCATCTAAACATATATTGCACCGTATTTACGCTTCATATTGAAACAAGAGAACATCACTATACGCATACAGTATAAAATAGCCTTTCTCTCGGTTGTTTTGTTCCTTGGTAAGTTACTGGCTTACTATCTCACCCATTCTGTTACCATACTTACCGATGCGCTGGAAAGCATAGCTAACGTAGTATCAGGTTTTATAGGTTTGTATAGCATTATCCTCGCCGCTAAACCGAGGGATCGTGATCACCCTTACGGGCATGGTAAGGCTGAATACGTTTCGGCTGCGGTAGAAGGGGCCTTAATTAGTATAGCTGGGTTATTAATTATATACCAGGCAGTGCATCAGCTATTGGAGGTGCACCAATTGCATAAACTAGATATAGGGGTGATGCTGGTATGCATGACTGGTTTTGTTAATTACCTGATGGGGCGTTATGCCCTTAAAGCAGGGGTGAAGCATAAGTCGGCAGTAGTTGAAGCAGCAGGCAATCATCTTATGTCGGATGCTTATGCTACCATTGGTATTGTTATTGGCTTACTATTGATCATATGGACAAAGTGGCTATGGCTGGATAGTGTAATAGCTTTGATATTTGCAGGGATCATTATAGTAACGGGATACAAAGTTTTGCGGAAATCTTTGGCAGGTATAATGGATGAAGCAGATGAAAAACTACTTAAAGAAGTTATAGATTTTTTGCAGCTTCACCGCAAGCCGCAGTGGGTGGATCTGCATAACCTGCGTGTGATACAATATGGAGATGTGATGCATGTGGATACGCATATGACCATACCCTGGTATTATCTTGTAGCAGATGCAGAAAAGGAGATCCATGAACTGGAAACATTAATACGATCGCACTTTGGCGATAAGGTAGAGTTTTTTATACATATAGATGGGTGCATGCCTTACCAGTGCCACCTTTGTTCGCTAATCGAATGCCCAGAGCGTAAGTTTGAATTTAAGGAGCAAGTTGCATGGAATTTTGAGAATGTATGGCTGAATGAAAAGCATGGGAAAATAGATTATAGCGTGCCGAGTTGATGGTGTAACTGCACAACCGAAGGGTTTAGCATAAAAATCATAAATTGTGTTACAAAGCATAGCTAAGCTGTGTAATAATATGTCGTCATTTCATTTGTCTGGGTTGCATAAACAGTTAAGTATACTGATTGTATGCATATTGTTGCTGCAAAGTAGTTACGCGCAAGAAACTACAACATTTACACTACAGGGTACAATTAATGTGGATAAGGGTAATATGGTGTTGATGCCAGTAGTGCCTTATGAATCATATTATCCCTTTAAGACCAACCTGGAGACCCAGGTTGTAAATGGGAAATTCACCTTTAGTGATTCTATTTCTTATCCTACTGCATACTTGTTGGGTCTGAAGGTATATGGTCAGGTGAGATACTTATCAGGGATCTTTTTTGTTAATGCCGGGCTGAATAAAGTGACCTGCAACAGGGATTCTCTAAGAGTAACACCTGAGATTGTAAACAAAAGCATGGATGAATATAGGGGACGGTATTTTACGGCAATAAGAAATAAAGGTACACTGCTACAGTATGCAAGGAGTTATCCCGACTCTTATATTGCTTTATGGGCGCTAGTCTCTTATGTGAATTTTGGATACCGACCTGTTTATGATACGGTGTACACTGCTCTTGCGCCTGAACTAAGAAATACGCACACCGGAAAAATAATTGCACAACAGATACAGGCAGCAAAATGCACTTCAGTTGGTGGTATATTCCCCCAGCTTCAATTGTCTGACATTCATAATATACCTGTTGTGGCACCACAAGTAAATAAACAGAATAAATACACACTTATTGATTTTTGGTTTAGTCACTGCAACCCCTGTATAGCACAATTTTCTACGTTCAAGAATATATATGATACCTATCGGGACAAGGGTTTTGAGATAATAGGAATATCTACAGACGCAACAACGGATATAGAGCTATGGAAAGAGATAGTAAAACAAAAGGAAATCAACTGGCCTCAGTATTTGGATGCAGATAGTAAGAATGCTGATCGCCTATCTATAAATTTTACTCCTGCCAACTTCCTGCTAGACCAAAATGGAGTGATAGTAAGGAAAAATATAGAGCCCATGGAACTTGCAGAATTTCTGCGCAAGAATATATAGTAGCCATCTAAATCTACACCACTAAGTAAAAATACCCTTATTTTAGGGTCTTAATTGCTTATTAATGGCTACCGACCAATCAATAACACTAGACCAGATACAGGATTTTAAAGGTAAATATCCCAAACAGCTTTGGTATCTCTTTTTATCGGAGATGTGGGAACGGTTTTCCTTTTATGGTATGCGCGGTATGCTTACCATATTTATGGTAGATAAGCTGTTGTTGTCTGAAAAGGCTGCTAACCTGCAATATGGCGCTACGCAGGCATTTGTTTATACGCTTGCATTTGTGGGCGGCTTATTTGCAGATAAGATATTAGGTTTCAGAAAGTCTATATTCTGGGGTGGGTTCCTGATGATACTTGGCAGTTTTATACTGGCTACTTCCCCAGTGAAATTCTTTTATATAGGTATCAGTTTTACTATTGTTGGTACGGGTTTTTTTAAGCCTAATATTTCGACGATGGTGGGAAGTCTTTATAAGCCAGGCGATCCCAGGCGCGATGCGGGGTTTGGTCTTTTCTATTCCGGAATAAACATCGGGGCTTTGTTTGGTGGTGCGTTGTGCGTGTGGTTGGGTAAGCATTATTCATGGAATATTGCATTTTCGCTAGCTGGAATTGTAATGACCATCAGCCTGTTGATCTTTATTTTTACTAAACGCACGTTAGGGCCAATAGGGTTGTCGCCACTTTTAGGTAAAGTTTCTGACGCCAAAATAAAAGTATATGATATGATGGTTTATGCAGGTTCGCTACTTGTGTTGCCTTTGATATTGTTACTGGTTTCTAATTCTAATTATACAGACATGTTTATGTACACTGTGGGCCCGCTTACACTGGCCTATATAGTATATGAAACCTTGAAGTATAACAAGATTGAGCGCCAGAAGCTGCTGGCGGCGATGATATTTGTAATATTTTCTATTTTCTTTTGGGCCTTTTTTGAACAAGCGGGTGGCTCACTTAGTTTGTTTGCAGATCATAACCTGAACGACAAGGTAATAGGGTTGCATATTGACCCAAATGTGATCAATAATTCTTCTAACTCATTATTTGTGATATTGCTTAGCCCCGTTATTGGTTTGCTATGGCTGTGGCTTAACAGGAGGAAGGTTGAACCCAATACGGTTGTGAAATTTGGATTGGGTTTCTTGTTTTTGAGCCTTGCCTTCTATGTCTTTTATTATACCAGGTTCTTTGCAGATGCTAGTGGTAAAACGTCGCTTGACGTATTTACTTTGGCCTACCTTGTTATTACGCTTGGTGAACTGTGTTTGTCTCCCATAGGGCTATCCATAATGACTAAGCTTGCACCAAAACCAATGCATGGAGTCATGATGGGGATGTGGTTCCTTGCGAGTGCGTATGGGCAGTATGCGGCAGGTATATTGGGTGCAGGTATGGCAACAGTAAATGAAAAAGCCAGCCTGACGGAAAAATTAATGTCATATACAGAGGGGTATAAACAGTTATCTATTTACGCACTTATTGCAGGTGTTGTGCTGATAGCCATATCCCCATTGGTAAGAAAATTGATGCATGAGGTGCATTAATGGTTATAGTTTAAAATGCAATATTGAATGCCGGAAGTCGATAAATATGCAGTAATAGTAGCAGGGGGAAGTGGTACTCGCATGGGGAGTGCTGTGCCTAAACAGTTCTTGTTACTGAGTGGCAAGCCCGTGCTATACTACAGTATAGCGGCCTTCCTGGAGGCTTTTACAGATATAAAGATCATACTTGTTTTGCCGAATGGCCACGAATACTACACGACTTCGTTGCTTGAATTGTTTCCTTCTTCAGCAAATATTACGGTTGTAAATGGAGGTGAAACACGCTATCACAGCGTGCAAAATGGATTGAAAAAAGTGCACGGGGAGGCCGTTGTTTTTATACATGACGGAGTGCGCCCCATGGTTTCGAAGCAACTTATACATGCGTGTTATACACAGGCTTTAGAAAAGGGCAGCGCTATCCCGGCAATTCCGGTTACGGACAGTATTCGTATGGTGCGGTCGGGCGGCAGCGATCCCGTATCGCGGGAAGAACTGCGGATCATACAGACACCCCAAACCTTTTTGTCCCGCATTATCTTGCCTGCTTTTGCCCAGGAATATTCAACACTATTTACAGATGAGGCTACTGTTGCAGAGGCATATGGCAATGAAGTGTACTTGGTAGCAGGGGAGCGCAGCAACCTGAAAGTGACTACCCCGGAAGATATGATACTTGCAGAAGCCTTGTTAAATGCACGCTTGAAAAATGAATAAGCTGTGCATGTCGTTTTTGTTGTGCCTGACAGCAACTTATGTGCGAGCTCAACGGTATGACACAGCAAGTATATTTAATACTCCTGTGAGCATGGACACAGTTGTGGTAAGAGCCGCACGTGGAGGGTGGGATGTGCGGGAATTTATAAAAAAGATACAGACCGATACCACCTTTTATAAGGCGTTTAAAAGCATACGCATATTGCCGTATACCGCCCAAAATGACATACGCATTTATGGAAGTGATAATGATATAGTGGCTTCTATGCGCAGTAAAACGGTGCAACATGTTTTTAAGACATGTCGCAGTATGCAAACCTTTGACCGCCATACAACCGGGGATTTTTATAAGAAGAATGGAGATTATACTTACTATACTGCCGCCTTATATGACTACTTGTTCTTTACAAGAGACACTGTATGTAACAATAGTGATGTAGTTGCCGGATCGATGGAAGAGCAGGGGAGTGGTAGTATTGAAAAGAATAAATACAGGTTGAAGCAGCTGATATTTAACCCGGGATCGAAGATAACGGGTGTACCACTTATAGGAAATAAAGCATCTATTTTTGATGCGGATGAGGCTGGGAAATATGATTTTCATCTTTCATCGGAGGAATTTGATGGGGAAGAGTGTTATGTGTTTAATGTTATGCCAAAGCCAGAAGCGGCAGATGATGTGGTCTTTAATGAACTGACTACCTGGTTCAGGAAAAGTGATTATTCGATAGTGGCAAGGAACTACTCGCTATCGTACCATACCCTGCTTTATGATTTTGATGTACATATGAAAGTACGCACGGCCCGTATAGGCAACAGGCTATTGCCGACATCTATAGATTATGATGGTAATTGGCATGTACTGGCGCAGAAAAGGGAACGCGTTAAGTTTACGTGTACCCTCTCTTATTGATAATAATCAATATGGATGACAAAAGATATAAAAAGCAAGAATAATTGCACACAATGCTATTGTGAATAAGGTTTTTAATTTGTATCATTGCTATTAGGATTGTTATATTGATACATATTTTGTGCATTTCCGCGTTTCACGGCAGGCAAAATGGTATGTATAAATGCTTACGACTTAATCATGCTACAAATGAAAAAACTTTTTACCGTTGCCATTGCCATTGCGTCATTCTGCATAGGGAGTAATAAGGCTATTGCCCAATATTGTACGCCAGCAGCCCTTAACTGCGATGAAACGATAAATAATTTTACCCTCAATACCATCAACAATTCCTCTGTATTCTGCACTGGCGCTACTAATACCGGCTATACCAATTTTACCAGTATTTCTACAACGCTGATGGCTGGTAACTCTTACCCGTTTTCTATTACAATAGGCCCGTCTTACGCAGGTGATACTGTTTATGTATGGGTGGATCTGAATCATAACAATGTTTTTGATGCCAGCGAAATGCTGAGTAAAATAGCTTTTAGAGCAAATTCGGCACACGATACTACTTATAGCTCTAGCATTACAATACCTGCAACTGCTACAGCCGGTAATACGAGGCTGAGGGCGCGTGTGGGTTACTTTCAAAATATAGGTGCCTGCGGTACCGCTAATTATGGTGAAGCTGAAGATTATACACTCAACATTATACTGCCGCCATGCAATGGTACTCCCGGAGTGCCCACTATTACTACACCAGCTATTTCTGGCCACTTATGCAATAATGCAACACAAACCTTAACTGCAGTAGATAATGTGAATTTTGCAAATGGCATTTACTACCAATGGCAAGTTTCAACATCTGGTACTCCCGGCACTTTTACCAATGTTGCCGGCGCTACATCGCTTACGTATACTACACCACCTTTAGCTACATCTGTTTACTATCGCCTGCAAGACTCGTGCTCTAATACACAACTTACTAATGTAAGCACAGCGTTCTCTATCCCTGTTTCACCATCGGTGATTGGTGTACAGCCTGCAAGTGTTACAGCGTGCATTGGTAATACTGCTACCATCTCATTTACACCCAACAGTAACGGATTAACTTACCAATGGCAGGTAGATTCAGGGTCCGGGTTTACTAACCTGGCCAACAGCACTGCTTATATTGGTGTAAATACAACAACACTTACCATCAATACTGTTAGCGCGGCAATGGATGGATATAACTACCGTGTAGTAGTTACCGGTGGTTGCCAGTCGCCACTCCCTTCATCTGCGGCTACGTTGACGGTTGGTGCTATAGCTGACATTACAGTTACGAGACCTACTACTTTTTGCTCAGGTGACAGTGTAATACTGACAGCTGTGACAGGTACTAACAATGCTTTTCAATGGTATCTGAATGGGGGCCTTATCGCAGGTAATCAAACCTACATAGCAAGAACAGGTGGTACATATTCATTGCTGGTAGTGGGTACTGGTGGTTGTACCGCATCAGCTTCTGTGAATGTAACAGTTAACCCATCACCAGCAACACCGGTAGTAACAGTAAATGGCGCTAATCCATTCTGCTGGGGCAATACAGTTTCCCTAACATCAAACTATGGCGTGTTGACAGGATATAATTACCAATGGTACCTGAATAATGCAAACATCATTGGAGCAACCAACAGTTTTTACGTAGCACCTGATTCTGGTAACTATACTTTAAGCGCTACCGGTACCGATGGCTGCATTAGCACCTCGTCACCAGTTCATTTGACTGCTATTATTATCCCTGTGCCCACACTAGATGTTAATAGTGGTACTTTCTGCTCTGTGACCAGTTATGCTCACTACCAATGGTATATGAACGGAAGCGTAATAACTGGCGATACTGCGCGTTGCTTTACACCTACTGTTAGCGGTACCTACTATTTAGGCGCATCTGACACTACAGGCTGCACGCGTTATTCTATCTCATATGCTGTAACACTACCTTCTACAGGGGTTGCAAATATAGCTGCACAGGCTGCGCAAGTAAGTTTGTATCCTAATCCTGCCACTGCTGTTATCAACATTAAATCGGCGGTAGATGTGAGCACAATGATCACAACCATCGATGGACGTACTGTATTGCAATCTGCACATGTTAAGACTATAGACATCAGCAGCCTGGCAACAGGTATGTACCTGGTGCGTATTTACAATGCGGACAATGTATTGCTGAAGGTTGAGAAACTGGTTAAAGAATAAACAAAACAAATTCTCATACAAATAGAAACGCCAGCTTGTTTACAAGCTGGCGTTTTACATTTATGTTATTCGTAGTTATTTTTGAGCTGATCCTTCTGTGATCGGTGTTTCATTACGCATTACCACCACACCGTCAAAAACATCTATCAGTACTGGCTTGGTTTTATCCAGTTCACCGCCTATGATCTTTTTGCTGAGCATATTGATGATATCTTTCTGTATCACCCTTTTCAGTGGACGAGCACCGTACTGTGGATCAAAGCCACGATCGACGAGGTAATCGAGTGCATAGTCTGTGAACTGGAGGTTGATGTTCTGCTGGGCCAACTGCTTTTGCAGGTTTTCCAGTTGTATGCGGATGATGCCCTTTATTTCCTTACGCATGAGCGGATGGAACATGATGATATCATCGATCCTGTTCAGGAACTCAGGACGCAGTATTTGTCTCAGCAAATCGAGTACCTGGGCTTTTGTATTTTCAACTACGGTTTCTATATCCTTGCCTTGCAGGTCTGCAAAGTTGTCCTGTATCACCTGGCTGCCCATGTTGCTGGTCATGATGATGATGGTATTCTTAAAGTTCACCACACGGCCCTTGTTATCGGTAAGACGTCCATCATCCAATACCTGCAGCATGATATTAAACACATCAGGATGTGCTTTTTCTATTTCATCGAGCAGCACAACGGAGTATGGTTTCCGGCGTACAGCCTCTGTAAGCTGACCACCTTCATCGTAACCTACATATCCCGGAGGGGCACCTACCAGCCTGCTTACGCTGTGCTTTTCCTGGTACTCACTCATGTCTATGCGGGTCATCATACTTTCGTCATCGAACAATATCTCTGCGAGCGCCTTTGCCAGCTCGGTTTTACCTACCCCGGTTGTACCCAGGAATATGAAGGAACCTATAGGTTTGCGTGGATCCTGCAACCCGGCACGGCCACGGCGTATAGCATCTGAAACTGCTTCTATGGCCTCGTTCTGACCAACCACACGTTTGTGCAGTTCGTCTTCGAGGTGCAACAGTTTTTCGCGTTCGCCCTGCAGCATGCGCTGAACCGGTATTCCGGTTGCTTTGGCGACGTTTTGGGCAATATCTTCGGCGTCTACTTCTTCTTTTAGCAGGCGTTTGTGCAAGCCTTCTATAGTGTCTTGCTGCGCAGAAAGCTCTTGTATTTTAGCCTCTTCAGCCTTGATCTTACCATAGCGAATCTCGGCAACCTTACCATATTCGCCATCGCGTTCGGCTTGTTCAGCTTCCAGCTTAAGGTGCTCTATATTGGTCTTTATATTGTTGATCTGATCAGCAAAATCCTTTTCCTCCAACCAACGGGCTTTGAGGGTATCACGTTCTATACTAAGGCTTGAAATTTCCTGACCCAGTTCTTTGATCTTGGGTTCATCATTCTCACGTTTTATCGCTTCTCTTTCTATTTCAAGCTGGCGAATGCGGCGTTCCAGTTCGTCCAGTTCTTCAGGCATTGAGTTCATTTCCAGCTTCAGTTTAGCTGCACTTTCGTCTATAAGGTCAATAGCTTTATCGGGCAGGAAGCGATCTGTAATGTAGCGCTGAGATAGCTCAACAGCAGCAATTATAGCCTCATCTTTAATACGCACTTTGTGGTGACTCTCGTACCTGTCTTTCAATCCTCTTAATATAGATATAGCATCTTCTGCGCTTGGTTCATCAACAAATACCTTCTGGAAACGCCTTTCGAGGGCTTTGTCCTTTTCGAAGTATTTCTGGTATTCATTGAGCGTAGTAGCACCTATCGCCCTGAGCTCGCCACGAGCAAGAGCGGGTTTCAGTATGTTGGCTGCGTCCATTGCGCCTTCCATAGCTCCTGCACCTATAAGGGTATGTATCTCATCTATAAAGAGTATTACTTCGCCTTCGCTTTCTGATACTTCTTTAATAACGCCTTTAAGCCGTTCTTCAAATTCGCCACGGTACTTAGCGCCAGCCATGAGGCTGCCCATGTCGAGCGCATATATGATCTTTGATTTGAGGTTATCGGGTACATCGCCGTTTATAATACGATGGGCTAGGCCTTCAACTATCGCTGTTTTACCCACACCCGGTTCACCCACAAGTATTGGGTTGTTTTTAGACCTACGCGATAAGATATGCAGTGTGCGGCGTATCTCTTCGTCGCGACCAATAACGGGATCAAGCTTGCCATTGCGGGCTAGCTCGTTAAGGTTCTTGGCATAGCGTTGTAAGCTTTGGTACTGCTGATCGGACGTTTGAGAGTTTACAGTACTGCCTTTGCGTAGTTCTTTAATTGCAGCAGTTAATCCTTTTTCAGTAAGACCTGCATCCTTCAATATTTTTCCACTTTCATCATTTACCTGCAGCAAGGCTACCAGTAAATGTTCGGGTGTAACAAACTCATCATTAAATGATTTGAGGATATTGGCAGTGCGCAGTATGGCATTGTTAAGGTCACGGCTGATGCTTTGACCCGGTTCGCCACCCTGCATTTTGGGTAAGCGTTTAAGCTGTTCATCGAGCTTGTTGCTGACGAAGCCAATATTTACATTGTTCTTTTTAAGCAGGTAAGAAATAGGCCCATCCTTATCGTCTATTAAGGCTTTTAAAAGATGCGCAGTTTCTATGTTTGGATTCTGGTTGTTGAAAGCCAGTTGTTGTGCCTGCTGCACAATTTCCTGGGCTTTTATGGTAAAGTTGTTTAAGTTCATATAGCTTGTTTTCTCCTTTTATACTATGCATAAAAAATGTTCCAATTCAGGATAAATGGAAACATTGTCATGAAAGTTATAAAATATATGACGAATAGTCTTAATTTTTACTGTCGACCTGAATTTATTGCAGGTAGATATATTTCAACACAATATTAAGACAAGACGCAAAGACATGCCCGATGAGATAGATCACCTTATTGGCCAAGAAAAGTAGAGATATTCCGATAATGGTCATAGATAATCAAGACAAAATAGAATTGCCAACGTATCATTATCTTGTGCAAATAAATCAAACAAAATGAGTGTTACTAAAAACAGGATAGGCATTGCTATAGGAGCCGTTGCTGCTATGATAATGATAGCTGTAGGGGAGGTGGTGATAGACAAGCAATTTCCGCACCCGCCTATAGATGTAAAGGATAAGGTTGCTGTTGCTGCGATGATGAGCCAAATGCCCATGAATTTCTTTCTGGCTTTGATAGCTAATTATGCTTTTGCCAGCCTTGTAGGTGGGATAGTGGCCACTTTGGTTTCGGGGCGTAGCACTAATAACCCACCGGTAGTAACAGGTTTGTTATTGATGTTGGCCGGCATAGTAAACCTTGTTATGTTGCCGCACCCGTTGTGGTTTGGAGTAGCCAGTTCTCTGGTATATATACCATTTGCTTTACTTGGCTTTGTGGTTGCGAAAAGGAAAACTGCTGTATAGCTTGTGACGCAGCAGAATGCATACCGTGGTATACAGGTGTTGTTTGCACTAGGGCTGATAATAGTTATTGGCTTTTTTGTAAACCCGCATATGGATGAATATGTGCAGTTCAATTCGCTGTCTTACCTGAAGCCGATATTTAAATACAATACTTACAATGACGGGTATGAACAGTATGTGATCTACATACTCAATCACTTTAAGTACAGGATGAGCTATGCATACATAGGTAATACTTCATCATTGTTATACTATCCGTTTTACAGGTTGTTGCCTTATGGCATATCTAATACTGTTTATTCTATATTGTTCTGGTTGTTGTTTTGCTGGTTGTTTAAAAAGGCTGGGCAATACTCGTGGAACAGCATATTGATATTGCTGTGCTTTTTTCCGCTGGTAATGCAGGTATTGCACGATGGTGGGCCTGTTAAAATGGCGTTGCTGGCTTACCCGCTGACTGCAATTTTTCTTAGAAAACTGGTGACTTCCATAAGTTCAAACAGAAAGGTATTGTTCGCAGTATTACTGAGCCTGTTATGGTTTATAGCATTGGAGGATAAAGTATTTTTCGTGTACTTATTTCCTGGTGTGTTGTTGTTTGCGGTGGCATTGCTGCCGGAGGAATATTTGTCTGTAACTATACTAAAGCAAAACCTGAAGTATTTAATGGTTTCGCTGGCTTTGTTTGCAGTGCTAGGCGCTGTGTTGTTGTTTTCAACTGTTAAGGGTGGGGCAGACAATACTTTGTTTTATATAACAAGTGTTATAGGTGCTAATAGGGCTCTGTTGCCCAACCTGACAACGGCTGTAAAGGAACGGTGGTATGTGTTTTTGGCGTTTTTTAGGTACCTGGATTTTCCCTACTATGCGAACCGGAACGTGTTTATGGTCTATAACAGCCTGCGGTTTTGGCTTTGTGTGGCAGCGGGAGGAATAGTAGTGATTGTTTTGCTTGAGTATAGAAAGATCGGGACGCGTCTGGAAAATGCCCCGCGTGGCCGGCAGATATTACTGTTACTGAGCTTGTTGTCGCTAGTTGTGACTTTTGTATTGTTTGGCAGTACCCGATTGGGACATCACTATGTTTTTATATGGGTGCCGATATTGGCTATGGTGTTTAGTGTGGAGCAGACAAAACCGATAGTGTACAAGCGTATTAATAACCTGTTTTTGGTTTACAGTATGGTTAGCCTGCTATTGGTTGTATTTTCAAAACCGATCATTAATAACTCGTCTGACCTTAGTGGGGAAATATACCATGATCTGGACAGCCTGAATAGCAGAGGCGGTTATATTATTAATTACAGCAGTTGGAATGGATACTTTATAAGGGAGCTTGACCCGCGAAAACAGGAGATCGTTACATTTCTAATACATGCGGACCGTAATATAAAGGATGAAAGTGGAAGATTGACCATGTTTTCGAAAGAATATCATATGCCAGTGATCAATGTGAGCGAATATCCAGACACTCAGGATTCTTTACGGAAGCTATTTCCGGAGGTGAAGAGTATGCAGCATGTAAGTACCCAAACGCATAATCATAGTATTGATATACTTTACTTTGACGGTAACAACGAAAAGGCTGGCCGTTAGTAATAATAATTGTATTCAAAGTATTGTATTGTCCTGTCATTAAGGGTATGTGTATAAGATTTTAGATACCCCTTATCGTTATATTGGTAGAAGCATTTATTTATATCATTGTTGGCTCCATTATATGTTTTGGATGATATTCGTCCATACGTATCATATTCGTACGAATATGCGATATTAGCCTCCCATCCTTCTATCGATCTTGTAAATGAATTTAGCAGCAAGCCAGTCCCATTATATTTCTGCCAATTCTCTCGATATTTGCCTGGGGAATAAGAACTAAATGTATAAAGTTCTGCCAGAGTTGTGTCGTCATATTTATATAATATCGAGTCCCAAGCCCTCTTTCCTAAAAAAGAACTTTCAGCTATTTTCCCGGAAAGTCTATTACTGCTGTCATAGCTGAATTTTTCTATTTTATCTATTTTGCCACTATCTGTGTACTTAGCTGATTCAGCTATTTTAAAGTTATGATCGTACTTTTTTTTCTCGTAAATGTAAGATCGACGGTAAAAATTCCACTTGTTATTTGGGCTGTAAAAAGTATCGATTGTAAGATTCCATTTATGGGATAGTACACTATCATTATTCTTGTAATGAACTGACTGCAGTTTCTTTTCGTTATAAGTATATAAATCTTCTGTAGTGAAAATATCGTCCAAATAGGCGGTATCAATTATTTTTTTATAAGCTATCAATGTTCTAAAATAGAACTTTTCAAGCTTTTTTAATAATAGGGTGTCAGTATAAAAATACCTTATAGAATCTATTCTTAAAAAATTGGCTTCTTTATTCGGCTGTTTATTTTCGTTTAGATATTGCAAAGGAAGGCTACATTTTACTTCAAGGACTATATCGCCATTGCTGTTATACCAATTTCTAAAATAGTAACCCTTTACAGTAGATATACTAAGCAGAGGTGACCAAACCCAAGTGGAATAATTTCCGCGATATCCCGTAAGTGTGTGCTGTATTGTATCCACTTCTAATTTCTGACGAAGTGATTTTCTGGATGTAATTATACTATTTGCCGTATCCATAGAATAAGCCTCAAATCCGGTTATATTATTTTTTACAAAATCGTTGTAGGTCCAGTCTAAAAGCCCCCTGTTATTTGGCTGGAACAATGTCTTATCAGGTTGTCCATACAAGGGAGTACTTATTAGTAATAATATGACGATAATTACAGCTTTCAAAGTTGCTTTTGTTGTAATGTAAATATAGCAAACTAGGTTCACGATTATAAACACAGGTGGATAACTTGCATCCTTAAACCGGCTCTTTTTCTGTTACTTTGTAAATACTTTTCAAATACTTTCTAAGTATTTTCTAAGACATAATTCTTTAATCTCAGACCGGCATCGTGAAGTTTTCGCACTTACATAATCATACCCAGTTTTCCCTGCTCGATGGGGCATCCAACATCACCAAGCTTTATGATAAAGCCAGGAAAGATAGTATGCCTGCTATGGCTATAACAGACCATGGTAACATGTTTGGCGTGTTTCAGTTTGTAGCTGAAGCATGGAAGAACACCATAAGTGTTGGTAAGAACGAAGATGGTAAGGATATACTGGTACCTGCTGTGAAGCCGGTAGTTGGTTGTGAGTTTTACCTGGTAGAGAACCGTTTTAAACGTCAATTCTCAAAAGACGATAAGGATGTTCGTTTTCACCAGTTGTTATTAGCTAAGGATGAGATAGGGTATAAGAACCTGGTGAAGCTTTGCAGTATGGGCTACCTGGAGGGGATGTATGGCAAATATCCGCGCATAGATAAGGAGCTTGTACTGAAACACCACGAAGGACTTATAGCTACTACCTGCTGCCTTGGTGCCGAAGTGCCAAGAACTATATTGAAGAAAGGAGAGGAAGAAGGCGAAAAAGCATTTAAATGGTGGCTGGACCTGTTTGGCGAAGACTATTATGTAGAGATGCAGCGCCACGATATTCCTGACCAGATAAAGGTAAACGAGGTACTGATGCGCTTTGCGCAAAAATACAATGTGCCTATAATAGCCAGCAATGATAGCCACTATGTAGAGCAGGAGGATTATAATGCCCATGACATATTGCTGTGTATAAATACCGGTGAAAAGCAAAGTACCCCTTCTTTTAAAGATTTTAGTGAAGACGATACGGTGATGAAGGACCGTCGCTTTGCGTTTTATAATGACCAGTTCTTTTTTAAGAACACCCAACAAATGAGCACCCTCTTTGCCGATATACCCCAGGCAATAGAGAATACCCAGATGATAGTGGATAAGATAAAGCCCCTGAAACTGGAGCGCGACATCTTACTGCCGCACTTTGTGGTGCCCCCAGAGTTTAATAATGATCAGAATGCCTTCCTGGCGCACATAACGTGGCTGGGGGCAAAGAAACGATATGTTGACATAACACCTGAAGTAGAAGAGCGCATCAACTTTGAGCTTTCGGTGATCAACAAGATGGGGTTTGCGGGTTACTTCCTTATTGTATCGGACTTTATTAAGGCCGGGCGTGATATGGGTGTATTTATAGGTCCCGGGCGTGGCTCGGCCGCCGGATCGGTGGTTGCGTATTGTACGGGTATCACTAATATAGATCCCATTAAGTATAATCTCCTGTTCGAAAGGTTCCTGAACCCGGACCGTAAGAGCATGCCCGATATAGATACGGACTTTGACGACGTAGGGCGCCAGAAGGTGATAGACTATGTGGTGGAAAAGTATGGTAAGAACCAGGTGGCACATATTGTGACCTATGGTACCATGGCTGCCAAAATGAGTATCAAAGATGTATCGAGGGCGCTTGACTTGCCCCTAAGTGATGCCAATGCACTTGCAAAGCTAGTACCTGACAAACCTGGTATAGTACTGAAACGCTTGCTACATGCCGATATAAAAGGTGATGGCGGGCTGGAAACAAAAGAAGGACTCGGTGGTGAGGACATGGAAAATGTGAACCGCCTGCGTGAAATATATAAGCAAAATACCCTGCACGGCGATGTGCTGAGGAGTGCCGAAAAGCTGGAAGGCTCCGTGCGCAATACGGGTATACACGCTGCAGGTATCATAATAGCCCCGCGCGACCTTACAGAGCTGATACCTGTGTGCAGCGCCAAGGATATATCGTTGCTTATTACGCAGTATGAGGGTAACGTAATTGAGAACGCCGGCGTTATTAAAATGGACTTTTTGGGGCTGAAAACCCTTACCATTATAAGGGATGCGCTTTCCCTAATTAAGCGCAACCATGGAGTAGATATAGACATTGATACTATACCGCTTGATGACAGCAAGACGTATGAGCTGTATCGCAAGGGAGATACCAATGCTACCTTCCAGTTTGAAAGTGCGGGTATGCAAAAGTACCTGCGCGAGCTGCAGCCAGATAAGCTGGATGACCTGATAGCCATGAATGCCCTGTATCGTCCGGGGCCAATGGAATATATACCGAACTTCGTGAAGCGTAAGCACGGCCTGGAGCCTATTACGTATGATCTTCCTGAAATGGAAGAGTACCTGAGTGATACCTATGGTATTACCGTATATCAGGAACAGGTGATGCTGCTATCGCAAAAGATAGCAGGGTTTAGTAAGGGCGATGCCGATGTGCTGCGTAAGGCAATGGGTAAAAAGCAGATAGCTATACTTAATAAAATGAAAGGCCAGTTTATTGAAGGAGCTACTGCAAAGGGGCACCCGAAGGATAAACTGGAAAAGATATGGACCGACTGGGAAGCATTTGCACAGTATGCCTTTAATAAATCGCACTCCACCTGCTATGCGTTTGTGGCGTACCAGACTGCGTTTTTAAAGGCACATTACCCGGCTGAGTTTATGGCGGCGGTACTGAATAACCAAGGCAACATTGAAAAGATAAAGTTTTACATGGAAGAATGCCAGCGCATGGAGCTGGCAGTACTTGGGCCGGACGTAAATGAAAGTCTTAAAGGTTTTTCGGTAACAAATGAAGGTGTAGTACGCTTTGGAATGAATGCCATAAAGGGGGTAGGCGAGGCGGCTGTTGAAGACCTGATAGCAGAACGTGAAGCCAATGGGCCATACACGTCTATATTCGATTTTGTGAAGCGCATTAACCAGCGGACTGTAAATAAAAAATCTGTAGAGAACCTGGTGCTTGCCGGGGCAATGGATAGCTTTAAACATTTGCACCGGGCGCAATACTTTTTTGCGCCGGCTGTAGATCCGGTAACGGGCCTGGAGCGGCTGGTGCGTTTTGGCAACCAATTCCAGGCGAGTGCATCTATGGCAACCAACAGCTTGTTTGGAGCCAGTACGATGCCCGATGTAAAGGAACCTCTGATACCTACCTGCGAACCCTGGACCTTATCTGAACTGCTGGATAAGGAGAAAGAAGTGGTGGGTATATATATAAGTGCACACCCGCTGGATGGCTATAAATTTGAAATGGAAAATTACGGCCTTGCACCTGTTGCCAGTGTGGAAAGCCTGAAAGGGAAAAGCATACGCATAGCAGGGTTTGTAACCGATGCCCTGCACATGACCACCAAGAAAGGGGCTAAGTTTGGTAAGATGATACTGAACGACTACAGCGGGAATATGGAAATAGTGCTGTGGGAGAATAACTATGCGCTCTACGGGAACTTCCTGACCAATGGACAAAAGATAATGATACAGGGCAGTTACAATGAGCATAAATACCGCCCGGGTGTTATGGAGTTCCAGATACAGAACATGATGCTGCTGGACGAAATGCGTAAGGTGCTGACCAAAAAACTGAACCTGAAAGTACAGTTGCACAAGCTGGACGCACAGCTGGCTGCTTTTTTAATTGACAATGTACGGAAAAACCCGGGGAAGACCGATCTGGTAGTGCAGGTGGTAGATGAAACTGCAAAGACTACAACCAGGCTTAAAAGCAGTGGATTGAAGTTGCAAATGAATGACGATATGGTTAACTTTTTGAGGGAAAGAGATGATATAGAGCATAACATAGAGCTGGCGTCATAGCAGATGGATATGTGGATATCTTATAATGCTATGTGGGTACTCTATTATTTTAATCGCGTAATTGGTTGTAAATTTGAAGTCTCAAATAATAATTTCAATAAAAATCTAAATAAATAAAAATGGCAGCAGTATTCACAGATTCTAATTTTGATGTTGACGTATTGAAGGCAGATAAGCTTACAGTAGTTGATTTCTGGGCACCATGGTGCGGTCCTTGTTTGGCTTTAGGCCCAACTATTGATGCTTTATCAAAAGAGTATGATGGCAAGATAAATGTAGGCAAATTGAACGTGGATGAAAATCCAAACGTCTCTGTACAGTATGGCATTACCAGTATACCATGTGTATTGTTCATAAAGAACGGACAGATTGTAGATAAACAGGTAGGTGCAGCACCTAAGAATGTTTTTGATAAAAAGATACAGGCTCACCTGTAGTATTTTATATATTACTCAATGTGTTCAGGGCTATCCAAAACGGTAGCCCTGAATTATTTTAACATGATTTTCCAGCTAGTATTTTCGGGTAATAATTGATTTGGCTTATCTTACATAGGCTAGTCGTAGGACTGGTTATCTGATCACTAATCTTTTTATTATGAAATATCTGGCTGATAATACGGACCCGGTATCGGCCGATACCGGAACGGGTGGCCCTGTTGACGCTTTTTTTATTTCATTGATCAGAGATAAAAGGGACCTGCCTTTTATAAAATTGTCCCTAAGTATCACATTTACGCTTATACCGTTGGCGGTTTTGTTGTATTGGCCACATGTTAATAACGGGCTGTGGTGGATAGCTGCATTGTTATACCTCTACTACAACAATTTCTATTTTAAAGGGCCGTATGGGCTAATGCTGCATTGCACCAGTCACCGTGCATTTTTCAAAAAGGAATACAATTTTTTAAATCATTACCTGCCCTGGGTACTTGGCCCATTATTTGGACAAACGCCAGAGACCTATTACAGCCACCACATAGGTATGCACCATCCGGAGAATAATATGCCGGAAGATGAAAGCTCTACTATGGCCTACCAGCGGGATTCGTTGAAGGGGTTCATGCATTACCTTGGCTCTTTCTTTTTTGTGGGTATTTATCATTTAGCCACCTATTTTGTAAGGAAGAACAGGAGGAGGTTGTTGTATAGATCTTTGAGAGGTGAGTTTATTTTTATCGCTTGTTGCGTAGTGCTGTGCTATTTTAACTGGCAGGCAACAGTGGTAGTGTTTATCCTTCCTTTTGTAATATCACGCATCATTATGATGATGGGCAACTGGGCGCAACACGCATTTGTTAGCAGTAATGATCCGGATAATGCCTACCAAAACAGTATAACCTGCATTAATACCAAGTATAATCACAAATGCTGGAATGATGGTTACCATATCAGCCATCACCTGAGACCATCTATGCACTGGACAGAACACCCAGGCTATTTCCGGAAGACACTAGATGAATACACGGATAACAATGCTATCGTTTTTGATGGTATTCACTTCCTGCATGTTTTCGTGTACTTGATGCGCAAGAGATATGACTTGCTAGCTAAGCATTTTGTAAATATTGGCAATGCATATGCTAGTGATGAAGAAATAATTGTATTCCTAAAAGGAAGGACCACCCGCATAGCAGTGGATAAATATTTGAATCCTGATCCTATCCCCGTTTGATCTGTAAAACGTCAATATGCCTGACTGTTACGAATAGCTGTATTATATTTGATTTGAAAAGCCTTTGGTTGCCCCCAATGGACTAAATACAAGTATAGCTATTACATAACTGATAGGATGACTGAACAGGTAGATGTACCCAAAGCAAAGAGACCTTTGCTGCCAGCTGGTAGTAAATGGGTGTATTTATCTATGCTGGCATGCATCCTTCTGTTTACTGCGGTTTGCAGGCTGCGACTATTGGATGTGCCCTTTGAGCGTGATGAGGGTGAATATGCATATGCAGGACAGGAATTACTGAAGGGCATCCCGCCTTTTGTAAGTACACACCATGTGAAGCTCCCCGGTATGTATGGCATGAATGCGGTCTTTATTTTTATATTCGGGCATTCTATACACGCGATACATTTGGGCCTGTTGCTGTGCAACCTGTTTTGTATAGTGTTTTGCTATGCGATAGCGCGAAAGCTCTTTGACTCTATAAGTGGGGTTTTTGCGGCGTTGGTTTTTGCATTGTTCACGCTGAGCAGGGCAACTTTTGGTTTTACTGGTAATGCAGAACATTTTGTGCTTTTGTTTTCGCTGCCAGCAATATGGTTGCTGCTGCGTGCAACTGATAAGTTTGTAATTGTACCTGTACCTAAGATTAAGACAGAACTTTTTTGTGCAGGTTTGCTTTTTGGGCTAGCTTATATGATGAAGCAACATGCCCTTTATTTTGTACTGTTTGCTGTTGCTTATTGCATTTACAAAGCTGTTACCACAAGACTGATAGGAAAGCGACTTTTATTTTTGACATATGGGTTGGTGTTTGCAGGAGGCGTTGGGATACCCATACTTGTACTTTGCCTTATTTTTCGCGGGCTTCATTTGTTTGATACATTTTGGTGGTGGACATTTTATTACCCGCGTACCTATGTTACCCAAATACCATTAAGCTATGCATGGCTTACTTTTAAAACATCTTTCAAGCCCATATGGCATGATAACTGGCCGGTGTTGATATTGTCTTTTACAGGGGGATTGGCTACTGTATTGCTAAGAAAACCGAAGCATAAGTTTTTCTTACTTGTGCTGACGGTTTTGTCTACACTGATGGTTGCGGCAGGATTATATTTCTATCCGCATTACTTTCTCAATGCAGCGCCTGTGTTGGCTCTACTGGCGGGCGCAGGAATCTATGCATTGAATGACCTGCTACAACAAAAAGATGCTGCGCTGCTCAGGAATGGGGTATGGTTCATTTTGCCTGTGGTAATGGTGCTGATGGTATTTATAAATAGAGATTACTATTTTAATGATGATGGAGAAACTACATCGAGGACGGTATATGGCGGAAATATTTTCCCGGAATCAATAAAAATAGGGGAGTACCTGCAGCAGCATACAAGGCCTACAGATAAGATCGCCATATTTGGTTCTGAGCCACAGATCTATTTTTATGCTAACAGATCTGCAGCTACGGGTTACATCTATACTTATGAGATGACGAAGGATCATCCCTACGTGAGCACTTTTCAAAAACAGATGGCGGATGAGGTGGCCGCATGTAACCCCGTATATGTTGTGATGGTGAATATATCTATGTCGTGGTTTGCAACACCTGTTGAGCATTTAGATAACTACATTTTTGAGTGGGCTAATAAATACATTGCTGCCAATTATATAGTAACAGGAATGGTAGATGTACGCTACCCTGACCCTTCGGTTGTAGAGTTTGACAGGCCAGATGGTAATTACCAGCACAACCAGGATAGTTATGTGCTGATCTTTAAGAGGAAAAGTAAATAGAATCTGTTCTATTTTTTGTTTTTAGAGATGATCTTCAGAATTCTACTTACAAGTTTATCATTCATGCCATTTTTTCTTTTCAGTTTGGTGTAGATGTTGATGAGCATGTTGTCTATGGCCATGAGCCAACGTTTATTGCTTTTGTCTTGTGGACGTGGCTGGTAGGTGGTGCTCCTTAGCTTGACAGGTGCATTTTCTTCTGTGAAGTAATATAGCGCTACCGACCTGCGGGTGGTTTCTGGTGGGCAAGTCATTGGTTCAGGGTGACCGTGGTAAGATGTTGCATCGGTATTAAAGATTACGCAGCGGTTGAAGACTGGCGTTATTTTTTGTTCAGGATTCTTCATATCCTTATCCCAAAGCTCCAGGTGGCCACCCCATTCATCTTGCCAGCCTTCATTTAAATAAATGATGATATTGACCCTGCGACGCCATGTAGGTTTATGTGGATGAGATATATAATCAGCATGTACATTGAGAAAGCCGCCTTGTCGCGATTCGTGAAGGCCACCACCCTCCAGGCTAAAGTCGGCCCTAAGGTCATTTATACCGGTTATTTTTTCTACTACCTTTAGGAAGGATTCTGCGTTTAATTCATCTATCAGCAGTTTTAATCTGGGTGGTAGCTGATCGTATTTATTAAAGCCCCGTTTCTTTTCGTTTATATGCACGTAGTTGATCCACTCATCGCTGTTGAAGGTCTGCATTTCTTGCACCAACGCTTTTAAATGATTATCAATGAGGAAATTATCTATAACTATATGAGGATAGGGGCTGGCAAAAATGTAAGAAGCATTTAAGTCATTGAGCTTGTTACCAAGTTTGCCGGGGTCATAAAAACTCATCTGGATGCTTTTGATGCATGCAATATAGAAAGGTTTTATGAATGTAAGAGATTGTTGCCAATTGCTGGTTTCCTATCGTTAAATATTTGCGGCCTTGCTCGTTTTTGTTGTTAAGTTCGGTCATGCATTTGCCCGTTAACGCAAAAATGGCGGCAAGGCCGCTGTAAGCAGTTGTTATCTTTCCACGGAATAGTTTAGTTCAGTTACCCCGGAAGTAAATTGTTGGGTAGTTAATAGTTTCAATTTTATTTTGTCTTTGATATCTACAAACAATGGAATGCCTTGTCCAAGAATAATAGGATTAACAAATAGCCAGTAGCCGTCAATCAAATTCTGTTGAATAAGTGAATGTGTTGCTGTCGGGCTGCCAAAAAGCAATATCTCTTTACCTTCCTGCTGTTTTAATTCATTTATTTTTTCAGAAAGGTTATTGCTAATAATTGTTGTGTTAATCAAATCCGCATCTTTTATTGTTTTTGATAAAACAACTTTGTGAACTTTTTTATACCACTTTGAATGTTCAATATCATGCTTACTGGCGCCCGGTGCGTCTCCAGCAGTAGGCCAATAATTTTCCATCATCTGATAAGTTACTCGTCCGTATAATGCAGTGTCGCCTTCGCCTATTCGCTTTTCCACATGATCAAAAATTTCCTGGTCAACTTTAATCCAGTCCATTTCTCCATTCGGTCCTGCTACAAAACCGTCAAGCGACATGTGCATAAATGAAATTATTTTCCTCATATTCTTGTTCTGTTTTAATGATAGCTATGTTTTTGTTACCGCTTTTTTTCTTTCAATTTGAGCTTTCGATTCCATTCTTCTTGTGCGCTATGCTTCCTGAAGCTCTTTTATATTCAGCTTAGCCATTTTAAGCATGGCCTGCATTACTCTTTTAGCTCTGGGAGGATCGGAGTGATATAGGAGTTCTCCGAGAATAGTGGGGACGATTTGCCAGGAGACTCCATATTTATCCCATAACCATCCACACCTATCCTTCCCCCCACCTTCTGATAACTTTTCCCAGAAGTAATCTACCTCTTCTTGTGTAGTGCAATTTACAAAGAAGGAAAAGGCTGGGGTGAATGAAAATGCGTGGGCTCCGCTGCTGTCCATTGCCATGAATCCTTGCGTGGCAAGTGTAAATTCTGCGTGTACTATTGTTCCTTCATCACCGCCCTGGCCAGGACCATACCTGGATATGCTGCCAGTATCAGAGTGCTGGAAAACCGAATTGTAAAAATGGATCGCTTCTTCAGCTTTTCCATTTTGTTCTTTTACAAACATCAGGAAAGGGGTTACTTTTTGCGCGGTATGTGTAAGGTGCAGTTGCCAGGATAACCCATATTTATCCTGTATCCATCCATACTTGTCGCTGAACGGATATTTAGAAAGTGCCATTAAAACCTTTCCTTCCTGACTCAAATGTTGCCACAAGGCATCAATTTCCTGTTCAGTTTCGCAATTAACAAAAAGCGAGTTGGCAGGTGTAAAACTAAACATAGGGCCACCATTTAGCGCATAAAATTCCTGGCCTGCCAGTTGGAAAGTGGCGGTAAAAAGTTTGCCTTTTTCACCGGGCAATACATCGCCAGAGCGGTTCATACCGGTGATCCTTGCATCTTTGAAAATGGACGTATATAAATTTACAGCATCTTCTGCATTGTTGTTAAACCACAAAAATGGGATGATCTTTTGCATGTTTATGTTTGTTAACTAGTAATGAATAGAATATAAAGTTCAAAAAAATGGAACGATTCCTTCGTCTCCTGTTATTACAGGCACAAAATTTCAGGCTTAATCCAGTACACAACATTCATATCCTTCAGCGTTCAAGACCGCTACCACCTTCACAGGGCATACCACCTCACATTCTACCCGAAGTACTTTATCACAATCTTCCATATCAAAGTTGATCCGTCCTTTAGGATAATGACCAAGAAGTATCCCGATCAATTTTTTAGATTGATCAACAGCCATTACATTGGTTTTGAATACTTCCACCATAGCTATATTTATTGTAGTGCCGGACAAGATGCCTGGCACTACAATTTTATTTTTTCACGTTTTCGCAATTAAATATCCATTGTTTGCCGTACTTGTCTGTGAGGCCACCAAACAATGCACCCCAGAAGCTAATATTAAGGGGGTCTGTTACCTGGCCACTAACTGATAGTTTTTCATAATACCCCCTTGTTTCTTCTTCTGTGTCGCAAACCACGCAAAGGCTCATATCATTGCCATTTATTATCTTACCGCGGGTCATATCAGTTGCATAAATAATTATATCGCCTTTTGTGAGACTGCTGTGTATGATCTGGTCATTGAACTCTTCGGGCATCATGCCTTTTGCGCCGCTTTCGCCCACGGTTTGCAGTTCCAGTTCGCCACCAATACAATCTTTGTAGAAATTCATTGCCTCACGGCATTTGCCACCGAAACCCAGGTAAGTGATGATCTTTGACATAGTTTTGTTTTTTGTTACACAAACTTACTCCCATTATTTAGATATGAAGGGTGGTGGGAACGGCAATTAACGGGGTATATTATGACAATTGTATTCTTTATTTTTAGGCTATGAAGCATATCTCTATACTTGTACCCAAGGGCGCTATTTTGGGTAGTCTTGAAGGATCGCGCCAATTGCTGACGCAGGTAAATGATTTCTTTAAAATGAGGGGGGCCGCACCCTTGTTTACCGTGCAGCTGGTTGGCTTAACTGCCGAAACGCCTGTAAGTGGTGGCCTCTATACTATACATACAGATCGCTTACTGGCAGATGTAAAGAAAACCGACCTCATTATTATACCTGCACTTGATGGAGACCTGACAAAATCTTTAGAGGATAATAAAGCGTTTATGCCATGGATAGTGCAGCAATATGCACAAGGCGCAGAGGTGGCCAGCCTTTGCCTCGGGGCGTTCCTGCTGGCAAAAACAGGATTGCTGGATGGAAGGCATTGTGCTACACACTGGCTGGCGGCTAATGAGTTCAGAAAGATGTTCCCGGCAGTGAACTTAGTCACCTCAAAGATAATTACTGATGAGCAAGGTATATATACCAGCGGTGGCGCATTTTCTTACATGAATCTCATCTTGTACCTGGTGGAGAAATATGCAGGACTGGATATTGCTATATTACTGGCCAAGGTGTTTGCGATAGAATTTGAACGGGAGAGCCAATCGCCCTTCATCATTTTCCAGGGACAGAAAGACCATGAGGATGAGCCGGTAAAAAAAGCCCAGGACTATATTGAGAAAAACTACCAGGATAAAATAACCATAGAACAACTATCAGATATGCTGGCGCTAAGCCGTCGCAATTTTGAGCGCAGGTTTAAAAAGGCCACTGCCAATACCGTTGTAGAATACATACAACGTGTGAAAATGGAAGTAGCCAAGAAAGACCTGGAAGGTGGAAAGAAGAACATTAATGAAGTGATGTATGAAGTAGGATATACAGATACCAAAGCTTTCCGTAGCACATTTAAGAAAATAACAGGATTGCTACCTATTGACTATAGAAACAAGTATAGCAAGATTGGAGTAGGGATATAACAGATTTGAGTTAAAATGCATATGGAGCGTAAAAATTTTATACTTTTATGTAAGTTTTTGCTTACTACAACCTATCGTTATGAAACATTTTATTTTAGCGACGCTCATCACGTTAATACTACCACTAACCGTTAAAGGACAAATACAGTATTATGATACGGTATTCTACAATTTTACTGTCGATACATTACCCAAAAACATAGTTTTAGATACATCTACACAAAAACTATGGCAACTGGGCAGTACATTAAAAGTGGGATTCTCGAACGGGGTATTATCTTCTTTTGGTCTGATGACGGATACAACAAAGGTCTATCCTCCTAGTGCCAATTCTAGTTTTATGATAACCGGATTTGATGTAAACCCAATTGTAGACATCTGGCATGAATACCAAACACATAACGGACATGCAGGTGGGATTATTGAGTTTTCTGTAGATACGGGGCATACCTGGTATAATATAAGCTATTGCGGCGCTATTTATGGAGGAGGTACCTATGATGATACCCTGCTGACGGGTGAACATGCATTTACAGGTAATAGTTACGGCCAACAAAACATTCGAATTCAATTCATTACTTGCATGGCTGAAAAGACGACCTCAATTTGTAATTTGCTTTTAAATCAACCGTCCAGCTATGTTAATTTCATGTTGAGGTTCAGGTTTGTTAGTGACTCCTTAGTTGACTCATTATCAGGGTGGAAAATAGATTCAATAAGAGTGATAGGGACTGGGTGTTACGGGGCGGTAGCTACAGTTGAACCAAATGTTTTGAAGGTAGTACCTAACCCGGCATATAATGGGGTATTCTATTTTCCTGAGTTGATGAATTCTGAACAGTGCACCATAAACATATACGATAGCAGGGGAGTGAGCGTGCTCAAGGCTCCATATAAGCATGAGCTAGACCTGGGCAACCTGCCTGCAGGTTTTTATTTTTATAAGGTTACAGGAAGCAATGTGCCTTATAGCGGGAAGCTATTGTATGAGTAGGATAACTACTGTGCAGAAAAAATCCCGGCCATTGCCGGGACATAATAATCAATTTTTTAAAGTAGTGACTACCAGACACTTGCCCTTGCATCGGCGGGGCGGTAGAGTTTGTCGCCTGGTTGTATGTTGAATGCTTTGTACCAGGCATCCATGTTGCTGATAGGTACATTGCAGCGCAGTTCTTCAGGGGAATGAGGATCGAGCATGAGGCGCTGAGCTATAGACTCAGGCCTGTTGTTGGCGCGCCACACTTGTGCCCAGCTAAGGAAGAAGCGCTGGTCTGGGGTAAATCCATCTATCTTGTCGTTGCTCTGTCCTTCTTTTGTTTTCTTAAAGGCTTCGTAAGCAATGTTCAAGCCTCCCAGGTCGGCCAGGTTTTCACCTTCTGTCAATTCGCCATTTACGTGCATAGTATCAAGCACTACAGATTTGTTGAACTGATCTACAACCCTGCCGGCCCTTGCTACAAAATGTGCAGAATCGGTAGAGTTCCACCAGTTGGTTAGGTTACCTACATCGTTGTATAAGCGACCTTGGTCGTCAAAACCGTGTGTCATTTCGTGACCTATAACGGCACCAATGCCGCCATAGTTTACAGCATCATCGGCACTGAAATCGAAGAACGGATATTGGAGAATGCCAGCAGGGAATACGATCTCGTTAAAACCGGGATTGTAGTATGCATTTACCGTTGGTGGTGTCATGCCCCATTCGGCCCTATCTACTGGGCGACCCAGTTTGTGCAGGTTGTAATTATATTCGAATACCGAAGTAGCCATGATGTTCTTTACATAGTTATCGCCTACGATGTCTAGCTTGCTATAATCTTTCCACTTGTCGGGATAGCCTATTTTCTTTACAAATGCGTTTAGCTTTATAAGGGCTTTTGCCTTCGTATCAGCGCTCATCCAGTCGCTGCGCTGTATGCGGTCTGCGTAAGTTTTCTGCAGGTTATTTACAAGGTTCAGCATTCTTGTTTTGGCTTCCGGCTTAAAGTATTTATCTACATACATCTGGCCCAGTAATTCGCCAATAGAACCATCGACCATTGCTAACACTCTTTTCCAGCGGGGTTTTTGTTCTTGCTGGCCACTAAGTGTGCGGCCATAAAAATCAAAGTGCAGAGCATTGAACTTGCTGCTGAGGAAGGCTGATGTATTGTTTACCAGGTGGAATTTTAAATATTCCTTCCACACGCTAACTGGTGTTTCTTTTATTTGCGCAGCCATGCGGGTGAAAAAGTCTGGCATGCCTACCAGCACTGAATCCTGACCCGTTACCCGAAGGTCGGTAAGAAGTGCGCGCCAATCCATACCAGGTGTTTTTTTATTAATACCTGCAATGCTGAATTTGTTGTAAGTTTTGTAGGGGTCGCGCATGTCCAGGCGAGTCATGGATGCGTTGGCAAGGGACGTTTCCAGCTTGTAGATATCTGCACCATTTTTAGTTGCCTCGGCTTCTGTTTCGCCTGCCAATACCAACATGCTAGGCACATACTTTTGATATGCGTTCCTAATCCTGGTAGTGTTAGGATCAGTGTTAAAATAGTAGTCTCGATCGGGGAGGCCCAGACCAGCTTGTGAAAACTGGCAGATCTCTTTAGTAACGTCTTTATCATCGGGACCTACGCTGAAGCCATATAATGGATTGATGCCTTCGGTTTGTTCAAGGGCGATCTCTTTCAACAACTCATCGGTAGTTTTTATTTTTTCTATGCGAGCTAGTGAACCAGCCAACGGTTTAATACCAGCTTTTTCGATAGCTACCGTATCCATACCACTGCGGTAGAAATCGCCTACCTTTTGTATGGTGGAACCCTTTGCTGCATTGTGTAGGCGCATTGCAGAGTCGAGCAGGGTATGAAGTGCCTTGTAATTAAATTCCTGTACCTCGTTAAAGCTTCCCCATTCGGTTTCAGTGGACGGAATAGGATTGTTCTTTAGCCATGTACCGTTTGCGTACATATAAAAGTTGTCGCCGGGGCGCACGCTATTATCTATATTGGCAGGGTCGAGTAATTTATGTCCGTTGTCTGCTTTATCAAACGAGGCAAGAGTGAGAAATGCTGCGGACGCCAGTGCGATTTTTTTGAAGTTCATAGCTGTCAGTTAAAAAGTATATACTTGGGTATTTTGAAAAAAGCCCCCGATCATATTCCGGGGGCTCTATATCTATCTAATGTTTTATTCGCTTTTGATTACCAAACTTTAGCACGTTCGTCAGCAGGGCGGTACATTTTATCGGTTGGCTGTATGTTGAATGCTTTGTACCACGCTTCCATGTTGCTGATAGGCACATTGCAACGCAGTTCACTTGGAGAGTGTGGGTCTGTCATGATACGGGAAGCCATTTCCTGATCGCGAGTGTTGGCGCGCCAAACCTGAGCCCAGCTGAGGAAGAAGCGTTGATCTGGAGTGAAGCCATCGATCTTTTCATCGCTATGCCCTTCTTTAGTTTTCTTGAATGCCTGGTAGGCAATAGATAACCCCCCAAGATCGGCGAGGTTTTCACCTTCTGTAAGCTTGCCATTCACATGTACCGTATCCAGCACTACTGAGTTGTTGAATTGTTTAACAACAACACCAGCTCTTTCTTCAAACTTTGCAGAATCAGCAGGTGTCCACCAGTTGGTAAGATTACCACTCGCGTCGTACAGGCGACCTTCATCGTCAAAACCGTGTGTCATTTCATGACCTATAACAGCACCAATGCCTCCATAGTTAACAGCGTCGTCGGCCTTGAAATTGAAGAACGGAAATTGAAGGATACCGGCAGGGAAAACGATCTCATTAAAGCCCGGATTGTAATAAGCATTAACTGTTGGAGGTGTCATGCCCCAAACTGTACGATCGACGGGGTGACCCAGTTTGCTCATATCATAATCATATTCAAACTTGGCAGAAGCCATGATGTTTGTAACATAAACATTACCAATGGTCAGCTTGCTATAGTCTTTCCATTTGTCGGTATAGCCTATTTTTTTTACGAAGGTGCCCAGCTTTACCAGTGCTATCTTCTTGGTTTCATCGCTCATCCATTCCAGGTTCTTGATGCGATCTGCATAAGTTTCCTGCAGGTTGTTCACCAGTTCCTGCATGCGTTTTTTAGCTTCAGGTGTAAAATACTTCTCTACATACATCTGTCCCAACAGTTCGCCAACAGAACCATCAACAACAGACAATACTCTTTTCCAGCGTGGTTTTTGTTCTTTCTGTCCACGCATTTTTGTGCTGTAGAAATCGAAACGTGCCTGATCGAACTTGCTGGAAAGGAATGGGGCCATGCCATTTACCAGGTGGAACTTCAGGTATTTTTTCCAGGTATTCATTGGGGTAGCAGTAAGCTCAACAGCAACTGCTTTAAAGAACACAGGCATACCAATCAGCATTGTATCCTCATTCTTAATTTCGAGAGATGCGAATACTTTTTTCCAATCCAAACCAGGAGTTACCTCGTTTACATTTTGCAGGCTGTACTTGTTGTATGTTTTGTAAGGATCACGGCGTTCAACACGCGTCATAGAGGCTGTTGCCAACTTCACTTCAAAATCGTACACATCTTTGCCATCTTTTTTTGCTTCAGCTTCGGGTTCACCCATCAGCATAAACATTTGCGGGATGTACTCTTTATATGCATCGCGGATCTTTGTGGTGCGTGCATCTGTATTGAAGTAGTAATCACGATCTGGCAAGCCGATACCAGCCTGGCCAAACTGAACAATCTCTCTTGATACGTTTTTATCATCGGGCGATACACCAAAACCATATAGTGTGCCTATGCCTTCTGTATGTTCTTTGCCTATTTCAGCAATGAGTTCGTTGATATTCTTAATATTATCTATGCGAGAGAATACACCGTTTAGTGGAGTGATGCCTGCTTTTTCTATAGCAACACTATCCATACCACTACGGTAGAAATCGCCGACTTTCTGGTCGCGGCTACCTTTAGGTGCAGTTCTGTTTTTAGCCGCATCATCCAGTAACTGGTGCAAGGCTTTGTAATTGTTTTCCTGTAGCTCGTTGAAGCTTCCCCAACGGGTTTCAGTTGCCGGGATGGGGTTGTTCTTTAACCAGTTGCCATTGGCATACTTGAAGAAATTATCGCCAGGACGCACTGAATGATCGATGTTTGAAGGATCCAATACGGGATAATCCTGAGCTGAAGTTTTAAAGGAAACCATTGCTAGCAGCGCTGCGCTTGCTAGTGTTATTTTTCTTAAATTCATATATGAACCTTTCAATTAAGAGCGCAAAGGTACAATTATTGTTTTTGGGGACAAGTATATTAGCGATGGTATATGGCGTGAAAAAAGAGGGGGATATTTTGAGGTATATATAGGATGTAGGTAATGTATTATTATATAATCAACGGGAATGTCTTTTGACCTCAACAATATCCATAAAGTAGAACATTCTGCCTGTTTTTAGCTCTTTGCATTTGCTGCGGGTGCGCATATGTTCTATTTTCTGGAAAACCTGGCCGCTTTCGGTTTCAAATTTCTCGTTCAGTTCCAGATCATCTACTAACAAATAACCTTCTTTATGTTCATCATAACGGTAAAGGGCCTTAAATAGGCGTGGATCGGAGCAAGTGCTTGCTGCGGGATTGTGCACATAGGCAAGTAAGGCCTTCTCTACACTAGCAGGAAAAATAGACTTGCCCAGGAAAGGAATGAGTATGTGCCTGAACTGGGTTTTCCATTCTTTACCGTGGGGACTAACACTGTGCTTAAAGTGCAGGTAGGTGGTCATGTGGGCCAGCTCGTGCAATAGTGTAATGAGGAAACTATATGGATTGAGGTTAGCGTTTATGCTGATGCGATGGTAGGGTTTGTCTGGAGCAGGGGAGCGATAGTCGCCCAGTACACTTTTGCGTTCATGCGTGATGGTAAGGTGTATTACATGCGACGAAAAATAAGGCTCAACCTGTTCAAAAGTGCCTGGGGGTAAAAACTGTTGGAGAAAACTAAAACTGGTTTCCTGCTTGCCCATACTATTTACTTTCCCTAGCCAGTTTTGATAATGAAATGGTCTCTGCCGCCGTATAAACAATATATATACCTAGCAATATAAAGACAGATGGTTTATGGATATTAGGGCGATTTATGAGTACATACGCGAGTATTGAAAACATGCAAACCATAAGTTTAAGCAAAGATGCCCCATAGACCCCGCGTACAAAAGCCTGCGGCCGTTCATGCACTGTTTTTTTTACTATCAGGTAGCTGGTTGCCGTGAGGATCGCCATTATTGCGTTGCCAATCATAAGAACACCAAGCTGGTAGTCTGGCGCTGCATTGTGTATGGCATAGAATATTGCACCCAGAATGATAAATATAAGTGTATCAATAAAGATAAAATACTTGTTCATGTTTTTATTTAGATCTGGGTTTATTAAATTCATTAATGATCTGCCATAACGATACGCACAATGCTATTAATGGCAATGCAATGATAAATACATGGAAGTTAGGGCCAATCCATTTATCCAATTTCCAGCCTATGCCAACGGCTGCCAGTAACATTACCAGCCATTGCGTGGCCAGGCCGGCGTAGCGCATCATATTGGCGTTTTTGTTATTGTCAGTCATTACTGGTTTGGTGTTTCCTGGCCTTTTTAGTTTCGGCCGGGTGTGGTTTATTATATAAATCTTTTTGCGCGGGAATGAAATTCATAGCTTCTGTTTTCACGCGATTCAGATCCAATTTGGTAGTATCGGGTTTGCCATTGTAATCTCCATTAATCAGCTTGCGCAAATTTAGCTCGTAACCTTGTTGTGCTGCAACCAGGTCTCCTAACGAATCAACATTTCTTTTCAGCTTTACAACCTGTAAATGAGTATCCCTGTTGCCATAGCCTGGTATATAATATTTAAGTGGAGTGAGCAGCAAGACACACGTGGTAAGTGTAACAACTATAACAAACAGTGTACTAAAGAGCACATATAGTTTCTTCATGGTAAGACGAAAAGATATGACCTCTTGCAAAGTGTCATCGTTGATGAACACAATACGGTAATGGTTGTTCAAGACGTCTGTGCGCTGTTGTTTGCTCTTGCTCATTTTCTGACAGTGCAATTTACACAAGAGAAGCATATGATGTGCTATAAATACATGTGTATATCTTATTGAAGTTTTTCTACTCGGTGTGGATACATAATTGCCATTCAATTATCATTATTTGACTATTTTTGGCCGCTTGCGCCGAAAAATTAAGGAAATTGGTCAATTAGTATAATATTTTTTAAGTTATTCAGTTATAGTAGCTGGTGCAAAAGAGATTTGAAAATTTGCGTTTTAGATTAGGAATAGTTGTGTTTTTTTCTTTTTTAATATTAGTGACCCTGCCTACATTATTTGCTCAGAAAGCGAACGGGAGGGGCGGGGATAGCCATGCTGCTGACTCAGCAAAAGAAGCGCGCAAAGCAACGCTGGACAGTATAAAAGAAGCGCGGACTCACCAGCTAGATAGTGTGAAGGTAGCCCGCAAACGAATAGTAGATAGTGTAAAGGTTGCGAGGAAAATTCATACCGACAGTTTAAATACAGTGCATAAGTATCGGGACAGTAAGCACTATAAAGATAGTGTGACGCACGCACGCACCACCAAGATGGATGTGGTAAAAAAGCAGCGAAAGGATAACCTTGAAGTACTTAAAACTGCCCGGAAGAAAACTACCGATAGTACAATTGCTGCACGTAAGCTTATAATTGACAAGGCGAAGGCCATACAAAAAAGGCGTTCTGATAGCCTTGCGGTAATACGGAAATACAAATCAAGCAAAAGGTTTAGAGATAGTGTGTCTGTAATTCAACATGACAGGCTGGATAGTTTGCGCGATGCCAGGGCTAACTTTAATGATAGCATGACAAAAGTACGCAAGCGTATGCGGGATGCAGAGAAAGCTGTGAGGCAGCATATAATGGACAGTACGGCACAAGTGCGATCGAAGAGAACAGATAGCATGAATGTAGTGCGAAAGAAGCGGACAGATGCACTTGCCAAACAAAAAGCAGACCGGGAGAAACTGGCAAAGTCAAGAGCAAACCTGCAGGAGAAAAAGATGCAGCTTGCACTGGACCTGAAAATGAAGCAGAAGCACGAAAAGTGGAGTAACCAGCAAATGCTGAAAAAGAAATGGACCCCCGTGCGAAAAGGTATACAGAATACGTTTACAAGGTATAATTATTTTTACAATGCCGATAAAAAGATGGACGAGGCGCTGCTGAACATGCAGCGAGCGCGGCGAGAGAACTATGATACCCTAATTGGGTTGTATGCTTTTGACCCAAATCGAGATTCGTCCTTGTTGTCTGCTGATATGGACAGTATTATCCGCAAAGCATCGGTTGGGATACAAATACATGACCCCCGTACAAAGTGGGGTGATGATCTGTACCTTTTGTTGGGTGAGGCCAACTATTACAAAGGCAGGTATGCCGTTGCCGGTACTTCTTTCCGTTACATCATAAGTATGGATGAGGAAAAGAAGAAGAAAAAAGCACAAGCCAACGGGGCTGGTCAGAAGAAAAATACCGAGCCGTCTATTGTTGAGGATGATAAAAAAACAATGCTGGACTTCCTGAAGCATAGAACGGTACATAATGAGGCTATATTATGGTTGGCACGCACATTTACAGAATCGCATAATATTGAAAATGCAGAATCGGTATTGTCCCTGTTAGATGCTGATCCTAAATTGCCTGAAAGCCTTAAAGGCCGTATAGCTATGGAAAAGGCGTTCGTGGCTCTAAATGATAACAATTATAAAGTAGCAGCAGAACAGCTGACTATAGCTGCGAAAGATAACAACCTTACAGATAATCAACGGCAGCGTGCAGCATATCTGAACGGTCAATTACTACAACGCAATGGAGAATATACTGCGGCTATAGGCAGCTTTAAACAAGTAATAGACCTAAGCCCCAAAATAGAACTTGACTTTTATGCTCGTAAGTATATGGCATACAATACCATGTATGCTGGTGGCGATGTGGACGGTATGATCTCTTCCTTGAAAAAAGTATTGAACGACGGGAAATACATACCCTATTATGACCAGGTTTATTATTTACTGGGACAGCTTGCAGTTTCGGGCAACAAACCTGACGATGCTATAGTTTACCTGAACAAGAGTATCAAAACACCTAAGTCGACCAAGAAGCAAAAGGCTATATCATTTGCAACGCTGGGCAATGTTTACTACTCATCAAGCCGGTATGTTGAAGCCAAAAGGGCGTATGACAGTGCGGCTTCACTAGCCTCTAACGCGCCTGCAGATACCCTGATGATAACGGCATTGCGCAGGAGCAGGGTGCTGGGCGAAGTTACCAGGCCTATGGCTGTGATACATGCAGAAGACAGCTTACTGGAGCTTGCTGGTATGGGCGATAAAGAGCAACGTGTTGCTATACGCAGATATATAAAGATGTTGCAGCAACGCCGCGATGATAGCGCTTATAATGCAGAGAACGGAGGGGTACTACTAGCAGCCTCTGCGCAACAAGGACAACCCGGTGGTGGTACAGATGTAGCCAGCTGGTATTTTGCTAATCCTACATTGATGCAGCAAGGATATAGTGAGTTTAAACGGAAGTGGGGAAACAGGACGCTTGCAGATAACTGGGGCCGCCAATCGGCTATGTTAGCAACAGCAGGGAATAATAACGCGGCTGCAACAGATAGCGCAACCAACAATGGGCAGCTGGATGAAAATGGGTTGCCAACTGTAGAAAGCCTGCTGGCTTTTATACCTAATACAGATGATGCGAGAGCGAAGTCCCGGAACAGGATACAACTTGCTTACCTAGACCTGGGTAAGGCTTATGTAAAGGAATTGGAAGATTATGGTCAGGCATTAAAAACACTGGATACACTAGATAGTCGTTTCCCGGAGCATAAATACAAGGCAGATGTACTGTACCTGCGGTACCTGGTGGCGCTGCGGCAGGGAAAGCTGGAAGATGCACAGATATATAGTGCACAATTACTCAAACAATATCCTGAATCGCCATTTGCGGTGCTCGTGCGTCCTGCAAAGGACGATGCAGCAAAACAAGATGCTGCTGCATCAGCTGGTATGGCAAACTATTATGATGAGACCTACAGCCTGCTGATACAGCACCAGTATGGTGATGTGTTGTCGCGTACGCATACCGCGCTGAAACAGTTTAAAGACTCCACCTATACCAACCGCTTCCGCATTATGCAGGCTATAGCGCTGGTAGGACAAGGTGAGTATAAACAGGCTGACACATTGCTTACTGAATACATGCATGCGCACCCTTCTGACTCGTTGAGGGACTGGGCTGAAAGTGTTGTAAAGTACATGAGCAAAAATCCTAAAGGTCCTGGGGGAGCCGAAACAAGCAGCCAGGAGCATTACCGCCAATGGCCATACTACGACTATACTCATAACTATAGTATAGCTGAAGATGGGAGTTTAGTGAAAGGTGGTCATGGAGATACTGTTTACAGTTCTGCAAACCCATATGGCAAACCAGCATCCAGCGCTGCCGGCAAGACCTTTAATACTTTACCGGGCCTTATCACCTTTACCTATGCGCCACAGGCACAGCATTACGTGGTCATCAAATTCCCGCAAATAGATCTGCGATCTACAGCGCTGAGGAACTCCATAATGGAAATGAATACCACACATTTCACGGACTCCAGCTTATCTGTACTTATTGATATATTGAGCCTGGACCAGAGCACGCTGGTAGTGAAGAAATTTGCCAATGCAAGTGCAGCGCAAACCTACATGGAGGTATTAAGGGACAGTGACATCTTCAATAAATATAAAGCAGGTGAGATCAGCATGTTTATTATTTCGGCAGATAACTACAGGATATTGCTGAATGATGCAGATATTAATCCTTACCTGGCATTCTATACCTTGAATTATCCCGGAAGCAAGTAGGTTTTTGTTTATTGCATAATTGGATATGGTTTCTTGTATCTGTATATAAGCACTTAACTTTGTGGAGTTACATTATAACTAAAGCTAATTGCAACATAGGTTGATATTGGCACCTTTTATGCGGTAATTTTCGTAAATTAGATAAGAGTCTCTGTAAATCAGGCAGGAGATAGAACAATAATGCAAACTATAGCAACATCGATATATAATAAAAACGAAGAAGAGGAAAAGAAGATCATCCTTAGGGAGTACCGTGCGATATTAAGGGCATTAAAGATCCGGATAAAAAAAGGGGACAAGGCATTGCTGAGGCGTGCGTTTGAACTGGCGGCGGATGCGCATAAGGATATGCGCCGCAAGTCTGGTGAGCCATACATATTGCACCCACTGGCCGTGGCCCGCATAGTTGTAGAAGAGATAGGCCTTGGCGTAACATCTGTGATCTGTGCCCTGCTGCATGATGTGGTAGAAGATACAGAACTGACGCTGGAGGACATGGAACGGGAATTTGGCGCCAATTTTGCCAAAATAATTGATGGCCTGACCAAGATATCTACCGTTGTAGATCTTAAAGCAAATACTACTGAACAAGCTGAAAACTTCAGGAAAATACTGCTTACGCTGGCTGATGACCCACGGGTGATACTTATAAAACTGGCAGACCGATTGCATAATATGCGCACACTGGCCAGCATGACGCATGAAAAGCAACTGAAAATAGCATCTGAAACCACCTATATCTACGCTCCACTTGCCCACCGACTGGGGTTGTATGAAATAAAATCTGAGTTGGAAGATCTTGCTTTGAAATACACGCAGCCAGAGGTGTTTAATGAAATTGCCAATGGACTGAAGGAAACAAAGCGTGAAAGAACACGTTATATTAATGAGTTTATAAAGCCGGTAAAGGAAGAGCTGGCGAAGAACAATTTTGACTTTGATTTTGACATATTTGGCCGACCCAAGGCGATACACTCTATTTATCATAAAATGCGCACAAAGGGTGTGGCATTTGAAGAAGTGTATGACCTGTTTGCCATACGTATCATTATTGATTGCCCGCCGGACCAGGAGAAGGAACTCTGCTGGAAGGTGTACTCCATTATTACAAATATTTATCGCCCCAGTACAGAGCGCCTGCGCGACTGGATAAGCGTACCAAAAGGTAATGGATATGAAGCGCTGCACACTACGGTAATGGGGCCTGAAGGCCGCTGGGTGGAAGTGCAAATACGCACATTGCGAATGAATGAAATAGCTGAAAAAGGCCTTGCTGCGCACTGGAAATATAAGGAAGGTGCAAGCTCGGCACACGAAAGCAAGTTGGATAGCTGGCTTATACACCTTAGAGAAATATTAAATAACCCGGAAACAGATACGCTGGACTTCCTGCAGGACTTTAAGCTGGATCTGTTTACAGAGGAGATATACATATACACACCTAAGGGGGATATGCGAGTGCTACCTAAAGGCGCTACCACGCTGGACTTTGCCTTTGATATACACTCTGAACTAGGTGCACGCTGTATTGGCGCTAAGGTGAACCATAAGTTGGTACCACTTAGCTACCAGCTTAAAAGCGGGGACCAGGTTGAAGTAATTACCTCATCGAAACAAAAACCATCAGAAGACTGGCTGGCTTTTGTAACGACAGCTAAGGCGAAAGGCAGGATAAAATATTACCTGAAAGAAGAAAAACGCAGGATAGCTGAAGATGGCAAGGGTACGCTTACACGTAAATTGGAACACCTTGGTGTGCCACTTAGTGCAGGAAATTTAAATGAGCTTTGTGTACACTTCAAAAAACAATCGCCCCTTGATCTGTTTTATGGTATTGCTGTAGGTAATATTGATATTAAAGATCTAAAAGACTTTACTATTCATGGTGATAAACTGGAATCGCCATCGAAAGAACTAAAACTGGATACGAAGAACCTTGTATCGCAGGAAGAAGCTGCAAAGAACAAACCTGTTAAGGGAGGAGAACTTATCATATTTGGTGAAAGCTCCGACAAAATATTATATAAGCTTGCACAATGCTGCCAGCCTATACCTGGTGATGATGTATTTGGCTTTATAACATCGGGAGAGGGATTGAAAATACACCGTACGGACTGCCCGAATGCGCCGCAACTACTGGCAAACTATGGCCATAGGGTGGTGAAGACGAAGTGGGCTAAGAACAAGGAAGTATCGTTCCTTAGTGGAGTGCGTATTACAGGCCTTGATGATGTGGGCGTTATACAGAAGATCACCAATGTAATATCTGGAGAGTTGAAAATGAACATGCGCTCTATAAGTATAGATACAAAGGATGGGATTTTTGAAGGTACCATAATGGTGTATGTACATGACAGGGAAGAACTGGAAAATTTCTCGTCTCGTATAGGTTCTCTGCCAGGTATCAATAAGGTGGAAAGACTGGAAATGTCTGAATAAATATTGACCCAATAAAAGTTACAAAAATAATGCAGCATAGCGCAGATCTTTATACCAGTTACCTTGATTTAGTACAAAAAGCAGCAGATATACAGTACGCATCAGCAGTGCTGGAGTGGGACCAGGAGGTGTATATGCCTGCCAAAGGCTTTAAGCAACGCGGGAGGCAGCTGGCAACGCTTGCCGCACAGGCACATGACCTGCTAACCAGCGATAAGTATGGTGCATTGCTACAGGAATTAGTGCAGCGGGATGATCTGAGATTGCAGCAGCGTGCGAATGTGAAACTGAGCCATGAAGATTATGAAAAGAACAGGAGGCTCCCATCCTCTTTTATAGAAGATATAACACGACAAAGCAGCCAGAGTTTTAATACCTGGATAACAGCCCGTACCGAAAATGATTATCGTACCTACGCGTCTGAATTAAAGAAAATGATAGCGCTTAAGAAGCAGCAGGCAGAATACTATGGGTATGAACAGCATCCTTATAATGCTTTGCTGAATGATTATGAGAAAGGGGCTACAGTGAGACTGCTCGATCCTGTATTCGCTATGGTGAGAGAGAACTTGCCGCCCATATTACAGAAAATAAGCGAGGCTAAACAGGTGGATAATGGTTTCTTTCATCGTGAGTTTGCAAAAGACAAACAGTGGGATTTCTCGATAGATGTGTTGAAGAAAATGGGTTACGACTTTGATGCCGGGCGGCAGGATTATGCCGAGCATCCTTTTACCACTTCATTCTCATCAAAAGATGTGCGTATCACTACTCGTGTGGACGAACATAATTTTGCATCGTTGCTTTGGAGCAGTATCCATGAAGGAGGACATGCGCTTTATGAACAAGGTTTGCCGGAACATGAATATGGATTGCCATTAGGCAGCGCAGCATCGCTGGCTATACATGAATCACAGTCGAGGTTATGGGAAAATTGCGTTGGACGCGGAACACACTTCTGGAAATATTTTTATCCGGTACTACAACGTTCTTTTGCCGAACAGCTTGCCGATGTGACAGAAAGCGCTTTCTATAAAGGCATGAACCGAGTATCATCATCGCTTATACGTACAGAAGCTGATGAAGTGACCTACCATTTTCATGTAATGATACGCTACGAGATTGAAAAGGCACTGATAACTGGTGAACTTGACCCTAACGACATAAGTGGTGCGTGGAATGACATGTACGAGCAATACCTTGGTGTACGCCCGGCAGACGACAAGACCGGCGTTTTACAAGATGTACACTGGTGCCATGGCAGCTTTGGGTATTTCCCTACCTATTCACTGGGCAGTTTTTATGCTGCGCAATTTATGGAAGAGGCAGAGCGGCAATTGCCGGAGTTGTATTCAGATGTGGAGCAGGGTGAATTTGGTAAACTATTGCACTGGCTCCGCGAAAATATACACCAGTACGGGCGTATGTACACATCTGAAGAACTATGCACGAAGGTGACAGGAAAGGGACTTGATTTCACTTGTTTCATGCGCTACATAAGAAACAAGTATAATGTTATCTATAACATAGTATAACCCATTGACGAAGGCTTTAACATCATATATTGAGCCGCTCGAAACTGATGAACTTGAGTTCCTGCAAAACATGGAATCAAAGGACCGGAAAATGTATTATAAGGTATATAATATTTTCATGATCATGTCCTTTGTGATACCTTTTGTGGGATCGTGGTACAGGGCGTTTGATGGTGCACCCAATGCTTTCTCTATAACTCACTTCTTTTTTTCGACAGTTATTTTGCTTGCCCTGTCAACTGCTGCCATATACATCTCGTATCGTTATTTTCTTAGGAATGTGCAAGCAGATATAAAACATAAAACCAAGACCATAGAGATTTGTCGCATAATAAGGAAACAGTTCATGCCGCAAAACAATACTTATCACATCTATATAGATGCCCGCGATAAGCTAAGCATAGAAGTCTCGCAAGCGCATTTTTACGATATGAATATTGGAGATGAGATAAGTCTGGAATTTACCACTCATTCACGATTGTACCTGGGGTATTTTTAGGTTGCTTGCTGGGATGTATTACATCAGCATGCCTGCTATAGTGGCAGAAAGATAAGATGCTAAGGTGCCACATAATAATGCGCGCATACCAAGCCTGGCAAGGTCTGTACGCCGTTCGGGTGCCAGTACTCCAATGCCGCCTATTTGCATGCCAACACTACTGAAGTTAGCAAAACCGCAAATGGCAATGGTTACTATCATTAAGCCCTTCTCGGTGAGTATAGGTACTGTTTTAGAAGTGAGATTGCTAAAAGCAACAAACTCATTTACTGTTAGCTTTTGGCCCAGCAATGTAGCTGCGTTGTTGATGTCTGCCGCTGGCACTCCCATTGCCCATGCAAATGGAAAAAACAATTTTGCAAAGATCACATCCAAAGTAAGACCAGTATATATATGGCTCAATATCCAGTTAAGCATGGTTATCAGGGCAATGAAGCCAATGAGCATTGCTATCACATTCATGGCTATTTTAAAGCCATCTGTTGCGCCGTGGGTTATGGCATCTACAAGGTTGGTATATTGATTCTTTACCTCTAGCTTCACATTGTTCATGGTTGGCGAGGTCTCAGTCTCAGGGAATACGATCTTGGAGATAACGAGCGCACCAGGAGCAGCCATGATGCTTGCTGCGATAAGATATTCGGGACGGGCGCCCATGTTGGTATAAATTATAAGTATGCCGCCGGCTATGCAAGCCAGGCTGCCACTCATGGATGCAAGCAGCTCGCTCATAGTCATAGTTGCAAGGTAGGGGCGTATCATGATCTGCGCCTCTATCTGCCCTACAAAGGTACTGGCTACATTGCTTAGTGCTTCAGCGCCGCTTACCTTCATTATAACGTTCATAGCCTTTGCTGCAACGGCTACTATGCGCTGCATGATACCGAAATAATAAAAGATAGCTACCAATATGCAAACCAGTATGATGGTTGCTGTTATATTGAATGCAAATACAAAAGTGCCTTGCGTATTGTAATTAACTATATTGCCGTCTTTATTTACGGCGCCGACACCTCCATATACAAAGGCTGCGCCTGCTTTTGCAAACTCTTCGAGCCGCTGCATGCCCCGACCCATATACTGGAAAAAATGTGTGACTGGCGGTACCTTTAGTAATAAAACAGCTATTGCTACTTGCAATGCAAGCCCGCTTAGCACAAGGCGCAGATTAATACGTTTTCTATTGTTTGAGCAAAGAAAGGCTACACCCAATATAAATACTATACCAATAAGCCCGGTGAAGCGATTCATGTATGGATATGTTTGTTGTTAAGGTACTCTTTTCTGTCTATTTTAAAGCTATTGATGGGTAAAATGAGCTATGGAGGAAACTGAAAAAAATAAGGGATACTGACAATGATCTGACCGGTTTATACGGTATGTTATAGTTGCAATGTTCGTTATGTTTTAACACTTTTGTAATATAGTAAGGCAATATTTTTGCTATATATAAACCAGACTATTAAAACTGAACATGTTATGAAAATGAAACTAATTCCTGTCATTTTAACAGCGGTACTTACTTCTTTATTAACACTCTTTGTAGCGTCGCATTATTCACATCAATTTCCCATTTTTGCGGGCAATAATCAAAATGCGCTACCAGTGCGTTTTGCAAGCTTTACTGGCAATGGTGCCGTTGCTAGTGGTGGCCCTGTGAATTTTGAGAATGCCGCTGAAGCATCTGTAAAAGCTGTTGTACACATTAAAACCACCACAAAAGCTCGTACGGTGATAGCACAGGCGCAAGATCCGTTTGGGGGTATTTTTGGAGATATTTTTGGTAAACAGCAATATTATATTCCTTCACAATCCGGGTCGGGATCGGGTGTTGTCATATCAAACGACGGGTATATAGTTACCAATAACCACGTGGTTGCCGATGCGAATGAAGTGACCGTAACTTTTAACGACCGGTACACCACACAAGCCAAGGTAGTAGCCACAGACCCATCTACAGATATAGCCGTGTTGAAGGTAAATGAAAAGAACCTCCCATTTATGGATTTTGGCAATTCTGATGATGTAAAGCTTGGCCAGTGGGTGCTTGCGGTGGGTTATCCCCTTTCCCTTGATGCGACTGTGACCGCGGGTATTGTGAGTGCCAAGGGAAGAAATATTGGCATAAACAGACAGACATCTGCCATAGAGGCGTATATACAAACCGATGCTGCAGTAAACCCTGGCAACAGTGGTGGTGCGCTGGTAAACACTGCAGGGCAGCTTATAGGTATCAATTCTGCTATCGCTTCGCCAACCGGTTCCTATGCAGGATATTCTTACGCGGTACCATCAAATATTGTGAAGAAAGCTGTTAGCGACCTTATGAAATATGGCTCTGTACAGCGCGCTTATATGGGTGTAGAGTTTATGGATAGCAAGAAGCTAAGTAATGAACAATTGAGTTCGCTAGGTATTGATAAGACAGATGGTGTATATGTTGCGGCCACAGTACCTAACATGGGCGCTGCAAAAGCCGGATTGCAAAAGGGTGATTTTATAACCCAGATCAACGGAAATAATGTAGTTACCGAACCACAATTGCTGGAACAAATAGCACGTTACCAACCAGGAGATAATATTAGTGTTACTTACTTACGCAATGGAAGTGTACACACTACAACCGTAGAATTGAAGAACATAGACGGTACAACAGGCATTGTGAAACAGCATGACGTAACCAGATTACTGGGAGCAAGTTTTAAAGCATTGAGTGCGGCTGATCTTAGCAGATACGGCGTAAATGGGGGGCTGCAGGTAACCGAAATAGGGAAGGGTGTACTTGCTACCCAGACCAGCATGAAAAAAGGTTTTGTAATAACAAGCATTAATGATGCAGAAGTAGGCAGTGTTGAAGATATGCAAAGTGCATTGTCTGCAAGTACAAATAAAATTCAAATAGCAGGTTTCTACCCAGGAGGTCAGGGAATGTACTATTACGGTGTAAATGCCTCTGCTGCAGCGAATACTGAACAATAGGATTTAGTTAAAGATGTAATAGGAAATGGATGTCTGCATTGGCCTGACATCCATTTTTTATTTGAGAAGCTGCCTATTTATAATATTGTGTATTAGTAAACGTTATATGTAGCTAGAAAAACCTCTTGAATACAAGAAAATGGGTGGCTTTCTTATTTTTATAATTAATATGTTAATAAGTATTTGCCGCGAAATAATTAAACGGCATAATAATTGCCCCATTTCAATATCTTAATACAGAGTGTTTAAATTAACCGGATAAAATTATTTACGATATGCTTTTAAATGATTTTTATACATATGTGGATGTGAGCCGGGATGATAATAAATTTTCGTGCAAGGTGGTGTTTAATGAAGCACATGACATTTTTAAAGAAAGTACGCAGCCTGTAGTGCCAGGTGTGTGTATGATGGAAATGGTAAAAGAGTTACTGCAGCAAACGCTTGGCATGTCTTTATGGCTGCGTAATGCAGTGAATGTGAAATTTTTACAGCTTATAACAGCTGATGTGCAGCCAGTAATAGATATAAGCTGGGATATGAATGAAACCGGCCGCTATATGGTAGATGCCTCCTTCAAGAATGGAGATAATTTCTTTTTTGAATTGGGTGGTAATTTTGAATATGCCTATATCTAGGTAACTATTTTTAGCCTGGTTGCCTTAATAAACAAAAACCTGTTTTGCCTCCGACTTAGGCGATTAAGCGGTGTCTTACCAGTGACCATTTAGCTTTAATACTTTTTCTACAACATCTCTTACGCAACCATTGCCCCCGGCAGATGGAGATATATACTGAGCAAGCTTTTTAACTTCGGCTACTGCATCGGCGGGACAGACAGATAGCCAATAATCTTTCATCAGTGACACTGCTGGCATATCTGCACCTGCAAACAAAATATTCCGATAATCGGTGCCTGATTGTATGCTGCGCAATATTTCCTGGGGATTATTGTATATCCTATTTATAATGTGCACACCCTTGTCGTGCCACTCCGCAAGCCATTCATCTTTACCAGAGGTTATGAACCATAGTTTATAACCTCTGGTAAGAGCAGCCTGTAATGCGTAAATGTCTCTGCTATGCAAATAATGGAGCATTCCCCCTGCTTCGGTTAGAGATACCACATTATCTGCAAGCACACCTTCTATTTCAAAAACAAAGGTGTTTATAGGTTTGAACAGTTCCAGCAAATTCATTTGCTTTAGCTTTTATTGTCGCGCCATTCGTACACCCAATTTGTTTGTATCATCTCTAAATGGCCTTCATTGCACTCTTCTTTTGTGCCAGCAAAATTTGGTATCTCAAGCACCCAATTCATAAGGTCTGTAAAGCGTACACGATATATTTTGCTATCGCCATAGTCACTGCCAAAGCGTTCATATAGCTTTATAGCTATATCTTCATAGTCATTCCATTTTATAGGCGGTTCGTACTGGGCCATATTTATTTTATGTTTAGGTACACAATGAGGTACCCTGCTTTAGTAGATTAATTATTCTCCGTGAATTACTGATTGGTCTGGTATAGTGACCATAAGCTCGCCGCTGCCATCTTCAAGTACACACTGGCATCCCAAGCGCGAATTGATGCGTGGATTGCGTGCCCTGTCGATGAAATCTTCTTCGCGGTCGCTGATCTCAGGTACAAATTCATCACCTTTCTCAAGATAGAGGTGACAAGTGCTGCAGGCGCAGACCATGCCGCAGTTGTGGTGAAGTTCTATATTATTATCAAGTGCAACTTCCAGGATGCTTTGTCCTGATGCTACATTATCAATTATTATGGGTTCCAGTCCTTTTTGCTCAAACTTAAAATTTATCTTATACATTCGGAAGTATGCAACTTTTGCGCAAAGTTAAGGCTTCACTTCATTTTTTGTGTCATTTTGTCTATACATGTTTTCTATGGAGGTAGTTATAGCACTATAAACCCTTTGCCAATCTGTGTTATTGTCTAATAATTTCATGTGGCGGGCTATTGTAATACTATCGCCACGCTTAGCTGGGCCAGTTTGTAACAAGAAAGGGGATGTTTTTTGCAGCCTTTCAAATGTTTGGGCGATAATGGGATGGAGAATATTGAAATCGAGCTGCTGATCATGGCAAGTCTGTTCGCCAATGGCCATAAGATGGTTGACAAAATTATTGCAAACAACTGCAGACAGGTGCAACCATTTTCTCTGTTCGTCTTTAGCCTCAAATATTACATCAGTTATGCCATGTGCCAGGGAGAGTACGTAGCGCTGTGCTTTAGGTGTAGATGCTTGCCACGCACATGGAATATTGCGGTGATTGGGTAGATTATTTTTTACTACTGAATATACCGGCCATAATACTGCATAGTCAACCGCGGATTTAGATAAAAGGTCCAGATCTACTGATCCTGCAGTATGTATGAGTACTGTTTTCTTAAAATGTAGCCCGGGCGCAACCGTTTCTATAGCATGATCTGATATAGATAGCAGACAGACATCTATCTCTCCATCGTAAATATCCGCTATGTTAGAGTATGATTTTGCCTGTATCCATTCTGCTAATTCTATAGTAGCAGCTTTATCTCGTCCATAAATTCCGATGCACTGATGACCGGCCGTAGTTAACCTTTTGGCAAGGAACCACGCCATATTTCCTGTACCTATGATACTAAATGTCATTACGGTTATTAAAAAATGAAGTGATTGGTTACGTTCGGCTTGCAGTACAAAATAACAGAAATATCTTATCAACTTATAATTACAGCGGAGGCGGATGAAAAGCCACTGGATGTTTCATAGAAGACTCTACTTATAAAATAATAATTATTAACTTGGACTTTTACCTATTTTACTCTTCGGCTTTATCTTAGTTTTTTCTTGTTTAGGTTACTAACAATCCCATACTGTAATAAATGAATTGGTTACAGTGTATGTTATGGGTATTTTGTATTAAGAATTATTGACACGAAGGCAAATTGTAAGTACGATAAATTGTACCACATGACTAAAAAGGCATTAGTGTTGTTTTAAGTACCCTATTCAATGGCTTATAAAAAGATGCAAATACCGAAGGGCGTAAAGCACTCCTTGTGGGGTGTGATAGATGCTGCCTTGTACCCGGTTGTATCTATAGCTACAATTCCCATCATGATACATGGTATGGGGTTAGTGACCTTTGGCTTATGGATACTGCTTAACTCGATGATCACCATTTTGCAATTATTCAACTTTAATACCGGGGTTGCAAACATGGGAATGGCAACCGTAAGAAATGTTTCTGCCGCACCGGGAGATAATGATACCCGGCAAATGAATGATATAGTCAACGGAACGCTACACATCATTCTTCTTTTTTTTATTGGTATAGTAGGTATTGGGTATATCCTATCATTGGTTGCTGTGCAAAATGGATGGTGGGGATTGGGCAATGCAAAAGGGACGAACGTAGCATTGTGCATTCTACTGGCAACTATAATAGCCGGCCTTAAATATTTCGACCAGGTATTTCAAAGTATCATAAAGGCTTATGAACGTTTCAAAATGTCTTCGATACTTAATATGATATACCGGTTTGGCTCGCTGGGACTAACATTGGTAATGGCTGTAGCACATTATTCGCTTGATAAAATATTGTGGGCTAACATAGTTTTTTTAATTGCTTACCTCATTTTGCAATTCTGCTGCGTAAAATGGATAATGCCAGCCTGGCGCATAGGCAAGCTAAGGGAAAGTGGACAATATAAAAGCATCTTACACATTAGTATATGGCCCTGGATACAAGTGGTTATAGTTGTGCTTACTTTTCAAACAGATCGTTTTTGGGTGTCTTCGAATTTCGGGTTGAAAGTAGTTTCAGGGTATGGTTTGGTATCTACCATTTTCAACCACATTCATATGATATTTACTGCAATGGCCTTTTGGATATTGCCGCGGATAGCTTTGATGGTGAAAAAAGGAGAAGACCCGGCAAAACTGTATTACCTGGTACGCGGAACAGTATTGGGAATCATAGTAATTGCGCTCCTATCATTCAATTATGCAGCACCAATGCTCTTACCTTTCTGGGCGGGAAAGGACACATCGGCTATGCTGCTTGTATATATAAAATATTTTGTGGGTTTTGAAATTGTATTTGCCCACAGCATAATGCCATCGTTCTACCTAAATGCGGCAGGTAAGGGTCGTTTAGCAACAAAACTTATTTTGGTTTACTGTTCTGTTTGTTACATGTTTATGCTGTGTGGTTTGTGGCTCTACCATACACCCATGGCTATGATTGGTGGAATGACGATTGCCATGTGTGTTACCATGCCTGCCGTGAATGCTGTGGTGCAGAAAGAGATGTATCAAACTTATTCCTGGAGGCAAGCTTTATTTGAAATGTTACCTATGTATGGCGCCATATTATTGCTCTATAATGATAATAATATGTGGGCATATATTGTGCTTGCCATTATAGTAAGTATGCTATTATGGAAATTCTATTTATCGAACCTATTTAATAACAGAAGATGGCAACAAACACCTTACATGTAAAGCATGGATGGGTTTGGATATCTGCCATACTCATCTTTTTCTTCAACTCTTTTCTGCTGCCAGAGGGCCTTACGTACACCCTTTTATTGACGCCAATGTGGCTGTATCTCTTATACCTGCAGGGGAAGCTTAGTATTGTTGCAGGTATTTTAATGCCTCTTACCATTTTTGCAGCTATTCATCTGCTGCATGGTGTAGATATAATCTACTATTCGCGATCTGTATTGATGATAGCAGGGATGACAACATTCCTTATAGTGAGTTCTTTTTTTGTTAATAGCTCAGCTATTAATTGGGACCTCATTTTCAAGGATATAGCTATTCTGAATTTCTTTTTTACATTATTAAGTTTTTGTTTGCTCTTTTTCCCTTCCATCAATTCTATTGTATGGTACAAGGTGCCTGTTTCCCTGAACATAGACGTACCTCGGTTGAAGTTGTTTACAGAAGAGGCGTCGCATTATAGCTACTTGCTGGCGCCGGTGGCTATTTATTTTTATAGCAGAGCTATATTTTTTAAAACCACCAATCCATTACTAACTCTTTTTATTATTACTGTCCCCTTTCTTGCATCTTTTTCTCTGGGCGTATTGAGCGCTATCGTTTTTGGAAGCATTGTTGTATTTACAGTATATTTTACCCGGTTGTTTTCAACCGTAAAAAGCAGGGTTAGTTTTTTTGTGGGTGTTACGGCAATTATAGCCCTGCTTCTAGTTTGGTATAGAATTAATCCCGAAAATATATTATTCCTTCGGATACATAATATTTTCAATGGCGATGATACTTCTGCACGTGGGAGGACCTATGAAGCATTTATATTGGCTAACAAAGTAATTGCACAGAAAAGCTATTTGTGGGGTCTAGGTCCCGGTCAGCTAAAGTTGATAGGCCGTGACATAATAGTGCAGTACTACTTGTATTCTAAAATACCTGAAGTCATAAGAATACCTAATGCTTGCGCAGAAACTATCGTCTGCTTTGGGTATGCTGGGTTTTGTCTTCGTTTAGTTGTTGAAGCGGTTTTATTCTTTATAACAAAAGTATATACAAGCCCCTACAGGCTATGGCTTTTTGCATTTGCTTTTATTTATCAGTTCACCGGTAGCTATATAACAAACACAGCAGAATACCTGGTGTGGATCATTGCGTTTTCTTCTATTTTTCCTGAATATGAGAAAGTGTGGATAGCGACGCTAAAACCCTTAAAAGCATGAAGATACTTTACATAGCACGATCAACTTTATACAGCGTATATGGTGGAGATACTGTTCAGATAGTATCTACTGCAAAATATTTACGAATGCAAGGAGTGATAGTTGATATTAAACTATCGCACGAAGAAATTAATTATGAAGAGTATGATCTGTTGCACCTGTTTAATATAACGCGGCCTGCAGATGCTCTTGTGCATGTTGAGAACAGTGGTTTGCCGTATGTGATATCAACAATATTCCTGGATCATGAAGAATCGCAAAAAGTAGATAAGGGAATAAGAGGTATGGCCAGCAAGTATATTTCTGCTGATAGGATAGAATATGTAAAAACCATAGCGCGCTGGCTAAAAAACGGTGAATCCATAAAGAGCAGACAATACCTTTATTACGGCCATAAAGGTTCCATTGTGCGCTTGGTAAATGGTGCCGCTATGCTCTTGCCAAATTCTGAAAATGAGTATATCAGGTTTGTAAACAGATACCAGGTGCCCGCCCCACACAGTGTGATATATAATGGAATAGACATTGAAGTTTTTGGAGGATATAAAAAACAAGAAACGGTACATGATCCAATGCTTGTATTGTGTGTAGGGAGAATAGAAGGCAACAAAAATCAACTGAACCTTATAAAGGCGCTTAATGATACCCCCTTTAAGCTAAAGCTGGTGGGCAAGCCTGCACCTAATCATATGAAATACTACGAGCAATGTCGCAATGCAGCATCAGACAACGTAAGCTTTGAAGGGTTTATATCGCAGGAAGAACTGATAAGACACTATATGAGTGCAAAGGTGCATGTACTGCCCAGCTGGAACGAGACCTGTGGCCTGAGTAGTATGGAAGCTGCATATATGAACTGTAATATAGTGATCAGCGCGAAAGGTGATACGGTTGAATACTATGGGAATGATGCATGGTATTGTGACCCAGGTAGTCCACAGTCAATATATGATGCCATAGTTAAAGCGTCGGAAGCACCTTTGAACGATAGGTTGCACGACAAGATACTCACTGAATATAATTGGCAGAAGGCTGCAGCGGATACGCTTATGGTTTACAAAGAAGTTTTGAATATAGAGTCTATTGCAAAAGTGAAAGAAGTTCATCAGTATGAGGAGCAAATTAAGGTCACTATTTAATATTTAGTGTATGAAGATCGGGATAATTGGAACAAGAGGCATACCCAATCAATACGGAGGGTTTGAGCAATTTGCTGAGACGTTTTCGACACGTATGGTAGAGAAGGGACATGAGGTAACTGTTTATAATTCGCACAGGCATCCTTACCAACAAAAAAGCTATAAAGATGTACAGATAGTAAGCTGTTATGATCCTGAATTTTTGTTAGGTACTGCGGGGCAATTCATTTACGACCTGAACTGTATACGTGATAGCCGTAAACAGAATTTTGATGTGATATTGCAACTGGGTTATACAAGCAGTACAATATGGTCATGGCTTTATCCTAAGTCATCTATACTTGTAACTAATATGGATGGGCTTGAATGGTCTAGAGCAAAGTATAATAAAGCGATACAGTATTTTCTGACCTACGCTGAAAAATGGGGGGTACGCAATAGCGATCATCTCATTGCCGATTCAAAAGGAATACAAGAATACCTGCGTGACAAATATAATGCTGATGCTGAACTGATACCGTACGGTGCGGATATTTATGAATCTACTGATGACGATTATAGTGTTTTGGCAGAGTTCTCAGTACAACCGAATGGTTATGATCTGCTGATAGCCCGTTTTGAACCTGAAAACAATATTGAAACTACGCTTAAAGCATATACTGCTGTGCCAGGAAGGAAAATTGTACTAATCGGTAATCATAATGATACATCTTTCGGGCGACGGTTATATAAGGAGTATGGGATGAATCCAGATGTGGTATTTTCCGGATCGATATTTGACCCCATGCAGCTTAATGCGTTGCGGTATCATTCGCGCTTATACATTCATGGACATTCTGTGGGCGGAACAAATCCATCTCTATTGGAAGCCATGGGTTGTAATGCCCTGATCTGCGCACATGAAAACCAGTTTAATAAACACGTGCTGGGCAAAGATGCTTATTACTTTAAGAATTCGAAAGATCTTGTATCTATCATATCTGCACCATATGTAAAAAAGGAACAGGAAAAATGGCTGTTCAACAATAGGTTGAAGATCGCTAATGAATACAATTGGGATAGGATAACTGAAAAAATTGAAACATGTTTCAACCAATGGAAGTACGGGGAAAAGTACCGACAGGTACTCTACACCGTATAATATATAGCATGTTCTTGTGTGCTCTTTTTGCATTGCCTTGGCTTAACCAGGCGCATGTATCTACCATATTGTTTATACTTACTGGTGTTGCCTTATTGTTTACCGGCATATTTCGGATTGATTATTCTTTTTATGGGAAACAGTTGACCGTGATTGCATTTGGAATCTATTTCGTTTTGCAGTTGGTCGCATGCTATGGATATCCTGTATTTGATAATATTCATGAGATAGAAGAGAAAGCGGCACTATTAGGAATACCATTGTTGTTATATATGCTGACGCTTACTTATGAAGATATATGGCACAGAGGTTTGAACAGTTTTGTTTTAGGGTGTATCGCTGCATCTCTATGGTGCATGACTATTGCTATTGTACAATACAGCCATACCCATGACGCAGGTGTGTTTTTTTACCATAGTTATTCCAGCGCTGTAGGGCTGAATGCTATTTATTTTTCTCTTTATCTGCTCACATCAATAGGGTATGTCGTTCTAAACCAAACATCGTTCAATCCTTATTTTGTAAAAGGTATTGGTATATTTCTTTACATCAACCTATTGCTGCTTAGTTCTAAAATTGCTATTGCTATTGGGTCTTTATTGTTGCTGATCCTGTTATTCAAAGCAATAAAAAATAACTGGCAAAAGGTGACTTTACTGATAGTAGCAGCCGGAGTTTACTTAATACTTACCACTACAGTAAACCCTATACGAAAACGGTTTGCAGATGTGACCATTGCCAGTTATTCTTCTGCCTTGACCGCTACGAATTTCAAAGATTATCCATTTGATGGTTTGAGTTTACGACTGGTACTATGGCGCCTCGGCTATGAATTGATGAATGAAAAAGGACTGTGGTTAAAGGGCGACGGCGGCGCACACTACAAAGAAGACCTTAATGCCAAAATGATGAACTACCAACTGTACACAGGCAATAGCAAAAATGGAGATACAGGTTACCTGAATTACAATATGCATAATCAATACATGGAGAGCTATATGCAATATGGTATAGCAGGTGGTATCTTGATTTTAACAGTATTGGGATATGCTTTGTATTTAGCAGTGCGTTATAGCAATGCAATGTTGGTTTATGCGGTAGTGTTGTTTATGGTTTTTTTCTTAACGGAGTCGGTGCTGGAAACACAATCGGGAATACTCTTATTTACAATTATAATAAGTGGGGAATGGATACAGTTACAAAGGAAACGACCAGGAATAGTGATCTAAACATCATAGATCATAGGTTATATCCTCTATATTATACTGTTGGGTATAGTAGGGGGCAAGCAGGGTATTATTTATATGTAAAGCGCGCCTTTGATGTTATGGCATCGTTGATCTTAATATTATGTGTGCTTAGTTGGCTATATCCTTTGTTGGCTTTGATCATTAACATGTCATCAAAAGGAGGCACTTTATTCATACAGAAGCGGGTTGGACTCAATGGTCAAGTATTCAGGTGCCTGAAGTTCAGGACGATGGTGATTAATGATAAATCTGATCTTGTTGGTGCAGCATGGAATGACAAACGTATTACCCGCATAGGAAGAATACTTAGGGCTACATATATAGATGAACTGCCACAATTGATAAATGTGCTAAAAGGGGAGATGAGTATTGTTGGACCCAGGCCGCATATGCTTTATCATCATCAGCGATTTTCTGCGGAACTGCCACAATATAATTACAGGCATTGGATGAAACCAGGGATAACCGGGCTGGCACAAGTGAAAGGGTATCATGGCGGGCTACGAGATAAGTACGATATATATGGACGGACGCGTCTCGACTTATTTTATGTGCAAAGGTCATCGTTTGGCTTGGATATGATGATACTTTTAAAAACCGTTTCGGTAGTGCTTTCATTCAATAAAAATATACAGCGATGAGATTGGAAAGCCGTTGTATGGATGACTCTATTGAGAATGCGGTGCTTAGTGTATTGCGTTACTATGTAATATTCAATTATCCATTGAAGGCTGATGAGATTTTTGGTAATCTATCTATTATTTGTCCTTTTTCGGAGTTGTTGGTTACCCTGGAAGATATGAAAGAAGCGGAAAGCCTTTACATGCATAAAGGCTATTTTAGTCTTGATGCAAATATAAAAGAACAAGTACTGCGGAGAAAGGATGCAAATAGCCTGGCGAATGAAAAAAAAGTAAAGGCCCTTGCAGTAGGTAAATTTATTTACAAGTTTCCTTTTGTCCGTTTTGTTGGTATTTCAGGGTCTTTGTCAAAGGGGTATGCGGACCAAAAGAGTGATTTTGATTTCTTTATAGTAACGGAAAAAAATAGACTGTGGATATGCCGCACACTGCTTCACCTGTTTAAAAAAACAACCTTTTTGTTTGGGCAGCAACATAAGTTTTGTATGAACTACTTTATTGACATGCATAATATGCAGCTGGAAGAGCAAAATCGTTTTACTGCAATTGAACTTTCAAGCATGATACCGGCAGCGGGTAGTGAGGTATATACTCTGCTGATGAATAATAATTTATGGGTAAGCAATCACCTGCCAAACGGATATGTGAGAGGTGACGATGATAAAAATAATGCAGTTGTTAAGGGTGGCCTTTTTAAGGCATTGCTGGAGATCGTTGCAAACATTTCGTTTCCTGGAAAAATGAATATACTGTTGATGCGGATAACTGATGCAAAATGGAGGAAAAAATGGGCACGGAAAAATTTCCCGGAGGAAGACTATAATGTTGCTTTTAAGACAACGCCGCACATATCAAAAAATCATCCTGCAAACCATCAGAAAAGAGTGCTAACTGTACTTTCTAAATTTGAAGATAAAAACTTATCAGTATGACATTTATTGAAAAGCTTAGAAAACATTTGAGCATTCACAGACCGATAAGAGCTATAAACCCTGAACAGGCATATGACTTATGGGCGCAACAATATGATGCCCAGCCTGACAACTTAATGTTGATACTTGAGGCGGAGTTGTTCACAGATATGCTGCAAGGCGAAATACTGACGGGAAAGAAAGTTATTGATGTAGGTTGCGGCACCGGTAGGCACTGGCATGAAATGCTTAGGCAATCTCCGGCTGGTATAACGGGTTATGATGTATCAGCAGGTATGTTGGCTAAATTGAATATTAAATACCCTGCTGCGGTTACTTATCAATTGAGCAATAACAGGTTAGCAGGAATGGCAGACAAAAGTTGTGACGTTATTGTTTCAACACTTACTCTGGCCCATATTGAAGACGTAAGGGCTGCGTTAAACGAATGGAACAGGGTATTAAAGCCAGGAGGTGAAATAATACTAACTGATTATCATCCTACAGCATTGGCAAATAATGGTGACAGAACATTTGTGCATCATGATAGACTTATTTCTATAAAGAACTATGTGCATCCTATTGAAAAGATATTGAGCATTATTTTGCCAATGGATATACAGGTTATTTCATGGAATGAAAAGGTAATTGATGATTCCCTAAAGCATTATTATGAAGAGAAAAATGCTTTGCATGTTTTTGAAAAATTCAGGAATGTACCCATTGTGTATGGGGTGCATTTAAAAAAGAAAAATGGTACTGCGTAACCTGCAAGAGATAACTCATGATAGTATTATTGACCTCCAGGTAACTGATGGTTACATTACTGCGGTTGGTGCTGTTAGCGCTGGCGGGAATAGTGATATTTACTTTGAGCATGCCATTGTATTTCCTGGATTGATTAACTCGCACGACCATCTCGATTTTAATCTTTTTCCGCAATTAGGTAATAGAATATATAAAAACTATGTGGAGTGGGGCGAAGATATACACCTGCAGGATAAAGAAATAATTGATGCAGTGCTAAAAGTGCCCAGCCATTTGAGGGTAAGATGGGGTATGTATAAGAATCTGCTTAATGGCATAACAACGGTTGTAAACCATGCTCCAAGGCTGAGCGTTGCAGATGATCTGCTCACTGTTTTTCAAGATTGCTATACACTGCATTCTGTGCAGCTTGAGAAAGGTTGGAAATATAAACTGAATGATCTTATAGCACGGCGAATACCTTATGTAATACACGCCGGCGAAGGCACAGATGAAAGCAGCCATTATGAAATAGATAACCTGATAAGATGGAACTTATGGAACAGGAGCATTGTAGCCGTGCATGGCATAGCAATGAATGAAAGGCAAGCAGAATCGTTTAAAGCGCTTGTGTGGTGCCCTTCATCCAATTTCTTTTTGATAGGTAATACAGCTCCTGTTGAGCGTTTGAAGAACAGAACTAATATGCTCTTTGGTACAGACTCTACTGTGTCTGCCCAATGGGATATATGGGCACAATTGCGTACTGCACTTAGTACACAGAAAGCTAGCCCGGAAGAATTGTATAAAATGCTGACTGTACAACCCGCGAGAGTGTGGAAGTTGAAAAAAAGTGGACAACTCAAGAACCATTATGATGCTGATATTGTTGTGGCAAAACAAAAAAACGATTTGACCGGCTATAATGCTTTTTATGCTATTGCACCACAAGATATACTGTTGGTGATGCGGAAGGGAAAGGTGAAATTATTTGATGAATCAATATTAGATCAGGTCAATGCAAATATTGATCTGAATACTTTTAGTCAGATAAGTTTAGGTGATTCTATAAAGTATATTTATGGCGACCTACCTGGTTTGATGAGTGAGATAAGGGAGTATTATCCAGATGCCATTTTCCCCTGTAAGGTTTATTGATGACATGATATGAGCCCGAAAGATAAAACACTTGTAATACTTACTCCTGGCTTTCCTGAAAATAAGGATGATACTACTTGCCTGCCATTTTTACAAACCCATGTGCGTGCACTGAACAGAGCATATCCCAGGTTAGAGATCATTATACTTGCGTTTCAATATCCATTTTTTGAAGACATATATAAATGGGAGAACAATGAGGTGATAAGTTTTGGTGGGAAAGAACGGGGGAAATTACACAGAGTATTTGTGTGGAGAAGAGTATGGCGTAAACTAAGGCAAATACAAAAGACTAAAAATATAATAGCATTGTTTAGTCTGTGGTGTACAGAGTGCGCATTAGTGGGCCACTATTTTGGTAAACAAAAAGACATACAGCACTATACGTGGTTATGTGGACAGGATGCAAAGAAGAGCAACAAATACGTGAAATACATTCGTCCGGGAGCTAATGAGTTAATAGCGATGTCTGATTTTCTAAAAAGAGAATTTTATAAAAATCATGGTGTTGAACCTGGGCAAGTGATACCGATAGGCGTGGATACGAACCAGTTTACGGCACAATGCAGCGAACGAACCATTGATGTACTGGGTGCGGGCTCGCTGATACCTTTAAAGCAATATGATATTTTCACTAAAGTGGTTGGGAGTTTAGTGCAGGAACTCCCTGAGTTGCAGGCTGTATTGTGTGGGGATGGTCCTGAGCGTAACCTAATCATCAACCATGTTATAGCTTTAAAGATACAGGAGAATATGAGTTTAAAGGGTGAGGTTCCCCATGCAGATGTGCTGCAATATATGCAGCGTACAAAGATCTTTCTGCACACATCTAATTATGAGGGTTTTGGCACTGTATGTCTGGAAGCATTGCATGCGGGTGCTCATGTAGTGAGCTTTACCCAGCCTATGGATGTCACTATCCCGCACTGGCACCATGTAAGTAATAAGGATGAGATGGTAATGAAGGTTAAGGAGCTTTTGACTGATGAACTTACTCCTTTTTACTCCGTAACACCATATAAAGCTGATGACGTTGCTATTGCAATGATGGCGTTATTTGAAAGCTGATGCGGGGTTTTATTTACGTGTAATATCCCTTGCTATCTTATAGATGTCTTCTGCTATGGACTTAAAGGATAGTTTTTGTTGCGCGTAACGTGTTATAGCGGCAGATACATTTTCTTTGGATATTTCTTTTGTCTTTTTGAGCGCTGCATACAAATCGTCCGCGTTGCCGGGACTATATAAAAGGCCGTATCCATTTGTTATTTTCCTGAATGGCGGAATGTCTGTAACAATAGGGATGCATCCACAGGTCATGCTTTCTATCAAAGCAAATCCTGCGGCCTCTTTATGGCTGCCAGATAAATAGAAATCGGCAGCACTGAACCATGTCGGCAATTCTTCTTTAGTTACTTTCCCAACCAGGTGCACCGTTGCACTTAAAATATGGCTTCCCTTTATCAAACTTTGCACCTCCGCCAGCAGGTCGGTTTCCTGGTATATCATGTAAAGGCAGGTGCTAGGGTTTTCTTTGGCATATTTTTCAAAACCAAGCAATACCGTTATCGGATCTTTATTCCCCTCCAGCCTGCCTACCCATAAAAAGGTATCAGTACTGTTTATCCCTAAAGATGCCTGGCATTTTGCTTTGTCTTGTCTTGTCATATGGGTGGCTGCTTCCAATACTTCATAATCTGGTTTCCCCTGTTTTATAACACTACGCTGCTTCCAAATATGGATGTTGCCTGCTGCGGTGAATAGGTAGCCATCAATAAAATAATCTGCCAATCTTTGAAATAAGCCTTTCACGCCTTTAAATGGCGTTTCTCCATGATGCTGTACCAAGAAGTGACACTGTTTACCTAACAACATTTTCAGAAAGATGAGTTGTACCGGGAATACCAATCCCTGTACAATCATTATGTCGGGATTTTGTGATTTTATGTATCGGTGTGTTTTTAAAGGGATGTGAAAAAACTTATTCCTGCTTTTTAAAAAGGAAATCTTAGTCCCATCAATCTCTAGAACCCCTTCATAATTTAAGTGCTTTATTACCTGCACTTGCATTCGGTCCTTTAAATAATGGATATAACCCAAAGACTCTTTGTGATGATGAAGTATCTGCTCTGGTGTGTCATACTCCAGGTGCGTATAGTATGTTACATCAATAAGTCGTATCATTTCTTACGCAGGGTTATTATATAATAGTCGCCAATGTTCTTCCATGGCCATTGGGCTTTATGACGATCTTCAAATGCTTTAAGTTTTGTGAAGAGTTTTGGATATTTTTCAGCGAAACCTTCTAGGTATGATGGAGGCACAATACTGCATAATCCTTCTACTCCTAATAGCTCATAATCGTCTTTTAGTGTATGGACAATAAAAGATGGACTGTAGTACCAGCATTTAAAATTTATGCCCTCTAGGTGTGCATCAGCGCCAGTTTTACTATTAAGTCGCCTGAAAGCTGTTTTGAATTTCCCTTTAAATAACAGCAGGAACTCCCACATGCAGAAGGGGGGGAGTATAACAAGTGTAACCAGTCCATTATCAGCAAGTAATGGTTTGAAAGATCGGAGTACGTCTTCCAGATTTTCGGTACAATTAAGCCCAGCGAAATTGGAGAAAATAAGATTGTATGGAACCTTTCTCTTTAGGCCGGCTAATTGAGTAAATGAACATTGTTCGATAGAAATGTTGTTCTCCAGTTTTTGGTTTTTCACCTTTGCCCTTAGCTTGTCTAACATGCCAGAAGAAATATCTGTAGCATGTACCTGATGTCCCTCTTGTGCAAAATAAATAGCATCTTCTCCTGTGCCTGCATTCAACTCCAATATTTGGCTATTGTGCGGCAAGAATTGATCAATATGATTTCTTACTCTTGCCCTTTTGTATTGGATGATGGTATTTGACGCATATGTATCGTCAAAGACTACCGATTGCCTCGTAAAAGCGCTGGCTGAAAGATGCTCATTATCCATCTGATCCTCATTATGAAATAACCCTATCAAAATCCTTCAATTTCAGGTTGACGGTACTTCCACCATATTTGTAATGCTTTCAGTTCATAGGGCTTCCAATAGAAATTGGTTTTGTACCGTATAGATGCAAAAAAGCGGATAGCATTACGTTTAAAAGTACTCATTCTTATATCGGCTGCCGTAGGGTAGTATCCATTGAGCACCGTTTCGAAATCCCGTATTTTATTTATCATTTCGGGCGTAAGCCATGGTGTGAGTGGATTCTTACGTAGATCGAAGTTCTCCCATGCCGGGCTTATCCAATCGTCCAGTTTTTGTGGAAATTTAAAACCTTTCTCCAAAACCTGTTTATACATTTCAGAGCCTTCTGTAGGAACTGGACTATATGTATAAATGATGATCTCTGTTTTAGGATTTATGTCTTTTACTTTCTTTATGAAATCTATTTCGAAATCTATTTGTGCCGATACCTTTTCTGGGGTAGGCCCAGGTGTCCCTAAAACAAAGGAATATTCTGGAACAATATTGTATTTCTTGAGCCTTTCTGCGAAAGCCAGGATCTGCTCGCCTGTTTGTGTGCCTCCTTTATCCATTTCCTTCAAAATTTCGTTACTACCACTTTCGGCACCAAAAAATATCATAGCACATCCGGCATCGCTTAGCAGTTGCAGCGTTGAGTCTTTAAACTTAGACATGGTATCTATGCGGGCCATGCCCCACCATTTCATGTTTTCTGGCTCTATGAGTTTAGAAAATTCTATAACTCTCTTTTCGGAAACGAAGAAGTTGTTATCGTGGAATTCAACTGCGTCTGCTCCCCATTTATCTTTTGCGTATTTTACGTCATTATAAACATGTTGTGCAGATTTGGCTTTCCACCTGGCTTCATATATGGGGACTACTGCGCAAAATGAACAAGTAAAAGGGCACCCAATACTGGAATGATACGCAAATGTTTTTTTACCCAAATAAGTCTTACCAAGGTATTTGGGAATAGGGTAGAGTTTATCTAGTTTATCGTATGGCAGTGGAGGAAGATCATCTTGTTCTATAAGATCTTCTTTTATGGTTTTTAGTATGGTATCTCCAGACTTAAAGATGAGGTTCTTAATAAGTTCATAGGGTGCGTTGTTTTCAAGTGCATCTATAAGGCGTGGAAACGCATTATCTCCCGGGCCGTTAACGATAAAATCAACATATCCGGAGTCTAATACTACTTTGTAATGATTAGAGGGGAAGTAGCCTCCCCAAATCATTTTAGTGTCAGGAAATTGTTCTTTTATTTGCTTCGCGTACGGTATAGCTTGCTTCAATTGGGGGCCAGGCATAACTGTAAACCCTAAGTATTTAAATTCGCCGGTCTTTAAATGGCTGGCTATTTTCAGATAAGGGTCTGTTTCCTGGTTACCATCAACAATAACCCAATCGTATTTATCATTAACAGACGCTGCTATATTCATTATGGCGTTAGGCACACGTGCTTTAGCCACGCCACTACGAGGATTAAATAATAGTATCTTATTCATACAATTGCTGTTTTTCAAGTGCCTCAAGTTTCATTTTCTCATAAAACACTGCAGGTATATAATAAAGTATTGAAACGATCTTCCTGGCTGTTGCTATTGATAGTAAAGAAGGATGCCTTACTATCTTCTTCAGGAAATCGTAAGCAATGTATTTCCTGTGATTTTTTTGTACATACTTGTGCAGCTGTTTGTAAAAGGCTGGTTGGTATGTATTATTAAACATCATTTGCAATTCATCAGAATCTGTCCAGTTTGTTTTTTCATGCATATCCGTCTTCACCTTTTCATAAAACAATGTACCCTTAAGCGGATAAGATACCGAAATGCCAATGCTTGAAGGAAGCAGGGTGGTGATCATCTGTATGGTTGCCTTTATATCTTCCTTCGTTTCTCCAAGATAACCAAACTGAATAAAGAATGAAGGCTTTATATTGTTGTTTTTTAGCAATTTTGTAGCTTCTGCTATCTGCGCTGTGGTTATCCCTTTATCCATGGCATCCAGTATTTTCTGGCTTCCACTTTCTGCACCCATCCATACATTATCGCATCCAGCCTTTGATAATGCTTTTATGTAGTTGTCTTGCAATAATAAGTCGGCACGCGATTGTATTTTGAATTTAAACTGTAGTTTTTCTTCTTGTACCAAGGTGGCGAATTCATTTACCCAGCCTGGCTTCAGCCCAAAAATGTCATCGCAAAACCATACATGATCAAACTGATACATTTTTTTCAATAATACTAACTCAGTAACCACATTCTTGGGAGATCTGGAATTGTATCGATTACCATATATAGGCTTAGCACACCAATTGCATTTAAAAGGGCAACCACGGGTAGTACCTATGTTAATAGAAAAATAACCAGTGCTCTTTATCCAACGTTGTTTGTAGGCATTAATGTCTGCTAAATCCCATGCAGGTAATGGCAGGGCATCCAAGTCTTTGATAACACCTCTGCCGGATGTTTTTATAATGCAACCTTTGTTCTTATATGCCAGGCCCTTAATCGCCGAAAAATCGTGCTCATTATTTTGAATAGCCTTTGTTAATTCACTTAGTGTTATCTCCCCTTCACCCATTAATACAAAGTCTGCGCCTTCTGCAAGGTATTGCTCGTAATGATCCGTTGAGTCTGAGCTGGAGACGATGACATTGCAATTTTTATCTTTTGCAATTTTTATCATTTTGAATGCAGCCTCGCGCATATTGGTGAGGCACATCTTTGTGAGGTAGTTAAACCCATCATCGTAAATAACAAATACAGTTGGTTTATGTGTTTCCAATACGGGTAAAACCTCTTCAGGAGCTTCTACAAACATAGTATCGAATAAGGATATGCTATGTCCTTCTTCTCTCATCAATGCTGCAGCGTATAACGTGCCCAGCGGAGCATACGGCTGCTGCAACGCCCATTGTTTAGGATCGAAGCGTAAAAAATAGGAGTGAGAAAAGAGTATTTCCATACTAGGCACTTGTGCTTTTAGTGATAGTATTTGATTCTTTTATTACACGGGCTGCAACAGATGCGCTACATGCAAAGATAATTGCGGCAACAACAGTGATCTTTAAAGCTTTATTTCTTTCTGTAACTGGCTGCTCAGAAAATACAAAACCATGGAGTATCTGAACAGGAACATTCCCTGTCTGTTCTTTCATCCTCAACTCCATATACCTATTGTCCATAGTGTCAGTTGATGCAATAAGGCTCGCCAAAGTATCTGCTGATACTGTTGGGGTATTAGTTTTGTTTATTCGTACTCTGTACTCAGATATAATAGAGTCAGTACGCCGCATGGCTGTTTTGAAATAAGCCATTTTATGTTGTATGGCAGCTGAATTGGTTTTTTGTCTCCTAACAGACAATGGGCTTGCTGTATTCAAATAATTAATCAATACAGGTTGCAGAACAACCAATAGTTTATTGTCGTTAGTTTTTACGTCAATATAAAAAGGCTCAAGGTCTCTATTGGGTGTAATATCTTCATACAACATACTACCAGCCATATTCTTCCCTTCTATACTTATGATATTATGAGCATCGGTTGGAGATATATTCAATAAAACAGCCAGATTGTTATAAGAATGATCTTTAACCAGAATGTCCAGATTATGTATCATCTCTCCGTAGGCCTTCTTTGTAAGGTCGTTGAAGGTGCACGCCATCTGTGCCTCGTAATAAGGCTTAGTATTATACCAATGCCAAAGCCCAATTGAGGATGTGGCAACAAGTATAACTATGAAAATAGCAATGCCAGACCTTACCGAACTAAGGAGGTAATAAAGGACTTTTTTAGCGAAGGCTGAAAAACCCGCTACGAAGGAAATAAAGTCCTTGCTGTCAATCATCCTGTATTGATCCATAAGCAGACTTTATGATAGGGGAACTACGCGATGTTATTTTTTCTCTATTGCTTGAGTTATTTCAGGGGCATCTGGCTCTGTAGCTGGATCAAAAATAGCTACTAACTGACCTTTTTCATTAAACAGGTACTTCTGGAAATTCCATGTTACCTCATTATCTTTAAAATTATTGTATTTTTTTTGCGTTAACCATTGGTATATGGGAGCAATGTCATTCCCTTTTACAGAAATTTTTGCTGCCATTGGAAACGACACTCCATAATTTTTCTGGCAAAATGTTGCTATTTCCTGGTTTGTACCCGGCTCTTGCTCACCAAAATTGTTTGCAGGAAAACCTATGACTACAAGGTTATTGCTATATTTTTTCGACAGCTTTTCTAATGCGGCATATTGGGGAGTGTGGCCACATTTAGATGCCGTATTAACAATTAGTATTTTCTTACCGGCATATTTTGATAGATCTATGGTTTTGCCGTTTAACGAGGCTACCTTAAAGCCATAAATAGTGGCTGGTATTGTTGTTTTTGCCTGTATAGAAGGCATGGTTGCAAATAATACTGCAAGTAGTGCAAGGAACCTGGATTTCATGATGATGTATTTGATGTAAGAAATGCTTACTGTTTTTGGACACTAAAAGTGAAATTTAAGATTAATTTCCCCTATATCAAATACCGAATTTGATGAAGCGGTAAAAACAGTTAATGAACAGGCTGTTTTTACCGCAAATCATTTGAACCAAGCTGAAGATGCCTTGAGGCAGATTACCACTTCTTATTATCAGCGTCTTTAAATTCTTTAGGTTTTACTATAGTAAATACTCTTGAGATATTGAAGCCAAAATGTATCTGTCCTTTTGACCAGCTATCTGTGGTTTGACCAATAAAGCCTCTTTCGCTCAGGCTCTGTGAATTGGTCAGCATGAGCTGGAATACATGGCCGCCGGTTTCAATGTCAATACCCACAGAAAATGAATTGTAAGTTGGCTGGCCATTATACAGCATATCTGTATTGCTGAGCCTATAATAGTATTCGCCGGTTATAGCTATACGCTTGCTTATTTTAAACCTTCCACCCGCACCGAGCGCAAAAGTGTTGTTTGAGAATTTGGTGCTATCAACAAGGTTATAATGCACAATAGATGGCATTAACTGCAGTGAAAGTCTGTTGGAGAATTTCCGGGCTATGAGTATCTGGTTTGTGTAGTAGAGCCGGTTGGTGAACTTCCATGTATCTCCTGTTGGCAACGTTGGTGCAGGCGTTGTTTGTATAGATAAAGCACCTGCATAACTTACGGTTACCGGCATACCTATATTTTGCTGTTGTAATAGTTTTATTTTCAGCAACCCATCATCTTCCTTATTCAATACATTATGGCCTATACCTACCATTAACCATTTAGTGATGCCATAATCAAGATCTATTTTTGTAGTGGCATCGTCAAGACCATAGAAGTTGCTGGCTCCCTGGTTTAACTGTCCAAAACGATGTAATATTCTAAAATCAAGGATGCCAGCTCCCAGATTTTCAACACTGTTGCCGTCAATGATGCGCGTAGCTTTAAATGTGGCTGATACAGGTTCTTTTTTAGGTTTTATGCCTGTATTCAGCATATTGAGCAGGCTATCATCTTGTGCAAATGACAGTACAGAAACGCTGGAAAAAAGTATAATTAGCAGTAATGATTTGCGCATGTGTGAGAAAGATAAAAACTAAAATTAATTATTTTTGTGTGAGATCGCTCTCAAGGGTAATACTTGCATCCTTACTAACCTTGTCAGCAACAAGGGAAGGGACATCAATTTTGTAGTCGTGCATTTTAACTGCAAATTTTGCTTTGAGTTTAACGGAACTACCTTTAATGGTTATTGTTCCAGGCACGGTTACATCGTTAGTAACGCCATGTATTGTTAATTTGCCAGAAACTTTAGCGTTATAGGTACCGTCTTTTGTAAGAGTCACTTCGGCTGGATTAGCTATTTTACCCTTGAACTCAGCTTTAGGGTATTTATCACTTTCCATATAGTTTTCATTGAAGTGCTCCTGCATCAGTTCACGTTCAAATTTAAAACTCTTAACAGGCACCTGGAAAATGATGTCGCCAGTTGAGGCATCCATGATATTTGCTACTTCGTTATTGATGGCATATATCTTTTCTGGTGAACCATTTGTAGAGGCATCGAAAGATATTTTACCTGTCCTTGTCATGTATTTCTGTGCAGAAACAACAAGTGTACTTGCTGCAAATACAGAGATCGTTAATATTATCTTTTTCATGGTGTTGATTTTATTAGTTGTTAAGTGCACCCTGGTTTATCCAACGTGTAAATTTGTTGATGTCGCAAGCAGAAAGTTTTGCAGCATTTTTTGGCATTTGGTTGTGGCCTGAAGCCCAGTTTATATCGCCGAGTAATAAACCTGACTGAGAAACGGCTTGTAAGACATTGAAGTTTGTGAAATCAAAATTGCTGGTTGAAGCACCTGAGGCATCGTGACAGCCCGAACCGGGACTGTAGCAGTAGTTTTGTACAATGGGCAAAATGTCTTTAGTATAGGTTATGGTAGTAGTGTCGCAGGTAACTACCTGTGTAGTGCTAATAGGGTATAACTTATCATACTTATCGTTTGAGCAACTGTTTATTACTATGATAGCTATAAACATTAAGGCCATTATTACTGATCGTTTCATTTCTTTTTGTAGATATATTTATACTATTTTATTATGCAATCTGTAAGCGCAATACCTGTTATGCCGCTACCGGAACAAAAACCTTTTATCACTACGTTTTGCCCCTTTGCCGCGGTTTTATTCTTGTCGCGTATGCTGCATTGAACACCTGCCATAGGATCGCCGGTTTCTAATATCAGCATAGAGCCACCGTCCTGATTCTTATCAACTTCGTTTATAGTTCCGGAAACTTCTATTACCTTACTCAGGTATTTCAAGTCGGCAGCCTTTTCATCGGCTTTATATTGTTTGGCCAACTCTACTGCGGTAATAACTATACCTTGCGCATCTTCAGCTTTTTGATGCGGTTTATGCCACTGATAATATGCTATGCACCCTCCTATAATTGCGAGTGCAAGTATAGCAGTAAATATTTTCTTGATCATAGTGCGCAGTTTAACATTAGGTTAAAAATAAGAAGATAGCACTCATCTTTTTATAGGAATAAGATGAAATGGGAAAAAGAGCTTACGAAGGCAATTAAAATCTATGTAAGGTGCGGCTAATATTTATGAAATATCGCCTGCTAGCCACAATTTAAAATCAGCAGCTCTTTCAGAGCTTACAATTGGGGCTTCTTTTACAGGAGGATTAAGTTTTACTATTACACGCGCCTTGGTATATACTTTCATCTCCTCAATAGCTTTTATATTAATAAGGAATTGCCTGTTTATCCTGAAAAAATCCTGGGTATTCAGCATTTCTTCCAGTGTGTCCAGGTTGTGATCCATAGGATATTTCATACCGTCGAAAGTACGGGCGAAAGTATTTTTATTTTCGCTGGTGAAGTACGAAATGTTTTCAACGGGAAGTGTTTTGATATGTTCCCCAAAACGGATAATAAACCTTTTCTTATACTCAACAGGCTGTGGGGTTGTTTTAGCTATCGCAGTATTATCTGCGCCATTGAATATCTGTTTAAATCCTTCCAGTTTTTTTAATGCTTTTTCAAGCTCTTCTTTCTTTACGGGCTTCAGCAGATAATCTATGCTGGTTGTCTTAAAAGCTTCAATGGCATATTTGTCAAATGCTGTTGTAAATATGATGGGACAATCGATATTGGTCAGTTTTAACAGGTCGAATGCTGTGCCGTCTGCTAGCTGTATGTCCATCAGTACAAGATCTGGTAGCGCATTTTTCTGAAACCATTTTAAAGAAGCTTGCACGCTATCGTGATGCGCAACTATTTTTGTAGCAGGCAGTATTTCTTTCAACAGTTTAATTATCCTGTTAGCTGCTGGTTTTTCGTCTTCAATCAATACTACATTCATAACAGTGGTAATGTTACAATATACTCATTTTGGAATATTCCGTAGGTAACCGGCCGTTCTGTAAGCAATCTATAGCGCTTTACAATATTTATAAGTCCCAAACCTGATTTTTTTTCTGTACTTATCTTAGGCCGCAATGTATTGCTGATTACAATTTCGTTGTTGTTAGCGGTAATGGATACGATCAATGGTTGTGCGGCAGAAACTATATTGTGTTTTATAGCATTCTCAACTAGCATCTGAAGTGCTAACGGAATTATTTTTTTTGAATTAAGCACATTAGACGGTATATCGAGGCTAATATCCAATGCAGTGCCAAACCGGCTTTTTTGTATGTGCATGTAATTGTTTAATATCTCCATTTCCTCTGATAACAGAATGAGATCTTTATCAGGATACGCCAATATATAGCGATACAGGTCAGATAGGTGTACGGTATAGTCAATTGCATGTTCTTTGTTTTCCTCTATCAGGTCGGTAAGAGTGTTGAGGCTGTTGAACAAAAAGTGTGGATTTATCTGACTTTTAAGATGTTCATATTCAAAACGCATCCGTTCCTGTTTCAACTGTAATATTTTGTTGAGGCGCTTTTCTCTTATTTGTATGTAAGCATATATAATACCCAGGCAGGCTAGAATGACTATAATGTAAAACCAAAGCGTTTTCCAGAATGGATTATCGATTGTGAAAGAATAACTGTCTTCATGGGCACCTTCAAATCCACTATTTAGTGAGGTTTGTACCCTAAAGTTGTATTTCCCGGGTGGCAGTTTAGGATAAGTAACTCCACCATCTCGGGTATTTACCCAATCGTTGTTGTAGCCTTCCAGTGTGTATCGGTAGTTGAGCCGTTCCGGATTGCTGAAGTTAATGCCTCCAAAGAAAAAACTGAGATAATTCTCATCGTAGCTAAACTTGTGATTGCTGATATCAACCGGTTTCAGGAAAAGATTTACACGAGTGATATGTACATGCGGCTGTATACTGTACGCTCTGTCCTGGTTCTTAAATATAAGTATGCCGTGCTGGTAGGGCAGATACACATTTCCAAACTTATCTTTTGCTATACAGTTTAATACATTGGATGTGCTATCTATACCCATTCGCATAGCATTGTTGAAATGCCTGAAATATTTGCTGCGCGGGTACCATTCGTCAATGCAACGTTGCGACACACTCACAACCTGCCCTGTAGCATTTGCTGCAACGCTTGAAATATTAATGTCAACGTATTGCGTTTCGTGTCGCCGTATATTATCCCATTGGTTGTTGTGCAGGTGATATATGTCTTTATAAAGTACACCAGCCCATATATCGCCCGCCGTATCTTCTGCAATACTATAAGCCACCCGGCTATTGGAGGTTGAGAATGAACTCCAGTGGTGGTATTGATTACCATCGTACATACATACTCCGGCCCCGTCTGTCGCCATCCATATATTGCCATGATGATCGGGGTATAGTTGGTACACGTAATCACTGCCTATTCCCGATTTCTTATCATGGTGTTTTACTAATGTTACTTTTTGCTTGTCGGGATAGGTGAGTTGTTCCACCCCATTCAATCCTGATACCCAGAGGTTGTCTGAAGTGCCCGCAATGTTGATTATGCCCCCTTTTATTATAGTGTTATTGATATTTGTGATGGCATTATGATGCTCCATATAAAAAACGCCATCGCCCCATGTGCCTATCCATAGTCGCTTATCCTTGTCTATGTATAAGCTGGTAATAGGTGTTTGAGTACTGAATATCGGGATAAGCTTGGCGTCAGGATTTTTTATAGAAAGCTGGAACAGTTGGTTTTGCAGTGCAATAAAAAGCGTGTCATTCTCAATTACCATTGCTGTCGCATCATGCAATAGGTAAGGCATATCCAGTTTAATATATCGAAGGTATTCACCTGTCATTAGTGTAAGGCCCTTGTTGGTGCCACACCATACATTTCCAGCGGCGTCGAGCAATAGTTTCTTATAGGCTTTGTCTGGGTTGTAATATGGAGTAATGCCAATAGATGTATCGTCTATTATATTTGCCTCAAGCAAGTAGCCACTCTCCGTAGCTATCCATGCGTGTGTAGTGGTTACGGGAAGTATATCATTTATCTGCCCCCACTTCCAAGACCCTGACAGGTTGGTTCTTATAATCTTTTTTGTCTTTTCATTATATAAATCAATGCCATTTTGCTGAGTGCCTATCCAGCATAGCTGTGTACCTGGCACTTTCTTTATAACCCGTACAATATTATCAGAAAGACCTTGAAGGCTGGTTATGTGGGCTATTGTTAATTTGTTATTTATAATTCTTATATCATTTATGCCTTTATCGCAACCCACCAGTACGTGGTTGGGGTACACGCACATACCATACGTAAAATTGTCTCCTAATCCTTTGGTTTCATCCAGTTTTGCTGCAGTATTGTTTAAAACCGCAAAAACACCATTTTCAGTACTTATAAAAATTAGATGCCCCTCTGCTTCTACGTAAATACTGTTTATAGGCGATGTAGGACAATTACTTATTTTTACTTCCTCAACATGCTGTTTGTTTACTAAGCCTACTTTGCCGTTGGCATAACCAATCCATATATTGCCGTTCTCATTTGCTATTGCGGTTACAGGTTTATATATGCTGTCTGTAATTTTGGTAAAGCTCATGCCGTCGTAAGAAAGAAGACCTTCATCAGTACCCAGCCATATGTATCCAACAGTGTCCTGTAGCATGGCATTTACCTTTATAGGCGTTGCTGCTTCATTGAGCCAAAAATCCCTGGTAAAAGGTTTTTGGGCCTTTATGATAGGAGAGATGCACAGTAAAAGAAGAAGAAAAATGGTGCGCATGGGTTAGGTACTGCGTACAAATATAGCATCTACAGTAATATTTATGTTGTTTGATATCTTATTATTAACTATTCTTGGGATTTTGATATTGTGTTCCGATAACAAAACATTAAAAAGGCTATGGATGACAATGGTCCCATCTTTGCAAATGATCTGTGTTTTTATTATACGTTCTTGTTCTACACCATGTATTTTAAACTTCCCTTTAGCCCTTACATTATATTCACCATTTTTTTGCAGATCGATATCTTCAATTATTTTGCCCAGGTAAGTTGCAGTAGGGTAAACAGGGGTTTCCATGTAATTTTCATTAAAATGTTCTCTTTGCAATTCGCTATTGAAACCCATAAATGAAATTACGTCTATGCTAAAGACAAACGTTTTTTTATCAGGATCAATTAATCCTTTTAATTGATTGGAGGATGCATGTATCAATTCTTGTGCAGAAAAAGAAGAAAAAGTAACCTTACTACTTTTTAATTTATAAACACCTTTCTCTTGTCCACTGCTTATGTTGCAGATCAAGAGGACGATAAACAGTTGAAAGATGCGTAATGGATTCATCTTCCCTAAAAATACGGGAAATTATACAGCAATCGCTTGGTTGAACACCGCATTAAAATACAGATAAACTAAACCTAGCTTATCTTCCTCTTGTATTGAACTGATTTTGCGGGAGCATAACACCCTTTTTGTTTTTCATAGCTCCTGATTGGGTTAGTGTATATACACGAATAGAGAAAGCAAGTGTCATAATCGAGAATGCCACACATGCCCATAGTGAAATTTTATCAAATGTTCTGGACTGCATTGCCTTTATAGTTGCCTGTATAATTAAAATGAGAAGAGACTCCAGATAAAATAAGTACGAAAGCCAGGCAAAAAAGGTTTGGGTATCCTGAGATAATTTGCAGATTAATCTGCTCATTTCAATTTATTTTTGTGTTTCATGTCCTTAACTATCTGTTCTATTAATTCCGGAAGCAACGGCAACTGCTACTACGTGGGCAATGAAACAGAAGCCGTGATCATAGATGCTGGTCTTACTTGCCGTGAAACTGAAAAACGGATGAAACGAGCTGGCTTGTTGATGGAAAAAGTAAAAGCAATTTTTATTAGCCATGAGCACGGAGATCATATAAAGGGAGTAGAGGTGTTGTCTGCAAAGCATAAACTCCCGGTTTACATTACCGAAGGTACTTTGCGACATAGCCGGTTGAAATTGGATAAGGAACGCACAATGCCCTTAGATGCATACCAGAAGGTTTATATAGGGGGATTAACCATTCATACATTTCCTAAATTTCATGATGCGGCCGATCCGCATAGTTTTGTTATAGAGGGTAATGGAGTGAAAATAGGCGTGCTGACTGATATAGGAAGTGTGTGCAAACACGTAGTCGAGCATTTTAAACAATGTCATGCAGCTTTTTTGGAGGCTAACTATGATGACGAGATGCTGGAGAAAGGGCGCTATCCATATCACCTGAAAAAACGCATCCAAGGTGATGAAGGACATTTATCAAATAAGCAGGCATTGGATCTTTTCAGGCAATACAAGCCTGTCTATATGAGCCACTTACTTTTGTCACATCTCTCTAAAGACAACAATAGCCCTAAACTTGCCTTGGACACCTTCCGGGCTTATGCCGGGAATACACATGTAGTTGTGGCTTCCCGTGATGAAGAATCTGCTGTTTACCATGTAACCACCAGTGAGATAAAAGCACCTGTAATAAGGATCAGACCTGCTAAATCGCAACAGATATCTTTGTTTTAGGTATAGCCCATTCTACTCATGTTTGTCGATACAGTACCAATATAAGCTAATGAACGGACCTTATATATTTCAGTCGGAACGCTTAGGTTTTAGGAATTGGATGTGGTCTGACATTTTGAAAATGAGTGCCATTAACGCAGATCCAAAAGTTATGGAGTTTTTTCCTGCTATTGCTACGCACCAGCAAACTGAAGCTTTTGTGGAAAGAATGAGGAAACAGTTTGAGCAAAACCGCTTTTGCTACTTCGCCGTTGACAGGCTGGATACGGGCGAGTTTATAGGTTTTATTGGTATTTCAGAACAGACATATGAATCTGACTTTACTCCGTGTGTCGACATAGGCTGGCGGTTGGCACCAAAACAATGGGGTAATGGTTACGCAACCGAAGGCGCAAAGCGATGTCTTGAATATGCCTTTAACGAATTAGGATTGGTGAAAATCGTGTCTGTCTGCCCTGAAGTGAACAAACATTCTGAAGCGATAATGCAAAAAATAGGAATGCGGAAAATAAAGACGTTCGATCATCCATTACTGCTAAGCTATGAATGGCTGAAACGCTGTTTACTATATGAAATTGAAAGAACGAGCCGCTAATTAGAAGCCATTCCCCGCATACCCCTTACCAATTCCCATAATACTATCCCCACACTAACAGATATATTCAACGAATGTTTGGCTCCCCATTGCGGTATCTCAATGGCTGCATCTGCAATGGCAAGTATATTATCATTAACCCCCGATACCTCATTTCCGAAAACAAGTGCTATGGGGGTACCATCAGATTTAAAATCCTGCAAGCTGGTACTATTATGTACCTGTTCTACTGCAACTATGGCATAGCCGTTTGCCTTTGCGGCTGCAACAGCATCTGTTATGGTAGTAAAGTGTTTCCAGGCTACCGTTTCTGTAGCTCCGAGGGCGGTTTTATGTATGTCGCGATGGGGTGGTATCGGGGTGTAACCACAAAGGTATATAGCTTCTATTGCAAATGCATCGCAGGTACGGAAGGTGGAACCTACATTGTGCATACTACGTACATCGTCTAGTATAATGATGATCTTGTTCTTATTGCTTTCATGCACATCATCTGCTCCGGTGCGACCAAGTTCTTCAGGTTTCTTTTTTTCAAACATATTGGGTGCAAAGGTAAAGCATCCTAAAACAGTTGTTTGTTTTTACGATTACAATTGCAGTAACTTTGCAGAAAATAAATAAGATATGAGTACCAAACTGGAAGTAAATCCCGGTATTCAGTGGGAGGTTCAGGAAAATTCTGATACCGATGTGCTTGAAGAACCGATTCATAATATCATTGTCTGGAACGATGACGTGAATACGTTCGATCACGTTATTGCGTCTCTTATAGATGTTTGTGAACACTCTCACGAACAGGCTGAACAAAGTGCACTCATCATACATCACAGAGGGAAGTATGCAGTAAAAAGAGGCGACTTTGATTTTCTGCGCCCACGTTGCGAAGCGCTTATAGATAGAGGCATACAAGCTACTATAGATGCTTAATATAAATGTAAAAGGCTGCATATGCAGCCTTTTACTATAAATTGGTCGACGTTTATATAATTAGAAGAAACTATAATTCACCAGTGTTCCCTTTCTAAAGAACAGGTGTAATATCTTATTTTGGTAAGAATAGTGCAATTCCTGGTTTACAGGTTTTATCGTCATGTTGTGCGGCGCTCCAAGAGCTCCAAGCACTTCACTCAGCTTGCTTTTGCCTGCCCTTAGAAATGGTGCGTAGCTATTATCAAATGCTTTCACCTGTGTTCCGGCTACAGTTGTAAACGATATTTTTTCCATCTTCAGGTTGTCATTATCCCAATAGATAGACAAATCCCCCTTATTGGTTACATAATGCCAGATGTGTGTTTTTCTGCTTTCTTCAATGGTAGCAGGCTTGCCAAACTTGGATGTCACATCCTGGGGGGTAGCCTCTCCGGGTTTCATATTAATGAGCGACACTATGTCGTCAAATGACCCTTCACCTGCCAGGCAAACCGCCGGGCAGCTTAAATATGCAATCAGCATCACAATAATCAGTTTCTTCATTGCTCTCTTTTATTTCTTATAGGTTTATCTATAAAAGTTATACCAAGTTAATGAATTGAATTGTAAAAACCATATTAATATTTGAAAACTAGGTTTCAATTGGCGCGTATGTTTCCTGCTGTCGAGTTTAGATACTACTTTTACTGCTTCTCTAAAAGATATATGTAGTATGCGTAAATTTCTGCTTGTCGCAATCCTGTTTTCGTTTCATGTGCAGGCTCAAACCTTAAAAAATATATCGCTTGAAGATGTATGGAAAGATTACACTTTCAGGGTAAAAGATGTGCCGGGTTTTAGCGCCATGAAGGATGGTAAGTATTACACACAGCTTGATGCGGAAAAAAAGCATCAATATATAAGGGTGTACAATCTGGCAACCGGCGGCGTTGAAAAGACTTTGTTTGATAATGCAACACAATCCATAGCCGGGAAAGAATTATCTGTTGATAATTACGAATTCAGTGCGGACGAGCAAAAAATGTTGCTATATACTGAAGGTGAACATATATATCGCCGTTCAATACTATACCGCGTATATGTTTATGATATAAAGACTGGTTCACTTAATCTTCTTGACTACGATAAAGTCCTCCATGCCACTTTTTCGCCCGATGGCAGTAAGGTAGCCTTCGTAAAGAATAATAACTTGTATTACAAAGATCTGGCTAGCGGTGAAACTATGCCTATAACCAAAGACGGCGAGAAAAACAAGATCATCAATGGCAATTGCGACTGGGTATATGAAGAAGAGTTTGAGTTTACACGCGCTTTCGACTGGGCACCTGACGGGAAAAATATAGCATTTTACAGATTTGACGAGAGTCTTGTACCTGAATATACCATTCCTATGTACCATGCTCTATATCCTGATATGGATACATACAAGTATCCTAAAGCAGGTGAGCGCAATTCATTGGTAGAGATCAAAATTTATAACCTGGCTGATGGCAAAACGATAAATGTAAATGTAGGTAAGGAAACCGACCAGTACATACCCCGTATTAAGTGGATAGATGCAGAAAGCTTGTGTGTGTATCGTATGAACAGGCTACAAAACAAACTTGAATTGTTGGCTGCTGCCATACCTGATGGAAAGACAAAGCAGATATATAGAGAAGAGAGCAAAACTTATGTGGAGATAAATGACAATATCCAATTCTTACCAGGTGGTCATTCCTTTATATTAAATAGTGAGCGCAGCGGTTACAACCACCTGTATCGCTGGAATTGGGAAAAACAAAGGCTTACAGCTATAACGTCTGGCGACTTTGATGTAGACCAACTGGTTGGGGTAGATACAGAACACCACCTTGTTTACTATACTGCTGCTGCACCTACGCCATTGCAACGTAAACTATATGTTGCAGACTGGAATGGTAAAAATACCAAATGCCTTACACCAGAAAAAGGTTACCACAGCATCACTCCTTGTTTGGGTTATAATTATTTTCTGGATAAGTATTCTAAAATAAATACACCAGCAGTGTACTACCTGCGCGATAGCAAGGGCAAGATAGTGCGCACGCTTGAAGATAATCATGCGCTGAATGAAAAAAGAGCAGAATATGCAATGGGCAATGTGCGCTTGATAAAAGTGAAAGGTGTAACAGAAAAACTGAATGCATGGATCATGACGCCACCGGGCTTTGATAGTACAAAAAAATACCCGGTACTAATGTACCAGTATAGCGGTCCTGGCAGCCAGGAGGTTACAGATGGCTTTCCTGCAAGGGCCAACGATTACTTCTGGTACCAGATGCTGGCAGAAAAAGGATATATCATTGTGTGTGCAGATGGTACAGGTACTGGCTTTAGAGGTGAAGCATTTAAAAAGAAAACTTACCTGCAATTGGGTAAGTACGAAAGTGACGATCAGATTGCTGTAGCAAGGTATTTGGGCACGCTTCCGTTTGTAGATAAAGACCGTATTGGAATATGGGGATGGAGCTTCGGCGCCTTTACAAGCTCTACATGTTTATTTAAGGGCAATGATGTGTTTAAAATGGCTATAGCTGTGGCCCCGGTTACCAACTGGCGTTACTACGATAATATATATACAGAGCGCTACATGCGCCGCCCACAGGAAAACGAGAAAGGGTATGACGATAATGCACCTGAAAAGATGGCTGGTAACCTGAAAGGTAAGTTCCTGTTGATACACGGCACTGCCGATGATAATGTACACTTCCAGAATTCTGTAATGCTGGTAGATGCTATGATTAAAGCCAACAAGGAGTTTGACAGTGAATATTATCCCAACAAGAACCATGGTATTTATGGCGGTATCACCCGCTACCACCTGTATCACCGGATGACGAAGTTTATATTAGAAAACCTGTAACCATCAAATGACGCAATTTGAAGTAGCTATATATAAGTGGCCCCCTGTTAGGTACACAATAAGGCGCGCAAAAAAGATCATTTTGCCCGGCCTTAAAGGTGCGTCGCTATACGAGGTAGTACGCTACTTTTTTATAGAGATAGGTAATCTGAAGCTAAGCGAAAAAGCAGCGGCAGTTACCTACAACTTCCTTATGGCTATGCCGCCTACATTCCTCATATTGTTTTCCCTTGTGCCTTACCTGCATTTAAGCGATGTGCAAAAAACAATACTGACCACGCTGCAATTTATTACGCCAAATAATAACGCGTATCATAGCGTAAGTACTATAGTTATTGATTTTATGAATACCCAACGGCGAGGGTTCCTGTCCTTTGGTATTGTGCTGGTACTCTTTTTCTCTTCAAACGGAGTTATGGGGTTGATGAGGAGCTTCGACCGGAATGAATCTTTATATAAAAAGAGAACAGGTCTACAACGCCGCTGGACGGCTATTAAACTTACGTTTGTACTCTTGTGCCAGGCTATGGTTTCGCTGGCTGTACTCATATTGCAGGTAAATAAGCTGAACTCATGGATCTTACATACGTTTCATAATTTGATAGCTGTTAAGATCGTCAGCATCGTTATTCTTATCCTTATTGTGTTTGTGGCTATATCTATTATTTACACCTATGGTCCTTCGCTCACTCAAAAGGTAAAATTTATATCTGCAGGGTCTATATTTGCTACGTTGTTCACCATGCTCATTACCTCTATATTTTTCTTCCTGGTAAATAATTTCATCAATTACAACAGGTTCTATGGTTCAGTAGGTACGGTAACCGCATTTATGGTTTGGGTATGGCTGAATGTGCTTGTAATTTTGTTGGGGTATGAGCTGAATGTAAGCCTCATACTGGGTAAACTTTCTCATGTTGAAGACGAAACTGATACAGACTTATAGCTTGCTGCTTGCAGCTATACTGCTCATTACCGCATGTAATGATAAAGAAAGTGTACCCTCCCGGGTAAATTTTACAGAACATGTAGCGCCTATACTATATGCCAACTGCGCTATATGCCACAGGCCGGGAGGCAATGCACATTTTTCGCTGGTTACTTATGCCGAAGCCAAAAACTATGCTGGTGCCATAGCCTATGTTACTCGTGAGCACCTGATGCCACCATGGCCCGCAGACCCGCATTATACCCAGTTTGTAGGGCAACGTCTGCTAAGTGAACGCGATATAAAAGTGCTGCAAAAGTGGGTGGAACAGGGTAGTGAAGAAGGCCCGGCCACCCAATTGCCAGTACTACCTAAATACCCTGTGGGTTCTACAATAGGTACACCCGACATGCGCATCCCGGTGCAACCGTTCTTTCTAAAGGCAAATAGCAGCGATCGTTTCCTGCTGGTGAAAGTGCCGTTTGAGTTACCCAATGATACTTTTGCCAGTGTAATAGAATTTGCCCCTGGTAATAAGAACGTGGTACACCATGTAAATGGGGATATGATAAAATACCAGTTTGATAAAAAAGCCGACGTGTTTGCAGGCGAAAAGGTAGTGGATATGGTGGAAGATTCTACTATTATACAAGCCTACCAGCGGTTAAAATTGCCTAATGATGACGGCTCGTATCCCGTGTTGCAGAAATCTGTAGTTAACTACCTGCCAGGGGTATTTGCCCAGCGTTACCCAGAAGGGCTTGGAGGATACTTCCTGCCACGTAAAGGTGCTTTTTTGCTCAACGATCTGCACTATGGTTTCACATCCAAAGACGATATCTGGGATAGTTCATACATCAATATATTCTTTGCAAAAACACCACCATCCAGACCTGTAAAAGAGTTTCAGCTGGGTACGCTGGGTGTATCGCCTGTTGAGCCAGATCTTATTGTACAGCCCAATACGGTAAAGCATGTAAGTAGCCGTTTTAAAGTACCCAAAGATATTTCTGTACTTACCATCAACCCACATATGCACCTGCTGGGCAAGAGTTTTAAAGCATATGCCCTGCAGCCCAATGGCGATACTATACGGCTTATATCCATACCTAATTGGGACTTTAACTGGCAGTATTTCTACACCTTTAAAAAAATGGTGAAGATACCTGCCGGCAGTACCATAGTGGCCGAAGGTGTGTATGATAATACCCGCCAGAACCCAAACAACCCATTCAGTCCCCCGCAGTTAGTGCGCGATCGCAATGGCAGCATGAAGGCCACAGACGAGATGTTCCAATTCATTATTACTTACCTACCGTATGTAGATGGAGATGAAAATGTGAGCCTGGAGCGGTAAGTATAAAATGTCTATTATAAAATAATAGGTATATTGGCTGGTGAACAGTGATTCCTATAAACCTGCTATGATTCTTAAAGATAGACGTGTATATCTGCTGCTGATAGTGCTGCTTGCAACATTCATGGCATTTTGGAAATGCGGCGTGGCCGACCTGAATGACTGGGATGAAGCCAGGAATGGTGTAAATGCCTATGAGATGTACCACAACAAAGATTTTGTAAACCTTTATTATAATGGCATACCCGATACATGGAATGCAAAGCCGCCGTTAATGACTTGGCTCATAGTTGTTTGTTACCATTTATTTGGGTTTAATGAATTTGCGCTGAGGTTGCCGTCTGTTATCAGTTCTGTTGTGTTTTTTATTTTCTTCTTTAAACTTATTGAGAAACTGGAAGCGCCGCTTACTGCTTTTTTAACTTGTTTGATCCTCTTGTCTTGCAAGGCTGTATTAGGCACGCACGTGGGCATTACCGGCGACTATGATGCACTGTTATTGTGTCTGCTTACTATCTCTGCATATTACTTTGTACTCTATGCCGAATGCGGTAAAGCCAATGCTATATTTGGCGTGGCCTTGTTTACAGGGTTGGCTTTCTATACAAAAGGTACGGCTGCTTTTATTTATTTGCCTGGTTTTTTTATGTACCTCCTATACAGGCAGAAGTTTCGTCAATTCATTAAAGATAGAAGAACATGGATGGCTTTGTTGCTGTTTGTAATAATCTGTACTAGTTGGGTAGGGTTAATATTGCTGCATGGTCAATACAATACGCAATCATTTTACGGCAGTAAAAACGCCTTGGAGACAATGCTGTTCCACGATACTATCAGGAGGCTTGCCAGCACCAATTTTGAGCAGGTGTATGTTCCTGATCATTTTTTCTTCTTCACTACCATCGACAGCCGCCTTAACCTGTGGAATTATCTGTTTTACGTTAGCGTGCTCACTGGCTTGGTTATTCTATACCACAATAGGAAGTTTCTTTTAGTGTTCATTAAAAGGCCATCAAACAGGTTAACACTATTTTCTTTGTTCCTGGCAACACCATTGGTAGCTGTTCTTACTGTGGCCACTAATAAGCATGCATGGTATTTGGCACCGGCATTTGGCTGTATAGCTTTTGTTACTGTTAAGGGCTTAATGTATTTAACCGGCAGGTGGAAGCCTTTATTTGCTATATGCTGCTGCCTTTTTGTGTTTGCTATTAGCCGGCAGTTTTTTTATCTGAGTACCCGGCCACATGAACTGCACGACATGTTCAACCCGGGTAATGCGTATTTTAAACAATGCAAACAGGTAGTAATAGCAAATGTGCAACCTGCACAACGGATTTTCTTGTATCTGGAGTGGCTGGATATTCCATTGGTAAAAACAGATCGGTTATCAATTGCAGGCCTCAATAAAAACATAGTACTGGTATTGAAAAAAGATCAGTTAGTTGCGTTACCTCTCGGCGGTGTAAAAACTATTGGATACTTTGATGATTGCTGCCTGCTGGTAGTGGAATGAGGAGGTAACAGCCCTGTAAAGCACATCTCCATTCACCGACAAAATCCCTTCTCTCACCTTTAACCTAAGGTTGCTAACCTATTAGCTATTTACAATAGGAGATAATGTTTGCAGATTTGTTGCAAATGTTAGCTGCCATGAACATTAAAGACAAAACTATAGGGCTGCTGGAGCGGCGGATCACCAAAACAGCACTTGTGCTTGCTACCCGCTCATGGGCAGCCAATTCTTTTTATGAAGTGGATCTGCATGTACCCGACGCCGATTTCGATAGGCCGGGTGTAAAATACATGAAGTGCAGGGTAAATCAGCTTACCTACCGCGACTATACCATTGCCATGTGGGATGTTGAAACCAAGACTTGCACACTGTTTGTAGATGCTGCACATTCTGGACCCGGAAGTGAATGGGTAAAAAACCTGAAAAAGAATGATGTCATGAGCTACCTGAACGTGGAATCGCACAGGTATAACAATCCGGATAATAAAAAGCTTTTGATGCTTGGCGACCAAAGCTCAGTTGGGCATTTTTTGGCGCTGCAGCAGTTGGCTGAACCTGGTGCTCATATAGAAGGGGCTATTGTGATAACACGGGCTGCCCACCGCACGGAATTTAATGCATATTACCCTGATCTGAATCTGCATACCCTTTCGGCTGAAGATGGCAGTACCCAGGCGCTGGCACGGTGGCTGGAATACCATGGCATAGATAACGATATGGTTTTTCTTGCAGGCAATGTACACATGGTGACAGCCCTGCGGCAACAACTAAGAGTGATGGGCTATAGCAGCAAACAAATAGATGCGCAAGGGTTTTGGAGGTAGTGTATGTCTCGTGCTGTAACTGTCTTATTTTGTGGAACGCAAATCCCTGCCTTCTTTAAAACATACCTTGTTCGTTTTTCTCTGTAGTATTAAACTAAGGATCATTAACGCCAGTCCAAGTCCCATAATTAAACCGCGATAAAAGTCTGGTATTGTTACATACCTACTGAACAATAAAGGAAGGCTGATCATTAATAAACCTGATGCTGTAAGTAACCGTTGGGGCCATGGCATTCCAGTTCTTTTCATGCTATTATATTTTTGGAAATAACATCACTCATTCTATATTAAATTTGATGGATGACTATAGGTTTTTATTTAAAATATAGCCCTTTGTTATTTAGTGAACCATAGTATTTTTCATATTGTTGGATAGCATAAATGTCTGTCATACCTCCTAAGTAGTCAAGAATATTCCGATTTTTATATTCCATAAACCTATAGTTTGCAGGTAATAGCACTAAGTCTTTATTGAATGTTTCATCAGAGTAAAGTTGGAATAGCTTATTTAAAATATGTTTCCCCAATTGCTCATATTCAATAATGTCAGGCTGTCTTTTTATAGCTTCAAACGTAAGTCTTTTCAAACCTTTAGATAGCTTTTCTAAAGTCAAATAACCTATTTTTTCGTCTAAAGTTAATCCTACATCTTGAATCAAAGTGCTTATCAGTAAGGATGTTAGCTCTTTCCGCAATAGCATTGAATATTCCTCCGAGGTTCCGTATACTTTTGCTTTTTCTGCAAACTCTTTAGCGGAAGTAATTATTCTTTTAAATTCAGCTGTTATTTCTTTGTATTCTTCTTTAATACTAAATTCATGTAATAGTTCATCTATTGTAAAATATTTTAATTTCAACGCGTCTTCCAAATCGTGAACAGCATAAGCAATTTCATCAGAAATATCCATTATTTCACAATCAATTGTTTTATGTTGAATATTGTAATGTTCCAGCCAAGCAGCTACATGGCTATAATCACTGTCATAAAGAAATTTATTTTTATTTTCAGAATGCATATTGAAATATTTTACTATTCCTAGCATAGTTCTTATAGTGAGATTCAATCCATTAAAATCATAGTGTCTTTCTTCTATAGCACTTAAAATTCTGAAAGATTGAGCATTCCCTTCATATGGTAGATCGGAACAATTACTTAAAAATATTTCTCCTGCATGCCCAAAAGGAGGATTCCCAAGATCATGAGCTAAAGCACAGGTTTGAGTTGTTAAGGTGTCTTTCATATTGAATTTTTTTTGCGATTGTTTTTGCAACTTGCGCAACTTCGTGGCTATGGGTTAACCTATTCCTGTATAAAACCTCATTTTTGGGAATGAATAATTGCATTTTTCCTTGTAGTCTTCTACAGGCCGAAGAATAAAGTACCCTAGAATAATCTACATCTGCATCCGTTCTATAGGAAAAAGTGTTTGCTTTATATTTATCAACTATCCTAACATTAGAAGCAATATCAAGTTGTTTTTCCTTAAATTCGATATATTCATACAGTTCTTTCATATTCACAAAATAGTGATTAAAGAGCAGAGTTGACTATCTTACTAATATTATATTCTAATTTATGGGTTACGCGATAAATATACATATGGTATATTTTTTAGAATTAGGAATGTGATAGGTGATATATTAATTTTACATTTGATATTGGAGGGCTGCAAAAAAAATGTGCATATGTTTATTTGGAACTACCTACTCGCATTTCGTATCTTGCCTTGCTAACTGTAAACTGTAATACCGGGGTATCTATGCATATTATTTCATCTTTAAATTCAATAAATTCAAGTAGTTCATTATGCCCGGTGTAGGGCAGAAATCGGGCATTACCGGGCATTTTTAAGTTATAAATAAATATTAATAATAGCTACCACAAGGCATTTGGTGGGTACACCATCACATTTAATGCCCGGTTTTCTTTTTTTTTGCCCGTCGGGCATTTCCTTTTTCCAGTCTCTAAATAGTGCTTATGTATAATATTTAAAGTTAATGTGTATTTTACAAAATCTTTACCATTTCTTTAATTTCACAATTCGTTATTTTTATAAAAAACAACCATGAAAAATATCTTCACAGTGCTTGCGTTTAGCATAGCCGCAATAGGAACCACATATGCCCAGGGGCATAAGGTACAGCAACTACAAATTGGCGAAACTTTGCCTTTGCAACAGGTGAATATGCCCAGTGCAACTAATGGCAAGACCATAACATTGGGTACATCGGCTACGGCTAAGGGCCTGCTTGTTATGTTTAGCTGCAATACTTGTCCGTATGTCATCAAAAGCCAGCCACGCACTAAGGAGATCATGAAATACGCTGCCGAAAAGGGGGTGGGTATGGTGATCATCAACTCTAACGAGGCGCAAAGCGAGGATGTGGACAGCTACAAGGAAATGGAGAAATATGCTAAGAAACAAGGCTATACTGTGCCTTACGTAATGGATGTACATGCACAGGTAGCCGACGTGTTTGGCGCTACGCACACACCAGAGGTGTATCTTTTTGATGCAAACAAAAAGTTAGTATATAAAGGCGCTATGGAAGACAATCCAAGCGAGCCTGCCAGCAGTACTAAAATGTACCTGAAAGACGCTATCAACAGCATGCTTGCACAGAAGAGCATCGACCCAGATAAAACAAAATCTATAGGTTGTAGTATCAAGCGCAGCTAGTTTTGTCGGGCATATGCATGTACTGTCATGCTCTAATTAACTAAAATTATTTACTTTTATTACCAGCCCCGACCTCAAAACCGGGGCTCTTTTTTGATAATAATCAGCTCACTATTTACCACCTATATTGTTGAATGAGTACTACAGAGAATACTATTCTTGGTTTAAAGCTACCTACCGACCCCCGTTGGGTAGATCTGGCCAGCATATCGTTGGATGATATACTTACCGACCATGCTTTTTGTGAGCAAAAGGCGGCCACTTCGTTCATTACGCTGATACAAAAACATCCTGATAAAATAGAACTGGTGAATGCTCTTGCTCCTGTAGTAACAGAAGAATGGGGGCATTTTAGAATGGTATGGGCCGAGTTGAAGAAGCGCGGCTATGCCTTAGGTCGCCAACGCAAGGATGAGTATGTGAATGGCCTTATGCAACGTATACCGCTTGATAATGGCAAGAACGAGGGACTGCTGCATAAGCTACTGCTTTTTGCTATGGTAGAAGCGCGCAGTTGTGAACGGTTCCGCTTATTAAGCGAAAACCTGGAGGAAGAGACATTGCGTGAGTTTTATAGAAAGTTCATGGTATCTGAGGCAGGCCACTACCGCCTGTTTATAGAGCTCGCCGAGATATACTACCCCGAACCTGTGGTAAGAGCTGCATGGCAATGGTGGCTGCAAGTAGAGACCGAGGTGCTGGCGCAATTGACCCCGCGGGGCGATAGGCTACATTGACTTAGTTATTCAGTGAGAAAATATTGCTTAAGGCACTTGTAAAAGTTGGTTTGTCATTTTTCTTTTCTTTTTTGTCAATTTTATTGACATTATTGCTATCTTTACATTGGAGATATGCAATATTCAGAAAATTCAATAGCAGTTAAGGATACTATTGTCATGTATATTGACATGAATAGTTTCTTTGCCAGTTGCGAACAGCAGCTGAGACCAGAACTGCGTGGTAAGCCAGTTGGTGTTATTACGCATCCTAGTGCTACCGCCTGTGTTATTGCCCCTTCTAAAGAAGCTAAAGATTTTGGTGTGAAAACGGGTATGCGGCTAAACGATTGCAAGCTGCTTTGTCCGCAAATAATACCCGTATTGGCCAGGCCGCCTAAGTACCGGCAATTGCACATCCGCATTGTAGATATACTACAGCACTATTGCAACGATGTGATGGTGAAAAGTATTGATGAGGCACTGCTAAACCTGACCAATTACAGGTTGGTGTATAAAGATATGCTGGCCCTGGGCCGACAAATAAAGGCCGATATTACCAATGATGAAAGAATGGATTACCTGAAGTGTTCGATAGGCATTGCACCGAACTCTTTTTTAGCCAAGCTAGGTACAGAATTGCAAAAACGCGATGGCCTGGTGCAGATAACCCGGGAAAATATTGACGAGCAACTGGCAAAGCTGTCACTTAAAGATCTGCCGGGTATAGCCAGCCGCAACGAGCGTAGGCTGCAAATGATAGGCATCAAAACCCCGTTGCAGATGCGGCATGCTTCACCTGCGCTATTGCGCAAAGCTTTTGGTGGTGTAGTGGGCAATTATTGGCATACACGGCTCAACTTTGGCGAGGTAGATCTGTATTCCAACAACTTCCGCACTATGAGTGCCACCCGCACTATATCGAGTAAGCAGAGTGAATCGAGGCAAACGCTGGATAGTATGCTCATTTCTTTATGCACAAAGCTGGAGCAGCGCATGGTGAAACAAGGTGTGTTTTGCAATGAGGCTTCTTTCTTTATCCGGTATCACAACTACACCTCATGGGACACTGCTATAAAGTTCACACAGCCGGTACAGGATGCTATGGAATTGCGTAAGTACATACTGCAAAAGGTGAATCAACTGGAAGTAGATCGGAAAATCGAAACCATATTTACCAACCAGGTAGCCCAGATGGGCGTAGGTATACAGAAATTTAGCAGTGATACTTGTATGCAATACAGCCTGTTTGATAATCGCATACGGCACGATGTGCTGAGAAAGGCGGTGTATAATATCAAAGATACCTACGGTAAGAACATCATCCGCAAGGCATCCGAACTTTTTGAACCCAAGGTAATGCGCGATGCCATTGGTTTTGGATCGGTAAAAGATATGTATGCCAACAACTTTAACCAGTATGCTATTGAGGATGATGAAGATGACGAATAACCTATAAAACCGTGAGAAATGGTAAACCAACAAGCAAATGATAGGTTTGAGAAGGGGAGAGGAGCACAGTACAACCCCAAAAATCGTTTTTTAAAAGGAGCTTATGTGCAGGAACATGCAGAAGGTATTGATGATTGGGAACAGGAACCCCGAAAAACGGAGTATATACTGGACGATAGTAAAACCCTTGTAAACGAAGTAAAAAGCCCTGATGTGGGCATGATGTATAGTGCTAATCCCTATCAGGGTTGCGAACATGGCTGCATCTATTGCTATGCCCGCAACAGCCACGAGTATTGGGGCTATAGCGCCGGGGTAGATTTTGAAAGCAGGATAGTGGTGAAGAAAAATGCGCCTGCCCTGTTGCGCAAGTTTTTCGAGAATAAGAACTGGCAACCTGCCGTTATTTCCCTATCCGGCAATACAGATTGTTATCAGCCAATAGAACGTAAAATGCGCATCACCCGGCACCTGCTGGAGATATGCCTGGATTTCAGGAATCCAGTGGGCATACTCTCTAAAAACGCTCTGGTACTACGTGATCTGGATATTATACAGGAACTAGCCAAGCTAAACCTGGTACGGGTATTCTCGTCCATTACATCGCTTGATGAAGATCTGAGAAGGAAGATGGAACCACGTACGGCCAGCTACAAGTCGCGCTTGAATGTGGTGGAAACGCTTTCGAAGAAAGGCATACCTACCGGTATAATGAATGCTCCATTGATACCTGGACTGAATGATAACCACATGCACGATGTGCTGAAAGCGGCATCTGAAGCCGGGGCCAAATGGGCGGGCTATACTGTAGTAAGGCTAAATGGTGCAATAGGCGGTATATTTCACGACTGGCTGCACAAGGCATTCCCAGATAGGGCAGAAAAAGTGTGGAACTTGATATGTGCCTGCCACGAAGGTAATGTGAATGACAGCCGCTGGGGCAACCGTATAGTAGGTGACGGCAAATTTGCAGAGTTGATAAAAACCCAGTTTGACTTGTATTGCCGTAAGTACCATCTGAACGAAACAAAAATGGACTGGAATCTGACCGCTTTCAGAAGAGTGAAAAACGGTCAGTTACCATTGTTTTAAAGTATACAATATGCAAGCTTATGCTTTGCGTAACAATAGTTTAAAACCTATTATTAGTGTGGGCTATTCATTATCTTCTTTTTTGCCGTCAAGCCAGCCCCCGCCGAAACCTGCTCGCAGCAACCCTTTCGTTATATAAGGACATTTCTTTACTACATCCCATATCAGCCCTGTGTGGTAGTTCTCCAGCATCAAGACCACCGGTCCCTGGTTAAGCCCGAACTGTAATGGTGACACCCATCCTTTCAGCTTATCTGTCTTGTCGGGGAAAGTAGGGTTAAAACTGGCGTGTAAACCGGAGTCCCCTTTTATTGTGTTGAGGTTCTCTATGCCATAGCGTAAGGATTCTAATACCAGCTCTGGTGCAAAAGGCAATGAGGCAGCTACTGCCCAGGGGGATAATGTTCCATCGTCGGTCCAGTTGATACCGCGGGCAATGTAGTTATAAAAGGTAACCTGCTTGCCATCCACAATGAGCTTGGCTGGGCCGGGTCCATCGCTGGCAGAAAGTCCCCAGCAGGTTTTTCCATACCCTTTAAACCCAAGCGGATTTTCAATGGCGTACTGTTGCTGTATATGTACGGCACGCCTGCTATTCTCAAAATAATCTATACCTACCTTCCGGTTAAAGTCATCATGTATTCCCCTAAAGTCTATCCATAGGTGCGATAGCTGATGTATGAATAATGGCGCTGCATATAAATGATGAATGCCGTATAACTCCTTCCATTCAAACGTAGATGTCCACTCCTTGTAACCTGTTTCGCTAATGGGGTAGGTAGGCGACCCCATGGCCAGTATATACAGGATCATGGCCTCGCTATAGCCGGTATTCCAGTGGTAGTTGATAAATCCACTTTCTGGTTTCCAGCCATGACTAATTGTACTGCCACCATTCAATGCCCATTGCCAATCTACGCGACGGTACAAGTCATCAGCAATTTCCCTTATTTCAGTTTCCACATCATTCTGCTGGTCAAAGTAGGCACGTGAGGTGAGTGCACCGACAATTAGTAATGCTGTATCGATAGTAGAAAGTTCACTTTCCCACACTCTTTGGCCGGTCTCCATATGCAGGTAGTGGTAATAGAAGCCCTTGTACCCTGTATCGTATGGGCCGGTGCCCTGTGGTGCATCCCTGAAAAAACGTAATGTGGTCAGCGTCTTCTTAGCAGCTTCAGGCCGGGTAAGGTAGCCTTGTTTGTCTGCCACTATGTAGCAGCTCAGCGCAATGCCTACCACAGCAATACTCGCGGGTGAATCAATATCTGTTTTGTCTGCAATAAGTCCATTAGCAGGATTGGCCTGCTGAAAGAAATAATTAATACTTTCATGTTGCAGTTCAGTTAGCATCTCCTGGTCTGTGCCCGCATTGCCTGCACCGGCCATATTCTTATAGCGTGTTTCTTTACTCATATTTCAAAAGTGATGCAGGCGGTTGCCTGTGGTAATAGTGTTAGTTCTAAATAGTCTATGCCATCTTCAGTAGTTATTTCAATGGGAGCGGCAACAAGGTTAGATTTTGCTTCCAATAGCTCCACTTCTTTGGGTAACAGGCTATCTGGGCTACCCATATTTTCCCATTCTTTTGGTGCGTTACTGTTGTTATCATCTATATACGTTACCCTGCTGTTTTTTATATTGCCCGCATTCAGCAGTTTGATACGTACTTTCTCTGTTTGTATGTTATGCCTTGGCAACGCCCAGTTAGTACTTACGATGTTGAAAGTATTGTTTTTTTTAAATAGCCAAACATCAATAGTTTCGTGCTTCCCCTCAACTGTTAGTTGCGTATCGCCACATTGATGCAGAAGTTCAAAAGCTCTATAGGAGGGTTTAGGAATCCCATATATATTCATCAATCCGAAACCTCCGTGAAAAGGAACAGACGAAAAGTAATTTTCCTCGAAGATATCTGAAAACGTCCAGTAGCTGTAACCGTTTACCAGGCCTTGTGCTTCTATTACTGTTTTGGTTACAAATGCTGCGGCATATGGTTGGTCGTGCATCGAGTCAAAAGGATTAGATGATGTACACCATTCTGTGTAGTATAACGGCTTGTCTCTGGCCTCTGCTTTTGCAATGCCTGCTTCTTTTTGCAATGCACTTCGTGTGCTTTCAGCTAGCTGTGTTATTGTATCATCGCCTGGTTTGCCAAAAGAATCGGTAGGGTAGTGGTGGGTAGATACAAAGTCAACGGCTGCATTATTCTTTTCACAAAAGTCTAAAAAAGCAGTTATCCAATCATTATCTGCTGTAGCGGGTCCACCAACTTGAAGTGTGTTGTTTACTTTTTTTATGGTATTAGCAGTGTTAAGATACAAATCGAAATACTGTGCTTGTGTGCCCTTCCAAAAAGCATCCAGGTTGGGTTCATTCCAAACCTCAAACATCCATTGGCTTACTTCCCCTATGCCATACCTATCTACCCAATGGGTAACAAGCTTGCTGATAAGTGTATTCCATGCATTGATATTACGTGGAGGGGTAATGTATCCTTTGTATTTGAAAACAACATCACTGCCAGAAGACAAGGTTGAGGGCATAAATGATAACTCAACAAACGGCTTCATTCCTATAGATAGTAAGTAATCGAATATTTGGTCGGCATTAAAAAATGAATATACTAGTTGATCATTTTCCATCATCAACGTACCCATATCATCGTCTAGTATTCCATGGAATCGCACATATTTAAAACCAAGTTCATCGTGGCAACGTTTCAGATCTCTTTGCCAGTCGGCACGCAAGGCCATAAGTGCGTGGTCGCTACCCACAGTGTGCTCCCAGAAATGAGGAAAAGGTGTTGTGCTGCCGGTGAGGTCGCACTGAAAACCAACAAGGTTTTTATCCATGGGTAAGTATATATTTACGGCAAGTATAAAATCGTGCCATTCTGTTGCAACTACTTGTACTGCAATGGTTTTGTTTTAATTCCTGTTATATTGTTATACCTTTAAACAGCTATGATTAATCCATCAGAATACAGGTTAGGCAACATTATTTGCTGGAATCCAGCGCTTAAAGATGCGGCAATAACGCTGCCTGCTCTCCACATAGAAATAGCGGCTATACTGCCAGATAAAATTGGTTATATATCGCCCAATATAGACCACCGGGTAGAATTTTTTGAAGACGGCCCCATACCGAAAGGTATTGTTTTCAGAAGCCTGGCAGAGTTAGAACCTGTTGTACTTACCTCTGCCATTGTTGCTCAAGCAGGTTTTGTACAGTCAAGATTGGACGTTAGCAATGAAGTAGGTAACTACACTTTTATGTATTCTGAAGGGGCGGTCATTTATATTGAAGACCAGAAAGAATTTCATTACACCTGCAAATACCTGCACCAGCTGCAAAACATTTTTTATGCCTTAAAAGGTATGGAGCTTGACCTGAGTGGCATTACTGTTATGGCCTAGAACTCGTTGGGATTTGTGACATAGGCAACATGAAATTTGTGTCCCTAGAAGAATGGTGGATATAGTTATCGTTTGCTTGTAAAATTGTTTTTATAGGTGTATAAAATTTAAGTTGCTATTTCTCCGTTGCCCTAGGCACAATGCTAATGTGAAAAATCTTCCCGTTCGAGATTGGTTTTATCGTCAGAATAATTAGCGGTGAGTGTAATGGCGCACCCTTTGCCTTGCTCCGATTGTATATCCAGATGTCCATTAAGGTGTTTTGCCCGATTAAACATATTTATAAATCCAATCCCGTCAAACGAAAATATTTTTTCTTTCTCAAAGCCAACGCCATTGTCTTTGACTGTCATAGTTAGCCCTTCAGCATCAAAATTAAGAATAATTGAAATCTCGGTTGCTTTGGCATGTTTTACGGTGTTGTGTACTGCCTCTTGTGCAATCCTGTATATGATAAGTTGCTTTTCAGGACTTACCAGATTCTGGGAACCGATGACTTCTACGTTGCATTTAATATCTCTTGTCGCATTCAAATATTCGAACTCAGATTTTAATATTTCATGCAGCCCTTTACCTTTAATATAATCACTATTAAGTGTATGGCTTATGTTCCGAATATCTTTTATTAGTTGGGTAAGTAATTCTGCGTGCTTATCCACCAAAGCTTCCTGTTGTTCAGTAACTGCCATTTTCCTGATCATGCCCGTATTCATTTTCAGGAAGCTGAGCACTTGCCCCAGGTTGTCATGTATCTCCTTGGATATTTGCTCCATCACCAGTTCCTGCTCCTCCAGTTTGGTATTGAGCAATTTATTCTGGTGATCATATATCATACGTTGTTTTTCCAAGTGAAAAACATTCTGTTTGTTTTTTTGCACCAGCAGATATGCTATCAGAAAGAAAACGAATAATACAAAAATTACGGTACCACCAATAAATACGAGCACTATATACTTATCAGTCAACATTTTTCTCGCATTTTTGGATAATAGTAAAATAAAAAGCCAATTGCGCTATATGTGATAATTTCCGCGATGACCGTAAGCGCCTCAAGTATCAGGATATTTAGCGGACTTGCATGAAAGAGAACAATGTAGTCATGCAGCGACCAACTTAAGAACGTAACGCTCCAAAAGAAGACAAAACAAACAGGTATCCAGAAATGAATATAATATTTTATTCTTAGTTGCTCATGCATCAATAGCAAACGGAAAAATGAAAATAATGACATGGAAATAATACCAAGACTTTCAAATACTAGATAATAGCTATTGAATGAATTTATAGGCTGGAGATATATAAGGTTTAGTATTCCTAATATTATTGATATGCATGCAAAGTGATACCCCAAGTTTTTTTTATAAAATATATCTATAGAATAATTAAAATAAACACATATAAGTGCCATCTGTATGATGTTAAAAACCGCATAGACAGGCATATTGAAATGATAAAAATGAGAATAGTATAGAGCTATTGTTTCTGTAAAACATGTAAGCACAGTGAGGCAGCAAATGATTTTTGCTGCCTGATCTAATATGTTATATCTACTAACTGCAATTGCCGCAATAGGCCATAGGAGGAAATCGCTGCAGTACATTAAAAGGTAGGTAAACCTCACTTTGGGCTTTGTGATGCATTTATTACAATATTGTTTGTTGCATTGCCGGAAATAGGGCAAGAAACTGGACATGCTTGACCTTGGTCCAGTACTGTATTACCTGCTGCTAAAATATAATTTCCTGTGGCATCATAGCCCGATACGATTATTGTAAGCGCATTTGGCTTGTAACCAGCATATTGTCCCCCATGACCTGTATTGATATAATTAAGCGTATGTGCAAGCATAAATTTTACATTTTTTATTTTACCGTTGCATGTGTCGTTGAGATAAGATCTTAGCATATCTGCATCTACAATAACACAGTCTAAGGCCGTATCGGTAGCGGGTGCATTTACACTTGCCAGGTAACTGCCTATCATTTTATTTGCAGAATCCATTGGGATGAACGCAGAGCTTCCTGCACCATTACCAGGTCTGTGTCCTGTACCTATATGCTTTTTCTGATAGTCGGCTTGCGCGGAGCAGCTTGCCGGTGGGGTAGGTTGACAACATGATGTTATGAAGCCAATGCATGTAATAACAATAGATAACCATTGTGACTTTTTCATAAGTATTGATTTTTGAGAGAGAGTTCAAAACTACTTTTTACTTTGTTTCAATTTCGGCTTTTCCGAGTTGCATCGCTAATAAAGCAAGATTGGTTCGGTTATTCATTTCAAATTTCTGATAAATACTATCCCGGTATCTATTTATAGTTTCAAGTGATGTATCTAAAGTTTCAGCAATAGTTACATAGCTTTTTTCTGTGCATATGTATTTTAAAAATAAGGCCTCCCCATCAGAAACAACTGGCATCTCAATTTCTTTATTTTTTACTTGCTCCATCAATTCATTGGTATTAGCGTCGGCATAATAGTAGCCTGACTTATACGCACTGATTAAAGCGGCTTTTAGCTCTTCAGGGTCACTGCTTTTTAGTAAATAACCACTAGCTCCATACCTTATCATCCTTGTGATATAAAGATCTGAATCAAAAACAGTGAGCACTAATATTTTCATTTGTGGCCAGTTTTTTTTCAAATTGAGAATGGTTTCAAAACCATCCATCTCTGGCATATTAATATCCAAAAGGCAAATATCTGGCAGTTCCGAAGCATTTTGAATCTTTGATATAAGCTCTATACCATGGCGAGCCTGAATAACCACTTTTATACCGCCAATATTATTTAAAATACTACTGATGCCATTTCTTACTAATGCATGGTCATCGGCGTAGGCAACTGTTATAAATTCTTGTAACATCCACTACGATAATTAATAATCTATTGCTTACTATATAATATAACGGTTAAAAGTACACAGAGGAAAACAATAAAAATAAAATTTTGTTCGGCTTTTTTTATTTACGGTAAAGGTAAAATAACCCAATAAAAATAGCATAATTCTATTGGAAAAAGAATGGGTGGATCTGAGTTAAGTTTATACCTGCAACTACTACCAGATTAATCATTAAATTAACTTATAAATTTTATTTTCTGGAATAGTTTTATACCTAAATTTGATGCTTTACAATACGATATGTATAAAAATATTTTTATCATAATTAAGTTTTGATGAGCCTATCACGCGTAGTTTTGTTCTGCCTTGTCTTGCTATCTGTATTATCTGTAAAGGTTGGAGCGCAAACAATAGTGTACCCTAAGCTTGTGCTTACTGTAACACACAACAGCTCGTTCTGGGATGATTGGGATTTTGTAATGAAGCCAGGTACACGTGAAATATCGGGGGATAATGGTGACTTGACTAAAATATCTAATGCACAATTTAATATTTATTCTCTTTCGAGTAATAATGTAGCATTGAATGTGGACGCACGCGATGCAGACAGTATGGCTGACGGCGATGTTGTGCGTTTGGGTATTACCTCTGTACCGTTATATACATATACCATTACAGTGACTCAGGATTCATTGCCTACAGACAAAGCAGTATACCTGCATGATAAGTACACAGGCACGTACCTGCTGTTGGGCAATGGGGTTACCTATACCTTCTCTGTTAATTCGGATACAGGGTCTCACGGTAACTTCAGGATGGAACTTATTTTTAATGATACCAGGTTCTATTCAGCAGCAATAGGCAACATCAATAATACCGCAACTTTTGGGAGGCATACAGATGGGAGTGGTACGCACCCCAACAATTTTACTGGGAATAGTAAAACGTATCACTTAATTAATAACAATACTGGTGTACTTAGCGCAGACTGGACAGTGTCAGGCACAGGCTCTAAAATAGTAGCAGATACCTCTTTTGCTATTACCGGGCATAGTGTAAACGCAAAAATAATGGTAACTGCCGGTAAAGCCATATCAGTAGCGTCGGGGAGTACGCTCACTACAAATGATAGTCTTGTTTTGATGTCTGGCGCACGCATTGGTACAATGAATGGCACTATAACAGGAAAGGTAGTAATAGAAACACAACTAAATGCTCAACGTGGTTATCGTTTGTTAGGACTACCATATACTTCCAGTCAGAACATAGCTACCCTCGGTAGTTTTTTTGATATTACAGGACTTACCACAGGTAATATAGGGCCATGTACCAGCAATAATCCCTCCATTTATAATTACACTCCAGGAACAACGCCAGCATATATAGGCGTGACCGCTATAGGGAGTAACACCTTTCCTTCTGCTAGTTCGGGTAGTACTCATTCCAATGGAATACTTGTATTCGTACGTGGTGCAACCGGACAAGGATGTAGTGGAGGCATTTATACACCCTCTACCATTAGTATGGTTACTACCGGTGTAATAAATACAGGTGGGGTTACAGAAACGGTGCCAGCAGGTGGTTGGAACCTTATTTGCAATCCTTTACCCTCTCAGATAACTATAAGTAGCATTATTAACTATGATAGTCTTGATGCATTTGAGATAGTTAACCCGGCAGGGCAGAATGGAGGTGTTTTATCGACTAATGGGTCACAATATATTTCTGTTTCTTCCAGTACCGTGATACCTGTAAATGGTGCTTTTCTAGCTCACAACCCAACAGCATCTGATATAACACTTACCTTCCCGGAATCTGCTAAAACTGCAAGTACGCCAGTAAATAACCTGTTTAAGGTTACCAATAACGCTTCTACGCTTGAGCTGACTACATTTTTCGAGAATAACATATGGGATACCTGGAGGCTGCAATTTAAAACTGGAGCCAGTGCAAAGGCGGGAGATAACGGGGATCTCGATAAAATATCGAATGCTCAGTTTGACTTATATTCTATGTCGGCAGATAATGTATTACTGAACGTAGATGCACGCGATGGAGATAGTATAGCCGATGGTGGAGTGGTGCTTCTGGGTATAAGATCGGTGCAGCCGTTAAGTTATAATCTTGTAGTGACAGGATACTCATTACCCAACAATAAGATCGTATACCTGCATGATAAATATGCCAATGCGTACGTGTTACTGGGTAATGGTGTAAATTATCCATTCACTGTAAATGCTGATACTGCATCGCAAGGGAGGTACAGGATGGAGCTTGTTTTTAATGATATTAATAATATGGGTATAACAGGTATAGCTAACTGTGCTGATGTAAGTTTAGTGCCCAATCCGGCTACTACTAGAATTTCTATACACTTTGGAAACGTAGGAATGAAAGAGATCAGGATATTAAATACATTGGGGCAAATAGTAAAAGTATTAAGTACTTCAGAGACATCTTTAACGATACCTATTGGTGATCTTACTAATGGAATGTATCTGCTAAAAACCGTAATGAACAATAAAATAACAACTACGCGTTTTGTAAAGCATTAGTCGAAGTCTGTAGAGGCAAAAAGAAACGCCTCCTGTTGAGGAGGCGTTCAAGAACAATATTCTTTATATTACAGGTTACCACGTTTGGCCTGTTCACGTTCAATAGATTCAAATAATGCTTTAAAGTTACCAGCACCGAAGCTCTGTGCGCCTTTACGCTGTATAATTTCGAAGAACAGGGTAGGGCGATCTTCTACCGGTTTAGTGAATATCTGCAACAAGTATCCTTCCTCATCACAATCTACCAAAATGCCCAATTCCTGCAATGGCGCGATGTCTTCATCTATTTTGCCTACACGAGTCTGCATATCTTCATAATATGCATTTGGTGGTGCGCTCAAGAACTCTACACCACGTGATTTTAGTGCGCGAACAGTTTTTACAATATCATTGGTAGCGATAGCAATATGCTGTACCCCCTCACCTTCGTAAAAGTCCAGGTATTCTTCTATTTGAGATTTTTTCTTTCCTTCAGCAGGTTCGTTAATCGGGAATTTCACGTAACCATTGTTGTTACTCATCACCTTGCTCATGAGTGCAGAATATTCAGTGTTGATCTGCTTGTCATCGAACGAAAGGATGTTGACAAAGCCCATCACATCTTCATACCATTTGATTGTATCGTTCATACGGTTCCATCCCACATTACCTACGCAATGGTCTATGTATAGCAGGCCGGTATCCTCAGGATTATAATCGCTTGTATAAGGCTCATAACCCGGCATGAAAACACCATTGTAGTTCTTACGTTCTACAAACAGGTGCACGGTTTCACCGTAAGTATAGATGCCGCTCATGCGTACTTCACCATTCTTATCGGTGAGCGTTTTGGGCTCCATGTACACTTTCGCACCACGTGCTACTGTATCTTCATAAGCTTTGTAGGCATCATCTACCCAAAGGGCCAGAATCTTTACACCATCGCCATGCTTGAAGATGTGTTCAGATATTGGATTTGAAGATTTTAAAGGAGTAGTAAGCACCAGGCGTATCTTACCCTGTTGCAATACATACGATGCGATATCTTTTATACCGGTCTCAGGACCTGCGTAGGCAACGGTCTTAAATCCGAAAGCGGACTTGTAAAAATGGGCGGCTTGTTTAGCGTTCCCTACATACAGCTCCACATGGTCTGTACCATTAATAGGCAGGAAATCCTGCGCTGTCTTCATTTTCTGGCTGGTTGTTAGCGTCTCCATGAGTATGAATTAAAATTTTGAAGAAATATATTGGGTGTTATTTTTTTGTTGTTAGTGTCATTATTCAATCCAGCTTATCATATACCGGTCATCTTCTATGCCTAAAGCTGCATTTGTGAGTTTTAAAGGATGAAAGGTATCTACCATCACCGCTAGTTCCTTAGTATCAGCTTTGCCTATACTTTTCTCTACAGTACCGGGGTGAGGACCGTGCGGTATGCCTGCGGGGTGTAAAGTTATCATGCCACGCTCTACATGCTTACGGCTCATGAAATCTCCATCTACATAGTATAGAACTTCGTCGCTATCTATATTGCTGTGGTTATATGGGGCCGGAATCGATTGCGGGTGATAATCGAATAAACGGGGTACAAAAGAGCAGATAACAAAGTTGTGCGCATCGAATGTCTGGTGTACTGGTGGCGGTTGGTGCACACGACCTGTGATAGGTTCGAAATCGTGAATGCTGATTATGTATGGGTATTCGCAGCCATCCCAACCAATAACGTCAAAAGGATGTGAGCCATACCAAATAGGGTAGAGCAACCCATTCTTTCTTACCTGTATCAGAAATTCGCCTTTCTTGTCATGTGTTTGCAGATTCTCTGGTTTACGGAGGTCGCGCTCACAATAGGGTGAATTTTCAAGTAACTGACCATATTTTGATAAATATCGCTTTGGAAAAACAATAGGACTGAATGAGTCGATAATAAACAACCGATTATCTTCTGTGTCGAACGACACTTGGTATATAGTACCACGCGGGATAACCACATAGTCGCCATAACCAAATGCTAACTCACCATATTGTGTTTTTAAAGTCCCTTTACCTTCGTGAATGAACAATACTTCATCAGTATCGGCATTCTTGTAGAATACATCATCAGCCATACCAGTTTTAGGTGCTGCAAGCGTGAGCTGGACATCATTATTAAAGAGCACAATTTTGCGACTCTCGAGGTAGCTGCCTCCTGGATTAACATCAAAACCCTTGAAACTGCGATGTTTCAGAATGTTTTCTGTAGCCGCGACAGGAGCTACGTTTACAGGTTCTCCGCTTTTAATAATTTGTGTAGGTGGGTAAAGATGGTATAGTAATGAAGAGTTGGATGAAAAGCCTTCGGTACTAAATAACTGCTCTGAATATAAAGTGCCATCGGGTTTGCGAAACTGCGTGTGGCGCTTATGGGGTATACTGCCTAACGAATAATAATGTGGCATTTAAGTTAGTTTCATCAAAATTACGATATCCCTCAATTATTGCAACATATTAACCGTTAAACATGACGTAAATCATAGAAATGAAAGGCCCATTTGTATGAGACCGATTACAAATCCCAGCACCCCGCCTATGAGCTCCACAAACCTAAATTCTTTGCTCATAACAGCCGCCAGTATTTCCTCTAGTTTGTCAGATGAAAAGTTAGATACTCTTTCGGTAACCATCTTTTCTATATCTACCTTTTGGGTAAGGTTATTGGTGTATTTACTGATGATCTCAGGTAATAAAAGGTCTATCTCTTCCATTAAGCCTTCCTTTATTTTGTTGAGCATTCCTTCGCCCACAAACATAGAGATCACCGGAAGTTTTTCTTTAAGCTTAACATGCAAAAATGTATCGACATGGGCTTCTATACCAGGTTTCAGGTCAGCTAATTGATCCGGATCTTTTATAAGGGCTGCAATATCGTTAAAATGCAATAGCTCATTGGCTACAACTGCACCCAATTTTGCTGCAAACTGCTTCTGCCTTTTGGGAAAGATACCCTGTATTGTAATGCCGAAGAATCTTTTGGGTTCACGAGGGTGAAACAACATATATATGGCTATCCATGTGGTGAACCACCCCGTAAATGCAGCTACGAAGGGCTGCAGGTAAAACATTATTAGATGCATGAATAAAATCTAAACTAATTGAAATAGAAATAGCAAAAATCGGGCAGATGTTTAAAAATCAGGCGGGATGTGACATTATGACTGCAAACTGGTAATGTATTGCCGGATGGGGTCGTTCAGTACCCTATCTACCCGTTTTACGCAAAATAGTGGCGGTTTTTCCTGATAGGGGATGAATTTTTTGTAAGGTAACTGGTCAGTATCACCGCACCTTATCAAATCTATTTCTTCCTTACTTATTTTAAGGCCATTCTCCCAGTTGATATAGCAATAATTATATCGTAATATAGTAGAGAACAAATTCTGGCAAAGGGTAGGGAAGTATATCTCTTCTTTGCCATAAAGCATTCCTTTAATTGTAGGCTTGATAATATAGTAAATGATATTGCGTGCAACCCTGTTATTTAAACGATGGGTGCCGTGTGCGTATATACCAGGTATCTCATAATAGCCATCCTCCATTATCCATTTCACCATGGTGTCCATTATCTCCTTTTTATAGAAACTACCTTCTATCTGTGAACTATAAATAGTTTGGAGATCATTTTTATCCATTATTTTTTTTAAAAGCGGGTCTTTTTTCGCATGTGCTAACTCGTCCCAGTCTTTTTGTATTAGATGGATCTTAGCTTCATCTCTAAATAAATTACCCGTATCGTAATTGCCGATATGATCTTGCAAGCCACTTTTTACAAACATATCGTTGCTTGCATTGATGCAAAAATGATCGTAGGCTATGTTATTCTTCTGAGCATACAGGCAATTGACCACATGCATTTTCAATTGCGTGCCATCCATATGGCCCGACCATAACCGCGTATCATTTATAAAAACATGACGGTACCTGGAAAGCTTAGTGTACATCTCTTTTACATCAGCCTTGCTCATCCAGCCCGAAACGTGCAAAACGATCTTACAGTCTGGATTGAACCATGTAAAATTTTCTACCTGGTTAACAATAACATCTGGTTGCTCATGCACAGGTATGCTAAAGAGTATCATAGGCTACTTCTGTAAATTTTACAAGTTCCGCAGGCGTACCCAAAATATGATGATTGTCAACCTGGTCAATAGTGTATGTTTTTCCTTTACCTATAAGATAGTTGTACATTGGGGCTATATAGTATTCGTTATTCACCCTTATGTTGTTTTTGAAATGGTATTCTGCTGTTTCAAGAAAATCCTGAACATATTTAAAATGATACAGGCCGGTAAGGGCATTGTTCGATATGACTTCCTTTTCGGCGGTTTTCAGCACATGACCATCAACATCTGTAACAGCAAAACTAAACCGATTCTCCACGCTCTTGAAAGCACCCAGCACACCATCTGTATCTGTTCTTTGCAACGCTTCGCTCAATGTGTGAGAATGGAAGTAAGTATCAATGTTGAATATGACCAAGTCTGTGTCCATGTCGTACAGATCTTTTGCCAGATAAACAGTTTCGGCTTGTCCCTGGGTAACTCCATCAAGATAATGGAAGCTAATATTTACCCGGTGGCCATACTTGTCTTTAATAATTGTTGATAAACTGTGTAGCACTTCGTGCTCGCGTAGTAGTATACATATCATATTAGTGCACAGTTCGAGCGGTAAGGAGTCTATACTCCATTCCAACAAGGTTTTACCATGTGCCTCTATCAGCATTTTGGGTACCTCATATCCTGCATCTATAAAGCGTTGGCCACGACCGGCCATGGGTATTACAAAGTTCATTGCTGTTCAATGTGTTTTTTACTTTCTGTAGAACGCGGCAGGTTGCTGCCATTGCCTTCTATATTCTGCCAATTGGCAAACCTTAGTGCATTATCATCTATATATACCTCCGCCCAGGGTTTGCCAAAATATATTTCGTCATATTCTACATTGTGGTCTGCAAGCCATTGTAAAGTTACCGCGCCTACTTTGCTTATTACACGTCCAACATTGCCCTCACATGTTTTCATATGACGGGCAGTATGTATTATGAGATAGTGGCCATTGGCACGCAGTTCTTTTAGCTTTTCTATAGCACCAGGTATAGGCCTTACATCTGCATAAGTCTCGCCTTCTTTTTTAAAATCGCATATCACACCGTCAAGGTCTATACAAATTCTTGTCATTTTTTGTCTATAAATATTTATTAATAAAGTGAATCCCGTGAGTGTACATCAGCTTCTGCCGGGATGGGTTTTCCCTATGCAGTGGGCACATAGACAAAAATAGCAAGCCTACAATAAACATAATGTCATTTTCTTTTACATGCTGCTCTGCCATAAGCATTTTGCTATATTCCACTAATAAGTCTGAATTGTTGCGCAAAGGAAAGCTATAGCTAATTTCTGTTCCGTTTTGCGTGTATTGGAATAGATTATTGGCCATGTAATCGTAATGGCCAGCGGTGGAATGCAAGAGCTTGGCAATGTCGTATTTTCTATCGCCGTAAATGCCTATACAATTATCGCCAAAGCTTCCACGAGGGTCTATCAGCTTTATTGTATTGCTAAAAGTATCGTAAAGGATATTGTTAAAACAGAAGTCTCCATGCATAATGCTGAAATCATTTTCATTATATAGGTATTCTATTCTTTGCTTTATCAATGGTATTAGCTGGTTGTAGTTTTTACAGATCACGCCATTGATTTTGAGTTGTTGTGCAGTTATCAGAACATCGTCTGGTGGTAATTGCAGCAAGTATTCATTGATCCGGTTAATTGTTTTCTCGTAATAGAAATCAACAAAAGCCTGTACCCCTATGGAGAATTTGAACTTACCCATAAATGTAAGAGCATATCCCAAACCATCAAATATTTTCTTCCATTGTGCAGGAACAATAGCGCGGTACAGCTGGTATTCAGAAAGATTAGGATACCCATAGTATTCCATCATCACCTCGCCTTCTTTATAGCCACCGGGCAATATGCGTGGATATAATATCTGTAAAGCCGCAGGCAGCATGGCTACGTAATTTACCTCGTTGGCGAGTTTTACTTTCTCTTTACTTTTTTTGGTAAGAATACCTAAGTGATTATCTACCGATATGGAATTGAAAGAACGGCTGGACATAAGTTTTTTACGAGCATCAGCATAGTTTATCTCGTGGCCGGTATCAATCCATTCACATTCATTGAAATTAATTTTTGTGCTTTCGCTTAATTTTTTCACTACTTCAAGGAGATCGGTCTGGTTTGTTATGCCATCAACTGTTTCTGTTAAGAATTTTCGTTCTGCATGAAAAATGCCAGTAAATGCATGGAACAGCAGTGTATTGTCGTCTTTCTTAAATTTATAAATGGTTTGATCACCATTATTTATAATCCCTGAATAGTAATTGCTGGCCGATAGCGTGTTCTCAATAAAAACAGTGTTCAAGTGAGGGTAGACTGTAGGTATGGTGGTGACCACATTTACTACAACAGTCTCTTCTTTTATTATTTTAAGCGCCTGCGAAAGTGTTTGGTTAACACCTGTACTGTTTTCTATTGTTATAATGCTCAGCCCATGGTAATAGGCAAGCTCTTTAGATACTAAGGCTTCATCTTCTTTATTGATTACCAGGTAGATGTTTACAGGGTGACTTCTATAAAAATCGACAATGAAAGACACACTGCTCCGTGAAGCAATAGGTACCAGTGCGGGACTATTATATAAGAATGAAAATGACTGGTATTTATTTTTTACAGAACCTGCCGATAGTATCAATACCGCGGTAGGATGATTGCTTTGCATAAGCGGCACGTTATAAATGACACTGCAATATCATAAATGATATTGCAGTGTCAAAATTTATCATTAAAAATAAGGAATCAAATATGTCCTATCAAATTTTTCAGGTAGTCGCCGTAACCACTTTTCTTGTATGTGGTGGCCAATTTTTCCATTTGTTCGTCACCTATCCAACCGTTGCGGTAAGCGATCTCTTCTATACAACCTATTTTAAGACCCTGGCGTTTTTCAATCACTTCAATAAACTGACCAGCTTGTATCAATGAATCGAAAGTGCCAGTATCCAGCCATGCAGTACCCCTGTCTAGCACACCAACTTCCAGTTTATTATTTTCCAGATATATTTTATTGATGTCTGTTATTTCCAATTCGCCACGGGGTGATGGTTTCATGTTTTTTGCATAGTCCACTACATTGTTATCGTAGAAGTACAAACCGGGTACTGCGTAGTTAGACTTTGGTTTTACGGGTTTTTCTTCAATGCTTAAAGCCTTAAAACTTTTGTCAAATTCAACTACTCCATATCTTTCAGGGTCATGTACTTGATAAGCGAATACTACAGCTCCATCGGGGTTGGACTTGCTTTTTAGCATAGTACCCATGCCCGAGCCATGAAAAATGTTGTCGCCTAAAACCAAAGCAGCAGGAGAATTACCAATAAAATCAGCGCCTAAAATGAACGCTTGTGCTAGTCCATCTGGGCTGGGTTGGATCACGTATTCGAAAGAGCAACCAATTGAAGAACCATCGCCCAGTAGTTTTTTAAAGCCCGCTTGGTCATCTGGGGTAGTAATGATGAGTATTTCCCTGATACCTGCCAGCAGCAAGGTTGATAAAGGATAATAGATCATTGGTTTATCGTAAACCGGCATCAACTGCTTGCTAACAGCAATGGTAAGCGGGTAAAGACGTGTGCCGGAACCGCCGGCTAATATTATACCTTTCATGTTTAAGTAGTTAGTGGATAGTATGAATAAGTTATTCTTGGTTGCTACTATCCCGCGTACTGGTTGTTATAGTATTTTTGATAATCACCACTGGTAACATGGTTCAGCCATTCTTCATTGTTCAGGTACCAGTCTATTGTTTTACTTAAGCCTTCCTCAAATGTTACGGATGGATACCAGCCTAGTTCTTTATTGATCTTGTTAGCATCAATAGCGTAACGACGATCATGACCTGGCCGGTCTTTAATATAGCTGATGAGCTTTTCTGATGTGCCAGGCTCCCTACCTAGTTTCTCATCCATTTCTTTGCACAGTAGTTTTACCAATTCTATATTTTGCCACTCGTTAAAGCCGCCTATATTATAGCTTTCGCCATTCCTTCCATTGTGGAATACTATGTCTATAGCTCTTGCATGGTCTATAACATACAGCCAGTCGCGTGTGTACTTACCATCGCCATATACAGGCAAAGGTTTGTTGTTGCAAATATTGTTGATGAATAGAGGTATCAACTTCTCTGGAAAATGATTCGGACCATAATTGTTAGAGCAGTTGGTGATAACGAACGGCAAATGATAAGTATTGCCATAGGCACGTACTAAATGATCGGACGCTGCCTTAGAAGCAGAGTATGGAGATTGCGGATCGTATGAAGTTGTTTCCAGGAAAAAGCCTTCGTCGCCTAATGAACCAAAAACTTCGTCGGTTGAAACATGGTGAAATCGCTTTCCTTCTTCATTGCTTTTCCACAAGCTGCGTGCTGCATTCAGCAAGTTAGCTGTACCCATTACATTTGTTTGTATGAACGCATTGGGGTCAGTAATAGAACGATCAACATGGCTTTCTGCAGCTAAGTGTATCACTCCATCAAAATGGTGTTTTACAAACAATTCATTTATTGTTACACCATCATTAATATCTTCTTTTATGAAGGTATAGTTAGGGGCGTCTTCAATATCTGCCAGGTTTTCAAGGTTGCCAGCATATGTAAGGGCATCTAGGTTATAGATGTGGTAGTCAGGATATTTTTGTACAAACAGACGAACAACATGCGAGCCTATAAAGCCTGCACCACCTGTGATCAAGATTTTTTTTCCCATAGGGCGAAATTAATATTTATTGTTGCATTTCACTAAGTGTTCGATGGTTATTGATAATTTAATAATCAAGTGTGCTTATTAAATTAAACCAATTTAAAACTCTCTATAAACTTAGTGGTGAAATTACCTTTCCTGAATTCTTCATTCTTCATCAGTTGTATATGGAAAGGAATGGTTGTTTTTACACCTTCTATCACATATTCGCTTAATGCACGTTCCATTGTGTTTATGGCCTCTTCTCTTGTTTGTGCTACGGTAATGATCTTAGCAATCATAGAATCGTAGTAGGGTGGTATGGTATAACCAGCGTAGATATGCGAATCTATACGCACACCGTGACCACCGGGTGTATGCAATACTGTTATCTTACCCGGGCTTGGTCGGAAGTCGTTATATGGATCTTCAGCATTTATCCGGCACTCTATGGCATGCATTACGGGTTCGTAATTACGACCACTTATAGGCACCCCCGCTGCAATCTTTATTTGTTCCTTAACCAAGTCATAGCTGATCACCTCTTCAGTTACACCATGTTCCACCTGGATACGGGTATTCATTTCCATGAAGTAGAAGTTGCGGTGCTTATCTACGAGGAATTCAACAGTACCCACACTCTCATAGTTGATAGCTGATGCAGCTTTGATGGCGGCTTCACCCATGCGGTGGCGCAGTTCAGGTGTCATAAATGGAGAAGGTGATTCTTCAACCAGCTTCTGGTGGCGTCTTTGTATAGAACAATCGCGCTCACTAAGATGACATACAGTGCCAAACTGGTCGCCTGCTACCTGTATTTCTATGTGGCGTGGTTCTTCAACAAATTTCTCCATGTATATGCCATCATTTTTAAATGATGCACCGGCCTCAGCCTTTGCCTGGTCGTAAGCGCGTTCTATTTCGCTTTCTTCCCAAACTACACGCATACCCTTACCTCCACCACCTGCAGTAGCTTTCAGTATTATTGGGTACCCCATATCCCTGGCTATGCTTTTAGCTTCGGCAACACTTTCCAGCAATCCTTCAGAACCTGGTATTACTGGCACTTTCGCGCGTATCATGGTTTCCTTGGCGGTCATCTTATCGCCCATAGCCCTTATCATTGCTGGTGTAGGGCCAATAAACTTGATGTTATACTGGGCACATATTTCGGCAAAATTTGCATTTTCAGCCAGGAAGCCATAACCAGGGTGTATAGCGTCGGCATTAGTTATCTCTGCCGCTGCCATTATGTGTGGTATATTCAAGTAAGAGTCGCTGCTCTGGGGTTTACCAATGCAAACAGCTTCATCAGCAAAACGAACGTGAAGACTGTCCTTATCGGCGGTAGAATATACTGCAACTGTTTTTATGCCCATTTCCCTGCAAGTGCGTATTATGCGCAACGCAATTTCACCGCGGTTGGCAATCAATATTTTTCTAAACATCTTTATAAAATTGCTCGGCGTTTCCGCAATGTTATGTGGTAACTTCCGATGGTCACTTTGAAATGTTTTAGCTATATATAATTTATTGTATTAAATTCTGTAAATGACGGTAACATACTTAAATAAAAAGGCTCAATAACCAACGGCGGTCAACATCATTATTATGATATTTGTACCATTGAGTTTATTGAGCCATCGATAATTTACGCAATCTCCACCAGGAAAAGCGGTTGATCGTATTCTACAGGAGAAGCATCGTCAATAAGTACTTTAATGATCTTGCCTTTAATTTCGCTTTCTATTTCGTTAAATAATTTCATAGCTTCTACTATGCACAATACCTGTCCAACGCTTATTTCGTCGCCTACATTTACAAATACAGGCTTTTCGGGTGTTGGGCTGCGATAGAAGGTACCTATCATAGGAGATTTTATGATCACTTGCTTATCGTTAGCAGGTGCAGCTGCTGGTGCAGGTGCACCTGCAGTAGTTGAGGCAGCAGGTGCAGCTGCTGCTATTGCCTGTGGTACGGCAGGAGCCATCAACTGTGGCTGTTGTGACGGCATCACGTAATGTGTTTCAGTCTGGGCTTGCTTAATGGTAATTTTAAAATCACCTTCCTCAATTGTAAGCTCACTGATGTTAGATTTGTTGATGACCTTTATCAGTTCTTGTATCTGTTTATACTCCATAATGAATATTTTAGGTTAATAAATAAGCACCCTTATTCCTTTACGCGCTCAATATAAGCGCCTGTTTTGCTATCTACTTTTATCAATTCATCTGTATCAACAAACAACGGAACCATAATGGTAGCGCCAGTTTCTACGGTAGCGGCTTTAAGTGCACGTGTTGCGGTATCGCCACGTAGGCCGGGCTCAGAATAAGTAACGCGTAGGTTTACGTTTGGTGGTAGTTCAACACCCATCGGGGTTTCGGTTTCTGTATTTACTACTACAAAACATTCCTGGCCATCTTTGTACAGGTCAGCACGGTCCACCATGCTTTCGCTCATTACTATCTGTTCAAACGTACTCACGTCCATGAGGTTAAAACCGCTCTCATCTTTGTATAAGAACTGGTAAGGGCGACGTTCTACACGTACCGGGAATATGGTATCACCAGAATTCCAGGTGTGTTCAATAGAGCGATTATTATCTACCCCTTTTAACTTAGCCCATACTTTTGCTGCGGCACGGGCTGTTTTGTTTTGTCCAAATTCTACTACTGAGTAAAGGCTGCCATCCAGTTTCAGGATCAAACCATTACGCATATCTGCTGTATTAGCCATTTATTGTTTTTTTGTACGGACAGCAAAAGTAATCATTAAAGGCAAAAACAGAAATAATAGATTTAAACGATTTTGCCCTCCAAAATCATTTTTTGAACAGGATTATTGCCATAATCGTACGGAATATAGGCTAAAGAGGGTATTTTTTGAGTAATTATCAGGTTGGCCTTTTTTCCTGCTTTTATTGTTCCCAGGTCGTTTTGTAGTTCCATAGCTGCTGCTCCATTGACGGTTACGGCGTTTACAGCCTCTTCAGGAGTCATCTTTAACTGGGTACAAGCAATAGATAATAACAACGGAATATTACCTGACGGGCAAGATCCAGGATTGTAATCCGTAGCCAAGCATACTGGCAATCCAGCATCTATCATTTTACGCGCAGGCTGGTAATGCATTCCCAAGAAAAAGGCTGCTCCCGGTAATAGTGTTGGGATTGTATTTGAACCTTTGAGTGTGTCGATTTCTTCATCACCTACGCATTCCAGGTGATCCACACTTATTGCATTGTGTTTAACTCCTATTTGTACCCCGCCTGAATAGTGTAGTTGATTAGCATGTATTTTGGGTTTTAATCCATATTTCCATCCAGCTTCCAGTAATTGCGCTGTAGCATCCGTGTCAAAAAAGCCTTTTTCACAAAATACGTCCATATAGTCTGCAAGACCTTCACCAGATACAATGGGCAATATTTTTTTGATAATTAACTCGAGGTATGCAGTTCTATTGTTTTGATATTCAATTGGATAGGCATGAGCGGCTAAAAAAGTTGATTTTATTGTGACAGGTGAATTTTCTTTCAGTTTGCGTATAACCCGTAGCATTTTTAGCTCTCCCTCCAGGTTAAGCCCATAGCCGCTTTTTATTTCTATGCCGCCAGTGCCTGTAGCAATTACCGTGCTTAGCCGATGCAATGCCTGTTCATATAATATTTCTTCAGGTGTTTCATTCAGCTTGCGTGCAGAGTTGAGTATGCCTCCTCCACGTTGTGCTATTTCTTCATAGCTAAGGCCTTTTATTCTATCCACAAACTCGCCGTCGCGAGGCGCAGCAAATACCAGGTGCGTATGGGAATCGCACCATGCAGGTAGAACACTTTGCCCGGTGCATTCTATTACTTCGTCTGCATGGTTGGGCTGTTGATCCTCCATTTTACCAAAGCTGTGTATTTTATCATCTTCTATTAAAAGCCATGCATTGGTAATAAAAGGCAGGCTGGCCATATCCTTCCCGTAAACCTTGGCTTTTGTGGTCGGTGTATCTTCGGTCTGGAAAAGACTGTATATATTATTGAGTAAGAGGCGCATTTAATATTTTGTAAGGTAGAATGTGAAATTGGCTGGTCCGCGGTCTGCAACAAGTGTCAGGTTTTTTGTAGTAATGTTTTGTATCTGCATTACTATCCGGGCTTTATTTTTTATATCAGCGCTACCGTTGTCTAAATACAGGAAATAATTTGTATCAACATTGTTGATGGAATAAGTGCCAGTATTAGGGTTATTGCTATTCAAGCTAACCGCAAATGTTCCGTCATTCTTAAAATTCCATTTTTGCCCTTTTGAGTCATTTTTGTGAGACAGGCTGTCAGGTACTCCAGGAGCAACCAAGCGCACTGAATCGACCACCCAAGAGCCTACTATCTTCTGTAGGTAGTTCTTATCCGTACTACAGCCTGCTAATATAGCTGCGAATAAGAGAGCTATTATGGGTAGCTTGACTAGTGTGTGTCTGTTCATTGCTAAATATTGGATTAAATGGAGAAGCAAATTTAAACTCATAAAAAGATTTATCGATAAAATTAATCAGGCTTCCAAATGTTTTGCTGGCACGGCTTTAATATGCTATAGTTTGCAACATTAAATATACACTTTATGAATACCAACAGGCTATCTGAAAAAATGGCAAAAGCACTCAATGACCAAATGACTAAGGAAGCACTTGCTTCCCAAATTTATTTGTCTTATGCTACATGGGCAGACGACCAGGGGTATGATGGGATAGCTAACTTCTTATATCGCCATGCAAATGAAGAGCGAAACCATATGATGAAATTCCTGGAATATATACAGGAGCGTGGTGCTAGAGCATATATAACTGCTATACCCGCTCCAGATAGTGATCCTACGAATGTTAATGATTGTTTTGAAAAAGTATTTAAACAAGAAGTAGATAATACCGAAGCTATATATAGAGTTGTGGAGCTAAGTTTTGAACAGAAAGACTGGGCTACCTGGAATTTTATGCAATGGTTTGTAAAAGAACAGGCTGAAGAAGAAACTCTTGCCATGAACCTGCTGGACAAAATAAAGATAGCTGGCGGTGCTAATGCCAAGGATAGTGTTTTATATTCATTGGATAGGGATTTGGGTAATACCCCAGATGATGCCAGGTTGGCCCAGGATGCAACAACAGATAATCCGTAATTTTTTTTCTTTGATAAAATTTACCTAGCCGACTTTAGAGTCGGCTTTTTTTGTTAACTTGTTGTAGTTAAATACTTTGCGTTGTTCAAGATAGTGCGTGTACAAGTAACAATTTTCTATGGCTATAACCCATTTTAGTAAAAGTATAAGTTTAGATAAACTATGGCAGCTTTGCTTGTGCCCAGGTCAAAGTATTGAAGTGAAATCTAGGTCTATCGCTTTTGGTATTTTTATGGGCATATTGCCGGTGTGGGGATTTCAGTTGATAATTGGTATGCCACTTGCGATGTTGTTCCGGTTAAATAAAACACTGTTTTTTATTTTTATGCATGTAAGCATGCTTCCGTTCACTCCTCTTTTTTGGATGGCCAGTTTACTTACCGGTAATTTATTAATGAACAGGCCAATGATAATACACGACTGGCGTCATATTACGTTGGGTGATGTGAGAACAGAGGGTATATCCTTCATACTAGGCGGCACTGTATTAGCTATTGTGGCAGGAATTGCCACCTACTTTATAAGCACAGGTGTTTTATTTTACAGGAGGAAAATGAAATATGATCAAATCAAAATGAAAAGGGCTATGTCATAAGACACAGCCCTTATTACTAAATCATACAGAGTATTAACCCAGGTAAACTTTAAGCGCATTGCTATAACGTGCTTTTTGCAGACGTTTAATAGCACGTTCCTTTATCTGGCGGATACGTTCCTTAGTCAGGTCGTATTTTTCGCCTATTTCTTCAATGCTAGGACCGTGATCACCTTCAAGGCCAAAATAAGCAGCTAGTATTTCAGCTTCGCGAATGCTTAGAGATTTAAGTATTCGGCGTATTTCGTGCCTTAGAGAATCTTTCATTACATCCTCATCGGTATCGCTGCTTCCTTCCAGCAGATCGCCCATAGCTACATCTTCAGCTTCGTGTACTGGTGCATCAAGCGATGTGTGACGAGAGTTGCTGGTGAATATGTTCGTAACTTCCGTTTCGCTCATATCCAGTATTTCTGCCAATTCCTCGGTAGATGGTTCGCGTTCATTCTCTTGTTCAAAAGATATGAATGCTTTGTTGGCTTTATTATACGTGCCTATTTTATTTTGTGGCAGGCGTACAAGACGACCCTGTTCTGCCAATGCCTGTAAAATAGACTGGCGTATCCACCAAACTGCGTATGATATAAATTTAAAACCTTTGGTTTCATCAAAGCGCTGTGCTGCTTTGATAAGGCCAAGGTTACCTTCATTGATCAAGTCACTCAGAGATAATCCCTGATGCTGGTATTGTTTAGCCACAGATACTACGAAACGCAAATTCGCTTTCACCAATTTCTCAAGTGCGCGCTGATCGCCCATGTGTATTTTTTGGGCAAGCGTCGTTTCTTCTTCAGGCGTGATCATAGAAATTTTACTTATTTCTTGTAAGTATTTTTCTACGGCCTGTGAATCACGGTTCGTAATCTGGGTGGCAATCTTTAACTGCCTCATAATTTAAATTTTTAATAAACGGTAAACAAAAAATCTCTCTAGCAAAACCTTCCTTATATAGACGAAAAAAAGCGGTTAAAAGTTTGTTCGTTTCGAAAATATTATTTATTCATACTTGCACAAAACTCGTTCCACAAATTAAAACAAAACGCAAAATTTTTGTTATAGCAGGGTTAATATGGTGTAACGTAGCCACTGGCTTCACTCTTGCTCCATTTCTTTTTCTATTATCGCAGGGGTTATAATTATATTAACGGAAATGGTGGGGCAAAATTATACCAATATGTCAAAAATGCTACCTTTGCGCGGCAAATTCTGCCAATTTTAACAATATGCAAAAAGATCTTTATCAGCAGCCGGATTATTATTTAGTGGATGAGTTACTCACTGAGGAGCAAAAAATGATACGCGACTCAGTACGGGCTTATGTTAAGAAAGACATTTCCCCTATTATTGAAGAATATGCCCAAAATGCAAAATTCCCCACCCATATTATAAAAGGACTTGGTGAATTGGGATGTTTTGGACCTTTTATACCACAAGAATACGGTGGGGCAGGGCTTGACTATACCTCTTACGGTATTATGATGCAGGAGCTGGAACGCGGAGATTCTGGCGTGCGTTCTACCGCATCGGTGCAAGGGTCTCTTGTCATGTATCCTATTTATAAATTCGGGAGTGAAGAACAGAAGCATAAGTACTTGCCTAAGTTAGCTACAGGAGAGTGGATGGGCTGTTTTGGACTTACAGAACCCAATCATGGTTCTGATCCATCCAGCATGCTTAGCAATTTTAAAGATGCCGGCGACCATGTGGTATTGAATGGCGCTAAGATGTGGATATCTAATGCCCCATTTGCACAAATAGCAGTAGTATGGGCTAAGAATGAAGCCGGTGAGATACAAGGTTTGATTATAGAGCGTGGAATGGAAGGGTTCTCAACACCTGAAACTCATGGCAAGTGGTCGTTGAGGGCATCTGCTACCGGAGAACTTGTATTTGATAATGTGAAAGTGCCTAAGGAAAATATATTGCCTGGTGTAAAGGGTCTTAAAGGTCCTTTAAGCTGCCTGAGCAGTGCCCGCTATGGCATAGCATGGGGCGCGTTGGGATGCGCTATGGATTGCTATGACACAGCTCTGCGTTACAGTAAACAACGTGTGCAATTTGGCAGGCCAATCGCCGGCTTCCAGCTTACACAAAAGAAACTGGCAGAGATGATCACTGAGATCACTAAAAGTCAGTTATTGAACTGGAGACTGGGCGTATTGCGCGACGAAGACAGGGCGACACCTGCGCAAATATCTATGGCCAAACGCAATAGCTGCGATGTAGCCTTGAAGATAGCCCGAGAAGCCCGCCAGATATTGGGTGGTATGGGTATAACCGGTGAGTTCAGTATCATGCGTCACATGATGAACCTGGAATCAGTAGTTACTTATGAAGGGACGCACGATATACACCTGTTAATAACAGGCATGGATGTTACCGGTATCAATGCGTTTAAATAGCGAAAAGTTTTTATAGAGGAAAAAGCCCTGGCGAGAGCCGGGGCTTTTTATTGCGTTATTAGTAAAGCTATGCTACAGATTTTCGGAATGCTTAAATGCCTTGAGGAAACTGAAAATAAGTATTCCCGAACTAATTACGGCCAGCAGAGATACAATTATGCCTATTCCAAATACGCCTGGTAGCGATGCTTTATTTGCGGCTATACCCATAAACAGGAATAGAGAAAAAAATAGGCTGATAATGCCTGCCACAAGTGCTGCCAACTTCTTGTGGTACACAAGCAAAGTTGCAAAAACTAACATCAAAACAAAAGCAGTCGTATTAAATTCTTTATTGACAATTAGCATTTTTCCAAACCAAATTATGCCGGTAATGAAGAAAAATAAACATGATGCAAAAACGAGTGCACCATAGCCTTTTCCATAAATGGCCTGTAGATTTCTTATGCTTTTCATAATGCTACTTTATCTGTTTTAATTTCATCCATTCATTCATCCTTTCTTTTTCATTTACAGATACTGAGCATATTATTTTTAATTGGCCATTCTTTACCTCCCTGATCACGTAGTGATAGTCGCAGTCGTAAACTAGTTGCTGTTGCGCATCAAAATACTGCCAGTTTACCCTTACTCTAATTATTTTATCGGTCCAAATATCTTTGTTCCATATAGTATGTCGGGCGTGTACTATCCCGAACTGTTTATAAAAAACAACACCTTGGTTAAATAATCCTTCCAGCTTGCTCGCCTCGCTGAATACGGTGGTATTATCATCAGACATCAGTGTGCAAGGTATATGGTAGTGGTAGGCCAGCAGCTTGGTATCGTGGTTTTCTAAGGCATGGGCATAGGCGTCAAAGAATGTATTTACCTGCTTGTAAATCTGGTCGTTCATGGTCATTTCTCACTGATCTTTAATAGGGGCGAAAGTAGGATTTTATACACTCTTAAGAATGAGTGGAAAGGGATTTTTTTTGATAACTTTGATAATGAATGGATCGTACCGTAAAACTATATTGTGTATATTATAATCAAACAATTTTTTAATTTGCGGCTAAATCCAGACATTGTAATTTTATAATTTAGGAGAAAATAAAGTTTAAATGTTGATAGGGCAATTATCCAAACTTACAGGGTTTTCAAAAGATACCATAAGATATTATGAAAGAATAGGGCTGATTGTACTAGTTAAAAAAACACGCCTGGACAATAGCTATAAGAATTATCCCGAAGAAGTGGTGCATACATTGAATGCCATACGCAAGTATAAAGAACTTGGTTTTACACTTGAAGAGATACGTGAGCTTTTAGTATTACAATCTATACAGGTGCTTGATTTTTCCAAACTATTACATGTATTAGAGTTAAAGATAAATGGGGTAAATGCTGAAATAGAAAAACTACACGAGATGAAGTTGCGACTGAACAGAGAGTTCCAACTTTTGTTACATAAAAAGACAGGGCATATCATTGCCCTGCCAGAAATGAAGACGGCAGCCTAAGCTATTATCATATCAACAATACCGTATGCCAGGGCTTCTTCAGCATTCATCCAGTAGTCACGATCAATGTCCTTTTGTATTTTTTCTTTACTGTGCCCACAATTTCGAGCAAGTATGCGCGCTGTTAGTTCTCTTGCCTTTATTATCTGTCGCGCATTTATTTCTATATCAGCTGAATTGCCCTGGAAGCTGCCAATAGAGGGCTGGTGTATCATCACTTCCGCTGTTGGGTATATATACCTATTGCCTTTTGCGCCACCCGATAGGAGTGTAGCGCCCATACTGGCAGCAAAGCCTATACAGTAAGTATATACAGGAGAAGATACTGCCTGCATTATATCGTACATGGCATTACCAGCCGTTACCATGCCGCCAGGGCAATTGATATACATATGTATAGGTACCCCAGGCTGTATAGCCTCCAGGTAAGTTATTTGTTCTACTATTATTTTTGAGCTTTGATCATCTACTTGCCCCCAAAGGAAAATTTTTCTTTGGTCAAGTAGTTTGTTACGAATAAGGTAATCTGCTGGCGATTTTACTGAGATCTCTGTTTCCATTTTTTAATGCAAGTATAAAGGGTGGAGTATAGTCTACACCTAATATCTGATGAGATATATTTTATTTTGTATTTTATTTGGTGCCTTTGGCGATTGGACACGGAAAGACTAATTCTCTAATGCAAGTATTGGGAGGCGTTCTCATTGTCGCATTGTTATTTACCTCAGGAAGATAGAAAATACAAATCCCGGCCAATGAGCCGGGATTTGTATTAGAAGTGTTTTTAACGGTCGCTTATTTAGCAATACTAAGTTTTTGCGTAATCACTTCCGCATCTGTATGAATTTGTACCATATAGATACCGGGGATGAAATCAGCTGTAGAGATAGTTACAATTGCGCTATTAGTAGGCGTAATTTCTTTTATCACACGGCCTTGCATGTCTATAATGTTAATTGCAGTTGCTTTAGTGCCTTGCAGGTCAATGTTTACTACATTGTTTGCAGGGTTAGGATACATAGCTACAACAATGTTTTTAGAAACGTTTGAAACTGCGGCAGGGTAGTCTGGCTCAATGCCAAAAATAGCAGCCTGGCTACTGTTAAAATTACCACTGCCGGCCCCTGTACCTAATGCTGGCGGCGCAAGGCTGTCGACAGAAAAATAACCATTTGATGCACCACTCCAACCCCAGTTGAAATGTATAGTAGTTCCTGTTGTACTTGTAGCATAACCATCTGCAACCCAGCAGTGACCACCATCTGAGCCAAAACCTGTATAGATAACAGGTCTGCCTGCATTAAGATCTGTTTCAAGTGCATTTATCCAAGCCTGTTCAGAAGCATATTGTGCACGCACGTCACCATGTAGGGTAGGCTTATACCTGAAATAAGTAGGAAGTGCTGTTTCAGCGCAATCGTTAGTAGGGCTTTGTGCTAGTTCCACATATGCTCCGCTACCATTATTGGCTGCGGTATTGTAGTTCATGTCCACACTTACGCCGCAATGATACATAAGGGTAGCAATAGCTGTTTTAGATGCAGCTGTGCTTAAGCCTGTAAGTATAAATGACATTGACGCAAATGAGTAAGAGGTAGCACCAAAGTCAGCAGACTGCAATCCATAAAGAGCATCATTATAAGAATGTGATCCTACCCCTGTAGCTGGCCAATTCCAAAATTTCATCACTTGTGCCATTGCAGTTGCTACACAGCCGGTTACTGCCTGGCTTGCACCAGAAGTGCCTGGGCACATTGCATTGTAATACGGTGTCTGGTCCCAACGGGTAGTAACAAGGGGGGCAACACTGGTTGTTTTAGATAATTTAGTTAACGGTGCAGATGCAGAAAGATCATTCCATTTTGCAGTCGTAACACTTGAAGCTTGTACGTTGTTCTTAATTATATAGCTTATCTGCTGTGTGTAACCATCCATCCATCCTTTTATTTGAGATGGCATATCAGTTACTCCAAAAGTTGCCTCATCAGAGTAGCCAAGTATTGGCAACACATTATCATCTGCAGATACAATCACGAATCCATTTGCCACACCTGTATTGAACGCATAATAACATGGTGTACTTATACCATTGATATCGGAAGTTGCAGTATAAGCAACTTGCAAGTCACCAGCACTATTTGCTAAAACGACTTGGGTGTTCCTGGTTAGAAATGAATACCCAATTTTTTTTGCGGTATTTACATCAACAGGCTTTGCATAAGCATTACCTAGAGATGCCATTACTATAAAAATTGCGACAATTTTCTTCATGAATTATTTTTGAATTACGCAAATGTAGAGCATTTGTTTGAATGACTAAAACGTACCATATCTCAAATTGTCATCATTTTGTATTAATTGTGAAATGTTTTACATATAGCATAAATGATGAGATATTTTTTTATTCCATAAAACCTTTGGCTAAGCGTTGTATATAAAAAATAAGCGCTAACTTTTTCAATATTTATGGTTTAAGATACAGGTCAAAGTAGTCTGTTACTTTCTGCATTAGATGCACACGATCTTTACCCCGCACATTATGTTCATGTCCCGGGTACATAAAATAATCTACTTGTACGCCTTCGTCAACAGATTTCTTAATGAAGTCTATACTGTTTTGCCAAACAACAGTATTATCGGCGGTGCCGTGTATCAGCAGTAACTTCCCTTTTAAGTTTTTTACATTAGTAAGCAGGTTTGCGTTCTCATATCCTTCGGGGTTCTTTTGGGGGGTGCTCATGTAGCGTTCTGTGTACATTACTTCATACATTTTCCAGTCTATTACCGGGCCACCGGCTACGGCTGCTTTAAAAATGCCAGGATGCTTAAGCATGATAGACGTTGTCATAAAACCACCAAAGCTCCAGCCATGCAGACCCATACGTTCCTGATCTACATATGGGAGCGACTTTAGGTAGTCAACACCTGCAAGCTGATCTTTAATTTCCACATCGCCCAGGTGCTTATACGTAGCCTGTTCAAATTTCAAGCCTCTGTTCCAGCTTCCACGTCCATCCATTGTAAATACAATGTACCCCCGTTGTGCCATGTATTCATACCATAAATTACCACTCTCCGGAAAGGAATTATGGATCAACTGTACGTTAGGGCCATTATACAGATAAACAATAACAGGATACTTACGGCTTGCATCAAAATGAGTAGGCAGTATCAGTTTACCATATAGTGGGGTGCCATCATCCGCTTTCAGGGTGATGTTCTTTATTGTTGGGCGGTCATAGTCAGCTAACGGATCTTTAGACGTTAAAAGGGTTTTATTGAACGAACCATCAATTGATCGTACTACAGTTTTGCGTGGAATACCGGCACCATTATATACGTCTAAGACATAGCGTCCATCAGAACTGCACAAAGCTGTGTGCATTCCTGTACCCTTGTCTAGGCGTGCCATTTTGCCCTTCAGGTTTACTGTATATATGTCTTTTTCAAGTGGCGATTCTTTGGCGGCTGTAATAATAAGTTGGTCATTCTTTTTGTTGTAACCTATTATTTCGTTTACTACCCAATCGCCAGTTGTAAGTTTGTGTTGTAATTTACCGTTAGTGTTATACAGGTACAAGTGTTCATAGCCATCACGTTCGCTCCACCATACAAATTCATTATTATGTCCTGGTAAAAAGTAAAGCGGGTGTGTAGGATGAACATACTTAGTGCTGCTTTCGTCAAATAATGTTTGAACGAGCGCTCCTGTTTCAGCGCTATACTTGTTGAGCCAGAGGTGGTTCTGATCGCGGTTGAGGAGTGCTATGTATATGTATTTTTCGTCAGGGCTCCATGTAACTGCCGTGAGGTACTGGTCTTTTGGAGTTCCAGTATTCATGGTTACCGTTTTGCCTGTTGCCGGGTTATAAACGCACAATGTAACCTGGTGCGATGTTCCGCCTGCCATTGGATACTTTATTATGTCAGCATGAGCAGGCACGGTATCCCATTTTATAATGGGGTAGTCGTTTACCATTGTTTGGTCCATGCGATAATAAGCAAGGTAATTGCCCATTGGTGAAAAGAAAATACCTGTTTCTATACCAAACTCATTGCGGTGTACTGCCTGGCCATTCAATATATTTTTGTTGGGTTCGTTTGTGACCTGTATCGTTTTTTTGTCTTGGTTCACCATCCACAGGTTGTTGTCAACTGTATAAGCTATTAGCCTGTGCTTATCATAGGTTAAGTTGTCGGCATCTGCAGGCAGGGTAGCCCAACGGCTCCAGTTAAAGCCGCCGGCGTATTGTAATCCCAGCGTTACATTGATACCTTTAGTAAAGTAAATGTAATCTTCGTCCAACCACCTTATAATAGGCATCGATTTATATGTTTCGTTCAATGCTGACGAAAGTGAACTCTGGGTAATAACAGTATCTTTTTTACCAGAAGGAAATGTTGTAGCGGTCCATATATCTTCATCACCATTTTTTTCAACCTGGTATAGTTTATCTTTTACTGGTTGCCATGTCGGTTGCTTTATGCTTTGTGGTGCCAGTGTGGTACTGATGCCATTGGTAGCTTCTGTTATGGTAAATTGTTTTTTTTGTGCCTGCGCTATTGTACTAACTATAAATACTGCGCATACCGGGATGAGTATGTGTTTAATGGCAACCATATATTTGTGTGTGTTGAAATACAAACATAAAGTTTATGGCGCAGAATCCCTATTGCATGGAGCTGACTGTGAAATTTTTCTGTGATACAGGAAGCAATACAATAAACGTAGCGCCTGCACCTGGTGTGCTGCGTGCCGTAATACTGCCATGGTGTATGTCTACTACTTTTTTGCATACAGCCAGACCTATCCCAGTACCTTCATAGTCCGTTTTGCCATGCAATCGTTGGAAGATCATAAATATGCGGTCGAGGTATGTCTCATCAAAACCTATCCCATTGTCAGATACACTTATCTGGCAGAACAATTCATTTTCCCAATAGCGTGGATTGCCTAATACTGCAAATTTGTATTGGGATAATTTTATGGGATCAGCAGGCAAATCTTTTCCTTTAATAAATATTGAAGAAATGTTGATCAGTGGAGCTGTACCGGGTTTTCGGAATTTTACAGCATTATTTATCAGGTTGAAAAAAAGTTGTCCCAACTGACTTGCATTGCCTTCTACAGTAGGTAGGTTTTCTGTTTGGATTTCTGCATGCGTTGTTACAATGGGCACCTCAAGGTCTGAAAGCACTGCAGCGATCACCTCATTGAGATTTGTACGCTTAAATTCACTTTGTTCTGTAGTAAGCCGTGAAAAGTCAAGAATGTCATCTATCAGTTGTTGCATTCGCGCAGAAGCACTCTGTATTTTTTCAAGGTATAGTTTACCTTTTTCATTTAGCAATTCCTTTTGGTCATGCTCCAGCATAGAGGAATAAGCACCTATTTTCCTTAATGGTTCTCGTAGGTCGTGAGATGCGATGGAAGCAAATTTTTCCAATTCTACATTTGACGCCTCAAGCGCTTTGGTTTTCGCCAATAGCTCTTGTTCATTCTTTTTTAGATCAGTAACGTCTTGCGCTGTTCCAATAATAATTATTTCCCCTTTTTTGTTGGTGATGACCTGGCCTTTGGCATGTATTGTTTTCACCCTGCCATCTTTTAGGATAAGTCTATGGTAGAATTCGGGAAATACCTTTGTTTCTACTGCTCTGCTAATCATTTCACGCAGGTAAGGTATGTCTTCAGGATGTATCAGCGCAAGATAGTCTTGATAAGTGTGGTCTTTCTGTTCTTGCATTTCGAATATATCTTGCAAAGTCTCCGACCATGTAACATTCTTGTTGGTTGCATCCCATTGCCAGTGTCCAAGGCGGGCTATGCTCTGTGCTTCTGTAAGAAGACTATTGTTTATGCGTAATTGCTCTTCCACTTTTTTCCGGCGTTCAACCTCTTCTTCCAGTTGCTCTGCCGATTTCAAAGAGAAAGCTGTGGGCATTATTTTTACCAGGTAGTAAACTGTAGTCCAGCTGATGATGCCGGTTGCAAAACGTACTAAGGCACTTACCCGATAAAAGGGATACCAGAAAATGATGGCATCCAGCAGGTGAGTAGCACCACAGGCAAGTATAAAAGCTGCAAATAAAAAATAAATGCGTTCGAAACGAAGCCCTTGTTTTTTGGATATATACCTTACTATGATAATAGGCATAGCAAAATATGCAGACCAAATCAACAGGTCGCTGATGATATAAAGCCATCCATGAAAATCGCTCCATTTACCGCAGTGCCACCTGGGGGGAAAACCCGAAGTATTGAATAGATTTTGAAAAAATTCCCAAACCTGCTCCATACCTTAAAAATAATTCAAACCTGCTAAAATATTTAAGAAAATTCTGGGCTTAACATTCACTTAGGCTGATGGGGAGTTGTAATGCAAGCCCCCCTTCTGCAGTCTCTTTATATTTATGATTCATGTCAAGCGCTGTTTCCCACATAGTGTTCACCACAGCGTCTAAAGAAACGCGGGCTGTATCTGGGTCGCCCTGCAGCGCAAGCTGGCAGGCCGTTATAGCTTTGATAGCCCCCATAGTATTGCGTTCTATACAAGGCACCTGTACCAAGCCGCCTATTGGGTCGCAGGTAAGCCCTAAATGATGTTCCATAGCTATTTCTGCAGCCATAAGACATTGTTGTACAGTACCACCCATGCTTTCCGTGAGTGCTGCTGCTGCCATAGAGGATGATACCCCTATTTCAGCCTGGCAACCACCCATTGCCGCAGACAGGGTAGCCCCTTTCTTAAATATGCTTCCGATCTCAGAAGCGGTAAGCAGGAATTTTACAATTTTATCATCATCATTGCCATCGCAGAAGGCCATAAAATAAGCTAACACCGCTGGCACTACGCCTGCAGCTCCATTGGTAGGCGCGGTAACTACGCGACTAAATGACGCATTTTCTTCGTTTACTGCCAGTGCAAAACAGCTCACCCAATCCAACGTATATTTAAAGCCTTGCCCCCCTGATTTTATAGCAGCAAGCCACTCATTATAATTTTCGTAAGGTTTACCTACAATTAGTTTTTTATTGAGCAGGAATGCCCTGCGTGTAACATTTAGGCCCCCAGGTAATGTACCACCTATGTGACAACCGCGATATATACAATCGCGCATGGTATGCCAGATATTTAGTACTCCACGTTTTGTTTCTTCTTCGGAGCGCCAGGTCTTTTCATTTTCCATTACAACATCTGAAATACTTAGTCCCGATTGGTTGCTCCATTTTAACAAGTCCTCAGCAGTCTCTATGGGGTATGGAAGTCCTATGGCTGTTGTACTACCATTGGTTTCTCCTTCCTTTACCACAAAGCCGCCGCCAATGGAATAATAGGTTTCTGCTATCTCTTGTCCGTCCTCAAAAGTACACAGAAAAGTAAGCGCATTGGGATGGTAGGGAAGGCTTTCATTCATAAGGAAAACAACATCTTCGGCTGGGTCGAATTGTACTTCCTGTTTACCATTAAGTAACAGTATTTTCTCTTCTGTTATTTGCTGCAGGCGAGGCGTTATCTCGGCCACGTCAAATGTTACCGGATCTTCACCACATATGCCAAGGATCACAGCCACGTCTGTACCATGACCTTTACCAGTTTTGGCTAGCGAGCCATATAATAATATTCTTACAGAACGTGCTTTTGACTGGCTATATGCCGGTAATCCTTCCACAAAGCGTTGTGCTGCGCGCCACGGACCTAGAGTGTGTGAGCTACTGGGGCCTATTCCTATTTTAAATATGTCGAATACTGAAATGCTTTCTCTTGCCACTTACTATACTATATATATATTGAAACAAAAAGGGTGGAATATAATTCCACCCTTCAAAGATACTATGAATGCTTTATAAATTAAGGCATCAATACTTTGTTAATTACGTGTATTACACCGTTACTCTGGTATACATCTTTAATGGTTACTCTGGCTACACCACCTTTAGCATCTTTTATTTCAAGGTACTTGCCTTTAATCATTACAGTAAGCTGTTCTCCATTTACGGTAGTCAGCATTGCAGATCCGCCACCTGCTTTTATCTGCGCCATAATGGCTTTAGAATCCAGCCTGCCTGAAACAACATGATAGGTAAGAATAGACGTAAGCGTAGCTTTGTTTTCAGGTTTTACCAGGTTGTCAACAGTTCCTGCGGGTAGCTTGTTGAATGCTTCGTTGGTAGGAGCGAAAACAGTGAATGGACCAGCGCCTTCAAGTGTTTCAACAAGGCCAGCTGCTTTTACAGCGGCTACAAGCGTTGTATGGTCTTTAGAGTTAACTGCATTCTCAACAATGTTCTTAGTAGGATACATGGCTGCACCACCTACCATTACTGTTTTTGTTTGTGCAAGTGAAGATGCGGTGTTACCTGCTAATAAAGCCAGGGCCATAACCGGAATTAAAAAAATACGTTTCATAAACTTTTTGGTTTTGCGTAGTTAAGTAAATTGTTTGATACAATTACTAACGATGTACTGAAGTTTTTGGATTTGCTAAGTAAAAAAAATATTTTTCACTGCCCATTAAAACCTTCAGTTTAACGCAAGAACCGCGGAAAAGACTACTGCACGTTTATTAAAAATGGCATAGCCATCATTGCCTTACCGTTCATTTTGCGCAAGCCGGATACTTGTTTGTACCACTCATAGTCGCTACCCAATTGCTCCTTGATGGCTGTACTCATCATTGCAGATGCTGAATTGCCTTTAAAACGACGCAGCAATGCATCCAGCTTATCGCTCGGTTCGGGATAGGTAACAACTTTGTAATCGGTTAGTTTCGCCATTCTCGATGCACTTAATATGGCACGATCCAGGTTACCCAACGCATCAACCAAGTGTATATTTAATGCAGCGCTCCCTGTCCATACACGCCCCTGTGCTATACTATCTACATCACCGACACTAATTTTACGGCCCAGGCTCACTCTGCTTTTGAACATAGAGTAGAACGTGTCTATAGATGCTTGCATTCGTGTGGCCTCTTCAGGACTTAGAGGGCGCGATACTGTTGGGAAGTCAGCATATGGTGCGGTTTTTACCTCATCAAATGTCACACCCATTTTATTTTTCAATAAGCCTTGAAAGTTGAACAGAACGCTAAATACACCTATACTGCCGGTAATGGTATTGGGTAGTGCAAATATGCTATCTGCATGACATGCAATAAAGTAGCCACCCGATGCAGCGTAGTCACCCATAGAAACAATAAGTGGTTTTTTTGCTTTCAGTAATTGCAACTCGCGTAGTATCACATCACTTGCAAGCCCACTGCCGCCAGGACTGTTCACACGAAGCACCACTGCTTTTATCTTGTCATTATCCTTTAGCTTGCGTATTGATTCAACCAATGTTTTTGAACCAATTTGGTATTCATCTTCTTGTTCGCCATCAGCAATATCACCTTCAGCAAATAATATGGCTATTTTATTCTCGCTTATTTTGCTGCCACTTTTTACTGTATTTCTGTAGTCGTCAGCTGTTACATATTTAACGTCTTCTTTTCCCTTTTGACCGGTTTTTGCGCGCAGGTGCTGTTCCACCTCATCCCAATACAATAATCCGTCAATAAGTTTATATTTCACTGCATCCGCCGGGAACTGTATTGCTCCGGTTGCTGTCCATTTGTTTACTGTGGCTGTATCTGTGTGGGCGTGTTTTGCCGCTGCACTTGCGAATTCGCTCCACAGGTCATGTTGGTAAGCTTGTATTTGCAACCTGTTCGGATCGCTTATTTTATCTGCTCTAAAAGGCTCAGTCGCACTTTTGAATTTTCCTGCATAGTATATTTCAGGTTGTACTTCCAGCTTTTCAAGTGTAGTCTTAAAGAACGGCATTACAGTAGCAAATCCTTTTATTTCAATACTCCCAACTGGGTTTAGATAAATGCTATCTGCTGCCGACGCTACGTAATAGGCGCCTTGTGATATAGACTCACCATATGCATATATGGTTTTCCCTGAGGTTTTGAAGTCAACTAATGCCATGTGCAACTGTTGCAGCGTAGCCCAACCATTAGCACTTCCACCTAATTTTAGTAATATGCCCTTTATTTTATCATCAGTTTTAGCATATTTTATGGCTTGTGTCAGGTCATACAGCCCTGATGAATAAGATGATTCATTACTGAATGAAGCAAAAGAGTTACTCATACCCTGCTCGTGGTATTTTTTTGCTACATCTATTACTAATATGCTGGCCGAGTTTATTTTAGTTTCCTTACCCTCGTTGGATGACGCTTTGGCCACCAAACCAATTATGGCTCCCATAATAAGACCAACAACAATAACGCCGGCAATGATCATAGCGAGCAGCGAGGCAAAAAACATTTTAAAGAACTGTTTCATAAAAATATATTGACTCTTTTATACCGGGCAAATATACATTCCTAAATAATAAGTCACATTAAATAGTTGCAATGCAGCGGTGTGATTTATGAGGTTAATTTTTCTCTCTTACCTTTGCCCTTCATAATGAACAAAGTTTATTTACTGTTAGGTAGTAACGCGGGGAATCGTGAGGTATTATTGCAAGAGGCTGCAAACCAAATAGCAGACAACTGTGGAAAGATAGTTGTGGAATCATCTACCTACCAAACAGCAGCTTGGGGAATGGAAAACCAGGAGGCTTTCTTGAATAAAGTTTTGCAGATTAATACCCAACTACAAGCGGAAATATTGCTCAAAAACCTGCAGACCATAGAAAATAACCTTGGTCGCCAGCGAGAAGTGCTCTGGGGCCCCAGAACACTTGATATTGATATATTGTTCTTTAATCATGAAGTTATCTCACTTCCAGACCTTAAAGTGCCACATCCTTTTTTACAGAAAAGGCGTTTCACATTAGTGCCTATGGCGGAGATAGCGCCGGCCATGGTACACCCTGTATTGCATAAAACAATTGCTGAACTTTTAGAAGAGTGTACAGATACATTGGAAGTTGCTAAATGGCCATAACAAGCTTATATAGGCTATTCGTTAAGCAATTTAGTTCAGTATCAATTCTTAATATTGCCAATTATTTGAAAAAAAATTTTATGTCAATATAAATGCCGACCTTTGCAGGAATCAAAAGACAATTTTTAATAGCAATTATGGGAAGATCGCAGGAAACAGTAGGTAAAAAAGAAAAAGAAAAGAAGAAAGCTCAAAAAAAGAGAGAAAAAGTAGAACGGGCAGAAGACCGTAAAGCTAATAACAGCAAGGGTAAAAGCCTTGAAGATATGATGGCTTACATAGATGAGAACGGCAATATATCTGCTGTTCCACCAGATCCACGTAAAAAGAAAGTAATTAACCACGAAGACATACAAATAGGTGTGGCAAAGCATGTTGCTGAAGATTATGATCCTATTCGTAATGGAGTAGTCACTTTCTTCAATGAAGCTAAGGGATATGGTTTCATAAATGATTTGCAAAGTCAGGAAAGCGTGTTTGTACATGCTAACCAACTTTCTGAGCCAATAAAGGAAAAAGATAAGGTAACGTTTGAAACAGAACAAAGTCCTAAGGGGCTTAGTGCTGTGAAGGTAAGGAAGACGCTGTAGAGATTTTTCCGTTCATTAGTAATACATTCTTTCTCTTGGAAGGCATAATATAGTTTTTCAAGAACTTAAGTTCATATACAATTTCTCCCCAGTCAGCCGACTGGGGTTTTTTGTGCCGTAGAGTCTTCTGTATGACTTATGTATTCTTATTTAAAATGTATTATCCATTCCTTATAATGGGAAAATTATTTTATTTTGGCATGAACATAGATTTACTATACCGTTTTCATGTTTTAAAAAATAAAACCATTGCAGTAATATGAAAAGCGTAAAATTTAAAATTGCTTTCTTAATAAGTTGCATCTCACTTTTGGGTGCTATGCCTGCTAAAGCACAGCTGGTAACTACATTTGCCGGAAATTACACTACAGGTTACACCGATGATACTGGTACAAATGCAGCTTTTAACTGGCCAATCAGTATTATTTTCGACAAGCATATGAATATGTATGTGGCCGATGCGGATAATAACATGGTACGCAAAATCATCACTCCTAATACAGTTACATCCTTTGCAGGTAATGGTACCGCCGGTATTACAGACGATACCGGTACAGCAGCCAGGTTTAATCATCCATTGGGCATAGCAATTGATACTGCAGGGAATGTGTATGTGACTGACTCTAAGAATAACACCATAAGAAAAATAACCCCTGCCGGCAGAGTAACCACTTTTGCGGGTTCAGGTCTTGTTGGTAATAATGATGGTCCCGGAGCAACTGCCACATTTAATTATCCTAACGGATTAGCTGTTGATGATACAGGAAATGTGTATGTAGCGGATTCTAAAAACAACATGATACGTAAAATTACGCCTGTTGGTTATGTCTCTACCCTTGCTGGTAATCTTACAGCGGGCAGTAATAATGATACCGGTATCAAGGCAAGTTTTAATTATCCTACGGGGGTTGCGATTGATAAAAGTGGCAACTTGTTTGTTGCTGATGAAACTAATAATATGATACGTAAAATAAGCCCGGCAGGCATTGTAGTTACTATTGCAGGTTCTGGAATCGCTGGCAGCGCTGATGATACTGGAATTGCGGCAACTTTTAGTGAACCATATGGCATAACAATTGATAGTAGTGGTAGTTTATATGTGGCGGAAATAGGCAACGATATTATAAGGCAAATAACCCCGACCCGTCAGGTGATGACGCTGGTGGGGCTCCCTGGCATCATTGGTGGCATTGATGGTCTTAAAGACGTAGCGACCTTTGATAATCCTACAGGCGTATTGCTTGATGGTAATGGTAATTTGTTTGTAGCCGACTGGAACAACAATGTAATACGCAAGGTCATTCTGGGTTACACTGGTATTTTCACTCCGCGTAAATCAACCACAATTTTACCATTCCCTAATCCTGCACAAGATGTAGTGACAATACCTGCAAAGCAAAACGATGAGGTAATTATATATAATGTAGTTGGTGTAGAAGTTTATAAAACTGTAGTAGCAGGTAATAATGCTGTTGTTTCCATGAAAGGATTTTCTACAGGCTTATATACCGTGCAAACTATTGGTAAAGATGGTACTAAAAAAACCGGGAAATTTATAAAGCAATAGATTTAATAAGTTGGATAGGTTATTCATTATAAAGCCCTGCATATTTGCAGGGCTTTATAATGAATATATGTCGCTGCTGCATAATGAAAAGCAGGGGCAGTATTCCCATACATCTCATCTATAGTTGTAATTTTTCTATTTTTCGCCAGTTAGATTAGAAATGTGTTCCTATATTTCATTGGTAACGATATATAGATAGTTGCGTGAAATAACTTTGGTGTTTGGCACAATGATTTTTTTTAGTTGCATTTAACTTCTTGATAAGTGAAAAAACGAAAGATATGAGTGTCTGTGTGCCTTCCATAGCGTTGTTAAAAATTAAATAGGTTAACTATGTAGGTATAACAAATTTGTTTATTGCCGATGTGCACTTTAAGGGCATGATTTTGTAGTTTAGATATGCAATTGTGAAAATGACAAAGTTTAGAAATAATCACCACATCAGACTTTCGTAATAATGCAAAAATGGGCCATCGGCGTTGATCTTGGCGGAACTAAGATCGAGATTGCGATCGTAAGTACGAATGGTCGTGTATTAGACAGATTGCGTATTCCAACAGAAAGCACTGAAAGTCCCGAACAGATCATAGACAAGATCAGTGAAAATATTGAAAAGTTAGTTGACAAGCATCTAGATATTCCCCTCGAAACTATTGGTATAGGTGTTGCCGGGCAAATACAAAAGAATACAGGCATAATCAAATACGCACCCAACCTCAATTGGCATAATGTAGACTTGCAATCGCTCCTGTCAAAAAAGCTGGGTAAAACCATAACTGTTTGCAACGATGTAAAGGCTGCAGCTTGGGGTGAATGGTTTTATGGTGCAGGCGTTGGTTTTGATGATATGGTCTGCATTTTTGTAGGCACTGGCATAGGTGGGGCCATTATTAGCGATGGCAAAATGATAGATGGCTGTAATAATACTGCCGGCGAAGTAGGGCATATGACGGTGCAATTACATGGCCCTGTATGTCATTGTGGTAATTATGGCTGTCTCGAGGCACTTGCAGGTGGCTGGGCAATAAGCCGCGACGCACAGCAAGCAGTTCAGAGTGACACTAAAGGTGGTTCAATGCTGTTGGAATTGGCAGGTGGCGATATAAATGCTATTGATGGCAAAACTGTTGCTGCAGCTTTAGGGAAAGGAGATAGTATGGCCAGAGGGCTTGTAGATAATGTGACAGATGCCTTAATAGCAGGTGTAACAACAATTATTAACATGGTGGGGCCGTGCCGAATTGTATTAGGAGGCGGTGTTATAGAAGGGATACCAGAACTCGTAGATAGGGTAGAGGCAGGTGTGAAAAAATATGCGTTAAAAGCGGCAATAGACTTAGTGAAAATAGTACCTGCTCAACTGCATAATGATTCAGGGGTGGTCGGTGCAGCGGCATTTGCATTACATAAACTAACAAAAGATACATTATGACCATAGAAGAAAAATGCATTTATACCATACGCTGCCTGGCTATTGATGCTGTAGAAAAAGCCAATTCAGGCCATCCAGGTGCACCAATGGCATTGGCGCCTGCCGCTTTTGCATTGTGGATGAAGCATCTGAGATACAACCCACATAACCCGGCGTGGTTTAACCGCGATCGTTTTATTCTTTCCAATGGGCACGCATCCATGTTGCAGTATGCTGTACTTCATCTTACGGGTTATGCAGTTTCTATGGATGACCTGAAGCAGTTCAGGCAACTGGGGAGTATTACGGCAGGACATCCAGAGCATGGCTTAACACCTGGGGTAGAAACAACTACAGGTCCTCTCGGGCAAGGCTTTATGACTGCCGTGGGAATGGCTCTAGCAGAAGCACACCTCGCCGCTATATTTAATAAGGATGATATAAAGCTTGTAGACCACTATACGTATGTTTTTTGCAGTGATGGCGATTTGATGGAAGGGGCTTCTCATGAAGCAGCTTCAATAGCAGGAAACTTAGGGCTGGGCAAACTCATTTATCTGTACGATAACAATCACATTACCATTGAAGGTGATACTGATCTTACCTATGCTGACAATGTGGCTATGAGATTTGAGGCCTATAACTGGCATGTGCAAGATCTGGGAGATGTAGCAAATGATATTGACAAAATATCTGATGCTTTTCAAAAAGCCAAAGAGGTTTCGGACAAACCTTCTATGATTATATTGAGGACTCATATAGGCTATGGATCACCTAATAAACAAGATACCTCTGGAGTGCATGGCTCACCATTGGGTGAAAAGGAAGTTGCACTCACCAAGAAGTTCTATGGTTGGCCTGAAGAACCATTTTTTGTGCCGGACTATGTAAAAGAATACATGGGCAAGGCGGTTGAAAAAGGTGCAACGCAAGAAAAAGAGTGGATGGATGTTCTCAGTCAATTAAAAGGTAAATTTCCGCAACTTGCAGAGCAGTTCGATCAATATATGAAACAGGAGTTACCCGCTGATTGGGACAAAGATATACCTGTGTATAAACCAGCCGATGGAGACAAAGCTACACGCTCTGTAACAACCGATGTTACATCTGCTATAACTGCAAAGTTGCCATGGTTAATAGGTGGTAGTGCAGACCTTGGAGAATCTACATCTACAATGATGAAGGTTTCGGGCTTCATAGCTAAAGGCAAGTTTGAAAATAGGAATATTGCATGGGGTATTAGGGAGCATGCAATGTGTGCTGCCAGTTTGGGTATGACTGTACATGGTGGTGTCAGAATATTCGCATCTACCTATTTCTGCTTTACAGATTATGCAAAGCCGGCTATCAGGATGTCTGCTATAATGGAGCAGCCGGTTATCTACGTGATGACACATGACTCGATAGGGTTAGGTGAAGATGGTAAAACCCATCAGCCAATAGAGCAGTTAATTACTTTTAGGGCATTACCTAATACTGTCGTTATTCGTCCGGCCGATGCTAATGAGGCTGCTTATGCGTGGCGCGCAGCGATACAAAGAAAAGAAGGGCCAACCATGCTAGTACTTTCACGCCAAAAACTACCTGTTTTTGATAGAGATAAAACGGGTACTGCCGAAGGTGTATTGAAAGGAGCATATATTTTATCAAAAGAGCAAGGAGACAAGCCTGATGCTATATTAATAAGCACTGGTTCGGAAGTTCAATTGATCCTGGCGGCACAGAAGCCATTGCAAGATGCGGGCATCAATGTTCGTATCGTGAGTATGCCGAGTTGGGAACTATTCAGGAAACAAGACAAAGCTTACCGCAATGAAATTTTGCCGCCTGCTGTTACGCTACGTTTGGCAGTTGAAGCTGCTGCCCCAGAAGGCTGGCATGAATGGGTGGGTAGCGAAGGCGAGATAATTGGTATGACCTCGTTTGGAGAAAGTGCGCCTGCTAAGGATCTTTTTAAACACTTTGGTTTTACAACGGATAATATTGTTGAAAGAATTAAAAAAATGGTGACACAAAGTTCTTGAAATGCTCGTGCTGATTACATTTATAAAAAACGAATGTAAGTGCAGGCAACTAAAAAAAAATTATTTTCAAATGAAAGTTGTAATAGGTGCCGATCACGCAGGCTTTACTTATAAAGTCTTGATAATAGAAGAGTTGTTACGGGAGGGGTATGAGGTATTAGATCTGGGCACTGATAACGGAGATAGTCCCGATGATTATCCTGATCATGCAGCCGATGTTGCAAGAGCCATTTTAGACAAGAAAGGTGAAAGGGGCATACTTATATGTGGTAGTGCGGTAGGTGTTAGCATAGCGGCTAATAAATTTAAAAATATTAGGGCAGGGGTGTGTCACGATACCTACTCCGCTCATCAATCGGTAGAGCACGACAATGTCAATATTCTTTGCTTGGGTGAGCGGGTAGTGGGCATAGAACTAGCAAAGGATATTGTTTTTGCTTTTCTAAAAGCAACTTTTAGTAATGGAGAACGTCATATAAGGAGACTGGGAAAAATATCTGCAATAGAAAATAAAAACATGAAATAATATATGAGCACATTAGTTGATTTGCTGAACTATGGCCAGAGCTACTGGCTGGACAACCTAACCCGGAAAAAAATAACAAGTGGCGAACTAAAAAAGAGAGTATCTGAACAAGGGCTTCGAGGGATTACCTCTAATCCAAGTATTTTTCATAAAGCTATTACAGGCAGTGAAGACTATGATGGACAGATAAAAGAGTTAATATCCCAAAGTTTCACGCCTCAACAGATATATGACGCACTCACCATAAAGGATGTACAGGACGCCTGCGATATTTTAAAGCCAGTATTTGATAGCTCGAAAGGCACAGATGGATTTGTGAGCCTTGAAGTGTCACCTTATCTGGCCCGGGATACACAAGGATCTATTGAAGAAGCCCACAGGTTGTATAAATTGGTAGGTCGTGCTAACTGCCTGATAAAAATACCGGGAACCGACGAGGGGATACCGGCCATTGAGCAGCTGCTATATGAAGGCATCAACATAAATGTAACACTGCTTTTTTCAGTAGATCAATATGCCAAAGTAGCGTATACTTATTTAAGCGCCGTTAAGCGTAGGATAGCAGAGGGGAAATCTGTAGATCATATTGTTTCGGTAGCCAGTTTTTTCCTTAGCAGGATCGACGTATTGGCCGATCAATTACTTAGTCAATATATCATACCAGGCAGTAAGAACCAATCTCCGCTACCTCAATTACTATTGGGAAAGGCTGGTCTTGCCAGTGCACAGCTTGCCTATAAGCGCTTTAAGGAAATTTTTGCAGGTGCTGAATGGGAAGAATTAAAGAGTAATGGGGCTAATGTACAACGGCCATTGTGGGCAAGTACCAGCAATAAAGATCCATTATATAGTGACGTTCGTTACGTAGAGACACTCATCGGGCCCGATACCGTTAACACACTCCCAGATGAAACCATTGATGCTCTTGCTGATCATGGTAAATTGCAAAAAAATACCATAGAAAATGGTGTCGAAAGTGCCAGTAAAATATTTGACGACCTGAAAAAAGTTGGAATTGATATAGACTTTGTAACCAAACAACTGGAGAACGACGGCGTAAAAAAGTTTATAGAACCATATAACATGGTTATGACCAGTTTGGCTGAGAAAAGAGCTAAAATGCTGGGGGACGCGGTCTCTACACAAGAGCTTAGCTATGGTAAATTGAAAAAAGAGGTGGAAGCGGCTTTTACGTCGATAGATGAAAAACAAGTGGGCATACGCCTTTATCATAAAGACCCCTATTTATGGAAAACCGACGAGGAGCAGGTGAAGATGATCCCAGAAAGTATGGGCTGGATGACGCTACCGGATAATTATAAGCCAGTAACCGATGAACTTACTGCGTTTGCGAAACAAATAAAAGATGAAGGCTTTAAATACGCTGTACTCTTAGGTATGGGTGGAAGCAGTTTGTGTTCGGAGGTAGCTCGCGAAACATTTGGTACTGCTGCAGGATATTTAGAGCTTTTGGTATTGGATAACACTGAGCCTGCAGCAATATTGGAAATACAAAATCAGGTAGAGCTTGAAAAGACACTTTTTATAGTGGCCACAAAATCGGGTGGTACTACAGAAACACTTAGTTTCTTTAAGTACTTCTACGATCAGCTTGAAAAGAAAGGCAAAGGCAATACCGGAAACAATTTTGTTGCCATTACAGATGCTGGTACGTCGTTGGTAAAGATAGCTGCTGATCATCAGTTCAGAAAGGTATTTATTAATGGTTCTGATATCGGCGGTCGCTATTCTGTGCTGTCCAATTTTGGACTATTACCAATGGCGTTGATGGGTATTGATATTGCAGCCATCATGCAAAGCGCAAAGCAAATGAAGGTAAGCAGCGATGCAAATATACCTGCTGCTGCCAATGCCGGCATTGGCCTCGGTGTAATGCTGGGTGTGTGTCAGCGTCATGGCCGTGATAAGGTCACGTTTATCTTATCATCATCTATTAGCTCTTTCGGATACTGGGTAGAGCAGTTGATTGCTGAAAGTACCGGTAAAGAAGGAGAAGGTATAGTACCTGTAAATGGCGAGCCGCTGGGCAATCCTGAAGTATATGGAAAAGATAGGGTGTTTGTGCACATGTATTTGGCAACTGATGATAATACTGCTGACGACCAGAAACTTAAAGCACTTGAAGACGCCGGCAACCCCGTGGTACGCATAAAAGTAGCTGATAAAATTGCGCTTGGTGGTGAATATTATCGTTGGGAAATAGCTACAGCTGTTTCTGGTATAGTAATTGGTATTAATCCATTCGACCAGCCCAACGTGGCAGAAAGTAAAAAGAATACCAGCAATTTACTAGAAGAATGGCAGAAAGAAGGTCACTTTAAACCAGCAGAACCATTACTTTCAGTAGATGGGTTTGCAGTTTACGGAGGTGAGCCGGTTACGCAAATAAGAACTAGCAAATCTATAGGTGAGGCTGTTGAGGCATTTGGTGCACTAGCAGAGCCAGGAGATTACATAGCATTTCTGCCTTATCTCAATATGACGGCCAGTCGGGCCAAAGTCCTACAGGCATGGCGGCTCCATATGCGCGATAGGCTGAAGGAGGCAACAACGTTGCTCAATGGGCCACGCTATCTCCATTCTACAGGGCAGTTACATAAAGGAGGTCCTGCGACGGGATTATATATTATACTGGTAAGTGACGAAAAACAAGGCTTGCCCATACCCGGCGAGAAATATGGCTTTGAAACTTTGCATGAAGCCCAATCATTGGGCGACTATCGTTCGCTTGATGACAAGGGGCGTAGAGTAATACGCATAAATATAGGCAGCGATATAGACAATGGGCTTGACCAATTATGGGCAGCCATACAAAAGACAAATATTGCGAAAAATGCATAACGAAACGAAGGCAGAACCGATAAAAACATTGTTTTTGGATATTGGAGGGGTATTACTCACTAATGGATGGGGGCAGACCTCTCGCAAGAAAGCGGTTGAAAAATTTGGATTAGATGGTAAAGAAATAGAAGAACGCCATCACCTCACCTTTGATACTTATGAAGAAGGGAAACTGTCGCTAGACGAATACCTGGGAAGGGTAGTTTTTAATGAGCCTAAGAATTTTTCGAAAGAAGAATTTAAAGCTTTTATGTTTGAGCAGTCACAGCCGTTAGGGGATAATCTTACCTATTTTAAAGCGCTTAAAAAGCAGCATAACCTAAAAGTAATTGCGGTAAGTAATGAGGGCCGTGAACTAAATGAGCATAGAATAAAGCAGTACAAATTGAATGAACTATTTGATGCTTATATATCATCCTGCTATATTCATTTACGCAAGCCAGACAAAGGGGTTTTACGTATGGCTTGCGATATTTCGCAGACTTTACCCGAACATGCATTGTATATAGATGACCGGCTTATGTTTGTAGAGGTAGCTGCGGCATATGGTCTTCAGGCACTACAATTTAAAGATTTAGAAACCACCAAGGATTTTATTAATACCTGCACTTTTCATAAGTCAGAATAAAAAACAATCTAATGCCTACGCAACAATACGATTACGGAATGATAGGGTTGGGCACTATGGGTCGCAACCTGGTGTACAATATGTGTGATCACGGCTATAGTGTTGCCGGTTTTGATAAAGACACAGCAAAAGTAGATGCGCTTGTAAATGAAGCGGAAGGTAAGAAGGTTACAGGTGCACATTCACTGCAGGATTTCTTTGCGGCACTGAAGTCGCCGAAGGTTATTATGCTGCTGGTGCCGGCCGGTAAACCAGTAGATGCAGTTGTTGCTGAGCTGAAACCATTTCTATCGAAAGATGATCTGATAATGGATTGTGGTAATTCACACTTCACTGACACAAACCGCCGCACTACTGAATTAGTAAAAGAAGATATCCATTTTATGGGTGTTGGTATTTCGGGCGGTGAATTTGGTGCACGGCGTGGTCCAAGTATTATGCCCGGCGGTGCAAGAGAGGCATATGAGCGGGTGGCCCCTATGCTTAAGGATGTATCTGCAAAGGTGAACGGCGAGCCTTGTGTTACCTGGCTTGGGCCGGGATCGGCTGGGCATTATGTAAAGATGGTACATAACGGTATAGAGTATGGTGTAATGCAACTTATAGCTGAGGCTTATCATTTACTTAAAGAATGTACCAATCTGAGTAATGACGATTTGCATGTCATCTTTTCAAAATGGAATGAAGGCAGACTAAAATCTTATCTTATAGAGATCACAGCAGATATTTTTGCCCAACAGGATGATCTTACGGGCAATAGGCTGGTAGATATGATATTGGATACATCTAAGCAGAATGGCACAGGGCAGTGGACTTCACAAAGTGCAATGGATCTTTATTTACCTATACCTGATATTGATGCGGCTGTTTCTGCCCGGGATCTTTCCGCAATAAAAACAGAACGATTAGCGGCAGAAAAGATATTGAACTGGCATAAGGTTACTTTTACTAATACCACAGCTGAACTGGTTGATTGGCTGGAACAGGCGCTCTATTTTTCTATCATTACGGCATACGCACAGGGTATGGCGCTGATGCAACGTGCGTCTAAAGAATTTAATTATGATTTGAAACTCGACCAGGTAGCTAGTATCTGGCGTGGAGGATGTATTATCAGGTCTGTATTACTTGAAGATATACTCGCCGCTTATGTAGCCGAGCCTGGATTAACCAACCTGATGATAAATAAAGACATGGCACTTAAACTCGAGGGTGCTCAGGATGGCTTCAGGCTGGCTATAAAGACGGGGATCGACTCTGGTGTGCCCATGCCGGCTATGATGGCCTCGTTGGCTTACTACGACGGATACAGGCAAGGGTGGTTGCCGGCTAATCTGGTACAAGCCCAACGTGATTACTTTGGTGCTCATACCTACGAACGTACCGACAGAAAAGGGATTTTTCATACACATTGGAATCAAAATGCAGAATAGACAATGGCAGCAACAGCAAAAATAGGAGCAACAGTAATAGTTATATTTGGCGCTGCAGGCGATCTTACCTGGCGCAAATTAATGCCTGCTATATATAATCTATACCTGGACGATTGGATACCAGAGCATTTTGCGGTGCTAGGTGTAGCACATACAGAGATAACTGATGCTGGCTTTAAGAAGCATGTGCACGAGGGTATAGATGAGTTTTCGCGTACGGGTAAAGCAAAAAAGGCCGACTGGGATGTGTTTGAAAAATACATTAGTTATAAAAAAGGGGATTTTTCCGATCCAGCTACTTATGCTGCTATTAAGAAGCAAATTGACAAAATGGAAAAAGACTGGGGAGAACCTGTGAATCGTGTTTACTATATGGCCGTTCCTCCCAATTTCTTCGAAGATATTGCAACCAAAATAGGAGAGAGCGGACTTTGCAGCAACAAGTCGCTAAGTCGTATTGTTGTAGAAAAACCGTTTGGCCACGATATAGACAGTGCAAAACACCTAAATAATTTATTGCACGGCCTTTTCGATGAATCACAAATATATCGCATAGATCATTACCTGGGCAAGGAAACAGTTCAAAATATACTTGCATTTCGGTTTGCCAATGCTATGTTTGAACCTATATGGAACCGTAACTATATAGACCATGTACAGATCACAGTATCAGAACAATTGGGTATAGAGAACCGGGGAAACTATTATGAGACCGCAGGAGCGCTACGCGACATGATACAAAATCATTTGTTGCAACTCTTGTGCCTCATAGCCATGGAACCACCGGTTTCATTTGATGCAGACGAGGTGCGTAACCGCAAGGTAGATGTACTGAATGCCCTGAGGAAGATGACTATGGAACAGGTGCACAATTACGCGGTAAGGGGGCAATATGGAGATGGTTGGATAGAAGGAAAGAAGGTAAAAGGTTATCGCGATGAACCTGATGTTTCTAAAACTTCAAATAAAGAAACATTTGCTGCTGTTAAATTTTATATTGATAACTGGCGCTGGCAGGATGTACCATTTTATGTACGTTCTGGCAAACGGATGAACGAGAGTATCTCTGTTATTACCATACAGTTCAGGCCCGTACCACACCAGTCCTTCCCCTTGGAAACTACTGAGAATTGGCAACCTAATAGGCTAGTGCTCAACATACAACCACACATGGGGATCCGGCTAAGGTTTCAGGCTAAACGGCCAGGGCTTAAAATGTTACTCAATCCCGTTGACATGCTTTTTAATTATAGCGATTCATATACAACAGGAACTCCGGAAGCATACGAGACATTATTATTGGATATCTTCCAGGGGGATGCTACCTTGTTTATGCGCGCCGACCAGGTAGAGGCAGCATGGAATATACTGATGCCAATTATAAATGCCTGGGATGCTAATACATCACCTAACTTCCCCAACTATGCTGCAGGCACCCATGGACCTGAAGATGCACAAGCACTGATTGCAAAAGATGGCCATAACTGGATAGTAATGCCACTCGAAAAAGATAAGAAGAACAATAATGAAACAACAGAATAACATAAAAGTATTCCCTACAGATGGAGAATTGACCCGCGCAGCAGCATTGTTTATCATAGATACTGCAAAAGCCGCTGTACTCAGCAAGGGACAATTCTCCATCTCCCTTTCGGGTGGGCACACTCCTGAGCAGTTGTATGCGCTGCTTGCAAATCCGCCATACAAGAATGAAATGCCATGGAATAAAACGTTTGTCTTTTGGGGCGATGAACGTTGGGTGGCACTTGACGATAAAGATAATAATGCCCATATGGCTAAGGTGCAGTTGCTTGATCATATTGATATACCGGCAACGAATATTTTTCCTATACCTGTGAATCTTCCGCCCGCACAAGCGGCTACGGAGTATGAGAGGGTCATAATAAGCTTCTTTAAAGATCAGCCACCAGCGTTCGATCTTATACTACTTGGTCTTGGTGAAAATGGGCATACTGCCTCACTTTTCCCGGGTACAACGGTATTATCTGAACATTCAAGATTAGTAAAAGAAGTGTATGTCGAAGAAGTGAACATGTATCGAATTACAATGACAGCACCGCTCATCAATAAATCCCGCAATATCATGTTCTTGGTGGCAGGGGAGGGTAAAGCTGAGATATTAAATACCGTTCTTAATTCTCCGTCCACACCTGATAAGTACCCGGCTCAAATGATCAGCCCAACTAGCGGTAACTTGTATTGGTATATAGATGAAAAAGCTGAAGCTAAATTACTGAAACAGTAGCGTTCAATCTTGTGTGAGTTTGGTGCTATTGTTCGTTTTCCACCCATTGTTTTAATCCCTTTAAAACTTTATCCCAGCCTTCTTCCGATTTTTCAAGTCGTTTTTGTGCGCCTTCTCCCTTCCCTACATCGTCGGTTATTGATACCAACGTTTCTCCATTTTCATAAGTAAGAACGTCAGTCACAGTTGAATAGCCTGCTTCTGCATCTTTATCTTTACCATTCTTCAGAGTGTATTTCAACAGCTTGCCTGGTTCAATTTCTAGTATCTTACCAGTCATCTCTATATCAATTATAAAAAGCATTTTTCCTTTAAAGGTTATTGTATCGCCAACATTCCAGCCGGAGAATACTTCGCAATGGAAAAAATATTCTTTTGTCTTTTCAGGGTTAGTTAATGCATCCCAAACCTTTATGGGTTGAGCTTTAATCTTAATGCTTTTCTTCACAATGTACTGGTTCATTATTTTCTTTTCAATAAACAATTACAAATTATGCCACGTATTTCAATCTGTCATCACATTTTTTTGCTGCCGATGTAAATGCCGTTATTTAACTCTTATTACAGGCAACGTACTCATGTTATTCGCGGGAAAAATAAAAAGGCTCTATCAATTTCCGCTACCTATTATCGTATTTGAATCTGACAGTTACTGTTTAATCAAATAATATATAAGAGGGAATGAGTAAATAACCTTTAATTGTAAATTGACATTTTTCATTGAAAAACACTAGGGTTTTGAAATAAATGTGTTTCTGTAATCGGCCACAGGCAATACTTTAAAGGTGATGTTTGATATAATTGAATGTGTATTTTAACATTGGGATGGAAAATATATAGCCAATCTGCCAAAATATTTTTGTTTTCTCGCCTGCTTATATAATTTTGCCCTCGGAGGGATGGCAGAGTGGTCGATTGCGGCAGTCTTGAAAACTGTTGACTGTTACAGGTCCGGGGGTTCGAATCCCTCTCCCTCCGCCCCTCGCTCCAGGCGGAAACAAAAAAATGTTTTAAAGGCTTTAAGCATTGTGCTTAGAGCCTTTATTCATTTTATCACTTATTAGTTGTAAGAATACTGCATCATTTTTTAGCAGTGTACCAATTCATAGTAGCCAAGCACCATTTGAAATTTTCTATTATGAATCGCTGCTTCTTGTATAAGTCTAATATAGCATTTGCCTCCAGCACTAATTTTTAAGGAATGGCGATAGCTTTGTTGTAAAAAATGAAAATGTGAATGGGGAAATTTTTCCTGATTTAAATGGAAATTGACTTTCATAAAATCCTTTCTGTACCCAGTTCCAACGCTCACTTTTTAAGTTCAATCGTTATGTCTTGTATTTATAGCGTTTCGATCAATTCTTATATTTATTCTATAGTAAACTAATGAGTATTTCCTGTTGTAAATGTTTATTTACTCCGTATGGCACGATTTTTTTCTAAAATCTACTACTTTAATTTTTATTGGAAAGCATTTTTCATTCAGTTTAAGTACATAATGTACGTAGTTAACTGAGTGTTTTATCCGTTCACACACTTACACTTGTTTTGATATGAGTCTTGAAAACGAAGCACAAAACGGATCCGCAACAGCCCAAGATGGCATCGCAGTATTGGAATCTCAACCAATAAAAAAAACAAAAGGAAAATCCAAATCTCCACAACGTTTCGAAAGCAAGCATGATTCATGGCTTGCCGAGGGATTGGACCGCGAACTACTTCACATTTTGATCGAAGTCCGGAATGGAAATTTCGACATGCGCATGCCTATTGACCAGGTAGGTTTGAGTGGTAAGATCTGCGACACACTCAACGAGATCATTGCCATGAACCAAAAAATGACCCAGGAATTTACCCGGGCCAGCAATACAATTGGTAAACAGGGTAAATTAACCCATCGCATTGAAGTTCCATTTGCAAAAGGTTCATGGAGCACGGGTATTGACTCGCTGAACACCCTAATATCAGACCTTGTTCATCCTACCATCGAGATAGCTGGTGTAATCAGTTCGGTAGCAAAAGGTAACCTCTCACAGCAAATGCCCCTGCAAATAGGAGATCACGTGCTGCAAGGAGAATTTGCCCGTATTGCCAAGGAAGTAAACGACATGGTGAAACAATTGAACTTGTTTTCCATGGAGGTGACGCGTGTGGCACTGGAAGTGGGTACGGAGGGTAAATTAGGGGGACAGGCTACAGTAAAAGGAGTAGGAGGTGTGTGGAAAGACCTTACGGATTCGGTTAATCAGATGGCCAGTAACCTGACAGCACAGGTGCGTAACATAGCCGAGGTAACAACATCGGTTGCAAAAGGTGACTTATCAAGAAAGATAACAGTGGATGTAAAAGGGGAGATCCTGGAGCTGAAAAATACGATCAATACGATGGTGGACCAGCTCAACTCATTTTCATCGGAAGTGACGCGTGTGGCGCTTGAAGTAGGCACTGAAGGTAAATTGGGTGGGCAAGCACAGGTGCGCGGTATCGGCGGTACATGGAAGGATCTTACCGATTCGGTTAACCAGATGGCCAGTAATCTAACTGGGCAGGTACGTAATATCGCCGAGGTAACAATTGCGGTGGCTAGAGGGGACCTATCGAAGAAGATCACTGTGGATGTAAAGGGTGAAATATCAGAATTGAAATATACCATCAATACCATGGTGGATCAGCTGAACTCATTCTCTGCCGAGGTAACGCGTGTTGCTCGCGAAGTAGGCTCGGAAGGTAAACTTGGGGGACAGGCAGAAGTAAAAGGTGTGGCAGGCGTGTGGAAGGACCTTACAGACTCTGTAAACCAGATGGGTAGTAATCTTACCGCCCAGGTGCGTAATATAGCCGAGGTAACCACAGCGGTGGCGAAGGGTGACCTTTCAAGAAAGATCACCGTGGATGTAAAAGGTGAAATTCTTGAACTTAAAGATACCATCAATACGATGGTGGATCAGCTCAATTCATTTGGATCGGAAGTAACGCGTGTTGCTCGTGAGGTAGGCTCTGAAGGTAAGTTGGGTGGACAGGCTACAGTGGAAGGAGTAGGTGGTGTATGGAAAGACCTTACAGATAGTGTGAACCTGATGGCCGGTAACCTTACAGCCCAGGTACGTAATATAGCAGACGTAACGACGGCGGTGGCCAATGGTGACCTTTCCAAGAAGATCACTGTGGATGTGCAGGGCGAAATATTGGAATTGAAGAAAACCATCAATACCATGGTGGACCAGTTGAATTCATTCGGGTCGGAAGTAACACGTGTGGCGCGTGAGGTTGGTTCTGAAGGTAAGCTGGGTGGACAGGCAACGGTAAAGGGTGTGGGTGGTGTATGGAAGGACCTTACCTATAGCGTCAACCAGATGGCCAGTAATCTTACAGCCCAGGTACGTAACATTGCTGAGGTAACAACGGCAGTCGCCAATGGTGACCTTTCTAAGAAGATAACGGTGGATGTGGCCGGTGAAATACTGGAACTTAAAAATACCATCAATACCATGGTGGACCAGCTCAACTCTTTCGCGTCGGAAGTGACGCGTGTGGCCCTTGAAGTGGGTACAGAAGGTAAGCTGGGTGGACAGGCAAAAGTGAAAGGTGTTGGAGGCGTATGGAAAGGTCTTACTGACTCAGTAAACCAGATGGGTAGCAACCTTACAGCCCAGGTACGTAATATTGCAGAGGTAACAACGGCCGTAGCAAATGGTGACTTATCAAAGAAGATCACCGTGAACGTGGAAGGAGAAATCCTCGATTTGAAAAAGACCATCAATACGATGGTGGACCAGCTGAATTCCTTCGCATCTGAAGTAACCCGTGTGGCGCTTGAAGTGGGTACTGAAGGTAAGCTGGGTGGACAGGCAACAGTGAAGGGTGTAGGTGGTACGTGGAAAGATCTTACAGATTCTGTGAACCAGATGGGTAGTAACCTGACGGCACAGGTGCGTAATATAGCTGAGGTAACAACGGCGGTAGCGAAGGGTGACCTTTCAAGAAAGATCACCGTGGACGTAAAGGGAGAAATATTAGAGCTGAAGAACACCATCAATACCATGGTGGACCAGCTCAATTCGTTCGGATCGGAAGTAACGCGTGTGGCCCGTGAGGTGGGTTCTGAAGGTAAGCTGGGTGGACAGGCTGACGTACCAGGCGTAGGTGGTACCTGGAAAGACCTCACAGACTCAGTGAACGTAATGGCCGGTAACCTAACCAGCCAGGTGCGTAATATAGCCGAGGTGACCACAGCGGTGGCCAATGGCGACCTTTCAAGAAAAATTGAAGTGGATGTACGTGGAGAGATTCTTGAGCTGAAAAATACCATAAATACCATGGTAGAACAACTCAGGGCATTCGCATCGGAAGTGACACGTGTGGCCCGTGAGGTGGGTACAGAAGGTAAGCTGGGTGGTCAAGCAAACGTGCCTGGCGTGGCCGGTACCTGGAAAGATCTTACGGACTCTGTGAACCAGATGGCGGGTAACCTTACCGACCAGGTGCGTAATATAGCTGATGTGGCTATAGCCGTGGCAAACGGTGATATGTCGCGGAAGATCACAGTGGACGTGCGTGGTGAAATATTGCAACTAAAAGAAACACTGAATACGATGGTGGACCAACTCAGGGCATTCGCATCGGAAGTAACGCGTGTTGCTCGTGAGGTTGGTACCGACGGTAAGCTGGGGGGACAGGCATTTGTACCCGGTGTAGCCGGTACCTGGAAAGACCTTACGGACTCTGTGAACCAGATGACCGGTAACCTTACCAGCCAGGTGCGTAACATCGCGGAAGTGACAAAAGCTGTGGCCAGTGGAGACCTTTCTAAAAAAGTGACCATTGACGTACAGGGTGAAATATTTGATCTGAAGAATACCATCAATACGATGGTGGACCAGCTCAACTCATTTGCTTATGAAGTAACGCGTGTTGCTCGTGAGGTGGGTACAGAAGGAAAGCTGGGTGGGCAAGCCGAGGTGAAAGGTGTGGCCGGCACTTGGAAGGACCTTACTGACAGTGTAAACATGATGGCATCTAATCTTACCAGTCAAGTACGTGGAATTGCAAAAGTGGTAACATCGGTAGCTACAGGTAACCTGAAACAAAAACTATCCATCAGTTCCCGTGGCGAAGTAGCGCAGCTTACAGACACTATCAATGAAATGATCGACACACTTGCGGTATTTGCTGATCAGGTAACTACTGTGGCCCGAGAAGTTGGTGTGGATGGCCGATTGGGCGGTCAGGCCAATGTGCCTGGTGCATCGGGTATCTGGAAGAACCTCACCGAAAATGTGAACCAGCTTGCAGAAAACTTAACCACTCAGGTACGTGCCATATCCGAGGTGGCATCGGCCGTAACGAAGGGTGACCTTACACGTATGATACGTGTAGATGCTGAAGGTGAAGTGGAGGAGCTAAAAGACACGATCAACCAGATGATCGCTAATCTGAAAGAAACAACGCTGAGAAACCAGGAACAAGACTGGTTAAAATCGAACCTGGCCAAGTTTACACAAATGCTGCAAGGGCAGAAGGATCTGAATACGGTAACGCGTCGTATCCTTTCAGAGCTTGCGCAGGTGGTGAATGCACAACACGGTATGTTCTACATATTGGAGCAGGATGAATATCAGACAAGCTCACTAAAACTTTTTGCAGCTTATGCTTATAGAGATGAATTAAATATTAAAAAAGAATTCCGCCTTGGTGAGGGCCTGGTAGGACAATGCGCAGTGGAAAAAGAAAGGATACTGTTAACCAATGTACCGCAGGGGTATGTAAAGATAGCATCAGGTCTTGGCGAGGCTACTCCACTCAACCTTATTATCCTGCCTGTGCTTTTTGAAAAGGAAATAAAGGCGGTTATTGAGCTGGCTTCATTTGAAACATTCAGCGAAACCCACCTCGACTTCTTAGGTCAGTTGACAGAAAGTATCGGTATTGTGTTAAATACTATCGAAACCAACTCTACAACAGAACACTTGCTGGAACAATCTACCTCACTAGCCGATGAACTGAAAAGGACCAACGAAGAGTTGCAAGATAAAGCCCACCTTCTTGTAAAGCAAAAAGAAGAAGTGGAAAATAAGAACAAAGAAGTAGAAGAAGCCAGGAAATCATTGGAAGAAAAAGCAGAACAGCTTACACTAACATCCAAGTACAAATCTGAGTTTCTCGCTAATATGTCGCATGAGTTACGCACGCCGTTGAACTCATTGCTGATACTTGCACAACAATTGTTTGAAAACCAGGAGGGTAATCTTACAGAAAAGCAGGTACGGTTTGCCAAAACCATACACAGTTGCGGAGATGACCTTATACAACTGATCAATGATATACTTGATTTGTCAAAGATAGAGTCTGGATATATCTCTGCCGACTTCATTAATGTTCGCTTCTATGAGATCACATCATTCGTTGAAACTACGTTTAAACACATATCTGAAAGTAAGAACTTAAGGTTCAATATAGAAATTGATAAGCATCTACCTGACCGTATAGAAACCGACGTTCAGCGCCTGAACCAGATACTTAAAAACCTGCTCTCCAATGCATTCAAGTTCACAGAAAAGGGTGAGGTAAAACTTCGTATCTATGAATCCACCCGTAGTTGGAAGATGGGTAACCTGAGCCTTGAAAAAGCACGTCGGGTAGTGGCATTCGAAATTACCGATACAGGTATTGGTATTCTTAAGGACAAACAGAACATCATATTTGAAGCCTTTCAGCAGGCGGAAGGTTCTACCAGCCGCAAATATGGTGGTACTGGCCTAGGATTATCTATAAGCAGGGGCCTAGCCGACTTGTTGGGCGGTACTATAGAGTTGGAAAGTGAAGTAGGAAAAGGTAGTGTATTCACTTTATACCTGCCTATCGAATACAATCCTAAGCTGATGAAGAAGGACAAGCAGAGTGCTATGGTACTCAGCGAGTATGAATTGGCACAAAACGAGGAAAAGCTAGCAATACAAACAGTGCCTTCTATAAAACTACCTGAAAGAAACTTGGACGGCGTAAATGAGATCATTAACATCACAGGTGACGATCGTAACAATATAGTAGGCAGTGATAAAGTGGTACTCATAGTAGAAGATGACCTCCGTTTTGCCAAGATCATCATCGATAAGGCCCATGAAATGAATCTGAAGGCTTTAGTTGCCACCAACTTCGGAGAAGTTTTTGAACTGGCTAATAAATATAGCCCTACCGCATTAACACTCGATGTAAAGCTACCTAATGCAAGTGGGTGGAAGATACTAGACCTCTTTAAAACTGATATGAATTTCAGGCATATTCCAGTTCACCTCATATCTGGTGAAGAGAATAGAGCATTGGCTATGAAACGAGGTGCAAGGAGCTTTCACCTAAAGCCATTGAAGAATGAGGCATTATCTGTTTTACTGAATGATATAGTAGATTTTAATTCAAGGGCACAGAAGAGCTTATTGGTAGTGGAAGACAATGAAATTGACTGCTCGCAAATAGTGAAGGAACTGGAAAACGGCGACCTGATCAATATCACGATCGCGACAACAGGAAAGGAGGCGCTGGAATTGGTAGAGAATAATATCTATGATTGTGTTACTATCGACTATATGTTACCAGACATGCCTGGGTTTGATTTTGTAATGCAACTCAACGCCGTCAAAAAAACGCCTATGATGCCTGTTATTATCTATTCAGCAAAAGACTTTACACCAAAAGAAAAAACCCAACTGAAACAATATGCTAACAGAGTATTGCTCAAAGATGTAAACTCATTAGAACTGCTACTGGAAGAAACTGTAATGCACCTGCACCTCAATCACAAAGATCTGTTGCCGGAAAAGAAGAGGATATTGGAGAATTTGAGACTAAAAGAAGATGTACTGGCTACTAAAAAAGTGCTGATTGTTGATGATGATGTAAGGAACTTGTTCGCGCTTACTACAGCTTTTGAGAAGTATAATATCGATACAATTACTGCAGAAAGCGGACAGGAGGCTATAAATATCCTTAATGAAAATAACAACATCGACATGGTGCTGATGGATATTATGATGCCTGAAATGGATGGGTATGAGACCACTCAAAAGATAAGACGAGAACATAAGAACAGCAATCTTCCTATCATAGCAGTAACAGCCAAGGCAATGAAAGGTGACCGGGAAAAATGTATCAAAGCAGGTGCGTCAGACTACATCACCAAGCCAGTGAAAATAGATCAGTTATTGTCCCTCATGAGGGTATGGTTATACAAATAAACCTAGGAAATGGACGAAGGAACTGAAGATAATATAATATATCAATCTATCCCCGAGCGATCGGGCATTAAGATATTAGTGGTTGATGATAGAGATGATAACCTCTTTTCTATTGAAACGATATTAGAGAAGGATAATTACACCATTGTAAAAGCAAACTCTGGCCGAGCGGCTTTACGCACACTTTTGAAGGAAGATGATTTTACACTCATCCTGATGGATGTGCAGATGCCCGATCTTAATGGCTTTGAAACGGCAACTATGATCTATGATAGGGATAAGCTGCGACATATCCCTATCATTTTCATTACAGCTAATGACCATGGTGAAGAAGGCGTATTCAAAGGGTACCAAATGGGTGGTGTAGACTACATATATAAACCTTTCAACCCAGAATTGTTACGAGCAAAAGTAGCAGTTTTTGTTGATCTGTATAAAAAGAATCACCAACTGCTGGCCCAGGAACAAAAAATGGCTGCAGCAAACGCCCGGCTGGAAAAAGAGATAAAGGAACGCATCAATTCAGAAAATCAAGTTACCTTATTAAACAAGCAGCTTTTAGAACATATTAACCGTCTAAAAACCACCAATGAAGAATTAGAACGATTTGCCTATGTGGCTTCTCATGATTTGCAGGAACCTCTACGAAAGATCATTCTTTTTAGTGATCAGCTCTCAATAAAGCATAAAGAAATGCTCAACAACGAGGGCCAGGTTTTCCTGGAAAGAATAATTAAATCGTCTGACAGGATGCGGTCGCTAATCAAAAACATCCTTAGTTTTTCCAGCTCTACAGCTAGTTCAGACGCGTTTGAAATCACCAATATTAATTCGCTGCTGGATAGTATTTTAACTGACCTCGAATTATCTATTGAACAGAAAAAGGCAATAATTAAGGTTGATGATTTACCTCAATTGAAAATAATACAATCACAGTTTAGACAGCTTTTTCAAAACCTGCTTTTGAATTCTTTTAAATTTTGCAAAGAAAACTGTCCCCCTGAAATTCATATTTATGCAGAAGAAAAAAAAGGCTGGCAGCTAGGCGTTGTAGATTATAATAAACATGACGAAACATATTGCTGTATTTATGTAAAAGATAATGGTATAGGTTTTGAACAGAAATATGCGGATCAGATATTTACTTTATTTAAAAGACTCAATAGCTATGATAAATTCGAAGGAACAGGGATAGGGCTTTCCATTTGTAAAAAGATAGTTGAACAGCACAGTGGTTTTATTTCAGTAGTAAGTAATCTGGGGGAAGGTTCAACTTTCATTATTTCATTACCCTTGCATTCTTAGTCTTAGTTATATGAATAATTCACCATTGATAATTATAGCTCTTTAACTCGCGTTGTTTGTTTTCAATGTTATAAACTTACCAATTAATAGATTTGATGATTAATATATAAATATATTTTCTTGTTAAATATTTTATAGGAATCTGTTTAAGTGATTAATAGTAAATAGTATATGTGATTATTTTAATTCTTTTTGTTTTACAAGATTTGTTTTATTATTATTGACATTATTTGTTTTGCTGTTTCTGGCACAACATTGCACTTACCATATAAATGAAATTTACTACGGAAAACACCTCTGCAGGAAAGCCACTCGTTAGCATACTTATAGTTGATGATAAAGAAGAAAACCTTTTTTCAATAGAAGCAATATTGGAAAAAGATGGATATAATATAGTCAAGGCTGACTCCGGTAGAACTGCTTTAAAAATATTGCTTAAGCAGTTCGATTTCAGTCTCATCCTCATGGATGTGCAAATGCCAGAGTTAAATGGTTTTGAAACAGCGACATTAATATATCAACGAGAACGTTTAAAGCATATTCCAATTATTTTCATAACTGCCAATGATCATGGAGAGGAAAGCCTTTTTAAAGGCTATCGTACCGGCGGAGTAGATTATTTGTATAAGCCTATAAATCCCGACCTTTTAAGGGTTAAAGTTGCAGTTTTTGCAGATCTCTATAACAAGAGATATCAATTAATTGTGCAGGAAGAAAAATTGATAATTGCTAACAAAAAACTTGAAATAGAAATAGAAGAGAAACGGATAAGCGAAGAAAAGGTAACCACTCTCAATACTCAGCTTATTGAAAATATTAATCAACTCAAAGCAATTAATGAAGATCTTGAACGGTTTGCATATGTTGCATCGCACGATTTGCAGGAACCTCTAAGAAAAATAATGTTGTTTGCTGATAGATTGGCAGACAAGTATACAACTGTATTAGGTACACAAGGAGGTGAATATCTTACACGTATGATTAAGGCTACCGACAGAATGCAGCAGTTAATAAAAAATATCCTTGCATTCTCAAGAGCCACTACCAATATAGATGACTTTGAAATTACCGATATTAATGCTATCATAGAAGCTATTGTAAGTGACCTCGAAATATCTGTAGAGGAGAAAAAAGCTACATTTCACATAGGCCATATACCTTACTTATGCGTAATACCTTCACAAATAAAACAGGTATTTCAAAACCTCATTATTAATGCGCTTAAATTTAGCAAGGAAAATGTGCCACCTGTAATAACTATTTATTCTGAAATTGAAACAGTGCAAAAGATAGCAGAAAACGATGCAAGAAATCATGAAAAAAAATATTGTAAGATATATATAAAAGACAATGGTATTGGTTTTGAACAAAAGTATGCAGATCAGGTATTTATGATATTCAAACGCCTACACACTCATGATAAGTTTGAGGGTACAGGGATCGGACTGTCTATTTGCAAGAAGATTATAGAGAAACATAATGGCTTTATTGCAGTTGAGAGTAAACCTGATATAGGAACTACTTTTATCATTACATTGCCGGTAGTAGGCGATAGTAAATAAATAATTAGAAATTGAAAATTTTAGACCAAATATGAAAGTATCGCTTGTAAACAGGTTATACCTAGGCTTTGCATTAGCACTTATTTTATCTGCAGTTATTGGTTACATATCTTATTACACCTTCAGGCAGCAAACTGAAGAGAGCAAGTGGGTGAAGCATACTTACGAAGTCATCAATCAGGCTGAACAGATACAGGGATTGATAGTAGATATGGAAACTGGAAGACGTGGCTTCAGGGGGACAAATGAAAGGGTTTTCCTTGCTCCTTACAATCTCGGATTGCTTAAGATAGGTCCTGAGCTATCTAATTTAAGAAACTTGGTAGCAGATAATCCGGAAGAAATAGAACGGGCAGACGATCTTTCGAAAAAGGTAAATAATATTCTGCAGTTCTGGAAGGAAAAAGGGGATGATGCTACGCTGTACACCAGGGATTCGCTTGTCAGGATTACGACAGAGGAGAAGAAACAGATGGATAGCATTCGTGTTGTTGTAAATGACATGCTTGCTGCTGAAAACAAGCTACTTGCCACTAGGGAAAAGGGTAATGTTGATTCAATAAATTTGGCCACCTGGGTATCAACCATCGGCACTATAATAGTTCAGATAATTATTATTATACTCATTTACATTATTATCAATGAGTTTAGAATAAGGAAAAAAGCCGAAGATGCCTTGCAGGCGAACCTTGCAGAACTGGAAAGAGTTAACGGGCAAACCAGCGACAGAAACTGGCTGCTTACTGGTTTGTCAAAAGTCAATACAGGTTTGCAGGGCATTAATGATGTAAGTTCTGTTTCAAAACTTATTCTAAATGTAATTGTAAGCTATCTTGAAATACCAGCCGGAGCCCTGTATGTTTATGATGACCAGAAGCACAAATTGGCTTTAAGAAGTGCTATTGCGCTGCCCGAAAATGCTGCTAAAGAATATAATATAGATGAAGGTATAATAGGTAGTGCGGGTACTCGTAAAGACATCAGCATCGTGAATGATGTACCTGCATCTTATTGGAAGCTGCAATCTGCTACTGGTAGCAATACCCCAGGTGCTATACTTTGCTTGCCATTGTGGTTAAATAATGAATTGAAAGGTGTTGTAGAGCTGGTAAGTTTTAAACCGTTTACTAAACTACAGGTAAGTCTCCTGGAATCGATGGTAAATAATGTCGCTGTAGCCATAAACTCTGCAGACGCACGCGAAAAAATAATATTACTGTTAGAGCAGGTACAGCAGCAAAAAGAAAGCTTGCAACAACAGGAAGAAGAGTTGCGCCAGACTAATGAAGAGCTCATCCAGCAGGCGGAAACCCTCCAGGCATCGGAAGAAGAATTGAAGGTACAAGAAGAAGAGTTAAGGCAAATAAATGCAGAACTTGAAGAGAAAAATGAAGCAGTAGAGATTGCTCGTCAATCGTTGGCAGCAAAGGCTATGGAGCTCGAGATAACAGGCAAATATAAATCAGAGTTCCTGGCCAACATGTCTCACGAATTGCGTACACCACTCAACAGCGTTCTGATTCTGGCTAAGCTGCTTTCTGAAAATAAACAAAGTAATCTTACGGATAAACAGGTAGAATATGCCACTGTTATACACAGATCAGGAAACGATCTGTTGAATCTTATCAATGACATTCTTGATCTTTCTAAAATAGAAGCCGGTAAAATAGAATTGAACTTTGAGTTAACACCGATAAAGAATATAGTAAAAGATACCTACCAATTATTTGGTGTACTAGCCGATGACAAGTCATTGAAGTTCACTACACATGTTGACTCGCGGCTTCCCGAAAGCATATATACTGATAAATTGCGCATAGAGCAGGTAATTAAGAATATGTTATCTAATGCATTTAAGTTTACCAATAAGGGCGGTAGTGTTACCCTGGATTTTAATTTGGTATCGCCACCAGCAAATTTGTACAACGATGTACTAAAGAATTCAGAAAAACTCTGTGCTATATCAGTAACAGATACAGGCATAGGCATACCCAAGGAAAAGCAAAATATGATATTCGAAGCCTTTCAGCAGGCTGATGGAAGCACAAGCCGTAAGTATGGAGGTACAGGGTTAGGACTATCTATTAGTAAAGAACTTGTGAAAAAGTTAGGTGGTGAAATGCAGTTGGAAAGCCAAGAAGGGCAGGGTAGCACTTTTACTTTCTTCCTGCCGCTTGATGCAAAATTTCATGCAGTTTCTTCATCAATAGCACACACAGACGATACCCCAGTGATTATTGGTGATGTAGTACAACAGACAAAGCTATCTGATGACCGTAATAACATAGGCCCTACGGATAAGGTGATGCTTATAATAGAGGATGATATCCACTTTGCGGGAATACTGCAGGATTTTGCACGCAATAAAAAGTATAAGACAATTATTGCTTTACAAGGCGATGAGGGGTTATTTTATGCCCGCAAGTACAGGCCATCGGCAATTATACTGGATATGCAATTGCCTGTGATTAGTGGGGGGCAAATACTAAAAATGTTAAAAGGTGATAGCAATCTTAAAAATATACCAGTGCACATTATATCGGCAAGTGATGAGGCAATGCAAGCGGCTCCCGGTGCACTAGCCTATTTGAAAAAGCCTGTTGAAAAAGAAAAGCTTGATCGGGCATTTACGCTTATAGGGGCTCAATTGAACACTGGTATTAAAAAGGTGCTCGTTTTGTCTGGAACTTATTTGCCGGATAACTCCCTGAAGCGCATAATTAACGACAGGAATTTCAATATACAATGCGATTATACCACAACAGAAGAAGAAGCTGTTGAAAAATTAACGACTAATAGTTATGATTGTGTGATAGCCGATATCGGTAAAAATTTTGAGAAGGGAATGGAAGAACTGCAACAGCTAAAAGATATTACTGCGCAAGACAACATCCCTATCATCATATATATGGATAAGAACATTGATAAAACCGAAGAATTTGAACTAAAAAAATTATCAAACATAGTTATCCGCGATTCAGCTCAGGCTAAAGATAGGCTGATGGACGAGTTGGAACTATTTTTATATAAGGTAGAGGAGGTGGAAAATATTGCTGTACCACGCAGGCAGGGGATGATATCTGATGATAAATTTTTAAAAGGAAAGAAGGTATTGATAGCAGATGATGATGTACGGAATGTTTTTGCATTGAATACCCTGTTGGAAGATCAGCAAATGGAAGTATATACTGCAGACAATGGCATGGAAGCCCTTTCGCAATTAAATGAACATCCTGATTTGGATATAGTATTGATGGATGTGATGATGCCTGAAATGGATGGCTATGAGGCAATAAAAAAATTGCGTGAAGATGCTCGATTCAATAAACTCCCCGTGATAGCGCTTACAGCCAAAGCAATGCAAGGCGATAGGGAAAAATCGATAGAAGCTGGTGCTTCAGATTATATTACTAAACCAGTTGACAATAACCGCCTTTTATCCTTAATACGGGTATGGTTGTCTAAATAAACAAATGGCAGACCCAAAGAACGTAAGTGCGGAAGAGCTACAGGAAATACTGCAGGTGATTAGGTTGAACTATGGTTACGATTTCAGCAATTATTCCCATGCTTCAATTAAGCGCAGAATATTGCACTGTATGAATAAAGGCAATATTAGCAGCACTTATGATCTTAAGTATCATCTTACAAACGACCCTCTTTTCTTTGCATGGTTCCTGCAGTCTGTAACTGTAAATGTTACAGAAATGTTTCGAGACCCATTATTCTTTAGAGAGCTTAGAACCAGTGTACTTGATAAGCTTGCGGCATACCCCCTCATAAAAATTTGGCATGCAGGTTGTTCCACAGGCGAAGAGGCCTATTCCATGGCTATCCTTCTTTTCGAACATGGTTTGCTTGATAGGGCTAAAATATATGCTACGGATCTAAATCCCGCCAATCTTGAAAAAGCAAGAAAGGGAATAATGCCATTGGTTAACATGAAAGACCATACACAAAACTATATACAATCGGGTGGTAGGAATGACTTTTCATCGTATTATACGGCCAGGTACGAGAATGCAATAATGAGAAAGGATTTTAGAGAAAGTATTGTATTCTCTCAACACAATCTGGTTACAGATCAGGTGTTTAACGAGTTTCAGCTGATATGCTGTAGAAATGTACTTATATACTTTAATAAGGAGTTGCAAAACCAAGTGCTAAATCTGTTTTATAATAGTATGGCTCCCCTTACTTACCTGGCGCTGGGCACAAAAGAATCTATGCTGGCAAGCGAGATTCGTAGTAAATTTATTACAGTAAGTGCTACAAATAAAATTTTCAGGCGCAAAGATTAACAGCTATGACAGAAGTATTGGCTATTGGAGGGTCAGCAGGAAGCCTGCCTGTTATTACAGACATACTAAACGCATTACCGGCTGACTTTAATTACGCCATCATTATTGTACTTCATCGGCTAAAAAATGTGTTTAGCGAGATGGATAAGGTGCTGGTAAATTACCGGACCGACCTTACAATAAAAGAGCCTGAAGATAAGGAGCCCGTAAAGAAACATCATATATATCTTGCTCCGCAAAATTATCATTTACTGGTCGAGGAAGAAAAAACCTTTAGTCTTGACTATTCTGAATTGGTAAATCATAGTCGTCCATCTATTGATGTTACTTTTGATAGCCTGGCACGCGTATATGGTCCTCTGGTTACTTGTATATTACTAAGTGGTGCCAACCGCGATGGTGCAACAGGATTACACAAGGTAATAGAACATGGTGGTATTGGGATAGTACAGGATCCAGAAACAGCTGAATATACTAGTATGCCCTTAGCCGCTATACAGTTAAATAAAAAAATTACAATCCAAACTCCCGAAGAAATCGTTAATTACATACGGATTGTAAATATGAGCAAGAAATGAGCATACACGGCAGTTCCGTGCCGTTCACAATATTATTGGTTGACGACCGGGATGAGAACCTCGTCTCGTTAGAAGCCGTATTATATAAGGAGAACCGCAGATTTATTAAATCATCAAGTGGTAATGACGCACTGAAACAAGTGCTGAAAAATGAAGACATAGGTCTTATCATGCTGGATGTGCAAATGCCAGATATGGATGGCTTTGAGGTAGCACGTCTTTTGAAATCCAATAGCAAAACAAAAGATATCTCCATTATTTTTGTTACTGCGATAAGTCGTGAAGAGCAATATGTGCTAAAGGGTTTTGAGGAAGGCGCTGTAGATTATCTGCAAAAACCGCTCGATATAAGCGTTACCCAAGCCAAGGTGAATGTTTTTGAAGATTTGTACTTTTATCAGCATCAGCTAAAAGCTAGCATATCAGAACTACAGAAGATAAATAAACAATTAGAAAAGTTTGTGTACATAGTAGCTCACGATCTTAAATCTCCGTTATCTGGAATTATAGGAATGCTGGGATTGCTTGAAATGGATAAGCAAATAGCTGGCAACTCTGAGACGATGGAATATGTAAATCTTTTGTCCAACGCAGCTTATCATTTGTCAGGCATGATTTCTTCCCTGCTCGATTATTCCCGCAAAAGCATAGATCAGCAAACTGTAGAAGAGGTTGATGTCAATGTCATGATAACTGAAATGGTTTTTCTGCTTTTCCCGCCTAAAAATATCACTATTAAAATTGTGGACAGGCTACCGGTTTTTGCGACAAAAAAATTGAAACTACAACAGGTATTCCAAAACCTCATCAGCAATGCAATCAAATACAATGATAAAGCAGCGGGGCTGATAGAAGTTGGTGTGATAGAAAAAGATGATTGCTATGAGTTTTACGTAAAAGATAATGGACCAGGTATACCTGCAGAGAGACAGAAAGATGTCTTTAATCTATTTCATACCAGTGTAAATAAATCTGCTAGTAAGGTTGACGGCAGTACCGGGGTGGGGCTGAATATCGTAAAAATGATGATGGCCGAAGAAGGTGGTAAAATATGGCTGGAAAGTACGCCGGTGGGAGGGACTATTTTCTTTTTTGAATGGAAAAAGTAGAAGATACGATAGCGCTATAACATTAAATTAATGAGAGTACTTTCAATAAATATTATCTTCGTTGGCTGATTAACATCACAAACACAAGATCATATGAAACCAAACATTGGAATAGCTGACGAACATGCGCTTGAAGTAGCCAAACTTCTGAATGTACTACTTGCTGATGAGTTTACATTGTACGCAAAAACCCGCAATTACCACTGGAATGTAACGGCGCCAAATTTCCTTGAATTGCACAAGTTTTTTGAAGGCCAATACGAAGCGCTTGATGAGATAATGGATGCTGTTGCTGAACGCATCAGGTATATAGGTCATTACGCGCTAGGCTCAGTACAGTCTTTTGCTAAAGCAACTAGGCTAACTGAAGGACAGGACGAAAGCTCAGCTACCAAAATGATAGCAAGCCTGCTAGATGACCATGAAACAATAATACGCCAGGTACGCAACGAAATAAACAAAGTAGGCGATACATACAAAGATTTAGGTACTGCTGACTTCCTTACTGGGGTATTGAAAGACCACGAAAAAATGGCTTGGATGCTAAGGTCTTATTTAGCATAAGATTTATCGTTCCAATATAATTTACATCCCGGCTACGTTTGTGGTCGGGATTTTTTCATTGATACCCAAAATAATCAACCAATTCATTACCTTTGAAATCTTTGATTTTTACATTATTATTTTTTAATATTTACCTCCTGCAAAATGGGCAATGATAATATTGAAGAGTTGCTTCAAAGAGAAGAAGCTTTTCATGATGAATGGGCATTATCTGAGAATGTCGATGATATAGATGTAGTAAACCTTTTTGAAAGCTTTATGGCTATGGAAAATAGCTATGCCATGAGTAAAATGGGCGATCTCAAAGGTAAGAAAATATTAGACGTAGGTGCTGGCCTTGGCGAAAGCTCTGTGTATTTTGCATTGAAAGGAGCAGAAGTTTACTACAATGATATTAGCCCTAAAATGGGTGAATTTGCAGAAAAACTGGCTGCCAAGTATAACGTGAAGCTGAATCTGATGATTGCACCCATAGAGAAGCTGGAGCTCTACGCGGATTTTTTTGACATCATTTACTGTGCAAATCTTATACACCATATACCAGAGTCAGATCACGATTACTGGATAAAAACCATGCATAGCAGCCTCAAAACTGGAGGTACACTAATTACCTGGGATCCCCTACGTTACAATCCTATTATCAATGTGTATCGCAAAATGGCAATGGAAGTACGCACTATAGATGAAAAGCCGGTTGGGTTTGACATTTTGAAGGTGTACAAAAAATATTTTAAGACGGTTGAGCATCGTGAGTTTTGGTTCACAACCTTATGGATATTCTTAAGTTATTATCTGTTTCGCAGGTACAGTCCCAATAAAGTGCGTTACTGGAAACGCATATTTAAAGAAGATAAGAAAAAAATAGGCTGGTGGTTCACTCCGCTAAAAGCCTTAGACACACTATTGCTTAAATTGCCCGGCTTCAGGCACATGGCCTGGGGCATAGTGATCGTCTCTAAAAAATAATAAAAGCCCCGTTAAGGGGCTTTTACATTATAATCAATATCTGTTTCAATTACCTTCTTCCCATGGGCATACCTGGCATACCCATACCACCGCCCATGCCTTTCATTTTGTTCATTTGCCCCATCATCTGTCGCATTTGTTCAAACTGTTTCATAAAGGCATTTACTTCTCCTATATCTTTACCACTGCCACCAGCAATGCGCTTGCGGCGGCTGCCGTCTATTACATCTGGGTTGCTGCGTTCGTAAGGTGTCATAGAGTTAATGATTGCCTCAATGCCCTTGAACGCATCGTCGGAAATATCAATGTCCTTTACAGCTTTGCCTACACCAGGTATCATTGCCAACAGGTCTTTAATGTTACCCATCTTCTTTATCTGCTGTAGCTGCTCCTTAAAGTCTTCAAAGTCAAACTTGTTGGCGCGTATCTTCTTTTCCAGCTTTTTTGCCTGCACTTCATCAAACTGGGCCTGTGCGCGTTCCACCAACGTGGTGATATCCCCCATGCCCAATATGCGCTGTGCCATACGCTCTGGGTAAAACACATCCAGCGTCTCCAGCTTTTCGCCCATGCTCACGAATTTGATGGGCTTATCTACCGTGTACTTGATAGATATTGCAGCGCCACCGCGTGTATCGCCATCCAACTTGGTGAGTACCACGCCGGTAAAGTCAAGGCGGTCATTAAAGGCTTTAGCAGTGTTTACTGCATCTTGCCCCGTCATGGCATCAACTACAAATAGTATTTCGTGTGGCTGCACTGCATTTTTAATATTGGCCACTTCCTGCATCATAGCCTCATCTACGGCAAGGCGACCCGCAGTATCTATGATCACTATGTTGTTGCCGTTCTGCTTTGCCTGGGCTATTGCATTTTTAGCTATCTGTACAGGGTCTGTATTTTCAAGCTCAATGTACACAGGCACTTTTATTTGTTCGCCCAGTACCCGCAATTGCTCCATCGCTGCAGGACGGTATACGTCCCCAGCCACTAATAAAGGCTTGCTGTTTTTCTTGCTTTTCAGGAAGTTGGCCAGCTTGCCCGAGAAGGTTGTTTTACCCGAACCTTGTAATCCCGCAATAAGTATAATGGTAGGTTTACCAGTTAGGTTCAGTTCTTCTTCCTTGCCACCCATCAACTCGGCAAGTTCATCCTTCACTATTTTCACCATCAATTGGCCGGGCGATACAGAAGTAAGCACCTTTTCGCCCATAGCTTTGTCTTTTACCTTATCAGTAAATTCTTTAGCTATTTTATAGTTAACGTCCGCATCAACAAGGGCGCGGCGTATTTCCTTAACGGTAGTAGCTACGTTGATCTCATTAATGCGGCCTTCGCCTTTCAGTTGCTTAAACGCGGAATCCAACCGCTCACTCAGGTTCTCAAACATGGGTATAAAAATTCAAATAATTCAAATCAAGCTTTTGGCTTCCCCGTTTGAACGGGAGTGCAAAATTAATAAAAGAAAAAGGATATACGCCATTAAATTGCAGTTTCTTGCCGCGCTTTACGTATTGGGCTAAACTTACAATGTAGTAATCAGTCTTAACATTGTGGTTTATGGGTATTGGTAATTTGAGTAGTATAGCTTTTGCATATTTGGCAAGGCAGAAGAAGTAAATATTACAGGTTGTTTTTTTAATGTTTTAAAACTTATAAGCCTATAATGCTGTTTGAAAGTAAAATACTTACTTTGCCGCGTATTTTTAAACTCATTTTCTAATGTCAAAAACTATCCTCATTACAGGTAGTACCAGCGGTATTGGCCTTGCAATTGCCAAAGCATTTGCCGCGCAAGGTTATAATATTGCTTTTAACGGTTTGGAAGCAAATGGTGCCGAAATAGCACAGCAGGTTGCTGATGAATTTAATATCAAACACACCTTTTCCCCTGCAAACATGCTGCAGCCCGAAGCTATACGTACACTTGTAGCAGATGCCATCAGTACTTTTGGCGGATTAGATGTATTGGTAAATAATGCCGGTATACAATATGTTGCACCTATAGATCAATTTCCGGAGCAAAAATGGAATGACATTATAGCAATTAATCTTACCGCTGCTTTCCATGCAACAAAGGCGGCTTGGGGCACCATGAAGGAGAAGGGTTTCGGTCGCATAATTAATATTGCTTCTGCACACGGGCTTCGTGCATCTGAATTTAAGAGTGCATATGTAGCTGCCAAGCATGGTATAGTTGGTTTTACAAAAACCATGGCCCTTGAAGGTGCACCGTTTGGTATCACCTGCAATGCTATATGCCCAGGCTATGTAGAAACGCCAATTGTGAAAAACCAGATAGCAGACCAGATGAAGGCCCATGGCATGAGTGAACAGGAGGTGCTTGAAAAAGTAATACTAGCGCGTCATGCAGTGAAACAGTTCATTCCGGTTGAGTTGATTGCGCAAACTGCAATTTTTATGGCCTCAGATATTGCCGCTACTTTTACCGGCGTGGCAATGCCTGTTGATGCAGGTTGGACGGCTCAGTAAAACACAGTATTTCATTTTACACGTTGTTTTAGCACGTGGCTATCGCCATGTGCTGAAACATTTAATTGTATTAAAGATGGAGCAATCTCCCATAGAAAGGGTAGAAGCCACCGATCATTTTATAGAGGTTAATAACATTAATCTTCACTATATTGATTATGCCAGTGATGGTCCCGTTATATTGATCATGCATGGCCTCACGGCCAACGCCCATGCTTTCGATGGTTTGGTAGCAGCAGGCCTTAGCCCGGATTTTAGAATCATCAGTCCGGATTTGCGTGGTAGAGGACTGAGTGAGCACCCGGCTTTTAGGTATAGTATAGAAGACCACGCTCGCGATATCATTGGCCTGCTTAATCATCTCCAATTAAAGAGGGTAGTACTTGCCGGCCATTCGTTTGGTGGGCTGCTGGCTTTTTATATTTCTGTAATGTATCCCTCGGTTGTCGAAAAACTGATCATAATAGATGCGGCCGCAGAAATGAACCCCAATGCACCTCAAATGCTCTCTTTTGCCATGGGGCGTTTTAATATTACCTATCCGTCTTTCGATGATTATATAGAAACTGTAAAAGAAGCCCCCTATAATACGATATGGGATAATGAAATGTTAAGTTACTATCGTGCAGATGTTCGTGTAAATCCTGACGGTACTGTAAGACCACTTAATAACCTTACCGACATACTTGAGATCTCGTACGCGGTGTTTAATATCTCATGGCCCTACTATGTGCAGAGGGTTACGCAACCAGTTATCTTATTAAATGCTGAAGATGACTATACTATGGGGCAACCGTTATTGCCAGATGAAAAAGCAAAACAATCGGTTGAAATGATGAGGGATGCTAAGTATATACCTATATGGGGCAATCACCAAACAATGATTTATGGCAAAGGGGCGAAACAAATAGTTGCAGCTATAAAATCATTTCTCATCGTGAATTGATTTTATAGCTGCCGGGCTATCTCTAAGATATTACTTTTTGAGGTTGCTGTCGTACCCTGTATGATGAACTGTATTTGCTTTGGTTCCGGTATCGCCAACGTTATTTTTGGGCAAGGTATCGTTTGCTGGGTTGTCAGGCCCGTAGGTTGCTGGCGCAGTACCATTTAAGTTTGTAGAATCAATGGCATTGCTGTTACCTGTATTGTTGCCTGTCCGGGTTTCGCAAGATGTAAACAATACGGTTGATAATAATGCGATTGATAAGAGGTTGGTTTTCATATGTTCGTTTCACAGGAACTATAAAAACTGTGCCTGCTTAGTTGGATAGTGCATCTATATCTTCATCCCCTTGCAAGTTATCCATTTGCTCCATGATGTGAGGATACCGCCACGCTACCCATCTGCTCATAGGTTTTACCGTAAATTTCTTAGGGTTTGGCAGACATGCAATGATCATCGCAGCCTCTGCTCGTGAAAGGTTTTTAGCTGGTTTATGAAAATAAGCTTGCGATGCAGCTTCTATGCCATATATGCCCGGTCCCATTTCTATCACATTCAGGTACACCTCAAGTATCCTCTTTTTTCCCCACGTCCATTCTATCATAGAGGTAAAATAGAACTCAGGAGCCTTACGTAAATAACGACCCCAGCCAGAGCCCTGCCATAAAAAAACATTTTTTGCCGTCTGTTGCGATATAGTGCTGGCCGCACCTCCTGCCGGGCGCTTTTTATGTTTTTTGCTCTTACCGTTCAGGCTTTTATCAATCGCTTTCCAGTCAAAACCACTATGCTCCGGAAACAACTGGTCTTCGCTGGCCATGGCTGCGAGTTTCACATTGGGCGATATGTCATTCCAACTTACATAATGTCGCTGCAAGCCATAACCTTCAAATATAGCCCCCGCTTGTGTTATTGTGATAGGCGGTAACACCCATTTGCATATCACCATATATAATGTAGAAGTAATAAACAGCGCTAATAGGAACTTTAGTATTTTTCGAAACAAGATTTTTTGTTTAAAAGAGAGTATCAAAAGTAATAACAATTTTTAACCAATTATATTTACTGCGGCTTATGGCATATCTTTTATGCTTCGCTCATCATACTTAGCACACATGGAAAAAAGTACGGAATCAAAAGCGGTAATAAAACAGCTTACGGAACTGCTCCAGGGTAGCAACGCACACAAAAGTTTTTCGGAGTCAATTGAAGGCCTGCCTGCAAAACTTAGAGGTGTGGTACCCGATAACTTACCCTATAGTATCTGGCAACTGGTATGTCACATTCGTATTGCGCAATGGGATATATTGGAATTTTCAAAAAACAGTAAGCACGAAAGTCCGGAATGGCCCAAAGGATATTGGGTAAAGGAAAAGGAACCAGAAAGTGAAACCCAATGGGACGAAGCGCTGGCGCAAATAGAAAGCGACAAAAACGATTTTTTGTCGCTGCTAAAGCACAATGATATTTATGCGCCTTTCCCGCACGGTGATGGTCAGAACTTACTGCGCGAAGCATTACTCATCGCCGATCATACTGCCTACCACACTGCTGAGATTATATTGATCAGACGTTTGTTAGGAGCATGGAAGTAATGCTTAGTAACGAACAACTTTTTTAGTCGCTATGCTGTCATCAACAATTACAGTTACATAGTAGATGCCAGAGGCTAGTCCGGTGCCAGCAGAAAAAGCATGCACTCCCTGTCCGTAGGTGTTTTGCGCAAGTGTCTGCACACAACGTCCTATTGCATCGTACATCTTTATACCTATGTAGTGCGTAGCTGTGGTGGTTACCAACACATTAAAATTGTCTGTGTATGGATTAGGGAAAATGCTTACTGCAGGCTTTTCATTTTTAGTGAGCAGATTTACGCCTACGCCATAGTTATTCGTAGTATCTGGAGTGTAGGTGATGCCTAAATTACTCAAACTTCTTCTCCATACCGATTTATCATTAGTGGCCGCATAGAGGTAATTTTCGTCCATGACAAGATCATTTACAGAACCTGCAGAGTCGGGTATAGAAATATCTGTCCATGTAGAGCCATAGTCGGTAGAGTACTGTATGCTGTTGGCATAAGGCCCCTTGAAGTTGAAAATTGTAGTCCCGTTTACATAGGTTGAAAAAAGATCGCCACCGTAAACAGTAGTAAAGTTTGCGCCTATATCTGTTGTTTTCTTAATCCCGCTGCTTGTTCCTAATAGTAAAACCGAATCTATATTAACCACGCTGTATATCTGGTAGCCCAATACTCCTTCCGACCAATGATTGCCTTCATCGTCCGAGTATATAAGCTTGGGTGCAGGATCCGTGACCGTAGCCCAAAGCCGTGTTTTGGTTTTGGCTAAACTGGTAAACAAAGTATCATGATAAGAATTCGCATTAGGGTAAAATAAGGATTTCCATGTTATGCCATAATCATCGGAACGGCGAATGTCTGCCTGTCCCCATGTATATATCTGGCGATTAGTATTGTCAACTATAGATTTACTGACAAGTATCCCTACGCCAGGTGTAGTTTCTATCTTCCATGTAGTTCCCTGATCGTAAGAGTATAAATCATTTTGCCCGTATTTTGAAAAGCCAATGATTTTGTCACCCATCCGGGTCATACCGCTCATGTTAAATAATATATCTGTATCCTCTGCCCAACTGTTGCCGTGGTTGCCGGTATGGAAAGTATTAAAGCCATCCATTGCATACACATTGCTGTAAGGATAAGCCAAGTGGCTTGTACCCGAATAATTAAGGCCTTTGTTTGATGCAGTCCATGTGGTGTCGTTTGAGGTATGTAAAAAGCCATTACCTGGGTCTGCTGCTATTATACCTGTACCGCTAAATTTCGCCTCATTAATAGAATAATATGGTAACGTAGTTGAATTCCAGTTTGTGCCATCATCTTTTGATATATAGATGGCTCCCGGACTTCCAAGGCATATTGTTTTTTTAAATACAGTGATGTTGTTAATAATGTTTCCTCCTGTAAAAGAGAGTAAAACCGATGTCCATGTTAGCGCATTTGTAGTAACATAAAGAACTGGCGAATTATCGTAAGCCATTGCATATAATTCCTGGCCGTATGTAGCCAGCAGTCTTATATTATTACTTGCCAGCAATCCGTTAGCTACGTTCAGCGAATCCCACATAAAACCATTATTATGTGTTCTGTATATGCCGTGGCCAAATACCGCACAGTAAAGAGTGTCATGCAATGCAGCTACACTGGTGACCTGGTAACCTGTGGGCAGGTTGTTTACTTGTTGCCATAAGCTAGTATAGTCGTTAAAATAAAAAAGCTCTGTATTGGTATTGAAGGTTACAGGGTCAACTACCTGTGCTGTAGAATAAAGCGAACCATTTACATTAAACAAGTTGAAGTTTTTCAAGGTGTCTGGCAGGCTGGTATCTGCGTATTGAAATGAGATGCCATTATCCATCGACGAATAAATATGGTCAGTATTTGCAACAAATAGATACGATGCAAACATAAACGGGTTGTAATGATATACAAGACGGTTAATTGTTTTTGGGGCAGCACTATCCGGATAAGTGGCAACATTTTTCCAACTGACACCACTATCTAATGAGGTAAAAAGGCCGTTACTGTTGGTGCCCAGATATAGCCTTGTTCCGGCAATTTCTATGGCGGTCGCATCAGTTTCAACGGGGCCGGCTGTTTTTGTCCATTGCGCCGACAATGTAATAGGGAAAAGGATAAATAATAAAAGGGTCTTGATTTTCATGGATGGATTTTTAATTGCTACAGCAAATACAAATGTAAAGATTGCGTGCTGAATTCTGAAGGGAATCTTATGCTTATCCTCGTTGCCCTAAACAAGCATTTATCACTTCTTAATTATCATAATAAAAATATAAAATGGTTACTAACCATTTCTTTTAAGGTTACGTCTCTATATGTACGAACCAAAATGCCAGCCCCTGGATTGGCCCTATTACCTCCTAAGTACCTGATTCTATTAGCACACCGCCAGGGAAAATAACCCTGGCGGCGACGCTCAAAATTCACTGAATTTATTATTTTTTTTGCAATGTCACTCACCCCGAAAGTAGATGGCAGATAAGTCTAATTCAGCAGTAGGATGTTTACACTGCGTTGCAAGATGTGAAAGGCAATTTCTGCCATCATATTTTCTTTATCCAGGGTCGGGTTTACTTCTGCCACTTCAAAACAGCATATTTTATGGTTTTGCATGAACGATGCTAGCAAGTCTTCGGCTTCACGTTCTTTTAATCCGTTACTTACTGGTGTTCCTGTACCTCTTGATATTGAGCTGTCTAGGCTATCCACATCAAAAGTTACATAAATGTCATCGCAGTTACTCAGGTGCATAAATGTTTGTCGAACTACATTCTCCACGCCTTTTCTTCTTACTTCTTGTACCGAGATTACCTTGATATTGTTCTTCTTGATTATATGCTCTTCTTCTTTTTCTATATCGCGTAGCGCAATATATACAAGGTCTTCATAGCCTATTTTAGGTTGTATCTTCCCTATATTCTTTAGCTTGTTCCAGTATTCAACTGTTTGTGGGTCAGGGTTATGCATCTGAGATTCTACATTGTCTTCTCCAAGGGCGGTTGACAATGGCATGCCATGCATATTACCTGAAGGGCTCGTATATGGAGAGTGAAGATCAGCATGAGCATCTATCCATATTACCCCCAGCCTGCTTTTCGGCTTGGCCATTTTTATACCGGCAATTGTACCTCCTGCTGTGCTATGGTCGCCCGCCAGTACCAAAGGAAAGATTCCTGATTTTATAGTATCGCATACCGCCTTAGATACGCGATCGTACATAGTATATACCCCTTGTATCCGTTTTGCATATGGCGATGCTACAGGTTCGTATAATAGCCTGTTCTCCGTCTGCACAATTTCTGAAGGAAAGTTTACAAAAAAGCTGCTCATAAAATCAAGGGCAGCTATTTTAATAGCGTCAATACCCAGGCTCGCACCTCGTGTGCCGGCACCTATCTCAGATTGTACTTCGATGATCTTTATATTGCGCATACAGACTTCAAATATAGGCCATTCCTGTTACAGCAAAAACACTCCTCATTAACAATAAATTACTATGCTGGATATTAGTATAATGGTATTATTTACATTGAATATTATTTCTTAATATTGTTTTTTATTTTCATTATGAACAGATATTTTACGCATTTGCATGTATTTGCACTCTGCTTTGCCCTATTTTCTTCTTCTTTTGTAAATGCCCAAACCCTTGTTGGTTCATGGAATTTTAATGGCAATGCTAATGATGGGTCAGGGCATGGCTTGAACGGGACGGTTTACAATGCAACACTAACTTCAGGTCAGGCAGGAACAGCGAATACTGCATATCATTTTAATGGGACTAGTTCGCATATTGATGTTCCCTATGATTCAATATTGAATCTGTCAACATTTACAATCCAGGCAGTTGTTAAAATTGATAGTTTTAACCCCAATACATGCCAGGCGGAATTTATTGTTAATCGCGGTGCCCAGGCAACAAACACGTGGTATAACATGGGTATCGGCGATAATCCTCACGATAATAGTTGTTCGACATACAGTCCTAACAATACTGAATTTGTAGATGGTGTTTCTGGTACTGCTACTGTTGGTGTTCATGATGGTAATTATATCACACCTGGGGTTTGGTATTGCCATACAGTCACTTACGACGGAAGTAAAATGAAGTTGTATATTAATGGCACTGCTATTGATTCTGTTTTAATTGCTAGTGTTTTTAATTATAGCAATATAAATAGTATTCAGCCCATACTTAGTTTTGGTTATTATCCGGCTGGGGGAACAACTTTTCCGTATTGGCTGAATGGTGCTATAGATAACATAAAAATATGGAATGGTGTTTTATCAGACGCCGCAATAGGCTCTAGTTGCAATGGTAATGATATAACAATAAATCAGCCGTTCACCGATACATTAAAGTGTGCTGGTGGTACCATCTCTGTGCCATATACAGAGTCTGGAAGTTACAGTAGTACCAACACCTTTACGCTTCAGTTGTCTAATTCTTCGGGTAGTTTTTCGAGTCCTGTAAATATCGGCAGTGTTACATCAACGAGTTCTGGTACTATTACCGGTACTATACCATCTACTACTGCTGCAGGCACAGGTT